>CAWFKF010000115.1:0-193293 GCA_963816005.1 uncultured Solirubrobacteraceae bacterium | reverse complement strand
TCAGGCATCGGCTCGCAGTCGGCCCACAAAACCCCGGAACAAACGGCCTTGCAGGGCCCGCCCCCGAGTCCTCCGACCTAACCTACGCTTGGTTGGCTCTCTCGGCATCGATGTGGTCAGGTTTCGGCTTTCTGGCCATGGGACCGGGTGGCTTTGGAGGCACGGCAGACGCTCACGACGCTTGAGGCAAGACGCCCGGATCGTGGATGGCGCTCGTGCGAACGGGCCGCGCTCCATGGGGGAGCTGGTCGGACGCGATCTCCCTGGTAGCTGGGCTGTTCCGAGCTGTCAAGGACGCCGCTGCGCGGCTCGCTGCGCTCGGCCCTTCGGGCCATCCTTGACTGCACCGGCCCAGCTCCGCTGGCTGGCAATGAACGTCGCCCCGGAGGGCGACCTGCGCGTCAAGACATCCACCTCTGCAGCTCGGTCGACTCGTGCGCGACTTGCAAAGCCCGTTCCCGGTACGAAGATCCTGCTCAGGACCACAATCGGGCTCTCACTCTGACCACATCGATGCCGGGAGACGCGCTTGGTTTAGGTCTAACCGATCTCCCGGAAGGCTAACGGGCCGAAAGCAGCACCGGAGAACGGAGAGTGTCCAGCTTCTCTGTACCGCTGGATCCCGATCAACGCCGCGAGAGATCTTGGGGTCACCGGCAGACCTGTGCCCCCGCTCGATGCACCGGTCAAGTTCGCGGATGGTTGCCACGCCTGTGTCAGCTGCGCCGCTCGCGAACGCGGTGGAGGTTTGCGTCAAGATGGCGCACTAGCTCGCCGCGCGCCTCCCCGAGCTTGTCCACGGAATACACGATCTGGCGCCAGTCCTTGATGTCAAAGGGCGATGCTTCCACGGCCTGGTTGAGAAGGATGATCGGGCGACCGAGCGCCGCTGCGTAGCCAAGTTCGAACATCACGTTTGGATTGCTTTCAGTGACATCTGCGATCACGAGGTCCGCACGTTCAATAGCGCTGATGATCTGGTCAGTGATCCGTCCGGCATCAGTCATCTCGTCAGCCCGCTCCCAAGCCAGATCCTCGTACTGCTCCCGAAGGCGTTCGCAGGCAAGGTTGACGAAGTCCCAGACATTCGACGACCACCCGCGCGTGAAGGGCATAAGGACGAACACGTAGAGGCCGCCAACTTCGGGCTCAGAGAGGGTCGTGGTGGCGATGTACGTCGGCTGAAGTAGATTGCCGAAGTAGGTCGGGTCTACCGGCGTGTTGACGCCGATCGGTACCCAATTACGCGCGGGCTCGGCCGGTTGCGGTCGCCGTCGAATGTAATCCGATATACCGCTTATTCCGCGATAGATCCGGATCCCGCGGTCAACGTTGATGGCGAGACGCTCTTCCTGCTCGTCGTCTTCGCCGACCGCGTGACGAAGAACGCTGAATACGCCGTCGGTCTGCGCCATGATCAAGATGCGATTGAGACCATCATCCGGTGGCAAGTCCCCGTCCCACGCGCCAGCCACTGCCTCTGGTAGGTCGATGTGGAGGGGCTCGGGTGACGTCGGTGACCCCGGATCATGTTCCCGCTCGCGGTGCGCGAGCCAGCCGACAAGACGGGCGAAGTAGACGCAATCTTGTTGTCCAGCGGAAACGCACGAGACACCCGCGACAGAGAGCCTGACTGTCGACTGCGGGCCGAAGCCCTGATCTCGGCTCACGAATCCAGCCGGCATTTCTGCGAGGACATGGTCAAGATCGAGGTCATGAGCATGATCAACGCGCGCGTCAACCCAGGTCGTGGAGGGCCACTGCGTCCCCGCCTTGCGCATCCCGTCGTAGACCGCCTCGAGCAGCGCCTGCTGTGCCTCAGTGAGGGCTGGCATCTCCACGGTTCAATTGTGCCCGAGCGACTCGACGGAGAGATGCGGCAGTCGAGCTTCAGCCTGGTCCCCGGCTCGGGACCACCCCGGCCCATCCCCCCATTTGAGGCCGCCGGCTGATCCAACGCCGCGAGAGATCTTTGGGCCGATCGATCCGGACGGCAATCCAGACAAAGACGGCTGGCTCGTAGGGATGTGGGGCGTATATCGGGTCTATGTGCTACCAACCCCGTGCTATCATTCCCCGCGTGGAGCGACATAGCATCCACCTCCGACTCCCCAGAGACTTGCACGCTGAGCTGAAGGGGAACGCCGAGGATCAGGACGTAAGCCTGAACAGCCTCGTGCTCGCGATACTCGCGGGCTCGATTGGGTTCAAGCTCGATCCCAAACGCGCGAGAGCGCAGAAAGGAAGGACCGAAACGACATACAACAGCAGGAAGGAAGACCTAGATGAGAGTCAAGCTACGCGACATCAACCCGAACCCGTTCCGGCGGATCGACGAATACCCGCTGGACCCGACCAGGGTTGAGGCCCTAAAGAACTCGATCGACTCCACGGGCTGGTGGCAGACCGTAGTCGCCAGGGAGCGTGACGGTGGGGGAGTTGAGCTCGCGTTCGGCCATCACAGGCTGGAAGCGCTCCATCAGCTCTATGCGCCAGATCATGAAGTTGATCTGACCGTCCAGCCGTTGGACGACGACAAGATGCTGCGGATGATGGCGGATGAGAATCTTGCCGAGTGGGCACACGATGCCAGCATTGAGACCGCGACTGTCAAGGCTGTGCTGACGGCTGCTGAGGAGGGGCAAATCACGCTGCCGGAAGTGCCGGACAAGGCGCCCAAGAGTCGCATCAGGAAGATGTCCCGCGCCGGCGCGGAAGATATCCCCTACACCGCCCAAACCATCGCCGACTACCTTGGGGCGAACTGGTCAGAAGAACGGGTCGGTCGGTGTCTCTCTGTTTTCGAGGAGCTTGGGGACGAGGCGACCACGATCTTCTCAGGCACAGGCATCACACCTGACATGGCCGATGAGATCGCCCGAACCGCCAAGCGAACCGCCAAGGCGACCAATGGGACGGGGAAGAAGAAGACGGACCGGCAGAAGAAGCTCGTCGAGGCGGCGCGTGAGCTAGCCGATGGCGTCCGGGCAGGGACGCTGAAGAGGGCTGACCTCAGGAAGATGCGTGATGCTTCGAAGCCCAAGGTGGCCAAGCCGGCCATCAATGTCCATGAGTCCGCTTTGAAAGTTGCTGTCAAGCTTGGCGGGCTGCTCGACAACGACAGCTATATCACGCCGCATATCGAATCCATGTTTGGGTCTGCCGACCAGCTCAAATCAGAGGATTTCAAGGAAATTGATTCGGAGTTTTCAGCGCTAATCCACCGGGCTGAAGCCTGGCGGACGCGGTTCTACGAGAAAGGCCAGAAGGTCGCTCCCGGGGAGCGGGAAGACGTTATTGATGTCCTGGAATCTGAGCCAGCGCCATCAGATCCCGCACACCCCGAACTGACAACCGCGGCGTAGAGATGGCGAACGCCCCGACCGATTTCTGTGAGGAAGCCCGGTCGGGGCTTCGCGACCGAGCCTGGCATCCGTTCCGGGGGACCGCAGACCACACATAGCCAATGCTCGATCTTTTAGGCGAAACCGAATCGCGTATAGCTATACGGCGAACCTACCCAAATGTCGAACACGTTGTACTTTTGGGTACCTTTGCGACCAACTGGCTTGTGACAACGTTCTCGACTTTTGCAGTTCATAGTCCGGCGGACGCCCACGCTTGCTGGACGCTGGTGATTTCTCGGGGTGTGGGCGCGCACCCCCGTCCTGGGTGAAATTGGTTGGCGATGATCACGCGGCGGAGCTTGGCGAGCATGTCGGTGAATGAGGGGGTGGTCTTGGTGAGATACCAGGGGTGGCGTTCGCGGCGTTCTTTGACGTCGTCGGGGTGGTGGCCTGAGAGCGCGTACCAGATGATCGTCAGTGACATCGCGAGGAACTGGAACGGGACGGTCCGTTGGACGGCCTTCTCGGCGCGGTTGCGAGCCTGTCCGACGCCGGCCAGCTCCTTGCCTTCTTCGTAGGCGACCTCGGTCGGCCAGCGCTCGGCGTAGCGTTCGATCAGTTGCGCGGCGCTCGCGTCGAGGTCGGTGGAGACGAGCGCCAGTTCGTAGCCGGAGGGCTTGGTGGTGTCCTGGATCAGCACTACCTGGAGGGGCTGGGATCCGAACGCCTCGTACCACAGGCATTGGAACGGGTGGGCCATCACCTGCTCGGTCTTGCCGTAGCGGCGGACGGTCGTGTTGACCCAATCGGTGGCGGGATCAGCGGCGATCTGCGCCAGCTTTGGCAGCTGCGCTCCTTTCTTGGGCGGCCGGCCGCGCTTGCGCTGCCCTGTGGGCGGGCGGGGCGCCGCCAGCCGGTGCAGCGCGGCGTCTGAGCGCAGGCGGGAGGTCATCGTGACGTTCTCCGGCAGGCCCGCAAACGCGCCGTTCGCGTAGGCGGCATCGCCGACGCCGTGGATCTTGCGTGCCGGGAACCGCTTGGCGAGCAGGCACAGGATCTCCCTGGCCAACCAGGGTTTTGAGGGCCGCTCGGGGTCTGGCTTGTGCTTGGGGATCTCCTTGCGCCGCGGGCGCCAGAGGCGCGAGAGCACCAGCAGGCAGACGGTCCGCTCAAGGAACGGCAGCTTGACGTTGATCCCGGCAGTGACCCAGTTGTTGCCCCACGCGAGCGATCCCTTGTTGCTGTTGGCGGTCGCGTCGTGATGCCAGAAGCAGCCGAACACCTTGCGCCCCCGCCGCTTCACCAACGTGTCATCGACCGGCACAACCAGCGACTCCTGCGCTCCCACCAAACGGGAGACGATCAGCTCCGCAACCATCAGCCCGAGCTCATCGACCGACCACTCCGCCGAGCTGAAGAACCGGTGCGCGCGGGAGTGATGCCAGACCCCGGAGAGCCTCGAGCCGACCAGCATCCCGCAGACGGTGCGCAGCGACGTCTGCGAGACCTGCCCCACGACCATCGCTCTGAAGGTCTCAAACGTCGGGCGAGAGAAACATGGCGCGAACAGGAGCAGAAGCTCCTCCAGCGAAGATGGGACGCAGAGCATCGGCGGCAACCCCCATGGGCAGCCGCGAACGGGCCTCCCGCCCGACCGCGGAAATGGCGTGAACAACCACCGCTTCGGGGAAGCCGCCGGTGCTCCTCCCTACCAGCGTCCGGTCAGGCGCTCAAACCATCAGCCCGACAGCCACGACCGAGGCGCCGCCCCGCACCCGTCCACCCACCGAAAACTGCGAAAGTCGAGAACGTTGTCACTAGCCGAAAAGGGCCGATATTACGCTGCGTGGCAATTAGTGCGTGGTTACTTGGCGTAGGCGACGTACTCGCCGTCGAAGTACTTGCTGACAATCTCACTTGTGCGGGTTGCGAGATACTCGACGGTGAGAGTGACGAGCTTGGCGAGGTTGGATGGGCGGCGTCGCGCGACGTGGGTGTGAACGTCCTGGTTGAGCAGCTCATCGGGATTGAGCTCCGGGGCGTACGGTGGAAGGTAGAACAGCTCCATCCGCGGATGGTCCAGCAGCCAGTACTCGACCGCGGGAGACTTGTGGAAGGAGGCGTTGTCAACGATCAAGAAGATCTTGCGCTCGGGGAAATGCTCGAGCAGCTTGTCGAGGAAGTCCAGGAAGCGGATCTCATCGCAGCTGCCCTCGAAGATCTCGAACACCAGCGTGCCGTCGGCACCGATCGCGCTGATCACGTTGGCCGAGAAGCGCTTGCCGGTCAGCGGCACGATCGCGCGCTCGCCGATCGGCGCGTAGCTCTTGCCGGCGGTCTGCCCGGCGCGCACGCCCATCTCATCGCCGAACAGCATCCGCGCCCCTTCGCGCCGCGCGCGCGCCTGGATCGCCAGGAACTCGTCCTGGAGCCACACCCGCACCCGCTCGGGGTCCTGCTCGAGCCACCGCCGCTGCGGCTTCTTGCCCGAGAACCCCCAGCGCCGCAGGTAGACACCGACCGTCTGGCGACTGAGCCCGAGCCCGAACCGCCGCTCGATCAGCGCCTTGACGGCCTGCCTTGACCACAACACGCCGGGAATCTGCAGCTGATCGGGGTTCGTGCCCTTCATCAGTCGGATCAGCTCTGCCTGCTGGGCGTCGGTGAGCGCCATCTGCTCGCGCGAGCGCCGACCACGCCGCCCCTCCCTCAGTCCCTCAAACCCCCTGAGCTGGTGGCGAGCCATCCACAGCGACACCGTCCGCAGATGCACCCCCAAGGACTGCGCCACAACCGCGTGAGTGCGTCCGGCCAACACCATTTTCACACCCCGCTCACGCAGCGCTTCCCGAGTCGTGCCTGACACCCGCCTAGCGTCACTCTTCACACAGTCAATACTATCACGCTGACACACCCAAATGCACTGCCACATGGCGTAGTAATTGCCACGCGCCGTAATAAGGGCTGTTTGAGGCACGCTCCTATAGAAATCCAGCGAAGGAAAAGAGCAGGCAATTCATCCTGCGTCTTCCATCAAGCCTCTACGAGGAAGTCCGAGATCAGGCCGCTGAGCAAGGGACCAGCTTGAACACCTGGATCACCGTCCTGCTCGCAGGCCAAGTCTCGTTCAGGAAGCTAGAAGCCCAGTAAGAAGCCCCCGCGCCGAGAATCAGTCGGCCGGGAGCGTGACCCAAAGGAGATGCAGTCCTATGAGCAGTTCCAAAGCCTACCGCCATATCCCGGAGATCGCACCGCACGAGGGAGTCCGGTCGATGAGCGAGACCACCATCCCAGCCGTGGCCTTCGCGGCCAAGAGCACGACCGACGTCAAGGGCTCGATCCCGGGCCAACTAAAAGACTGCCGTGAGCTGGCAAGGAAGAACGGGCTCGAGATCGTGGCTGAGTTCCAGGACGAGGCAGCATCCGCCTACAGCGGGGACCGGGGTCCCGGACTCGCATCCGCTCTAGCTGAATGCGAGTCACCAGGTGGCTGAACACGGTTCCTGCACGCTGATCTGCCAACACAGCGATCGGCTTGCGAGAGGCGACGCCCGCGAAGCCCGCCATTTGATCGAGATCGTGTTGTGGGCAATCAAGCACGACGTCGAGCTCCTGAGCGTGCAGGACCCCGAGATCCTTGCCGGTGGTGACCTAGCCCTGCTGCTCGGAGCGATCGGCGGGATGAGGAACCACCAAGACTCCAAGCGGAAATCACTGGCGGTCAAGGACGGGATGAGGCGTCGAGTGGTGCAGCGCGGACGGTACATAGGAGGCCGCAGACCGTTCGGCTATGTGTATCGGGAAACCCGGGAGGACGGTCGGGGCACCGGCCCGATCGTCCCCTACGAGCCCGAGGCGGCTGTCGTTCGCCGGATCTTCGCGGAGTATGTGCGCGGGATCCCGCAGAACCAGATCGCTCGCGACCTCGTGGCCGACGGCGTCAAGACGCTCACGGGCACCGCTTGGTACGCGACCACGGTGGCCGGGATGCTGCGTAACCCACTCTATGTGGGACGGGTTGTCATCGACGGCGAGAGCTTCCCGGGTGAGCACGAGCCGATCATTGACGTTGAGACCTGGGCTCTGGCCTGTCAGCTGCGAGAGGCGATTGCCGAGTCCGTGGGCCGGGGACGTGGTCGCCGCACAGCCGGTCGGCACCTGCTGACAAGTTCCCTGCTGCGCTGTACCTGCGGGGCGGGGATGAGCCCGGTCACCAAGAACAAGACCCACCCAGGCGACCTGTATGAGGTCTACACGTGCGTCCAGAGGCTGCACCAGGGCCCCGCTGCGTGCTCACAACCTCCGATTAAGCGAGCTGCGATCGACGGGGCGATCTGGCGCTACTTCGAGCGTGTGGCCCTCGATGTCGAATCGACCCGCCAGACGGTCGTTGAACACGCGGCGAGAAAGCTCGCGGAGTTCGACGCTCTGCGCCATCAGGCAGAGCTCGAGCTAACCCGCGTCGAGGCCGCACTTACCCGGATCGAGAGTGACTACATCGCCGGCCGGATCAGCGCCGAGAAGTGGACGGGCCTGGAAGACCGACTCAGGGGCGAGATGGACGCCGCCATAGCACAGGCCGAGCAGCAGGAACGACACCGTCAGGCCATCGCCAACGAGATCGCCCAGTTCGACGCCGACGCGGTGATCGCGGAGGAGTTGTCGGCGTTGCGCAGCGTCGTTGCCGGTCAGGTGCGAGAGGGCGCTACGAGCGATGTGGACTCGTTCCGAGCGACCCTCAAGCGCCTGTTCGTCGGATTTGAGCTTTGCTCTGCTGCCAAGCCGTTCGGGAGTGGTGTTCTGCGGGGCCAGGGCGAGGTGTGGAGCGAGAACCCAAAGCAGGACGATGCTCCGCCGCTACTGGCCGTCGAGAGCGGCTATCAGCTGCTTCCGGTGGTGCGAGCCCAGTCCAGCGACCTCAGCCTGAATGCCAACTACGCTGAGGGTTTCCCTGCGGTGCGACGCGCCGCCCTACCGTTCCACGACAATTTGTGGACCCGCTTGGCGGCCTGGTAGTCGGCCAGCGCCTGGGCGGAGTCGACGTCGCCGAGCGTCGGGTGCCACGGCACGAGATCCTCGGCCGCCTCGACGCCGAAGCGCTTGGCCAGGACTGCGCCAAGGGCCTTGATCTTCATCTCGCCGAAGCCCGGCAGCGCTGCGAGGTTGGCGCGCAGTGCGTCGGCGTCGGCGGCGTCGGTCCACACGCGCGCAGCGTCGCCGTCGTAGTGATCGCGCACGTACGCGGCCAGCTCGTGCACCCGTTTCGCCATCGAGCCGGGGAAGCGGTGGATCGCCGGCCTCTCGCGGAACGCGGGCTCGAGGTCGGCCGCCGCGAGCGTGCGCGCGTCGAGCGTCCCCACACGCTCCTGCAGCGCGAGCGGACCCGAGAAGGCCTTCTGCACGCTGACCTGCTGGTCGAGCGCGAAACCGATCAGCAGCGCCATCGGATCGGTAGCGATCAGCGCGTTGGCCTCGTCGGAGTCGGTGAAGTAGAGACGGTCGGGCATCGCGTGATCGTACTCCTGGCCTCCCACCGTCCGCCGCGCGCCGCCGGTCGCGGGGCTCAGCAGCCGTCCGGGCCGCAACTGGGTCCGCCGCTCACCACCGACAGCGGGGAGCGGGCCTCCCAGCCGCGCTGCAGCAGCGCGAGCAGCGTCTCGGGCGGCTGCGCGCCCGCGGTCCCGAGCGCTCGATCGACAACGAAGAACGGCACGGCCGTGATGCCGAGGGCCGCCGCGGTGGACTCGTCGGAGCGCACATCCTCGCCGTAGCGATCGGACGCGAGCAGCTCGACGACCTCGTCCGCCGGCAGTCCCGCGTCGACCGCGAGCCGCTGGAGCGCGTCGGGATCGCCGATCGGCTCGCCGTCGGTCAGGTAGGCGCTCATCAGCCGTTCCTCGACCCGGTCCTGCGCTCCGTGCGCGGCGGCGAGCTTGAGGATCCGGTGGGCGTCGAAGGTGTTGCCGGCGCGCGCGATGTCGAGGCGGAAGTCGAGCCCTTCGGTGGCCGCGGTGGCGGTCATCTGGGCCTGCATCGCGAGCGCCTGCTCGCGGGTGGTGCCGTACTTCTGCGCGAGATGGGTGGCGCCGTCGACCTCGCGCATCCGCGGCGCCGATGGGTCAAGCTCGAAGCTTCGCCACGTCACGTGCACATCGCCGGAGTGCTCGAAGCCCGCGAGGGCAGACTCGAAGCGTCGCTTGCCGATGTAGCACCAGGGGCACACGATGTCGGACCAGATCTCCACTTCCACAACCGGCTCCTCAGAATCGTCATCACAGTCGTCGAGTTCAGGTTAGCCGGGCCCGAATCGACTGCAGATCGGCCGGTGTGTCGACATCGGCCCCCGCGGCCAGGTCGCCGCACTCGATCCGGCGCCCGCCGCGTAACAGCTCGCGGGCGCCCTGGTCACCCGACAGCCCCGCGACCTGACGCATCAGCTCGGGCCCGAGCACGACGGGGTGGCCGGGTCGCCCGCCGTAGGTGGCGCGGGTGCCGGGCGGCTGGTCCAGGAACCGGGCGATGACCTGCGGCGTGATCAGCGGCTCGTCGCCCAGCGTCACGATCACCTTGTGGGCGCCGGCGAGCGCGGCCACACCGGAGCGCAAAGAGGCCGCCTGCCCCTCCTCCCAGTCGGCGCAGACCACCGGCTCACAGTCGGCGAAGTCGACGCCGGCCAGCAGCTGGTCCGCGAACGCGCCGAGCACCACCACCGTGCGCTCGATCGCCGGCACCGCACGCTGGGCCCTGATCGCGTGCTCGAGCAGCGGCGCGCCATCGAGCTCGGCCAGAAGCTTGGGCGTCGCGCCGAACCGCGAGCCCGACCCGGCGGCCAGGATCAGCCCCGCGACCGCGACGTCGCTCACGCTGGCCGCGGTCCTCGAGGACATGCGTCCCATCCGTCGGACCGGATCACCACGACCGCGCCCCGACCGAGCCGGCGCCCGTGGACCCGGTTGAGCTCGCCGATCGCGGCCCCGATGCGCGTGCCGCCGAACCAGTCGGAGACCGTCTCGGCGGCACGCTCGGGCGCTCGGTCGTGCTAGCGGTCGCCGAGCTCGTTGGTGATCCGGGTCAGGCTCGTGCCGAACGCGAACGCCTCCACCTGTCGTCGCGCCGCGACGCAGGCGTGCAGGTGCTGGAGCAGCATGCGCGCGTACGGGGTCATCTAGCCGGACACGTCTCAGACGCGAACGAGCGGGCGGGCGGCGTGGGAGCGCGCCAGTGCCGGTACACGGGCTCGCCGCCCGCGCGGAGCGAGGCGCGGATCACGCGCCGCAGGTCGGGAGTGTGCCGGCGCCGGCGCGACGGCCGGGTGTGGCGCGAGAGGCGCATCGGGCCGCGGCGGGCGAGCTCGGCGATCAGCTCGCGGGCGATCGCCGCCCCCGCCGTTGTGAACTCGGCGCGCCGATCGAGGTGAACCGTGCAAGCGCCACGGTTCGACGTGTCGCGCCCGACGTGCGTACCGGTCAGGCCGAGGTGGTCGCGCAGCGCGTGCACGAGCAGCAGACGCGGCTCCACGTCGATCGAGTGCTCGACCCCGTTCGCGTGAAGACGGACAGCAGTGGCCGGGCTCATGTCTCTCCTCGTAGCCGAGAACCGACGCCACCATACCCGACCAGCCCTCAATTCGTGAACGGATTTGTCCGCTCCGTGATGCGCCGCACGAGCGGACGCTGCCGGCGTGCCTCGATTCAGGCCTGGAGCAGGCTGAGCACGGCGACGCCGACGACCACGATCACCACGCCGCCCGTCTGCACCCGGCCCAGTCGCTCGCCGAACAGGAAGTAGCCGCCGACCGCGGCCAGCGTGGCGAACTGCGATGACAGCACCGCCGCCACGGCGATCCCGTGTCGTGACCCGAGCGTGAAGGAGTAGAAGCCGAGAACCTCACACACCCCGGACACGATCACCAGCGCGAGCGCCCGGCGGGGCAGCCGCATGCGCCCCAGGATCGCCAGCGGTAGGGCGAGCGCGAGCACGCCGATCAGTCGTGCCGAGAGCACGACCCAGGCCACCGGGAGCCGGGAGCCCGCTCGCGCCGTGGCGTACAGGCTGACCCCGAACACGAGCGCGGCGCCTCCCGCGAACGCCAGCGACCGCGACGCCTGCCTGATCTCGTGCTCCGTCGTGGCCGAGTTCGACAGCGCGGCCAGGAAGATCCCGGCCGCGATTACGCACAGGGTGGCTGCGGTCGCCGGTCCGAGCGTCTCGCCCGCGGCGACGGCGATCAGCGCCGCGACCGCGCCCTCGGTGGACACGAGCGGCGCCATCAGCGCGATGTCGGCGATCCGGAAGGCGGCGTAGGCCAGCACGAGCCCGATCACGTTGCCGCCTCCCGAGATGAGCAGCCACGCGCCCGAGGAGGCATCGAGCCCGCTCGGGATGCCGTGCACCGCGGCCACCGGCGCCACGATCACGAGGCCGACCAGCATCACCCAGGCCACGACCGCGATCGGCTCGATCAGGCGACTCGACCGCGACGAGCACAGGCTCGATGTCGCCCAGGCCACGGCGGCACCCAGCCCTCCCAGGATCGCGATCACGCCCAGATCGTCGCAGCCGGGTGGGGCAAGCGGCGGCGGCTGGGTAGGCGCGTCGGTGGCGCGCACTAACCTGGGGGTCATGAGCTACACGGCCGCCGACGGCAGACAGCAGTTGTTGGACACGCTCGGTGGAGCCACCGATCGGCTGGGGTTCGCCCTCGCCTCGCTCGGCGAGGCCTACGAGGCACTCGACGAGCACGCCGGTGACCGGCTCGAGGTCGAGCTGTTCCGGCCGGTCCAGCTTGCCTACGGTCGCGCCAAGCGCACGCACGCGGCGTTCGCCAAGCGCTACGGCCTGCCGGCGGGCTCGTTCGAGACCTCGCACGCGCCGGGCGTGCGCGCCGGACACGCCCAGGACGCGATCGAGAGTGCGCTCACCGCGGTGGCCGAGGCCGACGGCGCGCTGGCCACGCTGCAGGACTCGATGCTGCCGATCGAGGTCGGCGACGAGGATGTGCGGGCCGGCCTGACCGAGGTCCGGGCCCTGGTGGGCGGGCTGCCCGAGCGCGCGCGCGAGCTCCTGCGCACGCTCGGACGGTAGCCGGCCGGCCGGGCGTCCCCCGACCCGGTGGCGCGCCTCGAGCACGAGCACCGTGCGCCCGGCGGCGCTGAGCGCCGTGGCCGCGGTGCAGGCCAAGAGCCGGCGCCGGCTGACGCCGGGTTGGCTGTCGTCCGGGCGTGGTGGCCGCTCAGCGATGGGCGAGGCGCTACGGCGTGGCTGTTCTCGGAGTGAGCGCCGCCCCGTGGGGGGACCGGGTGCGGGGTGCCGGCGCCGCCCGGTGCACGAGGGGCGCCGTGAGCATGCTTATGTCGACAAAGTCAGCCTTCCCCGCGCGACCTCGGCCGCCTAAGCATGTATGCCGCGCTTATCTCGACAAGATCTCGCAGCGAGGCGAAGTTTGTCACCTTAAGCATCTCCAAATACGGTGCATTGACCGTTGCCAAGAGCCCCGCCGGCCCGGCCGGCCCCGCCCCCGCAGCCCCGCCCCCGGCTCTCCCCAGACCCCCATCCGCAACGCCGGCGTTTGACCTCCCAGCCCGCCACCACCGCCGCCAGCGACCACGCACCCGGCAACCCGCACCGCCTATGCCGCCTCCACGTCCGCCGGCCAGATGTCGGCGCGCCGGTCGCGGACCCGCCAGTGGTGACGCACCCACGCCGGCCGGACGTCGGCCCGCGCGGCGGCCGACACCGCCGCCGTCCAACGCGCGAGCAGCTCGTCCCCCCGGGTCGTGGCGGACTCCGTTTCGGGGACCTCACGCACCCAGCCGCGCTCAGTCTCGTCGCGCTCATCGGTGAACAGCGGCAGCGCTCGCGCCGGATCGCGCAGGGCGACGCGATGCAGGCGCTCGTGACGCCACCACAGGCAGCGCTCGTCGAAGCGATCCGTCGGCGGCGGCCCGAGTGAGACCGGCTGCGTGACCCGGAAGGGCTTGAACAGCGAGGTGCATGGCGCCGCGGTCGTGGTCGCCCAATGGATCGCGTCGTCGGGGCGGAGGTCCGAGACCCAGGAGGCGGTCGTCTGGGAGGTGGTGACGAGGCCGGCGGCGTGCATGCACGGCGCGGCCATGCCGCCGTTGACCGGGGAGTAGTAGGGCCAGCGGCCGTCGCCGTGTGAGCGGAGCGCCGCGAACAGGCCGGCGACGCTGGGGTCGCGGGCGGCGGCGCGGGAGGTGAGCTCCCGGCGCACGCGACAGGCCGAGACCGTCGTCCGCACTCGGTCGCTGTGGGCGGCGGCGAAGGCCGGGATCGTGAGCCCGTTGGAGATGCTCCGGGTTCCCGTCCGGACCTGCTCGACCGCCCACTTGCGGCCGGCCGTCTCGAGCACCCAGGCCTCGCTGGGGTCGGCGATCAGGAAGCTCGAGTGGTAGGTGAAGGAGCGGCGCTCGTGGCCGCAGCCGCCGCCCTGGCCGTGGCGCTCGAGCAGATCGGTGATGACCGCGACCGCCTCGGCGGCGGTGACGGCACGCTCGAGGGCGAGACGGACGAGGTCCATGCCGGTGAGGCCGGTCTTGGCGTAGGGCTCGTTGGTGAACACGGCCTCGTTGCCGATCGCCACGCCGGTCGCGTTGGCGCCCATCTCGGCGCCCCACATCCAGAACGGCCGGCTGATCAGGATCGCGTGCGTCGCGGCCGCGTCGGGGATCTCGATCCAGGTGCAGCGGACGGTCGCGCCGGGGGAGTGGGTGCGGGCCGGATGCCACTCCAGCAGTTGCGCCTCGTTGCCGTCGCGGTCCGAGTTCTTGGCCAGCAGCACGCGTCCGTCGGCCACCACGACCACGCTGTCGCACATACATCCAGAGTAGAGACCTCGCACCCGCGTACGCTGGGCTGATGCGGAGGTTCGTGTCACGCATCGGCGTCCGGCTGGCCGCGATCTGGGACAACGCGCGGCTGTGCGCGATGCTCGGGGCGGCGGCGATCGCCTTCTCGAGCATCCTCGTGCGGCTCAGCCACGCCTCGCCCTCGACGGCGGCCATCTTCCGGTGCGCCTACGCACTCCCGCTGCTCGGCCTGCTGGCGTGGTGGGAGGACCGGCGGTTCGGCCCGCGGGAGTGGCGCGACCGGCGGATGGCGATCGGCGCTGGCGTGTTCTTCGCCGTCGACCTGATCCTGTGGCACCACTCGATCGCCGACGTTGGCGCCGGCCTCGCGACCGTGCTGGCCAACGTCCAGGTGGTGCTGGTGCCGCTCGTGGCCTGGGCGGTACTGGCCGAGCGCCCGCACGCCCGCGTGCTCGCGGCCCTGCCGCTGGCGCTGCTCGGCGTGCTGCTGATCTCCGGTGTGCTCGAGCACGGGGCCTTCGGTCGCGATCCCGCCCGCGGCGCCGCCTTCGGGTTGGGGGCCGGCGTGGCCTACGTCGGATTCCTGCTGCTGTTACGGCGCAGCGGGGTGGATCTGCGACGGCCGGGGGGACCGCTGTTCGACGCCACCGCGACGGCGGCCGTGTGCTGCATCGCCGCCGGGCTGGTGATCGGCGACGCTCACCTCGTGCCCGCCTGGCCGGGGGCGGGCTGGCTGATCACGCTTGCGCTCACCTCGCAGGTGCTCGGATGGCTGCTGATCGCCACCTCACTGCCGCGGCTACCGGCCGCGATGACCTCCGTGCTGCTGACGATCCAACCCGTCGGCTCGGTGATCCTCGCGGCGCTGATCTTCAGCGAATCGCCCAGCCCGTTGCAGCTGACCGGCGTGGTGCTGATCATCGGTGCGCTCCTGACCGCGACCCGGACCGGCCGTAGCCGGGCCGTCGAGCCGCTCGCGGCCGCGGCGCCGGAGCGCGCCGAGCAGGTCACGGCGCTCGCGTCCGCTCCGACCGGCAACGTCGGAGCGGGCGGCATGGGAGACTCCGGCCAATGAGCGCACTCGCCGGTCACGCCGACCACCCGGAAGCGGTCCACTACCGCGCCTGCACGGTGTGCGAGGCCATGTGCGGACTCGAGATCGGCCACTCCGGCGGCGAGGTGCTCTCGATCCGCGGCGATGAACAGAACGCGTTCTCGCGCGGGCACATCTGTCCCAAGGGCAATGCGCTGCAGGACGTGCACAACGATCCGGATCGCATCCGCCATCCGCTGCGGCGCACCGCCGACGGCTGGGAGCGCGTCGACTGGGACGAGGCGCTCGACGACATCGCGGCCCGGGTGATCGAGATCCAGCGCCGGGACGGTCGCGATGCGGTCGGCGTCTACGTCGGTAACCCCACCGCCCATCACCTCGGCCCCCTGCTGATGCTCGGCCCGCTGCTCGCCTCGCTGCGGACCCGCAACCGCTACTCGGCGACCTCGCTCGACCAGCTCCCGCACATGCTCGCGGCGTGGAAGCTGTTCGGCCATCAGGCGATGTTCCCGGTGCCCGACATCGACCGCACGCAGTTCTTCCTGTGCCTCGGCGGCAACCCGATGGCCTCCAACGGGAGCCTGATGAGCGCCCCCGGGTTCCGCCACCGGCTTCGCGCGCTGCAGGCCAGAGGCGGCCGCTTCGTCGTCGTCGATCCGCGCAGCACCGAGTCGGCCGCCGTGGCCGACGAGCACCTGTTCATCCGTCCCGGCACCGACGCCTGGCTGCTGCTGGCGATGCTGCACGTGATCTTCGCCGAGGGCCTGGCCGACCCCGGGGACGCCGCCGCCTACCTCGACGGGCTCGATGAGCTGACCGTGCACGTGGCGGGCTTCCCGCCGGCGGTCGCGTCCGCGGCGACGGGCATCGCCGCGGAGCGGATCCGCGGGCTCGCGCGCGGGTTCGCCGCCGCGCCGCGCGCGATCGCCTACGGCCGGGTGGGGCTGTGCACGCAGGAGTTCGGCGGCCTCGCGGCGTGGCTGGTGTACGTGCTGAACATCGTCACCGGCAACCTCGACCGCGAGGGCGGGGTGATGTTCACGACCCCCGCGGTGGATCCGCTGCCGCTGACCGCGGCGATCGGCCTGGCGGGCTCCTTCGATCGCTATCGCTCCCGGGTGAGCGGACTGCCCGAGTTCTCCGGTGAGCTCCCGACGGCTGCGCTCGCGGAGGAGATCGACACGCCCGGCGAGGGCCAGATCCGGGGCCTCATCGTGCACGCCGGCAACCCGGTCCTCTCAGCCCCCAACGGCGCCCGGCTGGAGCAGGCGCTTCCCGGCCTGGAGCTGATGGTCAGCTTCGACATCTACCTGACCGAGACCAGCCGCCACGCGGACTACATCCTGCCGCCGCCGAGCCCGCTCGAGACCTCCGAGTACGACCTCGCGCTGAGCCTGCTCGCGGTGCGCAACGTGGCACAGCACTCCGCGCCGCTGTTCGCACCGCCGCCGGGGGCCCGTGACGACTGGGAGGCGCTGGCCGGGCTGACGGCCCGGCTGCTCGCCCGTGACCGCCGCGGGCGCGCCGTCGCCGCGGCCTTCCGCACCGCGGTCGGCCGGCTGGGCGCCGACGGGCTGCTCGACCTGCTGCTCCGGCTCGGCCCCTACGGGCACCCGGCCGGGGCCGGTGCGCTGATCCGCCGCACGATCGGCCGCGCGCCGTTGACGGGGGCGGCCTGGGGGCGGCTGAAGTCGCTCATCGGCCGCGGGCCGTGGACCACCGCGCTACCCGCCGGGACCCCGCTGCCCGCCGGCGTGCCGGCCTCGGGCCTGACCCTCGAGACGTTGCGGGCCCATTCCCACGGCCTCGACCTGGGTCCGCTCGCGCCGCGGCTTCCCGAGCGCCTGTTCACCGAACGCAAGCGGGTCGCGCTCGTGCACGAGATCTACGTCGCCGACATGGAGCGCCTGAGCGCGCGGAGCGACTCTGTGATTCCCGGGCCGGGCGAGCTGACGCTGATCGGCCGCCGCCACCTGCGCAGCAACAACTCCTGGATGCACAACAGCCGCCGCCTGATCAAGGGCAAGCCGCGCTGCACGCTGATGATCCACCCCGATGACGCCGCCGAGCGCGGCCTCGAGGACGGCGCGACGGCTGTCGTGAGCTCCCGCGTCGGGCAGGTCGAGATCGCGGTCGAGGTCACCGACGCCCTGATGCCCGGCGTCGTCAGCATCCCGCACGGCTGGGGCCATCACCGCGGCGAGATCGGCTGGCGGATCGCGGAGTCGAACGCCGGCGTCAGCATCAACGACATCACCGACGAGCAACGCGTCGACGGGCTGAGCGGAACGGCGGCGTTCAGCGGCGTCCCGGTGCAGGTGCGCGCCCGCAGCGAGGCCGGCGTCGAGCTCGCCGCCGGCGCCGAGCGCGGCTGAGCGCCGGCCGCCGTGACCGATGACGCCATCCAACGTGTCGACACGCTGGTTCAGGTCGGCCTGCGGATCGCGCGCTCGGCCAAGAACGGCCGGATCGTGCTGGCGCGGACCGCCGACGCGATCGATTCAGGCTGGATCCCGCGACCCTGGGGGGACGACATCGCGGCCGAGCTCGAGCTCGCGAGGGCGAAGGCGCGCGAGCCGATCGAGCCCAAGCGGATCGAGCAGGCCCTGCGCGCCGCGTGGGGCGGCAAGCCGACCGATGAGCTCGACGAGCTGGAGCTCGAGCCGGCCGCGGTGACGCCCACCGCGCAGGTGCATCGCGGCGTGCTCGACGGCGAGCCGGTGGCGGTCAAGGTGCTCCGGCCGGGCATCGCCGCCGGCATCCGCCAGGACCTGGTGCTGCTCGAAGGCCTGCTGCCGCCGCTGCGTTCGGCATTCCCCGCGATCGATGCGCGGCGGCTGCTCGACGAGGTGCGCGAGCGCGTGCTCGACGAGCTCGACCTCGAGGCCGAGGCGACCACGCAACGGCGGTTCCATCGCGGGCTGCGCGATCACCCGTTCCTCACCGTCCCGGCGCCGGTGACGCGGCTCTCGCGGGAGGGAGTGATGGTCAGCGCCTGGATCGACGGCGTCCCGATCGATCGCGCCCCCGACGCCGATCAGGCGGCCCGCCGGCTGCTGGTGTTCGCGCTCGGCGCGGCGCGCTCGGGCGTGGTGCACGCGGACCTGCGCCCCGACGACGTGCTCGTCCAGGCCGACGGCAGGGTCGCGATCCTCGACTTCGGCGCGACGCGAACGGTCCAGCCCGAACGCGTCGCCGCCTCGCTGGTCGCCGTCGAGGCATTCGCCGCCGATGACGAGGGCGCGTTCGCGACCGCGGTGCAGCAGCTCGGCTGGCTGAGCGCCACGGACGCCCCCACCGCGTTCGGCCTGGCCCGGCGCGCGCTCGGCGAGCTGGCCGGACCGGGCCCGGCGTGGCTCGATTCCGGCGCCGTCGTCGCCGCGCGGGACCGGCTGTTCGACCAGCCCTCCGCGATCGTCGAGCTGATCCTGGGCGGGGTGCTCCCGCCGGAGGACCTGTGGCCGGCGCGCGGCGTGGCTCAGCTGTTCGGGACGATCGCGCGCGTCGGCGCGACCGGGGACTGGCTCGAGCTGGCCCGCGTGTCGCTGCGGGACGGCTGGGACGCCGCCGCCGGCTGACCGACGCAGGCGAGCACCTCGACCGGCTCCGCCTTCCCCTTCAGCGGGACGCTGCCACGCGACGTCACCGCGACCGGCCGCGTGAGCGCGTCCCGGGTGTGGCAGGTGAGCAGCAGGTCGTCGCCGGTGTCCCGTGTGGCCGACTCGACCCGGGCGCAGACGTTGACGGCATCGCCGATGACGCTGAAGTTGAGCCGGCCGGCGCCGCCGATCGAGCCCGCCACGACGCGACCGGTGTTGATGCCCACGCCGATCTGCAGATCGGCCTCGGGGCGGTTGACCGCGCTCACCATGTCGAGCCCCGCGGCCACAGCGCGGTCGGCATGATCGGGGTATCCCTCCGGGGCACCGAACACGGCCAGTAGCCCGTCGCCCAGGAACTTGTCCACATGGCCGCCGTGCGCGGTGACGATCGGAACCATCAGCTCGAACAGCCCGTTCAGCGCGGTCACGACCTCGGTCGCCTCGGAACGCTCGGCGAAGGCGGTGAAGCCGCGTACGTCGACGAACATGATCGACGCGGTCACCTCGATGCCCTCTTGCGGAAATTGCCCCGACAGGATCAGCGGGACGATGTCCCGGTCGATGTAGGTGCCGAATGCGTCGCGCATCTGCTCGCGCTCGGCGAGTCCGTTCGCCATCAGGTTGAAGTAGTGGGAGAGCTCACCGAGCTCGTCAGTGGTGACGACAGGGACGCGGACGTCGTAGTCGCCCTCGCGCACGCGGGCCAGACCGACGCGCAGCGCCGCGATCGGGCTCGTCACCGAGCGCGCCAGCAGCACCGTCAGCTCGAACGAGAACAGCACGCCGATCCCGACCGCGGCGGCGACGCTGAGGGCGAGCATGCGGGTGCCGCCGTGGTGGGTCATCAGCGCGGCGACGAGCAGCCCCACGAAGGCGGTGAACACGGGCAGCAGGATCTTCAGCCGGTAGCGGATCAGCAGTCCGTTCGGGGCGAAGGGAAAGTCGTCGGGCAGGCAGGCGGCGATGTCCTCGATCACCGGCCGCATCAGCAGCTCGGCGATGAAATAGTTGAGCACCGTGGCGTACGCGACGGGCAGGATCGTGGCTAGGAGCAGAACCGGGACCGCGGCTGCGCTGAGACCCAATGTGACGACGATCAGGAGCACGGCGGGAAGCCCGGCGATGGCCCCGACCAGCAGCGCGTTGGCCCGGTAGCTGCGCATGGGGAAGTTGGTGGCCGCGTCCCAGGCGACGATCGACTCCTCGGCGCTCGGGTGCGTGCTGTCCTGCCACGCGACGACGCGCTCGAGGAAGGGCTCTCCGCGCCACAGCGCATACGCCACGGCGGCGGCGGTCGCGATCCACGCCCCGGCCAGCATCACCAGCAGCTCGCCGCCCGACGGCCCGTAGTAGGAGGTCAGCAGCACGATCGCCAGCGTGGCGATCAGCAGCGCCGCGGGTTCCTCGATGAGGATGAAGACGAGCTTGTAGCGATGTCCGAGCCGGGTGTAGATGCGCCTCGCGAGACGGTCGAGCACTGAACCTCCGTTCGAAGATCCTGAAGCCAAGAATACGGAGCATCCGGGGCCGGGTGGCGCCCGGCGGCCGGTAGCCCGGCGCGCGAAGGTGCCCCCCCCCGCCCCGTCATCAGCCCGGACGCCGGCGCGCCGGCGTCCGCTGCTGGCCCTCGAGGCCCACGGCGCGGACGCCGGCTACTGCTCGGGCCGGCCGCTGCCCTGCGCGACATCCTCGCGATGGTCGTCGGCGATCACACCGGCGCCGGGGCCCGGGCCTGGGTCGCCGCCGGCGGGGCGCCGACGTCGGGCGGCGCCGCCCGCCCCGACGCTCCGAGTCGGAGGTACAGGGCGGGGAGCACGAACAGGTTCATCAGCGTCGAGGTAGCCAGGCCGCCGAGGATCACGATCGCCATCGGGTTCTCGATCTCCTGGCCCGGCCGGTTGCCGTACAGGACGAGCGGCGCCAGTGCGAGCGCGGTCGCCAGCGCGGTCATCAGGATCGGCGACAGGCGCTCGCCGGCGCCGCGCATGACCAGCCGGAATCCGAACGGCTCACCCTCCTCGCGCTCCAGGTACTGGAGGTGGCTGATCATCAGGATCCCGTTGCGGGCGGCGATCCCGAGCACGGCGAAGAAGCCCACCAGCGCGCCGAGCGAGATGCTTCCGATCGCTCCCCAGGCCGCCAGGACGCCGCCCACGAGCGCGACCGGGAGGGTCACGAACATGATCGACGCCAGCCGGAAGCTTCGGAATGCGGCCTGGAGCAGGAACAGGATTGCGATCGCTGCGGCGATGCCCATGTCGAGCAGCCTGTCCTGTGCCGCCTGCCGCTCGGCCGCCTCGCCCAGCAACTCGAAGTGGTAGCCGAGCGGTAGGTGGACCCTTGCCAGGCGTGCGCGGACAGCGTTCGTGACCGCTGCGAGGTTGCTGCCGCTGACGTTGGCCTCGACGTCGATGTTGTTCGAGCCGTTGTACCGCGTGATGTCGCTCGGAGTCTGGTTGACCGTGAGGTCGGCGACCTTTCCGAGCGGCACGTGGCCGCCGCCCGGCGTGTCGATCAGGAGTTGCTTGACGTCGCTCAGGCTCTGACGGCTCGCGGGCGTGCTGTAGACCGACACGCCGAGGAAGCGTCCGTTCTGGATCACGTCGCCGGCTTCCTGGCTCCCGAAGATGACTGCCGCCGCTCTCCGTACGGCCCCCGGGGTGAGACCGTAGCGCTGAGCGGTGTTCGCGTTCACGGTCTCCTGGATCTGGGGGATGAATCCCTGCGACTGCGGATGCACGTCGACCAGGCCGGGAACGTCGCCGAGCGCCTCGGTGACCTGCTTCGACGCGGTCTGAAGCTGGCCGAAGTCGGGACCGAGGATCCGCACCACGAGGTCTTCGCTCGTGTTCGAGATCGTCTCGTCGATCCGCTCGTGCAGATAGGTCGTGACGTCGAGGAACGCGCCCGGATACGAGGCTCCGACCGCGCGGACAGCCGCGAGTGTCTTGTTCAGATCGGCATGCGGCGAGAGGCTCATCCACTGCTCCGAGAACTCGGGCCCGGCGATCTCCTCGCCGAGCAGGGCCTGGCCGATGTGGGCGCCGATGTGCTCGACGCCGGGGATCCGCAGCAGCTTCTGCTGCAAGCTCGTGACCACCCGCTTCATCTCCGGCAGCGACGTCCCCGGTTTCGTGTCGAAGTGCATCAGGAAGTCCTGCTCCTTGAACGACGGGAACAGGTCCTGGCCGAGGTTCGGGAGCACGAGCGCTCCGGCGGCGATCGCGACCACAACCGTCCCGACCGCCCACCGCGGCCGGCGGAGCACCGGTGCCAGCATCGCCGCGTAGGAGCGCTTGAGCACGCGCATCAGCGGCGGGTCCGTGGTTCCGAGACGCGCGCTGGGCAGCAGGATCATCGCGAGTGCCGGCGTCACCGTCAGCGCCACGACCATCGAGGCGAGCACGGCGAGGGCGTAGGCGAGCGCGAGCGGCTGGAAGAACGATCCCGTCAACCCACCGACGAACACGACCGGGAGCACGGCCACGATGTTGATCAGCGTCGCGTACAGAATCGCCGTTCGGACCTCGAGCGATGAGGCGAGCAGGAGCGAGAGCGGTGTCGTGCGGCGCCCCCTGGAGCGCCAGGCGCGCAGGCGCCGCACGATGTTCTCCATGTCGATGATCGCGTCGTCGACGACGACGCCCACGGCAACGGCGAAGCCGGCCAGGATCATCGTGTTGATCGTCGCTCCCTCCGCATCGAGGACGATCCCCGCCGCCGTCAGCGAGAGCGGGATCGCGAGCAGGCTGACGAGCGCGGCGCGCCACTCGAACAGGAACGCGAGCAGCACGAACACGACCAGGATGCAGCCGAGCACGACGGCAAAGCCGAGATTGCTGATCGCCGTGTGGATGAACGTGGACTGCCGGAAGATGTGTGAGTCGATCCTGATGCCGTGCAGTCCGGGAGCGAGTGACGCGAGCGCCCTGTCGATGCCGTTGGTCACGTCCAACGTGTTGGCGCCGGGGAACTTCTCCACCACCAGCATCAGCCCCGGGCCCGCGTTGACGACGGCATCTCCGATCAGCGGCGGGGCCCCGTAGACCACCCGGGCCACGTCGCCGATGGTCAGCGTCCGCGCACCGCGGCGAGCCAGCGGCACGGCGGCGAGCTGCTGCGGCGTGGTGATCGCCTGGACCTTGCGGATGTTCAACCGCTGGTTGGGCGTCTCGATGAACCCGCCGGTCCCGATCGCCGTCCCGGTCGTGAACGACAGGAGGCCCGCGTCGACCGCGTCGGACGTGGCATTGAGCAGCTGGTCGAGGGGGACCCGGGCGGCGACCATCTGCGGCACGTCGGCCTCAACCTCCACTTCCTCGCGCTTCTCCCCCCACATCGCGACGTTGGCGACGCCGGGGACGTGGAGGAGCCGGTTTCTGATCGTGTACAGCGCGACGGTGGAGAGGTCGAGCGGTGAGAGTGTCTTGGAGGTGAGCGCGATCTGCATCACCCGGCTGGTGGCGGAGACGATCGGATACAGCGATGGGGGCGCCGCCCAGGTGGGGAGCGTCGGCGATGAGGCCGAGAGTCGCTCCTGCACGAGCTGCCGCGCCTGGAGCACGTCCGTGCCGCTCTTGAAGTAGAGGAAGATCGCCGACAGCTGCGGCACGGACTCGGAGCGGATCTGGTTCACGCCGGGGACGCCCTGCAGCGCGTTTTCGAGCGGCACCGTGACCAGCTGCTCGACCTCGGACGGCGAGAGGCCGAGGCATTCGGTCTGGATCTCGACGCTGACCGGCGCGAACTCGGGGAACACGTCGACCTTCTGGTGCCCGAGAGTCTGCACGCCGAACAGCACCAGCGTCGCTGCCGCCGCCACCACCAGGTAGCGGTAGCGCAGGCTCGAGCGGATGATGAAGCGCATGCGATCAGACTCCGGCGGAGGTCATGGCGCCGCCCGCGGATGGGGCCGGTCCGTCCCGCATCAGGTCTGCTCCAGGACTCCCGTCTGGACGCCGAACAGCTCCTCGGCCCCAACGGTCACCACCCGTGCTCCGGCGCTTGGCCCCTTGAGCAGATACACGGAGTTGCCCGAGATGTGGTCGACCGTGATCGGGACCTCCGTGAAGGTCAGTGGCGCCAGGCTGGTGAACACGTACGTGTTTCCGTTGGAGTCGTAGATCAGTGACGAGTAGGGGACGATCACGATCGGGCTTCCAGCCGGCTGTTTGGGCGGCGTCGGCACGCTCTGGACGGTCGCGGTCTGGAGCCCGAGCTGCTGCGCCCCGACCGGCGTGAGCACGACGTGCCCGGTCGGGCTTCCGGGGACCCGCACGAGCTTCCCGGCGACCGGGATCTTGGGGCTGCTCGAGCTTCCGCAGGCAGAGATCGAGATACCGGCGAGCACGAGCATGGCTGCGAGAGCGCGTCTTACATCGAGCGTTGGTTCACCTCAGGATCATCGGCTGCGATTCGGGCGCTGCCCGCGCGGGCGTCTCCTCGGGCTCGGGAGCGACGATCGGCTCGGCAGGTCCGAGCCTCAGATGCACGGCGGGCAGGATCAGCTGGTTCACCACGAGCGAGGTGAGCAGGCCTCCGAGCATCACGGCCGCTGCCGTGTGCGTCAGCTCGTTGCCGGCCACGTCACCCATGACCACGAATGGGACCAGGGCGGCGGCGCTCACCGCGCCGGCACCGAGCGCCGGACCGAAGCGCTCGGACGCCGCGCGGGCGACGATCTCTCGCGATAGGGGACCGCCGTCGGCGGCGTGGAGGCGGCGTGTCAGCTCGACGATCACGACGCCCTGGCGAACCGCGAACGCGAGTGCGCCGAGCAGCCCGGCGTCCGTGCCCAGAGAGCTGATGTCACCGGTCAGCAGCGCCACCACCAGACCGCCGCTGACGGCCAGGGGGACGACGAGGAACAGCAGCAGCGCCAGGCGCCAGCTGTCGAGGGCCGCCTGGAGCAGGAGGAGGATCCCGACCGCCGCGGCGAGCAGATAGGAGATGAACACGGTGTGCGAGGTCGGGTCATCGGGCGTGCCGCCGAGGATCTCCGCGTGGTACTCCAGCGGGTAGGCGATGCTCGCCAGCGGGCCGCGCAGGGCATTGCTCGCCGACCCCACGCTGCGCCCGGACACGTTGGCGACGACGTCGACGTATCGGGAGATGGCCTGGTGCTGGATGTCGATCGGATCCGGCTTCACGCTCACCGTCGCGATGTTGCCGAGGCGGACGTGGCCGCCGTTCGAGGTGTCGATCAGCATGCTCTTGACGCTGCTGAGGCTGTCGGCCTGGGCCGGCGTCCCCCGAACGACCACGTCGAACACCGCCTGGTCCTCGAAGAAGTTGCCGACCGCCAGGCCGGAGATCAGCGTCGAGGCTTCGCGCCGCGCATCGCCGGGAAGCACGCCGGCGCGGAGGGCGGCGTCGTCGTTGATCGCGACCTCGATGTTCGGTTCCTGGGTCGGTGACTCGATCTGCGCGGGCCCGAGGCCGCTGACGTGCGACATGATCGTGCCGACATGGCGCGCCAGCTCGCCGAGCACCGCGTAGTCCTCGCCGTAGACGCGGACATCGACCTGGTGGACGGCGGGGGCGAGGACCCCGTCCGTCACGTCGCCCTCGTAGGTGCCGACGTTCGACTGCATCCCCGGAGTCGACCCCACGACCTGCCGCACTGCCGCCAGCGCCTGGTCGTAGTTCGCGCCCGGCTTGAGCGCGACGAAGATCTGGCCCGAGCTCGTGTCGACGATCTGATCCGCGCTGACCGCGCGCCCCAGCGTGGCGCCGACATCGCCGACAGCGGGCAGCGCGCGCAGCCGGCTCAGCACCCGCCCGGTGATCCGGTCCATCTCACCCAGCGAGGTCCCCGCCGGTCCGTTCCAGGCCACGACGAGATTGCGGTCCTTGAACGCGGGGGCGGCCGGCTCGCGCAGGACTGGGAGCACGGCTATCGCCGCGAGGCCGGTCACGCAGACGCCGAGCAGCGCCGCCCGCGGGATGCGCAGCGCGTACGCGAGCGCGCTCGCGTACGCGGCGCTCACCCGGCGCAGGATCCGAGGTTCGTGGGCCCGCAGCTTCCCGCGATCGAACAGCACCATCGCCAGCGCCGGCGTGAGCGTGAGCGAGACGACCATCGACGCAATCACGGCCAGCGCGAACGCCAGCAGCATCGGATGCACGAACGTTGCCGCCAAGCCCTTGGCGAAGAACACCGGTGCGGCCGATAGGAGCACGATCAGGGTCGCGTACCCGAGCGGACTGCGCAGACGTGCGCAGGCGTCGATCACGAGCGTCCCGGCGGACTCGCCGCCGCCGGCCGCGTTGCGTTCTCTCACGCGGCGCGCGATCTCGTGCGCGGCGCCGACCGCGTCGTCGACGACGACCGCTGTCGCGACGACCAGGCCGAGAACGATCAGCGGATTCAGCGTGTAGCCCAGCGCGTCGAGCACCAGCAGCGCGCTGAGTAGCGATACGGTCACGCTCACGACGGTGATCAGCACGGCTCGAGCGGCGCCGAACAGGGCGACGAGCACGAGCAGCGCGAGCACTGCGCCGACCACGACCGCCACGGCCATGTCGCCCAGTCCCTCGGAGATGTAGGTCGCGGGCCGGAAGAAGGAGCTGTCGATCGTCACCCCCGGGAGCGCGGGGCGAAGCTCGTCCAGCGCCCGCTCGATCCCCTTGGTGACGCCGAGCACGCTGGCCGAGGGAAGTTTCTGGACCATCAACACGAGACCGGGGCCGGTGCCCACGAAGCCGTTGCCGATCAGCGGCTGATGGTCCTGCACGACGGTGGTCACGGAGCCAAGCGGCTCACGTCCTGGCACGCCCGCGATCGGCACGGCGGCAAGATCCTTGGGCGTGCCGAGTGGGAGCACCGGCCGGATCTCCAGTCGCTGGTTGGGGCCGTCGAGGAAGCCGCCGGTGCCCGGGGCGGCGCCCTCCAGGTAGCTGAGTGGCGAGACGAGCTGAGAATTGCCGGCCGTGTTGATGACCTGCTGCAGGCTGATCGCGTGGGCCGCCAGCGTGGACGGGTCGACGAGCACCTGGAGCTGGCGATCCTGCTGTCCGAAGATCGCCACGTTGGCGACGCCCGGCACCCCGGACAGCCGCGGCTTGACGATCCAGCGGGCCAGGTAGGAGAGCTCGATCCCGCTCAGCGACTTCGATGTCAGCCCGATCATCATCACGCGGCTCGAGGAGGAGAGCGGCTGGATCAACAGCGGCGGCTTGGACACGTTGGGCAACGAGAACGCATTCGTCAGGCGTTCCTGAACGAGCTGCCGGGCGTGCAGGACCGTGGTCCCGGGCTCGAAGTAGAGGTCTACCGACGACAGGCCGGGAACCGAGTTCGAGCGCATGTCCCAGACCCCCATGATCCCGCTGAGCAGGTTGTTCTCGAGCGGCACCGTGATGTACTGCTCAACCTCTTTGCCCGAGAGCCCCAGCGCTTCGGTCTGCACCTCCAGGACGGGACCCGATGCGAGTTCGGGCACCGCGTCGTTTGGCATCTGTTGCAGCGCGACCACCCCGAGCACGATCAGCCCGACGGCGGCTCCGACCAGGAGCAGGCGGAAGCGCAGGGCCCCAGCGAGCACCGAGCGGACCATCGGCCTACGGGCTCGCGCCGGACACGGTGAGCCGGCCCCAGCCACTCGAGATCAGCGATGTAGAGTGCGACATCCGCCCCAGACGTCCAATCGACTCATAAGAGGGCTCTTAGAGCGCTCTCGCGAAGAGTATTAGCGGAATGCCGGAAATGCAAGAAGAGTTGCGGCTGCCATCGTCCAACCCCTCGCCCGCCCGGCTGCTGCTGGTCGAGGACGACGAGAAGCTGGCCGGGACGCTCGCCCGAGGGCTCGAGCACGAGGGATACGCGGTCGACATCGCCCACACGGGCTACGACGCGCTCGGCCGAGCCGACGTGTGCGACTACGATGCGGTCGTGCTCGACGTGCTGCTGCCGGGCGCCAGCGGGCAGGACGTGTGCCGCGCGATCCGCGAGCGCGACCGATGGATCCCGGTGATCATGCTGACGGCGCTGGGAGAGGTGAGCGACAGGATCGAAGGCTTGGATGCCGGCGCTGACGACTACCTCGTCAAGCCGTTCGACTTCGGCGAGCTGCTGGCGCGCCTGCGAGCGCTGATCCGGCGTGGCCCCTCGGAGCGTCCTCGGGTGCTCGAAGCCGGGCAGCTGCGGGCCGATCCGATGACGCGGATCGTCAACTGGGCGGGGCACGAGGCCGAGCTGACCCCGCGCGAGTTCGCGCTGTTGCAGTTCCTGATCCGCCGCCCCGGGCAGCTGGTCTCCCGGGCCCAGCTGCTCGACCAGGTGTGGTCACCGGACTACACGGGCTCGCCGAACGTGGTCGACGTCTACGTCGGCTACCTGCGCCGCAAGCTCGAGCGTCCCGGCGGCGCGCCGCTGATCCGGACCGTGCGGGGAGCGGGGTTCGTCCTGGAGCCGGAGTGAGACTCCCGATCCGGGTCCGGCTCACCGCCTGGTACGCGTTGTTCCTCGCCGCGATCATGATCGCCCTGGGCGCGTTCCTGGTGCTGAAGCTGCGCTCGGATCTCCGGGCGACCATCGATCGCGAGGTGCGCACGAGCTCGGCCACGATCACGGCGAGCTATGCCCGCGAGGGCGTCGCCGGATTCAGCGAGACCGCCGCGGCGGCTCTGATCCGCAGCGGTTCGTTCGCTCAGGTGGCCGACACCCGCGGACACATCGTCACCAGCTTCGGCGGTGACACCGCGCAGGATCCGATCGTTCCGCCGGCCCGACTCGCCGCCGACAGCCGAACCTCGCCGCTGATCGACATCGACGGCGGCGATGCCGAGCACCGCTACCGCGTGCTCATCACTCCGGTACCTCGATCCGGCGGGCAGTACGTGGTCGTCGCGGAGTCCCTGCAGGGAGTGGACGAGGCCGTGAGGAAGATCCTCGTCCTGCTGCTGATCGCGGCGCCGGTCGCGCTGGCGGTCGCCGGCATCGGGGGCTGGCTGCTCGTGCGCAACGCGCTGCTCCCGGTCGACCGGATGCGCCGGAAGGCCGATCAGATCGGGATCGACCACTTGCACGAGCGCCTGGCGGCGTCACATCCGAGCGATGAGATCGGCGCCTTGGCGATCACCCTGAACGCGATGCTGGATCGGCTCGAGGCCGGGGTGAGCGCCCGGCGAGCGCTCATCGCCGACGCGTCCCACGAGCTCCGCACCCCGCTGGCAGCGATGCGCGCCGAGCTCGATGTGAGCCTTCGCGATGCCGAACGCACCCCCGCCGAGCGGGCTGTGCTCGAGAGCGTCCGCGAGGACGTCATCCGGATGAGCCGCACGGTCGACAACCTGCTGACGCTCGCCCGCGCCGACGAGGGAGCGCTGGAGCTCATCTGCGGTCCGGTCGAGCTCGACCGCGCGATCGAAGACGTGACGACGGTGCTGCACGGGCTCGCCGAGGCACGGGGGGTGGCGCTGATCCGCTCCGGCGGGGGCGGCACGGTGCAGGCGGACGAGCAGCGCTTGAAGCAGGCGCTGACCAACCTGGTCGAGAACGCGGTCAAGTACACCCCGGCCGGAGGCGAGGTCGTGGTCTCGAGCTGGCGGGCGGGCGAGCGAGTGGGCGTCACCGTGGCCGACACGGGGACCGGGATCCCGGCTCGGGACCGGGACCGCATCTTCGATCGTTTCTATCGCGCCGACCGCTCACGCGGCCGCGACAGCGGCGGCAGCGGCCTCGGGCTGGCGATCTGCCGGGAGATCGCGACCGCCCACAGGGGCAGCATCTCGGTGCGGAGCGAGGAGGGCAGCGGCAGCACCTTCACGCTCGCCCTTCCGGCCGGCGCCGGCTCTCGCGACCTGGTCGGCGCCGCTTGACGGACCGACTCCGCGCTGCGAGTCTTGCGGGCCGATGAGCAGCCAGGAGCTAGGACCCGCCGACGCGAGTCTGCAGATCAAGACCTATCGCGAGGGTCGTGCAGCCAAGGTGGGGCACGACCTGATCATCGAGGTCGGCGAATGGCAGGCCACCGTCGAGCTCGCGGACGGCTCGTCGCCGTCGAGCGCCCGGTTCACTGCCGACTCCGGTTCGCTGAAGATCCTGGAGGGGCTGCGCGGCCTCAAGCCGCTGAGCGACCGCGACCGGGGCGAGATCGTCAAGACGATCGACAGCAAGGTGCTGCGCGGCGCCCCGATCTCGTTCACCTCGACCGACGTGACGCGGGACGGCGACGCGCTGACCGCCAATGGGGAGCTGGAGATCGCGGGCGGCAGGCACCACATCACCGTCACGCTTCAGGGTGCGGCCGCGGGGCGGTACTCCGGCACCGTCGTCGTCAAGCAGAGCGCCTGGGGGATCAAGCCCTACTCGGGACTGATGGGCGCGCTGAAGGTGCGCGACGAGGTCGAAGTCGAGCTCTCACCCCGCTGAGGGGACCCGGGCGAGCCCGAGGTCCTGCGCCTCGCTCCACAGGATCTCGGCCGTCCGCGTGTCGTAGAGCGACTGGAGCGAGCGGCGCGCTGCCCAGCTCGCGGCGCAGCACCGTCGCTCCCTCTGCCGTCATGCTCAGGCCGCCTATAGCTCCCAGAACACGCTCCCGGAACCCGGCGGAACGATCGCTGGCACGGTGGTCGCGTGTGGCGGTCCGCACGCGATCGGGGCGAGGGCACTAAGGCCTGTACAACCGCTCGAGCAGACTCTCCATCGCCGGCGAGGTCTGAAGGTTGCCGGGACAGCAGGTGGGGCCGCCGACGGCGCTGATCCCGATCTCGATGTGCGGTCCCGTCGAGAGGCCGACGATCCCACACCCGACCTCGGCGATCGGCTGGCCCGCTCGCACGACGGTCCCGACCGGCACGAGCGCGGGGAAGGCGTGGCCGTAGTAGATGTAGCGACCGTCGAGCGGGCCGCCGGTGACCCGCAGGACGGGCGCTGCGGGCCCGAACCCGGACACGCCCTCCTGCACGATGATCCCGTTGGTGACGGCGACCTCGACCGCCTGGGGGCCGCAGGCCGCTCCCACGGTCGAGATGTCGACGCCCTGGTCGGGCTCCCACGTGCTCGGCGGCTCCACGATCGACATCGGCGCGAGCGGGAACACGAATCCGTCGCCGGCGTTCAGCGAGTTCAGCTCCTGGACGATCTTGAGCTCCCGCTTGACCTCGGCCAGGGAGACGGCGTGTGCGGTCGGATCCCCGACCGGCGTGTCGGTCGAATACGAGGGCAGCACCGCGCCGGCGGCCGGATCGATCGCCTGGGGGTGGGCGTGACGCGCGCTGCCGCCGCTCGCCCCCTGATCCTGCCCGACGCCGCCGGCGCTGCCGGCCGCGGTGGCGCCGCCCGCACCCACGGCGCTCGAGCCGCAGCCCGTGAGGGCGAGCGCGAGGCAGATCCCGGCCGCAAGCGCGATCCCACGAGCGGTGTGCATCGCCAGAGTTCAGCAGACTGCTGCAAGGGTGGCGCCAGGCGGCGGCGCACGCCCGGGGTGCGCCTGCCGCGTCAGGCGGCGGCGCGCAGGCCGGCGATCGGCGGCCGCTCGATCGGTTCGCGCTCGACCGTGTCGGGCCCGTCGGCTCCCGGCACGATGAACGTCGCCGGCAGCGGGCCGCGCAGGCGACCCTCGCGCTCGAGCCGCGCGGCCACGGCCTGCAGCACGGCGTAGGCCATCGGCCCCAGGTTGCGCAGTGGCTGATGGGCGTTCTGGCGCACGTCGAGGTTGACCTGGGCCAGGCCGTCGAGACCGACCTCGCGGTAGGCGTCGAGCAGCAGCGCGATGTCGACCCCATAGCCGGTCACGAACGGCAGACGCTCGAGCAGCTCCCGGCACGCGGCGATCTCGCCGGCGAGCGGCTGCTCCACGGCTGCGAGCTCCGGGTAGAACAGGTTCAGCAGCGGGCGCGCAGTCAGCTCGGTGACGCGGCCGCCCTCGCCGGGCAGCGTCACGCCGCCGACCCGGAACGGCCGCCGGTAGTAGCCCTTCACGAACGACAGGCCGCGCTCGCACAGCAGCGGCCCGAGCAGGCCGCAGGCGAAGTGGGCGCCGAAGCGCTCGGAGTCGGCGTCCAGAAAGCAGACCACGTCCCCGGTCAGCACGTGCAGCGCGCGCCACATCGCGTCACCCTTGCCGAGCACCGGCCCGAGCTCGGGCATCAGCGCCTCCTGGTCGTGCACCTCGACCCCCAGCTCCCGCGCGATCCGGGCGGTGCCGTCGGTGGAGTCGTCCACGACCACGATCTGATCGACGGCGCCGGCGTCGCGGAGCGGGACCAGGCTCTCGAGGATCGCGCCGATCGTCCGGGCCTCGTCACGGGCTGGAAGGCAGATCGAAACGGTGGCGTTTCGCTCCGCCGCCAGCCGCTCCGCCGGAAACGCGGTGTGGCTGAAACTGTTGCGCCGATACCAGGCCCGTGCCCCGATGGACATGGTCCGAAGGATGACGGACCGGGCCGATGTGGGTATGGCCGAGACCGAAGGCGCCGGCTGCTACGATCGCCGGCTGACTCGGCCGAGACCCCGCCGAGCCGACGACGCGCCCCGACCCCCGGCGCGGCTGTAGATACGCCAGCCGCCCGGGAGGCCCAGGACGCCCATTGAAGGTACCCCCACCGAAGCCACATCCGGCGGCGACGCGCGAGAGAGGGAAACCCGGCGCCTGCTGGAGCGCTACCGCGTCGGGGGCGACCTCGCGGCGCGCGACGAGCTGGTCAAGCGGTTCCTTCCGCTGGCCGGTCAACTGGCCCGGCGCTACCAGAGCGGTGGTGAGCCGCTCGACGACCTCACCCAGGTCGCCGTCGTCGGCTTGATCAAGGCGCTGGACCGCTTTGATCTCGATCGCGGCGTGGCCTTCTCGAGCTACGCGGTGCCGACGATGCTGGGCGAGATCAAGCGCTACTTCCGTGACAGCGGTTGGGCGATCCACGTGCCCCGCGCCGCCCAGGAGCGCGCGCTGAAGCTCCAGCGCGTCACCCGGGAGGTGTCCGGGACGATCGGACGCGCGCCGTCGGTCCGCGAGCTGGCCGAGGCGATGGGCTCGACCGACGAGGACGTGCTCGACGCGATCCACGCCGGCAACGCCTACGACACGATCTCGATCGATGCGCAGCGGCCGGGGTCCGACAGCGAGGCGGGCAGCTACGCCGAGACGCTGGGGGCCGATGACGAACGGCTCGACTTGGTCGAGTACTCGGCCGTGATCGCCGAGCGACTGCAATCCCTGAGCGCCCGGGACCGCCTCGTCCTGCATCTCAGGTTCGCCGAGGACATGACCCAGTCCGAGATCGCCGAGCGCATCGGCGTCTCGCAAATGCAGGTCTCACGCCTGATTCGGAGCGCGATCGCCGAACTGCGCGACGCCGCGGGTCAGACCTGGACCTGACCGTCCGTCGGCTCGCGGGTCAGTCGCACCTTGAGCGACTCCGCGGGCAGCCCGGTGCCGCCCACGGGCTCGGACACGAGCTCGTCGATGAGGCGCTCGAGGAGCGGGCCGACTCCGGGCAGCGCGGTATCGGCCACGAGCGCGTTCGCCCCGCCGGCCGCGAGCGGGCCGACGCGGAGATCGAACCCGCCCTCGCACTCGGTCACGCCGATCCGCACGAGGCCATCGGCCGTGCGGGCGGGCGCGTGGGTGGCGAGTGCGTCGCTGACGAGCTGGGCGTCGGACAGCCGGTCGATCGAGAAGTCGGCGCGGGCGGCCAGCAACGACACGAGCCGTCCGAGGACGCCGGTCACCGGCACTCCCGCGCTGAGCGCGAGCGCGATCCCGTCGGGCGGCGCGGGCTCATCTCGAGCCAGCTGGCTGGTGTCCGTGAACACGGTTGCGAAGTCGGCGGGCGGCGCCGAAGGGTCCGCGGTCGCGTTAGCGCGCAGCGCGAACAGCATCTGGACCTCGGTCCCCGACGCGCCGGCTCGGATCGCGAACTCGTCCGACAGCGCGGCGATCAGCGAGAGGCCGAAGCCGAGCGCCGCATCGCCCCGGCTCTCCGGCTTCGTCGCCAGACCGAGCGTCGGCTTGAACTCGGTGCCCCGGTCGCGAACGCTGACGACGAGGCTCCCGGGGAGGACCGTCATGGTCGTCTCCAGCGGACCCTGGCCACCGGGATAGGCGTGCACGACGACGTTCGTGCACGCTTCGGTGACGGCGATCTTCATGTCAGCGCACTGCGCGGCGTCGACGGCGAGGTCGTCGGCCAAGCCGGCGAGAACCTGGCGGATCACCGCCACGTTCACGGGCGCGGCCGGCATCGTCAGGCGCACGGTGGGCCACTGCTCCGTCGCTGCTGCTGGGCTTGCAGCCTCATTCACTCTCGAAATCACCTTTGCCGTCTTGGCTCGCGCGTTTTCGGAACGCTGCTTCGTGTATTGGCGCTTGTGGCGGGACCCAAACCTGAGTGGTCTCCCGGTCCCGGCTGTGGTCGGAGCCGCTGATGGCCCGGAGGCTACCCCAACTGGCCCCCGGTGGATCGACTCTCAGTCGCGTCGCAGGCGGGCGCCGGCATCGACGAACACGTCACCCATCGCACACACGTTGATCGCATACGGCGGAAAGCCGCGGAGGATGTACAGATCGTCGGCCAGCCGGCGCATGACGCGCGAGCCAAGCGCCCCAACAGCCAACCGCGCCTACATCCGCGCGCTCCGAATCCGCCTGGCCACCGTCTCCGTCCACTCCGACTCGCCGAAGCGCTCGCGCACCGCGGTGGCCGCGGCCTCGTGGTCGTACTCGACCCGGCGGTGCTCGATCCGGCCGTCGTCGTGCAGGAGCGCCCAGGCCGCGCGGGTGTCGCCGTCGAACGGCATGCCCACGCTCCCCGGGTTGACCAGCTCAACCCCTCCACCCGACACCCGGGCGAACGGAAGGTGCGTGTGGCCGAACACGAGCCGGGGCTCGGTGATCCCGGCGAGCAGCTCGGCCTCGTCGTCCGCCGGCTCAGGCAGGAAGGACCGCACATCCGAGACCGGGGAGGCGTGGCAGTAGCGCGAGGTGCCGAGCACGGTCTGCTCCTCGAGCCAGGCGAGCTCGGCGACGAGCTCCGGACCGAGGGCGGCCCGGCTGGCCGCGATCGCGCCGCGGACGACGGCGTTGTCGGGCGCTTCGTCGGGGCGCGCGGTCCAGCGCTCGCCGTTGCCGCGGATCCAGGTGTGGTCGCCGAGGGCGCGGAGGCGGGCGACGGTCTCGAAGGGGGAGGGCCCGAACAGGGCGTAGTCGCCGCCGAGCACGAACGCCTCGACGCCGGCTGCGCTCGTGTCGGCCAGCACGGCCTCGAGCGCCGCCAGGTTGCCGTGGATGTCGTACAGCAGGGCGGTCGGGGACACGATCACAACTAATAGCATCGCGGGCGTGCAGCTGGTCGGTCCGTCGCTCACGCTCCGCTACGCGACCGCGGCGGATGCGCCCGCGCTGTTCGAGCTCGGCTCGGACGCGGACGTGACGCAGTTCTTCTCCTGGGGCCCGTACACGACGGTGGCGCAGCCGGCTGGGTACATCGCCGGGCTGGCCGGCGAACGCGACCGGGGCGATCGGGTCGACTTCCTGATCGTCGCCCGCGATTCCGGTCCGATCGGTGTGACCGGACTCTCGGAGCTCGGCCGCCGCGACCGGCGCGCGGTGGTCGGCACGTGGCTCGATCGCCGGCGCTGGGGCACCGGAGCCAACCGGGAGTCCAAGGCGCTGATCGCCCATCTCGCTTTCATCACGATCGGCCTCGAGCGGCTGGGGGCGTATGCGGACGTGGCCAACGGGCGGTCGCAGACGGCCCTGACCCGGCTCGGTTTCACGCGCGAGGGCGTGCTCAGGCGCTGGCACCGCCACGGGGACCTCTACCGCGACGTGGTGCTGTTCTCGTTGCTGCGCGACGAATGGGAGCGCTCGCCGCTGGCGCAGGTGCCGGTCGAGGTCCACGGCGAGCCGCCGGTGGCGTTCAGGCTCGCCGCTGCTCCCAGCTGAAGCCCCGGACCGCGAGCAGGATCCCGAGCGCGGCCCAGACGGCGATCACACCGAGGGCGCTGATGTTCGTGGACAGGCTGGTGCCCTTGACCATCGATCCCGACAGCCCGTCGATCAGGTGCTTGAGCGGCAGCGCCTCGGCGATCCCCTTGAGGAAGCCGGGGGCGTTGGCGGCGTCATAGAAGACGCCGGAGACGAAGATCACCGGCAGGAACACGGCGTTGACGTAGGCGGGGGCGGAGTCGAAGTTCGGGATCGCGTGCGAGAAGGCAACGCCGAGCGAGGCGAAGCAGATCACGCCGGCGCTGACGAACACGAACAGCTCGAAGTAGTCCTTGGGCCAGCCGGTGCCGAAGAACACGCGGCCGGCCACCGCGATGATCGCGATCTGGATCGCGGTGTTGGTGATCGCGTTCCCGGCGATACCGCACAGGTACGAGAAGCTCGGGATCGGCGTGCCGCGGATGCGCTTGAGGATCCCCTGCTCGCGCAGGAAGGTCATGTTGAAGGCCAGCGCGGTGAACGTGGTCGACATGACCGCCATCCCGGCGATGCCCGGGACGATCACGTTCAGGTCCTTCTGCTTGCCGTGCAGGATGGCGCCGAAGAAGGCCAGGAACAGGAGCGGGAGCAGGAAGTTGAAGAACGCGGCGCTGGGATTGCGCCAGAACAGCTTGCGCTCGAGGCGGTACTGACGCCAGGCGAGGCGGGCGACCTCGGTCATCGGCGGCTGCGCCTCCGCCGGCCGCGCGCCGTCGGCTGGTCGTCGAGCACGCGCTCCTCGGACGCCTCGGCCGTCAGCTCGAGGTACACGTCCTCGAGCGTCGGCCTGGTCACGGTCAGCGCCTCGAGGCGGTCGCCGCGGGCGAGCGCAGCGCCGGTCAGCTCGTGCAGCAGCGTGGTCGGATCGTCGGTCCGATGCTCGACCAGGCCGCCGTTGCCGTTGCGGTAGGCGACCATGTAGGGAGCGGTGCCCGCGGTCCCCGTCAGCGTGCTCGGCGGTCCCTCGATCGCGATCCGGCCGTCCTTGATGATCGCTACGCGGTCGGCCAGCTCCTGGGCCTCGTCCAGGTAGTGGGTGGTCAGCAGCACCGTCTTGCCGAGCTGCTTGAGCGAGCGGATCGTGTCCCAGGCGGCGCGCCGGGCGGCCGGGTCGAACCCGGTCGTCGGCTCGTCGAGGAAGATCAGCTCGGGATCCCCGATCAGCGCCAGCGCGAGATCGAGGCGCCGGAGCTGGCCGCCGGACAGCGTCCGCGCGAGCGCGTCCTCCTTGCCCTGCAGGCCGGTGAGCGCGATCACCTCGTCCACGTCGCGGTGGCGGGGGTAGAGCGAGGCGAAGTGGGCGACCGCCTCGCGCACCCGGATGTGGCGGTAGATCCCCGTGCTCTGGAGCACGATGCCGACCTGGGCGCGGAACGTGCGCGAGCGCTTGCCGGGATCGAGACCGAGCACGCTCACCTCACCCGAGGAGCGCTCCCGGTAGCCCTCGAGGATCTCGACGGTCGTCGTCTTGCCGGCGCCGTTGGGTCCCAGCAGACCGAACACCTCGCCCCGGTGAACCTCGAAGTCGATCCCTCGGACCGCCTCGAAGTCGCCGTAGGACTTGCGGAGGCTCTTGACCTCGATGGCTGCTTCGGACACTGGCATGATGATGCCAGTGTGGGTGCCGCCTACGCGTGACCGGCACTCGCCAGCGCGTGGGGCAGGGCCTCCCGGCGCATGGCGCGGGGCAGCGGCAGCCGGTGCAGCACGGGCTGGAAGGCGCTCTCCGTGGCCCACGGGAGCTCCGTGTGCACGACCTCACCGGCCGCGGCCACGACCGTCGGGTCGAGCTCCGACCCGGCCGCGAGCTCGAGCGCCAGCAACGCCTCGGTATGCGAAAGCTGCTGCGTGGACCGGGCGGTGAGCCTCGCCCACGCATCGGCCACCGCCAGCACGCGACACTCGAGCGGGATCATCCCGCCCCGCAGGCCCGCCGGACCGCCGCTGCCGTCGAAGCGCTCGCTCGCGTACATCGCGGCGAGCATCACCTCGTAGAGCTCATCGGAGCGGGAGTGCCGCTTGTAGGTCTGCGTGTACATGAACCGCGAGGCTTGCGCGATGACACGCCGGGATCGCCGCGGCAGGCGCAGCACATCCGCGAGCGCCGCAGCATAGAGGCCCGTGGCGGCGGGCAGGTCGAGAAGGGACACCGGGCGGTTGCGGACCAGGGCAGGCAGGACCACGCTCGGGATCAGGACCACGGGGGCCAGCAGCGCGAACGCGCCGATCCCGAGCGGCTCGATCAGCATCGCGGTCAGGGTTCCCAGCGCTACATCGACGAGCACGGCAGGCAGCAGGCCCGTGAGCTCGGCGCTGATCAGTGGTCCCGCTCGGTACCCCTGGTAGAGGGTGCCGTACAGCAGGCGCGCGATCGCGAACTGCACCAGGGCCATGACCACGCCGGCGGTGAACAGGCCGGCGAGCGCCCGGGGCTCCAGCGCGGTGACGCCGGCGAGCCTGAGCAGCTCCGCGCCGGCGATCGCCGACCAGCCGTAGGAGGCGAGGTTGGCCAGCGCGCCGGTCGTGAACACGGCGTACTCGCGCACGATCAGCCGGTTGGCCACGTCCCAGGTCAGGTACACGGCGAGTCCCGCGGCCGGGCCCCAGAAGGCGACCGCGATCAGCACGACGGCGTACCCGGCGTCCACCTTGACCGGCACCCGCGTCTTGAGCGTGACCTGGCCGGTGTGGCAGGCCAGCGCGATCGCGATCAGCGCCGCGAACAGCACCGGATCGTGCAGGCGCTCGGGTGGGGCCAGGACGGCGAGCGCGGCGGGGAGCGACAGAACAGCCAGGCCGAGCAGGGCAAGCGCAGCCCGCCGGCGGGCTGGTGTACTTCCGTGTTGTGTCGAAACCCCTACTTCCATGGATTCTGATTCCAGCCCCCGCAGGACGCGCACAGGCGCGATCGCCGCCATGCTACCCCCATCGGGGCGTGGCTCAAAACGTCATGGACGGGTATTTGCCGTTTCGCTCATGCGGTTCCCCAGCACGCCACCCACCGCATGAGCGCCGGCACCGAGATCAGCCGTTGCGCCAGGGCATCTCGCGACTCCTTCCTTGCGGTTAGCAGGAAAACTATCGGCAGGTCAGCGGAGCGTCGATACTTCCGAACGTGACACGGGTACTCACCCTTCCCGTGTACCGGCGGCTGCTCGTCGCGTACACGCTCAACGAGCTGGCGTGGTCGATCGGCGCCGTCGCGCTTGCGGTGCTCGTCTACAGACGGACCGGCAGTGCGATCGGGGCCACGGCGTTCTTCCTCTGCGCACAGACGATTCCTGCGCTGATCTCTCCGCTCATGGTGGCCCGGATCGATCAACGGTCGGTCCGCCGCGTGCTGCCCGTCCTGTACGGGATCGAGGCGGTCGCCTTCGCCTCACTGGCCTGGGTGACGGCTCGGTTCGCGCTGGCCCCGGCGCTCGTGCTGGCGCTGCTGGACGGGGTCGCGGCTGTGTCGGCGCGGGCGATCGCGCGGGCGACCACGGTCGCGGTGCTGACGCCACGGGATCTCTTGCGCGAGGGCAATGCACTGATGAACTCGTCGTTCTCCGTTTGCTTCATGGCCGGTCCCGCGATCGGCGGCCTGGTCGTCGCCCTGGGCGGCACGCAAGCGGCGCTGATCGCCAACAGCGCCATGTTCGCGCTGATCGCGCTGACGATGCTGGCCACCGTCGGGCTCCCGCCTGCGCCGCACGAACCGGCGCCGTCGGCGGGCCGGCTGCGGCGGGCGCTGGAGCACGCACGCGAGACCCCGGCGATCCGGATCCTGCTCAGCCTGCAGGCGGTAGCGCTGCTGTTCTTCACCATGTCGGTCCCGGTGGAGGTCGTGTTCACCAGCAACACGCTGCATACCGGCGCCGGCGGCTACGGTGCGCTGCTGTCGGCCTGGGGGGCGGGGGCGGTGCTGGGAAGCCTGATCTACGCGCGCTGGCGCGAGGTGCCGTCACGGACGTTGATCGCCGGTGGAGCGGGCGCGCTCGGGATCGGGCTGCTGGGTATGGCCCTGAGTCCGGCTCTGGGCTACGCGATCGCGGCCGCCGCCGTCGCCGGGGCGGGCAACGGAGTCGAGGCGGTGTCCGTGCGCACGGCGCTGCAGGAAGCGGTGGAGCCCGCGTGGATGACGCTGATGATGAGCTTCAGCGAGTCGATGGCCGAGGCGGTGCCAGGGCTCGGGATCCTGCTGGGTGGCGCCGTGGCCACGATCGCCAGCCCTCGCGCGGCGCTCGCCACGGCCGGGGCCGGGGCGCTCGTCGTCACGGGCCTGATCGCCTACAAGCTCCGCCCCGGCCGCCTGGCTGCCAGGCCGGCGGCGGCCGACCGGCCGCCGGAGCCGGCACAGTCGGGCGCCCCGATGCGCTCTGAGCCACGCTCGGAAGCAATAGGGTGAGCGCGACGTGCGCCGCGCCTGCATCGACATCGGCTCGAATACGACGCGGTTGCTCGTCGCCGAGTGCGACGAGGAGCATCTGCTCGAGGTTCACCAGGAGCGGGCGTTCACACGCGTCTCACGCGGGCTACGGGACGATGGGACGATCTCGCCGGCGAAGATAGCCGAGGTCGTCGAGGTCGTGGCCGAGCAGCTGCGGCTGGCCCGGGAGCTCGGATCCGAGAACGTCTACGCCGTGGCGACGGCGGCGATCCGGCGGGCCGGCAACGGCCCCGAGCTGGTCGCGGCGATCCGGCGGCACTGTGGGCTGGGGGTGCAGATACTGTCCGGCGAGGAAGAGGCGCGGCTGGCTTTCGTCGGCGCCGCGCGCACGCTCGGCCACGTCCCTGCGGGTGAGCTCGGCGTAGTCGACGTGGGAGGCGCGTCGTCGGAGCTCGTGGTCGGCCTGGCACCCGACCGGATGAGCTGGTGCACGTCGTTCGGCGTCGGGTCGGGCGATCTCACCGAACAATTTCTGGCCTCCGATCCGCCCTCCGCCGAGGAGATGGCCGCGGCCCGAGCCCACGTCGAGCACGCGCTGGCCGGGATCGACGTGCCCAAGCCGGCCGAGGCGGTGGCGGTGGGGGGGAGCGCCACGTCGCTGCGACGGCTCGCCGGCCCCGTGCTGGACTCGGCCGCGTTCGAGCGCACGTTCGGGCTGCTGGCCACCGCGGGCACGACGGCCATGGCCCGCCGGTTCGCCCTGGATCGCGAGCGCGTGCGGCTGCTGCCGGCCGGTCTGATCATCCTGCAGGCCGCCTCGGGGCTGTTCGGCGCGGCGCTCCAAGTCGGGCGCGGCGGGATCCGCGAGGGCGTCCTGCTCGAAGCGCCGTCGTGACCGCGGATCAGAACCCCACCGGCGGCGCCGATCCCGAGCGCCTCGCGGCGGAGTCGCCGCGGGCCGGGCCGGCCGCCCAACCGCAGCCCGGCCCGTCGGAACCACCGCGGCCCCTGCGCGAGGCGATCGCCGAGGTGCGCGTGCGCGCGCCCACGCGCGGGAACCGCCGCCTCGAGAAGTTCCTGGAGGCGGTCAACCGCGACGATCAGGTCAAGGCCTGGTGGCACGTCTCGTCGGTCAACGCCACGCGCCGCCTGGGGATGTCCGACCACAGCTGGGTCCACATCCAGATCGTGCTCAACATCGGCCTGAGGGTGGCCCGGCTGCTGTGGCGCCGCGGCGTGACGCCGTCGGTCGTCGCCGACTACGGGCTGAGCGAGCGCGATGCCGAGGTGGTGGTGGCCGCCGGCTGCCTCTTCCACTGCGTGGGGATGTCGATCCACCGCACCGATCACGAGGCCTACAGCCTGTTCCTGACCGCCGACAAGCTCGGACCGCTGCTGGCCGGGGCCTACGAGGAGCCCGAGCGCTCGGTGATCGTGGCCGAGACGCTGCACGCGATCATCGGCCACCGGCGCAAAGGGAAGCCGTTCACGATCGAGGCCGGGATCGTGCGCGTCGCCGACGCCCTCGACATGGCCCGGGGCCGCTCACGGGTGCCGTTCGAGGCCGGCCATCAGAACATCCACTCGCTCTCGGCTTACGCGATCGAGGAGGTCAAGATCGTCCCGGGCGAGGACCGGGCGGTGCGGGTGGAGATCGCGATGTCCAACAGCGCCGGCATCTTCCAGGTCGACGAACTGCTGGCTACCAAGCTCCGCGGCTCCGGGCTCGAGCAGCACGTCGAGGTGATCGCCCGGATCGAGGCCGAGCACGAGCAGCGCCTGATCCAGGTGTTCCGGATCTAGCGCGCGCTCACGCCGCAGCGCGTCACCGCCGCGCCGCGCGCCCGTCACCGCCGCCCCGCGCGGCTGCCCGGCCCGCGCGCTACCAGTGCACCCCGCGCATCAGATGCGCGAACCCGACCTGCTCGGTCGACGCCGGCGCCTCGCCCCCGGGTGTCTCGCCCTTCGCCGCCGCGGAGTCGGGGAACACCTTGTAGGCCGTCGAGAGGATCTGGTCCACCGCCTTGGGGAACAGGGCGTAGGAGATCTCGCCGAACGTCCCCAGCCTGGTGTTGATCTGCTTCGGCTTGGCCCGGATCGCCTCGCAGATCAGGTCGGCCGCCTCGTCCGGGGAGATGGTGGGGAAGCTGTCGTAGATCTTCGTGGGCGCGATCATCGGCGTGCGCACGAGCGGCATGTGGATGGTCGTGAAGTGCACGTCGTCGTCGATCGACTCCGAGCCCACGACCCGGGTCCAGGCGTCGAGCGCCGCCTTGGAGGCGACGTAGGCCGAGAACCGGGGCGGGTTGGTCTGGACGCCGATCGAGGAGATGTTCACGACGTGCCCGGACCTGCGGTCGCGCATGTGGGGCAGCAGTCCCATGATCAGCTTGATCGTGCCCAGGTAGTTGAGCTGGATCGTGCGCTCGAAGTCGTGGAAGCGGTCGTAGGAGAGGGCGATCGAGCGGCGGATCGAGCGGCCCGCGTTGTTGACCAGGATGTCCACCGCCGGGTGGTCGGCCAGCACCCGCTCGACCAGGTCGTCGATCGAGTCGGTGTCCGAGAGATCTGCCGAGTAGGCGTACGCGGTGCCGCCCGTGTCCTCGATCTGCTGCTTGGTCTGCTCGAGCTTCTCCATGTTGCGCGCCACCAGGATCGGGATCCCGCCGGCCTTGGCGATCTTGATCGCCGCCGCCTTGCCGATGCCGCTCGAGGCGCCGGTGATCAGGACCATCTTGCCATTCACCGCGCCCCCGAAGCTGCGGTCCTTGAACAGGTCGGGATCGAGGTTGCGCTCCCAGTAGTCCCACAGCTTGGCGGCGTAGCTCTCGAGCGGCGGCACGCTGATCCCGGTGCCCTCGAGCGCGCGTTCGGTGTCGCGGGTGTCGAACTCGGCCGTGAGGCCGATGTAGCCGAGCACCTCCTCGGGGATGCCGAAGTCGGCCAGGATCGCCTTGCGGACCCCGCGCGCAGCGGGCAGCGCCATCAGCATCGAGAGCGTTCCCTTCGGCAGGGCCTTGAGGATCCGGGTATCGACCCGCAGGCTGAGCTGCGGGGCGTGAGCGGCTTTCGCGAACGCATTGATCACGTCGCCCGAGCGCTGCGACTTCGGGGCGGCGAGATGGAAGGCCCGTCCGTCCAGCCCGGGCTGGTGGGCGATGTGGTCCATCGCCGCGGCGACGAAGTCGACCGGCACGATGTTCGTGTAGCCGAACTCGGGCCCGACCAGCGGGAACCAGCCGGGCAGATAGTGCCGCGCCATCTTGATCGCGGTGAAGAAGTAGTACGGCCCATCGATCTTGTCCATCTCGCCCGTGACCGAGTCGCCGGCGACGATCGCCGGTCGGTACACGCGCCACGGGACCGTGGTCTGGGTCCGCGCGATCTTCTCGGACTCGAACTTGGTCCGGTGGTACGGATGGTCGAGCCGCTGGCCCTCGTCGAACATGTCCTCGCGGAACAGGCCCTTGTACTGCCCCGCCGCCGCGATCGACGAGGTGTGGTGGAAGATTCCCGCCTCGAGCGTGTTGGCCAGCTCGACCGCGTGCCGGGTCCCCTCGACGTTTCCGATCCGGTTCGTCTCCTCGTCGGCCGTCATGTCGTAGACCGCAGCCAGGTGGAAGAAGTGGTCGACGCTGCCGGTCAGCTCGGCGACCGTCTCATCGGAGACGCCGAGCCGCGGGAACGTCAGGTCGCCGACCACGGGATGGATCAGTCCCTCCGCGGCGGGCCCCCAGCGTTCCACGAGGTCTTCCAGCCGCTCGAGCGACCCCTCGCGGACGAGCACGTAGATCTCGCCACCGCGGTCGAGCAGGCGCTCGACGAGGTGCCGTCCGATGAACCCGGTCGCTCCGGTGACGAAATAGCTCATGTGCACTCCCTCAGACGATCTCGGTCCCGCAGGCCGGGGTCCAGTGGGGCAAGCCTATAACGGGCCCGGTCGCAGACGAGCCCACACCGGGTCGGCGGCGCAACGCGAGCCTGGGAGGCGGGATCGGTCAGCCGGGCAGCGTGCCCGCCCCTACCAGCCGCCGTGCCACTCGGGGCTCGCCGCGCGGCGCTTGTAGGCGTCCATCTTGGCGTGCTTGCGCTTGTCGAGCCGCCACTGGATCAGCGACAGGACGAGGATCAAGGTCGGGAAGAAGGCGATCACGATGAACATCGTGTTCGTGATCACCTTGTCGTTCGTCTCCCCGTACCAGCCCTCGCCGCCATCGGCGCGCGCGAATGCGGCGGGAGCGATCGACAGCAACGTTACGCTGAACACGAGCAGCGCGGTCATGATGCGGAGGCGGCGCATGGCGGTAGCGTACCTCACGGCTAGGCCTTCAGCTAGGCCGCCTGGGAGCGTTCCTGCCGGCTGACCGACGCGATCGCTTCCAGGAGCGCGGGGGTGTGCTCGTGCGATCCGGCCACGATCCCGATGTGCCTGACCGGAGCCTCGAACACGGTCGCCTCGAGGGCATCGGCCAGGGCCCGCTGCTCGCGCGGCGCGACCGCCTCGTCGCGGGTTGCGACCACGACCGCCGCCGGCGCCTTGATCGTCCGGGCCCAGGGCCGGGAGTCGCACGGCCGGAAGTCGCAGGGCCCGAGCCCCCGCCCTCCCGTCTGCGCCGCCCCGGGCGGCTTCCTACCATGAGGCCCATGGCAGTGGTGATCGCATCCGATCTCGGCAAGGACATCGCCGGCGAGCCGCTGTTGCGGGGCATCTCGTTCAAGCTCGAGCGCCGCGACCGGCTGACGCTGTCTGGTCGCAACGGCACGGGCAAGACGACGCTGCTGCGGATGCTGGCCGGCGAGGCCTCGGTCGACTTCGGTGAGCTCGTGTTCGCCAAGGGGGCCAAGGTGGCGCTGCACGACCAGCGACCGCCGCGCCAGCGCGGGCTCTCTCTGCGCGCGTACGTGCTGTCGGGCGCCAGCGAGCTGGTGGCGATCGAGGAGGAGCTGGGTGAGCTCGAGCAGGCGATGGCCGGCGGCGCGCACGACGACGCGACGCTGAACCGCTACGCCGAGGCGCAGGCCCGGCTCGAGCACGCCGGCGGCTACCGGTGGCGCGATCGCGCGCTCGCCACGCTGCACGGCCTCGGCTTCCAGGACGCCGACCTCGACCGCTCGCTGCAGACCTTCTCTGGCGGCGAGCTGACGCGCGGCTCGCTCGCTCGCGCGCTGGCCGGCGACCCCGACCTGCTGCTGCTCGACGAGCCCACCAACCATCTCGACATCGCCTCGCTGGAATGGCTCGAGCAGCATCTGGCGGCTCTCGACGCTGCGATCGTGCTCGTCGCCCACGACCGCTGGTTCCTGGAGGCCGTCGGGACCGCGGTGCTGGAGCTCGAGGGCGGCCGGGGCCGGTTCTTCGCCGGACCGTGGCATGCCTGGCGCAAGGAGAAGGCCGCCCGCGAGCTCGCCCTCGGCCGCGCGATCGAGCGCCAACAGGCGGAGATCGATCGACTGGAGCGGTTCGTGACCCGGTTCCGCGCCGGCACCCGGGCCCGTCAGGCGCAGTCGCGCGCGAAGAAGCTCGACAAGATCGAGCGCGTCCAGGCGGGGGCGGCCGACGGCGCCGGCCTCGCCTTCGCGTTCAAACCGCCGGAGCGCAGCGGCCGGGTCGTGTTCGAGCTCGAGAACGGGCGGCTCGAGGCGGGCGGCAAGCTGCTGCTCGACGGCGCCGAGCTGTGGCTCGAGCGCGGCGAGCACGTGTCCCTCGTCGGCCCCAACGGCGCCGGCAAGACGACGCTGATCGAGACCCTCGCCGGAGCGCGCGAGCTGCCGGCCGGCAAGCTGCGCACCGGGCACAACGTCAAGCTCGGCTTCCTCTCCCAGCACGCCGACGAGCTTTCGGGGGGAACGGCCCGGACCGTGCTCGAGGCCGCTCAGCACGCGACCGGGCTTGCGCCGAACAAGGCCAGGGCCTTGCTGGGCCAATTCCTGTTCTCCGGCGAGCAGGCCGAGAAGCCGTTGGACGGTCTCTCGGGCGGCGAGCGCCGGCGCCTGTCGCTGGCCGTCCTGGTCCACTCCGGCGCGAACGTGCTGATCCTCGACGAGCCGACCAACCATCTCGACGTCGAGAGCCGTGAAGCGCTCGAGGAGGCGCTCGGCACGTTCGCCGGATCGCTGCTCGTCGTCTCGCACGACCGCGCTCTGCTCGACGCCGTGGGGACGCGAACGGTGGCCTTCGAGGACGGCGGCTTGCGCAGCTACGTCGGCGGCTGGCCCGAGTACGTGCGCATGCGCGAGGAGCGGCGCGCCGCCGGCAAGCGCGCCGGCGCGGGCAAGGCCCCCGCTGCCGCCGGCGCGGGCAAGGCCCCCGCCGCCGCCGGCGCGAGCGCCGCGACGTCCCCGGGTCCGGGTCAGAAGCCGGCGTCCTCTGCGCAGCAGCGGTCAGCAGGCAAGGGCCGCTCAGGCGCGAAGAAGTCATCATCCAACGGCGGCGGCCAGCGCCGGATCGAGCAGCAGATCGAGGCCGCGGAGGCGGCGCTCAAGGCGCTCGAGGACGAGCTCGCCGATCCCGCCGCGTGGTCGGGGCCGGACGCCAGCGCGCGCTCGGCCGCCCGCCACGAGGAGGCGAAGCGGACCGTGGAGGAGCTCTACCGGGGCTGGGAAGCGATGGGGGGGTAGCACCTCCGTCCGCCCCGAACCCCGCGAACGGTGCCCGTCCCCAACCCCCTCTAGACTCCGGCACACATGTCTCCGTCTGGCGACGCGACGGCGATCCGGGTCGCGCTCATCGACGACGACAGCGGCCTCATGACCGTGCTCGAAAGGCGTTTCTCGGCGCTCGGGTGGGAGCGCCATCTGCTCGCCTACGGCGCGGGGCCAGATCAGCTCGGCGCGATGCGGCTGCACGCGCTGATCGTCAATCCGGCGCTCACGGGGCTGGACTACATCGAGCGGATCGCCGGTGCGCTGCCGGGGTTGGCGGTGCTGGTGCTCAGCGGGCCGGCGTCGGTTGCCGACCGGGTCCGCGCGCTGCGCGGCGGTGCCGATGACTGGATGACCAAGCCGTGCCATCCCGAGGAGCTCGTCGCCCGGATCCAGGCCGTGCTGCGCCGCCGCCGCACCGGCGAGCTGCCGTCGGGTCAGTCCGCGATCACGGCCGGGGAGGTCACGATCCGCCCGGATCGCTTCGACGCGTTCGCGGGCGGGACGGCAGCGACGCTGTCGCGGAAGGAGTTCGAGCTGCTGCACCAGCTCGCGACCGCGGGCGGCCGGGTGCTGGAGCGCGAGGACATCTACCAGCGCGTCTGGGGCTACACGATGGTCCGCGGGGACCGGTCGGTGGATGTGTTCGTGCGCAAGCTGCGCCAGAAGCTCGAGCGGATCTCGCCCGACTGGCGCTACGTGCATACCCACTTCGGCGTCGGCTACCGGTTCGCCGCCGAGCGCGCGGGGGCGGCACCGCCGCCCGCGCGCGCCCCGCTCGAGCCGGCCGTCGCCGGGCCGCCGCTCGCTCCCGCCGAGCCGCCCCCGCCGCCCGCACCCGCCGAGCCACCGCCGGCCATCGCGCCGCCGGCCCATCGGTCGGGTCCGAGCGTCCGCCGCGTGCACCTGGCCTCCGCCGCATCGACCCTCGTAACCCCGGGCTAACACGCGCGACATGCCCAGACGACGCCGTCGCCACCCCGATGTACGACGTGTTCCGGTCCACGCCGTCCAGCGGCGAGCCCCACAACGTGTTCCCGCCGGCCTACCCGCCGCTGGAGCGCAATCCCAACCAGGCGGCGAACCGCGACCTCACCCGCGGCTACAACGACAGGGCCCGCGACCAGCTCTCTGGACCCGACCCAGCGGGCGCGCCCTACCGGTCGGGCGGCCTGCTGGCGATCGTGCTCGACGAGAGCGATGGGACCGCCTGCCGCCGATCTGGCCTCCGCCGCGACCTGCATCCTCGCCTCGCCCGCGCGCCGGCACGTGGCGTCGCGCACGGCGGCGCCCTGCCAGCTGCAGCGCGTGCGGCTGCCAGTGCGCGACGGCACGGTCGTGATCACCGCTCGGGCGCTCAGAGGAATCGAGCGGCGTACCATCTGCTTCTGATGAGCACCAACGTCCGCAACGTCCTGATCGTGCTCGCGCTGGCCGCTCTCGTGGTGCTGGTTCCCGGCGGCGGTACGGGCGCCTCGGTCGCGATCCAGGCCGTGTCGCTGGGGTTCCTGGCCTCGATCGCGTGGTTCGCCTCGCTCATGTACCGCCAGCACCGCGTGTCCCTGTATGCGCTCGGCGACCGTCGCCGGGCGATCCTCTACGTGGCCTTCGGCGTTGCCACGCTGACGATCACCGCCACCTCGCGCCTGTGGAGCTCGGGCGGCGGGATCATCGTCTGGATCGTGCTCGTCGGCGGCGCGGCCTACGCCGCGTTCGCGATCATCCGGGCCGCACGTCAGTACTAGTCCGCCCCAGCTCGGCCGGACCGGCGGAAGCGACCTCGTAGGTCGCGGCCGGTGCCTCTGGCGCCCGCACCGGAGCCAGCTCGACCGGGATCCCGTTGAGCACGGCATTGCCCGACAGGGCGTCCAGCAGCAGCTCGTCCGCGAGCACGTTGCTGTTGGTCCCCGGCCGCTCGGCGGCCACCGCGAGGGCAGCGCCGGGGGCGTCGTGGCCCCACCCGTGCGGCAGGCTCACGACCCCGGGCATGACCGCGTCGGTGACCTCCACCTGTGCGATCACCGAGCCGGTGCGCGAGCGGATCTCGGCCTGCGCGCCGTCGAGCAGCTCCAGGCGGGAGGCGTCGTCCGGATGCACGTGCAGCGTGCACCGCGGCTTGCCCTTGGCCAGCACGGGGAGGTTGTGCATCCACGAGTTGTTGGAGCGCAGCTGGCGGCGGCCGATCAGGACCATGCCGTCCTCGCGCCGTGTGCGCAGCGAGGTGAGCAGCCGCTCGACGTCGGCGATGATCGGCTCGGGGGCCAGCTCGATCCGGCCGCTTGCCGTCCGCAGCACGTCCGGCAGCCTTGGCTGCAGCGGCCCCAGGTCGATTCCGTGCGGCGCCTGCTCGAGCGCCGCCAGCGTCAATCCCTCGCCGCCCGCGAACCGATCGCCGTAGGGACCGGTGCGGAGCATCAGGTCGAGCAGGCGCTCGGGCCCGCGCCGGGGCTCGAGCTCGGCCAGCAGCTCGTCGACGGTGCGGCCGATGACGCCCGATCCGGGCGTGGCCAGTTCCCGCTCGATCAGCACCCGGGCGACCTGCTCGTCGAGCTGCTCGACGTCGGCGTCGGCGCCGAGGCCCCAGGCGACGCCGGCGAGTCGCAGCAGCGTCACCCATTCGTCGGGCAGCTCCGGCTCGGGCGCCAGGGCCGGCGGTGAGTAGTTGCCCACGTTGCGGACCGCGAACAGGTACAGGGCCAGGTCGTAGTGCGGGCGTCGCAGCGGCGACGGCGCCGGCAGGATCACGTCGGCGTGGCGCGTCGTCTCGTTGACGTAGACGTCGAGGCTGATCATGAGCTCGAGCCCGCCGAGCGCGTCGTCGAGCCGGTCGCTGTTCGGCGTCGAGACGACCGGGTTGCCGCTGATCGTGATCAGCGCCCGCACCTGGCCCTCGCCGGGCGTGTCGATCTCCTCCGCGAGGCACGAGACCGGCAACTCGCCGAACACCTCGGGGAGTCCGCGCACGCGACTGTGGAAGCGCCCGAACCGGAAGCCGTTGCCCCGGCCCGGGGTGCCGGCGGCGTTGGAGTGTCCGGCCGCTCCGAGCGGGAACATCGCTCCACCCTCGCGATCGAGGTTGCCGGTGAGCAGGTTGAGCACGTCGACCAGCCAGCTGGCCAGCGTCCCGAACTCCTGCGTGCAGGTGCCGATCCGGCCGTACACGGCGCCCCGGGGCGCGGCGCCCAGCTCCCGCGCCACGCGTCGGATCTCCTGCGGCCCGATTCCGCACACCGACGCCGCCGCCTCCGGGGTGAACGGCTCGGCGAGGCGGCGCACGATCTCGATCCCGTCGGTCAGAGGCTCGAGGCGACCGGCGTCGGTCAGGCCCTCCGCGAACAGCACGTGGACGAGCGCGAACAGCAGGTGGGCGTCGGTCCCGGGGCGGATGAAGTGGTGCTCGTCGGCCTCCTCGGCGGTCCGCGAGCGGCGCGGGTCGACGACCACGATCTTGCCCCCGCGGGCGCGGATCGCCCGCAGGCGACCACGCATGTCGGGCGCCGTCATCAGGCTGCCGTTGGAGGCGAGCGGATTCGCGCCCAGGATCAGCAGGTGGCCGGTCCGGTCGATGTCCGGGACGGGCACGGTCGTCCCCGTGCCGAACATCAGCGCGCTCGACATCTGCTTGGGAAACTGGTCCACCGTGCTCGCGGAGTAGTTGTTGCGCGAGGACAGCGCCCGCAGCAGCACCTTGCCGTACAGCATGTTCGCCAGGTTGTGGGCGTTGGGATTGCCGAGATAGACCGCGACGCCGTTGCGGTCCTCGGCCAGGATCGGTGACAGCCGTCGCTCGATCTCGGCGAACGCCTCGTCCCAACTCGCGGGCGCGAAGCTGCCGTCGGGCCGGCGGATGAGCGGCGTACGCACGCGGTCCGGATCCTCGTGCAGCTCCTTGAGCGCGAACCCCTTGGGGCAGATGAACCCGTGGCTGAAGACATCCTCGCGGTCGCCGCGGATCGATGTCACGCGGTCAGCCTCGAGCCCGATCTCGAGCCCGCACGTGGCCTCGCAGAGCGGACATGTCCGGATCGCTGCTCGGTGGCCGTTGGACGACATCCGGCACGGGAGATTACGCCGACCCCGGGGGCCTGCGCCATGACCCATTGGCGTAGGGGGCTGAGGTGCCGGGGCGCTTGATGAGTGCTCAGGAGGAGAACTGCTGCCGATCGTCGAAGAAGTCGGCATGACCCTGAACCGAAAGCTCGCTGTCGAGTTCATCGGCACGTACTTCCTGGTGTTCACGGTGGGGATGGCGACCAACCCCAAGACGGGGGCGGGGGCGCTGGCTCCGCTGGCCATCGGCGCGGTGCTGATGGTCATGATCTTCGCCGGCGGGCATGTCTCCGGCGGCCACTACAACCCGGCCGTCAGCACTGCCGTCGCGGTGCGCGGCAAGCTTCCGGTCGGCGAGTTCATCCCCTACATCCTTGTCCAGTTCATCGCCGCGGTGCTGGCGGCGCTGGTCGTCCGCGGAATCGACGGCGGCGCCGGCGCCGGGACCCTGCCGAGCACCTGGAAGGTGCTGGTGGTCGAGTTCCTGTTCACCTTCGCGCTCGCCTACGTGGTGCTGAACGTGGCCACGGCCAAGGCGACCGAGGGCAACTCCTTCTACGGCCTGGCGATCGGGTTCACCGTCGCGGCGGGTGCGTTCGCGGTCGGCGGCATCTCCGGCGGCGCCTTCAACCCGGCGGTCGCGCTCGGCGTCGCGGTGATCGGCGTCCTGTCATGGAGCCACATCTGGATCTATCTCCTGGCGACGTTCCTCGGCGGCGCCGTCGCCGCCGGCGTGTTCCTGTACCTGCAGGGCCCCGAGGCCGCAGCCGCATAGCTCGGCTGGGGGTGGGCGCCGGCGCTACGGTCGCGCGCGCCGCATCCCCCGCCGTACACTGCCGCGGCTGTGAGCAAGGAAACGCGAGAGGCGCTCTCCGACTGGTTCGTGGTGGCCGGAGCGTTGCTGCTGTTCGGCTCCCTGTTCCTGACCTGGAGCCATCAGCTCTCGCCCGCCTTCCTGGCGCTGTTCGGCTCCTACGGCCCGCTCAACGGCGTGCCCCGCGACCCGACCGCGTGGCAGGTTTACTCGGCCGCCGACGTGGTCCTCGCCGTGCTGGCCGCTTGGCTGTTCGTCGTCGCCCTGATCGGATCCCGTGCGACCCGCCTGGTAGCCCTGCTCGCGTCCGCCCTCGGACTCGCGTTCGTGCTCCACGCCCTCAGCTCGCCGCCCACCAACGGCGCCGCGAACATCGTCAACCCGGCCGACAGCGTTCCCAGCTACCTGCCCCTGTCCCCGGGCGCCGGCTTCGGCGAGACGGTGGCGCTCATCGCCCTCGGGCTCGCGATCGCGGGGCTGGCGCTGTCGTTGACGGCTGACTGAGGGCTGGTCTTTGAGGGCTGGTCTTCGTACGCTGCCGCGGGGCCGCCCGGTGCTGGGGGGCGTCAACGGCGGGCGGGGATGAGGAAGGGCGGGATCTCCGGCGTGCTTATCTCGCCAAATCACCGGGCCCCGAGACGTCGTTGGCCACCTAAGCATGTACGTCGTGCTTATCTCGACAAGGTCGCTCAGCGGCGCTGAATTTGTCACCTTAAGCATCTTGAAATCCGGTGCATCGGCGCCCTAGCCGCACGCATCGGCGGTTCCCAGGCCAGTCCGCACGACTTCCTTCCCAAGCAACCCGCTTACGCCCCGTCACGCCGGCCGTCACGACAGCCCAGAAGCCCGCCACAAACGCCGCCACCCACCTTCGTATCCTCGAAGCCCATGCCGATCATCCCTGCCGACCGGCGCCGTGAGCTCCCCGACGAGCCGGGGGTGTACCTGTTCCGCGAGGCGCGCGGGCGGGTGATCTATGTCGGCAAGGCGAAATCGATCCGCAAGCGGGTCGCGTCGCACTTCTCCAACCCGAGCACCAGGGCGGGCAGTGATCTCGTGCCGATGATCGACCACATCGAGGCGCTGGTCGTGCACACGGAGGCCGAGGCGCTGCTGGTGGAGCAGAACTTCATCAAGCAGTACAAGCCGCGGTTCAACATCCGGCTGCGCGACGACAAGTCGTATCCGTACATCGCGGTCTCGCTCGACGAGGACTTTCCGCGGGTCTACTTCACGCGGGAGCGCCACCGGCGCGACCGGGCCTACTTCGGCCCCTACAGCAATGCCAAGCGGGTGCGCGCGACGCTGGAGGTGCTGGGGAAGGTGTTCATGTTCCGCTCCTGCGACGGGCCCGAGCCGGGCCGTCGCAGTGGCTCGCCCTGCCTCGATTACTACATCAAGCGCTGCGAGGCGCCATGCGTCGGCTACGTGAGCCGCGAGGAGTACCGAGCCGGCATCGACGGCGTGATCGACTTCCTCTCCGGCCGCTACCGCGAGATCGAGCGTTCGCTCGAGCAGGAGATGCGCGCCGCCGCCGCGGAGCAGCGGTTCGAGGACGCCGCGCGCGAGCGCAACCGGCTGCGGGCGGTCCGCTCGTTGCTCGAGCGCCAGCGCGTGGCCAACGACGCGGTCGGAACGCTCGACGCGATCGCGATCGCGATCGAGGGGACGGAGGCCAACGCCCAGGTGTTCCAGATCCGCGACGGAGTGCTTTCGGACCGTCAGAGCTTCTACCTCGACAACGAGGTCGGCGGCGGCATCGCCGAGGTTGGCGAGGCGTTCATCCTGCAGTACTACGCCAGCGCCATGATGGTGCCGCCGCTGCTCGTGGTGCAGCGCGAGCTCGACGCGCAAGCGGCACTGCAGCAGGCGCTCAGCAGCCGGCGCGGCGGCCCGGTCGAGATCCGTCCGGCCGAACGCGGCGACAAGCGCCGGATCCTCGAGCTCGCCGAGCGCAACGCGCGCCTGGCGCTGGACCAGGAGAAGCTGCGCTCCGAGCGCCGGCGCCAGCAGCGCGTCGAGGCTCTCGACGGGCTGCAGGGGGCGCTCGGGCTCGACACGATCCCGCTGCGGATCGAGTGCTTCGACATCTCGACCCTGATGGGGACCAACACGGTGGCCTCGATGGTCGTGGTCGAGGGCGCGGCGCCGAAGAAGTCCGACTACCGCCGGTTCAAGATCGCCTCCGGTGCCGAGGGCGCGCCCGACGACTTCGCCGCGATGGAGGAGGTGCTCTCGCGACGGCTCGCCCGCTGGGAGGCCCAGCGCGACGTCTCGCCCCACGACAAGGAGTACGACCCCAGCTTCGCGGCGCTGCCCAACCTGATCGTGATCGACGGCGGCCGGGGGCAGCTCTCAGCCGGCCTGCGGGCGCTGGAGGGATTCCGGGAGCGCGGCGTGGTGGTCGTGTCGCTGGCGAAGCGGATCGAGGAGGTCTTCATCCCGGGGCGGGCCGAGCCACTGCTCCTCGGCCACGAGACCCCCGAGTTGCAGCTGCTGCAGCGTGTGCGCGACGAGGCCCACCGGTTCGCGCTCACCCATCACCGGGTTCGGCGCGACCGCGCGATGAAGGCCTCGATCCTGGACGAGCTGCCCGGCGTCGGTCCGGCCCGCAAGCGGGCGCTGCTCCAGCACTTCGGCTCGCCCGACGCGATCCTCGCGGCCAGTCGCGAGGAGCTCGAAGCGGTGCCCGGGCTGTCGGGCAAGCTGGCCCGCGACCTGCATCGGGAGCTGCACAGGACCGGCGTCTGACTGAACGCGTCCCCGGTGGCCCGCGGAGAGGGTCAGCTGGTGAGCATCGCGGCGCCGCCGGGTGCGAGCCGGGTCGAGTACATCCAGCCGAGCGAGGACACCGGGTCAGGCTCCGGGGCCCGGCGAGGGTGCCGCTGTCGCCGGCGGCGGCAAGGCTCTGCCCGCCGAGCGTGACCCCGCGGACGCGGGACCGGCGATCGTACCTGGATCCATGTTGACGAGAGCCGGTTCAATCAAGCAGCACTGAGTAAGTGAGGCCTCATGGAACTGGCGCGCGTCCGCTCGTCCCGTCAAGCTGTCGGGCATGCAGGCGTCGCAACCGGGCAGCTACGACGAGACCGCCGCCGGGCAGGCCGCCGCCTCGGCGCTCACCGACCTGGTCATCATCACCGGGTTCTCGGGCGCCGGGAAGTCGACCGCGATGGCGGCATTCGAGGACGCGGGCTACTTCTGCGTCGACAACCTGCCCTCCGAGATGATCCGCTCGCTGGTCGAGCTGTTCATGCACGAGGGCTCGAAGGTCGCCCGGGCCGCGGTCGTCTCCGACGTTCGGCTCGGGAGCTATTTCGAAGGCCTGGCGGAGATCCTCGACGGCCTCCGCGCCGCGGGGCTCAAGCACCGCGTGCTGTTCCTCGAGGCCGACGAGCAGACACTGATGACCCGCTACAAGGAGACGCGCCGTCGGCATCCGCTCGCGCCGACCGGCAGCGTCGCCGACGGCATCGCACGCGAGCGCCGGCTGCTGGCGCCGTTGCGCGCGCGCGCGGACGTGGTGATCGACACCCGCGGGCTGACCGCGGCGATGCTGCGACGCAAGCTCGCCGACGAGCTGCTGCCGAACCGGACGCCCGGCCGTCTCGCGGTCACGTTCCAGAGCTTCGGATTCAAGTATGGCCCCGCTCGCGACCCCGACCTGCTGCTCGACGTGCGCTTCCTGCCCAACCCGCACTATGAGCCGGAGCTGCGCCCGCTGACCGGTCGCGACACGCGGATCGTGGAGTTCGTCAACAAGGGCGGCGAGCTCGACGCCTTCTACGAGCACCTGCACCCGCTGCTCGACTATCTGCTGCCGCAGTACCTCGCCGAGGGCAAGGCCCACCTCGTGGTCGCGATCGGGTGCACCGGAGGCCATCACCGGTCGGTGGCGATCGCCGAGCACCTCGCGGGGCGCTACGCCGACGGCAAGGACTACCTCGTCGAGGTGACCCACCGAGACATCGAGCGCCCGCACTGATGCGTCGCGCCCGGTCGTTGTCAGCGGCGATGAGCGCCCGGCCGGGATGATCGACCACATCGGCTTCGAGGTAAACGATCTCGCCCGGTCGGCCAGCTTCTACGACGCGCTGTTCTTCCCCCTGGGCGCGCGCCGGATGTTCGAATCCGAGCACGCCGTGGCGTACGGGATCAACGGCCCCGAGCTGTGGATCGTCGTGCGCGGGCGGCCGCCCGGGCCGGGCTACGGACACGTGGCGCTGCACGCGAGCGGCAAGGCCGCGGTGGACGCGGCCCACGCCGCCGGCATCGCGGCCGGCGGCAGCGACGACGGGGCGCCGGGGATCCGCCCCCAGTACGGACGGCGCTACTACGCGGCGTATTTGCGCGACCCCGACGGCCTCCGGGTCGAGGTCGTCAGCCGCCGCTGAAACCGCGTAGTTGAGGCCGCTCGATTTAGCTAGGCTTGAGGAGCCGACCGGCTTCCCGGCGGCATTCGTTCTCTAGCCGCCGCAACCGAGAAGAGGGATATGAAATGCCCGTACGTGTCGGGATAAACGGCTTCGGCCGGATCGGCCGCAACGTCTTCCGAGCCGCCTACGAGCGCGGCGCCGATGTGGAATGGCTTGCGGTCAACGACCTGGTCGACACCAAGACGATCGCGCACCTCCTCAAGTACGACTCCAACTACGGACCCTTCCCGGGAAGCGTCGAGGCGACCGACACGGGCTTCAAGGTCGACGGCAAGGAGATCCGGGTGCTGGCCGAACGCGACCCGGCCGCTCTGCCGTGGGCAGAGATCGGCGCCGACGTGGTGATCGAGTCGACCGGCTTCTTCACCGATCGCGAGAACGCATCCAAGCACCTCGAGGCCGGGGCGAAGAAGGTCGTCATCTCGGCCCCGGCGACCAACCCCGACGTCACCGTGGCGCTGGGCGTCAACTTCGACGAGGTCTACGACAAGGCGCGCGACAACATCATCTCCAACGCCTCGTGCACGACCAACTGCCTAGCGCCGGTGGCCAAGATCGTGAACGACACGGTCGGGATCAAGCACGGGCTGATGACGACGATTCATGCCTACACCGCCGACCAGCGTCTGCAGGACATGCCGCACAAGGACCTGCGCCGCGCGCGCGCCGCGGCGATCAACCTGATCCCGGCGTCGACCGGCGCCGCCAAGGCGATCGGGCTCGTGATCCCCGACCTCAAGGGCAAGCTGCACGGCTTCGCGGTGCGGGCCCCGGTCCCGACCGGTAGCGTCGTCGACCTCACCATCGAGGCCAACCGGGAGACGACGATCGAGGAGCTCAACGCGGCCTTCAAGGCCGGGGCCGAGGGGCCGATGAAGGGGATCCTGTCCTACACCGAGGATCCGATCGTCTCTTCGGACATCGTCAAGGACCCCCACTCGTCGATCCTCGACTCCGCGCTGACGGCGGTCATGGACGGCACCATGGTCAAGATCGTGTCCTGGTACGACAACGAGTGGGGCTACTCGAACCGCCTCGTCGATCTGATCCAGAAGATCCTGTGAGGACGCTGGAGGATCTCGGCGAGGTTCAGGGCAAGCGCGTGTTCGTGCGGGTCGACTTCAACGTCCCGCTCGACCACGGCGCGGTCGCCGACGACACCCGGATCCGGGCCGCCCTGCCCACGATCGACGAGCTGCGCCGTCGCGGCGCGAAGCTCGTGCTGGCGTCACACCTCGGGCGTCCCAAGAATCGGGAGCCCGAGTTGTCGCTGCGCCCCGCGGCGGACCGTCTGGCGGAGCTGACGGGCGCGAACGTGACGCTGGCCCCGGACGTGGTCGGCAGCGATGTCCGCGCGCTCGCCGAGCAGCTCGGCGACGGCGACGTGCTCGTGCTCGAGAACGTGCGCTACGAGCCGGGCGAGACGCGCAACGACCCGGCCCTGGCGGCGGAGTTCGCCGCGCTCGCTGACGTCTACGTCAACGATGCGTTCGGAGCCGCCCACCGCGCGCACGCGTCGACCGAGGGCGTCGCGCACCTGGTCGCCGACCACGCCGCCGGCCTGCTCCTTGAGCGTGAGGTGAGGACGCTCAGTGGGCTGCTGGAGAAGCCCGCACGCCCGCTCGTGGCGGTGCTCGGCGGGGCGAAGGTAAGCGACAAGATCGCGGTCATCGACCGCTTCCTGGAGGTGGCCGACACGATCCTGATCGGCGGTGCGATGTGCTTCCCGTTCCTCGCCGCCCAGGGACATCCGGTCGGGGATTCGCTGTGTGCCGATGAGGACGTCGAGCTCGCCCGGCGCACCCTGGAGCCGTCCGAGGAGCCGCGGGCCGCGATCGAGCTGCCGCGCGATCTCGTCGTCGGAGACCGCTTTGCCGCCGACGCCGCAACCAGGACGCTCGAGGGCGTCGACGTGCCCGACGGATGGATGGGCCTGGACATCGGACCGAAGACCTCGGCCGACTACGGCGTCCTCATCGAGGGCGCCGGAACGGTGTTCTGGAACGGACCCATGGGCGCGTTCGAGATGGAGCCGTTCGCCGCGGGCACGCGAGCAGTCGCCGAGTCCGTGGCGGCGGCAACCGGAGCCACCGTCGTCGGTGGTGGCGATTCGGCGGCTGCGCTGCAGCGGTTCGGGCTCGCCGACAAGGTTACCCACCTCTCGACCGGCGGGGGTGCCGCGCTCGAGCTGATCGAAGGCCGGGCGCTGCCCGGCGTGGAGGCGCTGGCATGAGTCCAAGCACGAGAACACCGCTGATCGCGGGCAACTGGAAGATGTACAAGACGGTCGCCGAGGCCGAGGAATTCATCCAGTCCCTGCTCCCGCGGGTGTCCACGGCGGACGGGGTCGACGTGGCCGTCTGCCCGTCGTTCCTGGCCCTTCCCGCGATGATCGACTCGACCCGCGGATCGCGCGTCGAGGTGTACGCGCAGAACATGCACTACGCCGACGAGGGCGCGTTCACCGGCGAGGTCTCCCCGCCGATGCTGCTCGAGGTCGGCGTCCACGGCGTCCTGCTCGGCCACTCCGAGCGGCGCGAGCACTTCGGTGAGTCCGACCGTGCGCTCCAGCTCAAGGTCCCCGTGGCCCTGGACGCGGGCATCCGCCCGATCCTGTGCGTGGGCGAGACCGAGGAGGAGCGTGAGCGCGGCGACACCGAGCGTAAGCTCCGCCATCAGGTGCAGGAGGATCTCGCCAAGGTGCCGACGGAGAGGCTCGGCGACGTGGTGATCGCCTACGAGCCGATCTGGGCGATCGGCACCGGCAAGGTCGCGACGCCCGAGCAGGCGCAGGAGGCGATCGCGTTCGTGCGGGCGCTCGTGGCCGACCGCTCACGCGAGGAGGCGGAACGCACGCGCGTTCTCTATGGCGGGAGCGTCAAGCCTGACAACGCCGCCGAGCTGATGGCGCTGCCCGATGTCGACGGCGCACTCGTCGGCGGTGCGAGCCTCGACCCCGAATCGTTCGCGGCGATCGTCGCGGCCGCGGGCTGATGGCTGCGCTTCCGCCCGGTCCGACGGAGCTGCCGGTGCCCTCGACGGTGCTGGTCGTGCTCGACGGCTGGGGGCTCGCGCCCGACGGTCCGGGAAACGCCGTCTCGCTCGCTCGCACGCCCGTGTTCGACGAGCTGTGGGCCGCCTATCCGCATACGCAGCTGACCGCCTGTGGCCTGGCCGTCGGACTGCCCGAGGGCCAGATGGGCAACTCCGAGGTGGGCCACCTGAACCTCGGTGCGGGCGCGGTCCTGATGCAGGACCTGACGCGGATCGACCAGGCCGTCGAGCGCGGTGACCTCTCGACCAACACCGTGCTGCGCGATGCGTTCACCGCGTCCGATCGGGTGCATCTGATCGGCCTCGTGTCCGACGGCGGGATCCACTCCGGCTGGACGCACCTGCTGGCGCTGATCCGCATGGGCGCCGAGCTCGGCGTGCCGGACCTCGTGCTGCACGCGTTCACCGATGGCCGCGACACCTTCCCCGACGCCGGCGCGGGGTATCTGGCCGACGTCGAGCGCCAGATGGCCGAGTGCGGATCGGGTCGCGTCGGCTCGCTGGTCGGGCGGTACTTCGCGATGGACCGGGACAAGCGCTGGGATCGCCTTCAGCGCGCCTACGACCTGCTCGTCCATGACGAAGCCGAGTACCGGGCCGAGACGGGCCAGGCCGGCATGCTGGCGGCCTACGAGCGCGGCCAGACCGATGAGTTCATCGAGCCCGTGCTCGTGGGCGAGGAGGCGACGATTCGCCCCGGCGACTCCGTGGTGGCGTTCAACTTCCGCCCCGACCGGATGCGCGAGATCACCCGCGCCCTCGCCGACCCCGCGTTCGGCGACGTTGACCGGCGCGGCACGCCCACGGTCAGCCGTTACGCCACCATGACCGAGTACGAGGAGGGCTGGCCGTACCCGGTCGCGTTCCCGCCCGAGCACCCCGCTACGACGCTGTCGACGGTGCTCGCGGCCACCGGCGCCCGCCAGCTCCATGTCGCCGAGACGGAGAAGTACCCGCACGTGACGTACTTCTTCAACGGCGGCGAGGAGACACCGTGCGAGGGCGAGCGCCGTGAGCTCGTGCAGTCGCCCCGTGATGTCCCGACCTACGACTACAAGCCCGAGATGAGTGCCCGGGAGGCGGCGGCGGCGTTCATCGGCGCGTGGCGGGAGGACTCGCCCCGGTTCGGGATCATCAACTTCGCCAACGCCGACATGGTGGGGCACACGGGCGTCATCCCCGCGGCGGTGAAGGCGATCGAGACCGTGGACGCGTGCCTCGGCGAGGTCGCCGCCGCCGTCCACGAGTCGGGCGGCGCGATGATCGTGACCGCCGATCACGGCAATTCCGATCACATGCTCGAGCCCGACGGGAGCCCGAACACGGCGCACTCGCTCAACCCGGTCCCGCTGATCGTGACGGTGCCGGGGGTGGAACTGCGCGGTGGCGGCGTGCTCGCCGACGTGGCGCCGACAGCGCTGCACCTGCTCGGGATCGAGCAGCCCGCCGCGATGACCGGTCACTCGCTGATCGAGTGAATTCGTGATCCGCTCGACCGTGGCCTGCGCATAAGGGGAATGGGCCAGGTCCGGTCGACCCTGTCACCAGCGGATCGAGCGCTGGTATCTTGGCTGACACTACTGCGGGTAGGCAGGCCGTTGGCGATCGTGTCTGCGAAGGATGACGAAGGCGGAGGGACTATGGATGGCATCGAATCGGTCGCGTGGCGCGGGTTCCTGAAGGCGCATGCGGTGCTTCTCAAGGAGCTCGACGCGGTCCTCGAGGCTGACCACCGGCTCCCGTTGAGCTCGTACTCGGTGCTCCACGAGCTCGCCGAGGCGCCCAAGCGCCGGATGCGGATGCGTGACCTCGCCGAGTCGGTGGCGCTCAGCCGCAGCGGTCTGAGCCGGCTGGTCGACCGCCTCGGGCGGGAAGGACTGATCGAACGCGAGCCGTGCCCCGACGACGCGCGCGGCGCCTACGCCGTCCTCACCAGCCGTGGCGCGCGTCGTCTCGAACAGGCGCGGCCGGCCCATCTCGCGGCCGTGCGCACGCGCTTCCTGGCGCACTTCAGTCCCGACGAGCTGAAGCAGCTCGCGGTCTTCTGGGACCGCCTGCTCGCGCCCCATTAGCTGCGGCCGCAGCGCTCGCGTACCTCGCCGTCGCCGTGCGGTCACGGCTGTTCGCGCCGCCCAACGATCTGCCGCTCGCAACTAATAAGACTTGATAGAAGATGACTAAGATTTCATACGGTTACGGCGCCGACGAGCCCGAGTCGATCGAGGCCGCCGCATCGTAGCCTCACACCGATCCTGACGGCCCGTCGCACCGTGCGGGCGCCGGGCCGGGGGATCGCCGGGTAGGGTCCCGGGCCGTGTTCTCCGTCCTGGCTCGCGACGGCCGTTCGCTCGCCCGCGGGGGCGAGCTTCAGCTGGCCCACGGCCGCGTCCGCACGCCGGCCTTCGTGCCGCTGGCGACGAAGGCGACGGTGAAGGGGCTCGAGCCCCGCGAGGTCGCCGCCCTCGGGTACGAGCTGATCCTCGCCAACACGTTCCACCTGCTCCTCGCGCCCGGCCCCGAGTTGGTGCAGGAGGCCGGCGGCCTGCACCGATTCATGCGCTGGGACCGCGCCGTGATCAGCGACTCGGGGGGCTTCCAGGTGTTCTCGATGGGACACGGGACGGTCGCCGACGAGATCAAGGGCCGGGGCCGACCGGGCGAGCGGACGGGATCGATCCTGGCCATCGAGGAGGAGGGCGTCCGCTTTCGCTCCTACCTCGACGGCAGTGAGCGGTTCATGGGCCCCGAGACCTCGATGGCCGTCCAGGCGGCGCTCGGCTCCGACATCGCGCTCGTGTTCGACGAGTGCACCCCGCTCCACGTGTCCCGGGGGTACACGGCGCGGTCGACCGAGCGCACGCATCGCTGGCTCGAGCGCTGCCTGCGCTGGCACGCGGCGCACGGACCCGACGATCAGCTCGTCTACGGGATCGTCCAGGGTGGCGTCGACGAGGAGCTCCGTCGCGAGTCGGCCCAGACGGTGGCGGCGAGCGGCTGCGGCGGGATCGCCATCGGCGGTTCGCTCGGCCGGGAGAAGGAGCAGATGTACGAGGTCGTCGCGTGGGCGACGGCCGAGCTCGAGCGCCACGCCGCGGAGCGGCCGCGGCATCTGCTCGGGATCGGTGACATCGACGACCTGATCGCCGGCGTGGAGCGCGGGATCGACACCTTCGACTGCGCCATGCCGACGCGGCTCGGGCGCCACGGCGTCGCGATCGTGTCCGATCCCGCAGCGCGCTGGCGCGTGGACCTCGCCAAGGCCGGGCATCGCCACTCGCACCGGCCGATCGACGCCGACTGCCCGTGCCCCGCCTGCGCCCAGGGCTTCACGCGCGCCTACCTGCACTACCTGATCCGCGCCGGGGAGCTCACTGGGATGCGGCTGATCACGCTGCACAACCTCTCCTACATGGCGAGGCTGATGCACGACCTGAGGACGGCGATCAGCGAGCAGCGCTTTCCAGAGGTCGCGGCGGCCCTGCGCGCCGGAGCGGCGCCCGGGCTCGCGGCCTGAACGACAGGCAGGCTCTAACGACTCACTTCGTGTACTGGTTGATGATGCTCTTGACCTGATCGATGGCACTCTGCGTGTCGTGCGCCACCACGGTGCGGAAGTGCACGACCGTGTTGGACGTGCTCGTCGCGATCAGCGCGGCCACGATCACCGCGACCACGAACACCGCCAGCACCGCCAGCAGCGCGCCGAGCCGCCGTGCGGCCTTGTTGGGACGCGAGCGCTGGGCCGGAGCGGGCGCGGGCTCGCGGCGGCGAGGAGCCGGGGCGCTGGAGACCCGGGCGGGGGTCGCGCGCCGCGCGCCCCGTCCGGTGGATGGGGCGGCGACGGGAGCCCGGGTGGCGACGCGCGTGGCCGCCGTCGGCTCAGCTCCGGGCACGAGCACGTTCGTCGCGGCGGCCGTCCCGAGGTGCGCCGTCGGCGCGGTGGAGCTGACCGGACCGATGCCCTGCGCGCCCTTGCGCAGGGCCTCGGCCAGCACCAGCGCATCGGGGGGCCGGTTCTCCTGATCGATCGCCAGCGCTGTCGAGACGGCATAGGCCAGCTCGGGCGGGACCCGCGGGTTCAGATCCTGGAGCGGCATCGGTGCCTCGCGCTGCTGCTTGAGCGCCAGCTCGGACAGCGATCCGGCCTCGTATGGGAGCCGTCCGGACAGCAGCTGGTAGGTGACCACGCCGAGCGAGTAGAGATCGGCGCGTGGTCCTGCCTCCTCGCCGCGCGCCTGCTCGGGGGACAGATAGGCCGCCGTGCCCAGCACCGAGCCGACCTGGGTGATGCTCGACTGATCGGCCGCCCGCGCGATCCCGAAGTCAGCGAGCTTGACCACGTCGGCGTCGGAGACGAGCAGGTTGCCGGGCTTGACGTCGCGGTGCACGACCCCGTTGCGGTGGGCGTACTCGAGCCCGCGGCAGGCCTGGCAGACGACGTCCACGGCCTGCTCGACGTCGAGATGGCCGCGGTCGCGCAACAGCTCCGCGCACGAGTTGCCGTTGACGTGCTCCATCACGATGAAGTGCTGATGGGAGCCCTCGTCGAAGCCGAAGTCGAAGACCTGGACGATGTTCGGATGCACGAGCCGGGCCGCCGCCAGCGCCTCGCGGCGGAAGCGCGAGACGAACGCCGGGTCGTCGGCCAGGTGCTCGGCCAGCAGCTTGATCGCCACGTTGCGCTCGAGCCGCTGGTCGAAGGCGAGATGGACAGTCGACATCCCGCCGACGCCGAGGCGGCCTTCAAGCCGGTAGCGACCGGCGATCGTTGTGGTGCTGGCCATCTCTTCTTAACCGTTCGGGTTGACCGCGCCGGCGCCTCCGCTGGAGCCCCCACCGCCGGATCCGCCGCCGATCCCGGCGCCGCCGCTGTTACCGGTGCTGGAAGTACCCGTGGGAGTGCTCGTCGTTGCAGGCGGCGTGGTCACCGGTGGCGGTGGGGGCGGGGTCGTCGTGGTCGCCGGCGTGGTCACGATCTGCGTGGGAGTCGTGGTGGCGGTGCTTGGGGTGGTGTTCGTTGGCGTTGTGTTAGTCGTCGTCTTCGGGGTCGTCGAGACCGGGTTCAGACAGTCCTGGGCGGCGTTGCGGCCGACCACGTTGGCGCCCTGGAGCAGGTTCGCCCGTAGCGTCGCGTTGACCGAGGCCGGCAGGTCGGCGAGCTGGTTGTTGAAGCTGTTGACGGCGCTCTGGGCCGGTCCGCAATGTCCGGCGCTGACGGCCGAGGAGACGTTGTCCAGTGAGTTGTTGAGGTTGCTCGCCTGGCCGCCCGAGAGCAACCCGGAGGTGCCGCCGCAGGCGACGAGCAGGGATGTCGACAGGCCGAGGCCGCCGGCGAGCAGAGCACGAATCGTGAAACGCATCATCGGCCGAGTGACTTTACTGGCCGTAGCTGAGGCGGTCGGCGAGGGAATCCGGGAGCCGGGCCGCGCGGATCGCCGCGGCGGCCCCCTCGATGTCGTATTCGATGCGCCTGTACACAACAGTCCACTTTGCGGTGTCAAGCTCGAGCCAGGCCGCGCGCGGGTCGCCGTCGCGCGGCTGCCCAACGCTCCCGGGGTTGATCAGCCACTCGCCGTCGGCGACCTCGAGCCGGTCGTTGGCGGAGTGGGTCTCGCCGCTCGCCGGCCGCCCCTCGCTGCGCGAGAACGAGAGCGCCACGTGCGAGTGTCCGATCAGGCAGATCCGGTGGCGCTGGACGTCCAGGCACAGCTCCGCCTGCAGGGGGGAGAGGACGTACTCCCAGACGGGATCGCGCGGGCTGGCATGGAACAGGCCCACTCGCTCGTCGAGGTTGAGCGGCTCGAGCCCCTCGAGGTAGGCGAGCGTCTGCGGCGAGATCATCTCGGCCGTCCATTTTGCGGCCAGGGCCGCGCCGCGTGAGAACTCGCTCAGCGACAGCGTGCCGACTACGCCGAGGTCGTGGTTGCCGGCCAGGCAGATCGCCGCGTGCCGGCGAGCGAGCTCAACGCACGCGTCCGGCTCGGCCCCGTAGCCTACGAGGTCGCCAAGGCACCACATCTCCTGGCACTCGGAGGCCTCGATCTCGTCGAGCACGGCCTCGAACGCGTGCCGGTTGCCGTGGATGTCGGATACGACAGCAACCCTCATGCGACCACGTATTTCAGTCTCACCGGTGAGAAACCCTCCACGCTCGCGCGTGCTCGGGTCGATGTTGTTGTCCGTTGCCGCCGCGGAGGCGGGTGCACGGTGGCTGGCGCCGCGCGATTCGAGCATTGACCCAGCGCGGATCGATGTCCGATCGTACTTCACCGAGGAGGAGATCGAGCGCGGAAAGCGCTTCGCCCGCCCGCAGTTGATGCTCGGGATCGCCCGGGCTGCCGTCGAGACCGGCGCCCTGGCGCTGCTCGTGCGGCGCCCGCCGCAGGCCCTGCGACGGCTCTCGGCGCGGCCGGTCGCGGGCGGCGCGGCGGCCGGCGCCGGATTGGCGATCGCGTTGTCGCTGCCACCGCTGCCGCTGTCGGCACTCGCCCGCCGCCGGGCCAAGCGCGTCGGCCTGGTGACGCAATCGTGGGGCGGCTGGGGCGTCGATCTCGTCAAAGCGAACGCCATCGGCGCCGGGCTCGCCGCGGGGGCGGGCGCGGCGGCAGTGGCCGCCACGCGGCGCTATCCGCGCAGCTGGTGGGCCCCGGCGGGGGCCGGATCGGTGATCGTCGGCACGGTCCTCGCCGCGCTCGCGCCCGTCGTGCTCGACCCGGTGTTCAACACGTTCACGCCGCTGCCCGAGGGCGAGACGCGGGCCGACGTGCTCGAGCTGGCCCGGCGCGCGGGGGTCGAGGTCGGCGAGGTCTACTCCGTCGACGCCAGCCGGCGGACGACGGCGGCCAATGCGTACGTGACCGGGCTCGGGCCGACCAAGCGCGTGGTCCTTTTCGACACTCTTCTGGACCGCTACACCCGCGACGAGATCCGCCTCGTGGTGGCTCATGAGCTGGCGCACGTGCGCCATCGCGATGTGCCCCGGGGCGTCCTCTACGCCGCGATCGTGGCGCCTTTCGCGGCCTGCGCGGTGCAGCGGGTCAGCTGGGCCCTGTCCCCGGAGCGGGGCACGCCGGCGGCGCTGCCGGCGCTGGCCTTCGCGGCTGGAGTCGTGTCGGCGCCGATCGGACTGGTCGGCAACCGCCTGTCGCGGGCGATCGAGCGCCGTGCGGATGCGTTCTCGCTCGAGCTGGCCGGCGCGCCGGACGCGTTCGTGTCCTTCGAGCGGCGGATCGCCGTGCAGAACGTCGCCGACGTCGAGCCGCCCCGGTGGCTGACGGCGCTGCTGGCCACGCATCCGCCGACGACCGAGCGGATCGGCGCCGCGGTGGCGTTCGCCGAGCGCTCCGGGTCCTGACCCCGGGGCGCCCGCGCGCCCTCCCGCCGGCCCCACCCTTCCCGCCGAGCCCCGCGCTTGGCTACTGCTCCTGAGGCTCCTCGCCGCCGCCGCCGCCACCACCACCGAACTCGGGGAGGTTCTTGATCCCCTCGCGGGTCTGCCACTTGGAGTAGTTGTCCTGCATCGCCTCGATCAGCTCGCGCATGAACTTCGGCGACAGATTCACGCGTGATACGACCACGCCCGGGATCTCGTCGTCCTCGACCTCGTGGTCGACGCGTGCGAAGGTGATCGTGAACTCGTAGTCGGAGTGGCTCACGTTCGCAAAGTTCGCGTAGACGCCGGCCATGATGTCCGGTGAGAAGTGGATGTTGATGTGGCGCTCGGGCGCGTTAGGATCGTCCATACGCCTAGTATCCCACCGTGAGGATCGTCGTGGTCGCCGTGGGTCGCCTACGCCCTCCGTTCGCGGACGACGTGCAGCACTATCAGAAGCTGCTGGCGCGCCACACGCGGCTCGAGCTGATCGAGGTGCGCGAGGAGGAGCAGATCGCGCGCCGGCTCCCGGAGCGCGCCTTCATCTCGCTGCTGCACCGCGACGGCGACGCGATGGACTCGATCGGATTCAGCCGCTTCCTCGAGGAGCGTCGGCAGAGCGGGCGCGATCTGTGCCTGGTGATCGGCGGCCCGTACGGGCTCGATCTGTCCGACGTCGACCACCGGCTCTCGCTCGGCACCATGACCCTGCCCCACCAGCTCGCCCGGGTGGTCCTGCTCGAGCAGCTCTACCGCGGCCACAAGATCCTGGCCGGCGAGCCGTACCACTACTGACCGCGCGCGTGGCCAAATAGGCTGCGTCCATGCCCGATCGCGTCGAGCTCCTCCGCTCCCGCCACCGCCGGTCCCACGAGCGCCGCGAGCTGAGGCTGGTCAGCCGCCGGCTGGGGTACCTGATGGCGGCTCTGGGGGTGCTGATGATCGCCGGCACGGTCGCCTACTCGGCGCTCGAGGGGACTTCCGTCGCTTACGGCTTCTCCTGGACGCTCGACACGGTGGCGACGCTCGGCACGATTCCCGACCCGCCGGACTTCGCCGGCCGCGCCCTCAAGGCCGCTCTCCTGATCTTCGGGGTCGGTACGCTCTTCTACGGCCTGGCGACCGCGGCGGAGTTCTTCGTCTCGGGCCAGCTGAGCGGCGTGCTCTCACGGCGCAGCATGCAGAAGACGATCGATTCGCTCACCGACCACTTCATCATCTGCGGCTTCGGCCGCGTCGGACGCCAGGTCGCCCGCGACCTGCGCACCGAGCGTGCCCAGTACCTGGTCGTGGACGAGAATCCGGACAACGCCGAGCGGGCGGCCGCGCTCGGCGTGCCGTACCTCGTCGCGCCGCCCTCCGACGACGAGGTCCTGCGCCAGGCGGGCCTCGAGCGCGCCCGCGGGGTGATCGCCTGCGTGGACTCGGACGCCGAGAACATCTTCATCACGCTGACCGCGCGCGAGCTGCGGGCCGACATCCTGATCATCGCCAGGGCATCGGCCGAGGACTCCGAGAAGAAGCTGCTGCGGGCCGGGGCGGACCGGGTGATCTCGCCCTACACGACCTCAGGCGCGGAGATGGCCCGCGTGGCGCTGCACCCGCAGGTCGGCGGCGCGCTCGCCGTGGCCGACTACCGGATGGAGGAGATCGAGGTGACCCCGGCCTGCGAGGGTGCCGGCAAGACGATCGCCGACGTCCGCGGCCAGTCGATGATCGTCGCCGTGCGCCGTCCGGACGGGCGGCTCGAGCCTCAGCCCCCACCGCATTCGGTGATCCGCCCCGGCGACAAGCTCGTCGCCCTCGGCACCCCGGCGGCGATGGAACACCTCGAGCGCGTCTTCCAGCCCGCGAAGACACCGGCCGCCTGATGTCGACCGAGCACAGCCAGATCGCGCCGCTCGACGAGCTCCGAGCCGCGGTGCTCGCCGCGGCGACCGCGGTCCGCGGCAGCGAGGGCGAGCTCGCGGCGGCGCCGAAGCTCGAGCGGCCCAAGCACGACGGCCAGGGGGACTACTCGACCAACGCCGCGATGCTCCTCGCCCCGGTGCTCGGCTCCTCGCCGCGCCAGATCGCCGACCTGCTGGCCGCTGAGCTGGCCGAGCGCCTAAGGGACGATCTCGCGCGCACCGAGATCGCCGGGCCCGGCTTCCTGAACCTGTTCCTCTCGGACGAGTGGCACCGCCGGGCGCTGTCGGGCATGCTCGCAGCCGGCGACCGGTTCGGCCAGGGCGGCGCCGATCCGCCCGAGCGGATCCTGGTCGAGTTCGTCTCCGCCAACCCGACCGGTCCGCTGGTGGCCGCGAGCGGGCGCCACGCCGCCTACGGCGACGCGCTGGCGCGGATCCTCGAAGCGCACGGACACACGGTCACCCGCGAGTACTACTTCAACGACGCCGGCTCGCAGATCCGGCTGCTCGGCGAGTCCGTGCGGGCCCGGGCCCGCGGCGGCGAGGTCCCCGATGGGGGCTATCAGGGGGAGTACGTGGCCGAGCTCGCCCTGCAGATCCCGCGCGCCGCCGAGACCGAGCCAGAGCCGCTGGCGGCGCTGGCCGTGGACGCCCTGCTGGCCCAGATCAAGGCGACGCTCGAGCGTTACGGGGTCGAGTTCGACTCGTTCTTCAGCGAGCGGACGCTGCACGAGGGCTCGCCGAGCCAGCTCGAGCGGGCGATCGCCGAGCTCGACCAGGCCGGCCACCTGTACCGCACCGAGGGCGCGTTGTGGCTGCGGACGACCACCTTCGGCGATGACAAGGACCGGGTGCTCGAGCGCTCTACCGGCGAGCCGACCTACTTCGCCGCCGACGTCGCCTACATGCAGAACAAGCGCGAGCGCGGCTTCGACCGCCAGCTCAACCCGATGGGCGCCGACCACCACGGCTACGTGGCGCGGCTGAAGGCGGCCTTCGCCGCGCTGGGCGGCGATCCCGACCTGCTCGAGGTGCCGATCCTCCAGTTCGTCCACCTCGTTGAGGGACACGAGCGCGCCGCAATGTCCAAGCGCCGCGGTGACTTCGTCAGGCTCGACGAGCTGCTGGACGAGATCGGCGTCGACGCCACCCGCTTCTTCATGCTGCAGCGCTCGCACGACCGCACGCTCGACCTCGACCTCGATCTGGCCCGCTCCCAGTCGCGCGAGAACCCGGTCTACTACGTCCAGTACGCGCACGCCCGGATCGCCTCGATGCTCGCCCGCGCCGGCGAGGAGCGGGTGCAGGCGGCGCTCGCGCCCGGGGCCGACTGGGGCGCCGGCGAGCTGCACCCGGCCGAGCGGGCGCTGGTCAAGAAGCTGGCCGCCTTCCCCGAGGAGATCGCCGAGGCGGCCGACCGCCGTGCTCCCCATCGGATCGCGGTCTACGCCCTGGAGCTGGCCCAGGACTTCACCACCTTCTACACCGACTGCCACGTGATCGGCGCCGAGCCCGAGGCCGTCGAGTCGTGGCGGATCGCGCTCTCGCTCGCCGCCCGCGCGGTGATCGCCCGCTCATTGGCACTGCTCGGCGTGAGCGCACCCGAGTCCATGTAAGGGGGGCGTCTGTGGCTGAGTGGCGCGCGGGTGCGCTGCGTAGACGGCGGCCGGGGATGAGGAAGTGGGATGCACGGCCAGGCGCACCACAGCAGCCGGGCCGCCGGCCCACCCTCTATTCGAAGCGGGCGATGTCGTCCTCGAGCCGCCGCGCCTCGGCGGGGTCGAGCACCGGCCCCGTCGCAGCCGGTCGGAGCGTCGCGGCACGCGCTCGCCGACGCCACTTGGGAAGCGTCACCACCAGCAGCCCGATCCCGGCCAGCAGGATGGCGGGCGGCAGGATGTAGACGGTCAGGTTGAAGCCGTGTGGGCTCGGGAGCGCCAGCACCGACTGGCCGTACTGCGCCACCAGCTGCTGCTTGATCTGGTTCTTGGTCAGGCCCTGGGCGATCAGCATGCGGATGTACTGGCGCTCGGAGTCGGCCTGGGGGGACTCGGACACCGCCAGCGGGGTGTGGCAGACGACGCACATGACCTGGTCCTCGACGTCGGTCAGCGACGCCCGCGGCGTCGGGCTGGCGAGCGCCGCCGTCGCCAGTGCGCAGGCCAGCGACAGCGCCAGCGAGAGCGCCGCGGCCACGGCGAGGACGGGGTAGCGGCGCGGAGTCACGAGCTCCCGGCCAGGATCGACGGCAGCGTTTGGTCGAGCCACCGGGTGTCGAGCTGGAAGCGCCGCACGGCGGCGATCCGCCCCTGCCGGTCGATCACGAACGTCTCGGGGACGCCGGTCGTGCCGAACGACCGCACGAAGGTGCCGCTCACGTCGCGCACCACCGGGTAGGTGATGTGCTCGGTGCGCACGAACTGCTGGGAGTCGCTCGAGTTGTCGAGGTAGGTGACCCCGAGCACGGTCGCGTCGTGTCCGGCGATCTGGCGCTGGGCCTGCTCGAGCACCGGCGCCTCCGCCTTGCACGGGTCACACCAGGATGCGAACACGTTCAGCACCACGACCTTGCCGCGCAGGTCGGCGAGGCTGGTGGCGCCCGCCGTGCCCAGGTTCGGCAGCGCCTCGGCGGCGTGGGGAGCGGCGGGCCGCTGTCCGTGCGCGAGCGCGGCGTCGATCGAGGACTCGGTCCCCTGGCCGGCCACGCCGAAGACGAGCAGGCCGACGAGCGCGACTGCCGCCACGGACACGAGTACGGGGAGCAGGAAGCGGCGCACGGGCCGCTCAAGCGTAGCGAGCAGCACGCGCCAAGCGTGCAGCACGCGCCAAGCGTGCAGCGTGGCCCCGCCTCGGCCGGAGAGCTCGTCATACAATGCCCGCCAGTGCGGGCACGGTCCAGCCACCGTTCCGCGAGCGCGCCGGTAGCTCAGCTGGTAGAGCGAAGGCTTCCCAAGCCTTAGGTCGCGGGTTCGAGCCCCGTCCGGCGCTTGACGGGCTGGGCCAGATCCAGCTCCGAATCATCAACCGGAACAGCGCCCCCCAATTGTGGGTCCCGGATCGGGGCGCCGAACGGGACCCAGCGGGCGAGCCACTAGCCTGGCCGTGGTGCGCCTGCCGCGGTTGACGACAGACCTCTCGCCCCTGCGTGCCAGCCGCGACCTGCGCCTGGTCGTAATCGGGAACTTCGTGTCCGGGATGGGGACCCAGGCCACGCTGGTGGCGCTCCCGTACCAGCTCTACATCGAGACGCGATCGGCGCTGCTGGTCGGCCTGCTCGGCGCGGTCGAGCTCGGGCCGCTCGTCGTGATGGCGTTGCTCGGCGGCGCTATCGCGGATCGCATGGACCGGCGGCGCCTGCTGCTGCTCGACCAGATCGGGCTGGTCGTGATCGCCGCCGCCCTCGCCGCCGTGTCCCTGGCCGGCCACCCGGCGGTGCCCGTCCTGTACCTGCTCGGAGGGCTGATGGCCGGCTTCAGCGCCGTGCAGAACGTGGCCCGCTCGGCGATCGTGCCGAACCTGGTCGAACCCGAGCAGCTCCGCTCCGCGCTGGCGCTGAACTTCGGCCTCTACCAGCTGACGATGGTGGTCGGGCCGGCGCTCGGGGGCGTGCTGATCGCCTGGTTGGGGATTGCCGCCGCCTATGCGGTGGACGCGGTCAGCTGCTTCGCGATGGTGTTCGCGGTCCTCGCGATGGCGCCGCAGCCGCCCCATCAGGTGGCCGAGCACCCGAGCGTCCGTCGTTCGATCGCCGAGGGGCTGCGGTACGTGCGCGGCAACCAGGCGCTGATGGGATCGTTCGCGATCGACCTGGTGGCGATGACCTTCGGGATGCCGCGGGCGCTGTTCGCGGTGCTCTCGGTGAGCACCTTCCAGACCGGTGCCGCCGGCACCGGCGTTCTCTACGCGGCTGTCTCGGCCGGCGCGACGGTCGGCGCGCTGACGACGGGCTGGCTGCGGAGCGCCCGCCGGCTCGGGATGGTGGTGATCTGGGCCGTCATCGTGTGGGGCGGGGCGATCGCCGTGGTCGGGCTGTCCCGCACGCTGTGGGTCGCGGCGCTGCTGCTCGCCGTCGCCGGCGCGGCCGACTCGGTGAGCGCGGTCGCGCGCCAGACGATCAACCAGACGGTGACGCCCGACCACATGCGCGGTCGCATGTCCTCGGTGTTCTCGGTCGTGGTGACGAGCGGCCCCCGGCTCGGCGACATCGAGTCGGGCGTCGTCGCCAGCGCCGCCGGCGTGCGCGTCTCGATCGTCTCAGGCGGCCTGCTGTGTCTGGTCGGCGTGGCCGGCATCCTGGCCGCGTTCCCGGCGCTGGCGCGCTACGACGCCGACCGCTGGATCGGCGAGCCCGCCACGGGTCAGGCCTGAGCGCGGACGGGCGGACGCAGCCCCGACGCCGCCAACCGGCGGGCGGCGCTGGGTCCGGATGACAGAATGGCGCTGTGGCGATAGCGCAGCGGTCGGGCAGTGAATCGAGCGGGCAGCGCCCTTCGCTCGTCGACAGCGCGGAGCAGGCTCTGCGCAACTGGCTGGCGCCGGGCCGGCACCGCGTCGGTGATCGGCTGCCGCCCGAGCAGGAGGTGGCGGCCATGCTCGGCATCTCCCGCGGCACCCTGCGCACGGCGCTGCAGCGGCTCGAGGACACGGGTGAGATCGTGCGCCGTCAGGGCAGCGGCACGTTCGTCGGCCGCGTCGCGGTGCCGACACAGCTCGATGAGCGTCTGGAACGGCTCGAGCCGTACTCCTCGCTGGCCAAGCGCCGTGGCGTGAAGCTCTCGGCCGAGCAGGTCAGGGTCGAGCGGCGCGTTGTCGGGAGCGAGGTCGGCGAGATGCTGGAGCTCGATGCGGCCACCGAGGTGATCACGATCTGCCGCGTGCTGATGGCGAGCGGGAGCCCCGCGGCCGTGATGTTCGATGTGCCGCATCCCTCGGTGGCGCTGCCCGATCCCGAGCGCATCGAGCGCCTGCTCAAGGGCGGCAAGATGCTGCTCGACGTGATGATCGAGCTCGAGTTGCCGATCGGGTTCGCGCGGACACGGGTGACGCCGCGCCTCGTGACGCCGCGAGAGCAGACGGGCAAGGTGCTGCAGCTGGAGTGCAGCACCGCCGCGCTCGAGCTCGAGGAGGTGGTGTACCTGGGCAACGGCGCGCCGGTCGCGTACTCCCGTGACCTGTTCGCCCCCGGCGCGCTCGACGTGGGCGTGATGCGCTCGTTCGACGCAGCGCGGCCGACGCCGATCGTGTCGGGCGGCGGCTCGCGCCGGCACGCCCGCGCCCGCGCGCCTCGTGCCGGCCACTAGCGGGCCGCCAGCGTGCCGAGCCTCCCGGTGAGCCCGTGAGCCCCGGCGACCAACGCCCCCGCACGCTGCTCCGGGTGCCGCTGTCGTGGTCGCTGGAACCCGACCGGGCGGCGCTGCTCGTCCGCGACGACACGCGCCCGTTCGCCCTCATCGGCCGCTGGGCCGGGGGCGGCGCGGTGATCTCCTCCGAGCCGGTGAGGTCGTCCTCAGGCGCGGAGGATCCGCTCTCGCTGCTGGAGGAGCAGCCGCCGGTGCTCGACCCTGCGGCCGGCGCCGGAGGCGCCGTGGGCGGGGCCTGGGTCGGCTACCTCGGCTACGGTCTCGGACGCGGCCTGGAGCCGGTCGGCGCGAGCCCGCCGCGGGAGCGGCTGCTGCCCCCGTTCGAGCTCGCCTTCTACGACCATCTGCTGCGGCTCGACGCCACGGGCCGCTGGTGGTTCGAGGCACTGTGGTGCGAGGAGCGCGCGCCGGCGCTCCGCGAGCGGCTGGCCACGCTCGAAGAGCGCGCCCGTACGGCGCCGGGACCGCTGCCGTTCGCCACCGCCCCGTGGCGCTCGGCTCCCGCGGCGGCGGGACACGCCCGGGCGGTGGCGGCCGGCCGCGAGCGGATCGCGGCCGGCGACATCTTCCAGGCCAACATCTGCACCCGCCTCGACTCGCGGCTGAGCGGGGCTCCGATCGACCTGTTCGCAACCGCAGCGGGACGGTTGCGCCCCGATCGGGCGGCGTTCCTGGCGGGCCCGTGGGGCGCGATCGCCAGCCTCTCGCCCGAATTGTTCCTGGAGCGTCACGGGCGCACGGTCCGCAGCGCGCCGATCAAGGGCACTCGCCCGCGGCCGGAAGATGCCCGGGCCGCGGCGGCCGAGCGCGGCTCGCTGCTGGCCTCGGCCAAGGACCGGGCCGAGAACGTGATGATCGTCGACCTGGTCCGCAACGACCTGGGGCGCGTCTGCGTGCCGGGGACGATCGCTGTGCAGGCGCTCGCCGATGCGCGGGCGCACACGGGCGTCTGGCACCTCGTGTCGGAGGTCGCGGGGGAGCTCCGTGACGGCGTCGGCGACGGTGAGCTGATCCGGGCGGCGTTCCCGCCCGGCTCAGTCACCGGGGCGCCGAAGGTGGCGGCGCTGAACGTTATCGCCGAGCTCGAGAGCACCGCTCGCGAGGCCTACACCGGGGCGATCGGGTTCGCGAGCCCGATCGCCGGGCTGGAGCTGAGCGTCGCGATCCGGACGTTCGAGTTCGATCTCGAGCGGACCTGGCTCGGCGTCGGCGGCGGCGTCGTGGCCGATTCGGATCCGGTCGCCGAGGCGACCGAGTGCGCGACCAAGGCCCGTCCGCTGCTCGACGCGATCGGGGCCCGGCTGGCCCCCGACGTCGGCCCGCCCGGCGGGCGCCGCGGTGTGCGGGCGGTCGCTGGAGTGCGGGCACGAGCGGTTCGCGCGCCGCGGCCGCTGCGGCTCGGGCCCCGGCCGACGCCGCGGCCCGACCCGGCGGCGGGGGTGTTCGAGACCCTGCTGGTCGCCGACGGGCGGCCGGTGGCGCTGGAGCAGCACCTCGCGCGGCTCGCCGCCAGCGTGGCGGCGCTGTACGGGGCGCATGTGCCCGGCGGTCTCGCCGAGGAGCTGCGGGCGCGCGCCGCCCAGGCTGGCCATGCACGTCTGCGGGTCGATCTCCGCCCGCGGCGCCACGGCGTCGAGGTCACGTTCGCGTGCTCCGCGCTCGCGCCGCGCCGGGTGCCCGTGCAGCTGTGTCCGGTCAGCGTTCCCGGCGGCCTGGGGGCCCACAAGTGGAGCGACCGGCGCCTGCTCGACGGACTCGCGGCGAGCGTCGACGGGGAGCCGCTGTTGTGCGACCTCGACGGCCTGGTGCTGGAGTCCTGGCGGGCGAGCGTGTTCGCGGTCGAGCCGGGGCCGGCGCTGCTGACGCCGCCGGTCGACGGACGGATCCTGCCCGGTGTCACGCGTACACGCGTGCTGAGGATCGCGCTCGCGCTCGGCTACGAGCTGCGCTTCGAGCCGCTGGCGCTCGACCGCCTCGCCGCCGCGCCCGAGATCTTCGTCACCGGGGCGCTCGGCGGGGTCGAGCCGGCGCGGCTCGGTGGGATCGAGCCGGCGCGCCTGGAGATCCATTCCGCGGACGGGGGACGGACGGTGTCGCAGACGCTGGCCGCGGCGCTGCGCGCGAACGAGCGGATCGCCCTGGCCGGGGTATGACTGTGGACAAACTTGTGCAAAGAGATCCTACCGGTAATACTCACGAAGGGTGTCCAGAAATCTCGTCGAACTAGCCCGGCGCGGGCACACCGTCCAAGCGCCGACCGCTCTCCAGGTCCTGAAGGCGGCGATGGACGCCAGCGGCGAGATCACCGACGAGGACCGCCGCCTGGCCGCCGAGGCCTCCGGCCTGCCCGAGGCCACCGTGTACGGGGTCTCGACCTTCTACGACGATCTGCTCGCCCCGCGGGGCGCCCGGCACGTCCGCGTCTGTACCGGCACCGCGTGTTTCGCGGCGACGGCCGACGCCCACGTCGACGCGATGCGCGACGGCCTGGGGCTCGAGCTCGGTGAGCGCAGGGCCGACGGGTCGGTGTCGCTGGCCGAGACGGTGTGCCTCGGCTTCTGTCACTCGTCCCCGGCGATCCGCGACGGCGACCGGATCGACGCCGGCCCGGGCGTCGTCGAGCGCGTACTGGGCGGGGAGGCCGCCGAGGCCGTAGAGCCGGAATGGTCGAGCGTGCTCGATGAGCCGGTGCTGACCCGCCCCGGCGACTGGTCGGGTCTGGCCCACGCGCTGGCCGAGCTCGAGCCCGAGGAGCTGCTGGCCGAGGTCAAGCAGGCCGACGCCCGCGGCCGCGGCGGCGCCGGTTTCCCGGCCGGCCACAAGTGGGAGTTCGCCCGGCGCTCGCCCGGTGAGCGGAAGTTCATCGTCGCCAACGGCGACGAGGGCGACCCCGGCTCCTACATCGACAAGTACCTGATGGAGCGCAACCCGGCGCTGGTGCTGGAAGGGATGGCGCTGGCGGGCTACGCGGTCGGCGCCGAGCACGGGTTCGTGCTCTGCCGCTCGGAGTACCCGCGCTCCCTGCCGGCGCTGGAGGCGGCCGCGGAGGCGGCGCGCGAGGCCGGGTGGCTGGGCCAGGACATCGCCGGCAGCGGCTTCGATTTCGACGTCACGATCATGGAGGGCGCCGGCTCGTACGTCGTCGGCGAGGACACCGCGCTGCTGGCCTGCATCGAGGGCCTGCGCGGGACCGTCTCGGCGCGGCCCCCGTACCCGGCCGAGCGGGGGCTGTTCGGGATGCCGACGGTCGTCAACAACACCGAGACGCTGGTCAACGCCCCGTTCATCGCCAAGCACGGGGCCAAGGCCTACCGCGCGCTCAGCCCCGCCGGCAGTTCGGGCACCAAGCTCGTCTGCTTCAACGAGCGCTTCGCGCGCCCCGGCGTCTTCGAGGTCCGCTTCGGCACGCCGATGCGCGAGCTGTGCGAGGAGCGGGCCGGCGGGCTGAGCGACGGCCACCGGATCAAGGCGATCCAGATCGGCGGGCCGCTCGGCGGCATCCTGCCGGCGTCGCGACTCGATGTCGCGTTCGACTTCGACGCGCTCAAGGCCGAGGGCTGCATGGTCGGCCACGGTGGCATCCTCGCCTTCGACGAGCAGACCGACATGCGCGCCGTCGCGCGGCACCTGCTCAGGTTTGGCGCCCACGAGAGCTGCGGGAAGTGCTTCCCGTGCCGGATCGGTCTGTTCCGGGCGCTGGAGATGTTCGCCGGCGAGCAGCCGGTCGAGCGCGCGCGCCTCGAGCCGCTGCTGGAGACGCTGGAGCTGGCCAGCCTGTGCGCGCACGGGAGCGGTATGCCGGCGCCGATCCGGAGCCTCGCCGCCCACTTCCCCGACGAGCTGGGGCTGGTCTGATGCAGGTGACGATCGACGGACGTGCGCTCGAGGTGGCCCCCGCGACCACCGTGCTCGAGGCGATCCGCCAGCTCGGCGGTGACGTGCCGACGTTGTGCTTCGATCAGCGCCAGGCTCCGTTCGGCGCCTGCCGCGTGTGCCTCGTCGGGCTCGAGGGCGCGAAGGGGCCGGTGCCCGCGTGCACCACCCCGTGTGCCGACGGGATGGTGATCGATACCGGGGACGCAACCGCGCGACGGGTGGTCAGCGCGGTGGTCGAGCTGGTCCTGTCCGAGTTGCCCGAGCCACCCGGCGAGCACACCGAGCTCGCCGCCGTCGTGCGCGAGCTGGGGGTCGCCGACCAGCTTCGCTGGACCGGCGCTCAGCACGAGCGCCGCCACGACGAGCGTCATCCGTACCTGGCCTTCCAGCACGAGCTGTGCATCTCCTGCGGGCGCTGCATCCGCGCCTGCGACGAGGTGCAGGGCGCATTCGCGCTGACCGCGACCGGGCGTGGCTTCCACGCCAATGTGACGGCGGGACTCGACGCCGGCTTCCGCAATTCGACCTGCGTCTCGTGCGGCGCCTGCTCGGACACGTGTCCGACGGACGCGATAACCGAGATCACGCTGCTAAACATGTCTGACGTGCCCCAGTAGGAGGACCCCATGAGCGAACGCTTCGACCTCAACGTCACGACGACTTGCGGCTACTGCGGGGTTGGCTGTCGACTCGAGGCGCACGCCCGCGGCGGTCGCGTCGCGTCGATCACGCCCGCGCTCGACGGCCCGGCGAATCACGGGCACACCTGCCTCAAGGGGCGCTTCGCGCACCAGTTCTCCCGCTCGCGCGACCGCCTGACCACGCCGCTGATCAGCGACGGCGACGGCTTCCGGTCGGCGAGCTGGGACGAGGCGATCGGCCTGATCGCGAGCGAGCTCACGCGGATCAAGCAGGACCACGGTCCCGACGCGATCGCCGGCCTGGCCTCGTCCCGGGCCACGAACGAGGACTGCTACGCGATGTCGCGGCTGATGCGCGCCGCGATCGGCACCAACAACCTCGACAACTGCTCCCGGGTCTGCCACTCGCCGACCTCCTTCGCCCTGCGCAAGGCGTTCGGCCTGTCCGGCGCGACGGGGTCGTTCGACGACATTGACGCCGCCGGAGCGGCGATCGTGATCGGCGCCAACCCGACCGAGGGCCACCCGGTGGTCGGCGCACGGATCAAGCAGGCGACGCTGCGCGGTCTCAAGCTGGTGACGATCGATCCCCGCCGGATCGAGCTCTCCGACTACGGGGTCCTGCACCTCTCGCCGCGGCCGGGCACCAACGCCGCGGTGATGCTCGGGCTCGCCCACGTCGTCGCGCGCGACGGTCTGATCGACCGCGACTTCATCGACCGGCGCACCGAGGGGTTCGACGAGGTGGAGGCGCTGATCGGGCTGTGCACGCCGGAGCAGACCGAGGAGATCACGGGCATTCCCGCCGCCGACATCGAGGCGGCGGCGCGCATCTACGCGGAGGCGGACGAGGCGTCGATCCTGTGGGGTCTCGGCGTGACCGAACACAAGTACGGATCCGAGGTCGTGCGGCTGATCTGCAACCTCGCCCTGATGACAGGCAAGGTCGGGCGGCCAGGCTCGGCGCTGCTGCCGCTGCGGGGCCAGAACAACGTCCAGGGATCCTCCGACATGGGCGCGTTGCCGGATACCTACACCGCGTACCGTCCCGTGTCCGACGACGACGTCGCGCGCGCGTTCGAGCAGCGCTGGGGCGTGCCGCTGTCGCGCCAGAAGGGGTACACGATCCCGCAGATGTTTGACGCCGCCGTCGACGGGCGGCTCAAGGCGATGTACATCTTCGGCGAGGACGTCGCCCAGACCGACCCCAACACGGCGCACGTGATCGCCGCTCTGGAGTCGCTCGAGTTTCTGGTCTGCCAGGACATCTTCGAGACCGAGACGACGAAGTACGCCGACGTGATCCTGCCGGCATCGGCGTTCCTCGAGAAAGCGGGCACGTTCACCAACGCCGAGCGCAGGATGCAATTGGTGGCGCCGGCGATTGACCCGCCCGGCGAGGCGCGAACCGACTTCCAGATCATCGCCGACGTATCGGCCGCGCTCGGTCACTACCTCGGCTGGAGCTCGCCCGCCGACGCGATGGACGAGATCGCTGCGCTCACGCCGTGCTTCGCCGGCGTCAGTCACGAGCGGATCGGCCGCCGGGGCCTGCAGTGGCCGGTTGCCCCCGACGGGACCGATTCGCCGATCCTGTACCAGGAGACGTTCGAGCTTCCGCGCGGGATGGGGCAGTTCGCCGCCCTGCCGTACAAGGAGCCGGGCGATGCCGCCGATGACGAGTTCCCGATGATCCTGGTCACCGGCCGGCGCCTGCAGCACTACAACGCGGGCACGATGACACGGCGCACCGGCAACCTCGAGCTGCTCGACCGCGACTGGCTCGAGATCCATCCCGACGACGCCGCCCGGCTGTGGATCTCCGACGGCCAGCGTGTGTCGGTGCGCAGCCGCGTGGGGCGGATCGAGACCGAGGCCCGCGTGACCGAGCGGATCGACCCCGGGCACGTGTTCACGGCCTTCCACTTCCCGGAGGTCCGGACCAACCTGCTGGTCGGACCCTCGGCCGACGTCAACACGGGCTGCCCCGAGTACAAGGTCGTGGCCGTCGACGTGCGGCCGGTCGCCGAGCAGCCGGCGTATACGCCGGCGCTGGCCGAGCCCGCGCTGCCGTGACGGCGCCGCCCGGCGCCGGCGTGACGGCACCGCGGATGACCGCGACGATCGTCCGCGACGGCGGACGCGACGAGGTCGCGGTGGAGGAGCCGCTCGAGCTGCGGGTCGACGGGGCGCCGCTGGCGGTCACCATGCGCACGCCCGGACACGACGAGGAGCTGGCGCTCGGCTTCCTGTTCGGCGAGGGCCTGATCGACGGCCCACGGGAGGCGGGGTTGAACGCTGAGCTGGCCAACAACGTGATCGAGGTCCGCGGCCCGCTGCTGCGCGACCCCGGATCGCGCCGCTTCTACACCACCTCGTCGTGCGGCGTGTGCGGCAAGGGCGCGCTCGAGGAGGTCGCCGTGCACGCCCCCGACGCGGTGGTCGGCCCGACGGTGGACCGCGATCTGCTCGCATCGCTTCCCGACCGGATGCGCCAGCCGGCGTTCGAGCGCACCGGCGGCCTGCACGCGACCGGGCTGTTCGGAGCCGGCGGCGAGCTCGAGCTAGTCCGCGAGGACGTGGGTCGCCACAACGCGATGGACAAGGTGATCGGCCGCGCCCTGCTCGACGGACGCGTGCCGCTGTCGGACTCGATCCTGTGCGTGAGCGGCAGGCTGGCGTTCGAGTTGGTCCAGAAGGCGGCGGTAGCCGGCGCTCCGATCCTCGTCGGCGTGGGCGCGCCGACGTCACTGGCGATCGAGCTCGCGGCCGACCGTGGCATGACGCTCGCGGGCTTCGCCCGCCGCGGGCACGTCAACGTGTATTGCGGTGAGCAGCGGGTCCGGAGCGGCTAGCGCCTCAGAGGACGATCAGCACGTCGCACGGGGCGTCGTGTGAGACCTCGTTGCTGACGCTATGACCGAGTGCCCGGCGCATCACGCTCGGCTCGCGCGTGCCGACGACGATGTGGGGCGGCGCTCTCTTGCGATCTGTACCTATTTGTCTAGACTCACGCCGCAGGCCCGCCAGGAGCGGCAGCAGTTCGATCAATGAGGGAGCGGAGATGAAGTCAAGTCTGGAGGTCGCCCAGGAAGCAGAACTGCAGCCGATCGAGCGGATCGCCGACCGGTCGGGGCTCGATCCGGCCGAGGTCGATCCGTATGGTCGCTTCAAGGCCAAGGTCGAGCTCTCGGTGATCGACCGCCTGGCCGCGGTGGCCGACGGCAAGCTCGTGTGCGTCGCGGGGATCACCCCGACCAAGGCGGGCGAGGGCAAGACCACGACCGCCGTTGGGCTGACCCAGGGGTTCGGCGCGATCGGCAAGTCTCCGGTCCTGTGCCTGCGCGAGCCCTCACTCGGCCCGGTATTCGGCATCAAGGGCGGCGCCGCCGGGGGCGGCCTGACCCGGGTCGTGCCGATGGAGGACCTGAACCTGCACTTCACGGGCGACATCCACGCCGTCGGCGCCGCCAACAACTTGCTCGCCGCCATGGTCGAGCTCAACCTCGCCCACACGCCCGAGGACGGGCGCCTGCGGGCCGCCGGGGAGCTGGTCGCGCGTGCCGGGGCCGCGCGGGCCGCAGTGCTGGGCGAGGCGTGAGAGCGGGCCTTGCCAGGCGTGAGCGTGCTCTGCGATGATGTCGAGCCATGTCACTCTCTCCGATCGAGATGCTGGCGCGCTGGGAAAGCCACGGGGCCGTGTGGCGCCTGAAGTCGATCGGCGGCGCCGGGGCGGTGGTGCAGCTGTGCACGTGCTCCGGCGAGCCCGTGGACGAGCTGCGCTCCGGTGACCCGGACCTGCTTCGCTACCTCGCCGAGCGGCCGCGCTCGGACTGGGGCCTCTGAATCGGGGCCACTAGGGGGTGAGCGCCACCGCGGCCTCGGGGGTCGCGACGATGAACGAGAAGCTCTCCTCGAGGTAGAAGTGGACGGACTCGGCGTCGTGGCGGTCGTAGCCGATCGACAGGTCCTGCCCCGACTCGTACAGGAAGTCGCCGCCGCGCATGCTGAGCACGATCGCTCCGCGCACGCCGGGCGCCCACACGATCGGTCCTTCGACGATCTGGCGCAGGTGATCCCACAGCGGGTAGCCACCGTGCTCTGCGGTCTCGACCACGCGCGTGTACTCGTCGCGTCCGAGGGCCAGCGCGTAGGGCCCGCTGATCCCGGCCCGCAGCAGCAGCTCGACGGCCCGGGCCACCGCCCGGGGGTAGGCGTCCCCGTGATCGCCGAGGCTCAGCACCGCGTGGGTCGAGGCCTCGGCGATGCCGGTGATCCCGGCGTCGCTCCAGCCATGGAAGACGGCGATGTTCTCGGCCCGGGCGATGCGGTGGGCGGCGTCGTCGAGGTCGGCGAGATCGACGTCGACCGCACCGCGGTCGTGATCGCGTAGCTCGGCCAGCGAGACCGTGAACTCGGCGCGCACTTCGGCCAGCGGAAGCACGCGGCGCTGCACGGCCGTGATCCCTTCGCACGGAGCCGATGCGAGCGCGGTGATCCGGCCCAGGTTGGTCGACGAGTGCTCCCAGCCGTGGGGGCCGGAGAAATCGACCAGCTTGCGAGCGGCGAGCGCCGCCGTGAGCCGCTCCGTGGCTTCCGTGTCGAGCAGCGTCCAGGCCGAGTCGCTGATCGGCGCCAGCGGTCGCAGAAGATGGTTCATCGTGCCGCTCCTTTCAGGCTGCGGATGCCGAGCGATCCCGAACCGCCGGCGTCCGGGCCGCCGGCCCCCGCCTCGCCCTCGGTGACCTCCGCCTCGGCCTCCTCGCCGTTCTCGACGATGTCTCCGCTGCGGAACAGGATCCCCTCGGCGATCGCCCGCCAGGTGGGCGTCCGGCGCAGCAGGAACTCGAGGTCCATGCTGAAGTGCTTGAACTCCTCGCCCTGGGCGTCGAGCATGATTGCCCGCGCCTCCGGGTCGGGCTCGACCGCCAGCCGTTGCTGATACCAGCCGATCGCCTCCGCCTCCTCGGTCAGCGAGGCGCACAGCCGCGCGAACGTGCGCGTATCCGCCGGTAGCTCATCGGGCGGCTCGTGGTACTGGTCGAAACCCATCGGACCTCCTAAACTAACGGCGGCGGTGGACATGAAGGTGGGGGAACACTACGGCCCGCGGTCCTCGTTGGCGATACCCGGCCCGGGCTCGGTTTGAACGGCAACCCTATCCGCCGCCTCGTCGCCGGCTGGCTGCGCCCTGCCGTGGACCCGACGGACGGCGATCGCCCCGCCGATCAGCAGCGCCATCGATGCGACGTAGCAGGTGAACAGAACGCCGGCCATCACGAGGAACACCTGGACCGGCGTGGTGCCGGCCACCCAGCGCAGGTAGTAGGCCGCCAGCGTCGGCGTCAACTCGAGCGCGGTGGCAGCTGGGACCGCCCCGACCGCCGCGTCACGCCAAGGGATCCCGTACCGGGGGGAGAAGTGGTAAAGCGACGCGCACACCGCTCCGATTGCCAGCAGCGAGCCGAGCACGAACAGCGTATGCGCACCGGCGCCGTCGAGTCCGAGACGGCTCTGGAGATGGGTCGCCTTGGCCGCGGCGAGCACCATCAGCACGACCACGAGCACCAGTCCGGCCGCCAGCGCCAACTGCCGGGCCTTGAGCAGGAACATCCCGAAGCGGGGACGGCCGAGCAGGCGCGAGAGGCACCGCTCCACCACGCCGACGGCGCCGGACATCGTCCACACCATCAGCACGATCGAGATCGTGATCAGCAGTGGCGAGTCACGCCGCGTGCGCAGGATCAGCTGCACGACCTGGTCGCTGACGTCGGACGGGAGCACCTTGGCCACCCGTTGCGCGACCGCCTGGGCCCGCGCGTAGTCGCCCAGCAGCACCGTGGCCAGGGCCGTGATGCCGAGCGTGAGCGGGACCAGGGCCGAGACCAGGTACCAGGCCAGGGCGGGGACGTCGTCGCACACCCCCGAGCCCCAGTACAGCTCGATCACCGACCGAGCGGCGCGCCGCGGGAACGAGGCCTCGGAAGACGTCGCGCAACCTCACTGGAGCTCGGTGAGCAACGCCTCGAGGTCGAGGTCGGGGCCGAACCCGCCGGTCAGGTGGCCCTGCGCGTCGCGTGGCCAGGCGTCGAACGGCCGGTCCCACATGAGTTCGAGGTCGTTGCCGTCGGGATCGCTGATGTAGATCGCCTCATGCGTGCCGTGGTCGGTGGCCTGGCGGATCGGCCAGTCGACCGCGCGCAGCCGCGCGTACGCATCCGCGAGCGCCGCCCGGGTCGGGTAGCGCAGCGCGACGTGGTGAAGCCCGGCGACCCCGTCGGGCTGCGGACCGCCGCCGCTCGACTTCCAGGTGTTGAACCCGAGGTGGTGGTGGTAGCCGCCGGCGGACACGAACAGCAGGTCGCCGGTGGTGCCCCACCCGGGGACGTCGCGCGCCTCCGCGACCACGTCGAAGCCGAGCACGCCGGCGTAGAACTCGCGCACGCGATCGATGTCGGCGGTGCGCAGGTGGACGTGGCCGACCGTGACGCCGGGGTCGATCGGGTTCTGGGCGCGGGCGATGGGGGCGATGTTGCCTTGCATGCGTCCTCCTGGGGATACGCGACTGAAGGGTTCGTCAACTGTAGGTCGCGGGGGATGTGGAGCGACGCCCCGGCGCGCCCTCAGGCGTCGGGGAGCTCCTGATCGCCGGGCGTGTCTCTGATCGCACCGCCGGCGGTGCGCAGTGCGGACACGGGGTCGCGGATCGTGCTGGTGGCGCGCGTCAGCAGTGTCGCCTGCTGCTCGAGCAGGTCGGCGACCTGCCCGAAGGAGGCCGCCGCGACGCGGAACGCGTTCGCCTGAGCATGCATCGCCGCCGTGGTCTGATCAGCAACGTCGAGCACGATGCGGGCCGGAGCGATCACGCGTCCGACGACGTCGCGCTCGAACTCGACCTGGCGCTGCAGGATCTGCTCCAGCAGCACGGCCTGCCGCTGCAGCGGCGCCCCGAGCTGGGCCGCCAGCTCGGCCGGACCCGAGACGAGCGAGGACGCGACCCCGCCGAGCTCACGAATCGCCGACTCCCAGGCATGCAGGAGATCGGACGGGTTAGCCATGGACACGCGTGCCGGTCCGGTTCACGTGGGGATCATCCCCGAGCGGCCGGACGGCCACCGGGGCGCGGACTAACTAACATCGATCGAGGAGTGGCAAGCAAGGTCTGGATACTCGATACGGAGACAAAGGGCACCGGTGCCAACGTCGTGCCGCTCGAGAAGATCCTGCGCCGCCCGCCGGCCGAGCCGGAGCGACTGTACGTCCCACCCAAGCCTCGGCCCAAGCCGCCGCCGGAGCCAACGCCCAGGGAGCCTCACCGGTTCAAGGTCGTCGATCTGATGACCCGCGAGGTGCTCGCGGAGGACGTCGACGCGCGAGCGACGGTCGACGTCCTGGCCGAAGTCCGCAGCATCGTCGACGTCAACGTCTACGTCTGGCGGCCCGACCGGGAGGACTGGCGGCTGCTGCCGCTCGAGGACAAACGCGCGCTGTGGGAGTTCCGCTCGCGTTCGGAGTGACCGGGCGCCCGGCGGTCAGGCCTTGAGTTCGGCGGGCCGCTCCGGGCTCGCCTGCCAGCGCCCGGCGCACACCCTCGGTGTCGTAGTCGGCGGCGTAGGCCGGCGTCCCCGGCTGCTGGCGCCAGGAGCAGGTGCTACGTTCACAGTTGCTTCACATTCGCACGACGGAGCGGCAGGGGTGTCGCCGTCCCGCGCGTGAGCCTGGATTCCCTGCAACGTCTCGAGGTAGGCGGCCATGACACCTGATCACCGACGCGCATCGGACCACCCCAGGGCGGAGTCGAGGGCCTACTACTCGCTGAGCCTGCCGTGCGTGGGCCGGAACCCGTCCTATGCAGTCCGAGACCGGAACCCGAGCCGGCCGCGCCGGAACCGCGTACCGCTGGCTGCGCGGCGCCGCGCCGCTGCGCCGGCGTCAACCTCCGGTCTGACCCATTACGGCGTCGCCGGGCTTGGCGGGTCCAGCGGCCTCGCTGAGCTCGGCGAGTCCATCGTCGCCGGCGCAGAGCACGCCGACGACGACGGTCATGCACGCGGCCACCGCCCAGCCCGGTAGCGCGCCCCCGAGCGCGAACACGCTCGTGGCCGCCACCGCGGCCACGAGCGTGCGGTAGCTCACGGTCTCAGTCAGGCGCAGCCGGAAGGCGGCCTGGCCGACGAGGTACAGCGCGATCCCGCCGCACAGCGCCAGCCGGGCGCCGTCACCGAGCTCGTGACCGCCGCCGTGGATCGCGAACCGCATCCCGACCGCGAACACGATGATGCCGGCGACGATCACCAGGTGCAGGTAGCTGTAGCCGTCCGCGGCCGCGAGGACCGGCTCGCGATGCTCGCGCAGGCGCTCCTCGGCGACCGCCGCGAGGCGATCGAAGTAGGTCCACCACAGGCCGACCGTGATCAGCAGCCCGCACGCCGCCGCGGCGACCAGCTCGGCATCGATCGGGCGGCCGTTGGCACCCACCCCGATGGCCACGATCGACTCGCCCAGGCAGATGATCACGAACAGGCCATAGCGCTCGGCGAAATGGGCCACCGCCACCTCCTGGAGGCCGCGCAGCCGCTCGCGCGTGAGCCACGCCGGCCCGGCGTAGTCGATCAGCGCAGCCACCGTCCACAGCACGACCCGCGCGGCGCCGTCGAGGAACGATCCGCCGATCAGCAGGGCCATGCCGGCGACCACGGTCAGCGCGAACCCCGCGATCGCCGCCCACGAGGCCTGGCCCTTGCGGGAGGCGTCCGCATACAGCGCCAGGTGAATGAACCGCACGCCGGCGTAGGTGCACGCGAACAGCGTCGCCCGGCCCGTGAACGCGCCCGGAATCGCCAGTCCGGTGACGAAGATCAGGATCATCGCCGCCAGCAGCGCGGCCCGCAGCGTCGGCGAGTCGGGATCCTGCGCGTTGGCCGCCCAGACGAACGCCGACCACGCCCACCACATCAGGGCCAGCACGAGCATCGAGCGCCCGAATCCCGTCCAGCTGAGATCTCGCGCCAGCAGCGTGCTGACCTGCGTCACGGCGAACACGAACACCAGGTCCCAGAGCAGCTCCACCGCGCTCGTGCGGCGGTCATCGCCGGCGGTCATGGATGGCAAGCTAACGGATGGCTGTGGTCGCCTCGCCGCGTTGGCTGGGCGCCCCGGGCCCGGTCCAGGCGGCGCGTCGCGGGCGCTCCCGGGCGGCGTCCCGGGCGCGCCCACGTCCCGGCTCGCTCATAATCCTGTGGGTATGGATCGCGACCTTCCCACGGCCCCGATCGCCGCGGCCGGCCTGATCGCCGGCTACGGCGTCGCCGTGGCGAGCGGGTCGCGCCCCCTCGGCGGGGTCGTGCTCGCGGCCTGCGGCCTGCTGTGCGTCGCGATCTGGCTACGCCGGGATGGGCGCCGCACGGCCGCGCTGCTCACCGGCGTGGGCCTGTTCGCGTTCGCCTTCTCCCACGTGCTCGCGCTCGCGATCGGCGCCTGGCCCGCGGTGCTGCTCGTGGCCGCGGCCACGGCGGCCACCTGCTGGCGCGTGTCTGACGCCCGGCGCCCGGGTGTGGCGCGGCGGCCGGCGTAGGGGGGTTTCAGTCGGGCCCCGGCCGCAGTGATGGTTTGGGGCGTTGAACGGCTTGCTGGGAAAGGGTGGTCCCTTCTGGTCGGTGCCGGGCCAATCTTGGCCGCGACAGCACCCATCTCGTGGCACTCGATGCCTGCGGACCGGCACAACGTTGCAGCTCGCGGTCCGCGCCCGGAGTTGGGGAACGCTCTGCCGCGTATACCGGCAATAGGTTCCTCGGCGTGCTCCGAGACCGCCGAGATACGACGAAATGCCGGTTCGCAACGACCCCACCCACCCCAACCGCTGTACACGCGTCATAGCGCCGCGACGACGGTGGCAGCCGCCCGACAACCGCCGCCTACCCGACCAGCCGCGCCCCTTCCTGCACGCGGTACTCGCCGCGCTCGAGGCCGCTGATCCCGGTCCACAGCAGGTCCATGGCCGCGAGCACGAGCTGCTCGCGCTCGACGTCGGGATGGGCGTGCCACCAGCGCACGGCGCCGTGCAGGGCGGACTGTTGGAGCGCGAACATGGCCTGACCGACGATGCTCGCGGGGTCGATCCCGGCCCGCCGGGCGTCCGGGGCCAGCATCGCGCCGAGCAGCCGGTTGGACTCGGCGCGCATGCATTGGTACTCGGCCGCGACTTCGCTGTCGACGGGCGCGCGGTCGGGGAAGAGCAGCTGCCACGCCAACGGCTCGTGCTCGGCGAAGGCGAAGAACGAGTCCAGGCCGCGGCGCATGCGCTCCTCCATCGGCGCGTCGGCGGCCATTACCGCCTGCAGGTGGGAGAGCAGCCCCGCGTGCGTATCGGCGAGCAGGGCGGTGAACAGCGCCCGCTTGGAGGGGAAGTGGTCGTAGAGCACCGTCCGGCTCACCCCCGCGGCGCCGCCGATGCGGCCCATCGAGGCGCCCTCGTAGCCGTTGACCGCGAACTCCTCGAGCGCGGCGTCGGCGATCAGGGCGCGCCTGGCGGCGGCGGGAAGGCGGCGTTTCGGGGCTTGGGTAGGCACAGGCGTCGGGTTGAAGGTAACCCCAGGCATCGGTCGAGCGTATTATCCAACATGGGTGTCGGTTGCCATCAGGAAGCCAACCCGCCGGGCTGACCCGGGCGCAACGATCGCCCGCGCCGCACGTGAGATCCAACGCGCCGTGAGCGCGATGACATTCGGATTGTGAGGAGTAACTCATGCCAAAGACTGAAGCGTTGGTCTTCGACGCGATTCGCACCCCCCGTGGGCGGGGCAAGGTGAATGGGTCGCTGCACGCGACCAAGCCCGTGGACCTGGTCGTCGGCCTGATGCACGAGGTGCTCAGCCGCAACGTGGCGCTCGACCCCGATCGGGTCGACGACGTGGTGCTCGGCGTCGTCACGCCGATCGGCGACCAGGGCGCCGACATCGCCAAGACCGCGGCGATCAAGGCCGGACTGCCGGACACGGTCTCCGGCGTGCAGCTCAACCGCTTCTGCGCCTCGGGCCTCGAGGCGGTCAACGTCGCCGCGCAGAAGGTCGCCTCGGGCTGGGAGGACCTCGTGTTCGCCGGCGGCGTCGAGTCGATGTCCCGGGTGCCGATCGGCTCCGACGGCGGGGCGTGGGCGATGGACCCCGAGACCAACTACGACAGCTCGTTCGTGCCGCAGGGCGTCAGCGCCGACCTGATCGCGACGGTCGAGGGCTTCGACCGCGAGGATGTCGACACGTATGCCGCCCGCTCGCAGGAGCGCGCGGCGACCGCTCAGGCCGAGGGACGGTTCTCGAACTCCGTCATTCCGGTGCTCGACATCAACGAGCACGTGGTGCTCGACCACGACGAGTTCATCCGGGCCGGCACCACGGTCGAGAAGCTCGGCGAGCTCAAGCCTTCGTTCGCCGTGATGGGCGAGATGGGCGGCTTCGACGCGGTGGCGCTGCAGAAGTACCACTGGATCGAGAAGATCGAGCACGTTCACACGCCGGGCAACTCGTCCGGGATCGTCGACGGCGCGTCGCTGGTGGCGATCGGGAACGAGAGGATCGGCGAGGAGCTCGGGCTCAAGGCGCGGGCTCGTGTGTTGGCCACGGCCGTGTCCGGTGCCGACCCCACGATCATGCTGACCGGCCCGGCGCCGGCGAGCCGCAAGGCGCTGGAGAAGGCCGGCCTGACGGTCGACGACCTCGACCTGGTCGAGATCAACGAGGCGTTCGCGGCCGTCGTGCTGCGCTTCGTCAAGGACATGGGCCTCGACCTGGACAAGGTCAACGTGAACGGCGGCGCGATCGCGATGGGCCATCCGCTTGGGGCGACCGGCGCGATGATTCTCGGGACGCTGATCGACGAGCTCGAGCGCCAGGACAAGCGCTACGGGCTGGCGACGCTGTGCGTCGGCGGCGGCATGGGCATCGCGACCGTGATCGAGCGCGTCTGAGCGCCCGCTCCGATCGCCTGATCCGACAAGGAGAACTGAGAAATCAATGAGTGAGAGCACCACGATCCGCTGGGACAAGGACGCCGACGGCGTCGTCATCCTGACGCTCGACGACCCGAACCAGTCGGCGAACACGATGAACGCCGCGTACGCGGCCTCGATGGCGGCGACGGTCGATCGCCTCGAGGCCGAGAAGGACGACATCACCGGGGTGATCATCACCTCGGCCAAGCAGACGTTCTTCGCCGGCGGCGACCTGAACGACCTGAAGACGGCCACGCGGGATCAGTCGGAGGAGATCGCCCGCTTCATCCGCGACGGCAAGGCGCTGCTGCGTCGTCTGGAGACGCTCGGCAAGCCGGTCGTGGCGGCGATCAACGGCTCCGCCCTCGGCGGCGGCCTCGAGATCTGCCTTGCCACCCATCACCGTGTGGCGGTCGACGATCCGAAGCTGCAGCTCGGGTTCCCCGAGGTTCAGCTCGGCCTGCTGCCCGGCGCCGGCGGTGTGACCCGCACGGTGCGTATGCTGGGGATCGCCAACGCGCTGATGAGCTTGCTGATGCAGGGCCAGCGGGTGCGCCCGCAGAAGGCCAAGGAGCTCGGCATCGTCGATGAGATCGTGGCCACCCGCGAGGAGCTGATCCCTGCCGCCAAGGCGTGGATCGCGGCCAATCCCGAGGCGGTTCAGCCGTGGGACGTGAAGGGCTACAAGATCCCCGGCGGGACGCCCAGCACACCGGCCCTGGCGCAGAACCTGCCGGCGTTCCCGGCCAACCTGCGCAAGCAGATCAAGGGCGCGAACTATCCCGCCCCGCACCACATCATGGCCGCGGCCGTGGAGGGCGCGCAGGTCGACTTCGACACCGCCAGCGTGATCGAGGGCCGCTACTTCGTCGATCTGGTCACGGGCCAGGTGGCGAAGAACATGATCCAGGCGTTCTTCTTCGACCTCCAGCGGGTCAACGGCGAGCGCGGCCGTCCGGAGGGGACCGAGCCGTTCCGGCCCAAGAAGGCGGTCGTACTCGGGGCCGGGATGATGGGCGCGGCGATCACCTACGTGTGCGCCAAGGCCGGGATCGAGGTCGTGCTCAAGGACGTCTCGCTGGAGGCGGCCGAGCACGGCAAGGGCTACTCGAAGGCGCTCGTCGACACGGCCGTCGAGAAGGGCCGCTCGACCCAGGAGCAGGCCGACGCGCTGCTGGCGCTGATCACGCCGACGGCCGATCCGGCCGACGCGGACGGCGCTGACCTCGCGATCGAGGCCGTGTTCGAAGACCCGGCGGTCAAGGCGCAGGTGTTCGCCGAGATCGAGCCGCACCTCGCCGAGGGCGCGCTGCTGGGCTCCAACACCTCGACGCTGCCGATCACCGGACTGGCCGAGGGCGTCTCGCGCCCGGCGGACTTCATCGGGCTGCACTTCTTCAGCCCCGCGGAGAAGATGCCGCTGCTGGAGATCATCAAGGGTGAGAAGACGAGCGAGGAGACCGTCTATCGCGCACTCGACGTCGCCAACCAGATCAAGAAGACGCCGATCGTCGTCCACGACAGCCGCGGCTTCTTCACCAGTCGGGTGATCGGGGCGTTCATCAACGAGGGACTCGCGATGCTGCCGGAGGGCATCCCGGCGCCGTCGATCGAGCAGGCCTGCTTGCAGGCGGGATATCCCGAGTCGGTGCTGCACCTCTCCGATGAGGTGAACCTGAACCTGATGCGCAGGATCGAAGACGCCACCAAGGCGGCGATCGAGGCCGAGGGCGGGACCTTCACTCCGCCCCGCGGAGAAAGCGTCATCGCTCGCATGCTGGACGAGTACGGGCGCGGCGGCAAGATCGCGGGAGGCGGCTTCTACGACTACGAGCACGGCCACCGCACGTACCTGTGGCGCGGACTGAAGGAGGCCTTCGGCGGTGAGAACCTCGATGTCCCGCTCAAGGACCTCGAGGAGCGAATGCTGGTGATCGAGTCGCTCGAGGCGGTCAAGTGCCTCGACGAGGGCGTGATCGAATCGGTCGCGGACGCCAACATCGGCTCGATCTTCGGGATCGGCTTCCCCGGCTGGACCGGGGGCGTGCTGCAGTACATCAACGGCTACGAGGGCGGCCTGCCCGGGTTCGTGGCCCGCGCGCGCGAGCTCGCAGAGAAGTACGGCGAGCGCTTCGAGCCGCCCGCCTCGCTGGTCGAGAAGGCCGAGCGCGGCGAGATCTACAGCGACGAGCAGTCGCTGGTCGGCGCCGCCTAGAACAGACGTGCCGGACCCGGTCGCCCGCACACCCGCAGGCGACCGGGTACCCGCGCCTCGGGGCCGCTGGGGGGTCAGCTACGCCTCGGGGCCGCTGGGGCGTCAGCTAGGCTCGGGTCAGCGATGAGATCGGTCGTCAGTCTCGTCTACTTGGTCGTGGGGGTGGTGGTCGCCTCCTCGCACCATTACTTCGTGCACGCGCACAGCCTCAAGTCGCTTGCCTCGGCGGTGCTCGCCGTCCTGTTGTGGCCGCTGCTGTACCTCGGCATCGGCCTGCACATCAAGTAGTCGCGTCAGCCCGGGCGCGCCTGGCGGCTGTACTGCGCGTTGGGGAGCATGTTGGTGGCCATCGCCATGCGGTTGGTGAAGTTGTACATCGCGCTCACCTCGGCGACGTCCCACGCCTCCTCGAGCGTCAGGCCGGCGTCGAGCAGCGTCTGCAGGTCGGCGCGCGTGACCTCGCGCGGGCGCGTGGTCAGCTTCTCGGCGTACGCGCAGATGGCGGTCCGTCGCGGATCGAGGTCCGCGCGGCGCCAGTCGTAGGAGATGCGCTCCCCGAGGACGGGGTCACCGAGCTCTTCGCGCAACGCGGCGCCGTGGGCGACGAGGCAGTACAGGCACGCGTTGGCCGCGCTGACCACGACGGCGATCATCTCCCGATCGGCGGCGCTCAGGTGCTCGCTGGGCTGATGCAGCTGGCGATAGTGCGAAAACCAGGCGCTCAGGCGCTGGGGCCGGAAGGCATAGACGCGAAACACGTTGGGCACGAAGCCGATCCGCTCGCGCGCCTTGGCGAACAGACTGCGCAGTTCCGTGGGCAGCTCGGACTCGTCGGGAACCGGAAACCACGAGCCGGTCTCGCGATCGCCGGGGGCGGTATCGGACATGGCGCGAACGCTATCGCGGTCGCGCATGGCGCCGAAGCCGGTCGCGCCGCCCGCCGAGCACGCGCCGCACAGCGCGATGGACGATCCGGACGCGATCGCGCGCTCATCGAGATGTGGGCGATCGCCCGCCGGATCGAGCACGGCGACGCGACCAAGATCGACGCCTTCTGGGACGCCTCACTGCAGGCCAGCCAGCGCAGAGCCTGACGCGTCGCCGGCGCCTGGCATCGGAGCGTGATCCTTAGTTGAACGTATGTTCAACCGTGTCAGCTTTCTCGCCGGGCCGTGCGGGTTCGCCGTGTCGGCACTGGCACGGCCTGAGTATCCACCCAGCTTGGGTCGAGGATTGCTCGCCCCAACGGGTCAGGGGACTGCGCTGAGTTTTCGGAGGGTGGGCCGATAACTGTCGACTATCGCGAGTTATCGGCCCACCCTACCTACCAGACCGTCAGGCCCCGGGACTCCGACCCATCCCACGTCGTTTACTCACCGCGCCCGCCAACGCTTCCGCTCCGATCGTGCCACCATGCCCCCGTGGCGGAGGAGAGCCACCGAGATCGAGATCACCTGGCCGTCAACCGGGCCAACTGGGACGAGCGGGCGCCGGCGCACGCCGCGTCGCCCGGCTACGCCGTCGATCGCTTCCTCTCGGACCCGGCGTACCTGAGCGACGTCGTGCGCTTCGACCTGCCGCGGCTGGGCGATCTGCGCGGCTTGCGCGGGGTGCACCTGCAGTGCCACATCGGCACCGACACGGTCTCGCTGGCGCGGCTCGGCGCCCTCATGACGGGGCTCGACTTCTCGATCGCTGCACTGGAACAGGCGCGGTCGCTCGCGGCCGGCGCCGGCGCGGAGGTGGAATTCGTCGAGGCTGAGCTCCGCCGGGCCCCGGAGGAGCTCGGGGCGGGCCGCTTCGACTTCGTGTTCACCGGTGTCGGCGCCCTGCGCTGGCTGCCGAACATTCGCGACTGGGCCGGCGTCGTCGCGGCGCTGCTGCGCCCGCGCGGGCGGCTGTTCCTGCGCGAGGCACATCCGATGCTGTGGACGCTCGCCGACCGCGAGGATGACCTGCTGGTGGTCGAATACGCGTACTTCGAGCGGGAGGAGCCCGAGGTATGGGACGAGCCGGGGACCTACGTCGAGACGGGCACCTCGTTCGCCCACACCACAGCGCACGAGTGGAACCACGGGCTCGGCGAGATCGTCTCCGCGTTGCTCGGCGCGGGCATGGAGCTGACGATGCTGACCGAGCACGACAGTGTCCCCTGGGAGGCGATGCCGGGGCACATGGAGAGGATCGGGCCGGGGGAGTGGCGGCTGGCGGACCGGCCGTGGCGGCTGCCGCACACGTACACGCTGCAGGCCGTCAAACGCGCCTGAACCTCACCCGCGGCGACCGTGAGCAGGTGCGCGACGTGTGGAAGCTCATCGACTGGCTGCGGGAGTCGCTCGAGGAGCTGCGGCCGACGCTCAGCGCTGCGTGAGCGAGAGCACGTTACCGTCGGGATCGTGGAACCAGATCACCCGCGCGCCGCTGGGCGAGCGCCAGACGCCGAGCTCGTCCTGCGTCAGCTGCTCGTAGCGTACCGGCTCGACGCCGCGGGCCACCAGCTCGTGGGCTGAGGCCTCGATGTTCGTGACCGCCCACCCGATCACCGTGTAGGGGGCGACCACGAGGTCGCTGACGACCGTGACCCTGAGCACCGCGTTAGGAGCCTGGAATACGCAGCCGTAGGGGGTGTCCTCGACAGCGGCAGCGACAGCGTCTCCCCGTAGAAGCGGCGGGCCGCCGCCGCGTCCCGGGTGGAGACGAACGCCACCAGCTCGGCCCTGCTCGAGCATCAGGGCCAGGCGGTCCTGAGCGCCCGGTAGGACTCCTCGAGCAGCTCGGGCAGCACGCGCGCGTTCCCGATCACCGGCATGAAGTTGCTGTCGGCGCCCCAGCGCGGCACCACGTGCAGGTGCACGTGGTCGTCGAACCCCGCGCCCGCCACCTTGCCGAGGTTGAGGCCGACGTTGAACCCCTCGGGCCGGTAGGCGGCCCGCAGCGCGGCGAGCGAACGCTGGCTGAGGGTCATCAGCTCGAGCAGGGTGGGCTCGTCGAGCTCCTCGATCGTCCCCGTGTGGAGGTACGGGGAGATCATCAGGTGACCGTTGGTGTACGGGAACGCGTTGAGCATCACGTAGCTGCGCTCGCCGCGGTGCACGATCGCCGCCGCCTCGTCATCGCCCCAGGCCGGCTTGGCGCAGAACACGCACTCGCCGGCTTTCTCACCCTTGATGTACGGCATCCGCCATGGCGCCCAGAGACGTTCCTCGGTCATGCGGTGACTATCCCAGACCGGCCCGGTCTGGGCAGGACGGCGAGGCGGGCGGGTCTACCAGGCCTGGGTGTCGCCGCAATGCGGGCAACCCACGCTGGTCGAGACGAGCGCCTCGAACACGAACCCGCACGAGCAGGTGTACAACGCCCGGTCTTGCGACGGGCCACCGTGGCGGCGGCGAGGCTGGCGCTTCGGGCTTGCGGGTTCAGGTGCGCTCGTCCGCGGCGCCGCATATTCGGCGCGTCCCGGTCGTGGCCGGCCTCGGCGGCTCTGGGCGCGTTTCAGTCTGACTTGCACGTTCATGGCAGATAACGGTCTCGATCGCGATGAGTTTCGCCCCCGGGCGAGAAAATCCTGGGTTCTAACCCGACGCTAATCGGCATCCTGGGCCGCCGCCCCGAGCGAGCTGAACGCTCGTTGGCCGCCGGGCGGCCGCCGGGGGGCGGGCGCCGATCGCGGTTGTGGGACAATCCCCAGCCGAATGGACCCGAGCCGCAAGCGTGCGATCCGCCTCACGGTCGCTCTCACTGCCGCGCTCCTCCTGGCCTCAGCGCTTGTGTACACCAGCTTCAGCGCCGGCCGGGACGAGCTGACGGCCTCGCAGCTGCTGAAGCAGGCCGTGCCCGGAAAGTCGTACATCCTCGCCGGCACCGTGATCTCCCAGCAGCGGCAGGGGGAGGCGCTCCTGTTCCGGGTCCGCGATCCGAAGCTGCACATGTCCGTGCCCGTCCGCTACACCGGCATCGTGCCCGATCCCTTCGCGGTCGGCCGCGGGGTGCTGGTCACCGTCCACGAGCAGGGCACGAACACCCAGTTCGTCGGCGAGCAGGACTCGCTGACGACGAAGTGCCCGTCCAAGTACCAGGCCGCTGCGGGCGCGTCCTAATAGTGGCCGGGGAGCGCTGACATGGCTCTCGTAGGCCGGGCGATGCTGATCCTGGGCCTGGGCATCTGCGCCTACGGGATTATCGCCTCGCTGTACGGCGCCGCCCAGGGCGGCCCGCGCTGGGTCGACTCCGGCCGCCGCGCGGTCTACGCCCTGGCCGCGGTGATGACGCTCGCGTTCGTCATCCTCGAGGCGGCGTTCCTGCGCTCGGACTTCAGCTTCAACGTCGTCGCCGGCCACTCCTCGACGACAACGCCCACGTTCTACAAGGCGACCGCGGCCTGGTCCTCACAGGAGGGGTCGCTGCTGCTGTGGGTGTGGCTGCTGTCGCTGTGGTCGAGCTTGGTCCTGTTCCTGACCCGCCGCCGGGCGCGAGAGATCGCCCCCTACGCGACCGCGGTGCTGCTCGGGTTCGCGACCTTCTTCACGTCGCTGACGGTGTTCTTCGCCAACCCGTTCGCCACCAGCTTGAATCCGCCGTCGGAGGGCGCCGGCCTCAACCCGCTGCTGCGGCACGCGAGCATGATGTTCCACCCGCCGATGCTGTACTCGGGCTACACGCTCCTGACGGTGCCGTTCGCGTTCGCGGTCGGAGCACTGATCACCGGCCGGCTGAACGCCGAGTGGATCCAGCTCACGCGCCGGTTCGCGCTCGCGGCGTGGCTGTTCCTGGGCATCGGGATCCTGCTCGGAGCGCGCTGGTCCTACACCGAGCTCGGCTGGGGCGGCTACTGGGCCTGGGATCCGGTCGAGAACGCGGCCCTGATGCCGTGGCTGGCCCTCACTGCCTTCATCCACTCGATCATGATCCAGGAGAAGCGGGGGATGTTGAAGGTGTGGAACGCGTCGCTGATCCTGGCCAGCGGAACGCTGGCCGTGCTCGGGACGTTCCTCGTTCGCTCGGGCATCCTCGACTCGATCCATGCCTTCGGCGCCTCGACGCTCGGGGTCCCGTTCGTGATCCTGATCGCCGCCATGGTGCTCGGCTCGGTCGGGCTGATCGTGTGGCGGCGGGCCGAGCTGCGTTCGGACTCACAGCTCGATTCGCTGCTCTCGCGCGAGGCTGTGTTCCTGTTCCAGAACCTGGTCCTGGTGGCGATGGTGTTCGTGATCTTCTGGATCACGTTCTTCCCGCTCATCTCCGAGGCGCTGACCGGCACCAAGGTGTCGGTCGGGCCGCCCGCCTTCCGGCCGTTCATCGTGCCGCTGGCGCTCGTGCTCGTGCTCCTCTCCGGCGTGGGCCCGCTGATCGCCTGGCGCCGGGTGACGGCGGCGAACCTGCGGCGTAACTTCACGCTTCCGGTCGCGGCCGGGCTGGTCACACTGGTGGTGCTGCTGCTCGTCGGCGGCGTCAGCGATCGGCCGTTCGCGCTGATCATGTTCTGCCTCGGGACGTTCGTGGTCGTGTCCGTCGGGCAGGAGTTCTGGCGCGGCGTGCGTGCCCGCCGGGCCACCACCCACGATCCGGTGCCGCGCGCATTCGCCCAGCTGGTGCGGCGCAACCGGCGCCGCTACGGCGGCTACATCGCCCACGCCGGATTGGCGGTGATGCTCATCGGGGTGGCCGCGTCCTCCTCGTTCCAGCACTCGCACGACGTGATCCTCAAGCCCGGCCAACAGGCGAGCGTCGACGGCTACACGATCCGCTACGTGCGCCCGGTCGCCCAGGCAACGGCCGAGAAGATCTCGTTCGGAGCCGTGCTCGACGTCTCCAAGGGCGGCCAGCACGTACAGACCCTGACCACCACGCGCGGGTTCTATCCCGCGCAGGATCCGACGCTCGGCGTCGTGGGCCGGTTCTTCAACGGGGAGGAGGAGAGCCAGGTCGGGCTGAAGGCGGGGCTCACGAAGGACATCTGGACCGTGATCAGCCCGGATCTGACGCCGATCCAGCCGCTCATCAACCAGGGCGACCAGGTCTTCCTCAAGGCGATGCAGGCGGCGGCGTCGCTGCCTCCCACCCAGGCCCGGGCCCAGATCGCGAGCCTGTTCGCCGCGCGCGACGCGGCGATCGGCGCGCTGGCCGAGCGCTGGGTCAGGCACCCTTGGCCGTCCGAGTTCCTGCTCATCATCTCGCCCCTGGTGACGTGGATCTGGCTGGGGGCGATGATCATCGCGATCGGCGGCGTGATCGCCCTGTGGCCGCCGCGTGCGTTCTCGCGCCGCCGCCCGGCCCCGGCCGCCGGCGCAACCGGTCCGCCGGCTCCGGCCGAGGTCCCCGAACTGGCCAAGGTCTGAGGCGATGGAGTTCGTGATCGTGCTCGCCGTCCTGGCCGCCGTCGTGGTCGTGGTCAGCGCGCCCCTGCGCCGGGCCGACGAGCAGCCGGTGAGGGCGGCCGACGAGCTTCGGGTCCTCGAGGCGGCGCGGGAGGCCAAGTACCGCGAGATCCGCGACGCCGACCTCGACCACCGCACGGGCAAGCTCTCCGACGACGACTTCGAGGCGATCGACCGCTCGCTGCGCACCGAGGCGATCGAGATCCTGCACGCGCTGGACAGTGCCGAGGGCACGCAAGCAGGCTGAGCGCCGGGCCCCGCTCAGCTACCATCTCGCTGGATGTACACGCTTCTCAGCATCGCCCAGGTGATCATCGCGGTGGTCCTGATCTTCCTCGTGCTCATGCACTCGGGGAAGGACGCCGGGCTCTCGGGCGCCTTCGGCGTCGGCACCGGCGCCGGCCCGTTCGGCGGCGGCTCGCTGGTCGAGCGCAACCTGAACCGCTGGACGATCGGGTTCGCGGTCGTGTTCGCGCTCAACACGGTCGTCCTGATCAAGATCTCGTAAAGCGCACACGACGGCCGGTGCCGGACGGACGGGCCGACTCCCGGGTCTCACCAGGCCGCGCGGTACACCTCGAGCAGCTCCTCGCGGGAGGCCGGGGGAGCCGTGAGCGCGAGCTCGGGGCGCTTCGCCGCCTCGTCCGCGCAATGCTCGAGCGCGGCCTCGCTGACGCCGGCATCCCGCAGGCGCTCGGTGCCGGTCAGTCCCGCCAGCATGGTGGCGAACCGGGCCGGATCGCCGCCGAGCGCCTCGCCGAGGCGGGCGATCGCGTCGGGGGCCCGGCGCTCCAGCGCGCCCACCGTGTGGGGCAGCAGGATCGTGTTCGCGGGCCCGTGCCCGACGCCGGCGAAGCGCACGAGCGTCTGGGACAGGATGTGGTGCAGCCCGTAGCCGGTGGACCCGATCACGTAGCCGGCGAGCAGGGCTCCGAGGGCGAGCGCGTCGCGATCGGGGTCCTCGCGATCGCCGGCGAAGCCCAGCGCGAGCAGCCGGGCCGATTCCAGCGCGGCGAGCGTGGCCACCGGGTTGGAGCGCGGCGTCAGCGGTCCCTCGGCGGCGTGACCGAGCGCGTTCCCGGCGCTCGCGGCCAGGTCCGGCAGGCGCTGCGAGGCCGACAGGGCGGGATCCGCGATCACGATCGCGGGCCGGACTCTCGGGGTGTCAGCCGGAACGTCGGCGGCGTGGCGATGAACCGCGGTCATCTCCGCCCCCGACAGCGTCGTCGGGATGGCGGCCACCCGCCGCGGAGGGTCGGCGGCCGCGAGCGCCTTGGCGACGTCGATCACGCGCCCGCCTCCGAGGGCGACGAGCAGCTCCGCGTCGATCTCGGGTCGCAGCCCCGCGGCGATCTCGTCCACCCGGCCGGGCGGGACCTCGTGCACGCTCGCCGCGCCGGAGACGACCTCGGGCGCCGCCGCGGCCGCGCGCGGCGTGGTCAGGAGGCCGTAGTCGGCCCCGAGCAGCTCGCCGGCGCCGGCGAGGCGTCCGCGCCCGAAGACGACCAGCCGCTCGCCGTCCTGCCAGCGAAACGGAGATGTCGGAGCGGTCGGTGCCAACGTGAGGGAGCGGTGCGGTCGGGGGCGCGAAGCGCGTGCGGGGACGCTACACGACGGCGGTCCGCCTCCACTGCCCGCACCACCGACGTCCTAACCAGCGACTGCACGGCGGGACCTGGGCGAGGAGCGGATGCCGCGCAGCCGCGCTGACAGCCGCGGGCGCGGGGCCAGCCGGGTCGCTCGCACGCGCAGCAGGGCCAGCAGCTCGGTCGTGGGCGCGAACGGATCGGCCAAGGTCGCTCCGCCGGCGAGCGCCAGCGCTGCCTGTATCTCGCCGTCGCGCTCGGCCAGCAGGACCGGGCCCGCCGGTACCGAGCCGCTGTCGAGCGCCGCGAGCCGGGCTAGCTCGCTTCCGTCATCGGGCGTCGCGAGCCTGATCGATATGGTGGCGTCGGTGGTAGTCATGAGATCAGAGTGACACCGATGGGGCATCAGTGCAATTGACCTTTCGCGGGGGAGCGATAAGATCGCCTAATGCTCGACGTACGCCGCCTCATCGTCCTCAAGGAGGTCGCCGAGCGCGGCTCCTTCTCGGCCGCCGCCGACGCTCTCTCCTACACCCAGTCGGCGATCTCGCAGCAGATCGCGGCGCTCGAGCGCGAGACGGGCGCGACGCTCGTCGAGCGTGGCGCGCGCGGCGTGCGGCTGACCGAATCGGGCCGCGCGCTGGTCGAGCACTCCGAGGCGATCCTGGAGCGCCTGTCGGCCGCCGAGGCCGAGCTCGAGGCGATCGCCGGGCTGCGGGGAGGCCGGTTGCGGCTGGCGTCGTTCCCGACCGCCGGTGCGACCCTGGTTCCGCTGGCCATCGCCGCGTTCAGCCGCGCGCACCCGGCGGTGGAGCTGTCGCTGATCGAGGCCGAGCCCGAGGACGCCCTCCCGCGGCTGAAGGCGGGAGAGCTCGACATCGCGCTGTCGTTCGACTACGGGATCACGCCCGGCGTGGCGTCCGGCGTCGCTCTCGACGGCCTCGAGACGACCCAGCTGCTCGACGACCCGATGTCGGTGGCGCTGCCGCTCGAGCACCCGCTGGCCGGCCGCGCGCGGGTGCGGCTCGCGGACCTGTCCGCCGAGCGGTGGATCCAGTGCGATCCCAACGGGCACTGCGGGGCGGTGCAGGTGGCGGCCTGCGAGCAGTCGGGCTTCAAGCCGCACGTGACCTTCCAGACCAACGACTACAACGTGGCTCAGGGCCTCGTCGCCGCGGGGGTGGCGATCTCCCTGGTCCCCGAGCTGGCGCTCTCCAACGTCCGCGAGGACATCGTGATCCGGCCGCTCGCGGGCCGCGACATGCCGGTGCGCCGGGTCGTCGCCGCGACTCGCGGGGGCGGGTTTCGCTCACCGGCCACGGCGGCGATGGTGGAGATCCTCGAGCAGGCCGCCGCGGAATATGTCGAGCGTCGCGACCAGTCGCTGGCGCTGCGCTCGGCCTCCTAGGAGGCCTGCGCGCCGCGGCCTCAGCTGTGAGGCCGCCCGCCGAGCTGGTCGACTAGTCGCAGGAGATCGAGCGGGCTGAACGGCTTGGTCAGGAACAGGTCGGCGCCGGCCTCCTCGGCCTCGCACTCGACCCTGTCGCCGTGCGCGGCCGTCAGCATCACGATCGTCGTGCCGCCGGTGCCGGCGCCCTGGCGCAACTGCCGACAGGCGTCGATCCCGTTGCACCGCGGCATGTCCACGTCGAGGAACACCCGAGCTCGTCGAGCGAGCGCTCGAGCACGGGCTGCATCTCCTTGCGCCCCACAACCAGCACCCGTGAGCGTCCGGCGGCGACGGCCGCGTTGAGCACGTGGCGCAGCTCGTCGGCATCGATCGGCTTGGAGACCACCCATTCGCCGGTGAGCTCGTGCCGGTTCCTCGCCGCCAGCGACCGCGCCGTGTTCTCCGCTGACAGCTGATCGGCCACGAGCCGGGCGCTCTCCCGATCGTCGCGGGCCAGCCGTGCGACCTCGCCGACGGCGCCGGCGAACGCGACGGCGGCCTGGCGGCGGATGACCGCGTCAGCGGGGCCGCGCGCGTCGCGGAGCACCCCCTCCTCGGCGACGCCCGCGGTGGCGAGGCTGGCCGCCGCGGTGGCCAGCGCGGAGCTCTGCGCGAGCGCGTCTTCGTAATCCTGGCGGGACCGGTACAGGCTCGAGACCCCGATCGCGGCGACGGCCGCGAGCGCGACGGTCAGCCCGATCAGCGCCAGGCGCAGCGAGTGAGCGATCGACAAGCGGCGCAGTGGCCCGCGACGATCACGTTCGACGCCACGTACGAGAAGATCCCAGCCGCCCTGAACATGAGCGGGCGCTACGTGATCGCCACGACCGGTGAGTATGACGGCGACTCGCCGCCCTATCACGTGCACGTGGTGGCGATCGACGGCGTCAGCGGGCGCATTCTGCACGTGTTCAACTCGTTGTGCTCCGATCGTGCCCGGCTGATCCTGCCGAGCTCCTGCCGGTTCAGCGACTCCGCGATCTTCGGGCGCTCGGGCGCGGGCGTGGAGCCGGACAGCGGCCGGCTGCTCGTGGGCCACAGGCAACCGGCCGTTCACCGGCAGGACGGCCTGGGGGGGACAGCGTGCTCGAGCTCTCGCCCGACGCCGCGCGGTTGTTGCACAACTGGACCCGATCGACCAGGCCTCCCTGAACGCATCCGATACCGACACCGGCAGCACCGCGCCGGCGCTGCTCCCGGCGGCTGGGCGGCCGGCGGCTCGCGGTCCAGGGCGGCAAGGACGGGGTGCTGAAGCTGCTCGACCTCGATCGGCTGACCGGCGCGACCTCGGGCGCCGGGGCACGTCTGGGCGGCGAGCTGCAGCGGATTGCGGCGCCCGGCCCGGCGCAGGTGTTCAGCGAGCCGGCGGTGTGGCGCGACCGCGGCACGACGTACGTGCATGAGCGAGAGATCGGCGCCACATCACGGGGCCTCGATGTCGCCGGGGTGCTGATCGGAGTGCTGATCGCCGCGCCGCGCTGCCGGCCGAATCGGGCCTCGTGCCCGACGCCCCGCCGCTCGACTTCTGAGCGCCGGTCCCGGCGCCGGGGGCACCGCGGGGCGCTGAGGGGGTGGCGCGCCACGCTTTCCGTAATTCTCCGCGCAGTCGTGCCATCCTCACCCGATGCGCGCGCGCCACAGTACGGCTCACGGTGCCGGGATGCACGTCCAGCCTCGCCCGCGAGGGTGGTCGCCGTGGCTGCTCCGGGCCGCCTCGGTGCTGCTCGGCGCAGCGTTCCTGATCGCGCCCGCGATCGGCGCCCCCGGCGTCGCGACGGCGGCTGCGCCATCGCCGATCACCGTGCCGCTCGACGCCGCCTCGCCGTGGCCGGAGATGCGCCACGACCGCCTGAACAGCGGTCGCAGCCCGATCGTCGCCCGCTACGGCGGCGACCGCCCGTGGGCGTTCCGGACCGGACGCGGCATCTTCTCCACGCCGATCATCGGCGGCGACGGCACCGTGTACGTGGGCTCGGGCGACTCCTCCTTCTACGCGCTCGACGTGCGCGGGCGCCTGCGGTGGCGGCTGCGGACGGGCGGGCCGATCGACGCCGCCGCCGCGCTCTCGAGCTACGACTCCGCGCTCGGCTCGGCTCCGCTCACGTTCGGCTCGGCGGACGGCAGGCTGTATCACGTGACCACACCGCGGACCGGTCGGCCCCGGATCCTATGGACCTTCCGGCCCACCGTCCCCCCGGTCGCGGCCCAGGGGGTGAGCTGGTGGGAGGGCAACGTGGCGATCGGCCCGCGCGGGACGATCTACGCCGGCAACACCGGCGGCAGCGCCTACGCCGTCACGCCCCAGGGCAAGCTCGTGTGGGCATTCACCGCGGGTAATTCCGTGTGGACGACGCCTGCGTTCGCCGACGACGGCTCGAGCTACTGGGGCTCGCTGGATCTGCGCGTGTACCGGCTCGACGGCGCCGGCCGGCCGCTGTGGAGCACGTTCGTCCCCGGCTACGTCGTCTCCTCGCCGGCGATCGGCTCCGACGGCACGGTGTACGTGGGCTCCTTCGACTCCAAGCTCTACGCGCTCGACCCGGTCACCGGAGCGGTGCGCTGGAGCTTCGCCACCACCGACCACATCTACGCCTCGCCGGCGCTGGGGGTCGATCGCCGCGGCCGGACCGACGCGATCTACATCGCGTCGACCGACGGCTCGGTCTACGCGCTGTCGCCGGCCGGCCGGTTGCTGTGGCGCTATGACACCGGAGATCCGATCCGCTCCTCGCCGGTGCTCGGGACCGCGCCGGCCGCCGAGCACCGCGGAATCGTCTACGTGGGGTCATCCAACGGCAAGCTGTACGCGCTCGACTCCGACTCGGGCCATCGCCGCTGGTCCTTCGACACGACTCCGGCCGATCCGGTGCTCCGCGACCGCAACGATCTGAACGCCTCGCCCGCGCTCGGCCGGACTGGTGTCTACATCGCCGGCGAGCACGGCTACGCCGACTACGTGCCCTACGACTACTGCCTGCACCGCCGCGACAGTCGCTGCTCGACGAGGCCGTCGGATGAGTTGGGCCAGAACCTGGACCGGGTGTTCGCGGTCAGCGCCGGGGGCAGCACGCTGCAGAACGCGGGACCGGGTGTTCGCGGTCAGCGCCGGGGGCAGCACGCTGCAGAACGCGGGACCGGTCGCGACGGCGACCGCGACCGTGATCAACCTGCGACTGATCGTCCGCCGCGCCGGCCGCACCGTGAACGCGGCGATCCTCGCGCCGGGCACCGCCGTCCACGTGCAGCCGGCGCTGCGCTTCCAGACCCAGGAGTCCGGCGACGGCCACTATCTGTACGTGGTGCCCGATGGATTCCTGCGACCCCATACGACGTACCGGCTGCGGGTGTCGGGCGCCTACACCGACAACGGCAGCCGGATGGGGAACTTTGATCCCGCCGGAGCGTCGGCGGGTCGGTTCGACCAGACGATCGCGCTGCGCACGGGCAGCCCGGGCCCGCGGCTGCCGCTGAGCGTCGGGCGCAAGCGGGTCGGTGCCGTCACGATCACCCGGCTGGCGGTGCCGATGCCGGCGTTCCTACCGTCGGTCAACCAGATCGGCTTCGACAGCTACGACTGGATCGTCTCGACGATCGCGAAGAGCCGGACGGGGCTGCTGATGTGGGTCATCGGGGCGTTCAGGGACGCTCGCGGCGTCGAGCGCGTCGACCCCTCGAGCGCGTTCGGCTTCCCGCTCGAGGGCCGCTACCAGGGCAGCTCGATCATCCTCTCGAGCCCCAACGCCCGGCTCCAGTTCAGCTTCGGCCCGGTTCCGCTGCAGCGGTTCGAGCTGCGCGGCCAGCTCGACCCGGGTCTCGCGATCCGTTCGGGTGCGTCGTTGTTCGCACAGACCATCTGTGCGAAGGTCCCCAACTACGGTCCCGAGCTGACGTTCACCGGGATCTGCAACCCGAGCGGCGTACTGGCGGCGAGCGGCACGTTCATCTCCGGCGCCTACCACGGCTCGGCGGCGTCGCGGCCGGCCGGGGTCGCGGCGGGGCCGATCACGATCCGGCGCCCGACGGCTACCGCCGCGGGCGCGGCCGCCGTCGCGCTGCACGGCCCCGGGCTGCCGCTGGCCGCCGTGCACGTGGCATCGGTCCTGCTCACCGACGCGAGCACCGGCACTCCGGTCCCGGTCGACTATCGGCCCCGGACGTCGCTGCAGACCGACCGGGCGGGCCGGATCGTCGGCGTGCACCTGACGATTGCGCCCGGCACCACCCTGCCGGTGCGGATCCGCGCCTACGTGCTTCTCGACGCGTTCCCGCTCGCGCAGGCGCTCCGCTGAACCGGCCTCAGCTCGAGAAGCCGGTGATCGCGTCGCCGATCAGCTTCACGCCGATGACCAGCAGCAGCACGGTCATGATCGCGGCGTTGCTGTGCTCCAGCCACGCCTTGATCTCGTCCAGCACGGTGCGCGAGCGCTCCTTGCCCATCACGAGCGAGATCACCACCGGCGCCGCGACCCCGATGCTCGCGATCACCACGAAGATCGCGTAGGTCAGGATCTCCTGGCTCGTGCAGATCTCCGCATCGGCGATGCCGGCCGCGCCGGCCACCGCCAGCAGCAGGTTCTTGGGGTTCAGCCCCGACAGCAGCGCACCGGCCCCGAGCGCCTTGGGGATGGTGAACGTGTCCAGCGCATGGAGCCACTTCGGCGGCGGCGACGGCTCACCCTCCCTTGGCCGCCCACGCCACTGCCTCACCGCGCCGGTGAGCAGGAGCAGACCGAGTACGAGCTTGAGCACGCTGACCCAGGTTGCGGGCTGGCCGCCCGAGGCCGCCCCCACTCCGCCCGCGACCGCGAGCACGATCGCCCCGACCACGGCCAGACCGAGCAGCCAGCCGGCGAGGAACGCGATCCCGTTGGCGCGCCCGCCGGCCGTGGCGAGCATCAGCACCACGGCGACGATCGGGAGTGGGCTGATCGCGATGCCGAGTGCGATCGGCAGCATCTGACCGATCGCGCTACCCATGCGCTGCGCTCCGGCCCGACTCGCTCGAGAGCACCGCGCCCACCGGCGACGCCTCGACCTGCGGCGCGCCGTGTCGCGCGGCGAACCACGAGCCGCCGATGATCAGCACCATGCCGGCGAACGTGGTCCACGACACCGGCTCGGAGCGGAACACGACGCCGAGCGCCACCGCGAACACCGGCGCCACGTAGGCGACCAGCGAGGACCGGCCGACGCCGACCTCCTTGGTCAGCGTGGCGAAACCGAGGAAGGCGATGCCGGTACAGCCGATGCCGAGCCCGAGGACCGCGGCCCAGGTCTGCGCCGAGGGAAGACTGGAGGGAAGCGAGGTCGCGGCCGGGATCACCAGGATCAGCGCGGCGAAGGCCATCACCAGGCTCATCACGCCGATCGGCGGCGCGTCGGCGAAGCGGGCTCTGAGGATGTGGCCGGCGACCGCGTACAGCGCTGCGGCCAGCAGCACCGCGCCGGCGCTCTCCACGGCCGCGCTGCCGGCGCCCACGTGGCCCCCGAGCAGGACCACGACCCCCGCGAAGCCGGCGACCAGCCCGAGTTGGGCCACGCCGCGCGGGCGCTCGGCGGGCGCGACCCAGACCGCGAACAGGGCCACGAACAGCGGCGCCGAGGAGACCAGAATCCCGGCCAGCGACGACGGGATGTGGCGCTCGCCGGCCGTGATCAGCGTGAACGGCACCGCCATCTCGACGGCGGCCAGCAGCAGCAGCCAGCGCCAGCGTCCACGGACCGGCGCGAGCGCTCCGGAACGCTTCGCCAGCGGCAGCAGCGCGATCGCTCCGATCGCCGTGCGGGCACACGCGATCACTGCCGGCGACAGATCGTGCACAGCGAGCTTGATGAGCAGATACGGGGCGCCCCACAGCGCGGCGACGCCGGCGAACACGATCCAGGCGCGACGCGACATCGACCAAGCATCGCACCCGAGTGTCGCGAACGATCTAAGATCGGCCCCAAAGCGGACCGGTGCCCGCTTCGACGGTGCGCCGGACTGGGGAGTGAGGGATGGAGCAGCAGCCCGCAACAGCGCTGAGCTCGGAGCAGCTGCGCCGCCGTCGTGAGCACCGACAGGCCGCGACCCGGCGCCGGCGACGGGTCGCCCTGGCGGCCCTGCTGATGTTGGGGCTGGCTGCGGCGGCGAGCGGTGCCGTGGTCGGAGCGCGACCCGCCACCGGAAGCACGCGGGCGGTCTCCGCCGCGCAGGCACATGCGGCGCCAGCCGCGGCAGGTCCGGTCCGGCCGGTCGTCTTCACCGTCGAAGCGAGCGGTGATCTGCTGATCCATTCGCCGGTCTGGGAGCGCGCCCTGGCGCTCGGCGGTGGCACCCACTACAACTTCGCCGCGCTGTTCTCCCAGATCAAGCCGTACATCATGGGCGCCGATCTCCCGCTCTGCCACGTCGAGACGCCGATGACACCGGCCCCTCCGACCGGCTACCCGATCTTCAACACCCCGCCGGCGCTGGCGCCGGCCATCCGGGCCACCGGCTGGCGCGCGTGTGACACCGCGGCCACGCACACGCTCGACCAGGGGCAGACCGGGATCGACGACACGGTCAGGGCGATGGACGACGCCGGCATCCCGAACACGGGCTCGTTCACCTCGGCAGCCGCGCAGCGGACCCCGCTTATCCTCATGGTCAAGGGGGTGCGGGTCGCGTTCCTGGCCTACACGGAGCTGACCAACGGGATCCCGTCACCCCATCCATGGTCGGTCAACCGCGCCTACGCCCCGCAGATCCTGGCCGATGCCCGTCGCGCCCGCCTGGCCGGGGCGCGCGTGGTGATCGTCAACATCCACTGGGGCGACGAGAACGTAACCCAGCCGAGCAGCTTCCAGACGCATCTGGCTGACGCGCTCACCCGCTCGCCCGACATCACGGCGGTGGTCGGTCAGCACGTCCACGTCCCGCAGCCGATCCAGACCATCAACGGCAAGCTCGTCGTATTCGGCGAGGGCAATCTGATCTCCAACCAGACGAGTGCCTGCTGTCCCGACGCCTCCCAGGACGGCATGATCGCGCTGCTCACGATCGTCGTCGATCGCGCCGGGGCCCGGGTCTCGACCATCCGCTACGTGCCGATCTGGGTCCGGCATCCCGACCTCGAGGTGCTTCCGGTCGGACGGGCTCTGCGCACGGATCCCGCCGACGCCGCCGCGCTGCGGGCCTCCTACCAGCGCACGGTGTCGGCGGTGGGGCGGACGCTCAACGTCGAGCCGATCCCGCTGCACCTACCCTGACCCGAGGTGCCGCCGCGCCTACGAAGCCTGGCGGCCGCGCACGGAGCGTCGTGCCGCTGCCCGCTCGATCGCCTCCGGCCCGAGCTGCTCGATGCTCTCGAGCACCAGATCCGCGAGCGCCACGGCGTCGGGATCGACCGGGGTGCTGGCGTTTGGAATCGCGATCAGCGCCATCCCGGCCGCCACCGCGGAGCGCATGCCGTTCCCCGCATCCTCGATCGCCACCGCTTTGTCGGGTGGCACGCCCAAGCGGCGCGCCGCCATCAGGTAGACGTCCGGGGCCGGCTTGCCGCGACCGGCCTCGGCCGAGGACACCGTCGCCCCGAACGGCGACGCGATGCCGGCCGCGTCGAGCACCTTCTCGATCACCGGCCGGTCGGCCGAGGAGGCGACGGCGATCGGCCACCGGGCGGCGACGGCCTCGACCGCCTGCCGCGCGCCCGGTATCAGCGGCACGTGGGCGTCGAGCCGGCGCAGCACGCCGTCGACCGCGCGCCTCCAGATCTCGTCTGATGCAAGCGGGATGCCGAGCTCCACGCGCATGAACTCCGCCCACTCGGGACCGCTCATGCCGAGCATCTCGGCGCCGGCGCTCTCGCGCCAGCGGCCGCCGGCCTGCTCGGTGACCTCGCGCTTGGCGGCGTCCCAGACGGGCTCGGTGTCGACCAGCACGCCGTCGAGGTCGAACACCACCGCCGCCACGGCCGAATCGGACATGCGGGCACGTTATCGGGATGGAGGGTGCGTCAAAGGGTTCCCCCGCCCGTAGCTCGAGCACGATGGTTGCGAGCGGAGTTTCTGTCGTTGCGCGAGGGCACCGTTGACATCGTTGCGCGGTCACCCTGATCACCGTCGGTCTTGACACGCCGCGGCCCGGGGTGTCGGCCCCACGATGTCGAATCGGTGGGAGGAGGTCGTGATGTCTGCTCGGAACGCGAGCCGCCTTGGCGTGTTTCAGTGGGTGGTCGTGCTCGTGGTCGGTGGCCGTGGTCGCCCTCGTGCTGGGATCGGCCTGGTCGTGGTCGCCTACGGACTGCTGATGGTGTTCCTGGCCTGGCGCATGCCGGCACCGGCGCGGGGTCCGACCCGCTCGAGGGCGGGCGCGCCCGCGGTGGCATGGCCGGGCCGCCGCCGGTGCGGGCCGGGTACGGGGACGTCAGCGCCGGGTCGGGTCCGGCCGCACGAGCTTGGCGACCGTCGCGGGCGGCAGATCCAGCGCGACCATGACGCGGTGAGGATCGATCCCGGCGCGCCCGGCGCGGCGCAGGATGCCGGACAGCGCCTCGAGCTCCGAGCGCTCGGTCATCGCCCCCGTATGCGGCTCCAGCGCCGCTGCTGCGCGGTTGCCCGCGGAGCCGTTTGCCCCTCGCTGCATGCTGCGGGAAGTCTGCCCGAATCGGGACGGTCATGCATTGGTCAGCAGTCAATGCCGTGGTCGTGGCGGTGTATGGCGCAAACGGCGGCTGGGGAATGGAGATCAAAGCGCGGAGGCCCCCCGGCCGTCGTGCGACGTCGTGAGCGCCGGCGCCCGTCCCGGCGCTCGCAGGTGATCCGCTCGGGTGCCGATCGCGTAACCGGGCCATGATGTTCCGTGCAGGAGGCGTCTTTGTCGTTGTGGCGGTCGGGGGCGCGGTATGACCGGGCGCGGGGGAGTGTGCGTTCGTGGGTGTTGGGGGTGGTGCACAATCGGGCGATTGATGCGTTGCGTCGGGGGATCGTGCGTGAGGGGCGGGATGTCGGTGATGAGGCGTTGGCGGAGCGGTTGGCGGCGCCGGAGCGCACCGATGTGGAGGTCGCGCGGCGGGAGGAGGCGCGGGCGGTGCGCTCCGCCCTTGGTGAGTTGCCGGTTGATCAGCGGCGGGTGATCGAGTTGGCGTATTTCGGTGGGTTTACGCATTCGCAGATCGCGGAGGTGTTGGGGTTGCCGGTGGGGACGGTGAAGGGCCGGATGCGCCTGGGTTTGACGAAGATGCGGATGTCTTTGGGTGATCCGGCGGAGGTGGTGGCGTGAGCTCCGCGGATCGGTGTGGTGGGGACGCGGCGGCGTATGTGCTGGGCGCGCTCGAGGATCACGAGCTGGACACGTTCCGCGCCCACATGGCGCAATGCGCCGTCTGCCGCGACGGCGATCGGCCGCCGGCGCCGACGAGCGGACTGTTCAGCGTGACCGCCGCCGGCGCCGGATCGGCCGACGTGCCGGGCGATCTGCACGGCGTCAGCCAGGTGATGGTGACGACGGAGCCGGCCGGCGGCAGCGCCGTGCCCACCTCGGCGCCGCTGATCGTCGCGCAGCTGACGTGACCCTGCGTTGATCCGGCTCCGGCCGGCGCGCGTAGTGGTTGGAAATGCAACCAAACGAGGGGCATCTCTGATGGGTCTGGACAATCCGCTTCACCTCGCTTTCATCGTCGTGTTGCTGCTGCTCGTGTTCGGAGCCAAGCGGCTGCCCGAGATGGGACGTTCGCTGGGCGCCGGCATGCGCGGCTTCAAGGAGTCGATCAACGGCGAGACGAGCTCAGACCACGAGTCGCTGACCAGCGCCGAGGCGACACCGTCGCCGTCGCCGAGCGTCTCCCGTACCCCGGCCGAGACCGACCGCACGTAGGCGCGGCGCCCGGGCCGCCCGGCTACGCGCTGCGTGACTGCAGGCGCCCCGGGCTCGGGCCAGCGCCACCGCATAGGCGACGCCGGACAGCGCGAACATGATCCCGGTGCTGAGCAGCCAACGGGCCAGGTGACCGCTCTGGCGCATGCCCGCTGGCCCGGATCATGGTGCGGTCGGCGGGCCGGAAGATGAGCGGGAGGACACCAGCAGCAACAGTCCGCTGAGCAGCCGCGGGATCCGCAGGTACGCGTGGGGTTGACCGACCCTCTCCGGTCCTACGTGGATCGCCGCGCACCGGCTCGGCTACCCGTACGAGCTGCTGCTCATCGCCCGGCTCCGCGTGGGCACGTCGGCGCTGCTCGCCTGGAAGGACCGGGCCGCGGCCCACGATCGCATCACCGCAGGCTTACTGGGCCTGCGGCCGCCGCCGGCCTGATCGGGTCCGTGTGGGTCTCGCGCCTGCACAGCGGCGGCTACGACAATGTCCTGATGCCCGCTCAGGCCGCGCTTGCATTGCCGGCCTGGCGAGCGGCGTGTTCGCCGCCGTGGCCGAGCCGATGGGCGAGGCGGCGCGCCCGCTGCACCCCGACCAGCCGCTGAACGAGATCGCCGCGCTCAGAGACGGCGTCGCGCTCAGGGAGCCGCGCGGGCCAGGACGCTGAAGAAGTCGCGGTAATAGGCGGCCAGGAACTGGCCGGGGACTCCGACCTGGCCGGGGACGAGCGGGATCGGGGCGAGGATTGAGCCGGGGTGGCGGGCGTAGGCGTAGCCGGCCACCCAGGCGGGATTGATATCGAGCTCCATCGCCCGGACGGCGCCCGCGCGGATCAGCGCCTCGGCCAACGCCCGCACCGAGAGGTCCTCGCCGGCCGCCCACACGAGCTCGCCGTCGGCCCTGATCCCAAGCCCGGATCGGGCCACGTCGGGCTGCTCGTGCAGCGGATCGCCCCAGCACACCTTGACGCACGTGTCGATGGTCGACGCGGCGCGCCCGTGGTCGATCAGCAGGGTGAGGTTCTGGCGCACGGCGGCGACAGGGCGGCCCGGGGCGGGCACCGTCTCGTGCCAGGTGCCGATGTCGGCGCTCCCGTCTGTGTAGATCACGACGGACGCTGCGCCCCGCTGCAGACGCCACCCGATGCGCCCGCCCTGCATGAACCCACCGGCTCCATAGGACGCACGGAAGGCGCTGTTGAACGCCACCACCGCCGCCCGGCCCTCGCGCGGCCCGATCGCATCGCCGTAGCGCCAGCCGGTGCCGCCGGGGTCCTCGTTGCCGGCGTGGAGCACGAGCCGGACCAGGCTCTGGTCGAAGCGCATCAGCGTGACCGTGAGGCCCGGCTCGGCGTGCGCCGGCACGCGCGCGATCCAGATCCCGGTCACGCCCCGGATGGTGGCCAGCGGCGTCCAGGGCTCGAGGCCCTGGTGATGCACTCCTGGCAGGATCACCACCAGCGGGGCGGGGGGGACGGGCCGTGACGGCGGCGTCGTGGGCGTGGTCCGGGGCGTGGTCCGGGGCGTGGTCCGCTGCACGGTCGGCGTCGTGGACGAGGTCGAATGCGATGACCCGCATCCCACCGCCAGCCCGAGGCATGCCGCGCCGATGACGCAGGCCGCCGCCCGCAGGCGGTGGACGGCGATCGGTCTATGCTCGAGCCGTGCCGGTCGTCTCACCAGTACGGGCGATTGTGCTGTCCGGAGCGGTCGGCAGCGGCAAGACGACGCTGCTGCTTCAGATCGCAGCGGTGATGGAGGAGCGCGGCGAGCCCTACGCGCTGATCGACCTCGACTGGCTGGCGTGGGTCCACCCCGCCGCCGGCTCGGAGCGCGGAGTCGGCGAGCTGCTGGTCGAGAACCTCCGCGCCGTCTGGGGCGCGTACCGCGGCGCGGGCGTCAGGCGGCTGGCGATGGCGCGTCACCTCGAGCATGCCGGCCAGCTCACGGCGATTCGCGGCGCCCTGCCCGGGGTCGAGCTGCTGGCGGTGCATCTCGCGGTGCCGGCAGCGGTGCTCGAGCAGCGCCTGCGCCGGCGCGACGCCGGACCTGAGCTCAGCGAGCACTTGGCGATGCTCGCCGCGGGCGCCGGCGCGACGCCGTTCGAGGATGCGGTGGTCGACAACGACGACGACCGGCCCGCGCGCGAGGTCGCGCTCGAGATCCTCCGCCTCGCCGGCTGGACGTGACGAGCGCTTACTCCCCCCAGACGTCCCGAGCGGTCTCGACGATCAACTCGAGCTTGGCCACCTCCTGCTCGTAGCTGAGCGCGTTCCCCTCCACCGTAGAGGAGAAGCCGCACTGCGGCGACAGGCAAAGCTGCTCGATCGGCACGAACTGGGACGCCTCCTCGATCCTGCGCGTGAGCTGGTCGCTGCTCTCGAGCTCGCCGCGCTTGGTGGTCACCAGCCCGAGCACGACCTGCTTGCCTGGCGGCACGAAGCGCAACGGCTCGAAGCCACCCGAACGTGCGTCGTCGTACTCGAGGAAGAAGCCGTCCACCTCGAGCTCGCCGAACACCGCCTCGGCGACGAAGTCGTAACCGCCCTCGGCGACCCAGGAGGAGCGGAAGTTGCCGCGGCACATGTGCGTGGTGATCGTCAACCCCTCGGGCCGTCCGGCGAGGGCCCGGTTGATGTTGGCGATGTAGGTCTCGTGCAGGTGGGCGGCGTCCTCGCCCTTGCTCGTCATCTGCTCGCGCTGGGCGGGATCGTTGAGATAGGCGAGGCTCGTATCGTCGAATTGGAGGTAGGTGCCGCCCATCTCGGCCACGGCCCGCACCTGGTCGGCGTAGGCGGCGGTGAGGTCGTCCCAGAACTCCCCCACGTCCGGATAGACGTCGGTGTCGATCGCGGCGCGTCCGCCGCGGTAGTGCACCATGCTCGGCGAGGGGATGGTCAGCTTCGGGGTGATGCCGGGCTCGACGCTGTCCTGCAGGAACCGCAGGTCCTCGGCGAAGATCGGGTGGTCGAGGTGAACCCTGCCGCCGACGTGGATCGCGGCCGGCGTGAACTCGAGCGTGCCCTCGGCGTTGCGGAACTGGACCTTGATGTCACCCTCGACCTTCTCGATCCCGCCGAGCTCGTAGATGAAGTCCATGTGCCACGACGAGCGCCGGAACTCGCCGTCGGTCGCCGATTGCAGGCCGACGTCGCGCTGCATGCGCACGACGGCGCGGATCGCCTCGTCCTCGACCGCCCGCAGCTGTTCGCGGTCGCACCGCCCCGCGGCGAAATCAGCACGCGCCTGTAGAAGCTCGGGCAGGCGCAGCAGGCTGCCGACGTGGTCGGCGCGGAACGGGGGTGATGTCCGCTTGCTCACGTGGCGCTCAGTCCTGCTCCGTCCAATCGCGATCCGATGGGTTCCTTCCGCTCATCCGGTCCACGAGATGCGTCCAGCGGCTCGGCTTGACCCCGGGCTCGTGGACCCGCCAGGTCGGCGAGTCAGCGTCCGGAGCCGGCAGCTCCCTGACAGCCGTCGCGTCGAGTCGCAGGTCGACGCCGTGCTCGTGCAGCGACGCGACCTGATCGCCGGGCACTATGCGGGTGTCAACGCCGGCACGCATGACGATGCCGTGGAAGATGTCCTCGGCGGCGGCTGCGACGACGTGCTCGACCGTGCCGACCTGCTCGCCGCCCGAGGCGTACACGGGCACGCCGGCCTCCAGCACCCGGTAGGCGATCGGTAGTCCCTCATCCACGGACAGCACGTTAGCGCCGCGGGGCGCTCTCGGCCCGCGCGATGTGGAGCGCGACGTTGCTCGTACAATCGACACCGCGTGATGGAGACCGTTGACGGATCCCGGATCGCGGTGCGTTTCGAGGGGGCCGGTCTCACGCACGCCGAGTGCGATCACGCCGACCGCCGGCTCGGCGCGGGCATCCTGGCCGCCGGGATCGCGCCCGGCGAACGCGTGGCTTTGTTCATGCCCAACTGCCACCTGCCCGCTCGAGCATCGCGCACACGGTCGTTACGCCACGCGATCGTGGGCGGGGACGCGCTGGCGCTCGACGTGCATCGACGCTTTCGCGACGTGGTCGCCGCTTCGAGGCCACCGAGGTGGGCGGGATGAGCGAGTGCTTCGGCTACGCGATGAACCCGCGCTTCGCCCCCAAGCGCCTCGGCTCGATCGGCCGCCCGTCACCCGGACCGAGCTGCGCCTGCGCGACCGCACCGGAGCCGAGCCGGCGCTCGGTGATCCCGGGGAGATCGTGGTCCGCAGCCCGGGGACGATGCTCGGCTATTGGGGCGATGTGGCGCACACGTCCGAGGTGCTGAGCGACGGCTGGCTGCGCACGGGGGACATCGCCCGCTGCGACGAGGGCGGCTCGTACTGGTTCGTGGGCCGTTGCAAGCAGCTGATCATCCGCGGTGGCTCCGACCGCCACATCCGCTTCCAGCACCGCCTGGCGCGCGCCGACTGGTCAACAGCAGACGCGCGCTGGACGGTGGAGGCGGTGTGCGGCGACTCCGGGGAGACCGTGCGCATGACCTGCGGCTTCCTGTTCACCTGCACCGGCTACTACCGCTACGACGAGGGTTACACGCCCGAGTTCGAGGGCGCCGAGCACTTCGCCGGTCAGATCGTGCACCCGCAGCACTGGAGCGACGATGTCGACTATGCCGGCAAGCGCGTGGTCGTGATCGGCAGCGGTGCGACCGCGGTGACGCTGGTCCCGGCGATGGCACAGAGCGCCGCTCACGTGACGATGCTGCAGCGCTTGCCCAGCTACATCGTCACGCTACCCGGCGAGGATCCGATCGCCCGGTTCCTGAACCGCGTGCTCCCGGCCCGGGTCGCCTATCCGATCGTGCGCTGGAAGAACGTGCTGCTGACGATGCTGAGCTTCCAGCTCAGCCGGCGCCGCCCGCGGGCGATGAAGGCCCTGATCCGGCGCGGGCTCGAGCGCCAGCTGCCTCCCGGGTATGACATCGACACCCACTTCAGCCCGCGCTAGGACCCGTGGGACCAGCGGCTGTGCCTCGTGCCCGACGGCGACCTGTTCACGGCCATCGGCCAGGGCCGCGCAACGGTGGTCACCGACCAGATCGAGACGTTCACCGAGACGGGCCTGCAGCTCGCGTCGGGCGCGCAGCTCGGGGCCGACGTGATCGTCACCGCCACTGGGCTGACCCTGCTCGCGCTCGGCGGAATCGTCCTCACCGTCGACGGCCGGGAGATCGAGCTGCCCGAGACGATGGGCTACAAGGGCATGATGCTCGGCGACGTGCCCAATTTCGCGTTCGCGATCGGGTACACGAACGCATCCTGGACGCTCAAGTGCGAGCTGACGTGCGCGTACGTGTGCCGGCTGCCGCGCCACATGGACGAGCACGGCTATCGCTGGTGCATGCCGCACAACGACGACCCGACGATCATCGGGCGGCCGTTCATCGACTTCTCCTCCGGCTACATCCTGCGCTCGATCGACACGTTCCCGCGTCAGGGATCGAAGGCGCCGTGGCGCCTGCATGAGAACTACGCGCGCGACATCCTGAGCCTGAAGCACGGCCCGCTCGAGGACGGTGCGATGGAGTTCTCCCGTGGGTCGGCGCCGGTCACGGCGCCGGAGCAGATCGTCGCCTGAGCGGCCGCCGCCGACGGCCGACGAGGTTCCATGAGCCGCGCGGGCGGGGCCGTGGGTCGTCGATGCACCTGAATTTCGAGGTGCTTATGTCGACAAAGTCCCCGCTCTCCGGCCAATTTGTGCAGGTAAGCGCCTCACACGTGCTTAGGTGCCCAAGGACACCTTTCGGCCTTGTGATCTGTCGACTTATGCAGCCTGGATTCCGGTGCGGTGATCTGGGCGCGCCCGGCGAGCCCCTGCCGCCCGGCGAGCCCCTGCCGCCCGGCGAGCCCCTGCCGCCCGGCGAGCCCCTGCCGCCCGGCGAGCCCCTGCCGCCCTCGCATCCAACCCTTCCGCGCCGCCGTCGAGCGCTCCGACCCGCCAGAAGCCGTCGTAGCCCAAGACGACTAGACCCGCCGCTGCGCCACCCGCTCCACCACCCGCACGACAACCCGCGCCGGCCTCGTGGGCAGCGCCAGCGACAGGAAGTCGCGCGCGGGGGCGCTGTGGCGACAGAAGGGGCAGGTCAGCTCGTCGCCCGGGGACAGCGGGCCGGCGAGGGCGACCGGGGCGTCGCAGCTGCCGCAGGCGAGCGTGCCGATGCCGAGGCGGGTGGAGCGGGTGCTCCGGCGCTCTTCGTGGTGCGCGCCGGCGGCGCGGGCGGCGCGGTCGAGGCCGCCCGTGTGGGAGTCGTTGATGCCCCGCAGAAAGCTCATGGTGATGAAGTCTAGGCGGGCGCCGGAGAGCGCTCCGTAGTCCCCCGGGACGCCGTGTGGGCTCATGCTGATGATCGGCGCCGCGGCGCCGCGGCGCTCGGCTAGGGTCGCCTGTTTCCGATGATCGTGCGACCGAGATGGAGCTCGATGCTGAGCTTTCGCCCTCACCGCCCGCTGTCGCTCGCCGCTGCGGCGACGCTGCTGGTGGCCCGTATGGCCGCATTCGCCGGTGCCGCACTCGGCACCAAGAGCGGGCCGGCGCTGGTGCACCTACGCGGTAGGGCGTACGAGTTCAACAACGTCCACACGCTGCTGGCCGGCGCGACCATCCGGGTGGCGGAGTTCCCGAAGCTGCGGGCGACCGTGCGGGCGGACGGGACGTACGACCTCGCCGTGCCCAACCGGGCCCGGGTGACGCCGTACATCCAGGCCGCGGGACACCACACGATCCAACTGCAGACGTTCGCGACTGCCGGCGAGGACCTGGCCAACGTCAACTTCCAGACTCCGTCGACGCCGATCCACATGGCGCTCGTGACACTCCTCGGCGTTCCGGTCGACGCGGACGGCGATCCGGTCCGCTGCGGGATCGTCTCGACGTTCAACACCAGGAACGTCGGCGACCTCAGCTACGCCGGCTTCATCGCCTACGGCGCCCATGGCGTCGCCGGCGCGACGGCGACCTCCACGCCGCCGCTCCCCAAGCCCGTGTACTTCAACGCCAGCGTCGTTCCCGACCGGAAGCAGACCGCGTCCTCGAAGGGCAGGGCGCGCGCGTCGTCCTGCGGTCGCTGTGGGCTCGGAGCCTTCCGGCGCACGCCGTGATCCGTGTCCGCTGCACCGGAGCGGGCTGTCGCTTCTCTCCCCGCACCTTCGCCCCCGGGACCACGACGCTCAACTTGCTCCGCGCGCTCGGCGGATCGGCGCCGGGATTTCGGGCCGGGCAGGCGCTCGAGGTCGCGGTGTCGGCCCACGCGTTCAACGGCGCGGTGCACCGCTGGGCGATCGCCGCGGGCCGGCGGCCCGTGCCGAGAACGTTGTGCGTTCCCCTCGGCGAGACACTGGCCCGAGCGCACTGCTGAGCCGTCCGCGCGCTCAGATCAGGATGCCGCGGCTCGAGAGCTCGACGGCGCGGGCGAGCGTGTCGGCGTAGATCGCCGCCATCGTCGGCTCGCCCCGCAGCGCCCACAGGACCTCGGCATGTCCCCAGGCGATGTCGCGGGCGGCGACGATCGACCACATCGAGAGGGCACGCGCGACCGATTGCGAGGTCACGTCCTCGATGTCGGCGATCAGCCCGGTCTCGAACCACCCGGCGACCTGGCCCTCGACCTGGCCCAGCAGCACGTTCACCCGCTCGAAGTCGCGGTGCTGGGGCGAGCGCTCGGACAGCTCGATTCCGAGCTGCTCGCAGGTCTGAACGACGGCGAGAGCGAGGTCGTGCCCGATGTGGGCGTTCATGCCGGCCAGGGCGAACTGGATCGGGGCGATCGGCTGCGCGCGCTCCTGCACCAGGGGAAGCCACGCCACCGGGCACGGCGCGCTCGAGTCGATCGTCGCCTCGGCGCTGAAATAGAGACCGGCGAAGACCACGTCGAGGTTGTCGATGAAGGTGGGGTCCTCGAACGTCGTGTTCGCGCTTGCCGCCTGCACCGCCTTGGTGACCTGCAGGTAGAGACGGTTGAAGTAGGCGACGCCGTCCTTGCGCGGAAGCTCGCCGTCGATCGCCTCCATGCGGGCGATCACGCTGTCGATGCCGGTGTCCATGAAGTAAGGCCTGTCCCGTGCAGGGTAAGGCCTGGCGGCCCGGAAACGATTGCGTTCTCCCGATGTGCCGTGTGCCCTCTGAGTCCATTCTGATCTCACATGAATCGGTTCGAGAGGAGCCCGGGATGCAATCGACACTCAATCACGCCGTCGTCGCCGCGAAGGAGGCGGACGTCCGCCGGGCCGCCGCGCGCCGTGCCGTCGAGGGCGAGCGTCAGCGTCGCCCCACCCGACTCGGCCGCCTTCTGCACCGCTCGCGATACTTCGGACATGCGGCCGAGGCTGAGCAGCAACCATCTCGTCGGGCGGGTCGGGGAGCTCGCGGAGCTGGAGCTCGCGTGGCGTGAGGCGGTCGCCGGCCGGCCCGCGCTGGTCCTGCTCGGCGGAGAGTCGGGCGTCGGCAAGACGCGGCTGGTGGGCGAGTTCGAGCAGCGTCTCGCGAATCAGGACGCGCTCGTGCTCCGCGGCGAAGGGGTGCAGCAGGGCGAGACCGAGCTGCCGTACGCGCCCGTTGCTGAGTGCGCTGCGGCCACTGGCCCGCGCGCGCCATCCCGCGCTCGCCTCGCTCGGCGCGGGAACGCGAGCGCAGCTGGCGGCGCTGCTGCCGGCGCTCGACGACGAGCGGTCGCGAGGCGATGCGCTCGACCCCTCGGCCCAGCTGCGCGTGTTCGAGGCGCTGCTCGAGCTGCTCGACGTGCTCAGCGAATTGCAGCCGCTGGCATTGGTCCTCGAGGACATGCACTGGGCGGACCGCTCGACGCGTACGTTCGTCGCCTTCCTCGCCCGCAGCCTGCGCCGGGAGCGCGTGCTGCTGCTGCTCACGTTCAGGACCGACGAGCTCCATCGCCGGCATGCGCTGCGTCCGCTGCTGAGCGAGCTCGAGCGCCTCGAGCGGGCCCGCCGTGTCGACCTGGGGCGGTTCGATCGCGCGGAGCTGGTCGAGGCGCTGACGGACATCCTCGGCGACGCGCCCAGCGAGGATCTGGCCGAGCGCCTGTTCACCCGCAGCGAGGGCAACCCGCTGTACATCGAGGAGCTGCTGGCGGCCGGTCTCGACGGCCGCGGCGCCGCGCCGCAGAGTCTCCGCGACGCCTTCATGCTGCGGATCGAGCGGCTATCGCCGGACGCGCAGCGGGCGGCCAGGGCGATCGCCGCCGGCGGGCGGCTCGACGAGGCGACGATCGCCGGCGTCACCGGCATCGACCGACCGGCGCTCAATCTGGCGATGCGCGAGGCCGTCGCCGAGCAGGTCCTCGTGGCGGGCGACGACGGCCGGCTCGGCTTCCGCCACGCGTTGCTGCGAGAGGCGCTGTACGACGACCTGCTCCCCGGCGAGCGCGGGGAGCTGCATCTCGTGCTGGCCCGGGCCCTCGAGCACCAGGAGGCTGAGGGCGGCGAGGTGCAGCGAGCCGCGCTGATCGCAGGCCATTACGAAGCGGCCGGCGATCAGCCGTCGGCGCTGCGCGCGAGCGTGCAGGCGGCCGTCGCCGCGCGGTGCGTGCACGCCTACGGGGAGGCGGCAGACCTCGCCGAGCGCGCGCTCGAGCTGTGGCCGCGGGTTCCCGAGCCCGAGCGGATCGCAGGGATCAGCCACGTCGACGCGCTGGTCCTGGCCGCCGGAGCGCACGGGTTCGCCGGTGACCGGAACCGAGGCGAGACGCTGCTGCGTGCCGCGCTGGGGGAGCTCGATCCCGACCAGGACCCCCGCACCTACTCGTGGGTTCTGTCCCGGTTGGCGCGGACGCAGTGGGCGCTGAACCGTGGACTCGAGGGACTCGAGACGGCCCAGCGCGCGCTGGCGATGCTCCCCGCCGGGGAGGCGAGCCCCGAGCGGGCGTTCCTGCTCGGGTGGCTCGCCCGCACGTGCGTCCTGCGCGGTCGCTATCGCGACGCGGTCCGGGAGGGTGATGAGGCCCTGGCCGCCGCCGTCGCCGCGGGCGTGACCGAGGCCGAGGGCGAGGTCCTGAACACGCTCGGGATGGCGCACGTCGCCCTCGGCGACGTGGACGACGGGGTGGCGTACCTGCGCCGTGCAATCGCGATCGCGCGCGGGAACGACGACGCCGACAGCCTGGCCACCGCGTACGCGAACCTGGCCGACATGCTCAACCTCGCCGGCCGCACGCGCGAGGCGCTCGAGACCGCCCAGGAGGGCGTGCGCGAAACCCCCCTGCGGCTCGGCCGGGCACGGGAGTGGATGCTGCTGACCGCGTCCGAGCTCGCCCTCGAGGCCGGCGATTGGGAGCGGGCGCGTGCTCATCTCGGGCCTCCGACGGCCCTGCTCATCGGCGTCCTGCTCATCTTCCGCCGGCTGCGCGAGGCCGAGCTCGCACTCGCAGAAGGAGACGATGAGCTGGCCGAGGCCCGCCTTGACGAGATCCGTCCGCTGGTCGAGGTCTCCTCGGAGCCGCAATGGATCGGGCTGCTCGGGTCGCTGCTCGGCGAGTTGCGCCGCCGCGGGCGCGACCTGGCGGGCGCGCGGGAGGCGGTCGACCGGGCACTGGACCGGATCGAGCTGTGCACCGACGACGTGATGCGGATCGCCCGCGTGAGCGCCGTCGGCATGCGCGTCGAGGCGGATTTCGCCCAGCGGGCTCGGGACCTCCACGAGAAGACCGAGGAGCGCGCCGCGATCGCCCGGGCGCGGATCCACATGCAGCGGCTCGATGCGGCCGCCCAGGAGGGCGGCCCGGTGGAGAGCGCCTGGCGGGCGCTCGGCGCGGCCGAGCTGACGCGGGCCCGGGGCCGCAGCGACCCGGCCCGATGGACCGCCGCGGCCCGCGAGTGGGATGCGATCGCCCGCCCGTATCCGGCCGCCTTCGCGCGCTGGCGCGCCGCCGAGGCGCACGTCGAGGCCGGCGACCGGATCGCGGCCGCGGACGCCGCGCACGCCGGGCTGGAGAGCGCGCGAGCGCTCGGGTCGCGGTGGCTGGCCGAGGAGATCGAGACGCTCGGCGAGCGCGCGCGTCTCGATCTGGCCGGCGGCGCCGGTGCTGACGGCGCCCACGGCAACGGCGCGGACTCAGCGGAGGCGCCGGCCGAGCCCGACCCGTTCGGCCTCACCGCACGGGAGCGGCAGGTCCTGGCCTTGCTGGCCGAGGGCGCGACCAATCGGCAGATCGGGGCCGCCCTGTACATGGCCGAGAAGACGGCCAGTGTGCACGTCTCGAGGATCCTCCGCAAGCTGGACGTGAGCAGCCGCACCCAGGCGGCCGCGGTCGCCCACCGGCTCCACTTGGCCTGAACGATCAGGCCGCCAGGGGGGCCCCTGACCGTCCTAAGCGTCAGCCGCGAGCCACTCGAGCCACGCCCCGCTGGGGTGTCCGAGGCCGAGCAGCGACGCCGCGCCGCGACCGTCGCGAAAGCTCTGGCGGCTGAGCACGCCGAAGACGCCGCCATCCCGGCCCCGCTGCAGGATCGCCGGCGGGACGGCGACGTCGACGACCGCACGCCGGGCGGCGGGCCCGAGAGGCACCAGCGGATCGAGCGAGATCCAGTCGAGGTCGCGCTCGCGGCCCGCCTCGGCCACGAGCTTGCCGAAGCGGGCGAGCTGCGCGGGCGCGAAGAAGACGTGGACGTAGGCGTCGAGCAGGCACACGAGCGCGTCGTCGGGCAGCTCCGCGATCAGCTCGGCCAGCGCATCGACCGCGTCGCCGCGGCGCACGGCGACCGGGTGCGACAGCACAACATCGGCGGCGCGCTCGAACCGGGTCAGCGCGGCTGCCTCGGGCGGCACGCAGGCCGCCAGCCACGACCGCACCTCGGGATCGCCCAGGTCGACCGGCTCGGCGTCGACGCCGACCCGGGCGATGATCCGCGGCGGCGCTGCGGGCAGCGGCGGACGGTGGGGACCGCGGGTCTCCGTCTCGATCGTGACCGGTGACGTACTGTCGCCGACCGCCGTCTGGGTCCCGTCGGGATGCCGGTAGACGTAGCGGTAGCGATCGAGGGCAAGCGCGAATCCGGCCCCCGTGCCGAGGTCGGCGAGCGCGACCTCGCGCGTCCTCGCGGCGAGCGCCAGGGCGGGCAGCAGATGGGCGCACCGCCCCGGCTCGCTCATCTGGTAGCGGTGCTGGGCGCATAGCGCCCGCAGCGCGTCGCGATGCGCGAGGCAGAACTCGCGGTACTCGCGCCCGAAGCTGGGCGACAGCGGCGGCTGCGGCGCGCCCGCGACCGGGTAGGAGCGTCGCAGGGGCTCCGGTTCCAGCCGGCGCACGAGCAGGGTGGTCGCGGCCGAGAACAGGAGCGGCGGCAGCCGCTCGTCGGGGATCTCGGTGGTCAGGCGCAGCAGCTCGGGCTCGTCGCGCAGCGTCGCGAACATCGCGGCCGTGAGCTCCCACGAGCGCGGCGCGGAGGGTGGCGACCACGCTCGCGCGAGGGCGTCGGCCTGCTGGGCGACGGTGGCCGTATCCATCTCCGGCCGGTCACGATACCCGGCGCCGCTCAGCGGCCGGCGCCGAGCGCCGGGGCGACCGCCGCCGCAGCGGTCTGGGGCACGGGCCCGGCGGGCACGGGGACCGGGAACAGCGTCAGCAGGAACTCGACGGCACGACGGTTGCCACCGAGCGTGATCGCCCCGGCGCTGAGCGCGTCGTCCAGCGCTCGGCCGTGCCACAGCACCGCCGACAGCGTCGCCGGATCGGCCTCGATGGTCGCGTCCGGGTCCTCGCTCGCTCATCTCGCCGCCTTTCTGATCGGACCCCAGGGCGGCACTGGACTTCTACGGATCCCTGTTCGGGTGGGAGTTCGCCGGGCCCGGACCGATCCCCGGAGATCCGCCCGGGGAGTACCACGTGGCCCGCGTCGAGGGCCGCGACGTGGCCGGGATCGGCTCCGCGGCCGCGCAGAGCGCCGGCCGCACGGCGTGGAGCACGTACGTCCGCGTCGACAGCGTCGACAGCGCCGACGCGGCGGCGGCGGGCGCCGAGGGCGCGGGCGGCATGCTGCGCGACGGTCCGTTCGACGTGCTCCCCGCAGGCCGCATGGCCGTGCTCGAAGATCCGGCCGGGGCGATCGTCTGCGTGTGGGAGGCGGCGGACCGCGAGGGCGCCCAGCTCATCAACGTGCCGCGCGCGTGGGCGATGAGCCTGCTCGAGACCACCGACCCGGACCGCGCGTGTGCGTTCTACGGCGCGATGTTCGGCTGGCGGGCCGAGCCGGTCGCTGCCGACGCCGCGGTAGCCCTGTGGCTGCTACCCGGCTACGTCGGCGGCGAGCCGCAGCAGCCGGTGCCCCGCGACGTCGTCGGCGTGATGAGCACCCTGGCGGGAGCCGTGAACGGCTCGGACGCGCGCTGGAACGTCGACTTCTGGGTCGAGGACACCGACGCGAGGGCCGAGCGCGCGGTCGCGCTCGGCGGCGAGGTCGTCGTCGCCCCGCACGCGCAGCCGATGTTCAGGAGCGCGGCCCTGGCCGACCCCGTGGGGGCCACGTTCTCGATCAGTCAGCTGATGGCCGTTCCGCCGTCCGGCTGAGCCGGAACGCTCAGCCGACCCGGTAGAGCGTCCCGCCGGTCACGGTGACCGCGGTCACGACGGTGCCGTGAGCCTCGACCCAGGTCGAGATCGCCGTTGAGGCGCCGCCACCACCGGGGCCCCCACCGGCGCCGCCGCCGGCGCTCGAGAGCAGCACGTAGTGCAGCTTACCCTCAGCGACCAGCGTGGCGAGCTGGCTTGGCCTTCCAGCTCTCGCTGCCGGCCTTGGCGGCGGCGGCGTAATACTCGTTCGAGTAGCCGTTGCGCGTCAGATGCCAGAGGCACAGGACGGCGGCCGCCGCGATGATCGCCAGCAGCGATGGACGGACCCAGCGCGGGTCAGCGGGACGGCCGCGGGCGAGCGAGCGAAGGCGGTCCTCGGCGGCGGCTCGACGGCGCCGGTCGCGCCCAGGCCGGGGAGTGCGGTGCTCGACACGGTCGAGCTCCTGTGTTCGCGGGATCGTGGGCCCGGGTCGCACGAGGCGAACCCGACAGCACGAGCATCGCCTCGCTCGTCGAGCAGGCGCTATGAAATGCCTAAGACGGACGTCGGAAGGCACGCTGGGTCGGGGCCCGGGGCCCCGACCGTGGGGGCGGCTCAGGGCCCGACCGTGGTCGGCAGGTCGTCCATCGTCGTATGGAGGCTCCCGCCCGAGGCGATCAGGAGCTTGAGGTCGTGCGGCCGGGTCGCATGCGTCAAGGCATCCTCGAGCGCGAGCGTGCCGGCGGTCACGTGCTCGCACAGCGATTGGTCGAAGCTGTGCATCCCGTAGTACTCGCCCTCTGCGATCACGTCGGCCAGCTCCGCGGTCTTGTCGGCGTCGATGATCCGGTCGTGGACGCGGCCGGTCATCACCAGGATCTCGGTGATCGCCGTGCGGCTCTTTCCGTCCGGGCACCGCACCAGTCGCTGCGAGACGATCCCCTTCAGGGTTCCGGCCAGCAGTACGCGTGCCTGCTGCTGCTCGGAGCCCGGCAGCACGTCGAGGATGCGGCTGATCGACTCGGCCGCGTCGGCCGTGTGCAGCGTGGCCAGGACGAGGTGGCCGGTGTCGGCGGCCGAGAGGGCGACGCGCACGCTCTCCTCGTCGCGCATCTCGCCGATGAAGATGATGTCCGGATCCTGGCGCATGACCTGTCGCAGCGCGGTCTCGAACGACGCCGTGTCGGTGCCGACCTCACGCTGGTCGACCGAGCTGATCGCGTCCTGGTGGACGAACTCGATCGGATCCTCGATCGTCACGATGTGCTTTCGCATGGTGCGGTTGACGTGGGCGATCATCGCGGCCATCGTGGTCGATTTGCCCGAGCCGGTGGTGCCGGTGACGAGGACGATCCCGTGGTCCTCCTCGGCCATGCGGCGCACCACGTCGGGCAGGCCGAGCTCCTCGATCGTGCGGATCGAGCTCGGCACGACGCGCAACACCAGGGCGATCGAACCGCGCTGCCGATAGGCGTTGACGCGGAAGCGGCCCAGGCCCGGCGCCGTGTAGGCGAAGTCGAGCTCGTTGCTGGCCTCGAACTCCTTGATCCTGCTCTCCGGCAGCAGCTGGTGCAGGATCTCCTCGGTGTGCCACGGCGACAACGGCGCGATCTCTGCGTCCAGCCAGTCGAGCCGGCCCTCGAGCCGGACCAGCGGCCGGTTGCCGGCCTTGAGGTGAAGATCCGAAGCGCCGCGGTCGACGACCTGCGTGAGCGCGGTGGCAAGGTCGAATCCGAGACCTTGGGCGGCGCTCGGGCCGTGGCTTGTCGACGGGGCTTGCATGCGCTCCCCACCTTCATCGGCACGCGCCTCATCGGCGCACACGCGGCTCGTCCGCGCCCGAAATGTGGAAAACCACGGTCTCGGGGCGCCGTGCCCGTGCCGGGGGCCCGCGCCGGCACCTGGCACCGACCCGTCACGGCGGGTGGAGCCGGGTCCGGTTCGTCTCGCCGCCGCTCAGCTCGCGCAGCGCCTGATCGACGGCCATCGATGAGGTGAGGCGGTTCTCGCGCAGCCCGGTCACTCCGACGGTGACCGTCACCGGCGGGTCGGTGAGCTCGTGCTCGACCTGCCGTCGCACCCGGTCCGCGACCGCGACGCCGCCCGCGCGGGCGGTGTTGGGCAGCACGATCACGAACTCGTCGCCCCCGATTCGGGCGGCGAAGTCGTCAGGGCGAAGATTGACGCTGATGATGTCGGCGATCGCCGCGAGCATCCGGTCCCCGGCAGGCCGGCCGTAGCGCTCGTTTGCCGCCGCGAGGTGATCGACGTCGACGATCAGCACGGCCGCGTCCCGCGGCCGCGAAGCGAGGATGCGGGCGATGCGATCGCCGTAGGCACGGAGGTTCCACAGCCCGGTCAGCGGATCGCGATAGGCCCTCAGCTCGGCCTCGATCCCCGGCCGCGCGTTGGCGATGCGTCTGAGCAGACGCTCTGGCACGAATGGACCGGCCTGAGGCTCAGCGAGCAGCCTCTCGATCACGGCCAGGACGACGTCGCTGTGCGCGACCGTCGTCACGTGCGCCCCACGGTCGATCGCCAGCCCGGCCGCCTGGCCGCCGGCGATCACGGCGGGCCGCGGCTCGAGCTCCTGCAGCAACGACAACTCCTGGATCAGGGTGCTCACTCCCGACGCCGTCGTCGCGCTCAGCCCGACCACGTCGGGCCTGTAGGTCCGGCACGCCGCGAGCAACTGTCGCGCGGCAACGTTCGTGCCCAGGTAGAGCACGTCGAAGCCGGCCCCCTCGAAGACGTCGGCGATCATGCGCAATCCGAGACCGTGTCGCTCGCCCTCCACCGTCGCGAGCAGCACCCGCTCCGCACGCTGTGACGGTGATGTGAGCAGGCGCGGGAAGAGCCGCGCCAACACCTCGTGGCTGATGGCTGTCGCGAGCTGTTCGTCGGCCACCGTGATCGCCTCGCGCTCCCACAGTTGCCCGACGCGATGCATCGCCGGCTCGATCACGTGTGTCTGGACCGCGGCCGGGCCCCTGCCTGCCCGGAGCGCACAGTCGACGACCCCTTCGGCGTCCGTCACGCTTCCGGCGAGGAGAGCCTCGAGGAAGCTCGCGGCAAGTCTGACTTCCGAGCCGTCACCGGAGCGTCTTTGCATCGGTCCCACCTAGCGAAAGACGTGAAGGTTGAACCTCGAACGTACGGCGGCGAGCCCGCCCCCACCAGGGGAGGAATCCCGTCCGTCAACGCGGCTTAGTACGGACGGTCTGGCCGGTGCGGTCAGCCGAGCTTGGCCGAACCGGCTCGTGCACGGGCCCGCACGAGGGGCCGCGGCAGCCAGTCGGGCGGATCACGGAGCAGCGCGGTGAACGCCTCCGCCGACATCGGCCGGGCGAAGTAGAAGCCCTGGCCGACGTCGCAGCCCAGGGCCTGCAGGCGCGTGGCCTGCCCGCGGGTCTCGATGCCCTCGCCAACGACCTCGAGATCGAGCGCGTGGCCCATGTGGATGATCGCGTCGGCCACCGCGGCGTCGCGCGGGGCCTCGACGATGTTCACGGTCAGCGAGCGGTCGATCTTGACCCGATCGAGGTGCAGGGAGCGCAGGTAGCTGAGGGAGCTGTAGCCGGTTCCGAAGTCGTCGAGCGAGAGCTGGACGCCGAGCTCGATCAGCAGATCGAGCGCGTGCTGAGCTGACCCGAGCGCTTCCATCAGCAGGCTCTCGGTGATCTCGAGCGACATGAATCCCGCCCCGATGCCCTCGGCCGCGGTCACCTGGCGCACGAGTGCGGTCAGCTCGTCCGGCTGCGCGAGCTGCCGGGTGGAGACGTTGACCGCGACGCCCGCGAAGTCCGGGAACTCGCGCCAGGCCGCGGATTCGTGGGCGGCTTGGCGCAGTACGCGGGCGCCGAGAGCATGAATCAGGCCGGAGTCCTCGGCCACGGCGATGAATTCGCTCGGCGGGACGAGACCCCACTCGGGGTGTCGCCAGCGGGCGAGCGCCTCGGCGCCGACGATCGCGCCGGTGCGCAGCGACACCAACGGCTGGTAGTGGACGAACAGTGCATCCTCGGCGCCGAGCGCGGAGCGGAGCGCGGACTCGGTTCTGACCCGGCCGAGCACCCGGGCCCGCATCTCCTTGTCGAACATCTCGGTCCGACCGCGACCGTTCTGCTTGGCATGGTTCATGGCCGCGTCGGCGTCACGGAGCAATTCCTCGGCCGAGGAGAAGCCGTTGCTGACGGCGATGCCGATCGACGCCGTCAGCACCCGATCCTCGGAGTTGAGCGAGAAGGGCGCCTCGAGCACCGAGGCGAGCGCTGGGCGACCCGGGCGGTGCTCATCTCCGAGGACAGGTCTCGGCACAGCACGGCGAACTCGTCGCCGCCGAGGCGCGCGAGCAGGTCGCCTTTGCGCATCACGCCGCCGAGACGGGCGCCGATCAGACGCAGCAGCTCGTCACCACACTCGTGCCCCAGCGAGTCGTTGACGAGCATGAAGTGGTCGAGGTCGATCAGCAGAACCGCTGGTCCGTGGCCGCGACCTGCGTCGGCGTCGAGCGCGTGCCGGAGCTGCTCGAGCAGGAGCGCCCGGTTGGGGAGCCCGGTTAGCGCGTCGTGGAAAGCCTGGTGCTGGATCGTCGCCTTCGCCGCGCGGCTGTCGATCGCCTCGGCCAGCAGATTGGCGACGGCGTCGAGGAACGGGATGTGGTCCCGCAGCGCGCGCTGGCGTTTGCAGTAGTGCACGGCCAGGACGCCGACCGGGGATCCGGGCTCGCCGACGAGCACCGCGACGCTGCTGCGCACGCCGCGCGCCAGCAGCTCGCCGGACCGTTGCACGCGCTGCTCGCGGTCCCAGTCGTCGACCACGATCGGACGATGCGACGCGACGACATATTCGACCAGTGAGCCGGAGTCGGGCGCGATGTGGTCGCCCGCGCGCCCGTCCGGCCAGCCGATCGCCGCCTTGAACACGAACTCGGAGTCCGGGCCGTACTCCACCAGCGACGCACAGTCGGCTGACAGCACGCGAGCCGCGGTCCGGACGGCGCGGTGCTGGAGCTCCTCGAGCTCCGCCCCCCGGCGAGCGAGCCAGGCGAGCTCGGCGATCTCCTCGTGTCCCTCGGACAGCTGCCGCACCGACTGCTCGGCCTCGCGGCGGGCGCTGATGTCGACCGAGATCCCGATCAGGGCGCCCGGGCGGCGGTCCCCGTCAGCGGGCACGAAGGTCAGCAGGCGGAAGTCGACCGGGAAGCAGCGGCCGTCCCGGTCGCACAGGTCGAGCTCGGCGCCGGCGCGACGGCCCGAGATCGCCTCGCGGGCCAGTCCGCCCACCGCCGCTCGACTCTCCTTTGGCACGATCAGGTCGAGCAGGTCGTGACCCAGCGCCTCCTCGGCCGGATAGCCGTAGAGCCGCTCGGCGCCGCGGTTCCAGTACGTGACGCAGGCCGCGAAATCGGTGACGACCACCGCCGCGTCGACGGCGTCGAGCAGCTCGGACTGCAGCGCGATCCGGTGCGCGGCATGCCGGGCTGAGGTCAGGTTGCGCGTGATGCTCGCGGTGCCGACGACGCGGCCGTCGATGTCGCGGATGGGCGAGATCGTGCCGGAGATGCTGACCAGGGACCCGTCCTTGCAGGTGCGCTCCATCTTGTAGTTCTCGATCCGCTCGCCCAGGAGCGCCCGGCGGATGAGCTCATCGTCCTCGCCCGGCTGCGCTGCCGGGATCAGTTCGCCGATCGGACGGCCGATGGCGTCGGGGGCCGAGAATCCGAACAGGCGCTCAGCGCCCGGGTTCCAGACCGTGATGACCCCGTTGCGGTCCTTGCCGATGATCGCGTCGTCGGAGCCTTCGACGAGCGCGGCCAGCCGCTCGGTGTCGTGGACGGCGCGCCGCCTGAGGGTGCGGACGAGCACGGTTGTGACGGTCAGCGCGCAGATGCCGACCAGCAGCGCGTCGACGCCACGGGCCGAGCCTGCGGACGTGTCCCGCGCCCCGGTCAGCGCCAGGGCCAGGGCATACACAGCGGCCATGAAGCCGGCCTGAGCGACCGCCTGGTATGCCGACAGGAACCAGCCGTAGACGCCTGCGAGCACGAGCAGGAAGAGCCCGAAGGGGATCCCGGCCCGGCCGCCGAAATACACATAACCGGCGAGCAACAGCGTGCTGAGCACTTCGATCGGCATCCACCAGCGCGCGTTGACGCGGCCGTGGAAGCACACCAGCGTCACTCCGAGCACGACCGCGAGCAGGGCCACGGCGAGCATGCCGGCGACGTCGACGCTCCCGAGGCCGGGCAACAGCACCAGAATGACGGCAAGGCCCGCGCCGGCCAGCTGGATCGCCGCGATCACGTCCGTCAGCCCCGGCCCGCGGCTCGATCGCTCCGTCACCGGCGGGCGGACCGCGCGCACACCTCCGTCGATCAGGCGTCGTGGAAGGGTCGAGCTGAACATTGAACATTGTTCTCCCTGAAAAAGCGGTCGCTGCGCGCTGCGTCCGTGGCACGGGTGGCGATTTCGGTGTGCCCGGGGCACACCTCTTCGCTGGGAGTCTCGGCACGGTCCGAGACTCACGGATATCCTGCAATTGGGGGATGCGCGTCAAGTTCGCGGTGAGTTACGGACGAGTTCGTCAGTAATAGCCCGCGATAGGCGCGTTTCCTGGCTTCTGATGGTCATGGGCGTGACGTAATCTCCCGACGTCTGGACCGCTGTCTGAGTCCTCCGGTGGACGGATGTCTGCAGATCCTGGTCAACCAGCCGCTGAGCGGCCTCAGGCGCGGGCGAGCGACAGCAGCGCCGCGAACTCGTCCCGGAGCGCCGTCTCGAGCACATCCAGATCCGGGGTCGCCGCCCGGTCGGCGTTGATTCCGAACACCAGCTCGCCGTCGTAGGAGACGATCGCCATGCCCACCGCGTGGTCGGCGAACAGCGGCACGAGCGGGAGGATCCGCTGCAGGCGGGTGCCGAGCCCGTAGAGGGGCGTCTGGGGCCCGGGAACGTTCGTGATCGTGATGTTGAACAGTCGCGCAGCGAACAGCGCCTTGGCGATCGACTCGTGCAGGAGCGGTGGCGCCGCGCCGGCGACCAGCACGATGGTCGAGCCTCCGAGTGCGGCCGTACCGGACTTCAACTGTGTGGCAGCGGCGCGCGTGCGCTCGTAGCGATCGAGGACGTCAGCCTCGCCGATCGGCAACTCGACGAACAGCGACGTCACCTGGTTGCCGAGGTGATCGTGGTCCTCGCCACGGAGGTTGACCGGAACCATGGCGCGCAGGGGCTGCTCGAGCTCCTCACCACGCCCGTCGAGCAGTCGCCTCAGAGCGCCGGTCGAGACCGCGAGCACGACATCGTTGACCGTGCCCCCGAGCGCCCGCTTGATGTCCTTGACCTCGGCCAGCGCGAACGGCACCGACGTGAACCGCCGGCTGGTGCCGATCGGGACGTTGAGCGACGTTTGGCGCGAGGCGATGACCTCGTCCTGCCACAGCACCTCGCTCATCGCCACCGCCGCCTCACCGGCGCGGATCAGGCGGCGCGGGTGGCGAGCGGTGTCGACCGCCGCGTGGGCGACGCGGGCGGCCACGCGCGGCGAGAGCCAGCCCGGCAGGGGTTTTCCGCCGCGGGAGGCCGCCGGGTCGCCGGCGTCGCCGACGCGGGTGCCTGGGTCGGTGGGGGCGTCGGCGTGGCCCGGCCGTGCGGCCGGCCCGGGAGCGGGGGAAGCCGGCTGGCGCCGGGCATCGAGCAGGACGTGGCCGACGTCGACGGAGGCGACTCCGTCCACGAGCGCGTGATGGGTCTTGGTCGCCAGCATCCAGCCGCCGTCGGCGAGGCCGTCCACCAGCGTCATCTCCCACAGCGGTCGGCCGCGGTCGAGCCGGTGAGACCACAAGTCGCCCAGCCACTCGTGCAGCTGCGCATCGCCACCCGGCGCGGGCAACGTCGCGTGGCGCACGTGGGCGCGGATGTCGAAGCTCGGATCCTCGACCCAGGCCGGGCGCCGCAGACCGTGCACGCGCTTCTCGGACAGGCGGCAGTGGAACCGCGGCAGCATCGCCAGGCGCTCCGCCAGCAGCGCCGTCACGGCGTCGAGCGACGGCGTTCGGCCGGTGCCCGGCTCCGCTTCGAAGATCAGCGCGCCGCCGATGTGCATCATCGCGCCCTCGTCGGCCTGCTCGAGCTCCAGGAAGGTGGAGTCCAGAGGGGTCAGCCGCGGGTCGGATTCAGCCATGGGAGCACGCTAGGCCGCGGCTCGCACGAGTGCGAGCGTGAAACGCCACGTCGCCGCCGCCGGCGACTACCGAACCGGATTGGGGAGGACTACGGGCGCGCTCGGGCCGCATGCCGCGTCGCTCGTCGAGCAGCAGCTTGAGCGAGCTCGAGCCGGCGTTGACGATCAGGACGCGTACGGCTAGCGACGCGGCGGGCGCGGCCGGGGCCCGTCCGCGCTCACGACCGCCCCGGCCAGGTCCAGTCGCGCACCTCCGGCGAGTCGTCGCCGGTCTCGCGCGTGTAGGCGCGGTGGCGCAGCCGTGTGTCCACCATCTCCTGGCGCAGCCCGGCCGCACGCTCGCCCAGGCCGGGGACGCGATCGATCACGTCCATCACCAAGTGGAAGCGGTCGAGGTCGTTGAGCATCACCATGTCGAAGGGCGTCGTCGTCGTGCCCTCCTCCTTGTAGCCGCGCACGTGGATCTCGTGGTGGTTGGTGCGCCGGTAGGTGAGCCGGTGGATCATCCACGGGTAGCCGTGGTAGGCGAAGATCACCGGCTGCGAGGTCGTGAACAGTGCGTCGAACTCACGGTCGGATAGCCCGTGCGGGTGCTCGGTGTCGGGCTGCAGGCGCATCAGGTCGACGACGTTGATCACGCGGACCTTGAGCTCGGGCAGGTGTTCGCGGATCAGCGCTGCCGCCGACAGCGCCTCCAGCGTCGGCACGTCGCCGGCGCACGCGAGCACGACGTCGGGCTCGGCGCCGTTGTCGCTGGACGCCCACTCCCACACCCCGATTCCTCGGGTGCAGTGCGCGATCGCCTCGTCCATCGTCAGGTAGTCCAGCGCCGCCTGCTTGCCGGCGACGATCACGTTCACGTAGTGGCGCGAGCGCAGGCAATGGTCGGCCACCGACAGCAGGCAGTTCGCGTCCGGGGGCAGGTACACGCGCACGATCTCCGCCCGCTTGTTGGCGACGTGATCGATGAAGCCAGGATCCTGATGCGAGAACCCGTTGTGGTCCTGTCGCCAGACGTGCGAGGACAGCAGGTACGTCAGCGAGGCGATCGGCCGCCGCCAGGGGATGTCGCGGGTGACCTTGAGCCACTTGGCGTGCTGGTTGAACATCGAGTCGATGATGTGGATGAACGCCTCGTAGCAGTTGAACAGCCCGTGGCGCCCGGTCAGCAGGTAGCCCTCGAGCCAGCCCTGGCACAGGTGCTCGGAGAGAACCTCCATCACGCGACCGTCACGCGCGAGATGGTCGTCGGTGTCCAGGCGCTCGGCCTCCCACACGCGGTCGGTTGCCTCGAACACGGCCGACAGGCGGTTGGAGGCGGTCTCGTCGGGCCCCATGATCCGAAACCGATCCTGGTTGGCGCTGACGACATCGCGCAGAAATCCGCCGAGGACACGGGTCGCCTCGCTGGACGTGGTGGCCGGCGCCGGCACCCGAACGGCGTAGTCGCGGAAGTCGGGCAGCTCGAGCTCGCGCAGCAGCAGGCCGCCGTTGGCGTGCGGGTTGGCGCCCATCCGCCGCGCTCCGGTGGGAGCGAGCGCCGCCAGATCTTCCCGCAGGGCGCCGCCTTGGTCGAACAGCTGCTCGGGCTCATACGAGCGCAGCCACTGCTCGAGCTGGGCGAGGTGGGCCGGGTTCGTGCGCACCTCCGACAGCGGGACCTGATGGGAGCGGAATGAGCCCTCGGCCGGCAGGCCGTCGACCACCTTGGGCCCGGTCCAGCCCTTCGGCGTGCGCAACACGATCATCGGCCAGCGCGGCCGGGCGGTCTCGCCCTCGTCACGGGCGACGCGCTGGATCGCGGCGATCTCCTCGACGACCTCGTCCAGCGTCGCAGCCATCAGCTGATGCATGGCGGCGGGATCCGAGCCCTCGACGAACCGCGGTGCGTAGCCGTAGCCCTCGAGCAGCGAGCGCAGCTCCGCGGGCGGGATCCGGGCGAGCACGGTGGGGTTGGCGATCTTGTATCCGTTCAGGTGCAGGATCGGGAGCACGGCGCCGTCGGTGACGGGGTTGAGGAACTTGTTGGAGTGCCAGCTCGCCGCCAGCGGGCCGGTCTCCGCCTCGCCGTCGCCGATCACGCACGCGACGAGCAGATCCGGGTTGTCGAACGCCGCCCCGTAGGCGTGCACGAGCGCGTAGCCGAGCTCACCCCCCTCGTGGATCGAGCCGGGCGTCTCGGGCGCGACATGGCTGGGGATCCCGCCGGGGAAGGAGAACTGGCGAACCAGCCGCCGCAGCCCCTCCTCGTCATGGCCGATCCGCGTGTAGACCTCGCTGTAGGTGCCCTCGAGGTAGGTGTTGGCGACCAGCCCCGGGCCGCCGTGCCCGGGCCCGGTGACGAAGATCGCGTTGAGGTCGCGGGCCCGGATCACGCGATTGAGGTGGGCGTAGAGAAAGTTCAGTCCGGGCGTCGTCCCCCAGTGCCCGAGCAGCCGCGGCTTGATGTGCTCCACCTGCAGCGGCTCGCGCAGCAGCGGGTTGGCGAGCAGGTAGATCTGCCCGACCGACAGGTAGTTGGCCGCCCGCCAGTAGGCGTCGATCAGCTCCGCCTCGGCCGCTGACAGCGGCCCGCCGGCCGGCGTGGTCTCCTGCGCGATTTCGGACATGGCCAGGGTCTAGCAGATGAACCGCACCCGGGATTGCCCATCGCGTGAACGATGACCGCTGGCGATGACCGCTGGCGCCGTGGCCGACCGAGCGGCGGCGGTCTCTACAGTGAGGGGGCAGATGGCCCGCTACACGGCAAGCGTCGACTCGCCCCGCCCGCTCGAGGACGTGTTCAGCTACCTGAGCGACTTCTCGAGCACCGAGGAGTGGGATCCGGGCGTGGTACGGGCGGAGTGCCTCAGCGAGGACCCGATCGGCGTCGGGACCAAGTTCCACCTCGTGGCCTCCTTTCTCGGCCGCGAAAACGAGTTGACCTACGAGGTCATCGAGTACACACCGCCCCGCTCGGTCACGCTCCGGGGTGAGAACGCGACCGTGGTGTCGCTGGACCGGATCACGTTCGAGCCCCTCGACGAGGGCACCCGGGTCACCTACGACGCCGAGCTGACACTGAAGGGTCCGCTCAAGCTCGCCGATCCGCTGCTCGGGCTCGCGTTCGGACGGGTCGGGGGACGGGCCCTCGCCGGCCTGCGCAAGACGATCGGCGCCCGGGCGCCGGCGCGGCTTCCGGCGATGCTCGGACGCTCGCTCGACGGCAAGGAGTACGACCTCCCCCAGGGCCTGGCCCACCCCCACAGCATCGTCGTCGTGGCCTTCCGGCGCGAGCAGCAGGCGCTCGTCGACGAATGGCTGCCGTGGCTGCTCGAGCTCGAGGCGAGTCGCTCCGACCTCGCCTTCTACGAGCTCCCGGTGCTCTCGTCGGCCTACGGACCGGTGCGCTGGTTCATCGACGGCGGCATGGCGCGCGGCGTCGCCGAGGCGTCGGCCCAGGCGCGGACGATCACCGTCTATACAGATGTGGACCGCGTCGTCGGGGATCTCGGGCTGACCGGGACCGACACCATCGCCGTGTTGCTGATCGAGCGCTCGGGTGGGGTACTCGCCTCCGTGCTCGGGGGCTTCGACGAGCACAAGGCGCGGGCGCTCGCGACCGCGCTCGAGCCCGAGCCCGAGCCGCAGCCCGACCGCGGGTGAGGCCGGTGTCCCGGCCGGTCGGCCGGGGGGTAGGGCAACGGCAACCCGGGTAGGGAATCGGCGATGTTCGTGACCCTCACGCAGCGGGATGGGAGCGGATGAGCCGCGACCGCCGCGTCGTCGTCATCGGCGCCGGCTCCAACGGTCTCGTGGGCGCGATTGCGCTCGCGCGGGCCGGACTGGACGTGACCGTGCTCGAGCACGCGCCGCGGCCCGGAGGAGCGTCCTCGAGCGGTGAGCTGACGCTGCCGGGCTTCATCCACGATCACTGCGCCGGCTTCAACCCGATGACCGTGGCCTCGCCGGCGATCCGGGAGCTCGAGCTCGAGGCCGAGGGCCTGCGGTGGGTCCACCCGGACGCGATCATGGCCCACCCGTTCGAGGACGGGACGGCGATCGCGCTGCACCATGGACTGGAGGCCACGGTGGCGTCGCTGGACCGCGTGGAGCCGGGCGCGGGAGCGCCGTGGCGGGAGCTGATCGAGCAGTACCGGCCGCTGGCCGGCGCGCTCGTCGAGTCGATCCTCGGTCCCCTTCCGCCGGTCCGTCCGCCGCTTGCGCTCGTGGCCTCGCTGCGGCGCGATGCGCTGCTGCTTGCCCGGCGGATGGCGGGCTCGGTCGAGGCTCTCGGTCTCGACGTGTTCGACGGCGCCATGCGACCCACCGCGTGGCTGGCCGGCTCGGCGCAGCACTCGGGTCTCCCGCCCACGACGGCCGGGAGCGGAGCCTTCGGCTTCCTGCTGCAGCTTGTCGCCCACTCCCACGGCTGGCCCTTCCCCGAGGGCGGCCAGGGGAAGATCACCGACGCGCTGATGGCGATCGCCACGCGGCAGGGCGCTGTCGTGCGCTGCGACGCGCACGTCGAGCGCGTGCTCGTGCGCGGCGGCCGGACGGCCGGAGTGGTGCTGCGCAGCGGCGAGGAGATTCCCGCCCACGACGTGGTCAGCACGATCAGTGCTCGCCCCCTCGCCGCCCTGCTGCCCGACGAGGCGCTGCCCCATCGGCTGCTGCGCCGGCTACGCATGTGGCGCTACGCGACGGCGGCGTTCAAGCTCGACTACGCGCTCCGCGCCCCGGTCCCGTGGACCGCGCCGGAGGCCCGCCGAGCGGTCGTCGTGCACGTGGGCGGCGGACTGCAGGAGCTGGCGGTTGCCGCCCAGGCCGGCGCGCGCGGCGAGTTGCCCGCGCGACCGGCGCTGGTCATCGGCCAGCACACGCTCGAGGACCCGACGCGCGCCCCCGCGGGGCAGCACACGCTGTACTGCTACGCCCACGTCCCGGCCCGCTACGAGTGCTCCGACGAGGAGGTCGCCGCCCGGATCGAGGCTCAGCTCGAGCGCTTCGCTCCCGGTTTCCCCGAGACGGTGCTGGCCCGCGCCATCCGCAACCCGCAGATGACCGAGGCCGAGAACCCGAGCCTCGTCGGCGGCGACATTGCGGGCGGCTCCTACGAGCTCGATCAGCAACTGCTGTTCCGTCCCGCGCCCGAGATGTGCCGCTACCGCACGCCGCTGAAGGGCCTCTACGTCGCGGGCGCGTCGGTCCACCCAGGTGGCGCAGTGCACGGAATGGGTGGGCGCTCGGCGGCGCGCGCCCTGGTGGCCGACCGGCGCATGCGCCCGTGGCGCGCGTGAGCGCTACGCCGTATCAAGCCTTGACGACGCCGGTCTGCGCCAAGCATCTCGCGGGGCATCGGAGCCACCGAGCTCGGCCGGCACGCGGGGTGGGGTGGGCGTTGGGGCGCGGGCGGAGGAGGGCTGCCGGCGTTGAACGGCTCGCTGGCGATGGGGGCGGTTCGGTCTGGCCCGGGAACGACTAGTTCGTTGCATCTCCGCGGCTGGGCGGGTCGGCGAGGAACGCGATCGGCGAGGACCGTGCCGGCCGCGCCGGCCAGCCCCTTCACCCCGCCAGCGCCGGCTCGAGCTCACGCGCGATCCGGCCGATGGCCGTGCTCAGCGCGCCGGCGGCGAGCAATGCGTCGGTCGCCTGGGCCAGCAGCCGCCCGAACACCCCGCGCCCGGAGACGGCGACGCTGGCGTGGACTTCGCTGCCGTCATCGACGGCAGTGGCGAGGTACTCGACGTCGAGGCGGATCGGACCGACGGCGGTCAACACCAGGCGACCACCCTCGGCCGCGTCGACCTCCACCTCGAACTCGAACGCTCGCCCCGCCAGCGAGCCCTGGACCTGGACGTGATCGCCGGCGATGAGGCGGTCGCGGCGGAAGTCGAGGACCTCGAAGTCGATCGGCGCCCAGCGGGCGATCGCCTCGGGGTCGGTCAGCATCGCCAGGACCTGATCCGGGAGTCCCGGTACCCGCGTATGCGCTGTCCACGTTGCCACGGCTTCACTGTCCCGCGCCGGCGCTGGTGTATTTGTGACATCGAGCACGTGTATGCGCGCACGGCTCACCGCGGCGGTGAGCTCTTCGATCGTGGCCGCGGATGCGCGCAGCCGCCGATGCAGAAGCTCAACCTCGACGTGGGCGCCGCCGTCGATCGCCGGCGCCGTCGATCGCCGGGCGCGCACACGTGCGGCCGCAGCGCCGGGCGCGCAGGAAGTGGCGGACGTCTCACGCGCGCACGTGATCGTCGCGGCGTCCCCGACCATCAACCGCCGTCGGCAACCTGGCCGCCGAGCAGCGCGGTGACCTGACCGCCGAGCTAGAGACCGATCAGGATCAGCCCGGCCTCCCGAATTCCCGAAGTTGGACGTCGAAGCGGCTCGTGACCGCGTCCGGCGACACGATCTGGGCTCAGGTCGACGGGACGCTGCTGCAGGCGGGCGAGCAGTGGCGGCTGCTGGAGCAGATCCAGGACATCTCCGAGCGTCACCGCCACGAGGAACGGCTGGCCCACCTCGCCGGTCGCCCGGTACGCCGACACGGCGTCCGGCGGCCGAGGATCGCATCCCGGCTCAGGTGGCAGGCGCGCATCCGCGATGCGCTCGCCAATGACGGCCTGCGCCTGATGAGCCAGCCGATCGCGGATCCGCGGACCGGGGCGGTGGTGGCGCACGAGCTGCTCGTGCGGATGCTGGGCGACGAGGGCGAGCTGATCACGCCGGACACGTTCCTGTACATCGCCGAGCACTTCGACCTCATCCAGGCGATCGACCAGTGGGTGCTGGGCCAGGCATGCGACCTGCTCGACGCCGCCCAAGTTCTGCACCGACCAGGCCAACTACGACTGGCTGGCGGCGAACGGAATCGATCTCGCCCAGGGGTACCACCTGAGTCCCCCGGAGCTCATCCGAGAGGGGTTGCTCCCACGGGCGTGAACACGAACACGGGAATCTCGCGGCCGCCGGACATCTGCTCGTACTGGCCGTAGTTCCGCGCCATCTGCTTCGCGAGCTCCCACAGCCGCCGGCGCTCCTCACCGGTCACCTCCCGGCCGACGTAGCGGCCCTCGTGCCCGACCGCGCTGAGCGTGACGTCGGGATTGGCGCGCACGTTGTGACACCACGCCGGGTGGCGGGCGCCCCCGTAGTTGGAAGCCATCAGCACGACGCGGTCGCCGTCGGTGAAATAGACCAGTGGCGTCGACCGGGGAACGCCGCTGCGTGCGCCGCGGGCGGTCAGCGTCAGCACCGGGTAGACCGCGATCGTCGACAGCCTGCCGCCCGAGACGCGCAGCAGGACGGGGTCGAGGCGACGCGAGATGTTGCGCACGAACCAGTGACCGGCCGGACTCGCACCGAACGCAGCGTAACCGCGGGCGAGCGCCGACCGGGGATTGTTCGGCGGGGCAGGCGGAATCGGAATGCGAGGAGTCTACGCCCGCTCGCGTCGGCCCCACCGCGCCGCGACTGGCTCGCCGGCACGCTCACCCCTATGGCGGCGGTGGGATTCGCCGCCGACCGTCAGCTCGACTCCGCGATTGGGTGTCGAGCACCGTGTAGCGATCGACGACGCGCCCGTCGAGCCTGACCACCGGCCTCCCGCGCGCCACGCGGGAGGCGGTGCCGATCGCAGGACGGGTCGAGATCAGCCGGTGGGAGCGAGCGCGTGCCGGCTGCCCGAGCTCTGGGTGAAGAACGAGCCGACGGCCTCGTGGGTCGGGCGGGGCAACTCGATCTGCGGCACGTGACCGCAGTCGAGCTCGAGGTGGCGAGCCGTCGGCAGCGTCTCGGCGACGTGGCGCTCGAACGCGATCGGGACGAGGGTGTCGCGGCGGCCCCACACGAACAGGGCGTCGGGCCCCAGTCGGCTCAGGCGTGGCCAGAAGCCCTCGTCTCCGCTCGGCGCCTCGAGGTAGATGTGGCGCGCGGCGGCGTAGAACGCCGCGCGGCCCGCCGGCGTCAGATACGCGCGTAGGAACTCATCGACGCCGGCGGCGGTCCAGCCCTGGTTTGCGCCGGGAATGAGCCGGTGCACGATACCCTCGACCACGGCGCGGGGGGCGAGCTGGACCAGCCCCAGCTCGGGCCGCACCAGGCGCAGCGCCGGCGCCCAGCGACGGGGCCGGCGCCAGGCGAGCGAGGGAGCGAGTAGGGCCAGTCGGCCCACGCGCTCCGGATAGACGAGCGCGACCTCGAGGGCGATCCGGCCGCCGAGGCTGTTGCCGATCAGATCGGCGCGCTCGAGCTCGAGCGCGTCCATCAGATCGATGATCGCGTCGGCGAAGAAGCGGGCGTCGTAGGGTGCGCCGATCGGCTTGTCGGAGTCGCCGAAGCCCGGCAGGTCCATGGCGATGACCCGGAAGCGGTCGGCCAGCGCCGCGACCGTAGGCAGGAACGAGCCCTTCGTCGCACCGAGCCCGTGAATCGACAGCACCGGCGGCCCGGTCCCGGCCTCGAGCGTGGAGAGGCGCGCGCTGCGCGTGAGCACCATCCGGAAACGCAGGCGCCCCGGCTCGCGGATACCGCTCGTCGCGGCCAGGAATCCGACCCCGAGGTGGAGGTTGCGGCGAACCTGCAGGCGACCGGCTTGGTAGGCGTCCATGCCGGCGCTCACGTCGGCGGCGATCCGGGCCCAGGTCTGCGGATCGGCGGCGAGCGTCGCCTGCGCCTCACCGTCCGGTGAGGCCAGGCGCGCCGCTCCCCGCTCCAGGACGACGTCCCAGCTCTGGCCGCCGGTAAGCGAGAGCCGGATGCGGGCCCGCCCGCCGCGAGGCTCGAAGACCTTGAAGTCGTAGCGATCGACGAGTGTCCGAAGGGCGTGTGGTGCCGACGCGATCGCGTCTCCCGAGTGCGTGTCCGACATCGCACACAACGTTCTACCTCATCAGTGTGCGTTCGGTATCGCGCTATCCCACGGCTACGCCCCGCCGAAACTACTGTCCTTCAATAGAGTCATCGGCCGTGCACGACATCGACGCGTACCTGGAGCGAATCGGTCTGCGCGGGCGTCCCACCCTGGCGCAGGTGCATCGGGCCCACCTCACCTCGATTCCGTTCGAGAACCTCGATCCGCAGCGCGGCGTTCCCGTGTCGCTCGTGCCCGAGGATCTCGAGCGCAAGCTGGTCGACGAACGCCGCGGTGGCTACTGCTTCGAGCAGAACCTGCTGCTCAAGGCCGCGCTGGAGGAGCTCGGCGCCGAGGTCGAGCTCATGCTGGCCAGGGTGCGCGTGGGCGCGCCGCCCGGCGCCGTGCGCCCCCGCAGCCACCTGGTGCTGCGTGTCGAGGCGGACGGCTGGGTGGACCTGTATGGATTCGACCCCGAGCCGGTCCCGCTGGTCGACGTCCACACGGCGAACTGGTTCACCGCGACGCACCCGAGCTCGCCGTTCGTGACCGGGCTCGTCGTCGCGGCGCAGCGAGACGACGGCACGCGCACGTCACTGAGCAACTGGAGCGAGCTCGCGTTCACCAAGCAGACGCCGGCCGAGAGCGCCGTCACTCCGATCGCTCACGATGAAATTCCGGAGCTGCTGGCCTCGCGGTTCGATCTGTCGGGCTGGTCGCTCGGGGCGGAGGGCCGGGTCGTGCCGGCCACGGATGGGTCGGGCCACGCCGCCTGAACCGGCACCGGATCGGGGCTCGTTCATGTACCTGCGCCGGCGAGCAGTGCCGCTGACCGAGTCAGCCCACCAGCAGGATTGAGCACTCGGTCAACGAACCCTTCAAATGGGCTGGGTATCCGGGACCACGAGAGGAGCAACCATGAAGGGTGTCGGTCGAGCGCTGTTCGTCGCGATTCTGCTGATGATCGCGGGCACGCTCAACATCATCTATGGATTCGGGGCGATCGGTAACGCCCACTTCTTCGACAACACCCAGTACGTGTTCTCGAGTCTCCACACATGGGGCTGGATCACGGTTCTCATCGGCGTGATTCAGCTCATCGCCGGCTTTTCACTCGTCGGCGGCGGCGCCTTCGGGCGCGTGATCGGCATCGTGGGCGCCATTCTCGGTGCGTTCGAGTCGCTGCTGTCCGTGGGTGGAACGCACCCGTGGTGGTCGCTGGCCATCTTCGCCCTCTGCCTGTACATCCTGCACGGGCTGATCATCTACGGGGAGCCGGCGGACGCCTGATCGGAGGTTGTGGGAGCCTGGCGATGCGTCCGGGCTCCCACGCCGATGACTTGTCCCGATAAGGTCCGCTGCGATGCACCCGTTTCGCGCCGCCGTGGAGTCCCGTGACCATGAGCGCATGGTCACGCTGCTGGCCGATGACGTCGTGTTCAGGAGTCCGGTCGTGTTCCGCCCCTATCGAGGACGCGACACCCTGGCGGCGATTCTGTCCGCAGTGATGCGCGTGTTCGAGGACTTCCGCTACGAGCGCGAGATCGGCGCCGAGGGCGAGTCCGACCACGCACTCGTGTTTCGGGCTCGGGTCGGGGACCGCGAGCTCGAGGGTTGCGACTTCCTGCACACCAACGACGACGGTCTGATCGACGAGCTGTGCGTGATGGTGCGGCCGCTGTCCGGCGCGCTCGCGCTCGCCGAAGCGATGAAGGCCGAGCTCGAGGCGGCTGGGGCCGACCTCGGCGCGGGCGCCTGAGCGGCGCGACGGCCCCTCAGCGCGGTGGGGACGACGACCGGAGCTCGTTGGCCGGAGCGGTTGGGGATCACTGCGACCGGCCCGCGCCCGCCGGTGGGCAGCACTCCCTGAACGGCGATCCACCGCGTGGCCAGATGCCCGTAGGCGGCGCCGTCGCGCCACCCGCGCCCGCATGGCCGCGAGCGCGGACGGCACCAGCCTCGAGCTCACGAACGTGCCGGTCTGCCAGTGCCAATGGTCGGCCGGCGGGCGCGCGAGCTCAACCGCCGGCGGATCGAGCGGGCCGCCCGCCGGCCCCCAGGATTACGCTGAAGCGCCATGCTCGAGCTCGAAACGCCCTACGGCCCCGCGCGGGCCCACCTGCGCCCGGCCGACCGGCCGAAGGCCGCCCTGCTGCTCGGCCACGGCGCCGGCGGCGGCGTGGGGGCCCCGGATCTCGTCGCGGCCACCGACGCCGCTGTGGCGCTCGGCGTGAGCGTCGTCCTGATCGAGCAGCCCTACCGCGTGGCCGGCCGGCGCTCCCCGGCGCCGGCGCGGCAGCTCGACGCCGCCTGGACGGCGGTCGCGGCGCAGCTGCGGGCGGACCCGCTGGCCGGTCTGCCCGTGATTGCCGGGGGCCGCTCCTCGGGCGCCCGCGTGGCCTGTCGCAGCGCGGACGAAATCGGCGCCGTGGCCGTGCTGTGCCTGGCCTTTCCGCTCCACCCGCCCGGCGCCGGGTCCGACCCGGCCAAGAGCCGCCTCGCCGAGCTCGACGCGCTCAGCGTCCCAACGCTCGTCGTTCAGGGCGAGCGCGACCCGTTCGGGATGCCGCCCGAGGGCCCGAACCGCACGGTCGTCGGGGTTCCGGGCAACCACGCGCTCAGGAGCACGGCTGCCGTCGTGCAGGCGGTGACGCCGTGGCTCGCGGATCGGCTGGCCGCTCTGCGCGCCGGTCGTCGCGCTCGCGCCTGAGCGGACCGGCATCCTGAGCGGACCGGGAGCCGCGCCGCACCGACAGCCGCACCCCGCCGCGCGGGGCGTGATGGCGCGGCTGCCGATGACCGCGCTCAGCTCGGGGTGAGCGCCTTCTCCTTGATCTGGTCGAACTCGGCCTGGGTGATCGTGCCGTTGTCGAGCAGCTGCTTGGCCTGGGCGATCTGCTCGGCCGGCTCGGTCTTCTTGGCGACCGACTGCACGTACTGATCGAACTGGGACTGAGCCGCCTGCTGCTGCTTGGCGCTGCGCTCGGCCATCCCCTTGTGCTCGGCGATCAGGTAGATGAACACGCCGAGATAGGGCAGCAGGATCACGAATATGAACCACAGGACCTTCATGCCACCGCCGATGTCGTGGCGGCGGAACAGGTCGGCGAAGATCGTGATCAGGATCCAGAACCAGATCACGAAGGCAAAGAAGACCAGGATCGTTCCTACAGCGTCGAGGAACGGGTAACTGCTTGCGAGAATGCTCAACGTTCGTCCTTGTTGGTTGGTGGGGGGGGTGCAGCCAGCTACCGGAAGCCGGGGCGAGACTGCGCGCAGAGGGCAGACGGCGCGGTGCCCGAAAGGCCCCCGCTCGCGGCCGCCCCTACGTGCCGCCTTCACCCCGAGCGCTCGTGATCGGCTCAGCCGGTCGTCCGCCCGTGGATGGTGAACCAAGGTTCGCGCCGACCTGGACTCCCGGCAACCGTGTACGCACGAGTCTCGGGCTGGTGCTGGCCTCCCCTGGTCACAGCGCGGTCACACGGCCCGGACCGCGCTCGGATCAGTAGTAGTCCTCGACCGTGATCGCCCAGCGCGCCGTGTCCGAGCCCGGGGTGACGGTTAGCTGGTAGATGCCGGGGCCAGTGGCGAACACCTTCTCCTGCCCGCTGCCCTCTCCGAGGTCGAATTGGCCCGGGTTCTCGCCGCCGCTGAGATTCGCAACCTGAGCATTCGGCCCGGAGCAGATGAAGATCAGCGTGCACGTCCCCTCGTAGCCCATGCTGTAGCGCACCCGCCACTGCCGTCCGCGAATGCGGAACGGGACCGAGCTCCCGCCCGCGTCGCCGGCGAACGAGGTCAGCGGCCGCCAGCGCGGTGCCTCGGCGACCGACACCTGGACCGTGGAGCGCCGCGGAACGACCGCTCCCGCGCTCGGCGCCTGGTTCGCGACGACGCCGGTGGCGACTCCGGCCGCCGGCACCTGGACGACGCCGACCCGCAGGCCGAGCCCGGCCAACTGGGCCTGGGCGGCAGATGACGCCTCCCCGATCACCCGGGGCACGGTCACCGGCGCGGGGCCCGCGCTGAGAACAGCCAGGACTGTCGCGCCATCGTCGACCCGGGTGCCGGGCGCCGGGCTCTGGGCGACCGCGATGCCCCGCGGCGCGGCGCTGAAGCGGGTGCCGAACGTCGCGTGCAGGTTCGGCCCGCGCAGCACGGCGGTGATCCGCGATCGGCTCAGGCCGCGCAGGTCGGGGACGGTCACGCGGTTGCCGGCCGCGATCAGGTACGCGCCCGCCGCAATGGCGGCGAGCAGCAGGACCACGCCGGCGGCGGCGATCCGGCGACGTCGCCGTGCGGTCAGGTTCACGTGGCGCCGCGGGGCCATCGGCGCCTGCACGCGCGTGGCGGCGGTCCCGTCGGGCGGGGCGACGCGCGTGGCGGCGGTCTCAGCGGGCGCCCGCACGCGCGTGGCAGCGGTCCCGTCCGGCGGGGCGTCGGGCGTCGCGGCGGTTCGGTCGGGCGAGCCGGCGCGCGTGGCGGCGGTGGGCACCGCCGGCGGCGCCAGCGTCGCTGTCGTTCCCGCCGCCCGCGGCGCGAGTGCCGGCACGGGCGCGTTCCCGCTGCGCCGAGGGGCGGATACCGGTGCGCGGGCCGCGGCGAGCGCGTCGGCCATCGCCGCCCCGTCCGCGTAGCGAGCGGCCGGGTCCTTGGCCAGCGCCCGGTCGACGATCGCGACGAGCGCCGCGGGCGTACCGGCTGCGAGCGGGGGCGGGCGGTCGTGGAGATGTCGCAGGGCCAGCTCGACCGCCGACTTCTCCACGAACGGCGGCTGCCCGGAGAGCATCTCGTAGAGCACGATGCCGATCGCGTACACGTCCGTGGCCGGGCTGGTGGGGCGGCCGCGAGCCTGCTCCGGCGCCATGTACCTCGGGGTGCCCACAATCGTGGCCGCGCCCCCGTCGGTGCTGCCCTCGGCGAGTCTGGCGACGCCGAAGTCGGCGACCTTGACCCGGCCGTCGGCGGAGATCAGCACGTTCGCCGGCTTGATGTCGCGATGGACCACGCGCTGGGCGTGGGCCGGGGTGAGCGCCCGGCAGAGCTGTTCGGCGATCTCGCGCGCCTGCCGGGCCGGGATCGGCCCGCGCCGCAGCCGGGTCGCGAGGCTCTCCCCGTCGACGAGCTCGGCGACGTAGTAGAGACCCTCGTCGGCGTGCCCGACGTCGAAGATCTGGACGATGCCCGGGTCGTGGACACGGGCCAGCAGCTGCGCTTCGCGCTCGAAGCTGCGCACCCAGACCGGGTCCTCCGCCCACCACGGCTTGATCACCTTGACCGCCACGGGCCTGGCCAGGCGACGGTCGAGACCGCTGTAGACGCGACCGAACGTCCCCTCGCCGATCACGGCGAGAAGCTCATAACGCCCGTCCAGGGCGCGACCGGACAGATCAGGTGCGCGTGGCATAAAGGGGACCGCTGTGTCGATCCAGACGTCGATCCGACCCCACATGATCGCGAATGGCCCGCGTGTCCCCGGTTAAGGAGGCTCGACGGCTAGACCGAGGCCTCTGCGGGTAGGACAGCTACATGGCTGACGTGGGACTGAACTGGGCCACCGCCGAGGTGGAAAACGGGAAGCTGACGGTCGAGCTCGAGGGCGAGATTGCCAAGGGCTGGAGGGACAACTTCGAGACGACGGTGAGGCTGCTGGGGCACAGCGGCTGGGGCAAGGTGCGGATCAAGAAGCAGACCGTGCGCGTGAGCGAGGTAGCCCCGGGCAGCGAGGAGAAGCTGCGCCACCACGTCGAGAGCGTGGTCGAGCAGGCCAACGCCGAGCACCCCGACCCGGAGGCCGACGGCGCCGACGAGGACGGGGAGCGCGAGCGCTCCGAGCAGCCTGACGCGGACGGTCCGGACTCGCACATGGCCGAACGCTTTCGGTCCTTCGCGGAGCCCGAGCGCCGGCGCTCCTGACAACCCGGCGCGCCGGTAGGGCCACTGTCGGCGCGCCGATCACGGGGCTGCCGTACCTCCTCCGCTGCCACACGCACCTGTTCACCAGCTGACGGGGGCACCGCTCCGAAGGTGTGGTGCCCGCACCACCGTCGGGGCGGCGGTGCTGTGGGAGCATCGTTCACACCAGGATCACAACTGAAGGGAACAAGCGATGGCGACAACGACGAGGCGCACCACGGCGAGGAACGGGGCTCCGGCCGCAGGGAAGCGGACAGCGGCGAAACCGCCGCCGGCCGCGACGCCGCACCTGTCCGTCGCCGAGCGCGTCGCCCGCGGCAAGGCGGCCCGGGCCGAGGTGCCGCGCGCCAGCCACGCGACCTACGGGCCTCCGCCCACCCGTGCCGACCCGCTCGAGCTGCTGCAGCTGCGGCGACGCGCACCTGTCCAACTTCGGCGTCTTCGGCTCACCCGAGCGGCGGCTGATGTTCGACGTCAACGACTTCGACGAGACGCTGCCGGGCCCGTGGGAATGGGATGTCAAGCGACTGGCCGTGAGCATGCTGATCGCTGCGATCAACAACGGCTACAGGCGCAAGGAGCAGGAGCGGATCGTGCTCGACACGGTCGCCCGGTACCGCACTGCGATGGCCGAGTTCGCCGGGATGAAGAACCTCGAGGTGTGGTACGCGCGCCTCGACGTCGAGGCGGCGGTGAAGGAGCTCGGGCCGCAGCTGAAGCCCTCGATGGCCAAGCGCACTGAGAAGTCGCTCGCCAAGGCCCGCACGCGCGACAGCATGTCGGCGTTCTCGAAGCTCACCCAGGTGGTCGACGGGGAGGCCCGGATCGTCGATGAGTCGCCGTTGATCGTGCCGATCGACAGGCTCGTCGACGGCGAGAGTCGAGACGCGCTGTTCGAGCAACTGCATCAGATCCTGCGCGCGTACCGCGACACGCTGGAGTTCGATCGCCGGGTGCTGCTCGAGCAGTTCGAGCTGATGGACTTCGCCCGCAAGGTGGTCGGGGTCGGGAGCGTCGGCACGCGCGCGTGGATCGCGCTCCTCTTGGGTCGGGACGGACAGGACCCGTTGTTCCTGCAGATGAAGGAGGCCGAGGCCTCCGTGATGGAGGAGTTCCTCGGCCCGAGCGAGTTTCTCCAACCACGGCGAGCGCGTCGTCGTCGGTCAACGGCTCATGCAGGCGACGTCCGATATCTTTCTCGGCTGGCTGCATGTCAAGGCCGGCATCGACGGCAAGGCGCGCGACTTCTACGGCCGCCAGCTCAAGGATTGGAAGGGGTCGGCGGAGATCGAGCAGATGGTCCCGAGGGGCCTGGCCCTGTACGGCGAGCTCTGTGGCTGGACGCTCGCCCGCGCGCACGCGCGCAGCGGTGACCGGATCGCGATCGCCGCCTACCTCGGCAAGGGCGACACCTTCGACCGCGCGATCCTTGCGTTCGCCGACGCCTACGCGGCGCAGAACCAGCGCGACTACGAGCGGCTCAACGCGGCCGCGGCCTCGGGTGCGATCGTCGCGGAGTCCGGACTCTGACCACGGCGTCGCCGTCGGCGGACCAGATACGGTCCGCCGATGGCGACCGCCACCGCTCTACGGGTCGTAACGGCCACGCGCTACGTGACGCCGCTGCGCGAGGGCGGGTCGCTGCCGGGCCTGGTCGAGGCCGACGACGACGGGCTTTATGTGACCAAGTTCCGCGGCGCCGGCCAGGGGCGGCGGGCGCTCGTTGCCGAGGTGATCGTCGGGGAGCTGGCCCGGCGCCTGGGATTGCTCGTGCCCGAGCTGGTGACCGTCGAGATCGACCCGGCGCTCGGCGCCGCCGAACCCGCCTGGCCGCCGAGATCGTGTGGCTCGATGGGGTTCACCACCAACGTCGATCGCACCGCGCGCAACCCCAACCTGCTCATGGCACGGCCGGCTGTGGCTGATCGACCACGGGGCTGCGCTGTATCTGCAGCACGGCGGGCTGGTCGCCTCCGAACACGCCGGCCGGTCGTTCCCGCTGATCGCCGAGCACGTGCTGCTGCCCCACGCAGCCTCGATCGTCGAGGCCGGAGAGCGGCTGGCGCCGAGCGTGACCTCGGTCCTGCTGCGCGAGATCGTCTCGCTCGTCCCCGGAGACTGGCTCGCCGGGGACGCCGGCGAGGGGTACGTCGAGTACCTGTCGCTGCGCCTCGAGCGCGGCGCGTTCGCGGAGGAGGCCGAGCGTGCCCGGGCCGGCGCGTAGCCCGTTCGCCTACGCGATCATCCGCGTCGTGCCGCGGGTCGAGCGCGGCGAGAGGTTCAACGCCGGCGTGGTCCTGTACTGCCGTCAGCGCGACTTCCTCGGCGCTCGGGTCGCGCTCGACGAGCGGCGGCTGGCGGCGCTGGCCCCGGATGCGTCTGCGGACGATGTGCGCGCGCATCTGGACGCGGTCGTGCGGGTGGCCGAGGGCAACTCCGGGGCCGGCCCGATCGCGTCCATGCACCCATCGGAGCGATTCGGCTGGCTGGTCGCTCCGTCGAGCACGATGATCCAGCCCTCGGAGGTGCACACCGGGCTCTGCGAGGATCCGGGCTGGACGCTCGAGAGCCTGTTCGCCGAGCTGGTCCTGACGCCCGCAGGCCGCTGATCGGCGGGCTACCGACTCCGAGGCGGCGCCGGCGGCCGCAGCGCGAGGTCCATCAGGGCCGCGCTCACGCGGGGGACCATGAGCATGTAGCCATGCTTTCCGAGGGCGACCGTCTCCGTGGCGGGACGCCCGTGCCAGCCGCCGTCGTGACCGAGCCGCTGGCCGTTCAGGGTCACGCCCCAGCGCGACGCCGCGGACGGCGCGAGCAGCCGCTGGACCCGCGCGGGCCCGGTCGCCGGAAGGGCGAGTTGGACCCGGACGCTGCGGTTGCCCTTGTTGAGCAGCAAGACGTGCAGGGCGTCGCCACGGAGCCGCACCGCCCACACCTTCAGATGCGCGGCGCGGGGGGCGTGGACGCTCACGTGCACGAGCTGGGCACCGAGACCGAGCGTCCGCGCGAACAGGATCAGGCCGTAGAGCAGCGGACGCGCGATGAACCCGTTCCGGCTCAGTGCGAAGGCGGCATTGATCGTGTTTGCCCGCACGTGCACGTTGACGCCGTCGACGCCGGCCTGGAGCAGCTCGAACAGCGCATCCGGCGCCCACAAGGCGGTCGCGAACGCGTCGCTGACGCCCGGGCGCCCACCGCAGGTCACCGAATTCAGCTCGGTCAGCCGGAACGGAAGATCCGCGCGGTGCGCCAACTGAACCGCGGGCGCGAGCGTGTGGGCGATGCCCGCCGAGGCCGGCTCGCCGAGCACGCGGGCGATCGTCGGATAGACCGGCGAGGCGCGGGACACGCACGCCGATAGGGGATAGCGATGCGCGCTTACGGTGCCCAGCCCAGGGTGGGAGCTGTCGATCAGGCCCGAGATCCAGTTCACGTCGAGGGCGGGATTGGCGACCGCCGGGCCGATCAGCGGGACATGCGGCGCGACCTGCGCCAGCGCCTGCGAGTAGGCGCGGAACACCTGCGCGTAGCTGTCGGCGGTGAGGCCCGTCGGCAGCAGCGTCGCCCCGAGCGTCGTGCGCGAGACGGTGGCCAGCCAGAACCAGCGACTGTAGATATCCGGTTCGTTGCCGATCTCGAACGCGGCGATGCTCCCGCGGGGCATCTCGCGTTCGGCCGCCTGGGCCCATTCGGCGGCCCGGATCGGCGAGCCGGTGACCAAGTTGAGGTCGAGGATCAGCCGGACGCCGAGGCGCCGGACGAACTCCGCCGTCGGATTCAACCACGCCGGCGTCAGCTTGAAGACCCAATGCGGCATGTTCCGCGCCATCGGGTCCCAGAACGTGTGGTCGGCCGAATCGCCACCGATCCGGACGCTGAGCGGGCCGTTGCCCTGAGCGTGGATGAGGGCCAGCGCCCGCTCGAACAGCGACACGTGCCGGTAGAAGAGCGGCAGCGCCCAATACTCGGTGGACACGCCGAGATAGGACTGCGGAACGGGCAGCGTGCTCCCACCGGATGCGACCGACGCGGTCGCGGCCAGCGGCGCCACAGCCGGCAACCGCCGTCGCGCCTGGCGTGCGGCCGGCGCGCGCCCCGCCCGCGCCGCCGCCCGCGTGGCACCGTCGTGGCTGGGCAGGGGGATGAGCTCGAACGCGACCGCGACCATCAGCGCGAGCGCGCTGAGCACGACCAGTCTTCTGCGAGTAGGCGGCCGAAACATCCAGAAATCAGGGTAGGTCACCCTTCCTGGGGTCCACCAGGAAGATCGGCGGCCCCTACCAGGTCTTAACCCATCCTGCGGACGGCGAACACGAGCCGCCGGCGACGGTGGCCCGACCGGGCCACCGGGATGCGATCAGCGCCGGCGGTCGCGCGTGGCCTGAGCGCGGCGCCGGTCCGCGGCGCCGGTCCGGATCAGGCGGATCAGCCACGACTCGGTGCTCCGCGGCGCGCGGCGCGGCTCCGACTGGATTCTCGTGTGGTGGGGGGCGGAGGTGGGCCCGGCATAGACGGGCGTTGGGTGTCTGGTCATGCTCACCACTACAGCGCCGGGTCCGCGCCATCCCCTAAGCCCGGTGCAGGAGATGACGAAGAGTGTGCTGAGAGACCTCTCACCGGCCCGGGGGCAAGTGCTGGAGCGTCTCGAGCTCGAATCGCAGTTGGTGCACGAGCGGCTCGTCGGGGATCGTCTCCTCGAGCATCCGCAGCCGCCGCCTCGCCTCCCGCCTGCCTCACCTCGTCTCTGAGGGCGGCCTTGCGCTCGCGGACGTCTGCGAGCGACGCATCCTCGGTCACCGTTGCGACCAGGCAGGCGACGTGGTGGCCGAACTGGCTGCAGATCTCGGCGACGGTCGTGCCGGCATCCTCGATCACGTCGTGCAGGACTCCGGCGGCGACGACCGGATCGGGATAGGCGGCGATGAACAACAGCGCTCCGACCTCGAGCGGGTGCAGGATGAAGGGGGCCTCGTCGGAGGCCCGCCGATGACCACGGTGCCGCGGGCGGGCGAACAGGATCGCCGCCTGCGTGATCGGCAGATGCTCCGAGAAGGTGGGGAGGTCGGCCTGCGTCAGCTCGAACGCGAGACCTCGGTCGACGCTCACCGCGGCCGACCCCAGGAACGGCTCACTGCGCCACCCGCGCCAGCAGCGCGTGCAGTTGGTCGCGCTCGTCGGCGTCGAGGTCCGCGAGCAGCTCGGCGTGCATGCGGTCCGCGATCTGCTCGGCCTCGCCGAGCACATGCCGGCCGGCCGGGGTGACGAGGAGCGAGTGGACGCGCCGGTCGGTCGCATCGCGTCCGCGCTTGACGTAGCCGGCGCGCTCGAGCTCGTCGACCACCGCCACCACCGTGGTGCGATCGATGCGCAGCAGCTCGCCGAGCGCCGCCTGACTGAACGGACCCTGCTCGGCGATCAAGGCCAGTGAGCCGAAGCTCTTCGGCGTCAGCGCGAGCGGCGCAAGCGCGTCCTGGAACAGGGCGTGAGCCCGGATATGCGCCCGCGCGATCAGGAACCCCGTCCAGCGTGCCGGCACGAGCGACCGACCGTCGGCGGTCGTGAACTCGTTCTCAATCGTCATGATTGCTGATCATCAGTCTAGTCGATCGTCTTGTACACTGACCCAACCTGGTCGCAAAGGAAGGGGAAGCAGGTATGGATCGCAAGTGGTGGACCCTCGTCACGGTCTGCGTGGGGACGTTTATGTTGCTGCTCGACGTCACGATTGTGAACGTCGCGCTACCGAAGATCCAGGCCGGCCTGGGGTCGAGCTTCACCGACCTGCAATGGGTGATCGACGCCTACGCGCTGACCCTGGCGGCGCTGCTCCTGACCTCCGGATCGCTCGCCGACCTGCTCGGGCGCCGGCGCATCTTCGCGATCGGGGTCATCATCTTCTCGGCCGCCTCGCTGCTCTGCGGCACCGCGCAGTCGCCGTTGATGCTCAACATCTCCCGCGCGGTGCAGGGGATTGGCGGCGCGATGATGTTCGCGACCTCGCTGGCCCTGCTCGGGCATGCCTATCGCGGCCGCGACCGCGGCGTCGCGTTTGGCGTCTGGGGCGCGGTCACCGGGGCCGCCGTGTCGATCGGACCGTTGATCGGCGGCGCGCTCACCGACGCCCTGAGCTGGCGCTGGATCTTCCTCGTCAATGTCCCCATCGGCGTGCTGGCGCTCGCGCTGACGCTGACCAGGGTCGAGGAGTCACGCGACCCGCAGGGCGCCCGGCTCGACATCCCCGGCTTCATCACCTTCACCGGTGCGCTCGCGACGGGGGTGTTCGCGCTGATCGAGTCGAGCCGCAAGGGCTGGGGCAGCAGCGTCGTCGTGGGGTGTCTGATCGCCAGCGTTGTCCTGCTGATTGCCTTCGTGGTCGTCGAGTCGCGCCAGAAGGCGCCGATGTTCGACCTCGGGCTGCTTCGCCGGCCCGCGTTCGACGGCGCGTCGCTGGTGGCGTTCGCGCTCTCGGCCTCGATCTTCGCGATGTTGGTGTACCTGACGCTCTATCTCCAGAACATCCTCGGTCTCTCGCCGCTCGGCGCGGGCCTACGCTTGCTGACGCTGTCGGCGGCGATCCTGGTCACCTCCGGGATCGCGGGCCGACTCACCACGGTGGTGCCGGTGCGGCTGCTGATGGGGGCCGGGCTCGCGCTCGTCGGGGTGAGCCTGCTGCTCATGCGCGGGCTGACGGTGAGCTCCGATTGGACGCACCTGTTGCCCGGGTTCATCGTCGGTGGCATCGGCGTCGGATTGATCAACCCGCCGTTGGCCTCGACCGCGATCGCAGTGGTCCCGCCGCGTCAGGCCGGCATGGGATCCGGGATCAACGGCACCTTCCGCCAGGTCGGGATCGCCACCGGCATCGCCGCGCTCGGCTCGATCTTCACCAGCTCGGTGCGCTCGCATGTGGCCTCGGGTCTGCACGCCCTGCACAGTGGCGGCGCGCAGACGATCTCGACAGCGATCGCGAACGGTCAAGCCAAGCAGGCGATCGCGCAGGTGCCGGCGCAGGCGCGCGCCGGGGTCGCGGAGGTGGCGCGCGCGAGCTTCGTCGCCGGTCTCAACGAGATCTTCCTCGTCGCCGCGATCGTTGCCCTGGCCGGGTCGGTCGCCGCGCTGGTGCTGATCCGCTCGCGTGACTTCGTGTCGCAGACCGAGGCGCAGACGGCGCCGGCGGCGGAGCCCGCGCAAGCCTGAGGACGACCGCGCCGCCGACGCCTCAGTCGCCCGCGTCGACCTCGCGGAGCCGGTGCGTGTCGGTGTCGTAGACGAAGCCGCGGATCAAGTCGCGGTGGGGCACGAATGCCGAGCGCCGGACGCGCAGGATCGATTGGCGCACGTCCGCCTCGAGGTCGGTGAACGACTCGATCGCAAACGCGGGTGCGACGCCCGTCGCCTCCTGCAGCTCGGCCCGGAAGCCGTCGTCGGTGAGCGTCTGCATACCGCAGTCGGTGTGGTGGATCAGCATCACCTCACGCGTGCCCAGCCGGCGCTGAGACACCGCCAGCGAGCGGATCACGTCGTCGGTGATCACCCCGCCGGCGTTGCGCAGCACATGCGCCTCGCCGTCCTTCAGGCCGAGCGCGGCGAACACGTCCAACCGCGAGTCCATGCACGTCACCACGGCCAGCCGGCGGCTCGGGCGGACGTCGAGGTGCTGGGAGGGCAGGCAATCCGCGAACGCGCGGTTATTGCCCAGCAGATCGTCGATCACGCCCACGCGCGGCACCCTAATGAGTTCGCCCCGTGGGGGTGTCTCCGGGCGCGGGTGCGTTGCAGTGCGGGTGGCTGCTAGACCGCCGGCGCGGCGGCGGGCAGGTCGTTCAGCAGTCGCTCGTCGAAGCCGAAGCCGGCCTCGAGCGCGCGCCGCACCGGACACGTGTCGGCCACGCGCCGGAGCCGCGCGGTCTGATCGGGCGTGAGGTCGTCAGGGAGGTGGACGGTGACCTCGGCGTGCCGGGGCGTCGCGTCCGCGTCGTAGGTGACGTCCACGCGGACGTCACCGAGCTGCCAGTCGCGGCGACGGGCGTAGAGCGCGATCATGGTCGAGACGCAGGAGGCGATCGCCGCGGCCAGTAGCTCGTGCGGTGCCGGGGCGGTGTCGGTCCCGCCGAGCTTCTCGGGCTCGTCGGTGAAGATCGTGTGGCGTCCGTTGACGTCGATCTCGTGTTGGAGGGTCCCCTCGATCGGGCGGGCGCTCGCGGTGAAGGTCATGGTCGGTCCTTCCTCAATACAACTGTACGCTTGTACACGTAACGGTAGCCCGAACCGCGAGCGCCGAATCGCTTTTTCGCGGGCGTACTCAGTCGGCATCGGGGCCGCACGAGAGCTGCTCCGCCACCTGCTCGGCGGTCAGGAACTGGGTCGCGTGTCTCGGCCACCGGCGTGTTCACCATCCACGGCACCGCGAAGTGGGAGACCGTTCCGCTGCAGGGGCGGGACGGCCCCGCGGGCGGGGGGCGGGGCCCGGAGGCGGGACGGCCCGCACGCGGGCCTCGGGGACACCCGAGCTGGCGTTGGTGCAGGCACCACCGGCAGAGGCCAGCCAACACGATTGGCGATCCGCCGCTCAGCGGGGGAGACTTCGGGGCAGTGGCACACCGCCGGCCAGGCGACGCAGCGTCGATGCGATGACCAACGACCTCGCGCGTTGGCAGTTCGCGACCACGAGCATCTATCACTTCCTGTTCGTGCCGGTGACGATCGGGCTGGCCTTCCTGGTCGCCCTGCTGCAGACGGCCTGGTATCGCGACGAGAAGCCCGAGTACCGGCGCGTGACCCGCTTCTTCGGGACGCTCCTGCTGATCAACGTCGCGGTCGGGGTCGTGACCGGGATCGTGCAGGAGTTCGAGTTCGGGATGAACTGGTCCTCGTACTCGCGCTTCGTCGGCGACGTGTTCGGCGGTCCGCTGGCGATGGAGGGCTTGATCGCGTTCTTCCTCGAGTCGACCTTCCTCGGCCTGTGGCTGTTCGGCTGGGACCGGCTCCCGAAGCGCGTGCACCTGGCCTGCATCTGGCTGGTGGCGATCGGCTCGATGCTCTCGGCTGCGTTCATCATGGCCGCCAACTCGTGGATGCAGCACCCGGTCGGGTATGCGCTCAACGGCCACGGACAACCGGTGCTGAACAACATCGGCGCGCTATTCACCAACGGGACGTTCACCTGGGGCTACGTGCACGTGATCCTTGCCTCGCTGATCACCGGCGCGCTCGTCATGCTCTCGGTCTCCGCCTGGCAGATCCGCAAGCGGCGCGAGGTCGACGCCTTCCGCCGCACGGCGCAAATCTCGCTCGCGGTGTTGATCCCGACGATCCTGCTGGCGCTGTTCGTGGGCAGCGAGCTCGGGGTCGTGGAGACGAAGTACCAGCCGATGAAGATCGCGGCGGCGGAGGCGCAGTGGAACACGTGCCAGCCGTGCTCGTTCTCCCTGTTCCAGATCGGTGGCGGCAACAACGACCAGACACCGTCCCAGATCATCGAGGTCCCGCACCTGCTGTCGCTGCTCGCGACCAACTCCTGGAACGGCAAGGTCGTCGGCCTGAATCAGCTCCAGGCCCAGTACGTCAAGCAGTACGGGCCCGGCAACTACGTGCCGGACGTGTTCATCCAGTACTGGTCGATGCGGATCATGGCCTATATCGCGGCACTCGTGATGCTGTTTGCGCTGTGGGGCGCGTGGCTCTGGCACCGCGGCACGCTCGCGTCCTCGAAGTGGTTCCTGCGCCTGGCGGCCTGGGCGGTGGTCACGCCGTTCCTGATGAACACTGCGGGCTGGATGCTGACCGAGAACGGCCGTCAGCCGTGGATCGTGCAGGGGCTGATGAAGACCGTCGACGCGTCATCGCCATCGGTCACCTCCACCTACATCTGGATCAGCCTGAGCGCGTTCGTGCTCATCTACATCGTGCTCGGCGCAGCTGATCTGATCCTGATGCTGCGCTACGCCCGCCGGGATCTGAACGAGGAGCAGGACGAGGCCGCCGATACACCCGCGCAACCCGGGGCGGGCGCCGTCCCGGCGCTCACGTACTGATGCAACTCCACACGCTCTGGTTCATCCTGCTGGCGATCCTTTGGGTCGGGTTCTTCGTGCTCGAGGGGTTCGATTTCGGCGTCGGTGCGCTGCACAAGATCGTCGGCAAGACCGACGTCGAGCGCCGCGTGGCGCTGAACGCCATCGGTCCGTTCTGGGACGGCAACGAGGTGTGGCTGATCGTCGCCGGTGCCGGCACCTTCGCCGCCTTCCCCAATTGGTACGCGACCATGTTCTCGGCTCTGTACCTCGCCCTGCTGCTGGTGCTGGTGGCGCTGATGGTGCGCGGGGTCTCGTTCGAGTTCCGGGGCAAGAGCACCGACCCGCGCTGGCGCAGCGTGTGGTCGTGGTGCACCACGATCGGCAGCCTGTTGGCGCCGCTGCTGATCGGCGTCGGACTCGGGGACCTGCTCAACGGACTGCCGATCAACTCGAGCCACGAATACACCGGCAACTTCCTCGATCTGCTGACCCCCTACGGGCTGTGGACGGGGCTGACCCTGCTCGGGCTGTGCCTGCTGCACGGGGCGACGTTCCTGGCCCTGAAGACGACGGACGGGGTCCGCGAGCGCGCTCACGCGGTGGCGCGGCCGCTCGGCTGGGTCGCGATCGTGCTCGTCGTCGGCTTCGTGATCTGGACTCGTGCCCTCCACGGCCACACGCAGGTGCCGGGCCCGGTCGAGGTGCTGGCCGTGATCGCGGTCGTGTTCGCCGCGCGCCTGGCCAGTAGCGAGCACCACGAGGGGTGGGCGTTCTCGGCCTCCGCCGTCACGATCGCCGCCACCGTCGGATCGATCTTCATCGACCTGTATCCGAACGTGATGATCTCCACCACCAACGCGGCCTACAACCTGACCGTGAGCAACTCGTCCTCGGGCTCGTACGCGCTCAAGGTGATGACGATCATCACCGTGATCTTCCTACCGCTGGTGCTGCTCTACCAGGGCTGGTCCTTCCACGTGTTCCGCGCCCGGGTCAAGGCTCCGCCGGCGCCGGCCGACGGGTCGTAGACCTCGGGCTCGCCTGGGCCCGCGCCGGCGCGTTGGGCGTCTACTTGGACGCCGCTCCGGGCACCACCAGCACGGGGCGCACGGAGTGGTGCACGACGGCGTTGGAGAGGCTGCCGAGCAGTGCCGACTGCACTGCCGTGGCGCCGTGCGTGCCGACGACGATGAAGGCCGCGTCGAGCTCGTCGGCGATGTCGAGGATCGTCCGCCACACGCTCGGCCCGCTGCGCTCGACGCGCAGCTCGGCCTCGAGTCCCGCTCCACGGGCACGCTCGAGGCCCTCGCGCGCAACCGCATGGGCGCGGTCCTGCGAGTACTGCTCGAGCTCGGTGATCGACGGCATGTCTGGCGCCTCGTGCAGGCCGAACGAGTCCGACGCCGGCAGCGGCGGGCTCCACACGTGCAGCAGCGTGACCGGCTGATGGCCGAGCGCCGCACCCGCGACCTCGATCGCACGCTTCGCGCTCGGCGACCCGTCGTAGCACAGGACGATCATCGCGACTGACTCTAATGCACGCCGGGTGGTTCAGGCCGGGAGTTTGTGGGGGTGGAAGGCGCGGGTCGGCCGTGTTGTGCTGTCGGGCGGTCGGCGGGCGGAGGGGTGAGCGGCCGCTGGGAATAGGGTTGGCAGCATCGCGGCGCCGGAGTTCGGCGACGTGGACGATCCTGAGCACCGTATAGGTAGTCAGGATCGTCCACGTCGGGGTGGACCGCCCTGCCGCCGCCGGCCGAACGACGCCTACGCAGCGCTTGTCCGCGCCGCCGGCTCCGGCATCAGCGCGGGCTCGGGCACCAGCTGCGGCGGCGGCACCGGCTGCTTGCCGCGGGCGCTGGAGACGCGGTCCCGGCCGTCCGCCTTGGCCTGGTACAGGGCCTGGTCGGCGGCCTCGTACAGGGGATGCAGCTGGGCCGCGGCACCGGAGGCGATGCTGACGCCGATCGAGAGCGTCAGCCACAGGCCCTGGGTGCGGCACGCGCGGGTGGCCTCGCACAGGCGCTCGCCGAGGGCGATGGCCTCCGACAGCGACGCGCCCGGGAGCACGACCATGAACTCCTCGCCGCCGATGCGGTAGATGAGCTCAAAGGAGCGCAGCTGCTTGCGCAGCTCGTAGGCCACATCGCGCAGGACGACGTCGCCGATCGCGTGGCCGTGCGTGTCGTTGACCACCTTGAAGTGGTCGAGATCGCACAGGAGCACGCAGATCGAGGCGCCGGTGACCCGAGCCTGCTCGGTGAGCTCCTCGAAGCGCTGCTCCAGTCCCTGCCGGTTGAGCAGGCCGGTGAGCGGATCGAGGACCGCGCTGACGCGATATTGCAGCTCGGCGCCGCTGAGGGCCTGCGCGACGGCGGTGACGCAGATGGTGACCGTGATCGCGGCCATGAGCATGGCGGGATCACTCAATGTCCCGCTCGGATCGACCGCGAACGTGGCCACCAGCAGCATGCCGATGGCCGCGGCGACCGCGAGCCATACGACCTGGGCGCGGAATCGCGTGGCGGCGAAGACGGTCGGGACCGCGATCAGCGCCAGCGCGGGACTCTTCGGGCCGCCGGTGATGGCGACTCCGGCGGCGATGATCGCCTGCGTGAACAGCACGTTGGTGGAGGCGTGGTACTCGGGCTTGGCGCTGCGTCGCATCCTGATGTCGAGCGTCTCGAGGCTCACCGCGCCGGCGGCGAGCAGCACCGCGATCCACCAGTTGTAGGCCGGCGCGAGGTAGGCCACCGTCAGCACCAGCACGATCGTGGAGATCCGGCGGGCCCGCGCGATCCGCCCCGAGTTCTCGATCACGCGCGAGCGATCCTCGTCGTTCGGGCACAGCCAGGTTCCTTGCGGCACCGCCATGTCCGATGAATCGGCATCCGGGGGTCCGGAGTTGACCGTCACCTCCCGTAGCGGACCGATCGGGAAACTGTGGACGCGACCGCTCGATACGCTCGAGGCGGTGTCTTTCGACGACGTGCACGCCCGCCGCGCCGCGCGGGCCCGCGAGCGCCGCGCGCAACTGCGCCGCCGGCGACTGACCGCTGCCCTGGCGGCGCTGGCCGTCGTGCTCGTCGCCGTCGTGGTGGCGGTGGCGCTGGCCTCCTCGGGCGGCCGCACCGCCCACCAGACCGCGGCGGCAAGCCCCGCCGCTGCCGGCGGCTCCGCGGCGCGGCCGGCGCCCTCGCTGGGAGCCTCGACCGCGCCGAGCGCTTCAGGGCACGGCGCCGCTGCGGCGGCGGGCGGCGGCTCCGGCGCTGCCCACACGCGCGTGCCGATCCTCATGTATCACGTGATCGCGCCCCCGCCGGCCGGGGCGCCGTTCCCCGGCCTGTACATCCCAGCGGCCGAGTTCGTCGCGCAGATGGAGGCGCTCAAGGCGGCCGGATGGCACGCCGTGACGCTCGACCAGCTCCGGGCGCATTGGTCGCGGGGAGTCCCGCTCGGCCCGGGCAAGCCGGTCGTGGTCACGTTCGACAACGGCTATCGCTCGCAGTACGTCAACGCTCTGCCTGCGCTGCAGCGGCTCGGGTGGGTGGGCGTCGAGAACATCCAGCTGAGCGGGCTGCCGCCGTCGCAGGGCGGCCTCACCAGCGCCCAGGTCCGCGGCCTGATCGCCGCCGGCTGGGAGCTCGACACGCAGGGGATCAGCCACGCCGACCTGATCCGACTCGACGCGGCACAGCTCAATTACCAGGTCGCCACTGCCCGGGCGCTGCTGCGACAGCGCTACGGAGTGCCCGTGAACTGGTTCTGCTACCCGTCCGGACACTACGACGCGACCGTGGTCGCGGCCGTCCGGGCGGCCGGATTCGTCGGCTCGACGACCGTGATCCCGGGCTGGGCGAGCTCCGCCGAGGACCCGTACCGGCTCCCGCGCCTGCGGGTGCTCGCGGGCACGAGCCCGCAGTCGCTGCTCGCCCAGATCGCCGCCGCCGGCGGCAGTTCCGCCACCCCGGTGTCCTACGGGGCCGCCGGAACCGCCTAACGCCAAGTAAGCGGAATCTCACCCGCCTCTTAGCCAGAACTCACGCCGGCGCCCGAGACTTCCGGGTGCAATGACGCCCCGCACCACCATCCGCGACCGCGGCCTGGCCATGATCTCGCGCTTCAACCGCTGGCTGATCGCCGGCGCCGTGGCGGCGTCCGGCCTGATCTCTCTCACCGCGGCCCACGCCTTTCACGGGCGCACCGTGAGCACGAGCGGATCGTCGTCGGGCGCCTCCGGCGCGAGCAGCGCCCCCGCGCCGTCACAATCCTCCTCGAACCAGGACGGCAGCGGCCTGTCGCAGCCCACGCAGGCGCCCGCTCCGGCGCCCGGCGGCCCCCAGCCCGGTCGTCTCCGGAGGATCGTGACCGTGCACGGGGGCGGGGCATGATCGCCGCCGCTGTCACCGGGCCGAGCGCGATGTGGTACCTGACGCGCGGCACCGGCGTCGTGGCGCTCGTCCTGCTGACCCTGTCGGTGGCGCTCGGCGTCGCCAACGTGCGCAGGCTGCACACCGCGGAGATGCCGCGGTTCGTGCTCGGCGCGATCCACCGCAACGCCTCGCTGCTGGCGGTCGTGTTCCTGCTCGTCCACATCGCGACCGCGCTACTCGACGGCTTTGCGCCGATCCGGCTGCTCGACGTGATCGTGCCCTTTCGCTCGGCCTACCGCCCGCTATGGCTCGGCTTCGGCGCCGTGGCGTTCGATCTCCTGATCGCGGTGGCCATCACCAGCCTCCTGCGACGACGAATCGGCTACCGCGCCTGGCGCGCCACGCACTGGGCCGCCTACGCCTGCTGGCCCGTCGCCCTGCTGCACGGCCTCGGGACCGGCAGCGACGCCAGGACCACCTGGATGCAGGTCATCACCGGCGTCTGCGTGATCGTGGTGGTCGTCGCGGTGGTCGCCCGGGCGTCCGACGGGTGGCCGGACCACGCCGGGGCGCGGGCCACCGCCCTGGCGGCCGCAGCGGTGGTCCCGCTGGGGCTGCTCGTGTGGCTGCCTAGCGGACCGCTGGCTGCCGGCTGGGCCAAGCGCGCGGGCACGCCGAGTGCACTCCTCCCGGCCGCCACCGCCGTCCCCGCTTCCACCACCGTCCCCGCGTCCGCCCAAGCCCCCGCCGGCAGCTCAGGCGCACAGACCTCCGGGTCGCCGGTCTCGTTCACGGCGCCGGTCAGTGGCACGCTGCGCCAGGGACAGGCCGACCACGGCCTGGTCGAGGTTCAGATCACGCTCCACGTCGCCGGAGAGCACCTGAGCATGCTCGGGATCCGCATCCTCGGACAGGCCGCCGACGGCGGCGGCGTGGCGATGAGCAGCAGCCGGGTCGAGCTCGGTCCCGCCCCTGATCCGAGCCGGTACCGCGGCCGGGTCACCTCGCTCCAGGGCACGAGCATCGCCGCCACCGTGCACGAGGCGGGTGGCGCCTCGCTGCAGCTGGTGGCCCGGCTGCAGATCGACAGCGCCAGCGGCGGCGTCAGCGGCACGGTCACGGCATCGCCGGCGGCGGGTGGATGATGGCGACCGCGACCGAGGAGGCGCTCCCGCGCGTGCTGGCCGGCGTCGGCGAGCAGCCGATGACCCAGCTCGCGGCGCATCTGGATCGGCATGGTCCGCTGCCCGAGCTGCGCAGGTGGTCCCCGGAGCAGATCATCGCCCTCGTCGAGCAGTCGGGCCTGCGCGGCCACGGCGGCGCCGCCTTTCCGACCGCCACGAAGCTGCGCGCCGTCGCCTCGCGGCGCAAGCCGAAGATCCTCGTGGCCAACGGCACCGAGGGGGAGCCGGCGAGCAAGAAGGACCGGGTCCTGCTGCGTGAGCTGCCCCACCTCGTGCTGGACGGCGCCGCCATCGCCGCTCGCGCCGTCGGCGCCGGCGAAGCGATCATCGCCATCTCCGAGCTCGACGAGCGCAGCGCGGACAGCCTCGGCTTGGCCCTGGCGCAGCGGCACGCGGCCGGGCTGCGCGGGGAGCCGCGGTTCTCGCTGGCCGGCGCTCCGGAGCGCTGGCTGAGCGGTCAGGAGTCGGCGCTCGTCAACCTGCTGAGCGGCGGGCCCGGCAAGCCGGCCTTCGGCGCCCGGCCGTTCGAACGCGGCGTGCGTCAGCGGCCGACGCTGGTCCAGAACGTCGAGACGCTGGCGCACCTCGCGCTGATCGCGCGGCACGGCGCCGACTGGTACCGCGGGCTCGGCACCGAGCGCGACCCCGGCTCGACGCTCGTCACGCTCGCCGGCGCCGTGTCCGCGCCCGGGGTGTACGAGATCGAGCGCGGAATGCCGCTCGCCGAGCTGCTGCAGTCCGCGGGCGAGTCCGAACCGCTCTCGGCGGTGCTGATCGGCGGCTACTTCGGAAGCTGGCTGCCCGCCGAGCACGTCCCGGGCGTGCGGCTCGCCGCCGAGCACCTCGCCGAGCACGGCGCGAGCCTCGGCGCGGGCGTCATCGTGGCCCTGGGGGTGTCCGCCTGTTCCGTGGCCGAGACCGCACGTATCGCCGACTACTTCGCCGCGCAGACCGCGGGGCAGTGCGGCCCGTGCGTGAACGGCCTCGGGGCGATCGCGGACACGATCCAGCAGCTGGCCGCGGGAACCGCTCCGGCGAACGCGTGGCCGGATCTGGCCCGCTGGAGCCGGCAGCTGCCGGGGCGCGGCGCCTGCCGGCACCCCGACGGCGCCGTGCGCTTCGTCGCCAGCGCGCTGAGCGTGTTCGACGCCGAGTTCCACGACCACGCCCGGCTCGGGCCGTGCGAGCGCTGCGCGAACCCTCCCGTTCTCCCCGCGCCCAAGACGCTCGCGTTTGCGGCCGCGTAGCCATGCGCCTCAAGGTCGATCCGATTCGGTGCGTGGCCCATGGCCTCTGCGCCGAGCTGTTCCCGGAGCGCGTCCGCCCGGACGACTGGGGCTACCCGATCCTGGACGGCGAGCCGGTGCCCCCCGAGTTGGCCAGGACCGCCCGCCGGGCCGCCGACGCGTGCCCTACGCTGGCGCTGTTGCTCGAGTCAGACGGCACGTGAGACGACGGATAGTTCTGCCGGCCGCGGCCTGCGCCGCCGCGCTGGCAATCGTAGGCTGCGGGGGCGGTGGCGGGGTCTCGACCTCGGCGAGCGTCCCGGCTACCGGTGCGAGCACGACCAGGGCGTCGTCGACGACCGGCTCGGTCGCCCACAGCGCGACAGTTCCCACCGCGCCACCGGCTCGACCGCGCCCCAAGCCCCCCTCGTACCCGAGGGTGCTCCACAGTGCGCTTGGCACCTCCCCGACACATTTCGTCCCCGCCGTGCTGATCCAGGGCCGGACCGCGGCCTGGATCGCCCGCTCCACGTCCGGGGTGGGCCTGTTGTCCTTCGATCAGAGCCTGGTCGGGCTCGTCCTGCACGCCGGCACGGTCGACCCGGGTGGCTCCGGATGGCGCTCGGGGGCCGCGGTGATCGGATCCGAGCGCCGGCGCCTGGTCGCGGCGTTCAACGGCGGATTCAGGTTCTCGACCGGATCCGGCGGCTTCGTGTCCCACGGCCGCGTGGCCATCGCGCCGAGTGACGGGCTGGGCTCGATCGTCACCTACCGGGACGGCTACACCGACATCGGAGCCTGGCACGCCGGCGTGCCGGCGCCGGGCCGGGCGGTGGCCTCGGTGCGCCAGAACCTGAGCCTGCTGATCGACCACGGCGCGCCGGCCTCCAACCTGGACTGCCTGAGCTGCTGGGGTGCCACACTCGGCGGGGTCGTCGATCCCGCTCGGTCGGCGCTCGGCGTCACCGCCGACGGGCGCCTGATTTGGGCCGGCGGCGAGCATCTGACCGTCTCGCAGCTGGCCGGCGCGTTGCTCGCAGTGCGCGTCGTCCGCGCGGTGCAGCTCGACATCAACCCGGCCTGGGTCGCGGGCTACCTGTACGGGCACCGCGGTGGCCACGGGCCGCTCGCACCCGTCCCGGTCGCGCCCGGGCAGGTCGGCGTGTCAGGCTTCTTCCTCGTTCCGTACAGCCGCGACTTCTTCACCGTGATCGCGCGGTGAGTCGAGCGTCCCGCAAGGAGACACGATGAACATCCAGCCTTCCCCGCGCGCCGAGGAGCTTCGCGACCGCCTGCTCGCGTTCATGGAGGAGCAGGTTCGGCCCGCCGAGTCCATCTGGCAGGAGCAGGTGCGCGAAGCGGCCGCCGCCGGCAGTCCCCACTGCCATCCCCCGGTGATGGAGGAGCTCAAGGGAGAGGGCCGCGAGCGCGGTCTGTGGAACCTGTTCCTCCCCGACGAGGAGCACGGCGCCGGGCTGACAAACGTCGAGTACGCGCCGCTGGCGGAGATCATGGGCCGCACCCGGATCGCCTCGGAGGCCTGCAACTGCTCGGCGCCCGATACGGGCAACATGGAGGTGCTGCACCAGTTCGGCTCCGAGGAGCAGAAGGAGCGCTGGCTCGAGCCGCTGCTCGCCGGCGAGATCCGCTCCGGCTTTGCCATGACCGAGCCCGACGTCGCGAGCTCGGATGCGACCAACATCGCCATGAGGATCGAGCGCCGCGGCGAGGCGTACGTGCTCAACGGACGCAAGTGGTGGACCACGGGGGCGCTGCACCCCAATGCGCAGATCCTGATCGTGATGGGCAAGACGGACCCCGGGGCGCCGACCTATCAGCAGCAGTCGATGGTGCTCGTGCCGCTCGACACGCCCGGGGTCACGGTCCTGCGCAGCGTGCCGGTGTTCGGCTATCACGACCCCGAGGGCCACGGCGAGCTGCTGTTCGAGGACGTCCGGGTTCCGGTCTCCAACATCGTCGCCGGCGAGGGGATGGGCTTCCTGATCGCCCAGGCCCGTCTCGGTCCCGGCCGGATCCATCACTGCATGCGGGCGCTCGGAGCGGCCGAACGCGCACTCGAGCTGCTGTGCGACCGCGCCGATGCGCGGGAGACGTTCGGCCAGCCGGTATCGCACAACGCCAACGTGCGTGACTGGATCGCCGAGAGCCGGATCGAGCTCGAGATGGCCCGTCTGTTGGTGATGAAGACGGCGTGGCTGATGGACACCGTGGGCAACCAGCACGCGCGCATCGAGATCGCCGCGATCAAGGCCGTCGTCCCGAGCATCGCGCTCAAGGTGGTCGATCGCGCGATCCAGATCCACGGCGGCGCGGGCGTCAGCGACGACTTCCCGCTGGCCTACATGTACGCCGGGCTGCGGACGTTGCGGATCGCCGACGGACCCGACGAGGTCCACCGCCTGTCGGTCGCCCGGCAGGAGCTGCGCCGCCAGCGCCGGCGCCGCGAGGATCAGAGCGCCTGATCGGCGCCGGACTCCGGGTCAGCCGGCGCCGTGGCAGTGCTTCCACTTGCGGCCGCTGCCGCAGGGGCAGGGGTCGTTGCGGCCTCGGCGAGCGTCGTCTGCGGCGATGACGCCCATCAGCTCCGCGGGGGCGCGGTCGGCGGCGAGCAGGCCGGCCATGGTCTGCATCGGTCGCCCGACGTGGTGGAAGAAGAGCTTGTAGCCAGGGCACAGGTAGTGCTGGCCGGGCTCGCCGTAGGGGGAGGTCGCGAAACGGTCCTTGGGGCAGCCGCCGTGGCAGGCGAAGCGCACATCGCAATCGAGGCAGTACTGGGTGAGCGTGTCGCGCTTGTCGGCACCGAACTTGGTCTGCTGGGCGGAGGCGATGAGCTGCTGCATCGGCGTCTGGGTGATATTGCCGAGCAGGTAGTCCGGTTCGACGTAGTGGTCGCAGCAGTAGAGGTCGCCGTTGTGCTCGAGCGCGAGCTGCCGGCCGCAGGTCTCGGCGTGCACGCACATCCCGCCGGGCTCCCCGACCCAGTTGGCCAGGGTGGTGTCGAACATCTGCACGTACACGGTGCCGATGTCGCGGCGCACCCATTCCTCGAACACGTCGATCAGGAAGCGCCCGTACTGCTCGGGGCGGATCGAGCGGTGGGTCACGAGCTCCCCGTGCTGGGTGTAGAGCGGGCGGCCCGCGATGTGGCCGCCCCAGCCGGCGTCGGCGAGGACGAGCGTCTCCGGGGTGGCTCGCTCGATGATCGGGATGAACTGGATGAAGGTCGCTTCGAGCTCGTCGCGCAGAAAGCGGTACACCCGCCGGCCGTGGTCGCCGTTGGCGGCGTGCAGCGTGGTCAGCACGTTCCAATCGACCTCGTGGCGCTTGAGGTGATCGAGTCCGCGGATCACGCGCTCGAACGTCGGCTTGCCGCCCTTGGACACGCGGTAGGTGTCATGGATCTCGCGGGGCCCGTCGATCGAGATCCCGACCAGGAACTCGTTCTCCTTCAGGAACGCGCCCCACTCGTCGTCGAGCAGCGTTCCGTTGGTCTGCAGCGTGTTCAGAATCCGCTGCCCCGGCCGCACGTACTTGCTGCTGCAGCTCGATCGAGCGGCGAAAGAAGTCCAGGCCCATGATCGTCGGCTCGCCGCCCTGCCAGGCGACGATCACCTCCGGAGCCCGCGCGTGAGCCTCGAGCAGCTGCCGGACATAGGTCTCCTGCAGCTCCTGCGCCATCCGGAAACGGCTGCCCGGATAGAGCATCTCCTTGGACAAGAAGAAGCAGTACTCGCAATCGAGATTGCAGATCGCCCCGGTCGGCTTCGCCATCACATGAAACGCCGCCGGTGCCTCCGGCATCGTCAGGACCGGACCGGCGCCCTCGAGATCGGTGCTCGTCCCCATCGCGTCAGTGTGGCAACCACCGTCGCGCGCGCCTCACCCCGATCGGATGAGAGCATCGGCGTACCGCGTCGGGGCAGGGGAAAGTCCGCGGTGGGACCCGTGGTTTTCCCGCATGACCGGCTACGGTGCCGGGGGTAAGTTGAGGCCACCATGCGCGCTCCCATCAGATCAGAACGAGAGGCCTTCCGGCTCGTGTTCGGAATCGTGGCCGTGATTGCCGTTGCCGTGCTGCTGGGGGTGGTCACGACGGCCTGGGTCGGGGTCGCGGTGCTGGTCGTCGCGATCGTGGTTGCGGCGGCCGCGTACCTGCGCGCCGACAACCCCGATCGCCGCCAAGCGCTCAGCGAGGCGGCGCATGAGAGCCATCCGGCGGGCTCGCCGGCCGGCACCCGGCACGTGCTGGTGGTGGCCAACGAGACCCTCGCGGGGGATGAGCTGCGCAAGCAGATCACGCGCGTGGATCCCGAGCACACCGAGATCGACGTGCTGGTCCCCGTGCTGACCTCCCGACTGCACTACGCGGCGACCGATATCGACCGCGAGCGCGTGGCGGCGCAGGCGCGGCTGAACCGCTCACTGCGGTGGGCGCAGCAGTGCGGCATCGTGGCCCGCGGCGAGGTTGGCGACCCGAGCCCGGCGACCGCGCTCGAGGACCGGCTGCGAGCCTTCGGCGCCGATGAGGTCATCGTTGTCACCCACCCCAGCGAGGACGAGTCCTGGCAGGAGCACGGAGAGCTCAAGCGCCTGCGGCGCGAGCTGGACGTCCCGGTCACGCACGTGAGCGTCGGCGGCCCGGCCGCCTAATCCGGGGCGGCCCCCGGAGCCAGCCAATCTATACAACTGTTCGCTTGTGATAGGCTGGTCGTGTGAGCGACCGGAGTTCCTTTACTCATCCCCTGGCCGATCCGCTCGTCGAGTTGATCGCCCAGCGCTTCCGCGTGCTCGCCGAGCCGATGCGGATCAAGCTGCTCGACCAGCTGCGTGACGGCGATGCGACCGTCGGGGACCTGCAGGCGAAGCTCGGTGCCTCACAGCAGAACGTCTCCAAGCACATGGGGATCCTCCACAGCGCGGGCATGGTGTCGCGCACCAAGGACGGCAACCACGTGCGCTACGCGATCGCCGACGACGGGGTGTTCGAGCTCTGCGAGCAGGTCTGCGGCGGCGTGCGGCGCCAGCTCGGCGAGCTCGACGCGCTGCTGACGCCGGGCCGCGGCGCTTAGACCATGCCGATCGACCCGCCGCTGACTCGCCGTGAGCGCCTCGAAGCGGGCGTCGCCCGCGGGTTCTCCCGGCTCTCGCCCCGCACCCAGCTGCGGCTGGCCGGCGGGCGTCCGGTCAGGATCGACGGGCAGGAGCTCGACCCGGGCATCCAGCTGGTGCTCGCGGCGGCCGAGCGGACTCGCGGTGGAGCATCGCTGACCGGCCCCGGCGGCCCGGGCGCGACGCCGGCCGAGATCCGCGTCGCGTTGCGCCGCGACACACTCGCCGTCTCCGGCCGCAGGACCCCGGTCGGCGCGGTCCGCGAGCTCGAGGTCGGCGGCGCCGCCGGCCCGCTGCGCGCGCGCCACTATGCCCCCGATGAGCCTGGCGGTCCGCATCCGCTGCTCGTCTTCCTCCACGGTGGGGCGTTCACGATCGGGGATCTCGACACCCACGAGGAGCCGTGCCGGCTGCTCTGTCGCCATGGCGGGCTGCACGTGCTCTCGGTGGACTACCGCCTCGCGCCCGAGCACCCGTTCCCGGCCGCCGTCGAGGACGCTCACGCGGCGCTGCACTGGGGCTTCGATCACGCCCGGGAGCTGGGTGCCGATCCGGCCCGGGTGGCGGTGGGGGGTGACAGCGCCGGTGGGAATCTCGCCGCTGTGGCGACCCAGCTCACCGCCACGGAGGGGCGCAGCGCCGCGCTCCAGGTGCTGATCTACCCGACCACTGACTTCAGCCGGCGCTGGCCGTCGGCCGACCTGTTCGGCGAGGGCTTCTTCCTCACCGAGAACGACCGCAGCTGGGCCGAGGTCAACTACGTCGGCGGGACGAACGCCGACCGCGCCGATCCGCGGCTGTCGCCGCTCCTCGCCGACAGCTTCGCGGGCCTGCCGCCGGCGATCGTGGTCACGGCGGCGTTCGACCCGCTGCGCGACGAGGGCGAGGCCTATGCGGCCGCGCTGCGCGCCGCGGGGACGCCGGTCGTCCTGCGCCGCATTCCGGGCATGATCCACGGCTTCATCAACATGACCGCGATCAACCGCTCCGCCCGCGATGCCACCGTCGAGATCGGCGCGATGACCCGGGCGGCGCTGGCGCTCGCCGCGGCCGGCGGAGAGCTCACAGCGCGGTCGTGACCCGGGCCACCTCGACTAGCGAGGTGATGCCCTGCCTGACCTTCTCGATCCCGTCCTCGTGCATGCTGCTCATGCCGAGCCGGGCCGCCGTTGCGGCGATCTCGTCGACGCCGCAGCGGTCGAGCAGCAGGACCCGGATCTCCTCGGTGACCGGCATCACCTCGTAGAGCCCGATGCGGCCCCGGTAGCCGGTTTCGCCGCAGCGGAAGCAGCCGACCGGCTCGTACACCTCGGCACCCTCGAGCCCGTGCTCCGCGAGCACCGCCGCCGAGAGCGTGGCCGGGCGCTTGCACTGCTCGCAGAGGACGCGGGCGAGGCGCTGCGCCACGACGCAGTCGACGGCCGCCGCGATCATGAACGGCTCGATGCCCATGTCGGCGAGGCGAGTCATCGCGCTGGCGGCGTCGCGCGTGTGCAGCGTGGACAGCACGAGATGTCCCCGTCGGCGCCAGCTCGAGGTCGGGCTCGGGCTCGGGCTCCTCCACCGCGGTGACGGTCTCATCGAGCCGGTTGAGTCGGGCGATCAGCGCGCCGATGTCCTCGCGCTCGGCGGCGGCGGGCCTGACCTTGAGGCCGGTGATCATCGAGATCTCGTCCACGGTGAGAACGTTGGTCGGGTCGGCCATCGCCAGCAGCACGTCTCCGTCGGGCAGGAACGCAACCGGGAGGGCCTGGTAGCGCTTGGCCACATCGACCGTGATCGGGTTGACCGCGCCCATGTCGATCTCGAACACCGACAGGTCGACGTAGTCGACACCGAAGCGCTCGGCCAGCGCCCGCGCCAGCTGGTCCTGGCGCAGCGCCCCGGACTCGATCAGGATCTGGCCTGTCGTCCGGCCCTGCGTGCGCGCCGTCTGCACCGCGGCCTCGACGGTCTCGCGCAACACGAACCCCAGATCGACGATCACGTCGCCGATCTGACGTTGCGAGCGGCCGCGCTGGGACGGCGGGATCAGACCTCGCGGAGAATCGCCCGCCCCGTCGGGCACCGGCGCGGGCGGGGCGCCGATGCTTGCGCTCATAGGCCCTTGCATCGGCAGCTACCGTCCTGGTTTGAGCGCTGGTCACAACTTGACGGTCAGCCCCAGGACCGGATCGAGGTCCTGGGGATCCGGCCGGCCAGATCGATCAGGGCTGCCCGCAGGACGGCGCGGTCGTGGTCGTCTGCGAGCAGCTCGGCCAGCCGTTCCGCTCGAGCGGCCACTCGTCGATCCGCAGGACCGCCTCCCCGAGCCCGGCGCTCCCTGAGCCGGGGCCGACGTCAGACCGCAGCGAGCCGGTCCGCGAGCGCGGCGAGGTCGTCCGGGCTCGGGGTCCAGCGCGCCGCCGCGGCATTGGCGCGAACCTGCTCGGGCGTGGTCGCCCCCGCGATCACCGAGGACACGACGGGCCGTGCGAGCAGCGCGCCGATCGCCACCTCCAGCAGCGACAGGCCGCGCTCGCGTGCGTAGCGCTCGAGGGCATCGAGCAGCGCGAACTGCGCATCGGTGGCGATCTGCGCGCGTCCGGAGAGACGAGCGCCTGCCGGTGCAGCGGCGCCGCGACGATACTTGCCGCTCAGCAGCCCCGAGGCCAGCGGGAAGTACGGGACGAAGCCCAGCCCGAGCCGCTCGCAGGCGGGCAGCACCTCTTGCTCGGCCTCGCGGACCAGCAGGCTGTACTCGTTCTGGATCGCCGCGAATCGGATCAGCCCGCGCTCGAGCGCCACGGCGTCGGCCTGCTCGATCTGCTCGCTGCTGAAGTTGGACGCGCCGATCGCCCGCACGGCTCCTGCGCGCACGAGCTCGTCCAGGGCCTCGAGCGTCTCGGCGATCGGCGTCTCGCCGTCGGGCTGGTGATACCAGTAGACGTCGATGACGTCGGTGCGAAGGCGTCGCAGCGAGGCCTCGACGGCTTGGCGGACATAGGCGCGCGAGCCGCGGGGACCCCGTCCGTCGCCCATGTCCGCCCCGAACTTGGTGGCCAGCACAACCTCGCCCCTGCGGTCGCCGAGGACCTCGCCGAGCATCTCCTCACTGCGCCCGCCGCCGCCGTAGATATCGGCGGTGTCGAAGAAGGTCACGCCCGCGTCGAGCGCGGCGTCGACGACCGCCCGCGTGCCGTCGAGATCGACGCGGCGGCCGAAGTTGTTGCAGCCCAGGCCGACGCTCGAGACCGGCGGCCCACTGTCGCCCAGGGTCCGTATCGGAGGGCCGATCATGGACAGACTTCTATCGCAAAGTCGAACTCGCGTCCCGCGGTGAGCCGGTCGGCGGATGCTGGTGAGAGAAATGGGGCGGCGCAGCCACGGTCTGGTCGTGTCGCGCCCAACCGCGGCTGGGGTTTCCGATGTTCCTGTGGTGGGGACACGACCTGATCAACATCTACAACGACGCCTACATCCCGCTGATGGGCCAAGCACCCGCACGGACTGGGGCGGCCGGCGGCCGAGGTGTGGGCCGAGGTGTGGCCGATCATCGGGCCGCTCGCGATGGACGTGGTCGAACGCGGGCAGGCGTCGTGGTCGGAGGCGCAGCTGCTCCACCTCGAGCGCTCGGGCTACCCCGGAGAGTCCTACTTCGACTTCGCCTACAGCCCGATCATGGACGGTGCCGGCGGGGTCGGGTGTCTGCTCGGTGTCGTCTCGGAGATCACCGAACGCGTGCTCAGCGGCCGGCGCCTGCAGACCCTGTCGGAGATCGCGGCTCGGGTCCGGGGAATCGACGACGTCAGCGAGGTGCAGCGCGAGGCCGTGGCCGCGCTCGATGCCGACCGTCTCGATCTCCCCTTCGCGATGCTCTACGAGCAGGTCGAGGACGAGTCCCGGCTCGTGGCCGCGACCGGCCTGAGCGCCCTGGAGCAGCGCCGCCTCGCCGGCGGGCCGGCCGTCCGCCAACACGGATCCCCCGCCGCCGCTCTCTCACGGCGGATCGACGGCGCCCTGCGGCGGCGGGAGCAGAGCGCCACCGGCGAAGTGCCCGCACTCGAGCTGGCGACCGACGGAGATCGGCCGGCGGCGGACAAGGCGCTGATCCTGCCCGTCGACGACACGGGCGACGGGAGCGCGACGCTGGCCCTGGTGTGCGGGCTGAGCCGCCACCGACCGCTCGACGACGACCTGCACCGGTTCTGCGAGCTGGTGGCCACCGCCGTGGGCGGGGCCGTCGCGGACTCGAGGATGCCCTCAACCGCCCCGACCCGGACCCGGCGCTAATGATGGCCCATCGCAACGCGCTACGGCTGCTCAAGCACGTGAACACGCTGCTCGAGTTCTCACGTCTGCAGGCCGCGCGCGTCAAAGTCGATCCGCGGCCGATCGACCTGGGCACGTTCTGCGCCGAGCTCGCGAGCATGTTCCGATCGGCCGTGGAGAAGGCCGGACTCACGCTGACCCTCGACGACGGGCCGGCTCGAGTGGCCGTGATCGCCGACGCCGACCATCTCGAGCAGATCGTCCTGAACCTCCTCTCCAACGCGCTCAAGTTCACCCGTGAGGGCGGGATCACCGTCCGCGTGTACGAGTCTGCGGGCCGCGGCGTGGTTGAGGTGCGCGACAGCGGAATCGTGATCCCCGAGCAGGATCTCGATCGGCTGTTCGAGCGCTTCCACCGGGTCGAAGAGGGGTGGTCGCGTGGTCGCGAGCCTGAAGTCGCCCGGCCCCAGGCTCGAGCTGGAGCTGCCCGCGACCCTCGATGTGCTGCCCGGGCTGCGGCGAACCCTGCAGCGGTGGCTCGCCGCGCAGGACGTCTCCGCCGAGGAGGCCTACGACGTCGTGTTCGCCAGCCACGAGGCGGCCGCGAACATCGTCGAGCATGCCTAGGGACTCGAGAACGGCCAGATCGATTTGCGCTGCCGCGCCGACGAGGATGCCGTGCACGTCACGCTCGCCGACCGCGGACGGTGGTGTCCGCCTCGCGGGAGGGCCGAGGACGGGGTGTCGACCTGATGCGCGAGGTCATGGACGAGGTCGAGATCGAACGGTTCGACGGAGGCTCGACGGTGCACCTGCTCCGTCGCCGCTCCCGGGGGTCGGCGTGATCACGCCGCCGCGCCTGCGCATCGAGCGGGTCGGCTCGGCCAAGACCGTGACCGCGACGGTGTACGGCGATCTCGATCTCGCCAGCCGTCACGATGTGGAGCAGGCGCTGCGCGAGAGCGTGCCCGCGGACGTGGCCACGCTCGTACTCGACCTCACGCACGTCGGGTTTCTCGATTCGAGCGCCGTGCAGATGCTGTTCGAGCTGCACCGGGACATGGAGCGTGCGCGCGGCCGGCTGGTGCTGGCGATGAGCCCCGACGCGCTGGCTCGTCGCAGCATCGAGATCGCCGGTCCGAGCGGCCTGCTGCTCCTGTACCCGAGCTCCGAGTCGGCGCTCGAGAGCCTCAGAGCGTGAGGAGCTCGGCCAGCGCGATCGCGCCGAGCACTCCGGCCCGATCGCCGAGCGCCGGCGCGACCAGGTAGCGGTCGATGTGCTCGCCGAGCATCGGCGTGTCGAGGTAGCCGGCGACCAGCTCGCGCAGGCGCTGACGGACCATCGGCAGCAGCAGCCGCCGGTCCATCACGCCGCCGCCGACGACGATCCGCTCGGGCGAGGCGACGCACACGATGCTGAGCAGCCCAAGTGCCACGTAGTCCGCTTCCAGACGCCACGCTGGGTGATCGTCGGGGAGGTCGGCCGGCGAGGCGTCCCAGCGCTCGGCCAGGGCCGACCCGGACGCGAGCCCCTCCCAGCAGTCGCTGTGCATGGGGCACGAGCCGGCGAACGGATCTCGTTGCCGGTCGTGGGGGATGCGCAGGTGCCCGACCTCGGGATGCACGAGCCCGCGCAGCGGGCGCCCTCCGATCACCAGGCCCGCGCCGACCCCGGTGCCGACGGTCAGGTAGCAGAGGCTCTCGACCTCGCGCCCGGCGCCCCAGCGATGCTCACCCAGCGCCGCCGCGTTCACATCGGTGTCGAACGCGACGGGTACGCCGAGCCGGTCGCGGATCACCGTCGCCACTGCCGTCCGCTGCCAGCCCGGCTTCGGCGTCGTGGTCACCTGACCCCAGGTCGGGGAGCCCGGGTCGGCGTCGACGGGGCCGAAGGAGCCGATCCCGATCGCCGCGGGCGTGGGGTGCTCGCGGAAGAAGCCAATGATTCGCTCGAGCGTCTCCGGCGGTGACGCGGTCGGGAACTGCTCCTGCGCCAGCAACTCGTCGGGCCCGCGTCCGAGTGCGCAGACGCACCACGTCCCGCCGGTCTCGACGCCGCCGTAGATCTTCGTCACGGCGCCAATCATGACCGGAGGTCGTGTGCCGCGCCGCTGTCGTACCTCAGAACGTGATCGCGGTCGGTGGGCGCGGGTCAATCCGCCGCGACCTGGCTGCGCCCGAGGAGAGCTCGAGCTCTCCCAGTGAGATGCGCCGCGGTCCCGAGTCCTCGTACGTGCGCACCGTGTAACCCGGCGAGTCGTTCAGCTCGGCGACCGTCGAGAAGGCCGTGTAGTCACCGAGGCCCACTGCCTCGCCCGCGCTGACCCCCTCGGGTGCTGGGTCGCGGATCACGCCCTTGGTGATGTCGAAGCTGCTCAGGAGATGCATGACGGTGCCCACCCCGGCCGCGGCCGTCGGTGGCCGGCGCGCCGTGGCGGCAAACGCGACCGCACGCACGAACCGGGACGGTGGAGTGAAGTCGCCGGGGAGGCCGAGCATCCCCGAGCCCTCGCCCAGCGCCGTGAACGTGGTCCCGTCGATCGTGATTGCGGGCACGTCCATCGGCGTCTGGTTGACGTGGTTGCGGAGGTTGATCAGGTGCCAGTCGAACGGCGGGCTGTTGGTGGCGACGCCGATCGGGTTGTCGTACACCCGCCGGGTCCCGCCGACCCATTCGATGACGGCGGCGGCCCCGCTGCGATCGTGGAGGATCAGGTGCAGGGGCGGAACTCCGATGACCGGGATGGGCGCCGCCCACACGACTGCGGACTCGATCGCGGCGACGGCCTCGGCCACCGTCGTGCAGGTCGCCAGCACGTAGGACGCCGTGTCCAGCGGCGCGATCAGCCGCTCGCTCGCTACACCCTGGGACGGCTCGTACTCCGCAAAGGTCGGCAGGTACAGAAGGCCGGCGTACAGGCCGGCCTCATTGAGGCCGTCGGGGACGGAGGACTGGCGCGGAATCGTCACCCCGAACGCGGTGGTCTCGCCGACCCCGATGCCCACATACCCCTGGGACCCGGTCCAGGAGAACCCCGGGCCGCTCGGCGCGCTGCTCGTCTGGGACACGCCACGCGGCACGGCACGCAGCTCCCAGTTGACCTCGAGCGCGTACTCCATGGTCCTCCCCACGAGCACGGTCGCGTCGCCCGCGGTGATCCTCAGCGATGTGCACATGTGTCCCTACCTCCCGGTGAAGGCCGATGTCGCCCGCTCGGCCGTCCGCTATTCGACCAGCGGCGGCTCGCGCATCGACGCGTTGATGTGCTCCGACAGGGCTGCCGCGGCGGCCCGCTCCGCGATCAGCCGCTGCTGATCGTCATGCGCGCTCAGCAGCGCGGCCTCGTAGGCGGTCGCGGCCGCCTCCCACAGCTCCTGGAGACGGTCGGTCTCAAGACGCGCCTCCCGGCGCATCGTCTCGACACCGCTGGCGATCACCGCCGCAGGGGTGTGGGCGTCGTAGAGCTCCTCGGCATCGGTCTCACGCTCGAACGTGAACGTCCCTGCGGGCGTCAGCACAGGCCTGTGCAGGACGCGCTCGACGTGCGTCGAGGCGTCGTCGCCCACGCTCGTGGAGATGCTGAACCGCGGGTAGGGCGCAACGCTCGCCAGCCAGGCCTGCCGGTCCCGGCCCGCGTCGCGCTCCCGGCGCTCGTCGATCGTGACGCCGGCGTATTCGGCGACGTGGACCCAGCCCCAGTGCGTGGCCACGAGCAGCAGCCCCACCACGAGCAGGATCGCCGCCAGCGCACCGCCGCCACCGAACAAGAGCTCTGCGCCGCCGTAGAGCGCCATCGCGGCGCCGCCGACGAGCGTGACGCCGGTGAGGGTCGATCCCGTCGCGACGAGCCGGTCGTGGCCGCGGGCCTCGACCGCCGGCTCGTGGTACTGCTCGGCGGCGGGCAGGTTGGCCACGTCCTCGCTCAGCAGCCGGCGGTCCGCCGGCACGCCGAGAAAGTCGACCATGCTCTGGCCGCCGCCGGCCATCGTCTGCTGCCTCGTCCGAACTCCTGCTGGCGGCGTGGACTAGGAGCGGCCGGGAACGGACGAGCCGGTCCGGACCCCGTTGCCCGGGTGCCTGCTGGCGTCGGCCGCGAGGTTCCCGGTCAGCATGCCCTCCTGGACCTGGTCCATCAGCGACCCGACCGTGGCCGGCGAGTGAGGGAGCAGCAGCGTCGTCATGTTGCCGTTCTCGCCGACGGAGCGGAGAGTGTCCATGTACTGGGTCAGCGCCACGAGGCCCATCGCCTCCTTGGCGTCGATGCCGTCCTCGTCGGAGATCAGGGCCAGCGAGTCCTTGAGGCCCTGGGCGATCGCCCGCCGCTCGGCGGCCACGCCCTCGCCGTGCAGGCGCATCGCCTCGGACTCCGCCTCGGCCTTCTTGATCCGCAGCGTCTTGTCGCCCTCGCCCTGGGCCGTCGCGGCCTCCTGGTTGCGGCGCGCAGCGTTGATGTTGTTCATCGCGTCCTTGACCCGCTGGTCGGGCTCGATGTTCGTGATCAGCGCCTTGATGATCTCGTATCCGTAATCGGCCATCTGGGTCTGCAGCGTGTCCTGGATGTGCTTCGCGATCGTGTCCGCGTCGGCGTAGGCCTCGTCGAGGTCCATCGTCGGGATGTGGGAACGGACGACGTCGAAGGCATAGGACTTCATCTGCACCTCGGGGTCGTCGAGCTTGTAGAAGGCGTCCTTCACCTTCTCCTCGGTGGCGCCGACCATGTACTGAATCGCGAGCTTGACGACGACGAACACGTTGTCCTGCGTCTTGGTCTCGATGTCGGCGTTGAGCTGCTCGACCTGCAGGCTCATGCGACCGGCGACGGACTCCACGAACGGGGACTTGCGCTGGAGCCCCGGGCTGGCGACGCGGACGAACTTGCCGAAGCGCTCGACAATGGCTCGCTCCTGCTGTTCAACGGTGAAGAAGAAGAGGGGCATGTGGCGGTCCTTTCAGGGTGCAAGCGCCGCAATTGGCGCCCACCGAGCTTAGACCCCTGCGACCACATCCCGAAATCGCTCGGTCGACGGTCGGCTCAGGACGCCCCGCCGGTCGCGCGCTCGCGCGCGTAGGCGTTGAGACGCTCGAGCTCGTCGGCGTAGATGCCCTGCATCACTCGCGGTGCGAACAGGCGCTCGAAGAAGCCGCCGATTCCACCCGCGCCGTCCCAGGTGGTCGAGATCTGCACCCTCGAGGACTCGCCCTGCGGCGTGACCGTGAACGTGGTCACGAGGCTCGAGTTTGTGTCCGATTCGCTCAGCACGCGACCCGGCTCGGGCTCGGCGACCTGCATCCGGTATTCACGGGTGCGGCCGCCTGCGGTGACCGTGAAATGCGTGATCGTGCCCGCGCCCACGCCCCCGGATTCGACGGTGAAGTCCGAGAAGGCCGGGGGCAGGAAGTGCGGGTGATGCTCCCGCATGTCGGCGATGTAGCCGTAGACGGTGCCGGCGGGCGCATCGACGACCCGCTCGGCGGAGACATGAATGGTTCCCATCCGCCCTGTCTATCAGAGGCCACAGGAGTTAGATTGCACGGGCTCCGATGAGGCTCGATCGTCTGACCGCCGAGGACGCTCTGGTCCTGAGCCGCGAAGGCGGCGCGGTCTCTGGCCACACGTGCAAGGTCCTGATCCTGGAGCGCGCCGGCGACCGCCCGTTGCCGACGCTCGAGCAGCTTCGCCGGTGCGTCGGCGCTCGCCTCGATGCCGCGCCGCCACTGCGCCAGCGCCTCGTCGAGACACCGCTTCGGGTGGCCAGCCCGGCGTGGCTGGACGACCCGATGTTCGACATCGCCCGCCACATCACGCAGCTGCGGACGCAGGCCCCGGTCAGCCGCGACGGGCTCGAGGAGATCGTGGGGACGCTGATGACGCGACGGCTCGATCGAGCCCATCCGCTGTGGCATCTCGACGTGGTCGCGCTCGAGCCCGAATCGCTCGCGCTGGTGTGGCGCATCCATCACTGCATGGCCGACGGAGCGACCAGCGTGCGCCTCGGCGCGGCCGTCCTGTGGGACGACGATCCCGACGCAGCGCCGCCGGGGCCGGCGTCGTGGACTCCCGTGGCCGGACCGGGTGCCGTCGGGCTGTTCGCGCTCGGGCTCAGAGACCGGGCTCACGACGCCCGCCGGCGCCGCGCGTCGGGCCAGTCGCGCGGGCCGAGGCTGCCCTCCCGGGCCGTACTGCGGCGCGAGCTCGCCCGCGAGGCCGACCTGACGCCGCTCGCCGCCCGCGTCGGCTCGGGCCGCCGGGTGGCGTTCGCGATGGCGCCGCTGGCCGAGTGCCGGCGGGCGGGCAAGGCGATCGACCCGTCCGTCACCCTGAACGACGTCGTGCTGGCAATCGTGGCCGGCGGCGTGCGCACCTGGCTCGAGCACGTCTCCGGCGTCGACGCGACGATCCGCGTCAAGGTCCCGGTGAGCCTGCACGGCAGCGGCGAGGACGACGTCGTCGGCAACCGGGACTCGTACTTCTTCGTCGACCTACCGGTCGACGAGCCCGATCCGGCCGCGCGCGTGCTCGCCGTCAGCCGCGAGACCCGCGAGCGCAAGCTCGGCCACGACGCGGAGACCCTGTACCACCTCGGGCACAATCCGCTCGTCGCCCGCTGGGCGATGAGCCCGCGTGTCTTCACCTTCAACGTCTCCAACGTGCGCGGCCCGGCCGAGGACATCTACGTCTGTGGCGCGCGGGTGCGGGAGTTCTACTCGCTGGCCGAGATCGCCCAGCACCACGCGCTCCGCGTGGCGGTCATCTCCGCCGTGCGCAACCTGTTCGTCGGGCTCTGCACCGACCGCGACGCGGTCAAGGACCTGCAGGCGATGACCGACGGCCTGCGCCGGAGTGTGGAGGAGTTGCTGGCGTTGGTGGCGTAGGGGGGCGCTGGCGCTGGCGCCGGCGGTCGCGGAGCTCTGGATGTAAACGGCGTGCTGTGGGAAGCTGTCGGGGTTCGTAGGCGCTTTGCTACCGGCACAGCGTTGACTCTCGGCCGAGCGCGGACGCCTGACACCGATAACGCGCGGCGGTCCGAGACCGGCGAAGTACTACGAAATGGGTGTGATCGCGGCCGCCGGAGCTCACCCAGCCCATCCCCAGCGATCGCTACGCTCCGAACCAACACACGCCTCGCGCATGCCGGGCCGCCACAGCACACAGCCTCACCCGCCGCGATTGAGCTCCCGCGCCACCGCCACCGCCGCGCCGCGCTCGTAGAAGTCCACCGCGACGATCGCGCCGCGCACGCCACGCGCAGTCTCGCAGCGCTCGATGCGCTCGCGTAGGAACGCCGCCGTACCGATGCGCGCGTTCTCGGAGGGGAGCGGCGGGAACGGCGGGATCCAGTGGTTGATCATCAGCATCGGGCTGTCCGCGTCGCCGCGATAGCGCGTGCAGCTCAGCTGGTCGGGGCGCGTGGCTCCGAGCGGCGTGTCCTGGATGAACGAGAACGCGGGCATGTACCACGGCGGCGTGCCGCCCTTCTCCTCGGCGAAGGTGACGAGGCGCTTGCCCGAGCTGATCAGCTCCCCGAGCGTCGGCAGGGGCTCATCCCGGCGCAGCGTCGCCGTGTATTGCAGCAGTCCGGTGCGCTCGAACGCGCGCTCGATCTCCTGCGGCGGCACGTAGTCCTCGACGATCACGACCAGGAGCTGCGTCGGGTGCTGCTCGAGAAAGGTGCGGATCACCGTCAGCTCCTGGTCGAGCGGCTCGGCTCCGAGCTCACACAGGGTGTGACACAGATACGGCTCGGCTGTCCCGTTCAGGTCGCCGGCGCCGACGCGGCCCGCGAGCCGGTCGGCCATTTGCAACGCCTGAGGGCTCAGTTGCTGTGCGACCTTGTTGCGCGAGCTGCCCTCGGCCCGCAGATCGGTGCGGACCCGTCCGGTGCGCGGGTCGAGGACGCCGAAGTGCACGTCGATCAGCAGCGCTCGGATCCCGTCCTTCAACTGCCGGGCGATCGGATAGCGCTGGTTGGCGAACAGCCACCCCGGCTCATCGGCCGCGGCCATCGAGTTGTGCGTGGCGGCGAAGACGACCTCGTCGAGGCGCCGGTCGCACAGTGAGGGCAGGCCGTTGCAGCCGGCGCTGGGAGCAGCTGCGGCCTGCGCCGGGGCGGGCGCACTACTCGCGATCACGAAGGCCAGCGCGGCGGCGCCGGCGACGACAACGAGCGAGGCGCCCGCCCACAGCCGCCGTCCCGCCCGGACGCGCCCTCCGTCCGACGCGTGCCCTCCGTCCGGGACGCGCCCTCCATCTCGCACCCGCTGTTGCAGCCCGACCGCCAGCAACACGAGGCCGACGAGACCGCCGGCGCCCGCCACCAGCGCCGCCGTGCGGAGGTCTCCGAACAGCGCATCCCAGACGGCCGACACAGCCGCACGGCGGGGCTCCGCGCCGGCGCCGCCGACGTGTCCCGAGGCGAGCGCTCCGCCGAGCACCACCAGGGCCGCGGTGAGCGCCCCGGCCACCGCGAGCGCCGCGCACAGGTGGGCGCCGGTGCGGCACCGGTCGCGGGAGCGGATCAGCGCTGCCGCCGCGATGCCGGCCGCGGCGAGGAGCAACCACAGGCCCCAGCCCGAGGCATCGACGGCGCGGCGGATGACGCTGAGCTCGCCGTCGTCCTTTCGCACGGTGGCGAGCACGGGCTGCACGGCTTCGGCGGCCGTGGCCGCGAGCGCCGGCGACACCGAGCGCAACGCCGCGAGCAGCGTCGGGCCGGCGCCGGCCAGCTGAATGACCAGGCTTCGGTCAGGCGCCAGCAGCGCGCGATGGGCCTGCGTGGTGGCGGCGGCGGCGAGACGCCGGACAGCCGAGCTCGCCACGAGTGACGCCATGACCCGCGTCACCAGGGGACGGACGAGCAGCAGGTGACCGCCGGACGCGCTGACCAGCGCGTCCACCGTGCGGTCGGTCACCACGGTCCGGACGCGGGCATCGTCGAGCGCCGAGGAGAGCCGGGCGCTGAACGCCTGCTCGTCGGCGATCTCCCCGTGGACGTAGAACAGGATCCCGCCGGTGAGCAGGAGCAGGCCCGTGAGCACGGCCAGGCCGGGGTGGATTCGTCTCACGGCATCGTTGTCGCGATAATGGGGGCGCGCGCCCCCGGCGCGCCAGCCCTAACCCCACCTCGCGTGAGCTCGACCCAGAATCAGCCGTCGTCTTCCGCCGCCGTGCGGCATACCCGCGCGCACGGGCTTGGAGACCTGCTGCGCCGCTCGGCGTTGCGCTACCCGGGCAAGCCGGCGCTGGTGTGCGGCGAGGTGCGCTGGACGTATGCGGAGTTCGACGCGGCCGTGGACGCGACCGCGGCGGCGCTGAGCGAGCGTGGGGTGGTGAAAGGCGACCGGGTCGCTCTGCTGTCCCACAATTCGTGGCAGTTCGCGACCCTGAGCTTCGCGCTGGCGCGGCTCGGGGTGATCCTGGTGCCGATCAACTTCATGCTCGGCGCGGAGGAGATCGCCTTCATCCTCGAGCACTCGGGGGCGTCGGGGTTCATCGTCGAGGACGCGCTGCAGCCCGTGGGCGAGCAGGCGATCGAGATCGCGGGCACCGCGGACGGCGTGCGTGGGTGGATCGCACTCTCCGGGCAACCGCCCGCTCCGGGCTGGGAGGACGTGGCGGCGTGGGCGGAGCATCCCGGGCGCCCGCCGGAGGTGGCGGTGGACGACGACGATCCGCTGCGGCTGATGTACACGAGCGGAACCGAGTCGCGCCCCAAGGGCGTGGTGCTCTCGAGCCGATCGCTGATCGCGCAGTACGTGAGCTGCATCGTGGACGGCGGCATGGAGGCCGGCGACGTCGAGCTGCACTCGCTGCCGTTCTACCACTGCGCTCAGCTCGACTGCTTCCTGGGACCCGATGTGTACCTGGGTGCGACCAGCATCATCCTGCCGGGGCCGGACCCGGCAGCGCTGCTGGGCACGATCGAGTCCGAGCGGGTGAGCAAGCTGTTCGCGCCGCCGACGGTGTGGATTTCGCTGCTGCGCTTGCCGGCGTTCGACGCCACCGATCTGTCCTCGCTGCGTAAGGGCTACTACGGCGCCTCGGCCATGCCGGTGGAGGTGCTGCGCGAGCTGCAGCGGCGGCTGCCGGCGGTGCGGTTGTGGAACTTCTACGGGCAGACCGAGATGGCGCCGCTGGCTACGATCCTGCGGCCGGAGGAGCAGATCAGCCACGCCGGGTCGGCGGGCCGGCCGGCGATCAACATAGAGACGCGGCTCGTCGACGATCTCGACAACGAGGTTCCTCCGGGGAGCGTCGGGGAGATCGTGCATCGTAGCCCCCAGGCGACGCTCGGCTACTGGAACGACGAGGCCAAGACGGACGAGGCGTTCCGCAACGGCTGGTTCCACTCCGGCGATCTCGGCCTGCTCGACGACGACGGCTACCTGTTCGTGGTCGATCGCAAGAAGGACATGATCAAGACCGGCGGTGAGAACGTGGCCAGCCTCGAGGTGGAGCAGGCGATCTACCTGATGCCCGAGATCTCTGAGGTGGCGGTGTTCGGGATTGCGGATCCGAAGTGGATCGAGGCCGTCGTCGCCACCGTCGTTCCCAAGCCGTCGGCCACGATCACCCCCGAGGCCGTGATCGATCACTGCCGCTCCAAGCTCGCCGGGTTCAAGGCGCCCAAGCACGTCGTGGTCGTCGAGGGCCTGCCGAAGAATCCCAGCGGCAAGATCCTCAAGCGCGAGCTCCGCGAACTTTTCGCGGAGCTCGCGCGCGAGCCGTCCTGATCCCCCGCGGCCGGCCTCCCGCGGCCGCCGGCGCCGGCTACAGGGCGCCATCTCCCTGGCCTGGTCGTGCACCCAAAGCTGCGCGTTGGCAACCCTGATCATCTCCGCCTCCTGTGGTCGGGTCGACATCGTGCCACCACACTCGCCCCGATCGGGTCAGCTGTGGTCTCGAAACGTGCTGCGTCGGGGGCGGGCGTAGGCCCGCACGACGCAGGCCGGAACGAGGGCAAAGCTCGCCGCCGGTGGGAACCGCTCGCGGTGGGCGGTGGGCGACATGCCATAGGTGGTGGTGAAGCTCGTCGTGAACGATCCGACGCTCACGTGGTGCCTCTCCACTGGGGCTGAACGCCCTAGCGGGCGACGGCCCTCAGGCGGGCGGACGAGCGAGAGTCCGCACGGACGCCCGGACCGACTCGCGGACCGACGCGCGCGCCCGCTCCGCGGGCGCCACGGCGCCGTCGGGCTGCTCGCCGAGCTCGCAGCGCACCTGGTACACCGATGTGAACCCGGTCTCGAACCCGATCCGGGCCGCCCGGAGATACAGTCGCCAGACCCGCAGACGCTCGGGGCTGACGAGCGCGCGCGCCTCGCCGAGGTGCTGGTCGAGGCGCTCGGCCCAGTGGGTCAGCGTGCGGGCGTAATCCATCTGGAAATCTTCGACGTGCCGGGTCACGAAGCCCGCCCGCTCGAGCGCGCCGAGCACCACGGAGAGCTGCAGCGGTGCGGCGTCGGGCCAGACGTAGCGCTCCGAGAAGTCGCCGGCCTCGGTGTCGGTGTGGGAGAGGTAGGCGATCCCGTGGTTGAGCAGCCGCCCACCCGGGGCCAGCAGCCGTGCGAGCGTGCGGGCGTACTCATCGATCTGGCTCTCACCCACGTGCTCGACCATGCCGATCGACGCGATCGCGTCGAAGCGGTCATCGGGCAGGTCGCGGTAGTCCATGACCCGGAACTCGACCCGGTCGGCCACGCCGGCCGCCTCGGCGTGCTGCCGGGCGAGGCGGGCCTGCGGCTCCGAGAGCGTGATCCCGACGACGCGGGCGCCGTGCCTGCTCGCAGCGTGGATCGCAAATGAGCCCCAGCCGCAGCCGACGTCCAGGACCCGGTCCTCGGGGGCGAGCGCGAGCTTCGTGCAGACGAGCTCGAGCTTGCACTCCTGGGCCTCCTCGAGCGTCTGCGCTCCGCGCGAGAAGAATGCGCAGGAGTAGGTCATCGAGCGGTCGAGGAACAGCGCGAAGAACTCGTTGGCCACGTCGTAGTGATGGCGCACCGCCCGGGCGTCGCGGCCCTGGGTGTGCGGGCGGCCCTTCGGCACGAGCTCGGACGCGGGGCGTCGCGGCGGCCGCACGAGCCCCGCCGCCCGCAGCCCGGCCGCCATCAACCGCAGGCGCGAGCCGAGCCCGATCTCGGGCTCCCGCCACTCGTCCACCAGCTGCATCACGGCGTCGAGATCGTCGACGTCCAGGGTGCCGGTCACATAGGCGCGTCCGAGTCCCAGCTCGCCGGGGGCCCTCAGTACGTGGGCCACCGCGCGCGGTGAGCGCACGATGAAGGTCGGACCGCCGCCGGTGCTGGAGGGCAGCACCCCGCCGTCCCAGAAGCTGACCTGGAACGGACGGTCCGGGATCGCTTCGGCGATTGCCCTGCGCAGCGGCTCGGGATCCGAGAACACCTCCCGAACCCTAATGCACCGCTACGGCGCCAGCCGCGCCAGCGTCCACGTGCCGTCGACGCCGGGCGTGTAGAGGAGCCGGTCGTGAAAGCGGTCCTGGCGCTGCTGCCAGAACTCATAGCGCTCCGCCACGAGGCGGAAGCCGCCCCAGGCCTCGGGCAGCGGCAGCTCGGAGCCTTCGTGCCGGCCGGCGATCTTTGCCACGCGCTGCTCGAGCGCGGTGCGACTCTCGACCGGGCGACTCTGAGGCGAGGCCAGCGCGCTCAGCTGACTCGCCCGAGCCCGGGTCCGGACGTACGCGGCCGACTCTTCGGCCGTCGTGCGGGTCGCGTCGCCCTCGATCCGCACCTGGCGTCCGAGCGCCTCCCAGTAGAACAGCAACGCGGCCTGGGGATTGGCGGCCAGCTCGAGTCCCTTGCGGCTCTCGTAGTTGGTGTAGAACACGAATCCGCGCTCGTCGTAGCCCTTCATCAGCACCATCCGCAGCGAGGGCCGGCCCTCAGCGGTGGCCGTGGCCAGCGCCGTCGCCTCGGGGGCGGCGACGGCGGCGCTCGCGTCCCGGAACCAGGCATCGAACTGACGCAGGGGATCGGGATCGACGTCCTGCTCGCGGAGCTCAGGCTCAGGCACGCGGGGAATTATGACCGCGCCACCGGGACCGCCTATGCCGCCCGTGCTCGGTCGAGCCCGCGCGGACGAATATGCTTGCACGATAGCTGGCCAAATGTTAATCTGCAAGCACCAGTCTCGATGAGGGAGCAGACCATGGCGATTGCCCGCAAGACCACCGCGAAGGACCTCCACATCGCAGCCCAACAGGTCCGGGTTTGAATGGGCGTCTCGTCACAGCCGGCCGTCGTGCCGGCACGCTCTACCTCGACAACTACGAGAAGCTGGTCGGCAACGTGACCAGCCTGCAGCAGAAGCTGGCCGACCAATCGCGCAGCGAAGCCGTGCGCGCGGTCGTCGCGCTCGAGGTCGACCTGACCAAGCAGGTCGCCAACGTCTACACCTCGACGGCGCGGCATCTGATCGCCTGACCGGAACAGGATCGCCGCGCCGCCGCGAGCCTGGTCGTGCAGGATCTCCGAGAGCGAATCCACGGCCTCGGGATCGAGGCCGGCGAAGGGCTTGTCCAGCACTAGCAGGCCCGGATCGTGCACGAGTGCGACGGCGAGCTGCACCCGTGCTGGTTGCCGTGGGACAGGGCGATCAGCTTCTCGCCGGCGCGCGCCTCGAGGCCGAGCCGCTCGAGCCAGACGCTCGTCGGGCCGGGTGTCCCCGCCACGTCACCGAGCCGCCCTCGGGATGGCCGATGCCCGTCACGGCGCGCATGGTCGTCGTCTTGCCGGCTCCGTTGCGCCCCACCAGTCCCACGACCTCGCCCTCGCCGACGGTGAGTGACACCTCGTCGTGGGCCACCAGCTCACCGAAGCGCTGGTAGAGGCCGGCACGCTCGAGCATGGACCCATTCTGGTCCGTTCCGCGTCCCGGCGAACGTTTACGCTGCTCGCCCCATGCGCTTTGACCGACGCGAGCTGGCGGCCGTGTTCGCGGGTGGATTCCTGGGGACGGTCGCCCGCGCAGAGCTCGCCGAGGCGCTTCCGTACAGTACCGGCCAGTGGCCGTGGGCGACGTTCGCGGTGAACATCGTGGGCGCGTTGATGCTCGGGTACTTCGCGACCCGCCTGCAGGAACGCCTGCCGCTGTCGGCCTACCGGCGACCGTTTCTGGGCACCGGGGTGTGCGGCGGGCTGACGACGTTCTCGACCATGCAGGTGGAGCTGCTGCGGATGCTCGACGCCGGCGACGTCGGATTGGCCGTGGCCTACGCCGGGGTCAGCATCGTGGCAGGGTTCCTGGCCGTGGCGATGGCGACGAACCTCGTGCGCCGTGCGCAGGCGGCACCATGAGCGCGCTGGTGCTGGTCGCCGTCGGCGTCGCGGGCGGCGTCGGGGCGATCGCGCGCTTCCTGCTCGACGGGACGGTCTCCGATCGTGTCGGGCGCGATTTCCCGTTCGGAACCCTGATCGTCAACGTGACCGGGGCGTTCGCGCTCGGCCTGCTGGCCGGCATCGCGCTCGACACGGACGCCGATCGCGTCGCGGGCACCGGGCTGATCGGGGCGTTCACGACCTTCAGCACGTGGTCGTTCGAGAGCCACCGGCTCGGCGAGGACGGCGATCTCGACCTCGGACTGCTCAACTTCGCCGCCAGCCTCGCACTCGGCCTGATCGCGGCCTGGGCGGGCCAGCGGCTGGGAGCCTCGCTGTGAATGAGGGCTGTCTCAAACTCACGACCTATTTCGGTGAGCGCGACCGAGCAGCGGGCGGCTTCCTGGCCGACGCCCTGACCGACGTCTACGCGCGTCACGCGCTGAGGGCAAGCGTGCTGCTGCGCGGGGTCGCAGGCTTCGGGCTGCGCCACCATCTGCGCACCGATCGTCTGCTGACGCTATCCGAGGACCTGCCGCTCGTGTCGGTCGCGGTGGACACGCGCGAGCGTATGCGGGCGGCGCTCGGGGAGATCGAGCAGATCCGCTCGGGCGGCTTGGTCACGCTCGAGCGGGCGCGGATGCTGAGCGGCGAGATCGGGCCCGTGGCGCTCCCGCCCGAGCTGGACGAGGCGACCAAGCTGACCGTCTACGTCGGGCGCCAGGAGCGGACCGCCGGCTGCCCGGCGTACGAGGCCGTCGTCGAGCTGCTGCACCGGCGCGGCGTCGCCGGCGCGACCGTCTTGCTCGGGGTTGACGGGACCGCGCACGGAGTCCGTCAGCGCGCCCGGTTTTTCGCCCGCAACGCCGATGTGCCGTTGATGATCATCGCCGTCGGGCGCGGCGGCGTGATCGCCGAGGCGCTGCCCGAGCTCGGTGAGCTGCTCGCGCGGCCGCTGATGACGCTCGAGCGCGTGCGCGTCTGCAAGCGCGACGGCCGGCGCCTCGCCGAGCCCGCAACGGTTTCCGGGCAGGATCTCTCGGGGCTCGGCGTGTGGCAGAAGCTGATGGTTTTCACCGGCGAGCAGTCACGCCACCAGGGGCACCCGCTGCACCACCAGCTGATCCGCCGGCTGCGCGAGGCCGGCGCGGCGGGGGCCACCTGCCTGCGCGGCATCTGGGGCTACCACGGTGACCACGAGCCGCACGGCGACACGCTCTGGCAGCTGCGCCGCCACGTCCCCATCCTCACCGTCATCGTCGACAGCCCCGAGCGCATCCGCGACTGGTTCGCGATCGTCGATCAGCTCACCGACGAGACCGGCGTCGTGACCAGCGAGATGGTGCCCGCAGTCCGGGCCACCGCCCCCGGCCACGCCCGCGGAGGCCTCGAGCTGGCGCGGCTCACGCGGGAGCAGGAGGACCCGTGACCGCGATCGACGCACGGCTCGCGAAGCGCGCCCGGTCGCCGAGCTCCTCCTCGATGCGCAGCAGCTGGTTGTACTTGGCCACGCGCTCCGAGCGCGCCGGGGCGCCGGTCTTGATCTGGCCGACACCCGTGGCGACGACGAAATCCGCGATCAGCGCATCCTCGGTCTCACCGGAGCGATGCGAGACGACGGCCCGGTAGCCCGCGTCATGCGCCAGGGCGATCGTGTCGAGCGTCTCGGTCAGCGTCCCGATCTGGTTGAGCTTGATCAGGATCGAGTTCGCGATGCCCGCCTCGATGCCGCGGCGCAGGATCGCCGGGTTGGTCACGAACACGTCGTCTCCTACCAGCTGGATCCTGTGGCCGAGCCGCTCGGTGAGCATCGCCCACCCCTCCCAGTCATCCTCGGCCATCCCGTCCTCGATCGACAGGATCGGGTAGCGATCGACCAACTGCTCCCAGTAGCTCACCATCTCGGTGGCGCTGAGCGTGCGGCCCTCGCCGGTGAGCCGGTAGGCGCCGTCGGAGTAGAACTCGCTGCTGGCCGGGTCCATCGCGATCGCGATGTCCTCGCCGGGCCGATAGCCCGCCGCCTGGATCGCCGCCACGAGCAGCTCGAGCGGGGCCTCGTTCGAGCTCAGATCGGGGGCGAACCCGCCCTCGTCCCCGACACCGGTGACGAGGCCGCGATCGTGCAGCGTGCGCTTGAGCTCGTGATAGGTCTCGGTGGCCATGCGCATCGACTCGGCGAACGACGTGGCCCCGACCGGCACGATCATGAACTCCTGGAAGTCGACCGGGTTGTCGGCGTGCGCGCCGCCGTTGAGCACGTTCAGCATCGGCGTCGGGAGGAGGTCGGCCTGCTCGCCGCCGAGATGGCGCCACAACGGCTCGCCGAGCTCCGCCGCTCGCGCCCGCGCGTTGGCCAGCGACACGCCGAGGATCGCGTTGGCGCCGAGGCGCGACTTGTTGTCGGTCCCGTCGAGCTCGATCAGCGCCCGGTCGAGGCCCGCCTGGTCGCCGGCGTCCCGGCCCTCGGCCATCGCCGCGATCTCGCCGTTGACGTGCGCGACCGCGGTCAGCACACCCTTGCCGCCGAACGCGTCGCCTCCGTCACGCAGCTCGACCGCCTCGTGAACGCCCGTCGAGGCGCCCGAGGGGACGGCGGCGCGCCCGAACGCTCCCGACTCCAACCGTACGTCGACTTCAACCGTCGGATTACCGCGGCTGTCGAAGATCTGCCGACCGTGAACCTGCGTGATTGAGCTCATGTCGGTGCATCGTAGTAATCACTCGGACCCCAATGAACGAATCTCAGTGGTCGCGGTCGGGATGGATCACGAGCGTCGGTAGCGTGGTACCGAAGTGGACGTCGGCCGCGACACTGCCGAGCATGTTGGACGCGAGCCGGCCGCGGCCCCGCGACCCCATGATCACCAGGTCGTGCTGTCCCTCGCGGGAGACGGCGAGGATCTCCCGGGCGGCCGGGCCGTGCCGGAGGATCGTGGTGACCGAGACCGAGTCGGGCACCCGCGCCACCGCCTCGCGCAGGCGCCGCTCGACCTCCTCGTCGGCCGCGGTCCTGAGCGCAGTGATGTCGACCCCGGCGGCGAGGGCGAAGGGTGGCAGCTCGGGGACGACCGCGACGATGGTCAGCCGGGCATTCAGGGCCTGGGCGAGGTCGATCGCGTGCTGCAGAGCGCGCTGGGACGTGGACGACCCGTCGATGGCCACAAGCAGGTTCCGGAACACGGACGCGGCAAGGCTACCGCGGGCCTGAGTCGCGAGCGCCGTTGATCTTCGTCGCGCTCGTCGCCCTCGTGGCAACCGCGTTCGGAGTCACGTGCGAGCGTCGATTCGCGGCGGCCCCACTCGCCGGCCGCGGCGTTCTGAGGCTGATGCTGTACGTGCTGGTCCCGTTCGTCTCGTTCGTGAACATCGCCAATCTGCGGCTCACGACGGGGGCCGCCGCCGGCCTCGGACTGGCCTACATCGCGATCGGCGCCGCGGGACTTGCGGCCTGGGTGCTCGGCCGTCGGTGGCTACGGCTGAGCCGCCCAGATCTCGGCGCTCTGATCTGCAGCGTGATCATCGTCAACACCGGCTACCTGGGCCTCCCGATGACGGTCGCCCTGCTGGGCACGCGCCAGCTGACCTCGGCCGTGGCCTACGACCAGATCGTCAGCGGCCCGATGCTGCTGCTGTTCGGCTTCGGGGTCGGCGCGACGTTCGGTGGTGGCGCCGGTGACAGCGCCGGGGTGCGCATGCGCGCCTTCCTGACCCGCAACCCACCGTTGCTGGCCGTCGTCGCCGGACTCCTCGCGCCGGCGTCGCTGGCGCCGCCGGCGCTGGTCCACGCCTCCCGCCTCGTCGTCATCGCGCTGCTGCCGCTGGGGTTCTTCGCCGTCGGCATCAACCTCTCGGCCGAGCGGCGCCACGAGGGGGTGGCGCTGCTCCAGCGACCGGAGCGCCGCGTCGTGCTCTCGGTCGGGCTGCGACTGCTCGTGGCCCCGCTCATCCTCGCCTGTAGCTCGGCGCTGGCGATCCGGCTGCCGACGTCGTATCTGCTGCAGGCGGCGATGCCGACCGGGATCACGACCTCGATCGTGGGCCACGCCTACGGGCTCGCCTACTGGTCGATGAGCGCGCGCGAGACGCCGGCCGCGGTGCGGGATACGGTCGAGGCGGTGACCCAGTGCGTGCTGCGCGTGGACGAGCGCAGCGTGCGGGTGGCCAAGGCCGAGGCCCGCGACGAGGGGGTCAGGGGCTCGGCGCTGCACCGGCACGAGGAGGGCGGGCGCCCGGTCCTGGCGCCGGCGGAGCTCGTGGGACGGGTGGCGGCCTGGCTCCGGGCGGTGCGCCGGGCCCGGGCTCTGACCGCAGCGAGGCTTCGAGCGCACGATCACGCTGCTCGGCGGAGGCGACTCCGAGCTGCATGTCGATCTGGTGTACCTCTACGCGCGCGAGGCCGGCGCGCCGATCGCCAAGCCGCGCGGCACGGGCATCGTCGCCGTCGCCAGCGGGCTCGTGCAGGTGCAGGTCGCGGGCCGCACGCCCGCCGTGCGCCATGGCGAGGTGCTCGTCGCCGACAGCGAGCGGGTGGGAGGGTGGCGCAACCTCGGCCAGGCCGAGGCCGTCCTGTTCTGGATCGTCACCCCGGGAGCGCCGTCGTCGCGCCCCCGC
>CAWFKF010000114.1:0-157572 GCA_963816005.1 uncultured Solirubrobacteraceae bacterium | reverse complement strand
CGTACCCGACGTCGAGCACGCCGGCCTGGATCTGCCTGACAGGGCCCAACGGGGTGACGGCTGACTCGCTGTTCGCTTGTGTGAGTGCCACGGGTCTTCCCTTCGCTGATCGCGTATGCCTTGCCCACGGCTACCTAGCGCAGCGACCTGAACGCCGCGCGCATCTCCTTGCTGAAGAGCTCGGGCTCCTCCCACGCGGCGAAGTGGCCACCCTTGTCGACCTCGTTGAAGTAGACGACGTTCGGGTACGACGCCTCGACCCAGCTGCGCGGCGTCCGCCAGATCTCGCCCGGGAACGTCGTGAAGCCGAACGGGATCGACGACGCCGGCAGAGGCTTCTGGCCGGCAGCAGGCGCGTCTGGCCCGTAGGCCTCCCAGTACGACCGCGCTGCCGAAGCGCCGGTGCCGGTCAGCCAGTAGGTCGTGACGTTGTCGAGGATGTGGTCGCGGGTGAGGTTGCCCGACGGCTTGTCGTCGGTGAAGGCGCCCGCGATCTTGTAGTAGGCGTCCGTGTCGTGGTCCACCATCCACGCCGCGAGTGCGACGGGGGAGTCCAGCAGCGCGTAGCCGATCGTCTGGGGCCTGGTGGACTGCTCCACGAAGTATCCGTTGCCGCTCGTCTGGAACGTCTTGATCGCGGCGAGCGCCGCCTTTTCCTGCTCGGTGTCCGCCGGCAGGGCCGCGGGGTTGTTCAGCGCAGGCACGAGCAGGTTGGTGTGGACGCCGATCAGGCCCTCGGGTGCCTGGCGGCTCATCGCGTCGGTGATGCCGGCGCCCACGTCGCCGCCCTGGGCGACATAGCTGGTATAGCCGAGACGGCGCATCAGCTCGGCCCAGGCCCGTGCGGTCCGGAACAGGTCCCAGCCGACCTCGGCCGGCTCGGCGGAGAAGCCGTAACCGGGCACGGACGGCAGCACGAGGTCGAACGCGTCCTCTGGCTGGCCGCCATGCTCGGTCGGGTCGGTCAGCGGGCCAACGGTGTCGAGCATCTCGATCACCGAGCCGGGCCAGCCGTGAGTCATGATCAGCGGCAGCGCGTTCTCGTGCGCCGAGCGGACGTGGACGAAGTGGCCGTCCACGCCGTCGATCTCGGTGACGAACTGCGGCAGCGCGTTCAGCCGCTCCGCGACGCGCCCGAAGTCGTACTCGTCCAGCCAGTAACGACAGAGGGCCTGCAGAGCCGTGAGCTGGACGCCCTGAGAGCGGTCGGCAACGAGCTCCTTGCTCGGCCAGCGCGTCGCAGCAATTCGCCGGCGCAGATCGTCGAGCTTCTCGTCGGGAATATCGATATGGAAGGGGCGAATCGCGGTGGCGGTTGTTGGGTTGTCAGTGGTCACGGTCATGTTCTGTCTCCTCGTATCTCTGCATCTCCTTGCGGTGTCGTGCGAGTCCTAGCCGACGGGGGCCGGAGCCTCGACCGCGGCGAGCGCATTCATGATCACCTCGGTGACCGCGTCGGGCTGGGAGATCATGATCACGTGCGAGCCCTCGACTTCGGTGATCGTCGCGCCTGCCCGTTCGGCCATCGATCGGACGACGTCGGTGCCCGCCGCCTTGTCGGACAGGGCGACAACGGCCCACGAGGGCAGATCCTTCCAAGCCGGCGCTCCGGAAGGCTCGGAGAACGCCAGCTCGGCGACCGGGCGTTGTGTAGCACCGGCCAGTGCGGCCACATCCTCCGGGAGGTCGGCCGCGAACACATCGTGGACACGGGCGGGATCGATCATGAATTCCACCAGTGGCTCGCCGTTGTCGGCCGACGGGTAGGGACGCGGAACCAGCGCGCTGCCCAGCACGGCGTCCTTCGAGGTCGCCGTGGCGTCGCCCAGACGCTCCCCCTCATCCGGGGCGAACGCGGCGACGTAGACCAGACCCACGACGTTGTCGACCCGCGCGGCGGCGTTGGTGATGACGGCGCCCCCGTAGGAGTGGCCGACGGCGAGCACGGGTCCGGGCGTCTGTTCGAACACGCTCGCGGTGTAAGTGGAGTCGACCGAGATGCCGCGCAGCGGGTTCGCCGGAGCGGTGACCTGCACACCTCTGGCCTGTAGCCGCTCGATCACGCCATTCCAGCTTGAGCCGTCTGCGAACGCCCCGTGCACCAGCACCACGGTCGGAGAGTTGGATGTAGTCGGATCTGACATGGCTGCTCCTGGGTCGTGGTGTGGATGGGCTACGCCGCCGGCCGCTGAGGGTCGGTCACGCCTCCGGGCGCGAAGAACTCGATGAGCAGTCGGGTGACCTGCTCTGCCTCGTCGTGATGGACCCAGTGCGACGCGTCGGGGAGCCGCTCGACGCGGTCGAGGTTGGGGACGTCGTCGTGGTCGGGCTCGGCGAGGTCGGGGCCGAGATAGGAGTCGCGCTCCCCCCAGATCACAAGTGTCGGCGCCGAGATCGGGCAAAGCTTTGCTGCGGCTTCCTTCTGGGACTGTCGTACCGAGGCGCGGTAGTAGTTGATCATCCCGGCCGCTGCCCCTGGCTGCGACCACGCCTCGATGTAGCGTTCGATTTCCTCCGGCGTGTAAGGCGGGTTCGCGTCCTGCAGGAAGTGCCGGAAGAAGTGCCAGTCCCGGGCGTGCACGACGTCCTCGGGCAAGCCCGGTGTCGCGAAGAAGAAGAAGTACCAGGACCTCCGCAGCTGGCTCGGGTGGTGCAGTCCTTCCGAGAGGCGCCGCGGATGGGCCGCGTTGAGAATGGCAAGCCGGTCGACGACCTCCGGATGATTCATCGCGACAGTCCAGGCGATGCTTCCGCCCCAGTCATGACCGACCAGCAGCGCGGACTTGGCACCGCGTTCCTGGATCAGGCCGCGGATGTCGGCGGCGAGTAGATCGACGCCGTAATCCTTGAAGTCCTCTGGCTTCGATGACAGGTTGTAGCCACGCGTGTCGGGGGCGACGACCCTGAAGCCCGCCGCCACGAGCGGCTCGATCTGTAGCCGCCAGCCGTACCAGAACTCCGGGAAGCCGTGGAGAAGAACGATCAGCGGCCCATCGCCCGCTTCGACGTAATGCAACTTCACGTCGCCGAGGTCGGCGTAACCCTCTGAAAGCCTGACCCCGCTATCCGGCAGCAGCTCAGATCCGGCCGGGGTTTGCTCTGTGGTGCTCATGGGTGTCTCCTTGCTGCGGTTGTTTAGTGGTTTGCCGTGGTCGCGCCGGCGGCCCAGAATGCGCAGTGGTGTGCGTCGGAGAAGCCGGTCCAGACCTGCGGGTCCGGCGGGACGAGCGACATCACCTGCTCGCCTTGGTTGAACGACGGCCACGCCAGCGCTGGCGTCGAGGGATCGCCGTTCGCCGCGAAGCCCGCCCACGCCGCGCGCATGCTCGCGGCGAGCATCTGCTGATCTGGGGTGAACGTGCCGGGGAGTGGCGCGTTCGGCTGGTCGAAGATGTACTGGATCTCTGACGAGTGCGTCGCGGCCGGCGGCAACCCCTTTCGCAAACCGCTCGGGCGCATTGCCGTCGTCGAACTCGTAGCCGAACGTCGGCGCGTATGCGGAGGTCCAACGGTCGACCTGCAGCGCCGGGCACGCGAAGTTCGCATCCGACACCACCGCGCTCAACGCGACATCCGCCAACGGATAGGCATTGAGCGGGTACTGGGCGGCGATCGCCCTCGCGCGCTCGGCCGACACACCCAAGACGGCCGCGATATCCGGCTCGTACGTGTCGGGGCCGACCGGCTCCTCGGGAATCGGGACGAACCTCCCCCCGCTGACCGTCACGTGCAGCCCCGCAACGAAGATCAGCTCCTCGAGCTGATTGTTGCCGTTCAGGATCGGCACGTGCGCGAATTGCCCGGAAGCGAGTGCCGTGCCGAGCGACTGCGTGAGGATCCTGCCGTCGATCACGCCCGGGATCGCTGCCCCCGCGAAGTCTGAGAGCAGCGTGTCGACCGGCAGGCTTCGCAGGCACTCCGCCGTCTGGTCCGGGCACCCCGCCTCGGTGGCGAACGCCTCCCCGGCGGCCTCCGCATCAGCGAGCGGCTGCTGGGTCAGCGCGAACGCGCCGCTCTGCACGATCGCCCGCTGGAACAGCCCACGCGAGCGACGCGAGACCAGCAGGTCGAGCACCGACACGCCACCGGCCGACTGGCCCTGGATCGTCACGTTGTGCGGGTCCCCGCCGAATTGGGCGATGTTGCGGCGGACCCAGCGCAGCGCGGCGATCTGGTCCATCAGGCCGTAGTTTCCGGTCGATCCACCCGGTCGTCGTGCCAGCGCCGGGTGCGCGAGGAACCCGAGCGCGCCGAGGCGGTAGTTGATCGTGACCACGACGGTGCCGTCCGCGGCGAGCTTCGAGCCGTCGTAGTTGCGGGCGCCGTCCTCGGTGAACCCGCCACCGTGGATCCATACCAGCACCGGCTGGTGAGCGTTCTCGCGTAGCGTCGGTGTGTAGACGTTGAGATGCAGGCAGTCCTCCGAGAAGGGAGCAGGAGGCGCGAACGGGCTCGGCAGCTGCGGGCAACTCGGAGCGAACCGAGTCGCGTCATGCACGCCGTGCCAGGGAGCAGGGCGGTGCGGGGGTCGCCAGCGCAGGCTTCCGGTCGGGGGAGCCGCGTACGGCAGCCCGAGGAACTCATAGCCCGCGGAGGCGAGCGCGCCGCGAACGACGCCGTCCTCGATGCGCACGGTCGGGGAGGCTGAGGCGGCGGACGCGGTGCTGGTGTTGAACGCGTCTGCGCCTGACGTCGTGACCGCCAGCGTCGTCAGCGCAACGCAGAGGGTGGCCAGCATGACGCGCCGTGAGTGTGTTGTTCTCATCTTCTCGACTCTTCTTGTCGCCGGAGTGGACGGGAAGAGCACGGTGCCATCGCGCCTCGCCGGTCGCACCCGTGTGCACCCCAGTCAGGTCGCGGGCCGTGCTGCCGGGAGTGCCGCGCCAGGCACCGGCGAGCGCCACCGACCGGGACGACTCGCGAGCCGACTAGGGCCCTCACTGGCGCGAATGGTCGCCTGAAGCGCGACCGTCGCAGCGAGTTTTCACAGACCATCGAGGAGACCGCTTATGGCGAGCTTCGACTACGACGTGGTGATCATCGGATCCGGGTTCGGCGGAAGCGTCGCGGCGTTACGCGCCGCCGAGAAGGGCTACAGCGTCGGCGTCATGGAGTCGGGCAGGCGCTGGGCGGACGAGGACATCCCGAAGACCCAGTGGGACCTGGCGCACTTCGTCTGGTTCCCCGCCGCGGAGCTCTACGGAGTCCAGAGGATCGAGTACCTCGACGACGTGCTCGTCCTCTCGGGCGCCGGCGTCGGCGGCGGCTCGCATGTGTATGCGAGCACGATGTACGTCCCACCGAAGCAGTTCTTCGACGCGAAGGAATGGGCCGGCATCACCGATTGGGCCGACGAGCTGGCGCCGTACTTCGACCAGGCCGCGAGGATGCTCGGCGTCGTCCGCTACCCGTACATGCCCACGGACGTCGACCGGGCCATCAAGCAGGTCGCGAACGACATCGGCCGAGGGGAGACCCACAACAAGGCCCCACTCGGCGTCTACTTCGGCACGCCGGGAGTCGAGGCCGACGATCCGTACTTCGGCGGGGTCGGGCCGCGGCGCACCGGCTGCATCTCCTGCGGCAACTGCAACAACGGCTGCGGCCACAACGCCAAGAACAAGCTGACGACGAACTACCTCTACCTCGCCGAGAAGCTGGGCGCGCAGGTTCACGACATGCATGAGGTGTTCGACCTGGTGCCGCTCGAGGGAGGCGGGTTCGAGGTGCACGCGCGTCACCCCGGCTGGGCGCAACGCGCAGGGCACGTCCACCACCACACGTACACCGCCGAGCAGGTGATCGTGGCCGCCCACGCCTACGGGTCGGCCAAGCTCCTCCATCACATGCAGCACAAGGGTCGCCTTACCGGCCTGTCGAGCGAGCTCGGCAAACGCGCGCGGACCAACTCCGAACAGCTTCTCTACATCACGCGGACCCACGCGGAGTGGGAGCGCGACCCGGAGAGGATCCACATCATGCCGGGGTCGGTCACGATCACCTCGGGCACCTGGCCGGATCCGGTGACGAGCATCGAGCCGACCTATTGGGGGCTCGGAAGCAACGTCTTCGCGTTCCTCGGGACCTACCACCAGCACGGCGAGCAGAAGCATTCGTTCGAGTCCTGGCTCAAGGAGATCCTCAAGCACCCGAGCGAGGAGATCTTGCCCGCCGACCCGCGCCACTGGTCCGAGCGCTCCTTCGTTGCGCTCTGCTCGCAGACGACCGACACCTCGATCGAGCTGTACTGGCACGACGGCCTGCTCCACAGCAAGCCATCCGGAACGCCGCCGTCGGTGCACGTCCCGGCGATCGAGGACTTCGTCGACCGTGTGGCGAAGCAGCTGGGAGCCCACGAGGCGGCGCTCGCGACCGAGGTCATCAACCGCAACGCCTCGGCCCACTTCGTCGGCGGCATCCCGATCGGCGAAAGCAGCGAGACCGGCGCTGTCGACCCCTACCTGCGCATGTTCGGCCAGCCGGGCCTCCATGTCATGGACGGGAGCGTGATGCCGGCCAATCCTGGAGTGAACCCGTCGCTCTCGATCACGGCCCTCGTCGAACGCGCGATCTCGCTCTGGCCGAACAAGGGCGACGAGGACACTCGGCCACCCCTGGGCTCCGGCTACGAGCGCATCGACCCGGTCATGCCGCACCGGGCGTTCGTGCCGGCAGGCGCTCCAGGCGAGCTGCGACTCGACGCCACGAAGGAAGAAGTCATTCCCGCATATCCCTACTGAGCCAGCCGGACGAAGGAGAAGACGATGACAACCGAGCTCGCAGCCGAGGCCCTCCGCACCGTCGGGCGCGGTGACGCGATTCCCAACGACTTCGTCGTTCCCTACTACCTCGACGACCTCAAGCGACGGATCTCAGTCGCGCGAGTCGCGGACCGCCTCTACGCGTTCGATGATCTCTGCACCTGCGCCGACCGGTCATGCCCGCTATCTGGAGGACTGCTGACCGGGACGACGCTCATGTGCCAATGCCACGGCTCCCGGTTCGACATCACCACGGGAGCCGTGATCAACGGCCCAGCGACCGAGGCGCTGCACGTGTACGAGGTGCAGGAGGTCGACGGCGACGTTCAAATCCGGGTCTGATCGAGATGGCAACCGCGCCGCCCTCCGAGGGCGTGACAGTCGGAGACACCCCACATCGAGACGCGCCCACTGAAGGCGCTGCTCAGCGTGTAATGGCGAACACCGCACCGACCCCGAAGGCGGTCACGCTTGTGCTCGTGCCCGCGCTGGTGCTCATGCTTGCGTTCGCGTTCTTCTACGTCGGCGCCTTCCACGATCCGACGCCACACCACGTGCCCGTGGCCATCGTCGGCCCGCCCGCCGTCGCGGCACAGCTCAACCGCTTGCCCGGTGACCCGCTCGATGCGCGCCAAACCTCGTCCCGCGCCGATGCGCTGTCGCAGATCGACGATCGCGAGGTCTACGGCGCCTACGAGGCTGCCACGAACCGCCTGTTCGTCGCCTCGGCCGCCAACCGGGCGACCGCAGTCGCGCTGGAACAGACGTTCAACCGCATCGCCGCTGCACAGCGCCGTCCAGCCGTCCAGGTCACCGACGTCAAGCCGCTGCCGCCCAAGGATCCCAACGGCACCGCGGCGTTCTACGCGGTGATCGCGTGGATGTTCGGCGGCTACATCGGCGCGACGCTGATCGGGCTGATCGGGAGCCCGCGCAGCAGCAGCAGGCGGCGCGCGGCAGCGCGGATCGGAGCGCTGGCGGGGTTTGGCATCGTCGGCGGGATCCTCAGCGTGGTCATGCTGCGCGCGAGCTTCGACGTGTTCTCGGGCCACGTGGTCGCGATGTGCGCGATCGGCGCGCTGACTATCTTCGCCAGCGGTGCCGCCACAGCCGGCATCCAGGCTGCGGCCGGCCCGGCAGGGACCGGGCTCGTCATTCTCGTCTTCGTGATCCTCGGCAACTCCGCGTCAGGCGGGCCCTTTGCCAGGCCACTCCTCCCAGGCCTATGGAGGACGATCGGCGGCGTGCTGCCGCCCGGCGCGAGCGTCGATTTGGCGCGGTCGGCCCTGTTCTTCGACGGCGCGCGAATCACGGGCCCGATTCTCGTGCTCGTGGGCTGGGCGGTCCTGGGCACGCTGCTCGCGCTCGCGCTTGGCGGCCGCATCATGGACCCTGCCGACACCGAGGCCGCGGCCGCCGCGGGAGCAGCTGTGTGAGCGCGAGCGCGGTTTCTTCCGAGGGGTCGACCGCCCGACGAGCAATCCAGCTAAGAGCGTTCACCGACCACGCAGCTGGGACTCCCGTCGTGACCGAAACCGGCTTCGCCGCCATACACCGCGCCGCCTTCTCGGGAGCCGGGTAACAGCTCCTCGCGTTTGAAGCGGTAACCCCGATGTACCGAAGCGTCCCGGGCAGCGACGACACGCGGCTCCTGAGTTTCGCCACGAGCGGGTCGCTCAGCGCGCACGTCGGGACGCTCCTCGACGGCGCAGCGATCCCGCACCCTGCCTGCGGAGGCGGTGGCGGCGAGGCTCCCGGTGGTACCTAACGTGCTGGATCGACCACCCATGCAAAAAGAAGAAGGGGCAGCGGCGAGTTCATGCCGACCGCGGGCCTCCCGCCCGGGAGCCTGACGGCCGGGACGGGAGGACGGCGGGGGAACCAGGTCTACGCTGCCTCGGAGTCTGGCTCGTCGTCGAGGGCGAGCTCGTCGAGGTCGGACGCCGCACGATGGCCATCGAGATCAACGGTCGTCTCTGCGCTCTCGTTGACGACGAACGTGTCGTGGTTGAGTGCGACGAGCGCGGGCGAGAGCATCGGCCGCATGAACTCCCACACGGCCGCGCGCAGCTCACCGTCGCCGCTGGGCAGCGCGTCGCGGAGTTTGCGCTCGATCCGCTCTGAGCCGAGCGCCTTGGTGCGGGTGACGCCAGCCGGGTCGAGCACGAACGCGGCCGCGAGCCGGGCGGTGAGCTGGGCGATCCCGCGCAGGGGATCGGGGTCGGTGAGCGCGCGCTCGAGTTCGGCGTCGATGACCGCATCGGCGTGGGCGGGTTCGTGGCGGGCCGTGTCTCCGACGGGTCGCTGGCGCTCGGGGTCGGTCCAGCCCGCGCCGTGATTCGCGTGTGCAGCCCACGCGGCTTCGAACGCGCGAGGCGGCGTGGGCGCGCCCGGGCTGCCTGGCTCGGATTGTGTGCGAGGAGAGTCGGCTCGGTTGCCTCCGTAGGACAAATCTCACTATGGCTCGTGGTTTCCTCACCATCGCCGAGATCGCAGATTGGCTAAAGGTCGATCCGCGGGTCGTCCGCAACTTGATCGACCTAGGGGTGTTGCCTGCGGTGCGGATGGAATCACATCAAGTGCGCGTGAAGACAGCGGACCTCGAGCGCTTCGTCGCGACTGTTACCCGATGGCAGCTAGAGGATGAGGCCGAGACCGGACAACTCCGAGTTGCTGCGCACGAGGACGCATCGGGGCGCGAGCGCTTCGCTCGCACACTGGCCGAGATGGTCCGCGCAGCTGCCAGCCTTGACCAATCTGGGCTCAGTGCCGCACTCCGTGCGCTCGGTGCGGCGGCTCAGGAGTTCGCTGACGAGCTCGATGCGGCTGACGCTCCGACAAGGCCAACGACGTCATGACTTCCTGTCCGCCGCCGGGCGGGGAGTTCGGGCGGCTCAGCTTGAGTGAAGTGTCTGCCTGGCTCCCATGCGTTACGCGGCCGATCCAATTCGTTACGCCCGGGCCTGGGGGACGAGGTCGAAGGGTGTTTCGGTGGCGCTGCCGTGCGTGAATCCGCCCCGATGTGTCAGATCTGAGCGCGCCTCGCCGGCTTGGCCCCGACCGCGGGTTTCGGATTGTGATTGTGCTCGTGCTGTCAAGCACTCGAGCCCGGATCGGCGTCCGCTGCCGTGAGCGGAGACGCCGCGTCGTGCCGAGCCGCGATGCGGAGCAACTTCCTCAGCGCGGCGTCGACTCGGACGGCTGGGACCGGCACCTCGACCTCCACGGTGTCGCGTGCCTCATCGATCATCCGCACCGGGCCGAGACGTTCGAGGAGTCCGCGCATCTCGTGGTTTTCCGCCAGCATCAGTGCGGTGAAGGTCTTGATCCCCTCCTGACGCGCGCGGGCGCTGATTACCTCCAGCAGGAGCGTGCCGAGACCACGGCCCTGCCAGTCGTCGATGACCGTCAGCGCGACCTCCGCGGTGTCGGCCCGCTCAGGACTGCGGAGATAGTGCGCGATGCCAAGCCCCCTCAGTGCCGCGTTCGTCGAGCGCGACGATCGCTTCGTGGTCGCGATGGTCGATGTCGGTGAGGTCGTTCACCGTCTCCCTGGTTATCACGGGGGACGCCGAGAAGAAGCGCCGATAGCTCGAGGTCGGGCTCAATCGGTAAAACCGCGCACCAACAACTGGGCGTCCGACGGTCGACCCTGTCGAATCCGCACGCGCGAGCCATCGCGCAGCGAAACTGGCGCTCCGAGGGCGGTCAAGTTCTCAGCGCCCTCCGGTGCCGTCGTTGGCGCGGATGATTCGGGTTCGATCGAGGGAGTCGATCCCATGCGGCACACATTAGAAGCTCCTATGTCAAGTCGGAGTCGTAGGGCGTGAGGTAAGTGGGCCCCCTTGGGCCCCTCAAGAGAAGTGCTAAGCGGGGATCGTGCAACGTGTGGGTTGCCGATCGACGCTTTGGGAGGCGATTTGCGGCTCTCCGGGCATGATCGGGGGTGACGACACACGAACACGCGTTTTCTTTCTGGCCCTCCGAACCGCGTCACCCGTATTCCGCCACGACGCTCGCTCGACCCCGGGATGACCCGGTGCGCACGCACGGCAAACGGCGCAACGAGAAGGGAATGGAGCAGGCAGCTCCCCGGCACGCCACGACCCCCGTCAACGCGGGCAGCGACCCCGACGCCCCCCAACGACGCCCTATGGGGCGAGTCTCGCCATGATCATCCGGATGCGCCTGCGCGCAGGCGCGGCCATCCCTGGCCGCTTGAGCACGCATCCGCTGTGCCCACGATCGCCGGGCACGGGGCCCAGCGAGCAGTCCACAACCCAGCAGCAGAGGCGCACGCGACTTCCACCCGCCGCTCCGACGACCAAAAGCCCTGCTCAGGACGGAATCTCGATCGAGAGTCACCCCCGATCATCCACGGAGCCCCCGATTTTGCGGCGTGTGAGGACTGACCGCGACGGATGGGTGTCGCGGAAAGGGAAGGGTGGGAAGGTCGACGCTCCCCACCTTGTGGCCCCTTGTCGCAGCGAGGTTTGCGCGCGCCGGCTGCGCCGTCAAGGAGGGCCGCTGCGCGGCTTCGCTGCGCTCGGCCCTGACGGGCCCGTTCCTTGACTGCGCCGCGGGTCGCGCGTGGTTATGCAGCGAGGAGGGGCTGGGCGGGGTGCGCGGCCAGGTCGCGGGTCATGCGCCGATGGACGACATCTGACAGGTGGCGCTTGAGGATGCGGCGGGCCTCCTTCTTGGTGTGGTTGTTGGCGCGCGCGGCCGCGTAGAGACGCTTGGCGCGTGGCTCTGAGCGCAGCTGGGTGATCGCCATCCGGTAGAGGATCGCGTTCACGCGCCGGTTGCCGCCGGGGTTGTAGCGGTGGCGGACGGGCTCGCCGGGCCCCTCGGCGGTCGAGGCGGCCAACGGCGCGGTGCCGTTGAAGCGCGCAAACCCGCCCTCGGTAAAGCGCCGCGGGTCGCCAACCTCGACCAACAGCTCGGCGACCGACACGGTCGAGAGTCCGCACAGCTCGCCCAGCGTGCTGCCGCTGGCTTGCACGAGAATGGCGAGCTCGCGCGTGATTGCCTTCTCTTGTGCGTCGAGCTTGGCGATCTCGACGCGATAGCCGCCCAGCACGCCGAGCCGCAGCATCGTCGGCGGATCGAACCGTCGCCGGCGCGTGTGGCGGGCAAGCGCCGCCAGCCGCGGGCGCACCTTCTGTGTGTCGGGGAGCCGCTCGATCAGCGCGAGCGGCAGATCGCGAAGCAGCGCCTCGGCCTCTGAGAGCAGATGCTGACGGCGCTTGAGAAGCGAGCAGCGCGCCCGCCACCAAACGGTCAACAGCTCGGTCTGCTCGTCCGGGCCGGCGTCCTGGCCGGCACGCTTGAACGCCTTGGGCAGCAGCGGGTGCGCCAGCGTCTCGCGCGCGATCCGCTCCGAATCAAGCACGTCAGACTTGCCACGCTGGCGCGCGCGGTCCTGACGGCCGGTGCGATTCGGACACACGTCGCGCACGTCATAGCCTCGCCCGACCAGAAAGATCGCCGTGTGACGACCCCATCCAGAGGCGCCCTCGACCCCGAAGCGCACGATCTGACCGAACTGCCGCGCCCACGCCTCGAGCGCGCGATGCCCGTCCCCCGAGACGCGAAAGTGCTCGCTTCCCACGATCCCGCCGCGCGGATCGACGACCGTCGCCGTCAGCGTCCGCTTGTGCGGATCGACCCCGACCACGTTGCCCGCCCGATCGGACGTGATCAGCGTGCTCGACGGACCCGGACCGGGCCCAACATGCAGACGATGACTGCTCATGACAGTTCCCTCCTCGCGCGCGGGCTGCGCGCTACGGTTTGAAGCGAACCGGTCGACAACGTCCCGGTCGGGATCGACGTCAAGCAGATCACGTCGGCAAACGCTCCTATCAGGTCAGACCGGTTCTCGAAAGCCGGACCGAGGCCGACACTTCTAACGAAGGACACCACAAGGGGGGTCCAGACACTATTTGGGTCAGGCCCCGGTCCCGGCTCTCGACCCTAACGCGAACCGTCGCCCGCGCAAGGCGAAGCTCATTTCAACACCGGGACCCTATGGAGGAGCTGCCGGCTCCGTGTCGAAGTGGTCGGCACTCCCCGCGCAGGCTGCGGGGTAAGTCTTCGCGCTGAGGATTCCGGCCTCGGCGCGGGGCCCACAATCCACGAGAGGAGTGCCTAATGGCTGACGGTATCCGTTGGGTCGGTCTTGACGTGCACGCGCACGAGTCGACGATCGCGATCTTCGACCAGGGGACAGGCGAGCTGAGCACTGCCCGGATGGTTGGGCGTCCGCATCAGCTGCTGGAGCGGCTGATGGAGGTTCCCGTGCCGGCGCGGATGGTGTACGAGGCGGGCCCGACCGGCTATGGGCTGGCGCGTCGCGCGCGGGCGCGGGGGATCGAGGTGTCGGTGTGCGCACCGGGGCGCACGGAGCGGCGGCCTGGTGATCGGATCAAGACCGACAAGCGCGACGCGGTCCGGCTCGCACGGCTGCTGGCGGCCGGGGAGCTGGCGATCGTGACGGTCCCGTCGCTGGAGCGCGAGCGGCTGCGGGACCTCGTTCGCTGCCGGGAGGACATTCGCGCTGATCTGATGCGCGCCCGCCACCGGCTCGGGAAGTTCCTGTTGCGCCGCGAGGTGTATTGGGAGGGGCCGGGGCGTGCGTGGTCGCGAGCGCATCGCGCGTGGCTCGCCGGCCTGCGGTTCGTCGATCACGCGTCGCAGGTGACGATGGCCGACTACCTGCACGCGCACGACGTGCTCGTCGCCCGCCGTGACCGGGTCGAGGCCGAGCTCGAGAAGCTCGTGATTGAGTCGCCGTGCGCGCAGGCGGTCGGTCGGCTCAGGTGCCTGCGCGGGATCGACACGCTCTCTGCGCTCGGGCTGTGCGCCGAGATCGGCGAGTGGGAGCGCTTCGATCACCCCGACCGGCTGTCGGCCTACCTCGGGATCGTCCCGTCCGAGCACACCACCAGCAGCCAGCGTCGCCAGGGGTCGATCACGAAGGCCGGCTCGACGCACGCGCGCAGGCTGTTGATCGAGGCGTCCTACCACTACCGCCGTCAGCCGGGGGTCGGCGAGCTGCTCGAGCGCCGCCAGCGCGACCAGCCGCCAGAGGTGATCAACATCGCGTGGTCAGCGCAGCGGCGCCTGCACGCCCGCTGGCGTCAGCTCAAGGACGCGCGCAAGAAGCCCAACGGCGTCGTCGCGGTCGCGATCGCGCGCGAGCTCGCCTGCTTCTGCTGGGAGATCGCCACCTGGTCAGGCTCCCATCCCGACCCGGTTCCGCCGGCGTCCATGCCGGCGGGCGACCCCCTCACGCAGGCACGCTCCATCCCACCGAAGCAGGAGCCCACGATCGCCTGAGACCCCAACCCCCCTACAACCCGTTGCGGCTGACGAGGCGGCCCGAGCGTCCCGGCACTCGCGCACACCCAGTCCGCGGCACCCCCATGAGCAGCCCGGCGTCAGCCGACGGTGCTCGATTTTAGACAGCGGACGTGCGACGAAAACAAGGTCTTGGGGTACCCAGCCCCCGCATATGAGGCTGACCAAACGTCGCGAACTCCGCGGACGCCCGGACCGCCCCGCCAGCCGCAACCACATCAACTCAACCCCTGCCAGAAAGGAACCATGAACGCTGCTCGCTTGACAACCGCTCCTCCATATGGGGGGTGTCGGGCTGGGTGCTGCGGGGTGTTGGTTGGGCGTCTGGGGGGCGCGCGGTGGTGTTTTTGCCCGAACGCGGAGGTGTTGGGGTGCTTTGCGGGCAGGCTGACGCCCGGGGGTTCGCGTGGTTGGTCGTCGGGGAGGGCGCCGCTGGTGGCGCCGCGGGTCAGCCGGTTGGGGGTGGGAGCGCTTGCAGGCGCTTGAACGCGGCGGCGAGCTGCCCTGCCCAGGGCCAGTCGCGTGCGAGCCGCAGGATCGTTTTGCGGGCGTGGCGGGCGATCCGTCCTGATTGGTGTAGCAGGCGGTATCGCAGCCGCTTGAGCTCCCATGCGCGTGCTTGGTCAGCGAGGCACAGCTGCCTGGTCCACGCGACGATGTCTTGCGCGAGCATCACCAGCCACAGCCATACCTGGTTGTGCTCGAAGTCCTTGAACGGGAGGTTACGCATCCCGCAGTCCTTGCCTTGGCGGATGTGATCCTCGACCTCGATCTTGCGGTAGCTCCCGAATCGCGTCGCTTGCAGTAGGCGGCCGGGCGGGCCGCGGTGGGGCGTTTGGGGGTGTCGGGCTGGGTGCTGCGGGGTGTTGGTTGGGCGTCTGGGGGGCGCGCGGTGGTGTTTTTGCCCGAACGCGGAGGTGTTGGGGTGCTTTGCGGGCAGGCTGACGCCCGGGGGTTCGCGTGGTTGGTCGTCGGGGAGGGCGCCGCTGGTGGCGCCGCGGGTCAGCCGGTTGGGGGTGGGAGCGCTTGCAGGCGCTTGAACGCGGCGGCGAGCTGCCCTGCCCAGGGCCAGTCGCGTGCGAGCCGCAGGATCGTTTTGCGGGCGTGGCGGGCGATCCGTCCTGATTGGTGTAGCAGGCGGTATCGCAGCCGCTTGAGCTCCCATGCGCGTGCTTGGTCAGCGAGGCACAGCTGCCTGGTCCACGCGACGATGTCTTGCGCGAGCATCACCAGCCACAGCCATACCTGGTTGTGCTCGAAGTCCTTGAACGGGAGGTTACGCATCCCGCAGTCCTTGCCTTGGCGGATGTGATCCTCGACGTGCGCGTGGCCGCGATGGGTCAGGTCGAGCTTGGCGACGTCCTCGCCGGACTGGTCTGTCAGGAACACCGAGAGCCGGTAGCCGTCATGGTCGGCAAACGACTGCTGGTCGCCTTCGCGCAGCTTCGTGCGCCTGGCGATCAGCCGCGATCGCGCAGCCCACGCGGACAGGTCGACACGATCGGTGATCTCGACCACGTGCGAGTGATCTCGCTCGCTGCCGTCTACGCGGATCGCGTTTATCCACAAGGCTTCCGGGACCGCGACGAGCGCCTCGCGGACCGGCTCTGAGAGGTCAAACCCGAACGAGAACAGCAGCTCCGCCTCGCGGCAATATGTGGTCAGCTCATGCGTTGCGCCGGCGCCGTCGGCGCGGATCAGGATCTCCCCGTCAAGCGCCTCCGGGTCGAGCTGCGCAAGCGCGAGATCCAACACGGCCTTGTGATCGGCGGCGGTGTTCGAGCCGGCGTTCCCCGGCCGCAGGATCCCTGCGGGCGCCTCGCCGGTCCCGTCGAGATAGCACAGCAGCGGATGATGGCCGTAGCCGCCCTTGAAGTTCCCGGCCGCGTGCTCCTTCTCCGAGCTGGCGCTCGTGAGCGTCGCGTCGATGTCGATCACCGTCCGCTCAGAACGACTGTGCCATCTCGCGATCGACCGCTCCGGCCGCGCCCCGAGCTTCCACGCCCGCGCTCTGGAGAGCGCGACCGCCGCGCGCAACCTGCCCAAGCACTCCTCGTCGATCGAATCGATCACCCGGAACGCCGTCGAGTCAGACGCGACGTTGCCATACAGGTCCGGCTGGTCACGCTGAGCTCCCAGGTCAGCCAGACAACTCCCGCCGTCGGCGAGCATCACCGCCAGGTCGCGCAGCACTATCCCCGGGTCATGCGCCGACGCGCGTTGCCGGGTCGGGGCCATCGCCGCCGACAGCGCTCTTGTCAGCCCGACCCGATCAGCGACGCCGGCGATCAGCGCGCTGCCGGCATGCCCGACCATGCCCGTCCCGTCCGCCCGAACATCTAGCTTGTCAACCAGTCCATCACGCGCCACCATCTGGGTGATCCTCCTGAGATCGGGAATGCTGCTTCGCAACCCGCATTCTCCCTGCTCAGGCGGACGTTCCCGCGCCCCGGCCCGCCCGGGGCGCGGCCGTTAATGAACGATCCAGGCTAGTCCTCGCGGGGGCTGCCCGACGCTTCGCGCGCCTCGGCCTCCCAGCCGACGCTTTGCCCGAGCGTGGCGCCCTTGAGTACCTTCAGCGACAGGAGCGCGCACTTCATCCGCGTGGCCGAGATGTCGATCCCGAGCAGGTCGAGGATGAACGAGCGGTCGAGCTTCATCAGCTCGTCGACCTTCATCCCCTTGACCTCGTCGGAGGCCATCGAGGCGGCGGCCTGCGAGATCGCGCAGCCGTGGCCGGAGAAGCGAACGTCCTCGATCCGCCCCTCGTCGTCCACCGCGAGTTGCACCGTGAGCTCGTCGCCGCAGAGCGGGTTGAGGTCGTGGAACTGGAGATCGACATGGTCGAGCTCACCCCAGTTGTGGGGGCGCTTGTAGTGCTCGAGGATGTATTCGCGGTAGAGCTCGTCCATCTGAAGTGACAGTAGCGATCGCCGCCGGCGCCCCGCTACAGCTGGAGTACCCGTCGTACGTCGTCCAAACCCTCGAGCAGCCGGTCGACGTCGGCGAGCGAGTTGTGCACGGCGAATGAGGCCCGCGTCGTCGCTGAGGTCCCGAGCCGGCGCATCAGCGGCTGCGCACAGTGGTGTCCGGCGCGCACGCAGACGCCTTCCCGGCCGAGGATCTCCCCGATGTCGTGCGGGTGGGCGCCCGTGAGCGTGAACGACACGAGCGCACCGCGCTCGGCCGCCCGCGCGGGTCCCTGGATCGATAGGCCCGGGACGCTCCCGAGCCGGCGCAGCGTCTCGGCCACGAGCGCCTCCTCGTGGGCCCGGATTCGCTCGCTCCCGATCGCCCGCATCCAGTCGACGGCGGACCCGAGCCCGATCGCCTCAGCGATCTGGGAGGTGCCGGCCTCGAACTTCCACGGCAGGTCGGTCCAGGTCGACTCGGTCACGCCGACGGTCCGGATCATGTGCCCGCCGCTGATGAACGGCGGCATCTGTTCCAGCAGCTCACGCCGGCCGTGGAGAACCCCGATCCCCGTCGGGCCGTAGGCCTTGTGGCCGGTCCAGGCGTAGAAGTCGGCGTCGATCTCGCGCAGGTGGACCGGGATCTGGGGGACGGCCTGGGCGCCGTCGACGAGCAGCAGCGCGCCGGCGTGATGGACGCGGCGGGCGATCTCGGCGACCGGGTTGATCGTCCCGAGCACGTTCGAGACGTGCGCGACGCAGACCAGCTTCGGACCGCGCTCGAGCAGCGCGTCGAGCGCGCCGAGGTCGAGCTCGCCCTCGTCGGTGACCGGAACGTAGGCCAGCCCCGCCTCGCGCTCCAGACACAGCTGCTGCCACGGCACCACGTTGGCGTGATGCTCCATCTCGGTCAGCACGACGAGATCGCCGGGGCCGACGTTCGGGCGCCCCCAGGAGTAGGCGACGAGATTGATCGCGGCGGTCGCGTTGGCGGTGAAGATCGTCTCCTCGGGCGTCGAGCCGAGCCAATCGGCGATCCGCTGCCGGGCCCCCTCGAAGCGGTCGGTGGCCTCGACGGCGAGCGGATACACGCCGCGGTGGACGCTCGCCCGCGACTCCGTGTAATAGCGGGTCATCGCGTCGATCACCGGCTGCGGGGTCTGCGAGGTCGCGGCCGAGTCGAGGTAGACGACGGGCCGGCCGGCGAACTCCCGCTCCAGGACCGGGAACTCGGCGGCCAGCTCGGCCAGCGACGATGGGGCCTGCGTCGCGGTCATGCCGCCTCCGGCGCTGCTTCCTCGTCGAACTCGTCGCGGATCCACCCGTAGCCCACGCGCTCGAGCTCCTCGACCAGCTCAGTGCCGCCCTCCTTGACGATCCGGCCCTTGTACATCACGTGCACGTGGCTCGGCTGCACGAGATGGAGGATCCGCTGGTAGTGCGTGATGATCAGCACGCCCATGTCGGGGCCGGCCACCGCGTTGACGCCGTTGGCCACCACGCGCAGAGCGTCGATGTCGAGCCCGGAGTCGGTCTCATCGAGGATCGCCAGCTTGGGGTGCTGGAGCGCGAGCTGGAGGATCTCCATCCGCTTCTTCTCACCGCCGGAGAAGCCCTCGTTGAGGTAGCGGCTGGAGAAGTCGCGGGGCACGTCGGTGAGCTTCATCGCCGCCTCGACGGTCTGGCGGAACTCCTTCAGCGGAATCGGCTCCTCCCCGCGCGACTCGCGGTGGGCGTTGAGGACCGTGCGCAGGTACTTCGTGACCGTCACGCCGGGAACGGAGACCGGGTACTGGAAGGCCAGGAAGAGACCCAGGCGGGAGCGCTCGTCGGGATCCGCCTCGGTGATGTCCCGGCCGTCGAGCACGATCTGCCCCTCGGTCACGTCGAGGTTCGGGTGGCCCATGATCGCGTTGGCGAGCGTGGACTTGCCGGACCCGTTGGGTCCCATCAGTGCGTGGATCTGACCGCTGCCCACGGTCAGGTCGAGGCCGCGCAGGATCTCCTTCTCGCCTGCTCGGACATGGAGGTTTCGGATCTCTAGCTCTGCCATCTCAGCTTTCGGTTGGTTGTGGGTACCGGCCGCCCGTGCCCGTCTAGACGGTCGTGGGCGCGCGATCGCTGCGCCGCGAGAACTCGACCAGTTCGGCCAGCGTCGTGGTCTGCAGCGAGCGCATGATGCCTCCCTGAACGCGCGTCCAGAGGAGCTTGGTGGCGCAGCCGCGCCCGGCATCTGGCTCATGCGAACACAGCACCCGTTCGGTGTGATCGTTGACGAAGCACTCCATCGGCGCGATCGAGCCTTCGAGCGCCTGCACCACTTCGTCCATCGCGATCGCCTCCGCCGGGCGCGAGAGCCAGTAGCCGCCGTGGGCCCCGCGAGCGCTCATCACCAAGCCGGCCTTGCGCAGCCTGGCCACGACCTGCTCGAGGTAGGCGAGCGGCAGCCCTTCGGCCTCGGCGATCGCCTTCAGGCTGGTGGGGTGCTCGGGCGACTGGCGTCCGAGCTCGACCATCAGCCGGACGCCGTACTCGGCCTTTGAGGAGAAGATCACGTCCCAAATCCTACCAGCGGGGTTGGTTTACCTGAAGCCCGAGACTCGGCCGATGAGTCGCAGCTTTACAAACTGGCGACATTTGTCACCAGGTCCAATAGCATTGGGCCTGGACCGAGGGCTGTTGGCACGACGGGGGAACTATGGCTGTGGACAGGCGCAGGGTCAGGTCGGATCGTGGATGACGTGATCCCGCCGGCGCTGGCAAGCTCGGCCGACGTGGCCGAAGTGGCGGCGGCCGCCCGTACCGCCGGACGGCTCGGGATCGACACCGAGTTCATGTCGGAGGGTCGCTATCGCGCCCTCCTGTGCCTGGTGCAGGTTGCGGTCGATGACCGGGGCGCGGAGAACGGCACCCGGATCATCCTGATCGACTCCGTCCGCGGCGACGTCGAGATCGAGCCCCTCGCGGCTCTGCTCGCCGATCCCGGGGTCGAGATCGTGCTCCACGCCGGCCGCCAGGACGTCGCGATCCTGCGACGGGCCTGGGAGACCGAGCTGACGAACATCTTCGACACCCAGATCGCCGCCGGGTTCGCCGGCGCCAGCGCCCAGTCCGGGTACGGGAACCTGCTCGGCTCGATGCTCGGCCGCCGGGTCGGAAAGACCGCCAGCTACACCCGCTGGGACGTGCGGCCGCTGACCGCCGAGCAGCTCAGCTACGCCGCCGAGGACGTCGTCCATCTGCTCGAGCTCGCAGACGAGATCCAGCGACGCCTCTTGGAGAGCAGCCGGCTGGAGTGGGCCCGCGAGGAGTGCCGGCGGCTGGAGACCGCGACCGATGAGCGCGATCCGGACACGGCCTGGGAGCGCCTGCCCCGGGTCGGCCAGCTCGATTCCCGCTCGCGGGCCGTGGCCAAGGAGCTCGCCGCCTGGCGCGAGCGCACCGCCTCGAGCGAGGATCGCCCGGTCAGCTCCGTGCTCGCAGATCCGGCCCTGGTCGAGATCGCGAAGCGGCGACCGTCGAACAATCACGGCCTCGAGCGCATCCGCGGCGTGCACCCGTCGGGCATCAAGCGCCGCGGCGAGGCGATCATCGCGGCGATCCGGCGCGGCCTCGACGCTCCGCCGATCCCGCGCGACGAGCGCCGTGGGATCTCCGATCCGGCCGATGCGCCGCTGATCGCGCTCGCCGAGGCGCTCCTGCGTGCGCGGGCGCTCGACGCCGGGCTCGCCTATGAGCTGATCGCCTCGCGCTCCGAGCTCGATCTGATCGTCGCCGCCGCACGGCGCGGCGACCCCGAGCCACCGGTGCGCACGCTCAGCGGCTGGCGCCGCGAGCTGGTCGGCGCGGACCTCCGCGAGCTGCTGGCCGGGCGCAGCGCGGTCGCCGTCGGTCGCGGGCGCCGGCTCGAGCTGACCCCCGCGCTGACCCGCGCTCAGGCCGACACCGCCGCTAGGTGGGACCCAGCTCCATCATCAGCGACATCGTCGGGACGCGACCGAACATAGCCCGGGAGAGCGCCAGCTCGATCACCCCGGAGCGGTGGATCCAGCCGAGGTCGATGCCCTTCAGGTCGCCGTACGCGGTCGAATAGCTGAGGTGGATCTTCTCACCGGGTGAGTCGGCCGCCTGCTCGTCGCCGGTGTCGGCGTGCGCCCAGGTCCAGCCGTGCGCATACAGCGCCTTGCGCTCGAGCCTCACGAGCTCGGCCGAAGTGCTGAGCCGGGGCGCGGTGACGACCATCTCAACCGCGCAGTAGGCATTCGCGCCCGAGTCGCATTGCTTGACCTGGGTGACGACCTGGCTGCCGGCGACCAGCGGCAGCGCACTCGCCTGCGGACTGCGCGTGGCCCCCTGCCCACCACAGCCCGCGAGCACCGTCCCGAGCACCAGCAGCAAGCCGATCGCTCTCGCTGCCGCATGTCGAGACAGCCGAGAGTCTCTTACAGTTCCGCCGGTCATGGGGTGCAGCGCAAGCGTAGCCGAGCTCCCGAGGCCCAGCCCCCGGCGGCCGGGCCGCCGGGACGCGAGCCGCGTGTGACCCCCGCCCGCTACGTCCTCGGCATCCTCTCGCTGGCGATCACGTTCGCGGCCCTGGCCTTCACCGGGGTGGCCCTACGGCGACGATTCCTCCCCGACTGGGAGGGAGCTCCGGCGCGCCTGAGCGAGATCGTGCTCGGCCTCGCCATCCTGATCGTGATCCTCGAGGCGCTCGGCACGGTCGGCCTGTTCCGGCTCGTCCCGATCGTCCTCGCCACGGTGGTCACGGCCGGAGTGACGGCGCGAGCAGCGCGGGGCGCCCGCGCCGGGAACGCGGGGGCCGGGGGCGCGGGAGCCCGGAAAGCGGGGGCCCGGGACGCGGTAGCGGATCGGCACGGCCGGGACGAGGTAGCGGATGCGCGCGGCGGCACCTCCCGCGTCCAGGTGGCCATCGCGGCCGCCGTGACCGCGGTCGTGATAGCCGAATGGGCGGCCCCCACCCTCGGCTCCTACGACATCGGCATCCGCGCCTTCGACTCGCTCTGGTACCACCTGCCGTGGGCGGCATCGTTCGCGCAGACCGGCCACGTGGCCACGCTGCGGTTCACCGACGTCGAGTACCTGACCGCGTTCTATCCCGCCGGCGCCGAGCTGGTGCACGGCCTCGGGATCGTGCTGCTGGGTCGCGACACTCTGTCTCCCGCGCTCAACCTGTTCTGGCTCGGCCTGGTGCTGCTCGCGGCGTGGTGCATCGGGCGCCCGCGGGGGGTCGGAGCGCTCACCACGTGCGGCGCGGCGCTGGCCATGGCCACGCCGATGATGCGGTTCTCGCAGGCCGGCAGCGCCGCGAACGACGTCGCCGGCGTGTTCTTCCTGCTCGCCGCGATCGCCGTGGTCGTCAACCTGCGCGAGGACGACGGGCGCGCGGCGCTGGTCCTCGCCGCGCTGTCGGCCGGGCTGGCGGTCGCGGTCAAGCTGAGCCTGCTGGTGCCGGTCCTGGCGCTCAGCATCGGGGTCGTCGTGCTGCGGGCGCCTCGGCGCCGGACGGCGACGCTGTGGATCGCCGGCCTCGCGGTCGGCGGCGGCTACTGGTACCTGCGCAACCTGATCGCGGTGGGCAACCCGTTGCCATGGCTGAGCCTCGGCGTGCTCCCGACGCCGGATCCGCCGCTTCAGCAGCACACCGCGTTCTCGGTCGCCCACTACGTGACCGACACCCATGTCTGGACCCGCTATCTCCAGCCCGGACTGGCCGACGGCCTCGGACCGTGGTGGCAGCTGATCCTGGCCGCGGCCGTGATCGGGCCGGTCGTGTGCGCACTCGGCTCCGACCGGAGGGTCCGCATGCTGGGGCTCGTCGCCCTCGCCGCGATCGCCGGCTACCTGCTCACGCCCGAGAGCGCCGCCGGTCCGGCCGGCGCCCCGTCGGGCTTCGCCTTCAATCTGCGCTACGCCGCGCCGGCGCTCACGCTCTCGCTGGTCACGCTTCCGCTCGCGCCGGCGCTCGACGGTCCGCGACGCCGGCTCGCGACCCTGATCATCCTCGTGGCCGCACTGGTCGCGACCGTGGCGCAGGCGCGACTGTGGCCCGGGGCCTACGTCGCCGGCGCCGTCCTTGCCGGCCTCCTGGTGGGAGCCGCGACGCTCGTGCCCTGCCGCCATCTTGGCGCCTCGCGACCGGGCGCGGGCGTTCGCTCCGGAGCGCGCGCGGTCCTCGTCGCCGCGCTGATCCTGCTGGCGGGAGCCGCCGCGGCCGCCGGCTACGCCGGTCAGCGCCACTACCTGCGCGGGCGCTACACCTATCAACCCGGCGTCTCGTCGCTGTCGACGCTGTGGGCGTGGTTCCGCCCCGTCCACGATCAGCGCGTTGCCCTCGCCGGGACGTTCGGCGGCTTCTTCTCCTATCCCCTGTTCGGCCTCGACGGCTCCAATCGGGTGCAGTACATCGGCCGCCGCGGGCCGCACGGATCGTTCACCCCGGTGACCTCGTGCGCCGAGTGGCGGCGGCTGATCAATGCTGGCGCCTACCGCTACGTGGTCACGACACCCGGTCGCGACCCGTGGCACCCCCGGACCCTGCTGCCCTCACCGGAAGCGGCCTGGACTGCGTCCGACCCCGCGGCGAGCCTCGTGTTCAGCCACCGGGCGCTGGGACAAGTCATCTCCGTCTACCGGCTGTCCGGACCGCTGAACCCCGCCGCTTGCCGCTGAGCGGCTCGACGCTCGGCCTGCCGCACGTAGGCTGCGTCGACCAGCGCGCACACCTCCGCGGGCTCCCGCGCGACGTGCAGCAGATCGAGGTCGGCGGCGTCGACGCGGTGGGCCGAGAGGGCCCGCAGGCGCAGCCACTCGAGCAAGCCCTCCCATTCCCCGTCGCCAAGCAGGATCACCGGGAAGTGGCGGATGGTCGCGGTCTGGATCAGCGTCAGCGCCTCGAACAGCTCGTCGAGCGTGCCAAAGCCGCCCGGGCCGATCACGAACGCGCAGGCGTAGCGCACGAACATCACCTTGCGCGCGAAGAAGTGCCGGAAGCGCAGTCCGATGTCGACGTAGTCGTTCAGCCGCTGCTCGTGCGGCAGCTCGATGTTGCAGCCGACGGACAGCGTGCCTACCTCACTGGCGCCCCGATTGGCCGCCTCCATCAGGCCGGGGCCACCGCCGGTGATGATCGCGTAGCCCGCCCGGCCGAGGGCGCCAGCGACGTCGCGCACGAGCGCGTAGTCGGGATGCTCGGGCGGCGTCCGAGCGGATCCGAACACGGTCACCGCGCGCGGCAGCCGGGCCAGCGCAGCGAAGCCGCCCGCGAACTCGGCCGCGATCTCCCTGACCCGGTCGGCATCGGCGAGGCGCACCTCCGGCGGCTCGTCGCCGAGCCACAGGAGCAGCTCCGCGTCGAGCGTCAGCGGTCGCCCGCCGGCCTGCTCGTCCGTGCTCATGGGCTGAAGCGTAGGCGGCGCCCCGGAGCCTCGGGCCGGGGGCGCCGGCGGCCGGCACGCGCCGCTCCCGGCGTGGCGGCTACCCTCAGGGGACGTGACCGCAACCGGCGAGCATCTGCGGGATCCCGAGCTGCTGGCGACCGACTGGGACCTGAGCCCGCTGGTCGACGGCGACGGAGCCGCGGGCGTCGAGCGCGAGCTCGATGAGGCCACCCGCCGATCGGAGGAGCTCGCCCGCGAGCACGCCGGCAAGGTCGGCGAGCTCGATGCCGCCGGTCTCGCCTCGGCCATGCACGAGCTGGCCGAGATTGACGAGCTGGTCGGCAAGGCCGGCTCCTACGCGTCGCTGCGGTTCGCCACCGATACGGCCGACCCCGCCCGCGGCGCCCTGCTGCAACTCGTGCAGGAGCGCGCCACTGCGATCGAGACCATGCTCCTGTTCTTCGAGCTCGAGTGGGCTGCGGTCGCTGACGAGCGGGCGGACGAGCTGCTCGAGCACGACGGACTCGTCTTCTGCCGCCACTACCTGCGCAGCGTTCGGCGCTACCGGCCCCACCTGCTCTCCGAGCCCGAGGAGAAGGTGCTGGCCGAGAAGTCGATCTCCAGCAGCAGCGCGTGGGGCCGCTTGTTCGGCGAGCTCACGGCGGCCCTCCAGGTGGCACTCGGCGAGGGCGAGGATGTCTCACTCGACGTGGCGCTGAGCCGGCTGCAGTCCCCTGAGCGCGAGGTTCGGCGCCGCGCTGCCGAGGCGGTCACGACGGCGCTCGAGCCCGGTCTGCGCACGCGCGGCTTCATCTTCAACACGCTCGTGCACGACAAGGCGGTCGAGGATCGGCTGCGCTCCTATCCGCACTGGCTCGCGAGCCGCAACCTGTCCAACGAGGCCTCCGACGAGTCGGTCATGGCGCTGATCGAAGCGGTGCGCGGCCGCTACGACATCCCCCAGCGTTGGTACGCGCTGAAGGCCAAGCTGCTCGGTCTGCCGCGACTGGCAGACTACGACCGCGCGGCGCCGGTCCTGCCCGAGGACGTCACCTTCAGCTTCGCCGAGGCCCGCGAGCTCGTGCTCGACACCTACAACTCCTTCTCGCCCGAGGCCGGCCGGATCACCCGCCGCTTCTTCGACGAGCACTGGATCGACGCGCCCGTCAGGCCCGGCAAGCGCGGGGGGGCGTTCTGCGCCTACACGGTGCCGAGCGTCCATCCCTACGTGCTGCTCAACTTCACCGCCACCCGGCGCGACGTGCTGACGATGGCGCACGAGCTCGGCCACGGCCTGCACGCGGCGCTGGCGCAACCCCAGGGCGTCTTTCACCAGTCGACGCCGCTCACGCTGGCCGAGACGGCGTCGGTGTTCGGCGAGGCGCTCGTGTTCGGGCGCATGCTCGAGGACGCCGACAGCACGCAGTCCCGGCTCAGCCTGTTGTCCGAGCGCCTCGACGGCGCCGTCGCGACGGTTTTCCGCCAGATGGCCATGAACCGCTTCGAGCACCTGGTCCACACGCGCCGGCGGGACGAGGGCGAGCTGTCGGTGGACCGCATCAGTGAGCTCTGGACCGAGACCCAGGTCGAGCTGCTCGGAGACGCGGTCGAGGTGACCGACGGCTACCGGATGTGGTGGTCCTACGTGCCCCACTTCATCAACACGCCCGGGTACGTGTACGCCTATGCCTACGGGCTGCTGCTGGCGCTGTCGGTCTACCGGCGCTACATCGAGGAGGGCGAGACGTTCGTCCCCCGGTACCTGGAGCTGCTCGCGGCCGGCGGCTCGCGCAGCCCCGAGGAGCTGGCGGCGATCGTCGGCATCGACCTCGCCGACCCCGGCTTCTGGGACGCGGGGCTCACGCTCGTGGAAGAGCAGCTGACCGCGGCCGAAGCGGCCGCGGACGCACGCGAGGACTAGGGTCACGAGTGAGACGTCACGGGCGACGCGCCGGTCGCCGGCATGACGCGCGGGGCTGACGCTCAGCGCGGGTGTCGGCGCTACGCCGACGAGCTGGCGTCGTGCACCAGCTTGCCCACCGGCACGGCGGTGAGATGCTGCTCGTCGAGCGCCGAGCGGAGCTCGGACAGCAGCGGATCCAGCTGTGCGGCGTCGGTCAGCGAAAGCTCGACCACCTCGCCGGCGCGGAGCATGCCGACCGAGTCCCCGTGAACGAGCCGCACGGCACCGGCGACCGGCAGTCCTCCGGCACCGTGGGCGAGCAGCCATTGGCCCACGCTCAGGCCGCGCGAGGCGTACAGGAAGTGCCTGGAGTAGCCCATCGACGAGACCAGGCGGTGGAGCTGGCCGCGCGTGCCGAGCCACCGTACGAGACCGCCGGTCGGCAGCCGCGGGACGGCCTGATCGCCGAGGCGCACGATGCCCAGCTCGGACGCCGACGGCGCATGGTCGAGCGTGAACGAGACGTGCATGCCGCTGGCCAGCAGCGCGCCGGCGAGCGCGGGCTCCTGGCCCGACGGCGCGTCGACGAGCACCCCGACCTCCGGCCGGGTGGTCTCCACCGCGGTCGTGGGCCGGATGTGCGCAAAGTGGGACACGAGGCTGTAGGAGGCACCGGTCGTGAGCGTCCAGGCGGCCAGCGCGCAGGCGGCCACGGTCGTCGTCGCCGCTCGGGCCGCGCGCAGGCGCCAGGCCGGAACCGGGGTGGCGCGCCGCTCCTCGGTGAACACGAGCGAGGCGGTCGAGGGCCGCAGCGCGAACGACCCGTCGGGCTCGGGACGGCTCGCGAGCGCCCGCTCGATCGCCGGGCCGAGGTCGGCGCACTTGCGCGCCACCTGGGCCAGCCCGAAGCGCTCGAACGCGGCGTTGCTCGCCCGCACGTGGCCGACGCCAAAGCCGAACGAGACCACCGGGCACCCGCGGATGATCGCCTCGAGCACCGTCAGGCCGGCGGAGGAATGCACGATCGCGTCTCCGGCCGCGAGCACGTCGCCCATCCGGTCGGTGAAGCCCATCAGCCGGAGCCTCGGCTCGTTGGGATATTGCTTGGCCAGTCGGGCCCGCAGCTTGTCGTTGCGGCCACACAGCGCCAGGACGATCGCGTCGGGCACCTGCAACGCGACCTCGACCGCCTCGACCAGATTGCCGACCCCCCAGCCGCCGCCGGAGACGACGATCACCTGAGCGTCGGCGGGCAGACCCAGCTCGTGCCGCGCGTCCGAGCGCGAGCGCGGGACGAGGAACGCCGGCGACGTGGGCGGCTTGGCCCAGCGGACGCTGCCGGGGCCGGCGATCTGCTCGACCTCCTCCACCGACTCGGGGTGGGTCACGAAATGCAGGTCGATCCCCGGGTGCGCCCAGAAGCGCAGGCCGGCCAGGTCGGTGATCGACGAGAAGCACGGCACCGACAGCTTGCCCTTGCGGCGGAGCTCGCCCAGGATCGCCGTAACACCGGGATAGGTGGAGACGATCACGTCCGGGTCGTGCGCCTTGATCAGGCGCATCAAGCCGCGGCGCCCGAACATGTACAGCAGGCGCTGCGAGAGCCACCGCGCCGGCGCGAAGTTCATGAACAGCCAGTACTGGAAGTCGAACAGCCACGGCAGCCAGACGAACATGAAGGCGGAGTTCTCGCGCAGGACCTTGGTCAGCAGCGGGCCCATCGCCGGCAATCCGTTGACGATCGACACGCGGGCATCCGGGTCCTCATCGGCGAACTCGCGGGCCACCGATCGGGCCGGCAGATCGTGGCCCTCGCCAATGTCGGCCGAGATCAGCAGCACCTTGCGGGGCGGCGCCTCGGCGTCGGGCTCCTCGATCGGCAGCGGCGGCAGCGCCGCCTGCTCGGCGGCGATCGCCGCCTGCTCGCGGCGCCAGGCGACGTAGCGGCGCACGCCCTCGGAGAAGGGGGTCGCGGCCGTCCAGCCGAGCTCGCGTGCGGCGCGCTCGCTGGAGACGAGCTTGCCGCCGAAGTCACCCGGCCGGGCCGGCATGTGCACGATCTCGACGTCGCCAATGATCTCCTTGACCGCCTCGGCGATCTGCTTGATCGTCACCGTCTCGTCGCTGGCGAGGTTGTAGACCCGGTTGAGCGCGACCTCGTCGAGCCCGGCGGCGACGCCGTCGGCGAGGTCCTCGACGTAGACGAAGCGCCGCGATTGGCTCCCGTCGCCGGCGAGCGTCAGCGGCTCGCCCTTGAACGCCTTGTTGACGAACGCCGGGATGACCGCCGCCTCACGCGCGCGGGGACCGTACGGAATGCCGAAGCGCAGGATCGTGTAGTCGATCCCGTACAGCTCCTGGTAGGCCTTGCAATAGAGCTCGCCGGCCAGCTTGGTGCTCGTGTACAGGTGGCTCGGCGGAGGCAGCAACGTCTCCTCGTCGACCTCCTCGCCCGCGCAGTCGGAGTACACCCAGATCGTGCTCGCGTAGACGATCCGCTTGACTCCGGAGCGCCGCGCCGCCTCGAGCACCGCGACCGTGCCCCGGGCGTTGACCCGCTCGGCGTCCTCGGGCTCCGCATGGACGTCGTTGACGTCGGCCACCGCGGCAAGGTGGGCCACCGCGTCACAGCCCTGCAGGGCCCGCTCCAGCGCCTCGCGGTCGGTGATCGAGCCGAGCACGGTCTCCACGCTTCCGGGCTCGTGCCACGGCGACGGGCGCAGGTCGTAGATCACGGGCTCGTAGCCGCGCAGACGCAGCTTGTCGACGACGTGTGAGCCGATGAAGCCCGATCCGCCGGTAACCAGAACTCTCATGCCTTGGAATCCACCCTGCTCGTTCGACATCGTCACGCCACCCCGTCCGGCCGGTAGTACAGCGGAACGCAGGAATGGTTTCGCGCCACCCAGTCGGTGTTCGGCAACTCGACGTCGTGGCCCATGATCCGATGGCACGGCTCGTCGTAGACGCGACCGGTCGACCTCTCCAGCCAGTCGAACACGATGTACTTGTAGAGGCCCGAGGTCATCCCTACGGGCAGCTCCAGCCGGGCGGGGTTGACCGGGTCGAGATGCACGCGGGCGACCTCGTTCTTCCACGCCACGATCTCCGACAGCCGCTCGATCTCGATCAGCCCGAGCGCAGCCGTGAACTCGCTCATGCGGAAGTTGAGCCCGGCGATCTCGTACTTCGGCTTGCCGTAGTTGCGATACAGCCGCGCGTGCTCGAGCACCTCGGGACGGTCGCTCACGAGCACGCCGCCCTCGCCGGTGGAGATCGTCTTGGTGGCGTACAGCGAGTACACGCCGGCGTCGCCATAGGTGCCGGCCCGGCGGCCGTTCCAGCTCGCGCCGTGGGCGTGCGCGCAGTCCTCGATCAGGAAGATCCCGTGCTCGCGGCAGTAGTCGGCGATCACCTCGACCTCGAACGCGATGTGGCCGCCGATGTGCACCAGCACCGCGGCCGTGGGCTTGTAGCGCGCGGCCTTGGCCTCGAAGTCGCGGAAGGACATGCAGAGGTCGTCTCGATTGCAGTCGACGAACTGGACGTGCGCGCCGGCCCGCACGGCGGCGAGGGGCGTCGCCATGAAGGTGTTCGACGGGCACAGTACGGTCTCCCCCGCGACTCCGGCGAAGTCCAGAGCGGCGAGCGCCCCGCCGGCCCAGCTCGAGCAGGCGACCGCGGGCACGCCGTTGTGGGCTTCCCAAGCGGCCTCGAAGCGGGTCTGCATCTCCGCCTCGGACCAGCGGTTGGAATCCAGCACCTCGTCGATCAGAGCATGCAGACGCGCTCGATCACGGTGATCGAATCCGATCGCGAACCTCGCGAAGTCAGGCGTGCTCTGCTCGGGCACGCTGTGTCTGGAAGCGGTGGTCATGTTCTCGGCGGCAAGCGAGCCTGCACCGGCGGTGCGGTGATCCAGCCGGCGAAGCGCCATCCCCGCGTGCAGATCGCCATCGTCTCAGGCGTCGTGAGCACTGACAAGCCTGTCAGACAGGCAGGACGGTAGCGGTTTCGGACCGTTTCAGCTCTGCCAGGATCAGCGGCAGCGCCAGCGCCGTGCGCTCGTGCGAGCGGCTGGAGGAGTAAAAGTCGGCGTCGTGCAGGAGAATCACGTCGCCCGGGGCGAGATCACGGGTCGCGCGGGCGGCAATGCGCCCCGGAGTGGCGAGCTTTCGCCAATCTTTGCCCCAGCGCGACCACAGCAGCGGCTGGAAGCGCTCCCGGGCGAGTGCCAGCCCGGCCGCGCTGTAGATCCCGAACGGCGGCCGGTGCAGCGCCGGCGAGGCCCCCGTTGCGTCCTCGATCGCCGCAGCGCCGCGCTCCAGGTCGCTCTTGACCTCGCTCGCCGACAGCCGGAGCTGCAGCCGGTGCCGGTACCCGTGCAGCGCCACGGCGTGACCGGCGGCGACCACCTCGGCCGCGAGCTCCGGCCGGCGCTGCACCTGCTCGCCGATCATGAAGAAGGTCGCCCGCGCGCCCTCGCGCGCGAGGATCTCGAGCATCGCCGGCGTTCCCTGCGGATGCGGTCCGTCGTCGAACGTGAGCGCCACCCCCGCCCGGTCCTCCAACCGGCGCGGGATGCCGAGCCCGCGGGCGAGCGACGGCACCACGGGCGCGAGGGCATGACTGAGCACGCGAGAATGATGGCGAACCTGGTGTAGAACCGAGTCGTGCGCCCTGATCTCGACCATTGGCTGGCGGACCCCGCGGTACGGGTGGCTCACCGCCGCGAGGCGCGGGTCCGTCCCGGCGAGCTGTGGAGCGCCGCGCGCGAGGTGCGCCTGTCCGACACGCGCACGCTCGGGCGCCTGGTGCGCTGGCGGATTCCCGGGCTCACGCCCGACCTCCCGTTCGACACCCTGTTCCGCAGCGCCCCGTTCACCGTCCTGTGTGACGACGATGGCGCGCTCGTCTCGGGGCTAGTGGGCCGGATCTGGACACTGCGCCGCGACTACCCGGAGCTGAGCGATCCCGAGGAGTTCCGCCACTGGTCGGCTCGCGGCACCGTGCGGGTGATGCTGGCGAGCTGGGTCGAGTCGTGGCCGGAGGGCGCGGCGCTGTTCTCCGAGGGCCGCATCACGCCGGTCGACCGCGAGGCCCGGCTCGGCCTGGCGGCCGTGCGCCCGCTCATCGCCGCCTCCCAGCATCTGGTCGCCAGCGAGGGAATCGAAGCGGCGGTACGCCACGCCGAGCGGAGCTATCGTCGCGCCCGGAGATGACCGCACGTAAGTGCCTGCTTCGCGCCGCGGCCACCGGCTGTGCGCTGCTCGCCGGCTGCGGCGCCCTGGCCGGCTGCAGCGGCTCGACGCGCGCGAGCGCCACGCCGAACCCAGCCGCGCGGCCGTGATTCTGCCGCCCCGTCAGCGCCAGCCTGAACCGCAGGCTCCCGCCGCTCGGCAACCTGCCGTCGATCGCGGTGGCGCCGGAGGCGTGGTTCGTCGCCGCGCCGGTCGACGCTCCCGGCCTCGCCGGCCAACACCGCATCGACTGGCTCTACTCGGCCCACGGGCTCTCGATGGAGGGGGACGGCGTCGGCCTCGACGGCCGCCGGTACCACGTCGCCGACCTCGGGTCAGGGGGATGGCTGAGCGCCGGCGGGCTGGGAACGGCCCAGTTCGGCCCCGGCACCGCACCGTTCTGGCGCACCGGCGGCTTCTGGCGCAACGCCTCGAACCTGCTCACCTTCACGCTCGCCAGCCACATCTTCAGCCCCGTCTACCAGTCGATCAAACGGCGGCTGGTTCGAAGCCGACGACACCGGCGGCGCGATCATCGGCAACCACATCGACGTGTTCCGGCCACCGCCCTCGAATCCGCGCGACACGGGCCACTTCGCGACCGGACAGAACGTGTACCTGGTGCCGCCCCGGGGTGCCGCTGCCGTAGTGGCTCAGGCAGCCTGCGTTGCGCCCGGCGGTTCGGACGCCGCGGCCGCGGAGGCCGGGCCGCGCACCGTGATCGCGAGCACGATCGCCGGCAGGATCGCGACGCCGGTCAGCGCGGCGGCGTACCAGAACGTGTGCGAGAAGGCCGTGGCCAGCGGCTCGGCGATCCGCGCGCGGACGGCCGGCGGCAGCGGCGCGATCGCCCCCCCACCGATGCCCGAGGCGCCCGGGACCGCGGCCTTGATCTGGTCCTGGAGCACGACGGCCAGGAGCGCCGTCCCGATCGAGCCGCCCACCCGTTGCAGCACGTTCAGCGCCGTCGTCGCCCGTGGGATCGCGGCCCGGGAGATGGTCGTGTAGGCCGATGCCATCGCCGGCATCAGGCTGCAGCCGAGGCCGATGCCGCGCACGACGAGGATCGCGCAGGTGGTGGTGTAAGGCGTGTGCGCGTCGAACCGCGTCAACGCAACCGTCGCCAGCGTCATCACCACCATGCCGAACAGCACCACCCGCCCGCCGCCGATGCGGTCGGTCAGTCGTCCGCTGATCGGCATCGTCAGCGCGGCCCCGATCCCCTGCGGCGCGAGCAGCAACCCGGTGCTGAGCGTCGACAGGCCGCGGTCGACCTGGAAGTACAACGGCAGCACGAGCAGCGAGCCGAACAGCGCCGCCCCGATCAGGAATACGACCGCGGCGGCGGCCGCGAAGCCGGGAGCGCGGAACAGGGTCAGGTCGAGCAGCGGCCGCACCGAGGTGTGCAGCGCGTGGTAGACGAACGCGGCCACCAACGCCAGGCCGGCGACGATCGGCACGAACGCCGTGGGCGAGGACAGGCCGCCCTGGCTGGCCGTCTCCGAGAGCCCGAACACGATCGCCGCCAGCCCCGGCGACAGCAGCGCCAGGCCGGCGACGTCCAGTCGTTCGCCGCGCTGGGGCTCGGAGCGCGGCAGCACCCGCCACGCCATCACGAGCGCCAGCGCGCCGATCGGCACGTTGACGAAGAAGATCCAGCGCCAGCTCAGATTCTGCAGGATCAGGCCGCCCAGCACCGGGCCGAGGATCGGGCCGAGCAGCATCGGCGCTCCGACCACGCTCATCACCCGGCCGATCCGCTGTGGCCCCGCAGCCTGGGCGAGGATCGTCATGCCGGCCGGCATGATCATCCCGCCGCCGAGGCCCTGCAGGAAGCGGAACGCGATCAGCGATCCGGCCGACCAGGCCAGGCCTGAGAGCACCGAGCCGGCGACGAACAGGGTCAGCACGATCATCCACAATCGCCTGGCGCCGAAGCGCTCCGAGGCCCAGCCGGTCATCGGGATCACCATCGCCAGCGCGACCAGGTAGCCGGTGGAGACCCACTGGATCGTCGCCAGGCTGCTGTGCAGGTCGCGCCCCAGAGTCGCGAGGGCGACGTTGACGATCGTCGTGTCGAGGATCGACATGATCGCCCCGATCACGACCACGGACGCGATCGCGATGATCTTGCCGTCGAGTCTTTCCCGGCCGCCCGTCTGTGCCATGTTCGAGCCAAGCTAGCGCGCGCGCTGCCCCGGCGGCTAACGTCGTGCCGGATGACGAGCTTCGATGCCGTGGTGACCGTCCGCCGTGCGCGCTACGTCAACGAGTCGTCGGGGTGGGCGGTGCTCGACGCCGCCGGCGAGGACGGCGCGGCCGTGGTGCTCGTCGGTCCGCTTGTGCACCTCGAGGACCGCGAGCGGGCCCGCGTGATCGGAACCTGGGTCGACGACAGCCGCTTTGGCCGGCAGGTCAAGGTCACCGAGGCCCATCCGCTGCCGCCCTCGGACGCCGATGCGCTGATCGCCTATCTGCGACGCGTCCGCCACGTGGGAGCGCGGCGCGCCGCGGCCCTGGTGGAGCGGTTCGGTCCCGACGGGGTGCTCGACGCGATCGATCGCGATCCGGCGGCGGCGTTCGCGATCGTCGGCCTCGGCCCGGGACGGGCGGAGGAGGCGACGCGCTCGTGGGAGGGGCTGCGGGCGATGCGGCGTCTGCACCTGATGCTCGCGCCGCACGGGCTCGCCTATCTCGTCGGACGGGTGCAGGAGCACTTCGGCGAGGGCGCGGCCCGGATCGTCGCCGCGCGGCCCTACGAGCTGACCAGCGTGTTCGGCGTCGGCTTCCAGCTCGCCGACCGGATCGCCGTGAGCGCCGGCACGCCGCCTGATGGGCGCGAGCGTGCTCGCGCGGGCGTGCTCCACCTGCTCGGCGAGGCCGAGCGCAGCGGCAGCACGTGCATGGCGCTCGGGGCGCTGCGCGGCGCGCTCGGCGAGCTGCTCGGCGTCTCTGAGCCGCCCGGCGAGAGCTTCATCGACGAGCTCGTCGCCGCGGGGGACCTGGCCCGATCGGGTGAGTGGATCTACCGTCGCGCGACGGCCGAGCTCGAGGCCGAGCTCGCCGACCGGGTGCGGGAGCTGATCGCGGGTGAGCCCGGGGGGCGGCTGTCGGATCCGGGTGTGGGCGGCTTCGAGGGCGAGGCGGAGCATTCTGCGGCGGGGCCCGTCCTGACCCCTGAGCAGCTCGCCGCCGTCCGGGCCGCGTTCGTGCACCGCCTGTCGCTGATCACCGGCGGACCCGGCACCGGGAAGACGGCGACGATCCGGACGATTGGAGTCTTGGCCGTCGGCCAGGGAGCGCGCGTGATGCTCGTCGCCCCGACCGGCCGGGCGGCGATCCGGATGACCGAGGCCACCGGGATCACAGCGCGCACCGTGCACTCGGCGCTCGGGTGGATCCCGGGCGAGGGACCGACGCACGACGTGGAGGATCCGCTCGCCTGCGATCTGCTGATCGTCGATGAGTCCTCGATGGCCAACCTCGAGCTGATGGTCATGTTGCTGCGGGCGGTCGGGTCAAAGACCTGCGTCGTGCTCGTGGGCGACGCCGACCAGCTCGCGCCCGTCGGCGCCGGCAAGCCGTTCGCCGAGCTCGTCTCCTCCGAGCTCGTCCCCACCGCGCGCCTGACGCACATCTTCCGCCAGGCGGCCGGGAGCATGATCGTCCAGGGCGCCCACGCCGTGCGCCGCGGCGAGGCACCCGACTTCAGCGCCGGCGCGACCGGGATGCGGCGGGACCTGTTCCTGATCGAGCGGCCCGACCCCGTCGCCGCGCGCGAGGAGATCGTGTCGCTGGTCGCTTCCCGCCTGCCCGCGCACTACGAGATCGACCCGATCGCCGACATCCAGGTCTTCGCCCCCGTGTACCGCGGCGAGCTCGGCATCGACCGGCTCAACGAGGCGCTGCGCGGAGCGCTGAACCCCGACGGCGCCCCGGTCCGCGGCGGGCGCTTGCGGATCGGCGACAAGCTGATGCTGACCGGCCGCAACCTGCACGAGCTCGGGCTGATGAACGGCATGCTGCTGCGACTGCTGGACGAGATCGGCTCCGACGGCGACGACGACCCCGCCCTGCTCCTCAGCGCGGAGGAGGCGATCTTCCGGCTGCCGGCCGAGGACGCGGAGCGCCTGAAGCTCGCTTACGCCTGCTCGGTCCACCGCGGCCAGGGGATCGAGCTCCCGGTCGCGATCATCGTCGCGCACCCCGCCGGCGGCGCCTTCTTCCTGCGGCGCGAGATGCTCTACACGGCCATCACCCGGGCCAAGCTCGCGACCGTGATCGTCGGCACACGCGAGGTGATCCAGCGCGCCGCCCGCACGCCGGACACGGGCCGCCGCCACAGCCGGGTGGTGGCGCGGCTACTGGAGGAGTAGGCGCCGTGCGTTCTCAGCTACCGCGCTGCACCGCGCTTGGTCGGACTGCGCGCGGCGAGCGGCGTCGTACTCGTGGGGCGTACATGTGCAACGTCGTCGCGATCGAGTCGCCGATGCGAGCGGCGATGCTGACCGGATCGGCGCTGGCGGCGAACAGCCGACCGACGTGAGCGGGTGTGCCACGAGATCCCTGCGTGCGCCCCTGCACGTCGATGTCACCCCAGTGAACTCCTCCGAGGATGCGCTCGCGCAAGCGCGCGGTCGATCGCGCCGTTAACCAAGACATCGGGGCGCCATACCACCACTGCGTCCCGACGCGGCCGGGCGAATAAGCCCCGCCCCAGCCGCACGCCCCGTCTGGGTCAGGGATGGCCGGGCGGGGCGCCCCCTCGCACGTCACAGCGACGAGCGGGGCGCCCCCAAGCCCCGACTCGCCGCCGATTCGGCCCCCCGATACGGCCCCACCAATCCGCCTCTGTCCATGTAACGCCGGACGCGACCGGAAGTTTCGATCCGAGGGCGCACCTTCCGCGCCAGCCCGTCTCGGGGCTCGGGGTGCGAGGCCGCTAATTCATCCGCCTGGCCGCGTCGCGGTGATTTGTGCCACTGGCGCAAGTTCTTACAGTCACCTGGCAGCCCCTTGCCCTGAATCGCGCAGCCAGTCAGCGCTGCGGCAGTGACTCGCGCGCCGCGCCAGTCTTTCTCCGCTTGATCCCGGGGCGTCTGCCCCGTCGCCGCGCGAGAGAGCCTCGAGCCGGGGACGGCGGGCGTGCCCTGTGCATCTCGAGCGCCATCTCGTCGATCGCGGCGGCGGTGAACCGGTGCGGGATCGCGGCGGTCGAGCGCCCGGTGCCCTCGGTCGTCCCGTCGGGATTCCACGAGTCGGGGATCGGCCGGCCCTCGGCCTTCGCGCGCTTGACCACGTTCTCCCGGACTGTCACGCGGTTCTTGCCCGGCGTGCGCCCGAGGGCGCGGACGGCGGGGTCACAGTCGCTCCGCGTAGGGGTCGGATGGGTCGCGCATCGTTCTCAGCGCAACGATGTGGTCGACGGGTGGAGACCACCGGGAGCCTCGAGGTGCCTCGGGGTCGAACGGCACCGATGACACTTGACGGTCACCCTCCCGCCCTTTTGTTTTCGGGGGAGAAGTCCGGCGATGGCGGGCAGGTCATGGCCGATCGCAGCAAGATTCGGACCCGTCGACCGATTGGAGCGCTCTGCCTCGCGCAAGCGGGCAGGAGAAGCGCGTACATCCCGGCGCTCACTGCCCGGACCCCCTTGAGGGAACCCGCGCCGGCTCACGGCTCCACCTCCGCCGGTCCTCTCCGCCCGGCGTGGACGCTTCGTGCCAGGTCCTGCGACCCGCGCGTGGTCCGGCGTGGTGCTGGGCTATCCGCCGGGCAAGCGGCGGTCGATCTCTGCGGTGAGTTTGAAGATCGCCGCAACCGCGCTCGCGGATGCGGCGAGGGCGTCGAGTGTCGCGGCCTGTGCCCTGAGCAGCTCGGCGTGCTGCCCGTTCGGATCGGAGCGCAGCAGCACGTGGAGCTTTGCGATCGTCTCGGCTTGGCCGGCAAGCTGGGCCAGGCGTTGCTCGTTCATCTCCTTCAGCGCGACGCACCAACGGGTCAACCGCTCGCGTTGCTGCTCGGTGAGTTCGGGCGTCGACTTCAGCCAGGCGAGTTGCGCCTCGACCCCAGCGACAAGCTTCCGATTGGCCTCCGCGGCCAACTCTCCTCGCTCGAGGTTGGAGGCGCTGATTCCGAGCAGGCTGGGGTCGGGTTCGGGCGTCGCAGGTTCGGGCATGTGTTCTGAAGCTAGCGTGTCTCCACGGTCTGCGCTCCGGACGGTGGTCCAGCGACCTGTCCTTGGCCCGGTAGCCACCCGCGTCCTCTGCAATGCCGCTCGTGTTCGACACGGCATGGCGACATCCTCGGCCGCCTGGGCCTTCACAAGGCGCTCTGTCCACCCTCTACGCTTCCGCAGTGCTTCATAGACCGCCTGCGAACGCACGCCAATCCAGCAGTAGCAGGGCTTTCGTGAGCCCCTGGCTTACTGGTGGAGTAGGCGCGCGAGCGTGGCGAGGACCTCGTCCGGGCGGTTCACCACCTGGTTGTAGGTGAAGCGGATCACGGTCCACCCGCAGAGCCTCAGGAGCTGATCCCGGCGCCGGTCCTGCTCGAACGCCCGGCGGGTGGCATGCGTCGCGCGACCGTCGGTCTCGACGATCAGCCGAGCGGCGCGAAACAGGAAGTCGACCTCGATCGCGGAGCCGTCCGCAAGCAAGATGCGTGGATTGACCTCCGGCGCCGGCAGTCCGGCCTCGCGGGTCAAGGCCAAGAACCGCTCCTCGAGCTCGCTCCGGGTCAGCCGTGGCTCGGCCAGCTCGGCGAGGATCGCGGCGACGACGGGAGTGCCGCGGCGCGTGGGCCGAAGCTCGAGTTGCGCTCGCAGCGCGACGAGGTCGAAGCGGTCCTGGACCTCCGCCTGCTCCAGGAAGCGCTCGACGCCGCGGCGGTCGATGACCTCGGCGAGGTCGACCGCGGTTCGGGCGACATGCGTGCAGGGGATCCCGTGGACGATGGTGAGGTCATCGGGGTGCAGCGGTCCGCGGTGGGCGGTGATGCCCGGCCGCGAGCGGCCGCGGCGGTTCGGCGCGGTCACGTCCACGCCCGCAGATCCGGCCGGACGCAGTTGCAGGAGCGCGGCTGCTGAGCGATGCGAGAGGGCGGCGCCTGGACCGCACGCCAACACGGCGGCCAGCCAGCGCCCTTCGCGGGTGAGCAATGAAGAATCAACCAACGCATAGACGCCCCGATGGATGCGGTGGAGGCGGCCGGTCGTGACGCGCCGGCTGGCAATGCTGACGCTGAGCCCGAGATCGTTGAGCTGCTCCATGCTCGCGACTGCGTACTGGCGTGCGAACAGGGCCGCAATCGCCGCTTCGCGCCGAGGGTGGGCCGATTCCTTGCGACTGTTGCAAGGAATCAGCCCACCCTCGGATTCGGCGCGGCCGCGGTCGTCATCCACGCCCCGATCGTCCCGCGGAAGACGTCACGTGTGGGTCACGCGTTCGTGCAAATTCGGCACCCGCGCCAAGCTCGCCCCAACCCCTCCCCAGCCAAGCCGTCAGGCCCGGCCGACCCCCACGGCCCAACCCACCCGAGCAACCACCAACGCGCTACCCCCAGCCCGCCTCCAACCTCTCAACCGCCTCGCCCCCACCGCCACCGCCGATCAACTGCGCGAGCGCCTCCACCAGCCGGCGCTGGGGCTCCAACTCCGCGCCGATGCCCATGACTCCGATCCGCCACGCGCGCCCCGCCAGTGACCCCAAGCCACCGGAGATCTCGATCCCGTGCTCGAGCAGCAGGCGCCGGCGGACCGCGGCCTCGTCGACGCCGTCCGGAAGGGTCACGGCCAGCAGCGGCCACAGCGCCTCGCCGTCGGGGGCGAGCCGGCGCAGGCCGAGCGGCTCGAGGGCTCCGCGCAGGGCCTCGTGCGCGCGCTCGTGGCGGGCCCAGCGCTGCTCTAGCCCCTCCTCGAGCACCAGCCCGAGGGCCTCCCACAGCGCGTAGACCATGTTGATCGGCGCCGTGTGGTGGTAGACCCGCGGTGGCGCGCCCTCGGCGTCCTCGCGCCAATAGGCGAGGATCGCGCGGAGGTCGAAGTACCACGAGCGGCACGGCTCGCCGCGGGCGAACAGGCGCTCCGCGGCCTGCGCGGAGACGGTGAACGGCGCCAGCCCCGGCGGGCAGTTGAGGCATTTCTGGGTGCCGCTGAAGGCGACATCCACGCCGGCGGCGTCGATCGCGAGGCGCTGACCGGACAGCGACGTCACGCAATCGACGAGCAGCAGCGCGTCGTGAGCGCGGCAGGCGTCGGCGAGGCCCTCCAGCGGCTGGCAGACGCCGGTCGAGGTCTCGCCGTGCACGACGAACAGCGCTGCCGTGCGCTCGTCGAGCGCCGCGATCAGCCGCTCCACCTCGATCGCGCGTCCCCACTCGCCGTCGACGCGCTCGACGATCGCGCCGTTGCGCGTCAGCTCGTCGGCCATTCGCTCGCCGAACAGGCCGTTGACGCCGCACACGACGCGCTCGCCGGGGGCGACGAAGTTGACGACCAGCGCCTCCATGCCGGCGCTCCCGGTCCCGGAGACCGCAAGTGTGGCCCGGTTCTCGGTCAGCATGGTCCGCCGCAGCCGCTCCATCGTCTCCTCCATCAGCGCCCCGAAGGCCGGATCCAGGTGCCCGATCGTGGGCTGCGCGAGTGCGCGCAGGACGCGTTCGGGCACCGGGCTGGGACCGGACCCGAGCAGCAGCCGGTCGGGAACCGAGAGGTCGGAAGCGGACGCGTTCATGGCTCTCACACCTTCTCGAACACGAGCCGGTAGTGGTCCATCAGCTCCCGCTTGAAGCACTCGCGGTTCGAGCTTCCCCCGGACGTGTAAGCGAAGCGGAAATCGGGGCTCGTGAGCCAGCGCGGCAGCAGGCTGAGCTTGAGCAGGGCCATCCGAGGGTTCCAGGCATCGATGCGCCTATCCCACTGCCGGATCGTCTCGATGTAGTCGAGCCGGCCGCTCTCGCGCGAGACGAGACGGAAGTGCGGCTCGGCGCATCGGACCACCTGCTCGGAGCCGAATGGCAACCACGACCCCGGGAATGCCGCCGCCATCACGGCGAGAAACCACTCGTCGGACCCCTTCGGTGCGTTGCGATCGACGGTCTCCGGCGGGACCATGTGGCGCCCGAAGACCATCGTCTGGAGGTAGAACCGACCCTTGTCCGGCAGCACCGTCGCAACGTGCTCGAAGAACGCGCGGTAGACATCGTCCTGGCGACCGGCCTCGTAGTCCTCGGGCGAGCAGAAGTGCTCGAACGCCCCCAGGCTCGCCACGGCGTCGAACGGCCCGAAGGTGTCCCGCGTGACCGTCCTGGCGTCGTGCAGGCGAACGTCGAGTCCGTGCCGGCGGCACGACACCTCCTGTGCGGAGGACAGGGTGACGCCGAGCCCGCGCGCGCCGCGATTGCGGATGTAGTTGAGCAGGCCTCCCCAGCCACAGCCGAGGTCCAGCACCCGCCGGCCCGGCTCGATCCCGATCTGCTCGGCGATGAACTCGTGCTTGCGCCGCTGGGCCTGCTCGAGGCTGAGCGTGAAGTCACCGTCGTACCGCGCTCCGCTGAAGTCGGCCAGCTCCCCGAGCCCGAGCCGGACCACCCGATCGGTCAACGAATAGCTGAACTCGATGTCGCTGCGCTCGGCCACAACCACCCCCAGGGATCTGACGGACGCGGCATCCTACTCGCGCCGGGGCCCGGACCGCGCCTGGGCCAAGAACTGTTTGAAGGCCCGTGAGAGGCGTACCTGGGTCCACGTGTCGGTCGCCTCTCCGGCACTCTCTTGCGGTGAGGCGGGCGGTCTGGCTCCGTCAGAGCGCCGGCCGCCTTGTTTGTCGGCCGCGATTGGCCTGCCCAAGGCCGGGTAGCGGTGCAGCATGGCGCGTACAAGACGTAAGCGGATCCGCGCCGCGATCCAACGCCCGGCCGATCGGACCGAAGGCCATCAGCGCGGGCGGTTCGAGCGGCTGGCGGAGCGGGCATCGTTCCTGGCCAGCTCTCCTCACTTCTTCTTCCTGTGCGCCCTGGTGGTGCTCGTCTGGGCCGTCGGTCTCGCGTTCGGGGCCAGCGACCGGTTCGAGGCCGGCGCCGCCGGGCTGATGCCGGCGATGACGCTCGGGCTGGTCGCGTTGGTCAAGAACGCCGAGCTTCGCTCCGAGCGAGCAATCCAGCGCAAGCTCGACGCGATCGCGAACTCACTGCTCGAGGACAAGCTCGGGTCCAAGCGCGAGGCGGGGCTCCACCTCGAGCGATCGATCCGCGTCCACGAGGCCGGATCTAGGCCCGGCGGGCGACGGCCCTGGTCGAGGCGCTCACGGCGCCGTGGGACGTCGAGGCGGCACGCCGGGCGGACGTACCGACGCTCGCCGTGCTGACGGGCGGCTTTGCCGCCGAAGAGCTGCGCGACGCCGGCGCGGTCGAGGTGTTCGAGTCCGTGGCCGAGCTGTGCGCGCGGCTGGACGAGACCGGACTGCGGTAGTCGGTCTGAAGGCAGCCGACGCTGTCCGCCCCCGCTCAACTCTCCGAGCTCACGCTCCGCGTCAACGGCGAGGATCGCCGTCTGACCATCGACACGCGCTCGTCGCTGCTCGACGTGCTGCGCGAGCAGCTCGAGCTGGACCGGATCGAAGAAGGGCTGCGAACACGGTCGGTGCGGCGCCTGCACGGTGCTGCTGGACGGACGGTGCGTCAACAGGTGCCTCGTCCTCGCCGTCGCCCGCGACGGCGAGGACGTGACGACGATCGAGGGCCTGGCCGACGCAGAGCAGCTGCACCCGGTGCAGGCGGCGTTCGTCGAGCAGGGCGGATTCCAATGCGGCTGCTGCACCCCGGGGCAGATCTGCTCGGCCGTCGGGATGCTCTCGGCTCTGGCCGCGGGCTGGCCGAGCGCCGCCACGCCCGACCTCCGCGCCGTGCCGCAGCTCTCCGACCCCGAGATCGCCGAGCGGCTGAGCGGCAAGATCTGCCGCTGCGGTGCGTACCCCGGGATCGTGGCCGCGGTCAAGCAGGCGGCGGGATGAGGCGGAGCCGACGGGGACACCGTGCTCGAGCCCACCGAGCGGACTGCCGGATCGCGCTCGGTGGCGTCGCCCACGTGTCGTGGCGCGCCGAGCGCGCCGACCTGGAACGCGACCCGCCGTGCTCGGGGCCGAGGCCGCGACCAAGGGCTCCCGCAAGCGAGCGGTCAACGCCTCGGTCAAGGCCGTGGCGGCATACCCGGGCAATACACCGGCGGCGTGCCGCCCCTCGTACATCGATCCACCCGTGTTCGACCGCCTCCGGGTCGGCCACACGATCGCCGGCACGCCCGAGCAGCCGCTCGAGAGCATCGACCTGGCCAAGCGGCGCGCCCGCGAGGAGGTCGAGACCGCGGTGCTCACCCTCCTCGTTCCGCGGTGATGTAAGGCTTATGGGCCTGGCGGAACAGGATCCGGTAATGAATCGAGGGACCAATCAGCAGCGTCGCGGCGGCCGCGACGCAGAGCAGCGTGGCGAAGTAGATGTAGCGGTCCACCGAGGACAGCCGCCTGAAGCGCTATTGAACGGCACCACGAGCAGGAACGCGAACAGGACCTGGATGCCGGTGCCCGCGACGCGCAGCTCGTTGAGCAACTCGATCGTGTTGCGGTCGAGGCGCTCCAGACGCGACTCGTGGCGTTCCCCGTCGGCCTCGTGGCGATCCTCAGCGTGCGCCGGCTCCGCCAGCGCACCGTGCGCCGGCTCCGCCGGCGGGGGCGGTCGGCGGGCGCCACGCTGCGGCGCCCGCCCGGCGCTCACGAGCCCGCGCGGGCGCCCGAGCCCACCTGCTGCTCGTGCCGCCCCTCGACGATCTCCTCGAGCAGCTTGGCGCAGAACGCCGGCAGGTCGTCGGGCTTGCGGCTGGTGACCAGCCCGTTGTCGACGTGCACCTGCTCGTCGACCCAGGTGGCACCGGCGTTGCGCAGATCGGTCTGCAGGCTCGGCCACGAGGTGAGCGTGCGCCCGCGCACGACATCAGCCTCGATCAGCGTCCACGGCCCGTGGCAGATGACGGCGACCGGCTTCTCCCGCTCGAAGAACCCACGCACGAATCCGACCGCATCGGTGTCGGTGCGCAGCGCATCCGGGTTGGCGACGCCGCCCGGAAGCACGAGGCTGTCGTAGTCCGACGGATCGGCGTCCGATACTGCGCGATCGGCCTCGATCGTGTCGCCCTTGTCCAGGTGGTTGAACATCTGCACCGTGCCCTGCGCGAGCGACACGAGGTCCGCCTCGGCGCCCGCCTTCCGCACGGCCTCCAGGGGTTCGGTCAACTCGACCTGCTCGACTCCCTCGCTGAACAGGAACGCCACGCGCTTGCCTTGGAGCTCGTTGGCCATCCGGCATCAACTCCTTCGTGTCGTGATCGAGGTCCTATCCATCGAGCTACCCGGGGTCTTCGGAGTCAAACTCACCGCCCCCGGCCAGACTCACCGCCCCCGGCGGCCCGGGCTCAGCCGTCGTTGGCGTAGATGCCAAGGACCCGCGCCCGCTCGATCACGCGATCCTCGATGCGGTCGAGCCGCCCACGACGATCAAGCCTGGGCTCGAGGGCGAGTCGTCGTCGAGCGCGTAGATCCAGAAGTAGTAGTGGTTGGGTGCCGCCGTCAACCAGCGGCGCATCCGGGGTCATGGACGACGAGCGCGACCGCCTTCGTGCCCTCGGGTGCGGCGGACCCGGCGCGTGGCGGGGGCGCCATCCTCGCCGTGGCCGGCGGCGGACGGCTCGGGATCGGCTCGCGATCGCCGAACGCCGACCTGTTGGGACTGAGGTCTGCAACTTGATTCCTTGGGCCATGGGGTGGAGCTACCCCGGCTCCCGGGCCCCGAATCGGCGCTCCGCGTTCACTCGTCCCGGCGCGCCCGCAGCTCTTGGCGCGCGGATTCCTGGGCAGCCCCGAGCCGTTGGTCCTCGGCGCGTTGGCGCACCACCGTAGAGGCATCGTCCGGCTGCTCGCCGTCCTCGCCGGGCGTCTCGGAGTCGGCGCCGGCGTCCGGACGCACCCGCTCGTCCTCGAGCGCCAGCTCACGGCGGGCCTTCTCGGTCTTGGCCCGCAGGTCGCTCTGTCCCACGCCGTTGGGGTCGGGTCGTGTCTGAGCCATCACGGTGCTTCTACCCGCCTCGTGAAGACCGAACCCGCTGGTGTAGCGCGCCGTGGGTCTGGATACGGCTGTTGCGAAGGCAACGTCCAGCACGCATAACGCGTCGCTGCGAGGGGGAGGAGAACCCTTGACCGAAGCCCGAGGCAACGCCGAGCGGCGGCGTGCCCGCCGTCGTCCCGCTCCGCAGTCACACGCCGATGAGGCGGCAGCCACGCTGCGGCAGCGCCTCGAAGGGAAGACCGGCGTCAGCGGAGAGTCGCCCGGCGCGCAGGAGAGAGGTCGCTCGACAGCCCCGACTGGACGTTCATGGAGCGCCAGAAGTACCTCTGGAACCAGCTGATCGATTACTGACTCCGGATGGAGGTCGAGGGCTGGGAGAACTGCCCGAGATCCCGTTCCCGACCAAGATCCGCACGCGTTCCAGCAGCCGATCGAGCTCGACGGCGACCCCGAGCGGGCGCAGGACGACCATTACGTAGAGCACGTGTACGGCGACGTACAGACGAGCATCCAGCACGGGATCGACGCCCTGGCCCGGCGGCGGAAGTCTTCCCTTGTTCGGCTGAGACACAACTCGGCCTGCTCTTCGCCGCCGGTCCGTGGTAGACCGTCGGGTGAGATGAGCACCCGGGAGCTGGTCCGCGACGTGATTCTGGGCGACGGCTCGACGCTCAGACTGCGGACGCCACGGCCGGACGACTTCGACGACATCAAGGCCTTCTACGACGGCCTTTCGCCCGACAGTCGCTACATGCGCTTCCACGGGAGCGGACGCACCGACATGGCGGCGCGAGACTACGCGGAGGCCGACGGTGACGACCGGGTGGCCCTGATCGGGCGCCGGGGGGACAGCGTGGTGGCCGCCGCGGGCTTCGACGGCCTGCGCGAGCCCGGCGTGGCCGAGGTCGCGTTCGCCGTGGCCGACGACTCCCAGGGGCGCGGCATGGCGACGCGCATGCTCGAGCAGCTCGCGTCGATCGCCGCGGCCAAGGACATCCATCGCTTCGATGCCGAGGTGATGGCCAACAACCGGCGGATGCTCAGCGTCTTCGAGCATGCGGGCTACGCGATCCGGCGCAAGGGCGCGGACGGTGAGGTGACGGTGTCGCTCGACATCACGCCCACCGAGGAGGTGAAGGAGCGCATCGCCGAACGCGACCACCTCGGTGCCGTCGCCTCGCTGCGCCCCATCCTCGCTCCGGCCTCGGTTGCGGTCGTCGGGGCCTCGAGCTCACCCGGCAGCGTCGGCGGCGCCGTCCTGGCGAACATCGTGGACGGCGGCTTCCGGGGCGTCGCCGCTCCCGTCAACCGATCGGGTGGCGTGGTGCACTCGTTGCGCGCCGCCGAGGACCTTGCGGAGTTGCCGGAGGCGCCCGAGCTGGTCGTGATCGCGGTGCCGCCGGTGGAGGTGTCCGAGATCGCCACGCAGGCGGCGACCGCGGGGGCCAAGGCGCTGCTGGTGCTGACCGCCAGCCTCGGGGACGGCGATGAGGGCCGCGAGCGCGAGGAGCGGCTGCTGGAGATCGTGCGCGGAGCGGGCATCCGGATGGTCGGGCCGAACTCGCTCGGCGTCCTCAACACGAACGCGGAGGTGAGCCTGAACGCGACGTTCGCCGGGGCCGCTGTGCCGGCTGGGCACCTGGCGATCTGCTCGCAGTCGGGCGCGGTCGGGATCGGGCTGCTCGGCCATGCCGCGGCTCGCCGGCTCGGGGTGTCGAGCTTCGCCTCGCTCGGCTATCGCCCCGATGTGTCGACCAACGACTTGCTCGAGCTGTGGGAGGAGGACAGCCGCACGGCCGCGGTGATGCTCTATCTCGAGACGTTCGGCAACCCGGAGCGGTTCATCCATATCGCCCAGCGTGTCGCGCGCCGCAAGCCGATCCTCGCCATCAAGGGACACATGTTCCCGGACCCGCCGCAGACCGGTGCGCACTCGCACACGGCAGCGGCGTTGCGCGGCGACATCGTCATCGATGCGCTCCTCGATCAGGCCGGTGTGCTGCGGTTCCGCGGCGGGGTAGACCTGTTCAACGCGGCCGAGTTCTTCGAGTCCCAGCCGCTGCCCAAGGGGCGGCGGATCGGGATCGTCAGCAACTCGGCCGGGGTGGCCACGCTGGCGGCGGACGCCTGCACCGCCCGCGGCCTGCTGCAGTCGCGGACCGAGGGCGAAGCGGGCAATCCGCTCGTGCTGGGAATCCACGCCGGTCCCTCGCAGTACGCCGAGGGCGTCCAGCACCTGCTTGCGGACCCTGGCGTGGATGCTTTGATGGCCCATTACGTCGACCTCTCCGGCGGCGATCCGGAGGGCGTGCTCGCGGCGATCTCGGGCGCCTCGGCGCCGCACGCCAAGCCCGTCGTCGCGTCGGTCATCACCGCCGATGGGCGACTGCCGGAGGGTGTGTCCCAGGGGGTACCGAACTTCCTCTTCCCGGATGCGTGCGCGGACGTGCTCGCGCGCGGGGCCGAGCGCCGGGAGTGGCTCTCACGCCCCCTCGGCCAGCGTCCGCACTACGAGGACATCGACCCGACGGCGGCACGCGCGCTGATCGCCGAACGGCTCGAACGCAGCGGCGACGGCCGCGACCTGTGGCTGCCCGCGATCGAAGCCGAAGCCCTCGTCGGGACGCACGGCATCCCCGTGGTGCGCTCCTACCACTGCGCCGACGCCGAGGCGGCGGCCGCCGTCGCCGCTGAGATCGCCGGGCCGATCGCGCTCAAGGCCGAGTTCGTGGCGCCCTACCATGCCGAGGGCATCGACGCCGTCCTGCTCGGGCTGGAGGGCCCGGAATCAGTCCGCGCGGGCTGGCGGGAGCTCGACCGCCGCGTGCACGCGGCGGGACGCGCCGATCGCTCGCGCGGCGCGGTGGTGCAGCCCTTGATGCCGCCCGGGGCCGACCTGCTGATCGGAGCGATCAGCGATCCGGAACTGGGCCCGGTGATGGCGATCGGCCTCGGCGGCCGCCAGGCCGGTCTGGGACGCACAGTCGCCTTCCGTCTGCTGCCGTCCACCGACATGGAGGCCGACGAGCTGATCGACGCCTCAAGAAGCGTCGTGAACCAGCTCGGCGGGTTCCGCGGACATGCGCCGCTCGACCGCGATGCCGTGCGCGAGCTGGTCCTGCGCTTCGCCATGCTCCTGCGCGAGGTCCCGGAGATCGTCGAGGCCGACCTGACGCCGGTCCGCTGCATGACCGACGGCGCGATCGTGCTCGACCTGCGCCTGCGCGTCCAGCGCCGCGCTCCGAGCCAGCCGATCAGGACCTGGTAGGCGCTCCGAGCCGCGGGCGCGTGCCGCGGACAGCGCCGCGCTCACGCGCGTCCAAGCACGCCAGGGTGAAGATTGGATCGCCGAGCAGGGCACATCGTGGGGTACGAGTCAGGACCATTGGAGCTGCTGATCGCGTCTGCACCCGACGAGCCGTTGCGCGTGCAGCTCGAGCGTCACCTGCGCGACGCGATTCGCTCGGGTCGCCTGCGCCACGGCGCGCACCTGCCCCGAGCCGTACGCTCGCGCTGGAGCTGGGCGTCTCGCGCGGGGTCGTGGTGGAGGCCTACGCGCAGCGGTCCGCCGAGGGCCACCTCGCCGCACCTGCGTCGCGCCGCTGCCGCCCGCGCTGATCCTCGGTTACGCGCAGTGCAGCGAGACCGCGCTGCGCCGCGCTGCCCTCGAGCTCGGCGCCGCGATGAACTTACGAGCAGCCGGCGCGTCACGACGGGGACGAGCGCTGAGAGGACGCTGGTGCCTAAACTAACCGGTAGCCTCCAGGCTGACACCGGCCGTGCGGCCGCGGCGCGCGAAGAAATCGGCCTCGGCGTGCCCCAGCGGCGTTGCCGGCGGCCCGCCGTGCAGATACTCGGCGGCGATCGCGCCCCAGTCCGCTCCGGCCCGGAGCTGACCGAGAACGACCGCGACGATGCCCTGCATCCGCCGGATAAGGATCGCCTCGGGCGGCATCGTGAACTGATTCACCTGCATCCGCATTGCCGCTCGCTGCTCGTCGTCGAAGCGCTCACGCTCTCGTGCCCGGCGCGTGTCGTCGGGCAGGAAGCGACGCTCGCCCGGCACGGCGTACCACTTCATCGCCATACGCATCAGCCCCAGCGCCCAGTCGGCATCGACCGCGTCCGCCCGATCGGCGGGCAGGTAACCCGCCGCGACCAGCGCCGCCTTCAGGGCGGCCGCATCGCGGTCGCGGACGGCGAGCGCGATCGCCCGTTCCGTGGCCACGCGGGCGCTGTCGACGTTGCGCACGAGGCCGAAGTCCAGGAAGCAGACGCCGCCGTCGGCCAGCAGCAGGTAGTTGCCGGGATGTGGGTCCCCGAGAGCGATGCGGTCGCGATACAGCAGACCGAAGAAGAACCGGACGACGATCTCGCCGTAGCGGTCGCGTTGCGCCTCGTCGGCCCGGCGCACGGTCTCGAAGCGCTCCCCCTCGACGTACTCGGACACCAGCACCCGCCGCGTGGAGAGGTCGGTACGGACCCGCGGCACGCGGACGAACGGGTGCCCCCGCATCAGCCGCTCGATGCGCCGCTGGTTCTGGGCCTCGAGCTCGTAGTCGAGCTCCTCGCCGATCCGTTCGCGCATCTCCGCTGCCAGGGCCTTGGCGTCCAGTCCGGGCGCGAGGCGCTTGACGAGCGGCAGCAGGAGCGTCGCGTTGCGCAGATCCGTCTCCACCGCCTCCGCCACCCCGGGGTACTGGATCTTGACCACCACCTCGTCGCCGTCGACCGTCGTCGCGCGGTGAACCTGGCCGATCGAAGCCGCGGCGAACGCGCGCTCGTCGAAGTCCGAGAACACGCGCTCGGGCGGCCCGCCGAACTCCTGGCGCATCAGCTTCTCGAGATCGGCGAACGGCACCGGCGGAATGTCGTCGCGGAGCGCGGCGAGCTTACGCTGGAGCTCGTCCTGCTGCTCTTCGTCGCCGCCGAATTCGACCATCGAGATCATCTGGCCGACCTTCATGGCCGCGCCGCGCATCTGCCCGAGCTGATCGACGAGCTGGTTGACGAGCGCCGCCGTCCGCTCGTTCTGGGCCGCGGAAGCCCGTTCGGGCGTCCGCACCCGGTTGGCGGTCCGCATGCCGGCCCACCGCAGCCCCTGTCCGGTGACCAGCCCGCCGACCCGCGCCGTCCGCGCCAGCCGCCCGGTGGGCAGCTTGCCCGCCTCGGGCGTCGGATCGTCGTCCGGCTCGGTCATGCACCGAGCGTAGCGAGCCGCGTGGCGGTGACTCGGGACGGCCTGCTGCCGGTGGCCGGTTCTGTTCGCTCCGCCGAGCCCTATCTCCGCCGGCACGCATCGAATTCGAGGGCACGCTGGAGGTGGGCCGGGATCTCGCCTGCTCCCGAGCCTTTGGCGCGGTCAAGGTCGCCTCGATCTCGACCAGCGAAGAGCAGCGCGACGCCCACCTGCGCTCGGCGGACTTCTTCGGCGTCGACAACTACCCCGTGATCACGTTCGCGTCGACCCGCGCCGAGGCGATCGATGGTGAGTCATCCCAGGTCTTCGGCAACCTCACCATGCCCGGCGTCACGAGCGCGCTGAAGCTGGACGTCGTCATCTCCGGCACCGACCAGGACCCCTGGGGCAACACGCGCATCGGCCTCGATGCCGTCGGCGTCATCAAGCCGTCGGACTCCGACATGAGGTTCAACCAGGCGCTCGGGTCGGGAACATGCTCGTCGGCGACAAGGTCAGCATGTCGCTCGACATCTCCGCGGTGAAGCAGACCTGAACCCGGAGCGCCCGCCCGGTCCCGTGTTCTGACACCTCGGCTCGGGGTCGGGGAGGGACGACCGAGCCCAGGTCGAAAGGGCAGGAGTCAACGCAGGTGACGAAGGTCGTCACAGGTGATCGATTCCGAGCGGGCACACGAACCAGAGCAGCCGGGCGGGGCGCCAGAGGCCCACGCGCGGGAGCCCCAGGCCCCCACCGTGCCGGCGCCGACGCCGGTCGCGGAGGCGCCGCTCGCTGAGACGTCCGTCGCTGAGACGTCCGTCGTCGAGGCACAGACCGCGAGGTCGGTGTGGACGTTCCCGCTCGTGATCGTCGGTGCCCTGATGGTGGCGATCGCCTGGATCGGCCACCGTCTCGAGGGTCGGTTTGCCGTCGAATGGGGACAGACCGGCACCCAGCTCGCGTTTCGGGCCACGATCAAGGCCGCCGACCGAGGGCACGACGCAGCGATGCCGGCGGCGGTGCAGACCATCGACGGCGAGGCCCACACGGTCGAGCTCGACCTCGCCGAGCTCAAGGCCCTGATCGCCGCTGTCGAGAGCACCCAGGCCGGTCTCGTGCCAACCGACGCACCTGCGCAGGACATTCGTATCCGCCGAGTCGTGCCCGGCCGCCCTGAGTAGCCCGCACCGGCCGGGCCGCACTTGCCGGTGCCCGAAGGGTGGGATGTGTTCGCGCGACGCGAAGGCTCGCGTGGGGCTCGCCGCCGTCGCGCTCGGTGGCTGCGGATCGACGTGACCAAGACGGTCACCGTGAGTGCTTCGGCTACCCACGCTCAGACCACCGCTACGCCGGCCCAGACGACAGCTGCGCCGGCGGGCGCGAACGAGCGAGCGGCATCCAGAGCTGTGTCCCCAACCGTTTCCAGGGAGCCACAACGCAGGTGCCGACCACGATTACGCTGTCGGACCCGCAGGGTGGACCCCTCACGCAGTCGGTTCGGATTCAGGAGTTCTCGGCGGGTAGCGCTCCGCCAGCGTCGCCACCAACCCTTCGAGGCGCGCCTGGATCTCCGGATCCGCGATCAGCCCATCGCTCCAGATCTGCTGGCGCGCCACCGCAGTGCGCAGGCGTCATCCTCGATGATCTCGGCGCCGGTGTAGCCCGGAAGCGCCCCGGCATACTCGGGGCACAGTTGCTGCAGCGCGCGCAGCGCGGCCGTGTTCGTCGAGGCTCGGCGCAGGCTCCCGGAGACGAGCAGGATTCGGGTGCGGGCGGCCATCAGTGCGTCTCGATCGGCTCGAGCAGCCGGTGCGGCGTGCGCAGCGCGACCGTGACCGGATCGTCTCGCCGGCTGGCCCGTCCGGGGCGCGGCGCCGTGACGATGTCCGCGGGGGCCGGCGAGATCTTGCAGGTTGGGCACACACCCGCGTAGTCGATCCTCGTCCCGCAGGCGGCGTGTTCGAAGATGCGGCTGCCGGCCTGTCGGTGACGCTGCCCCCAGACGACCAGCGCGTACAGCGCGGTCCAGAGGTCGCGCCCGGTCGCGGTCAGCCCGTAGAGGTGGCGGCCAGTGTGTTCGGGATCCGGCGTGCGCTCGATCTTCCGGGCATCGCCACCCTCGGCGCCGGCATGGCGCTCCTCACGGCCGCCCTCGTCGAGGGCCGCCGCGACTGGTCGGGCACCACGACTATCGCGCTGTTCGCATCCGCAGCGGTGCTGCTCGGAGTGTTCGCCGTCGTCGAGCTGACGCGGCGCCGCCCGATGCTCGATCCCCGCCTGTTCGCCGAACCACAGTTCCTCGCCTCGACCATCGGGGCGCTCTTCACCGGTGTGGCGGTGATCGGCCTCATGAGCTATTCGCCCGCGGTCATGCGGCTGGTCCTGCACACGAGCGCCCTCGGCAGCGCGCTGGTGCTCGCGACCTGGTCGGCGACGAGCATGGTCGTGGCGCTGGCCGCGCGCTCGCTGCCGGGGCGGCTGCAATCCCGCACGCGGCTCGCGATTGGGTTGGGGCTCGCCGCCGCGGGTGAGATTGCGCTCACCGGGCTCGGCACCGGGTCAAACTGGGCGAGGCTGCTGCCGGGACTGGTCGTGGCCGGCATCGGCAGCGGCATCGCCAACGCAGCGCTCGGGCGGCTCGCCGTCGAGTCGGTGCCCCACGATCGGGTCGGCATGGGCAGCGGAGCGAACAACACCGCCCGCTACCTCGGCGGCGCGGCTGGGGTCGCCCTCGTGGTCAGCCTGGCCGCAGGCGCCGGGCCGGCGGGGATGATCCGCGGCTGGGACGTCGCCGCACTCGTGTCGGCCGTGCTGTGCGCGCTCGGCGCAGTGATTGTCGCCAGCTGCCGCCCGCGCGCGTCACTGGCCGACGCGGCGCGATGACGCGTCGGCTGTCACAGCCACCCCCTGTCCCTCGTCAAGATCGGTGGACCAACGAAAGGAGCAGCGATGAAGGTCTTTCTTGCCGGCGCGACCGGAGCCATGGGCAAGCAGCTGGTGCCCCGGCTGGTAAGCGCAGGCCACGGGGTCGTGGCGATGACCCGGCGGGAGTCGAAGCAGGCGGGGTTGGGCAAGCTGGGCGCCACCCCCGTCGTTGCCGACGCGCTCGATCCCGACCAGGTCGCGGCCGCCGTGGCCGCGGCGGAGCCGGATGTGATCGTCCATCAGCTGACGGCGATCGCGGCGCTCGACACGCGCCACTTCGACCGCGATTTCGCCGCCACCAATCGTCTGCGCACCGAGGGAACCGACAACCTGCTGGCGGCTGGTCAGGCGGTCGGGGTCGGGCGGTTCGTCGCGCAGAGCTTCACCAGCTGGCCGTACGCGCGCACCGGAAGCCCGGTGAAGAGCGAACAGGATCCGCTCGATCCGACGCCGGCGCGAGAGATGCGGGAGTCGCTGGCGGCAATCCGCCACCTGGAGGCGGCGGTCACGGGCGCGGAGTGGATCGATTCTGCGCTACGGCATGTTCTACGGCCCCGGCACGTCACTGTCCCCGGGCGGGGACCAGTTCGAGATGGTGCGCAAGCGCAAGTTCCCGGTGGTCGGGAGCGGCGCCGGAGTGTGGTCGTTCATCCACATCGCGGATGCCGCCGAGGCAACCGTGGCGGCGCTCGAGCACGGCACGCGCGGGATCTACAACGTAGTCGACGACGATCCGGCCCCGGTGGCCGACTGGCTGCCGGAACTGGCGCAGCAGCTCGGCGCCCGGGCGCCGCAGCGGATACCGCGCTTCGTCGGGCGCCTGTTCGCCGGCGAGGCGGGCGCGGTGATGATGACCGAGGCCCGAGGGGCATCGAACGAGAAGGCCAAGCGCGAGCTCGGCTGGGTGCCTGAGCACGCGAGCTGGCGCCAGGGATTCACGTCCTGAGGCCGGTGGGCCTACGAACCCGATGAGCTCCGTCGCCTTCGCATTCGTGGATGGGTCGCCAGCCGTCGGCTGACCGGAGACCCACTCTCGCTGGTGCCGGAGCAGACGGCCTCGACGCGGCGCACATGCGGGCGATAGCTCGGGAGTTCAACCAGTCAGAGACGACGTTCCTGCTCCGCCCGGGAGATCGCCGTGAGAGGTGCTCCCGGTCGAGCTGATGCGCGAACCCGGCCGCCCCGTCGCCGTCTCGATGGATCAGTCACCGCCCCGGTTCGGTCAATCGGTCGGCGACCACGCCGAGCTCGCCGCCTCGCTCGGGCTCGACGAGGACGCCATCCCGGCCGCGCGGGTCCTGGCCGAGGGCGGCGCAATCGTCACGCTCGCCGACATCGCCTCGGCCCCGCTGACCGCCGCAGTCGACGCGGTGAGCTCCCGGGGCCACTTCAGACGGGAACCCGGGCATGACCTCATTCGGCGCTCGCTGGAGCTCAACCTGACCGGCACGCTGGCGACGATCCGGGCGGCCATGATCCCGATTACGTAGGCGGGCGGGGCGGGCGCATCGTCGTCACCGCCAGCGTCGCAGGCTGCTGGGCGACACGCTCGTGGGCTAAGACCACAGTGCTGCCGAGCCGGCGGTGGTCAACCTCGTGCGACAAGCAGCGCTCGATCTCGCCCAGGACAAATGGCGAGCATGGTGCCGCTCGGCCGCATCGCCGAGCCGGAGGAGATCCGAGGACTCGCGCTGCTGCTCCCCGCACCCGCCGCCAGCTTCATGACCGGCGCGGTGATCCCGATCGACGGCGGCATGCTGGCCGGAGTGCACGCCGGCGCCCTGATCGTGCGGGTCCGTAAGCGGTCGAGCGCGCGCAGCTGAGGTCTGGGGGCTCTGATCCGGCGGCGATTTGCCGATGTCCCCGAACGCGGCTTAGCCGAAGCTGATCGCACTGGGTCCGGGGGCGCGACGCCCCCACCGCGGTCAGCGACGGCATCGCCACCACCAGGCGCGTCACCACCGCCGCTGTGGCGATCATGGTCTGCGTGCTCCTTTCGTTCATGCTCGGCGACCAGCGCACGATCAAGGAGTTCGGCTTCGGTCTTGCCTTCGCCGTGTTCCTCGACGCAGTCGTGGTCCGCTGCGTGCTGCTGCCGGCCGTGCTCCAGTTGCTCGGGCCCGTTACCTGGCGCCTGCCGCGCCGAATCGACGTCCGGCTGCCCTCCATCAACATCGAGGGCTCGGCGGCGCGAACGGTGTCCGAGCTCGAACCGCTCTCCCCTGCCGAGACCACAGACCCGGAGCCGAGAGCGGCCGCCGCGTGAGCGAGCGGCTCCGGCCTCGACCCGAGACGCGCCCGGTTCTCCCACTAGCATCGCTCCGGTGCACGATGGGCTCGCGCGTCCGATCTCGTTCGATGCCCGGTACGGTGCCGGGCACCGGCGCTCACTCGTGCTCGGAGGCGGCGGCATCGTGTTCGTGGCCTGGCTCACGGCCTACCTCGGTGAGCTCGCCCGGCGGGGCATCGCGCTCCAGGACGCGGATCGCGTCGTCGGCACCTCGGCCGGATCGGTTCTCGCCACCGTCGTGGCCCATCGCCACCTCCAACGCTTCGGCCGCATGTTCCGGCTGCTCTCGCAGCGTCCCGAGTTGATCGCCCGGCTTGCCCCCGCGGCCAGTCTGGCACCGAGCCAGGAACGCGCCCTCGAGCTCTTCGAGCGCGCGCAGGACGCCGAGCCGCCCACCATCCAGGCCATCGGCACGGGCGCGCTCGCGGCCGCGACGCCGGCCGTGAACCTGCTGCCGACCAGCGTACTGCTGGCCCTGCAGACGTGGCGCTGGCCCGACGATCGGCTCGTCGTGAGCGCGGTCGACGCCTACAGCGGTGAGCGGCTCGCCATCACCCGAGCGTCGGGCGCGCCGCTGCTGCGCGCCGTCGCCGCCAGCGCGTCGGTGCCCGGGTTGTTTGCCCCGCAGCCGGTGCTCGATCGGCGCTGCATGGCGGCGGCGTGTCCGGGACGGGGATCCACACCGACCTCGTCGCCGGCGCCGAGCGGGCCCTCGTGTTCCCGCTCGCCAGCACGCTGCCCGAACCGCGGCTGACGATCCAACCCGACAGCACCGAGCGGGAGATCGCCGCCCTGCGTGCGGCCGGAACCGCCGTCGAGGTGCGCCATGCTCGGTTGTCGGCGATCACGAACCTGATGGATCCGGCCGAGGCGCCGGCGGCGTTCGCGCTCGGCGCGCTCCAGGCCGGCGAGGATGCCGATGCCCTGGCCGGCTTCTGGCGTTGAGACGGAAGAGGCCTCCCGCGACGACCTTCTAGGCTGTCGTTGATGCGTGAACTGCCCGAGGCCGAGCGAGCTCGCCGCGCGCTGGAGACCGTCGTCGGCCGCCGGATCACCGGCGTCGATGACCGCGACTCCTACGTCTGCCGTCCGCACCCGCCGGGCGCGATCGCCGACGCGCTGATCGGCCACATGCCGGCCAGCGCCCCGCCGCGGCAAGTTCCTGTGGCTCGAGACGGCTGACGGACCGCGCGCCGCGGCCGCGATACGCAGGTTCTCGATCCCGCTCGGTAGGGATAGAAGGGCGGCTCCTCGACGATCGCGCCGACGTGAGCCAGCGCGTCGCGGCGCTCCCGCGGCACCGCGTTACCGAGCACGAAGGCGCTGCCGCCGCTCGCCGGGGTGAGCCCGAGGAGCACGCGGATCAGCGCCGTCTTGCCGGCGCCATTGTGATCGAGGAACCCGAACGCGCTGCCGCGGGGACCTTGAGGCTGACGTCCGCGACGGCGACACGGTCATCGAAGCGCTTGGTCAGGCGGTCGGCCTCCAACGCCAGCGGGCGAAGCTGCTGAACGCGATGTGCGTGTTCCATGGCATCGAAGCCACGCGGCGGTGAGCCGGCCGGCATCGGCCTCGGGAGCGAGATCGCGGCTCAGCCAACAAGCAGGAGCTCGCTGACGGGGATCTACGGATCGCGCCCGCCGGGAACGTCCGGATGCCAAGGTGGCGGACCGGGCGTACCGTCGTCGTGATGCCAGTGACATTTCCGGGGGTGTGGCTGCTGTTGCTGATCCCGTTCGCATCGTCGGGAGCAATCGGGCATGTCCGCCGCCTCGGGAAGTTGACCGTCGAACGTCACGTGCTGACGCGGAGCCTCGGCCTGCTCGGCCTGGGCCTATGGGCGGCCGGCCTGCTCGGCGTCTTTCCCCCGGCCTTGGCGATGCCCGCGGTGCTCGGCGGCGGCCTGCTGAGCGGATTCGTGTTGTTCGGCTCCGGCAAGCCCGGTGACGACGATGACGACGATGACCGCCGCGGCCCTCCCGAAGACAACGACCCCCCGCCGCCTCCCGACGACGGACAGCCGGTTGACTGGGAGAGCTTCGACCGGATGCGCGCGCGCTGGGAGCTCCCGCGAACGCCGATTACCCGCTGACCGGGCCGAGGCCGCGGGCCTCGCCTGCTGAGCGAGAGCGCCGCTCAGCCAAGAGCTGGAGCTGGCGAGCGATCGTCCGTCGCCAGGCGGACGTTAGGTCCGATGACCGCAACCACGAGCCACAGCAGCACCGGTACGAGCGGTATGAAGAAGCGCGCATACGCAGCCACCGGCACGTGGACGGCAAACCCGACCGCGACAAAGACGGCGATCGGCACGATCTCGGGCCCGAGTCGCTTCCGCACCCTGATCGCGACGACGAGCGCAATCAACAGGAGACTGAGCAGGAGCATGTTGGGCACGGCATAGAACATCGGGCTTGCCTTCTCGTTGGTGAAGCTGTAGGGCGAGTTGAACACGAGGCGGCCGACGTTGTTGAGCACGTTCGAGAGGTAGTGCTTGGGGTTGTTCTCGATGTTCTGGATGGCAATGTTCTGCAACCTCGCGTCCTGGGCCACGGGGCCGAGCCGAGCGATCTCGGTGAACACCGTGCGATCAACTGCAAGCTGGCGTATCGAGAATGGATCTGATGCGTGGTGCCAGTCGCCGAGGTTTCCGGGGGCAGTCATCCAGTAGAGGGAGAGCCCGCCGGAGCTACCCCAGTAGAAGGGCTTGTTCGTGAGCGAATACGTGTACGCGAGCCACGGCGTGCAGAGCAGCAATGCCAGTGCCACCGCGAGCGTGCTTCGCCGCGCCGCCCGCGATCGCCGCGCCACGAGCCAGATGCAGCTCAGCACCAGGGCGGCCATCAGGACGTAGCCGTACTCAACCCTGCTGAGCGCCAGCATCGCGAGCGCTATCCCGGCCCAGAGGTGGTCACGACGACCGCCGCGAAACGACCGCACCATGAAGAACGCGGAGAGTGTGAGCCAGAAAGCGGCGATCGGCTCCACCCAGATGGTCCCAAGAACCCCGAAGAAGGGGAGATAGAGCGCGAGGCCATAGGTGGCGATCAGCGCCGTGCGCTCACGCACGTAGAACCGCGTCATCCTGTGAAACACCACGATGGTCGCGAACAAGACCACCGGACCGAAGAGAATTCGCATCACCGCCAGCGGAACGTGCAGCGCCACGAACGGAGCGAGCAGCGCTGGGAGCCCGGGGCCGTGCCACAGATAGCCCAAATCGATTGCGGCGTTAGGTGCCGTGCGTGAGGTTCCTCGCGTAGTCAAGGTAACTGCCCTCGTCGCCCGGCAGCGAGGAGAACAGGACCGCTCGGAGGACGTAGACGACCAGGATCGGCAGCAACGGGACCGCGGGCGCGAACCAGGACCTCACCCCGGCGATCGGCGCCGTCCTGGGGCCGCCGGCGATCGCCAATGTCCCCGATGGCGTCGTCGAGTCGGTCGTCATTGTCCCCCTTCTGCGCCGTGGCGTATCCAAGTCACCGCGGCGCCCCCGCCACGGTCGTCCTCAACGCGAGGACGATAACGCGTTTGGTACCGAAAGGCGAAGGCCCGGTTCGTACGCCCGCCGGCTAGGTGTGCAGCCGCGCTGCCGCGGGCCGCAAGCCACCAGGGGTTGCCCGCTGCGAGCCCGGAATGCCATACTGCGCCCCGGCTGGGGCCGGGGACGGTGTGTGTCCTTGGCCGGGGCAAGCCTGGGAGCGCGTAATGCGAATACCAATAGGGACCGGCGGCGAGACGAAGCGAGGTACGACCGTGGCCGAGCCCACGCCGGGCCCGAGGCGTCCGAGTGGACCTAGATCGCCACTTTTCCCGGCTTCGCTCGTCGTCACTGAGCAGAAGTATCTGGCGGCGTTGGACTCGGGCGATGCGGCGCGGATCGGCGAGACGCGAGCAGCGCTCACCACGGCGATCGAGACGTTGCTCGAAAGCGATCAACTGCGTCTGCGCGGCCTCGATGGTCGGCGGGACCATCACCGCGAGCGCGAGTTCCTCAGCGCCCGCATCGCTGTGCTCGAACCGCGCCTGGATGGCCTGTCGACTGGCGGTGACGATCCGGAGCCGGTGGCAGTGTTCGGCGAGGGACCAACGCAGCCGGCACCCCCGCCGGAGCGCGAGGCGAGCCCTGTCCACCGTCGGATCTCCTCCATCCGGGGCGGATGGATCGCTGACTGGACCCGTCGAGCCGGCTGGTCGCAGGCGCCCGCCAAGCGAGAGCCCAAGCCCGGGCATCGCAACGACATTCAGGGCCTCCGGGCGGTCGCGGTTCTGCTTGTGGTGCTCGCCCATGCCGGCGTCGGCTTTCTGAAGGGCGGCTACGTTGGCGTCGACGTCTTCTTCGTCCTGTCGGGATTCCTCATCACCGGCCTGCTCCTGTCGGAGGCGCGCAAGCGGCAACACGTCTCTATGGGGGGGTTCTACCTCCGCCGGGCGAGGCGAATCCTCCCGGCCGCGGTGCTGACTCTGCTGGTAGTCGATTACGCCGTCGTCCATCTACCTCGACTTTTGCAGTTCATAGTCCGGCGGACGCCCACGCTTGCTGGACGCTGGTGATTTCTCGGGGTGTGGGCGCGCACCCCCGTCCTGGGTGAAATTGGTTGGCGATGATCACGCGGCGGAGCTTGGCGAGCATGTCGGTGAATGAGGGGGTGGTCTTGGTGAGATACCAGGGGTGGCGTTCGCGGCGTTCTTTGACGTCGTCGGGGTGGTGGCCTGAGAGCGCGTACCAGATGATCGCCAGTGACATCGCGAGGAACTGGAACGGGACGGTCCGTTGGACGGCCTTCTCGGCGCGGTTGCGAGCCTGTCCGACGCCGGCCAGCTCCTTGCCTTCTTCGTAGGCGACCTCGGTCGGCCAGCGCTCGGCGTAGCGTTCGATCAGTTGCGCGGCGCTCGCGTCGAGGTCGGTGGAGACGAGCGCCAGTTCGTAGCCGGAGGGCTTGGTGGTGTCCTGGATCAGCACTACCTGGAGGGGCTGGGATCCGAACGCCTCGTACCACAGGCATTGGAACGGGTGGGCCATCACCTGCTCGGTCTTGCCGTAGCGGCGGACGGTCGTGTTGACCCAATCGGTGGCGGGATCGGCGGCGATCTGCGCCAGCTTTGGCAGCTGCGCTCCTTTCTTGGGGACTCCGGTCGATTTGGGGGTGACGCCGGTGTGGGGGCGGCCGGGTTGTTGACCTGATGGGGTGCCGGGCTCTGCCCGGCGATCGTTGCGAGATAGCGGGGCCGAAGCGCGGGTCAAGCGGCCGAATCTCCTGCAAGCATCGGGTTCGCGGGGACGCTGGAGCTGGGCGGGGCTGCCGCTTGACGCGCGGCGCGCGGCGCCGCTACCACCCCCCGGCGAGGCGGCTGGTAGCGAGGGTTTGCAAGTTGCGCACGTGCTGGGCGACCCGCCGCCGCTCTTCTGCGGCAGGCTGCTGGCTGTTCGCGAAGGTCAGCAACTACGAGGAGGGCGCCGTGCGGGTCACCACCGCATTCAATCGGATGCTCGGGCTTCCGGGCGCATGGGTCAGGGACGTGGCGTTCGGGTCGGAGGCGATGATCGTGACCGTCGTGCTGCGCGCCGAGAAGCCGGTCTGCTCGGGCTGCGGCGCGCGCGGCCTTCAGGTCAAGGAGCATCGTGAGAAGCGCTGGCGGCATCTGGATCTAGGCGCCTGTCGGTGCGTGATCGAGTGCCGGCTCAGACGCCTGTACTGCCCGGGCTGCGGCGACGTGTACGAGGCGGTGCCATGGGCCAGGGCCGGCGCGAAGTACACGCGCGAGTTCGATGATCTGGCTGCGTGGCTGGCGCAGCAGATGAGCCAGACCCAGGTCACGAAGTTGCTGCGGATCGGTTGGAAGTCGGTTGGCAGCATCCTCGAGCGTGTCGTCGCGGACAAGCTCGACCGGGGCCGCTTGGACGGGCTGGTGTGGATCGGCTGCGACGAGGTTTCATACGGCGCCGAGCACAAGTTCCTGACCTGCGTCGCCGATCACCAGCAGGGCCGGATCGTGTGGGCGGCGCCGGGCCGCAACGCCAAGACGTTGCAGGCGTTCTTCGACGGGCTCACCGACGAGCAGCGCTCGTCGATCAAGGCCGTCTCGATCGACATGTCCGCGGGGTATGAGAAAGCGATCCGCGACTCGGTCCCTGACGCCCGGGTGTGCTTTGACCCGTTCCACGTGGTGCAGGTGCGCCACGAGGCGCTGCCGGTTCGTGCGGGGTGCAAGACCCTGCCGCCGGGCTGTCGCGGCAGCCCGATGAAGCTGAGGACAGTCTGACCCCGGAGCTGCGGGCGAGGACGGCAAGCAGTCCTGACAACGACGCGACGTGCGGGAACTATCGGACCGCGCGGGCGCGGCAAGCAAGACCGAAAGGCGTAACGCAAGTGCACCAGTGGCAGAACCCCCTTGAGTGTGGATCCCGGCTCAAACCCGATGGATACGGGCTGGGTCAAGCGGTGAGCGAGTCCCCGGATGCACGGGGGACCGTCCCGACCGGCGGATTGATGCGCCGGGAAGGGACCGCGACGCGCGGTCCGCGTGAGCGTCGCGGCAGGCCCGCAGGGGAAGAGCTGGGCGCCGACCCGGACAAGCGAACGGCAGTGAACGTGGGAACCCGACCGGTGTCGCCGACGTGCCCTTCGGGGTGCAGGCAAGGCGCAGCGTCCGCCGATGGCCCGGGTCGGGGGCGGAGCTCTCGTAGTAGTCCGAGCCCGGGAGAGCCGGGTACATGGCGAAGGGGAGCAGCGGGCTTGCAGCGCCCGTCTGGAATGCGAGGAGGTCGCCGGTGAATACTGGCGCTCCATGGCCCGCGCCGAAGGAGGCGCAGGACAGGGTACTCGGGATTCAGCGCAAGCTGCACAAGTGGGCATCTGACGATCCCAATCGGAGGTTCAAGGACCTCCACAACCTCGTCTGCGACCCGGCCACGCTGATGATGGCGTGGCTTCGGGTCAGGTCGAACAGAGGGTCGCGCTCAGCCGGCGTGGACGGGCAGACCGCCCGCCACGTCGAGCAGCAGGTGGGCGTGCAGCGGTTCTTGGACGGGCTCCGTGAGGAGCTGCGGTCCGGGAGCTTTCGGCCTCTGCCGGTCAAGGAGCGGCTGGTTCCCAAGCGCGGGGGGAAACTCCGTCGACTCGGGGTGCCCGCCCTCCGCGATCGCGTGGTTCAGGCCGCCCTCAAGACGGTGCTCGAGCCGATCTTCGAGGCCGACTTCAAACCCTGCTCCTACGGGTTCCGGCCCGGACGCCGCGCCCATGACGCGATCGCCGAGATACACATGCTCGCGACCAACTCCTACGAGTGGGTTCTCGAAGCAGACATCAAGGCGTGCTTCGACGAAATCTGGGTCTCCCGGCATCGATGTGGTCAGGGTGAGAGCGCGATTGTGGTCCTGAGCAGGATCTTCGTACCGGGAACGGGCTTTTGCAAGTCGCGCACGAGTCGACCGAGCTGCAGAGGTGGATGTCTTGACGCGCAGGTCGCCCTCCGGGGCGACGTTCATTGCCAGCCAGCGGAGCTGGGCCGGTGCAGTCAAGGATGGCCCGAAGGGCCGAGCGCAGCGAGCCGCGCAGCGGCGTCCTTGGTGTGCTGAGTACGGATGTTGAGATCGGAGGTGGAAGTCCTGTCCCGGGGCCCTGACAGAGGGAACCCGACATCGATGAGGCAAGGGCGCGGCCCGGAATTGACCGGGCGGCTTCAGTGCGGCCGGTTGCGCTGCGAAGCTCCCGCGAGGGCGGGTCTGAAGGAGGCCATAGGTGCGTTGTGGTGGCGAACGAAAGTGAAGCGCCGTAAGGCGTTGCTCGGTGGGCGAGCCGGCCAACAGCGGCGATGCCCGATCCCTGTTCGTCGTGACCGAGAGCGTATTGGCGACGCGATCACAGCGAAATCTCAGCATCTCACCTCAGGAGATCTGCTGGGTTCCGGCCGGTTGGCCGGTAGGCCGGAGAACGAGAGGACGATGGTCGATGGCCCAGCAGAAGTCCGAGGACTGCGTAGTACCGGAAGGCGGCTGTAATGGCCGCTGAGCGTGCCGGGTCGGGCCCCGGTGGGCAAGGGAAGGCGGTCCCGGTCGAAGAAACGGCGGTGCAGCTCAGCCTGCCGGTCGCGACAGCAGAAAACCCGCAAGGGGCTACCCGCAGGAGGACCCGGGACCGGCTCGGGGTCCTCCGGGCGGGAGCGCCGAAGGCGAGCGGCAAGGTTGGGATCGCAGCGCCTGCGACGATGGAGGAGGTTGCCAACCGATTGACCAGTGCGTTGTTGAAGGTGGCGTCGAACAAGGGCGCCCCTGGCCCTGATGGGCAGACGATTGAGGCGCTGCTTGAGCAGTGGCCGGTTGTTCTGCCCAGGCTGCAGACCGACCTGCTGGCTGGGAGCTACCAGCCCGGCGCGATCCGCCGGCGGTATATCCCGAAGGCGGGGGGTGGGCAGCGCGGGTTGGGGATTCCCGACGTGATCGATAGGGTGGTCCAGGAGGCCGTGCGGCAGGTGCTCGAACCGCTGTGGGAGCCGACATTCCATCCTTCGAGTCACGGGTTTCGACCCGGTCGAAGTTGCCATTCGGCGGTCGCTGAGGCCAAGGGGCATCTCGAGGACGGCTACGAGTGGTGCGTGGATCTTGATTTGGAGAAGTTTTTCGATCTCGTCTGCCACCAGCGGCTTGCCGCCAAGCTCGCCGAGCGCGTGAGCGATCGGCGGCTGCTCGTGCTGATCGGACGGATGCTGAAGGCCAAGGTGCTGTTGCCGGACGGTGTGGTGATCGCAAGCGAGCAGGGCGTTCCGCAAGGCGGTCCGCTCTCGCCGTTGCTGTCGAACATCGTGCTGGACGAGTTCGATCAAGAGCTTGACCGGCGTGGCCACCGATTCGTTCGCTACGCAGACGACGCCAAGGTGTACGTGCGCAGCGAGCGGGCGGGGCGGCGGGTGATGGCCAGCTTGTGCGAGTTCATCCAACGGCGCTTGCGCCTGAGGATCAACGAGGCCAAGTCGGCCGTTGCCCGACCCGAGGAGCGCCACTTCCTCGGCTTCCGGTTATGGGTAAACCCGTATACCGGGGTCGTGGAGGTGCTGTTGTCGGAGCGCACCAAGCGCTTAGCGATGGAGCGCATCCGCCAGCTCACACCCAGGAACTGGGGAGGCACGCTTGAAAGCTGCATCGCCGGGACCAACACGTGGCTGCGCGGCTGGCACGGTTTCTTCGGGATCGCCTCCGCCACGGAGATGCGGATGATGCGCACGCTCGACGCTCACATCAGGCGCCGGCTGCGCGCGATCATTCTGCGCCACTGGAAACGCAAACGCACAATCGCGCGGCGTCTCATCAAGCTGGGCGTCAAACGAGAAAACGTGTGGCGGCAGATCTACTCGGGACGCAAGTCCTGGTGGGCGCTAAGCCACACGTCCGCGGTCGACCACGGCCTGCGCAACGCATACTTCGCCAAGCGCGGGCTGCTGTTCTTGGCCGACCTTCATCGCCAAACGCACCGGCAGATCGTCGCTCCCGCCGCGCCACAACTGGCGTTATGGGAATGATTCGAGGTCGATACACCGGCCGGCGGCGGGGGTCATAACCCGCCGTCCCGAAGAGCCGTATACGAACAGCGTACGTACGGTTCTGTGGGAGCCGGGGCGGGCAACCGCCCCGGCTACCCGAGACAGCTCGGAACAGCACAGCTACCAGGGAGATCGCGTCCGACCAGCTCCCCCACGGAGCGCGGCCCGTTCGCACGAGCGCCATCCACGATCCGGGCGTATTGCCTCAAGCGTCGTGAGCGTCTGCCGTGCCTCCAAAGCCACCCGGTCCCATGACCAGAAAGCCGAAACCTGACCACATCGATGCCGAGAGAGCCCGAAATCTCGCATTCGGCCGTTCAGGACCGGCTGCGGGCCAGAGTCGCGGACAAACGCGTCATGGCGCTGATCAAGGCGTTCCTGAAGGCCGGGATCCTGACCGAGCTGGGCGGCCAAGAAGAGACGCTCGCTGGCACCCCGCAAGGCGGAATTCTCTCGCCGCTGATCGCCAACGTCGCGCTGTCCGCGCTGGACGAGCACTTCGCCCACGCATGGCAGACGACGATGGCGACACGGCCCGAACGGGAGAAGATCAGACGCCGAGGCGGAGCCACATACAAGCTGTGTCGTTACGCGGACGACTTCGTCATCTGCGTCGCGGGCAGCCGTGAGCACGCCGAGGCGCTGAAGGCCGAAGTCGAGCAAGTGATCGCGCCGCTCGGCCTCACGCTCTCCCCGGAGAAGACCCGCGTTGTGTCGATCGATGACGGGTTCGACTTCCTCGGATTCGCGATCAAACGCGTCCGGGGACGTCACGGCCGGATGGTGATCCACACCTACCCGTCGAAGCGGTCACTCCAGGCCGTCAAGGCGAAAGTGCGCCAGATCACCAAGCACACCGGCCCCGACCAGGAACCCGACCAGCTCTTGCATCGCGTCAACCGCGTGCTGCGAGGCTGGTGCAACTACTTCCGCCACGGCGTCTCCTCGGCGACGTTCGGCTATCTGCGCCACTACGCCTATTGGCGAGTGGTCGGCTGGCTGCGCCGAAAGCACCGCAAGCGGAACTGGGAGTGGCTGTTCCGCACCTACCTCAAGGAGCGGTGGCCCGCCCACAACGGCGTCGAACTGTTCAACCCGGCGGCGGTGCACACAACGCGCTACCGCTACCGGGGCGCGCAGATCCCGCTCCCGTGGACGGCCGGCTACATCGCACTACGCGACCACGCCACGGCCATGGACTACCTGGAAGGACTGATCGCCAGATGACCACCGGCATACCCGTGGAGAGCCCGGTGCGGGGGAACTCGCACGCCGGGTTCGGCGGGCGGCCCGCGGAAACGGAGCGGCCGAAAGGCCGCCACCGCGCCGCGGGCCGACCCTACCTCGGCTCCAAGGCGACCGACCAGGTCCGCCGCGCCGAGTACAACAAGCACGGCCGCTCCGGCAGCGACACCGGCAAGTGGATCAAGGGCGTGCGCTACTCGCTGCTGAAGGATCCCGCCAAGCAGACCGCCAAGCAGCTGCTCCGCCTCTGCGAGGTGCAGCAGACCAACAAGGCCATGTTCCGCGCCGCGCTGCTCTACGGCGAGCTGCGCTACATCTACAAGGTCCCCAAGGACCAAGCCACCGAGCGCCTGGACGCGTGGCTGGCGTGGGCATCCCGATCGCGGCTCAAACCGTTCGTCAAGCTCGCCCGCACGATCCGCAAACACAAAGCCGGCGTGCTCGCCGCGGTCGAGCTCGGGATCAGCAACGGACGCCTCGAGGCGCTAAACAGCAAGGTCAGGTTGCTCTCCCACCGCGCCTACGGATTCCACTCAGCCGACGCGCTGATCGCGATGATCTACCTCTGCTGCGCCGGCATCCAGATCGCCCTCCCTCACAGATGAGTCACCCCCAAACGGAGAGGAGAGCCCTTTCTTGGGCGGCCGGCCGCGCTTGCGCTGCCCTGTGGGCGGGCGGGGCGCCGCCAGCCGGTGCAGCGCGGCGTCTGAGCGCAGGCGGGAGGTCATCGTGACGTTCTCCGGCAGGCCCGCAAACGCGCCGTTCGCGTAGGCGGCATCGCCGACGCCGTGGATCTTGCGTGCCGGGAACCGCTTGGCGAGCAGGCACAGGATCTCCCTGGCCAACCGGGGTTTTGAGGGCCGCTCGGGGTCTGGCTTGTGCTTGGGGATCTCCTTGCGCCGCGGGCGCCAGAGGCGCGAGAGCACCAGCAGGCAGACGGTCCGCTCAAGGAACGGCAGCTTGACGTTGATCCCGGCAGTGACCCAGTTGTTGCCCCACGCGAGCGATCCCTTGTTGCTGTTGGCGGTCGCGTCGTGATGCCAGAAGCAGCCGAACACCTTGCGCCCCCGCCGCTTCACCAACGTGTCATCGACCGGCACAACCAGCGACTCCTGCGCTCCCACCAAACGGGAGACGATCAGCTCCGCAACCATCAGCCCGAGCTCATCGACCGACCACTCCGCCGAGCTGAAGAACCGGTGCGCGCGGGAGTGATGCCAGACCCCGGAGAGCCTCGAGCCGACCAGCATCCCGCAGACGGTGCGCAGCGACGTCTGCGAGACCTGCCCCACGACCATCGCTCTGAAGGTCTCAAACGTCGGGCGAGAGAAACATGGCGCGAACAGGAGCAGAAGCTCCTCCAGCGAAGATGGGACGCAGAGCATCGGCGGCAACCCCCATGGGCAGCCGCGAACGGGCCTCCCGCCCGACCGCGGAAATGGCGTGAACAACCACCGCTTCGGGGAAGCCGCCGGTGCTCCTCCCTACCAGCGTCCGGTCAGGCGCTCAAACCATCAGCCCGACAGCCACGACCGAGGCGCCGCCCCGCACCCGTCCACCCACCGAAAACTGCGAAAGTCGAGGAGAGAAGCAACCCGCGAATAGGACGAGCAACTCATCCAGCGAAACTGGCAGACAGAGCATCGGCGGCGACCCCCGTGGGCGCCGCGGACCGGGCAGCCACCCGCCCGCGGCATCGACTATGGACGCCCACGCAGTTCGGGGAACCCGCCGATGCTCCTCCCTCCCTCAACCGCCCTTCGCCGGCTCAGACCGTCAAAGCGGCATCCCGCCTACCAGTGAGAGCGACCGCAGCCGACCCTCAACACCCACCAAAAAGTGCGAAACCCGAGGAACTTCAAAACACGGACTATCTTCCGAACCAGAACCAGGACTGCAAGGCCCACATCGGGCAGACGTCCGCGCCGATTTGCCGCCTCGGCGCCTCGTCCAGCTCGCGAACGATCGTCGTGATCGGCGATTCGCACGCGGAGATGTGGATGCCGGCGATCATCGGTCTCGGGCAACGCGACGGGTGGGCTGTCGTGCCGCTGCTGAAACAGGGATGCCTCGCAAGCGAGTGGACTACGGGAGAGCACCCGGGTGCAGGTCACAGCCTTGTCAGCCTCGACGAGTGCCACGCCTGGTTCAGCTGGGCGATGGCGCAGGCCCGCTCGCTTCACCCGGACGTCGCGCTGATCGCTGGTTACTACAGCTACGTCGGCACCGCGGGCGCCCAGTGGGTGCTGAACGGACTCCGCGCGGCGGCCGACGGGGTCAGGCGCAGCGCCAAGCATGTCGCGATCATCGGAGACCCCCCGACGCGCGCCAATAACCCCGTGGACTGTCTGCTCGCACCCAACGCGACGCTCGCCGGCTGCAGCCGGGAGTTGACTCAGTACGAGACGGCGATTACGGGCGAGGTCTCGCAGATGGCTACCAGCGACCGCCTGGGATTCATCGATACCACGGGCTGGTTCTGCTTCGAGGCCCAGTGCCCACTTGTCATCGGGAACATCATCGCCTACCGGGACGACAACCACCTGACTCCGATCTACGCGACCGCCCTGAGCGGAGCGTTCCGCGCGGCCTTCAACGCCATCATCGGGCCCAGCAAACAGGCTTGACGCCAGTCGTGGATTGGACCTGCCCCGTTCCTTACTGACACGCCGGTTGAGCTTCTGCTGGCTGACTACCGTGATCATCTGCTGCGCGAGCGGGGGCTGACAGCCGGGTCGGTGGCCATTGGGAGCGCGTCGCGACGTGTGGATCCTGGCTGAGCGCTCGCAGCCGCTGGAGGAACGCGCTGTGGCGGCTGACCACGGGTGAGGTGACCACGTTCGTCATCGCGCGCTGCGGGCCGGGGGCGTTGCTCGGGCCCGACGGCGAAGCTCCCGGCGGCACCTCCACCAGTGTCTATGCCGTATTCACGATCGCGTGTTGCAGGTCAAGCCATTCGATTGCTTGATCGCGTAGCTTGAATTTCTGGATCTTGCCGGTGACGGTCATCGGGAATTCTTCCACGGGCATGACGTAGCGCGGGATCTTGAAGTGCGCGATCTTGCCGTGACAGAACTCTCGCACCACTTCCGCGTCGATCGTGCCGGGCGTCCGTTCGATCACGAACGCGGCGATTGCCTCCCCGTAGCGCTCGTCCGGGACGCCGACCACCTGTACGTCTTTGATCTCGGGGTGGGTGTAGAGGAACTCCTCGATCTCGCGCGGATAGACGTTCTCCCCGCCACGGATGATCATGTCCTTCGAGCGGCCAACGATCTTGACATAGCCGTCCTGGTCCATCGCCGCGAGATCGCCGGTGTGCATCCAGCCCCCCGCGTCGATCGCCGCGGCGGTCTGCTCGGGGTCCTGCCAGTAGCCGTGCATCAGGCTGTAACCCCGAGTGCACAGCTCGCCGGAGATTCCACGCTCGACACACGCTCCGCTCGCCGGGTCGACGATCTTGATTTCGACGTGCGGATGCACCCGCCCGACGGTGGACGTGCGGTGATCGACGTCGTCGTCAGCACTCGTCTGCGTCGACACGGGTGAGGTCTCGGTCATGCCGTAGCAGATCGTGACCTCAGCCATGTGCATGCGGTCCATCACGTTGTGCATCACCTCCACCGGACACGGCGAGCCGGCCATGATCCCGGTTCTGAGCGAGGTCAAATCGAACTCGTCAAACTCCGGGAGATCAAGTTCCGCGATGAACATGGTCGGGACTCCGTAGAGCGACGTGCAGTGCTCATCCTGAACGGCGTTAAGCGTGGCGCGCGGCTCGAAGGACGGCGCCGGTATCACCATGCAGGCAGCATGCGTTGTGCATGCGAGATTGCCGAGCACCATTCCGAAGCAATGGTAGAAGGGCACCGGGATACAGACCTTGTCCTCAGGTGTGTAGCGGCACGCCTCGCCGATGAAGAACCCATTGTTGAGGATGTTGTGATGAGTAAGCGTCGCTCCCTTGGGGAATCCGGTCGTGCCGCTCGTGTACTGGATGTTGATGGCATCGTCGAACTGAAGTCCGGTGGGCAACGGCGGCTCACCGTTGCCCACCAGGAAACCATCGCCCGCGGCGAGCAGCTCCTCCCAATCGCCTGACTCCAGGAACACCGTTCGCTCGAGCGCTCGGCATCGTGGAGCCACCTCCTTGACCATCGCCACGTAGTCGGAGGTCTTGAACGCAGGCGCGGAGATCAAGACGCGGCAGCCGGACTGGTTGAGGACGTACTCCAGCTCAGAGGTCCGGTACGACGGGTTGACGTTGACGAGGATGACTCCCGCCTTGGCCGAGGCGTACTGGACCAGCAGCCACTCGGCGCAGTTCGGCGCCCAGATCCCCAAGCGATCCCCAGGCCGCAGCCCGATCGCCACGAGGCCGCGCGCGACTTGCTCGACGCGAGCGGCGAACTCGGCGTACGTCCAGCGCACATTCTGGTGGCGCACGACCAGCGCGTCCCGCTCCGGATACGCCGCGGCGATCCGATCGAAGTTCGCGCCGATCGTCTCTCCGACCAAGGGCGTCACCGAGGTTCCATGTACGTACGAGACGGGAGTCGACACTGCCTCACATCCTTCGCTGCGATCGGTAACAGGGTTTCAGTCCCGCGCGAGAGGCCAGACAGGGAGCACAGCCCGACCGTACGAGGACTCGCAGAGCTCCGCGAGAGCTAGATAGAAGGCGCACGCGGCAGCCGCGAGCCCGGTGTAGCCGCCCCAGTGGATCATTGTCGTGTGAGCCCCGTAGTTCCCTGCTCCGAGGAAGAAGAACGCGAACACGAGAATCGCCAAGGCCAAGACGACGATGGCGTTCGTGCGCAGCGACACGGCCAACATGAGCACGACGAAGATCCCGAAGGCATAGAGGAACAGGCCCAGTGCCTGCCCCGCGTGTGGCGGCGGCACGTCCTTCAAGAACCACTGCACGTTCGCGAACAGCGACAGCCAGAACGCGCCGAAGCCGCAGAACAAGACACCCGCGAAGGTGTTTCCGACCCGCAGCTGGATGATGCCCGCGATCAGCTGTGTGAGGCCGCCGAACATCAGCGCGACCCCGAACACGACGGGCTGCACGCCCGCGGCGATGAAGTTGGCGTTGACCATGCTCAGCATGAACGTCGTGACCGCGAACGCGAACAGTGCAAGCGGCGCCGAGTTGCCCCAGTCCAGAGTCGTCGCACGCGGCTGCACACCAGCGCGCTCAGAAGGTGTTGCGCGCAGCTGCGCGCCGTCAAGCTCGGCGTCCAGCCGGCCCGGTCGATCAGAGACGGTTGCCATGATGCAAACCCTCCTCCGCGTGCGTCGAGAATCAACGCACCGTTATCGCGACGAGCATCGCCCGAGCGAACATCCGTGCCACGCGGGCACCGTCCAACAAGCTACGAGCCGCCTTGACGATGCTCGGCACTCACTATGTATTCCTCCCCCGGCGATCCGGAGATGTCCAAACGATCCTCACTTCAGGTCGCCCTGACATCGGTATTCACCACGTTCATCCGTGCGGGATTCCCGCATCCCGTCCGACACCGCAGCATCACCTCGCGGCCGCGGCCTATGCCGAGTGTCAGCGCGAGAGCCATCTGCCCAGCAGCCAATCCACCATCGGCCGAGCACCGCCGACCGTCGGAGCGCATCGGTTGCTGTCCCTTCGTCTCGACCGACTTCCAGTGCGATTCGTACGCCGGTCCGCTCTCTCGCGGCAGTCGTCGGACTGCCGCCTACAGCGAAGAAGGCAGCCCTAAGCCCATCGTCGAGCCACCGGGCTTCGTCGGTCTCGCACGCGCGACCCCTTCGCCGTTCCAGCCGTCGACGGAAACCCTCGTGCTGTGCACGAGCCCTCAGGTCCGCCAGCAGCGCGCGGGAGACGACGCGTCTATGCCAGTCATCGAACGACCGCGACCGCCACCTCAGCCGCCTCCGGGTCCTCGCTCAACCGCGTCGGTTGAAGCGGAATGTGAACTCGTTGAGGTAGGCGTCGAGGTGGTTGGGGCTGACCGAGCCCTGGTGGGTGCCGAGCAGCCAGCGCTTGAGCAGGCTGGCGACGTGATGAGCGCCCGGCATGACGAGGTGCGCTGGATCGTTCTGCTGGCGCATCACCGTGCGCTTGTGCTCATAGCCGTGATCGTAGGACCCCGGATAGTCCCGGCCCGCGACAGAAGGGCGATTGGGGCATTGCCACGCGTGAGCGATGTCCGAACTCACGTCAAGCCGCTCGAGCGGCCGGTCGCGAGCGAGCTCGAGGAGGAACTTCGCCGTCCGCTCGCAGAGATCGCCGACGTCGTCGTGCGCACCGAACGGTCAGCCGCCCGGCGCGCCGTCTGCTGTCAGGAAGGAATCGGGCGAGCCGGGCGTCTCAGGGAATAAGGCTAGCGAGATACTCAACGGCCGGTCATAATGATCAAATAGCGCGTCGGTGTGGGTGAGGTAACCCGCCAGTCGCCGAGCGCACGAAGGAGTCCCCTATGCGTCACCCTGTGAGCACGCTCGTCCCTGCCGTCGCAGCGTCGGTCTTACTCGCCGCCTGCGGCAGCAGCTCGAGCAGTTCAACAGCCACTTCTGCCGCCTCGGCTGCGGCGGGCAGCTCGGCGTCTGCATTGGTGAAGACGGCCCCCGATGCCGCTCTCGGTGGGGCGGTATTGGTTGACAGCCATGGCATGACGCTCTACCGCCTGACAGGTGAAGCGGCCGGGAAGTTCATCTGCAACGGGGCGTGCCTGAAGGTGTGGCATCCGCTCGCCACATCGGCGGGCGCCTCCCCGAGCGGCACTGTCGGCTCGCTCGGAACCGTCACGAGGCCGGATGGAACCGTGCAGGTGACCTTCAAGGGCGAGCCGTTGTACACGTTCGTGAAGGACACGACCCCCGGGCAGGCCACCGGACAGGGCGTCAAGGATGTCGGCACATGGACCGCGGTCCTCGCAACCGCCAAGAAGGCCACCGCACCGGCCAGCAGTCCTCCCGCCACCACGAAGCCGGCGCCGTCCTCGTCGGGCAGTGGAGGCGGCTACGGCTACTGACACGCCCTGCGAACACCCGCCGCCGACCTGGTGTGGTGCGGCTTCGACCGCCAGTCCAAGCCGCGCCGGCCCGCTGACCCCGCCAAGCACGCAGGCGGCGTCAGGCGTTGGCGCGGTGACGGTCGCTCTCGCAATCATGGTTGCGGCTATCAGCGCGTGCGGGAGCACGGCCGCCTCGCATACCCCGCCCGCTCGCAGCGACCGAACGGCGCTCATCAACTATCTGCGGCAGGTAGAGCCGGTGAGGCTTGCCGTCAACCATCTCTTGGAGAAGGCAGATCCGATTCTCCTCGGCTACCGAAGAGCGCGCCTGAGCTCCACGGAAGCAGCTCGTCTGATGAACGAGCTCGAGCGGCAGTTCGCCGGCTACACGGTCGCGATCGCCTCAATCGAGCCTGATACGCAAGCCCTCCGCAAGCTTCAAGACGCGTATGCAGGAACCTACATCCTGGAGGACGCCTACCTCAGCGCGCTGGTCTCCGGTCTCGAGCAGCGCGAGCTCGGGAACCTGCCGAACACGCAGGCGGCTCAGCGCGCCACGATCATCCAGTGGCGCACCCAGCTGACCGTGCTCGCCCGTCGGGTGGGGGTCACTCTGCCCACCGACCTTCAGCAGGCCGGCCGCGGGGAGGTCGCTCCCTCACCCGGCGGCAGCTGACCCCGCCCGCCAACGTACGACGGGTTCTCGGGCTTGCAATCCCCGGGAAGGAATCCGTCGTCCCGAGAGTCATGAGGATCAGCGCGGGCAGGAGTCCGTGTTCGTCATCAGACGCCGCGGGTTGCAACGGCGCACGCGCGCGCCCAACGAGAAAGCAGAGGCATCACGTGAACAACCGACTAATCCTGGCAGTCTCGCTCATAGCGCTGGCACTCGCCGGATGCGGAAGCTCGGGCAGCAGCACCTCCAGTTCAGCAACCACGAGCGCTCCAGCGACAACGACGGCCGCAGCGACGACGCCCACGACGGCGACGACCGCGTTCATCGCGCCGCTCAAGACGGCCTCGACGGTCGTCTCGACGGTCCCCGCCAACGGTGACGTGAACCCGTACGGAATCGCGCTCGTGCCGACGAGCACCGGGAAGCTCCAGGCCGGCAACCTGCTGGTCAGCAACTTCAACGACAAGGCCAACAACCAGGGGACCGGCACGACGATCGTCCAGCTCAGCCCGACCGGCCAACACTCACTGTTCGCGTCCATCAGCGCGAGCACGCTACCCGGGAGCTGCCCCGGAGGCGTCGGGCTCACGACCGCGCTCAGCATCCTCCCCGGCGGCTATGTGCTGGTGGGGAGTCTGCCGACGACCAACGGCAAGTCGGCGACCGCGAAGCTCGGATGCCTGATCGTGCTCGACGACACCGGCAAGCCGGTCAGCACGATCTCGGGCCCGCAGATCGCCGGGCCGTGGGATATGACGTCGAGCACACAAGGGGGCACGACGACGCTGTTCGTGAGCAATGCTCTGGACGGCGGTGCCGCCAAGGGTGTGCATACGGTCAAGAACTCGACGGTGCTGCGGATTCGCTTGCAGTCAGGTGCCGGGCAGCCACCAAAGGTGATTGATCAGGCGGTGATCGCGAACGGGATCCCGTGGCGCGATGACCCGGCCGCGCTGGTGATCGGCCCGACCGGCGTCGCGCTCGCACACGACGGGACTCTGTATCTGGCCGACACGCTGTCGAACCGGATCGCGGCCATCCCGCAAGCGATGACGCGCACAACCCCCGCAGCGGGCGGCGGTACGACCGTCTCGCAGGGCGGGAAGCTCAACCAGCCACTGGGGCTGACGATCGCTCCGAACGGTGACATCCTGACCGCCAACGCCGGCGACGGGAACATGGTCGAGACGACTCCGGCCGGCAAGCAGCTGATCGCCCAGACTGCGGACAAGAAGACAGGCGCCGGCTCGCTGTTCGGCCTGGTGATCAACCCGGCCGGGACCGGCGTGTTCTACGTCGATGACGGCGACAACACCCTGAAGCTCCTGCACTAACTAGCTAACCGCCGTGCCCGCCAGACCCCGGCTCGCGGCCCGGGGTCTGGCGCCGGGCAGGAGCCCACCCGCGACGCCAGCGGCGATCCGCAGCGCCTATGCTGGGAGCGCCACCGCATGAGTCCCGAACGTCAGCTCGACCCCGACGCGCTGGGCGACCACATCGATCGGCTGTACCGGGCGGCGTGGGGCCTATGCGGATCACGCGAGGAAGCAGAAGACCTCGTTCAGGAGACCTACGCCCGAGTGCTGCACAAGCCGCGAATCCTGCGCTCCGAGGACGACCTCGGGTATCTCCTTCGGGTGTTGCGAAACACCTTCGTCAGCTCGCGACGCACGACAGCACGGCGGCCACGGACCAGCCCGATGCCCGACGACATGGACCTCATGGAGGACCTCACCGCGACGAGACCCGAGACCGCGATCGAGATGAGCGAGCTGTACACCGTGATCGCCGCGCTCCCAGACGACTTCCGCGACGCGCTGGTCGCGATCGACGTGGTAGGCCTCTCCTACCGGGAGGCGGCAAGAGCGCTACGGGTCAAGGAGGCGACGATCACGACCCGGCTTCACCGCGCACGCCAGCGCGTCGCGCTCACCGTCGGTCCGGACCCCTCGCCGGCAGCCCGACAAGGCCCGGTTCCGGACGCCGGTTAGGTTCCGGCGGGAGTCCAGGCGGCGAGCTGCTGGAGCTCGCTGGCTGACACACCGGCGCCGGAGAGAACGCACGTATGTCCTGCGCGACGCCAAGTCACGACAAGCCGAGCATTCAGGCGCAGCGTGCGCAGCGCCGTCCCATCGATTCGGGAGATCAGGGCCTTAGGCTGGCTGACGGCCGGGGCAGCCAGGACCGTGTACGCGATCTGCCGCCCGCGCCATTCGTAATAGACGGTGATTGCGAGACGCCCGTTGACCTGATCGACACGCTGACCCACCGCACGCCAGCCGAGGGTCGAGGCCCAGTTAGGGAAGTAGACCTGCCCGACGCTGCGCCCGAGCTTGTCGATGGGATCGGTCGGATCAGCCGCCGGCGCAGGCGCCACCGATCCGCGCAGCGCGAGGGCCGCAGCCTGACTGACCGACGGAGCGCCCGGAGTCCCCGCCGGCAACACCAGCACCAGCGTCAACACGATCGCAGCCACTCCCGCGACGAGCGTGCCGCCAAAGGCAGGGCGAAGCCGAACGCCGCGACGCCGCCCACGCTCAGCATCGATCCGCGCGCGCAGCGTCGCAGGCGCGCGCGTTGCCGTCCGGGCGTGGTGGACGAGATCGACCACGCGCCGCTCTCGCTGATAGAGCGTGGCCAGCTCAACCGAATCGGCAAGGCGAGCCTGAACCGCGGCTCGGCGGGTTGCATCAAGAGTGCCGTCAGCGAGCGCCGAGAGCTCAGCAAGTTCACGCCTGCCCGGTCCGGACGGTTGGACGTTCTTGTCGGCGGGAGCAGCCATGCTGTCCTTCTCGTTGCGTTCGGCCCTGACTCTGATGACGCACAAAGCTCCCAAGACCTTCCCTGACGGGCGGAGGAGAGACAGTGCTCCTGAGTCCGACCGGTCCGACGGGCCGGCAGTCAACCGCCCCCGCGGTCCCTCGCGCGCGCTGGTCGAAACGAGGTGCTCGGCCTCGGCTCAGGGCTTGACGCGCCGGAGCCACCGATACAGCGCGATGGCGCCCTTGCCCATATCGTGAGGGACCGAGATGCGCGTTGAAACGGAGGCCTTTGTTGGGCGGCCACGCGGGGCTGGGGCATCGACACTGAGTGCCCGCCCATCTTTGTTCTAGTGGCCGCGATCGCGGGTGTGGACCAGCATTGGCTCGCTCCGCCAGGTAAGGCCAGCACCGAGATTGAGCCTTCGTTGATCCGCGGACGGTGCGCGTGCGTAGAGGGGTGTTGAGAGCGCTTGGTGGCGGGGCTGAGCGGGCTCCAGCACCATTCATCATCGACCCCAGGAGGGGCAATGTCTCATGCACGCGAAGTTCCGAGCAGTGGCCTGGATCGTAAGCAGTTCCTCGGCCGCACGGCCGCTGCCGGCGCTAGCGCGTTCGCGGGCGCGTCGGCGTTGGGGGCTCTCGTCCCGTCGTTCGCGGCCGCCAAGAAGGGCGGCGTGACCAAGGGCGACATCGAGATCCTCGCGGCAGCGCAGATCGCCGAGGCGCTCGCCGTCACCACCTACACCAACATCATCGAGGTGGCGCCGTTCTTCGCCCGGCTGGCCTCAGACGATCAGGGGTATCTGAAAGCGGCCCGGCAGGAAGAGATGTCGCACTACCTGCTCGAGAAGAGCGTGACCGGAAAGCCGTCGCCGTTCACGACCTTCTACTACCCCCCGAAGATGTTCTCCGACGCCCAGACGACGTTGAACACCCTGGTCACGCTCGAGGACGCGTTCATCGCCGCCTACCTGGTCGGCGTGCGGAACTTCAGCACGCCCGACCTTCGTGTCACCGCCGCCCGGATCATGGGAATCGAGAGTGACCACCGCACCCTCGCCCGCGTCGTCGCCCCCGGCGTGGCGGCCCAGGACGGCGGCCCGATCGAGCGGGTGACCGGGATCCAGGGCAAGGCCGAGAGCGTCGACCCGCCCAACAACAACGGCTACGAACGGACCCTGCGATGGACGAAGATCAGCAAGGCCATCACCGCGCTGACCCCGTTCGCCGACAAGACAACCGCCGCCAAGGCCGGGTTCGACACCACCAAGCCCTACCAGTTCAAGCCGTTCAGCCCGACCCTGCCCGAACCGCTGGGCGAGTTCCACTCCTTCATCGGCTGACACCACGGTGACCATGGCGCGGCCGGCCGGCCGCGCCATGGAAAGCGCGATCGCCGCCTCGTCTGGCGAGAGGCGCGCCGCGCGTCGGGTAGCTACGTCGCCAGGCTCGCTTCGTGCCCGCATTGTGCGAACAGGCCAACCTCGTGGGTGGCCTTGGCCTCCCGCAGCGTGCCGGTGCTGGGGATCGCGAAGTGGGACCGGCGCCCGGGGACCACTGCCGCGTCCGGCCTATCCGGGGATGGATCGCCGACACGTTTCTCGCGGTTGCCGTCCGCGACGATCAATGGTGAAGGTCGAAACCCGATGACTACCGAAGACTGGTCGAGATCGAACGCGCCGGACGGAGCTGCGGCGTCTGCCACTCCGGTCGCGGATGGGTCGCTTCAAAATCGTCCGCAAAGCCGGGCCTGGGCCGGTCATATCGTGTTGCGGCTGCCGAGCCCGCTTCGGCGACGACCCGCCGGTCGAACGCGACGCCGTGGCCGCCGCTCCCAAGCCGCTCTCGCCGCCGAAGCCGCACGAGCGCGAGCGCCAGACCGAGCGGCACCCTGATCGTCTCGGTGCGGCATTGGGCAAGATGCCGCACTCATTCTCAACGGCGATGGCTGCTCGAGCGGCAGGACTCACAACGACAAGGCGCTCGCCCGCCTGCAGGATCTGGAGCGTCGCGGCGAGGTCCAGCGCCTCGGCAACCGATGGTCGACCGGACCGCCCCCGAGTGACGTTGCGTCGGCGATGGATCGGCTTGAGGCGCGGACGAGCAACCTTCGGATCGTCAGTGACCGGGGCGCGAACCGGCTGACGAGCGGCCAGAGAGCCAGCCATGGACGATAGACACAGGGCGCCGCGCAGCCACCAGTGTGTCATCCCGCTCACACCACGGCCGCCGAGACCGTCCAGGCCGGCCATGGTGTCAGCTTTGCCAGCGATGCACGGGCAGCGGTTTTAGCGCCCCGACCTCCTCCGTGGACCAGCTCAGTACGACCTCATCTGACTGTGTGCGTGCGACCGCACCGATCGGAACCGCGATCTCCCGCTTGCCCCAGAGGTGACCGTGCTCGAGGACGAGGTGCGCGATGTGTCCCTCGCCGTCGACAACGAAGCCGTCGACGTGTCCGAGGTGGTCACCGTTCGACGAGGTCACGGCGCTCGCGCGGCGGATCTCCACTTCGCCCTTCGGCACCCGGTCGTAGCTGAGCGCGAGATGCGGGTCAGGGTCGATCGCCTGCATCCCGACGCCCATCCCGTCGACGCTCTGGTAGTACGGCAACGCAAACATCTCTTCGATTCCAACATCCCAATCGGGATCTTCGACGGGGAACTTGTTGAGCCGCAGGTAAGCCGACCTCTGGATCGGCTCGAGCGCACTGATCTCAGCGACCGTGCAGTCGAGCGAGATGGTTGCGTCCGATGTTCCTTCAGTGTGTGCTCGGGCGACTGGCACGAGTCGTGCAAGGTCGTGCCGGTCGTAGGGCTGGACGACCAGATGGGTGACGCGCCGCGTGCTTGGATCGATGACGATGTCCGCCAGCTCGCCAAACGAGCCATCTGCGCAGTGGACGGGGCTCCCCAGCTCGAGCCGCATTGGCGATCTCGAGCGCTGGAAGCCTACGATGTCGCCGGTCATTCATACATTGAACCGCCGGCTCTCCTGCAGCGCAAATGTCAACCGGATGCATCGACGTCGCGCCGCTAGCGCCCTCACACGCCGCTGCGGCGCCTGCTCAGCATGCCGCACAGCCACCCCGACTGTCTCGCCAGACAACCAATCGCGTGTTCGCCAGGCAGCGAGAGAGTTCGCCGATTGCCAGGGCTTTCAGGGAGGCGTAGCGTGTGCGTATGCGCATCGCCCGGGCAGCGGCGTTGCTAGCCGCGTCTGTTCTTGTCGCTCTGCCGGCTCTCAGCGAGCTGGGCGGAGCGTCCCCGGCGCTCGGAATCTCGAACCGTGCGCTCAGCGCGCGGGGAGGTCACGGGGACCCGCTGGCCGCGCTCGCTCTCTACAGGCAGGCCGACACGGATGTGAACGTCGCACAGGCGCAGTTGCTGGCGGCGGGACGAACGGCTGACGCGCGCCTACTGGGACTCATCAGCCGCCGGCCGCGGGCGGTGTGGCTGGGCCCCTGGGACGGCCCTGACCCCGGCCCGCAGGCCGCGGCGCTCATCGCCGACGCGCGTCGGCAGCGCAGCTTGCCCGTGCTGGTCACCTACGACATTCCCGGCCGCGACTGCGGTCATTACTCGGCCGCGGCCGCGCAGGCGTACCGGCAGTGGATTGCGGGCCTTGCCGGCGCGCTCGGCAGCTGGCCGGTCGCGGTCATCGTCGAACCGGACGCGCTCGCCGGCCTCGGCTGCGCCAGCCCCTCGGACCAGGCGACAACTATCGGACTGCTGAGACGCGCGGTGCTGAGCCTGACCGCTCGCCGGCGCACGACCGTGTACGTGGACGCCGGGAACTCGAACTGGATGCCAGTCGCGGTGATGGCCACGCGGCTGCGCGCCGTCGGTGTCTCGCGGGCGCGCGGGTTCGCGTTGAACGTGTCGAACTTCAACTGGACAGCCTCCGAGCTCTCCTACGGCCGGAAGCTGTCGGCCGCCACACACGGCGCCCATTTCGTCATCGACACGGGCCGCAACGGCCGTGGTCCGGCGCCCGGCAACGAGGTCTGCAACCCTCCGGGGCGCGGGCTCGGGGTGCCGCCGAGCACGCGCACCGCCACGCCGCTGGCCGACGCCTACCTGTGGGTGAAGATTCCCGGCGAGTCAGACGGGGCCTGTCATGGCGGCCCGAGCGCCGGTGTGTTCTGGACCGCGTATGCGCTCGGACTGGCGGAACGCGCACACCCCTGAGAATGGGCCGCCCCGAGCGTCGGCGGGCGTCACTTGGAATCGGCGCGTGGCGACTGCGCACAGACGCTCGCCGAACCGTTCGCGTCGACGTGGTCACTTCCAGGAGGCCGGTGCTCGCCGGCATGGACTTCGCGGACAATCCCGGGTCCTACGACCGCGTGTTCGCCGCCGACAGCCCGACGGACCCGACGCGCGCGGCGACCGTGGCGCCGCTGCTGCCGCCACAGAGATGTGGGGGAGCGGCTCGATGACGTCCGCGTCGTGCTCATCTCTCCGGGGCAGGTCGCGGCGCTCCCGAACTCTAGACGCCGACGAGCTCGTGTTCGTCTCAGACACGCACGCCCCGTTCCCTCTCGCCTACCTCGACTTGGCCGGGCCGGACGAGGCCGGCATCGGCTGGACGCGCAGGGCACGCTCGGGCAGCCCCTGGGCGCGCGGCCGCCCCGCGCGCTCGTGTGCGACAGCGACGATGGGGTGCGCATCGCGCACATGCTCAGAGAGCGCACGCCGGTGCCCAGCGTCGTCCATTTCAACGTTCCCGGCTTTCGTCCGCTACCCGCGCCCTGGCGTGTGCCGCGATGCAGGTCCCGCGCACGACAGCCCTCTGGTCTCGTTTCATACCGGTCGGGCGCTGTCCTGCACCAGCCACGACCAAGCCGCGCACAACCCGACGGGTCGGACCGGCGACCTCGGGCACGTCAGCGGATTCGGCCCACTCGCTCGCTCTCGGTGGAGTCAGCAGTCACTCCGCGGCTCGAGGTAGGTTGTGGTCTTGATCACAATGCAGCGGCGGCGGTCGGTGACTACGCCGGTTTGACGACCGGGTGCAGTTGGACACCATGATCGTGCTGCTAGGTTTCGCCGCGTGCACGCCCTGACGATTGACGAGGTCATCGCCCTCCTGCAGAGCCTCGAGCAGACGCTGCCCGCGAGCGACGGCGTGCGCTGGTTCAACCGCCTCTACCTCGACGTGACGCTCGCCGTGCGGGAGTACTGCAGCACCGGCCCGCTCAAGGCGCCCCCGTTCCTCCAACAGCTTGACGTCCTCTTCGCGAACACGTTCTTCGACGCGTACGACGCCGCCGAAAGCGGCGGTCGGATCCCGGCCTGCTGGGCGCCGCTGTTCGACGCGCGCCACGATGCACGCATCGCTCCGCTGCAGTTCGCCCTCGCTGGGATGAACGCCCACATCAGTCACGACCTGGCGATCGGTGTCGTGGAAATGTGTCAGTCGCTCAACGTAGTGCCAACAGATGACTGTCCCCAGCATGCTGATTACGACGCGGTCAACGCAATCATGGGCAAGACCGAGGCGCAGACAAAGCAGTGGCTGCTCACTGGCGCGATCAAGGAGCTCGACCATGAAGTCGCACCAGTCGACGACGCGGTTGCGATCTGGAGTATCGAACGCGCCCGGGACGCCGCCTGGATCCGCGCCGAGGTCCTGTGGCACCTGCGCGACCACCAGCTGCTCATGGACGCGTATCTCGCGGCGCTGGACGCCACGGTGGGAATGGAGGGTCGCGCGCTCCTACTCCCACACGTCCTCTGACCGGCACAACACTCCCACGCTCGGGCCCGACATGGCCCTAGCTGCGCTTACGGCGCCACCGTGCCCGTGCCCGCCAGTACCCCCTCTTGGCAGGCCGGTGGTGGTTGGTCACCGGCACAGCGCGAGCTTGCTGTTCTCCGCTTGGCGCAGGGGACTCGGAGGACCCGCGACGTCGTAGTACTTGGTGCTCGCCTGATCGAGGAAGCTCGCGTGGACCGTGCTGATCGTGCCAGGTCCGGCGTAGCCGAAGTGGCCCCGCCAGCAGGCCCAGGGCATTGCGCGTAGGTCGACCAGCGGCGTGGTCGTGGCGCGGAAGGCAAACCGGGGGTATCCGCACACGGCCCAATCGCTGAGCGGAACGGGCGTGCTGCGGTGGTGCTCGCCACAGACCGGATAGCTGGGGTGGCCGCCGAAGGCGGCCTGGATGACCGGGTGGGTGCCGGCGAGCGCTGGACCCAAGGCCGCCCAGGGCACGAACGTCCCCTCGTTGCTGTGGCGGGCGAGGTACAGCCACTCTGGGGTGTGCGTGAGCGGGTCGGCGAGCACGTCGACGTGTTCCCAGTCGCCCTGGTGCAGGTCGCTGTTGACCAGATCGCCTCGCAGCGGCGCGCCATTCATGACGTGGCGGTCGAACAGCGTCGGGAGGTAGTTGTACTGGTAGAAGAACCAGTATTCGAGGTTCAGCAGGCCGGCAGCCACCCGCGGGTTGTGCACCGGCCATCCGGGGAAGCCCTGCGGCACTGGGCCCGCATCCACAAAGTAGATCTGTGCGCTGGCCCAGGGATCGAGAATCCCAGGATCGGCGAGCCAGTGGTGCAGCGATCCCGTGACAATGCCCTGACCGGCCTCGAACGGCTGGAACTCGACCTGCGGCTCGCCGCTGAGCGGGGACGGGGACGGGGACTTCGCCTGCGGCGTGGGGTACTGGAGATAGTCGCTCGGATCCCCGCGCGACTGTGAGAGTGTCGTGAGCGTGATCGGGCAGACGAGGGGCGGGGCCTGCTTCTCGTGCAGGCACGACACTGCACCGCCGGGCCCGTGGTCCGCGAGGAGCGCGCCGATCGACACCGGCCAGTTCTGGTCGGCGACCGAGATTTCAACGATCGGCTGCAGCTCACGCGCGAGGTGGGCGATGCCCGGAGTGGTCCGCTCGATCGGCGGGTCGCCGTCGGCCGCGCGGCCCCCGGTCGGCGCCGGGCCGGCGATGACGTTGGCGCCGAGCGCTCGATCGGCGAACCCGTGCGAGAGCGTGGCCGGCCCCGTGTCCGCACAGGTGGGCTCGAACGGGCGGATGCCGGTCCCGAGGGGGACAGGAAGGCGGATGCTCACGCCGAGCCATCGCATCGCGAGCGTCGCCAGCGACGGGCGATCACCTGAGTCCAGGTAGTACGTGGACCCGCCGCGCCTCGAGCGCATGACCTGCGACGCGGGCACAAACGTCACCCGAGGGTTATCGGCCGTTGCGTCGGCCAGAGCCTGACAGGTCACGACGTACGTGCCCGAGCCGGTTCCCGCGAGGTAGCCGACCACTCGCTCCCCGGAGGTGGTCGAGAGGAGATCGCGCTGGAAAGGGATGGGCGGAACGGCGTAGTACGCCACGCCGACGAGGGTGTACACCGCCACCATCATCCACGGCAGCGGCGAGCGCAGGAACCTGGACGGCGTCCGCGGCAGATCGGTGCGGGCGACCATCCGCCCCGCCGTTGCGATCGCGACCCCGGTCAGGATCAGCAGCCCGAGCGGCAGGGTGGTCAGCAGGGCCGCGATCAGCGCCACCACGACCCATATGCCGGCGTGCGTCCGCGCGCCCACCTTCAGCGGACCGCACTCGGTGAGGAGGAAGTACAGGCCGGCGAACACAACGATGCACACGGGCACCAGCACCCACAGGCTGTCCGTCAGGATCCGCGCGACTGTCGTGACCGCGATCGCGGTGAAAACCGCCGACAGCACGCCAATGTTGAAGCCGGCGAGGATCCGCACAGCGTTCTCGCCCAGCGGCGCCGTCTCCTCGCCGTGGGGCTTGCGATTGCCCTCCTCGGGGCTGACCCTGGCCGCGCGGACGCCTCGTCTGAGCACCACGCGGTGCCATTCCGAGCGGCGCTCGTGCCACTTGCGCCGGGAAATCGCGTAGGCGAGAAGGCCTAGGATCGCGAACACGACAACCATCACCGCGAGCCAGCGCACGCCAGTCAGGAGCACCCGCCACACGCCGAGGTCGCTCGTAGCGCTGAACGGGGAAAGCTGCGCCGTCCTGAACCGAACCCAGCTGGTGATCGCCCCGATCGCAAACGCCGCGAGGAGCAGGAGGATCACGTCTGCCGCGAGCCAGATCAATTCTCTCGCGCGGGCACTGTCACGCGCGGATCGCTCCCTCGCCTCCACGATCGAATTATCGCCGACGGCCGCCCCCGGGAGAATTTCGACGTCGTGCCGCCGGTCAGGCGCCAGCCGCAAGCGCCTCAATCTCCTCGTGCAGTGTTGGCCGGCCTGCGGCGTGACCAACATGCGCGGCGCTGGTCAGACGACTCCGACGGCATGGCCTCAGTATCGGCAGACGGTACTGAGGCTCTTCGACAGCCCGTATCGTCCACGTCCACTCGGGGATTGCTGTTGGCTTCGTTGCCAGGAGCGCGGGGTGACGACGAAGCAAAGCGGAGTCACCAGGAGCCTAGTCCGCCGTAACGCAGGTGCACCGATAGCGCAGGCGACCGTCCTGAACGAAGAGCAAGCGCAAGACTACATCGGATGACGGGCAAGTTCCGTGGATTGCCGAAACCGACTGCGCCAGGCTCGATCGTCAGTGTGTGAGGCTGGCGTCGAGCCCAGGGAGCCGTTTGATCGTCATGGCTGGCACGGTCCCACGCCGGTGCCTGTCCGCCATCACGGTGATCACCTATCCCGCGACTGACCCCGGAGTCGCGCTCGACCGCGCGCGCCAGCTCGACGCGCGAGCGCACTCCGAGCTTGGCGCGGATCGCCGCATCCCGCAGGCTGCCCGAGCTGCTGATCGGGGGCCAACGATGAGGCCGCTGTCCGACCTCGACGCCAAGGTGCTGTCCGCCGCCAGCCGGACGTATGAGCGGTCGCCCGAGAGGATCGCCGAGCTCGCCGGCTGTGAGGCGGACGTGGCGCTGTCCGCGCTCCGCCGGCTGCGAGGCCGCGGAGGCCTGGTCGAGGTTGACGGCTCTCGGCCGCAGCGATGGTTGCGCACCCGGCACGGTGACGCGGCGCTTGAGGGCGTGCTGGTGAGGCGATGACCGCCCGCTGCGCCGCGTGCCGTAGAGCATCGGCGCGTCCCTGAGCCTTTGCGAATCGGTCACCGATCGTCGAAGCGTTCGCGGTGGCGCTGGCGGGGGTGGCGTGACCCGCTGCGCCGACCCTGGGCGCGTGTGTCACCTTGAGAATCACCCTCATTGTTGAAGGTGTCACCCTGGGAGTCACCCTCATTGTTGAAGGTGTCACCTTAGGAGTCATTCTCATTCGCTAAGTTCAACGCGAAAATCCCTGCAAAACCGGGGTTTCCCGGCGTGCCATAAACCTCCCCCACGTATGCAAGCATTGCGGAGGTAAGACCACCCGCAAGACCGAGGAGAACACGATGGCAGCGACCGCACAGGTGATCGAAACGGGCGAGGTCCTCCGTGACCGGCGTCTCGCGCTCGGGCTCAGCCAGGTCGCGCTCGGAATCCTCGCCGACTGCGAGACCGGCACCGTCCAACGCTGGGAGTCGATGCCGCGCGCCAAGCGCGTCGCCCGCGCGCTCGAACGAATCGACGCGGCACTGACCGAGCTCGAGAACGAGGACGCCTGAAAGCGAGTCGAGCCGTCCGCTGATCCAAGGCGGACGGCTCGACGCCAACACGATCCACAACCAACGGGGAGAGGAGTTCCCTTGAGACCTGAGTTTACGACGCTGGCCGGCGCCGCGCGCCACTCCCGGCCGAACGGCGGCCGGCGATGACGATCACCAAGGCCCAGTTCGACCACGCCCAGGGCCGGCGAACAGACGCGGACCGGATCGACGAGATTCTCGACGCCCTCGACGAGGACACCGGCGCCGGCCTGAAGCTGCTCGCCAAGGCGTCGCGAACCGATCTCGGCAACGCTGAACAGTTCGCCCGGGAACACGTGGACCGGCTGCGCCACGTACGCGAGCGGCGCACCTGGATCGTCTCCGGCAAAACGTGCTGGCGCACGGACGCCACGGGCGACGCCGACCGCGCCGCGAAACAGACCGTGCACAGGCTGCTCGACGCCGTAGCCCGAGCCGACGACCCCAAGGCGGCCGTGAAATGGGCGCTCGCATCGCGGTCAGAAGCGCGCATCCGCTCGATGCTCGCGCTCGCCGCCACCGAGCCCGGGATCGCGCTCGCCGCCGACGACCTCGACCGCGACCCATGGCTGCTCGCCTGCGCGAACGGGACCCTTGACCTCCGGACCGGCGGGCTGCGCGCCCACGACCCCGCGGACCTGATCACGCTCAGCACCGAGATCGCCTACCAGCCCGAGGCGACCTGCCCACGCTGGCGAACGTTTCTCGACGAGATCTTCGGCGGCGACAGCGAGCTGATCGCGTTCGTCCAGCGCTTCGCCGGCTACTGCCTGACCGGCGACACCCGCGAGCACGTCCTCGCCGTGCTCCACGGCTCCGGCTGCAACGGCAAAAGCACGTTCATCGCCGTCCTGAAGCGCATCCTGGGCGGCCACGCGATCACCGCCGCGTTCGACACGTTCATGCGTCAGCGCGACCGCGGGCCGCGGAACGACCTCGCCCGCCTGCACCGCGCCCGGCTCGTCACCGCCGCCGAATCCGGCGAGGGACGCCGAATCGACGAAGCGACCGTGAAGGAGATCACCGGCGGCGACACGATCGCCGCCCGCTTCCTGTACGGCGAGCACTTCGAGTTCATCCCACAGTTCAAGCTGATGCTCGTCACCAACCACCGTCCGCGGGTTGATGGCGACGACGACGCGATCTGGCGACGGCTGCGGCTCGTGCCGTTCGAGCAGTCGTTCGAAGGGCGCGAAGATCGCGACCTGACCGCGAAGCTCGAACAGGAACTGCCCGGCATCCTCGCTTGGGCCGTTGAGGGCTGCCTCGCGTGGCAGCAGGACGGGCTCGGCCACGCGAAGGCCGTGACCCGCGCCACCGCCGAGTACCGCAAGGACGAGGACATGCTCGGCGCGTTCCTCGAAGAGCGGTGCGTGATCGAACGCGACGCGACCGTCCGGACCGCCGCGCTGCGCGCCGCGTTCGAGCAGTTCTACGAGGAGGCCGGCGAGAGGCCGCTCACCGCGCGGGTGCTCGGCAAGCGGCTCACGAAGCGTGGAATCGCGCGAGATCCGGTGAAGGACGGCGACGGCCAGCGGAACTACCGCGGCGTGAGGCTTCGATGAGCACCAAAACGCCAATAGACCGATTCCCGGTAAAGCTTGCACGCCCAAAAGAAACCCATGAAACCCATTCAGGCGGAAACCTTGCCTCGCGTGTGCGCGGGTAAAGAAGAGTTACCGAAAAAGGCGTTTGATGGGTTTGACGGTCTGAAACTGCCCTTTTTCCCTGCAAACCCATTTATTTCAGGCCGGTTCCTGCCGGTCTTCGGCCGTAACCCGAGCCACGAAACGGGTGATGCCCGATGAACCTCCGCGAACGCATGCGAGCACTGCGCGAGACCACCTCCGAGCAGCGAGCGGCGGTCCTGCACGCCGCACGCGTGGACAAGCCGGAGCGCGTCGCCAGGAACTTGGGGATGCCTGTCTGGCATGTGCGGGCCATCATCAAGCAGGCGCTCGCCGAACTCCCGGATGTGGCGGCGGCGAAGGTGGACGGCGAACTACTGAGGACGACCAAGGAGATGGACGATGGCGACGGACGGCGACAGACGGCGACGGACCGACCAGGACGACCGGAAGGACCACCGGACCGACCAGGACCGCCGGACCGAACGGCGGGACGCCGACTTCGCAGCGGCGGTCAAGGCGATCGCTGAGCAGGACCTCGAGCTGTGGAAGTCAGACCACGACATCCACGCGCTGGCCCGAGCGTGCGACCACGCAGCGCAGCACGCCGAGCTGGTCGCCACCACCCCCACCGACCAGCCGCCGAGGGTGCACCAGCTCACCTGCCTGCGAGCGCAGTCGTGGGCGGCACGGCTGGCGAGACTGCTCGCGCACCAGCAGGTCGTTCGCACGGACGCGCTGATCGAGATGCTCGAAGCCGAACACGAGCTCGAGACGGGTGCGGCCGTGTGAGCCCCTGGGAGGCTCCAAACGACCTACCCGCCTCGGAGGGCCAGAGCGCGGCGGACGGCGCGTCCAGAGACCTCCGGCGAGGCCAGGACCGTCAAGCCGGACCGCTCAACGGTCCCCCCTTTTGATCAAACGATGAGCAGCGGGGTCCGCTGCCGGTTTTAGCCCGAAGGAGCACTCTAAAGCCGAGCACGCGAAGGCGCCGCGCGATCATGCAAGAGCGTCGCTCTCGCCGCAGGGCAGAAAGCGAGTTTGCATGGACGAGTGACCACGGAGGGTTGTCCCTTGCCGTTTCGATAGCCTGCACGGGCCGTGTCCGAAGGGAAGGATGAGCTACCAGGGGCCTCGGTCATCAACGTGACCGCGACGTTTCCGGGTGTCGTAGCCATCGTCGTAGCCATCACGTACATCTGCGGGATCGCTATTTACGGCGCGTGGCAATTACTACGCCATGTGGCAGTGCATTTGGGTGTGTCAGCGTGATAGTATTGACTGTGTGAAGAGTGACGCTAGACGGGTGTCAGGCACGACTCGGGAAGCGCTGCGTGAGCGGGGTGTGAAAATGGTGTTGGCCGGACGCACTCACGCGGTTGTGGCGCAGTCCTTGGGGGTGCATCTGCGGACGGTGTCGCTGTGGATGGCTCGCCACCAGCTCAGGGGGTTTGAGGGACTGAGGGAGGGGCGGCGTGGTCGGCGCTCGCGCGAGCAGATGGCGCTCACCGACGCCCAGCAGGCAGAGCTGATCCGACTGATGAAGGGCACGAACCCCGATCAGCTGCAGATTCCCGGCGTGTTGTGGTCAAGGCAGGCCGTCAAGGCGCTGATCGAGCGGCGGTTCGGGCTCGGGCTCAGTCGCCAGACGGTCGGTGTCTACCTGCGGCGCTGGGGGTTCTCGGGCAAGAAGCCGCAGCGGCGGTGGCTCGAGCAGGACCCCGAGCGGGTGCGGGTGTGGCTCCAGGACGAGTTCCCGGCGATCCAGGCGCGCGCGCGGCGCGAAGGGGCGCGGATGCTGTTCGGCGATGAGATGGGCGTGCGCGCCGGGCAGACCGCCGGCAAGAGCTACGCGCCGATCGGCGAGCGCGCGATCGTGCCGCTGACCGGCAAGCGCTTCTCGGCCAACGTGATCAGCGCGATCGGTGCCGACGGCACGCTGGTGTTCGAGATCTTCGAGGGCAGCTGCGATGAGATCCGCTTCCTGGACTTCCTCGACAAGCTGCTCGAGCATTTCCCCGAGCGCAAGATCTTCTTGATCGTTGACAACGCCTCCTTCCACAAGTCTCCCGCGGTCGAGTACTGGCTGCTGGACCATCCGCGGATGGAGCTGTTCTACCTTCCACCGTACGCCCCGGAGCTCAATCCCGATGAGCTGCTCAACCAGGACGTTCACACCCACGTCGCGCGACGCCGCCCATCCAACCTCGCCAAGCTCGTCACTCTCACCGTCGAGTATCTCGCAACCCGCACAAGTGAGATTGTCAGCAAGTACTTCGACGGCGAGTACGTCGCCTACGCCAAGTAACCACGCACTAATTGCCACGCAGCGTAAATATCCGCACTGGGCAACTGCGCGATGTCGGACTCGCCCCCTTTGAGCAACTCTCAATCTATCCGGCGCCGGATTTCCTAGCACAGGGGATCACGAGCGCCTCTGGAGTTGTCTTTTTCGCCGCCGTGATCGTCGCCGCGAGCGCGATTGCGGTGCGCTTGCAACCGAGAGGCCGGTCGAGTTCGGTGATTCGGCCGCCTCTCACTGCCCGACCCAAAAGAGTCCGGCCACTACCACGCCGGCGTGCGTTCGCAACGGCGGCAGTGTGTGTCGCCTTCACTATGCTTGCGTTACCGTTTCCCGGCGTCGGATCCGGGGTGGCCTTGGGATCGATTGGCTACTTCTTCTTCTTGTTTCGGCCGCTCACTAGGTACCGCGAGCCACGTCGATCCGAAGTCTATGCAGCTTTTGCGTGCCTGATGGCAGGAGCTGCACTTGGTCTCATCACCCAAGCATTCTTCGATCCTCCGCCCTTCCCCGACGTGAGGTTGACACGTACCAACAGGACAACTGTCAACGGACGCCTGATTGCTACGGAGAACGGCAGCTACTACGTAGAAATCAACGGGGACGTTGACGTCATTCCACAGTTACAAACGGCTGACGTGCTGACTAGCTCACACCACGCGTCCGCCACGATTTGGCCGGCCCTGTGGCTGGCTGACCACATCTGAGGGTCCAGCGCAACGCTCTTGAAGCCCAGCGTCTACTCGCGGCCGGGTCCTTGACACTCCAAGTAAGCGGGTCCGGGGCTGGCGTCGTGGCGGCGCATTCCTAATTCCGGGTCAAGAGTCGGTCTCGCAGCGACGGATCATCGCAACAACAGCGAAGCCAGTGACCTCAGGGGAGCGGCGATCCTGCACGTTTGTGGACCCCAGGACCGCGTCGGACGAGGACGAGCTGCTTTCCGCGGCGCAGGACTGGCTGCCCCCTTTGATGGAGAAGCGGCAGTCTCTCGACCGGCGTCGCCACGATCAACGACGACGAACACGCAGACCAGCGCGATGGTGACGGTCAGGAGGGCCCACGGGGGGACCCCCGACCTCCGGAAAATGACCAAGGATCCAGCGGCCGCGCGCGCCTGCCGTCCCCCTCGTGTGCCACGCTCGTGCCATGCCCACGATCCGGGTCCGTGTCTCCGATCCCACGTGCGCGGTGGTTGACGAGCTGGCTGCCGAGCACGGCACGACTCGCAGCGAGATCGTGCGCCGCATGATCGATGCTTACGCGCGGGATCTCGACGCGCCGCCGGCGGGCCCGCCTACCCTGGACGAGGCGGTCTCGCTGCTCGCGGCTCAGGCCCGCAACGGCATCGCGACCTCGACGGTCGCGCTGGTGCGGCATCTTGTGCAGCACGCGAACGGCACGGTGCCACCGTCCGATCCGCTTGCGGAGCTGGACGAGCTGGCGCGCCGTCGGGTCGCGGAGTCGGGCCGCAACGGTGACGGGGACGCGGCGTGACCCCGCCCGTGACCGAGCTGCGCCTCCGCTGCACGGGGCCCGAGGCGCTGCTGCACACGCTCGCGAAGGCCGGGCTCGACCCGAAGGCGCTGCGCGTCGTCGCGCTGCTGCTCGCCGAGCTCGACGTGATGTGCCGCGAGCGCATCGTCATCACCGAGAAGGAGCACCATCATGTCCGAGCCTGACTTCGCGGCGCACCATCGTCCCGTCGTTCACCATCCTGCCGCGGGCGGCGGCCCCTACGACCTGGACGATCCGGCGGGGCAGGCGGCTGCCGTGCACGCCGGCTTCATCCCCGACGGCCGTGGCCGGCTGTATCCGATGGCGGAGGGTCGGCGTGCTCGGCTCGGGCGCCCACGTCGCCCGGAGGGAGGCCCGGATGCCGCCGCCTGATCGATTCCTGCCCCGGGGCGACTGGTCCATCGAGGACCTCGCGCGCTGGCAGCGCGATTCGACCTACCGGCCTGAGAACCCGGCGTACGTCGAGGCGCGCCGGAAGGCGCTGTCCGACGCGGGGTTCGAGCTGGAGCGGCCGCCGGCCGAGACCGATCCGGCGAAGATGACCACCCAGGACTTCCTCGACCAGCTGCGCAAGGAGCGCTCATGACCGCCATCACGACCCCGATCCCGACGCAGCTCAGCGGCCGTCCGTTGAGCGGCTCGAACCTGCTGGTGCCCGAGAACGCGCCCGGCACGCCGGCGCCCGTCCTTGAGGCCCAGGCGCTGGTCATCGAGTCGATGGCCTCCTTCGCCGAGGCTGGTGCTGCGCTCGTTGCCGCTAAGCGGGAGGCCGAGGCGGCGCCGAAATTGGACCGGCAGCGTGACGCTGCCGCTCTGGCCGCCGGGAAGCCCCAGCCGCGCGATCGGCTCACGGTCGCGGCTGCGGAGGCGTTGAGGATCGCGGAGCAGCAGCACGACGCGCAGGCGGACCTCCTCGCGAGCCGGCAGGTGGCGCTCGGTCAGGCGATCTCCGAGGCGCATGCCGCCTGGACCGCGTCGCTGGGCGAGACGATCGCCAAGGCCGAGCAGGACGCGCTCGGCCTGGTCGCCGAGCTCGGCGCTGCCGTCGATCGGCTTGGCGCCGCGCGCTCGGTCGCCGAGGGGCTGGCGGACTGGCCGATGATCCGCAAGCTCGATCAGGTCCGCTTCTTCAAGATGGACCCGGACATCGTGGCTCGTCGGCGTGAGCAGGCCGAGGCCGACCTTGATCGCGCCGACTCGCAGGGCTACAGCAGCCGGCATCAGGTCGACCGGGACGTGACCGCGCTGCTGGTCGCGGTCCGGCGCGAGATCGGCGGCCGGGTGCCCGGGGCGACGTGGCGCGTCCGCTGATGCGCTCGCAGCCGCCTCTCCCCCCCGATCGGCCGTGCCCGATCTGCGCCCGGCCGATCCAGACGTACACGGCGCTGTGCACGGTCTGCACGACCAAGCGCCGTGAGGGGACGTTGCCGGCGTGGGCGGCGCGCCTGGCCGCCGAGACGATCAACCCGCGGGGGATCGAGCGTTGATCGCGTGGATGTTGGCGACCTGACGCCGGAGCTGATGGACGCCACCCGGGCGGCGACCGTGCTCTACGGCGTGCTCGCGCACGGCAGGCTCGACGAGCGGTCCCGTGAGCGGATCGAGGACGCGATCGGCGACCTCCTCGCCACGGATGAGCCCGAGTTGCGCAGGATCGTCGCGGACTCCCACGAGCATCTCCTCCGCGAGCTGTTGTTGTTGGCGGTCCGGGGCTTGATCGCGAACATTCGGCCGGCCGATCACCTGACCGAGGCGGCTGCGGCGGTCGGCAGCGTGCTCCTCGACGGGGACGTTGATCCGCGCAGCCGCAAGGTGCTCCTCCGCCTCCGTCGGCGGCTCACCGAGTGATGGGCGAGCGGTGAGCACCGGTCCGCCGACGTGCGACCACGGAACGTGGACCTTCGCTGGCGCAGACTTCAAGCGTAAGGCCACGAAGTGGCGCTGCCCGACCGGGGAGTGCAAGCCCGCGTCCGTGTGGGTCAAAGCGGACCGGCTGCATCCGCTGATTCCGCGAGAGTCTGAGCGCTCGCGCAAGCTCTACCGGAGCCGCGGCGCGGTGGAGCGAGAGTTCGGACGACTCAAGCACGAATGGGCACTGCTGCCGCTCCGCGTCCGGGGTCTGGATCGGGTTCGGCTCCACGCCGATCTGACGATCCTCGCCAAGCTGGCGTGCGCGGTGGTTCGCGCCCGGGCCCAAGCTCACGATATTATTTCGGGGCTCCGTGGATGATCGGGGGTGACTCTCGATCGAGATTCCGTCCTGAGCAGGGCTTTTGGTCGTCGGAGCGACGGGTGGAAGTCGCGTGCGCCTCTGCTGCTGGGTTGTGGACTGCTCGCTGGGCCCCGTGCCCGGCGATCGTGGGCACAGCGGATGCGTGCTCAAGCGGCCAGGGATGGCCGCGCCTGCGCGCAGGCGCATCCGGATGATCATGGCGAGACTCGCCCCATAGGGCGTCGTTGGGGGGCGTCGGGGTCGCTGCCCGCGTTGACGGGGGTCGTGGCGTGCCGGGGAGCTGCCTGCTCCATTCCCTTCTCGTTGCGCCGTTTGCCGTGCGTGCGCACCGGGTCATCCCGGGGTCGAGCGAGCGTCGTGGCGGAATACGGGTGACGCGGTTCGGAGGGCCAGAAAGAAAACGCGTGTTCGTGTGTCGTCACCCCCGATCATGCCCGGAGAGCCATTATTTCAAGAGCATCCCAACTCGACTTTCGCACTTTTGAGGTTGTGAGCGGGCATGCGGACGCGGCCGGGGTGACGATGTCGGGGTGGTCGTTGTGAGCGGTCTGGGCGGCTGAGCGGGCGCGCCGCAGAGGTGCGGGGAAGGAGCACCGGCAGCTTCCCCGAAGCGGTGGTTGTTCGATGACCATTTCCGCGGTCGGGTGGGAGGCCCGTTCGCGGCTGCCCATGGGGGTTGCCGCCGATGCTCTGCGTCCCATCTTCGCTGGAGGAGCTTCTGCTCCTGTTCGCGCCATGTTTCTCTCGCCCGACGTTTGAGACGTTCAGGGCGATGGTCGTTGGCCAGATCTCGCAGACGTCGCTGCGCACCGTGTGCGGGATGCTGGTCGGCTCGAGGCTCTCCGGGGTCTGGCATCACGCTCGCGCGCACCGGTTCCTCAGCGGTGCGCGCTGGTCAGTCCAAGAGCTCGGGCTCCGGATCGCGGATCTGATCGTCGAGCGGCTGCTCGAGCCCGGCGCGCCGCTGATCGTGCCGGTCGATGACACGCTGGCAAAGCGCCGAGGGCGCAAGATTCACGCCTGCTTCTGGCATCACGACGCGACCGCAAACTCAGACCGGGGTGCGGTCGCGTGGGGCAACAACTGGGTCACCGCCGGGATCAACGTCAAGCTTGCGTTCCTTGAGCGGACCGTCTGCCTGATGGTGCTGTTCCGGCTCTGGCTCCCGCGCCGCAAGGAGATCGCGAAGGGCAAGGCAGATCCGCTCAGGCCATCCAAACCCCGGCTGGCAAGGGAGATGCTGTGCCTGCTGGCGGGGCGGTTCCCCGGGCGGATGATCCACATGGTCGGCGACGCCGCCTACGCCTCGGGCGCGTTCGCCGGCGTGCCGGAGAACGTGACCGTCACCTCCCGCCTGAAAGCGAACGCCGCGCTCAATCACCTAGCGCCGCCCCGACCGCCCGAAGGGCAGCGCAAGCGCGGCCGGCCGCCGAAGAAGGGTCCGCGCCTGCCGAAGCTCAAGCAGATCGCGACCGACCTTGCCACCCAATGGGTCAAGACAACCGTCCGCCGCTACGGCAAAACCGAGCAGGTGATGGTCCACGCGTTCCAATGCCTATGGTATGAGGCGTTCGCCCAGCAGCCCGTCCAGGTGGTACTGATCCAAGACGCCACCAAGCCCCAGGGCTACGAGCTGGCGCTCGTCTCCACCGACCTCGACGCGAGCGCCGCCCAGCTGATCGAGCGCTACGCCGAGCGCTGGCCAACCGAAGTCACCTACGAGGAAGGCAAGGAGCTGGCGGGCGTCGGCGACGCGCGCAACCGCACCCGCAAAGCGGTCGAGCGGACCGTCCCCTTCCAGTTCCTGTGCATGACCCTAACGATCATCTGGTACGCGCTCTCAGGCCACCACCCCACAGACGTCGAGGAACACCGCCAACGCTCCCCGTGGTACCTCACCAAGACCACCCCCTCGTTCGCCGACATGCTCGCCAAGCTCCGCCGCGTGATCATCGCCGCGCAATTTCACCCAGGACGGGGATGCGCCCCCCAACCCGCGGAAATAGCGGGGCTCCGTGGATGATCGGGGGTGACTCTCGATCGAGATTCCGTCCTGAGCAGGGCTTTTGGTCGTCGGAGCGGCGGGTGGAAGTCGCGTGCGCCTCTGCTGCTGGGTTGTGGACTGCTCGCTGGGCCCCGTGCCCGGCGATCGTGGGCACAGCGGATGCGTGCTCAAGCGGCCAGGGATGGCCGCGCCTGCGCGCAGGCGCATCCGGATGATCATGGCGAGACTCGCCCCATAGGGCGTCGTTGGGGGGCGTCGGGTCGCTGCCCGCGTTGACGGGGGTCGTGGCGTGCCGGGGAGCTGCCTGCTCCATTCCCTTCTCGTTGCGCCGTTTGCCGTGCGTGCGCACCGGGTCATCCCGGGGTCGAGCGAGCGTCGTGGCGGAATACGGGTGACGCGGTTCGGAGGGCCAGAAAGAAAACGCGTGTTCGTGTGTCGTCACCCCCGATCATGCCCGGAGAGCCGAAATAGCGCAAGTCCAACGAGCATGGGCAGCCGCTGGACTATGAAGTGCGAAAGTCGAGTCCCAACCAGGCCCAATTTTTGAGGAGGCGCAGCATCATGGGCACCGGCACAGTAGAGCCCCCAGCTCAAGGGACCGACCCACCCGTCGAAGCGCCCGATACCGTCAAGGTTTCGTTCAACCTTCCTCGCGAGGAGGCGGAGACCCTCAGCGCCCTGGCGGCAAAGCGCGGCGTGACGATTACGCAAGTACTCCGCGAAGCGATTGCCGACGAAGCCCTGCTTCGCCGCGAGATTGACGCTGGCAACAAGATCGTCGTGATCCAGTCAGATGGAACTCGCCGCGAGCTTCTGTTCAAATGAGCACATCGCCGATCGTCGGACCGGTCATCGACGAGACGGCGCAACCCACACCGGCCAAGCAACCTTCCCCCGCAACACTCGGTCCACCATACGACCCGACCAAAGACCGTGAGATTGCGCGACGGAGGCTCAGACCTCCGGTAGTAGGGGTGGTGGTTTTGGTCAACAAGCTGGGGGCTGGTCGATCTGGTAGTTGATGGGTCGGGAGTCTCCGGGGAGGTGTGCGGGTTTGGTGTTGAGTTCGTTGATGAGTTGGTGTAGTGCGTGGGCGATTCGGGGGGTGTCTGGCCGGTCGAGGGTGACGGTGACCTGCCGGGGTTGGTAGGTGATGCGCCCTGAGAGGTGTAGGAGGTTGCGGGTGATCGCGCGGCACTCGTCGGGGTCGGCGAGGTAGGTGTTCAGCCGTCGGGCGAGATCGAGCTCGGCGTTGTAGGCGAGTAGGCGGCAGACCATTTGTAGGGCGCGGGTCGCGAGGCGGGGGTGGGCGCGTTTGGCGTTGGGGTCGAGCTCGTTGGCGGGGAGCTTGGCGGGGATCTGTTTGAGGGCGGCTTTGGCGTTCGCGAGGTCGCTGGCGGCGTCGGTGATCTGCTGGGTGAGCGCGCTGTGGGTGGCGCTGTCGCTGTCGGGGGTGGCGGCGTGTTGGCCGAGCGTGCGCTCGGCTGAGGCGAGCGCGGCCTCGGCCGCTTGAGCGTTGGCGCGCGCCGCCCGGCGGGCCGGGTTCTTGACCTTGGCGGTGTTGGCCTCGAGGTCCATCTCGTAGGTGCACAGCCAGTGGATCCCGTGGTGCTGCTCGAGGTACTTGTTGGTGTTCTCGATGCACCAGCGGCCGCGTAGCCGGTGGACCATCGCGGCGCCACACAGCTCGCGGCTTGAGCTCAGGACCTGGAAGACGACCTTGTTGTGCTCGTATGCGGAGAGCTGGCGGACCGTGCCCGCGGTGTACCCGTCCATGTCGAGTTGCTCGTCGGCGAGCAGGAAGTAGCGGCGTTTGCCGTCGATGTTCACCCACGAGCGTCGCGGCGCGACGGTGGGGGTCGCGAGCGGCGCGCGGCGCCAGGTGACCCAGTCCATCCCGGCCGCGATGATCGCTGCGAACACCTTCGGGTAGGACCCGCCGCGGTCAAAGCCGATCATCACGCGGCGCTCGCCGACGATCTCCTTCAGCTGGGCGAGCACTTCGGGCAGGCTCACCGACAGTCCCCTCGGGTCGCCTGAGGAGAAGCAGATCGCGCGCCAGGAGTCATCGACGACGAACGTGTCATCGCGGCCCGGCTCGGCCAGGTGGCGGCGCACGTTGTAGCCCTTCGCCATCGGCCTTTGGCCCCAGTAGGTGACGAAGTGATCATCGACGTAGAACACCTCCGGTGGGCGCTCGTCAGCGGCGAGCATCGCCGCGGCGAAGGACCGCTGCAGTGCCAGCGGATCCGACGCGTCCGCCAGCGCCGACAGGCGCGGGCGCAGCGTACGCAGATGGGGAAACGTCTTCAGGCCGATCAGCGCGCCGGCGTCCTTGACAACCAGGTGCTTGGTCGCCTCGACCGAACCGGCCCCGAGCGCGAACGCAAAACTCGACGCCAGCACGACCGAGGCGGCGTCATAGCGCCGCGCCGTGGCCGGCGAAAGCGCGCCGAGCACCTGATCGGCTCCCAGCTCGCACAAGAACGGGTGCAGCAACATCGCGCCGGCGTAACGGCTACAGACCGTCGCGCCCGACAATCGCGGCAACTGACCAGCATCGGCCTCGGCGGGCGGCTGCCGCTGCAAAGCACCGCTCGCATGATCGGCGCCCAGCGCCACAGCTCCCTGAACGGCGCGCTCGACGATCTCAACCGCCCCCGCCGGCAGCTGCTCGCCGACGCCGCTCACCTCACCCGCCGATTGCGCGTCACCAGCCGCGGGCACGCACTCCTCCTCCTCCTGCTGCTCCTGCGGCTGCTCGCCTGTCGCCAGCCCCAACGGCAGCTGCAGCTCCGGCGTATCGCCGGCGCGTGCGAGCAAGCGGCTGATCGTGGCCTGCGAAACCCCGAGACGCCTGGCGATCTCAGCCCCGCTGACCCCGGCCTCAGACCACCGCAGCGCACGCCGCTCCAACACCGCGCTCAGCTTGCGCGGCGCACCCCGCGCCGGCACCAGCGCCCGCGACCCGCCACTCGCGGCCCGCCCACGCAGACGCGACACATGCTCACCACTGAGCCCGAACAGCTCGGCAACCTCAAGCCCCTTCGCGCCGGCCTGGGTAAGCGCCACCACCGCCAGGTTGCGCATCCCCAAGTCACCCTCGTCAAAACAGAACAGAACCCGCCGCCCGTAACCAACAAGAACCTCACCATCCTGCGTGAAACGCCAGTAGCCATCAGGCTCTGGCATCCCCTCCAACTGACCCGTCGCGCTCGCCTGATCCACCCCCACAGCCTACCAGATTTTGAGCTATTTATGCAAGGCCCATCTCAAAAAGATCTCCCTGCTAAACGGCCATCTTCTGACGCCGCTACCGGAGGTCTGAGGCTTGCCTATAGCCTTGTCGCCACCTTGGCGGTCATCGCGTGGGGTCTGGTATTCGGCGTCGTGTTCAACGGCCTGAACCTGACTGAAGCGAAGGAGCTGGGAGGCGTCGTGCTTTCGCCCATCGTAGTGCTGGTCGGGACGGCGCTGGGCTTCTACTTCGGGGGCGGCCAGCAGCACGGCCCGTAGGCGTCATAGCGCGCGCAACAGCGTCGCGCTGGGCGGACTTTCGCCAATCGTTTCGCCAAACCCTCCTAGTGGCCGGGGCCGGTTGCTAGCGAGTGCGGCGAGTGCTATCATGTCGTGACCACTGCTAGCAAGAGTACGGAAGCGAGGAGTCATGGCCACCACCCCGACCGCCAAGGCCGTCCCTGTCCGCGTCCCGGCCGCGATGGTCGCACGCATCGACAAGCTCAAGGGTGAGCTTGTGCCCCGCGAGGCCTATGTCCGCTGGCTGCTCGACCGGGCCCTAACCGGCGAAGAGAAACGAGAAGCGGTGAAGCAATGACCGCCGCTGTCGTCTACGCCGCCAAGAGCACGAAGGACAAGCGCCTCTCGATCCCCGACGAGCTCGCCGACTGCCGTGAGATGTGCGCCGAGCACGGCTGGGAGATCGTCGGCGAGTTCGCAGACGAGAACTTCACCGCCTACACGGGCAACCGTGGGCCGGGTCTGGCGGCGGCGATCACGCTGGCCAAGGAGACGGCCGTCGAGCGCGAAGAGCAGGTGATGCTCATCGCGCAGCACACGTCCCGGTTCGCTCGCGGTGACGGCGCCGCACCGGACGCCCCACGAGCGCTCGTGGAGCTGTTCCACGAGTGGGCCAGAGCGAATGTCCGGGGGCGGCTGGTCGAGAACGACAGGGCGATGTCCTCCTCGACGGCGGCGGCAATCCAGGGCGAAGCCGATCACAGCGAGAGCAAACGCAAATCGGTATCGGTGCGCAAAGGCCTCGCCCGCACCCGCAAGCGCGGCGAATGGTCCGGTGGTGTTTGTCCCGACGGCTATGTGCTGCTCGCGCGCGTCGAGGACGAGCCTCGCCGGCTGGAGCTCGACCCGGAGCGCGCTCCCGTCATCCGCAAGGTGCTCGAGCTCGGGCTTCAGGGCGTCAACAGCGGCGAGACTGCGCGGAAGCTGAACGCGGATGGTCTGCTCGCGGGCCAGCACCGCACTCGCCGGCTGGTCCCGTGGACGCCCGCGCGTGTGCGGAAGACCTGGAACCTGGCCGGCGGCTTCTACGCCGGCGGCGGGAGCTGGCCGGCGATGTGCCCGCCCGAGCAGGCTGCTCGCCTGCAAGCGATCGTCGCCGCTCGGGCGGCCGGCGCACGGCCCGCCCGGCGTAGCCTGTATTTCCTGCTCGCGCACCTGCTCAGGTGCGAGCGTTGCGGAGCGCCGATGTACGCGATCGCGGCGGGCCCGCGAGCGGACGGTGGGCGCGCTCGCCGCTACCGGTGCAAGCAGGCCCGAGCGGCCAACGGGCAGTGTGATGCGCCCGGGATCGCCGCTGAGCGGATCGAGGAGCCGTTCGTGCAGCATCTCGACGCGCTGACCGTCGATCTCGCCGGCTTCGTTGCCCGCCAGGCCGCAGACCTCGACGCCCAACGCGGGCAGATCACCGCCTCGATTGAGCGCGAGCGCGTGGGTCTGCTCGACCTTGACCGGGCCGTCGAGGCCGTCCGCGCCGACTACACCAGCCATCTCCTCGCCGGCCGCGAGGATGCCGCGCAGCTCGGCGTGGACACGCTGGCTGACCTTGATCGCCGCCGCGAGCAGGCGCAGCACCGGGCCGACCATCTCCTGGACGCGCTCGGGGCCGTTCCTGAGGAGCCCGACGGCGATGCGGTCGCGTCCCTGGTGGATTCGCTGCGGGCGGCGCTGGCGGGGCGCCTGGAGGGCGCGAAGACGGTCGGCGACGCGAACGCCCGATTGCGCGAAGCGATCGACTCGGTTGACGTGGACGTGCTCGACGGCGGCACCGTGAAAATGACCGCGTACATGTCCGACAGCTTCCTGTGGTCCGCGGGCGGCGACCCAAACGACCACGCTGTGGCCGAGTTCGCGATCCCGCAGGGTGCGAGGGCTCCGAGCTTGGCGTAGATGTTGCGCAGGTGCGCCTCGATCGTCTTAGCACTGAGCACGAGCTGCTCGGCCACGTCGCGATTCGTGCGGCCCGCCGCGACGAGATCTGCGATCTCGCGCTCGCGAGCGGTCAGGGGTCCCAGCGCGCCGGGGGCGCGTCGCGTGCCGGCCGGCGCACCCGATGACCGAGTGCGCGCAGCTCGCGCACGGCTTCGTCGCGCCGCGCACCGCGCCAAAGCCGCCCAGCGCCGACTCGGCGGCGATCAGCGCTGCCATCGCTGAGGCCCGGTTGCCGCGGCTGCGAGCGAGCGGCCCTCGAGCAGCTGCGCGCGAGCGCGCGTCAGCGGCGCGCCGCTGGCTGCCGCCCGCGCCGCGGCGGCGCACTCGGCGGCTGCTGCGGCCTGACCGCGGGCGAGCAGCAGCGCCGCACGGGCGCGCCCCGTGCACGCCGCCGCCAGCGCGACGCCGGAGCGCGCCGCGATGTCTTTCCCCGCCGCGAGCGCCGGCTCGGCCCCGTCCAGCCGCCCGGCGGCGAGCAACACGTCAAAGAGATCCGCAGCGGCCGCCGGCCGGTCGGCGGCAACCACCAGCGGTAGCTGGAGTCCGCCGACCGAGTCAAGCATCAGCGCCTCCTGCGCGTCCCGGATCGCCGATGCGACGTCGCCCGCGGCCAGCCGGGCGCAGGCATGCGCGGACTGTGCCCATAGCAGTAGCGGCCGTAGAACGGATTGCCGCCGCTCAACGAGAGGATCGTCGTCGGGGCCTCTCCGATCAGCTCGCTCGCCTCGGCAGCGTCGAGCGGCCCGAGCAGGATCCGCGCCACGCGATCCTCGACCATCGCGCCGGCCAGCGCCCTGCTAAGTGCCACCGGGAGCTGACCCTCGCGTCCGGCAAGAGCGAGCAGCACGGCTGCGGCCGGCGGCCGACTAACAAGCGCGGCAAGCGCATCGAGCGATGCGGGATCCGCCCAGTGCACATCGTCAAGGCACAGCACCACCGGGCGCGCGGCCGCCAGACGCTCAAGCAGATCGCGCAACACAGAATGAGCCCGATGCCGGTCGGCAACGGCCGCGCCCGCGGGCGGACCCTTGAGCGCGGAGGTCACGACCGCGAGCCCCTGCGGGTCGGCGAGACCCAACAGCCCGATTCTGCGGTCCTCCAGCCCGCGTAGGGTGCCGATCGACCGCGTCGCTCCACAACGCGTACGGCAGGTCGCCCTCAAACTCCGAAGCTCGCGCATCGAGCACCACAGTCCTCGCGGGCCGCAATCCGCGCGAGCTCCAGCAACAGACGCGACTTGCCGATCCCTGGCACGGCACCGACACGGCGCAAACGTGTCGGTGTACCTCGCCGACCCGGACGAAAACGGGATCGAGCTGTACTACGACCGTCCGCGGATCGAGTGGTTTGACCCCGACGGTCGCCCGATCCCCAAGGCAGACCGATTCGACCCCGACGACCTTCTACTCACACCAACGAGAAGAGACTGAGAGACATGTACGCACAACTGATCGAAGGCGGCACGCGCCCGAGCGGCGGGCCGAGATGGACCGGATCGTGACGGAGGAGTTGATCCCCGCGCTCGAGGCCGAGCCCGGCTACGCCGGCGCGATCAACCTCGTCAACGCGACAAGCGGCGACGGCGTCATGATCGTCCTCTGGCAGACAGTCGAACAGGCCCATCGCCCCCTCGGCGACTACGGTCGCGCGTTCCTGACGGCGCTGGCACAGATCGCGGCAATCTCGACCAGGACGCGGCGACCGATCTCCGTCTGGACGGTCAACGCATAGATGCTCACGTTCTCGATGCAGCCGATTGGTTCGTCCGCTCTCCACGGATGGAGCCGATCGACGATGACTGGGGAGCAGTCGTCGCACGCGTCACGCTCCATGAGGAGCGATTCACCGCCGACTCGCTGGGAGAACTCGAGCAGTTCTCGCACATCGATGTCGTCTACGTGTTCGATCGAGTCGATGACAGCTCGGTCGAGCTCGGGGCGCGACGACCGCGCAACAACCCCGACTGGCCGGCGGTCGGGGTGTTCGCGCAACGCAACAAACGCAGGCTCAACCGGATTGGCGTGGGCACCTGCGAGCTGTGCGAGGTCGACGGGATCGAGCTGACCGTGCGCGGGCTCGACGCGATCGACGGCACGCCCGTGCTCGACATCAAGCCCTACATGGTCGAGTTCGGACCGAGAGGCGTGGTGCGCCAGCCGTGCTGGTCCCACGAGCTCATGAGCCGATACTGGTAGGCCTTGCCGAAACGAGTTCGTCGAGCACGTCGGCGAGCCCCGTGAGATCCCCCAGCTCCCGCGTGGACGGGGGCTGAGCTCGCTCCCCGAGACGGTTGATCCACACCGACCGGATCCCGAGCTCGTGTGCGGGCACGATGTCGTGATAATGGCTCTGCGCGACGTGGACGTGGCGGTCCTTGTCTGCACCCATGGTCTCGTAGAAAGCGCGCCAATGACCATGTGCCGGCTTGTAGGAGCCGATCTCCGACGCCACGATCGCGGCCTCGAACGGCACGCCGATCACACGCAGCGACGCGTCGATCAGATCGCGGTCGCTGTTGGTAAGCGCGACCAGATTCCAACCTCGCCCACGGGCTTCAGCCAAGGCCGCCGGCACCTCTTCGAACACCGGCCACCCAGCTAGCGACCGCCCCAGAGCGTCTTCCTCACCCGACGGCAGCTGAACCCCAACCTCCGCTGCGACTGCCGCTAACACCTCAGCCATCACCTTGCGGTAACTCCAGGTCTGGTGCTCCTCCTGAACGCGCGGTTCGATCGCGTGATAGCGGCCCAGAAGATCGGCGGTCTCGGAGGTCCCGAACAGCCGACCGAGCTCAGCGCCGAGCCCACCGTCCCAATCGACGAGCGTGCCATAACAATCAAACGTCGCCCAACGCCGATCGTTCATCGACCCAGCATATGCCAGTCGGCGAACTCGCCGGATAGATGACCCCCCCGATGGCGGGCTGGTACGGTCCTGACACCGTGCTCGCAACGGCAGTTGGGCAGCCGAACGCCACATCAAGCGGATCGCCACCCAGCCGCCACGCACTCCCGAGGTCCTCTACGGCGAAAGGCCGCCCCGTTGATCCTCCCGAGAGAATCTTCTTGACGACCTTCCGTCATCAGTGATCATGCCACTCACGAAACAACGTGCATCCGTAGTTCCCACCTGTCCCTCCGTGGGGAGGTCACGGAAGCGCCAGTCCTGGAACCAGGGGCCGGGCCGCGTGCCTCAAGGGACAAGGCTACGGGGCCCACTCGGGATGGGGCGCAAACGCCTCAGCGCGCACTCGACGCTCTGCGGCAGCGAACTCGGCCGGGCGCGTCGCACGTGCGAGTCCCCGAGACGCGTGAACCGCTCCGCGGCCTCTTCCTACGTCCAAGCCGCTCGCAGGTGCATCTCCGGCGACGACCACCACAGCACCTGATTCATCTCGAGAGCCATCGGGGTCAGGGCTCAGCGGGTCTCGGGATTGCGTCTGGAGCGAGACACCCGGCATGCCAGAACCGGGCTTGACGGCACTCCTCGTGTTGCAGGTGCTGACCGAGGTTCAAGAAGGAGGAGGGGTGGATCGTGCCATCCGCAAGCTTCACCCAGAGCGGCTCGAAGACGCCGATGCGATCACGGCATCTCATGCAAACCAGGAATGGGTTGATATCCATCAGTGCTTCCTCGATACGCGCCCAGCTGGGGCCGATAGACCGTACGCCGGTCGTTCGAGCCGACAAGCGTGGTTAGTCCGCTGTTGTACGCGGCGGACTACTGAGTTAGGGAACCGGCGCGAACGCCGAGCGGCCGGCGATCAGCGTTCCGTCGAGCAGCTCCGCACGCTCCACCGTTCGACGTGGCGCTTCCCAGAGCCGGGGTTGCGCTGCGCATGGTCGATGGCGACGCCGGCGAACTCCGCCGGCAGACCGACCGCCTCCTCGTGGTCCGCGGTGAGCTCTGCCCCGTCCTGCTTGCCGGTGAGATACAGGTTGCCGTACGGCTCCTCGGCGATCAGAACCGGCACCCTGGGAACGACCGCATCTCGGGGTGACCGGCGTGTCGATCACGCCGGGCAGGGCACAACGTCCGGTCGGCCTCGCTTCCATGAGCCGGCAGGGCGTCCCCTGCGGCGGCCTTCCGCATGGGCAGCGGCCTGGCCGCGGAGCTACGACTCTCTGTCCCGCGGCGCCCGGCCGCTATGCACGTCGCGGGCGATCAGACGCCATGATGCCTGTCTGCGCTCCCAGTCGGGTGGTAGTGCTCCGTCGATCCGCTCGACCAAGGTGAGCCACTCGAGCGCTTCGCCGAAGTCCTCGCGCTCCGCAGCTTCCTGGGCCCATCCGAGCGTCCTTGCTATAGCCCTCTCGTGACGCTCGGCGCTCGTCACGGCACCCCCGTCGCATCGAGCGTCCACCGGGCGGGTGTTCGATGGCCGACTGGGAAATCCCATAGGCGACTCCTGGGGCGTGGGAGGTGACCCGGGGCCACGGGCGCGAGGGACACCGCGGCCCGCTCCCGGAATGACGCGAGCCTAACGGAGGGCCTGACACACGATCAAGTTGACCGTTCGTGGCCCGTTCCTGGCGGAGCGCTGCCATTCGTGGCCCGTTCCTGGCGGAGCGCTACCTCGGCGTCTACAACGATCGGGATCTCGACGCGATGCTCGCTGTGCAGGACAAGAACGTGGTGAGCTATCCCGCGCGGCGGTTTGGGCGTCGGCCACACCGTGGTCACGCGGGCGTGCGCGACTCGTGAGACGCGATGGCCGCCAGCAGCCGGTTCTACGAAGTCGTTGTGAGCGAGGTCCGCCTGCTCGCCTCGGATCGATTCGCGATTCTCGGGAGAGATCCGCGACACGAGCGAGCCGATCAGCCCCTGCGGGGTGCTCGTGCAGGTCCGCAACGGTCTGATCAAATCGAGTCGCGCTCCTACCGGAACGCGGCCGGACGCGATCTGCGTTTGGGAATCCGTTAGTCGACGAGGCCGAGCGCGCGGGCGTAAGCGGTCAGCTCGGCTCGCGATCCGCGGCGGGCCTTTCCCCGGATATGGGAGCGGTGGGCTTCAACGGTGCGCATGCTCAGAGCGAGCCGGTGCGCGATCTCTTCACTCGTGTGTCCGAGTGCCAGCAGCCCCAGCACTTCGCATTCGCGATGCGTGAGGCCATCCAGCGTTCGAGCAGAAGCATCGGGCTCGGCGGCGATTCGCGCCCCGAGCTGCGGACTCAGGTATCTGTGACCCGCAACCGCTGCCCGCACCGCCTCCAACAGCTCGCTGGCGGCATCCTCCTTGAGCACGAACGCGAGCGCCCCAGCGCCAAGCGCCGCGCGCGCGAAATCTGGCTCGTTCTCCATCGTCAGGACAACGATCGCCGTCCGCGGCGATACCGCGAGGAAGCTCGGGATCGCCGTCAGGCTCGAGCCGCCCGGCATAACGAGGTCGAGCAAAAGCACACCCGGCTTCCATGCCCGCACCATACGCAGCGCCTCGCGGACATCACCCGCCTCCGCGACCACCTCAAACCCTTCCTCAGCATCAATCAGCATCCGCAAGCCGCTGCGCACCAGCACATGATCGTCGGCCAGCACAACCCGCGTCAGCCCGCCACAACCGCCACCGCGCTCCCCACATTCGGGGGCTGCCCGCCGAAAACGCTCTCGACCCGAGGGATCAGTTCGTTCTCCGTCTGAAGGGACCGCGCCCGGTCTCCTGGTCATGTCGTGCGACCACCCATCCAACGGCCCCAAAGCAGCGCCCGAAGTGATCCGAGCCCAGCAAGCGCTGCTGCACACCCAGCCGCGCCGCGGCGCCCATTCGATACGCACACTCGTTGAAGACGAGCAACCGCCCGATCGCGCTGCCAGCAAGCTCGAAGCCGCGAGGATCGACCACCAGAACGCCGGACCGGCCATCCGCCCTGCGGCCCCAACAGCAAAGCCAGCTCGACGCCGCTCACAGCCATCGCGCGCCCGCACACCTACCGCTCGCCCAACCCAAACCGAAGCGACACCAACCCACCACCTCCACACACACACGCCGCAATCGTGCCACCTCTCCTCGCCCGCTCAAGCAACAAGCCCACATTACTCCCACCGGCCATCCGAGCCGAAGCCGCTCCAAAGCCGCGACCCCGCCCCGCACAAGCCGCCCAACCCCATGCTCTCACGTCCGCCGCAGCCTCCACACGCGGCCAATCCAAAAGGCCACACCGGCGCTCAGCACGAGCGACCGAACCCACAGGCCGCCCGCCGGCGAGCGCCAGCATCGTGGCGCACACCGAGTCCGCGAGCGCGTCGAGCTCGTAGCCACCTCTTGGAACCGCACCGACTGGCGCCTTCGGCGGCGGGGATCACGATGTGCTCGGGCGGCAGAACCACGTGTCCTCATGCGAGCCCTGTGGGAACGGCAGGTTGATTGAGCATTCCTCGCCCGCGCGCGCCCGCCACGTGGTTGAGTCGCCCGAAGGACGCACAGGGTGCTCAGCTCGGGCAGCGTACACCCGGGGCGATGCTTCGCCGCGGGCCCGCCGTCAAGGATGAAGCGAGCTACCTGCGTCTCTACTTGTACGAGCACGCGGTTCGCCACGCGCTCACGCGCCGGCTGTCGGCGTGTAGATCTGCTCGAGGTAATCGTGGAGCATCCGCCCAGCGCAGAAGCCGGGAGCGAGCGTGCGCATCGACGCGCGCATGCGGGCAAGCCAGGAGCGCGGGAGCCCGTCCGCGTCACGGTCATAAAAGGCCGGCAGGACCTCTTGTTCGAGCAGGTCGTACAGGGCGGCGGCGTCACGCGCGTCCTGCGCTTCGGGATCGGGGTGGACCTTGCCGTCGAGCGCCCAGCCGTTGGTTCCGTCGTAGGCCTCCGCCCACCAGCCGTCGAGCACGCTCAGGTTCAGGCCACCATTGATGACCACCTTCATCCCACTGGTCCCGCTGGCCTCCAGCGGCGGCCGCGGCAGGTTCAGCCATAGATCGCAGCCGCGCACGAGCCGCGCGGCCATCCCGAGGTCGTAGTCGTGGAGGTACACGACGTGCTCTGCGACATGGGGCGCGTCCTTGAAGCGAAACAGCTCCTGGACCACGCGCTTGGCTTCCTCGTCGCTGGGATGCGCCTTGCCGGCCAAGACGAACTGGACAGGCGGGCGCCCAGCCAGCAACGCGAGCGTCCGGTCGGGGTCATGACTGAGGAGCCCGAGCCGCTTGTAGGTCGCGTTACGCCGCGCGAACCCGATCGTGAGCACGTCAGGGTCAAACGTGCGGGCGGCCGTCTCGATCCCTGCCCGCGGCTGGCGCTCGGCGAGCCGATCGATCCCGCTGCGCTCCTGAACGAACTCCACCAACTCCGCGCGCTGCTCACGCCGAGCCGCCCACAACTCGCTGTCAGGCACCCGATCGAGCGCCTCCCAGGTCAACTCGTCGCTCGCGTGACGCCACCACGCCTCACCAATGTGACGGTCCAGCAAACGCCGCATCGGAGCCCCGACCCAGCTCGGCAGATGCGCGCCATTGGTGACATGAACGATCGGCACCGCCTGCACCGCCCGCCCCGGCCACAACCCGCTCCACATCTCACGCGAGACGCTGCCGTGGCGGCGGCTGACACCATTCGCCGCACGACTCATCCGCAAGCTGAACGTCGTCATCCCAAACGGCTCCCCACCATGCTCGGGGTGGAAACGGCCCAATCGCAACAACAGCTCGGGATCGACGCCCAACTCGGCCGCGACATCCCCGACCGTGCCCATCACGTCCTCCCGCGAGTACGTCTCATTGCCAGCCGCGACGGGCGTATGCGTGGTGAACACCGTACGCTGCCGGGCAGCCTCAAGCGCCGCCTCCACAGACGCCCCACGCGCGATCTCCGCACGCGCCAACTCGAGCACCGCCAACGCCGCATGCCCCTCGTTCAAATGCACAAGCGCAGGCTCGATACCCAGAGCCGCGAGCGCCCGCACGCCACCGACACCAAGCAACACGTACTGCGACAAACGCGTAACCGGATCCGCAACATACAACTGCGAGGTGATCCACCGCTCCAGACGACCATTCTCAGGCACATCGGCATCAAGCAAGAACAACGCCACGCGACCCACAGCCACACGCCAGATCTGCGCCCTCACCACCCGCCCACGAATCGGCACCGTGATCATCAGCGGCCGCCCATCCCGCCCCCGCACCAGCGCAGCAGGAAGCCGCTCAGGATCAATATCAACCCAATACTCCTGCTGCCAACCAGACACCTCGAGACGCTGACGAAAATACCCCTGCCGATACATCAACCCAACCGCCACCAACGGCAACGCCTGATCCGACGCCTCCTTCAAAAGATCACCCGCCAACGCACCCAGCCCACCCGAATAGATCGGCAACGACTCATGCACACCAAACTCAGCACAAAAAAACGCAACCGGCCGCTCCGGCACCACCACCCCCACCGACGCACGCCCCAAATCCGCCGCGAAAGCGCCCTCCAACGACCTCACACGAGCAAGCAAAACCGGATCGCCCGCCGCCCGCGCAAGCGCCTCACCCGACACCTCCTGCAACAACCGCACCGGGTTCTGACCACACAACCCCCAACGACCCTCATCGATCGAACCAAACACATCCCCCCCACCCGCAAACCAACACCACCGATAGTTGTAAGCGATCCCAGCCAACGACACAAGCTCCACCGGAAGCCGCCCAGCAAGATCAGCCGCCCTACGACCAAGCTCCTCATCACCACGCATCCCCACGATCATCCCACTTCTCGCACCCAGATCCATGTCTCCGCCCGGCCGACGGGCCGCTCTCTGTGGCAGGTGCGGCAGTTGCCTTGCCCTCCAGGCCGAGAAACGCGTGCGCGACCGATACGAGCGTGACGTGGTGGTTCCGGCCGCGGTAGGTGCGATCTTCGCGAAGTGGTCCAGCCCGAGCGCGTCTGTCGGCTCGCGGTAGTCCGGGCTGATTCCCCCGCGTAGCGTCGCCAACCGCACCAGTTCTCTCGCCGTAGCCGCAGGGTTGCGAGCGAGCGGCGGTGTGACTGAGGTGGCGGGTGGCTGTGGTCGTTTCGCGGGCACGCCTCGCCGAGATCGGGGACTTCGGGCGCTTCGCTCACCGGCGCGAGGCAAACACGCATGCGCCGAGTGGCAGGCGTCCCGCCGCTCCTGACGTCGACGAGTCGGTGATGCCCGCCGCCGACACTCAGGCCCTTGGCGCGTCGCCACGACGATTCTTGGCCTTGGGGCCAATGACAAGCGCAGGCGGCACGCCAACAATCGGGGCACGCGTGCGAGGTAATCGAGCGCGCTTCGGCGAGATCACATAAGACCAAGGAGTTTGGAGCGTCATCGGCGGCGTGACCGCAGCGGAGTCGCTGCTAGCTCCCGAGCGGGGGTTCGCGAGCGCGCGGGCCTCTCGGAGGTGTCAGGTGGGTGTACCCGCGGCCGCGAGTTCGATTGCTGTGCAGGTCTCGCATCCTCGCCTTCAGGCGTGGGTGCGGGAGATCACGGAGCTCACGCGCCCGCGGGCCGTCTACTGGTGCGACGGCTCAGCCGAGGAGTATGACCGCCTCTGCCAGGGGCTCGTCGATGCTGGCACGCTCGAGCGGCTGTCCGACGCCAAGCGCCCGAACTCCTACCTGGCGCGGTCAGATCCGCGCGATGTCGCGCGGGTCGAGGATCGGACGTTCATCTGTTCGGCCTGTGAGGACGATGCTGGGCCGACGAACAACTGGAGCGACCCCGCGCAGATGCGCGAACGGCTGACGGTGCTGTTCAGCGGCTCGATGGAAGGCCGCACGATGTACGTCGTGCCGTTCTCGATGGGGCCACTCGGATCGCCGATCTCCCACATCGGCGTGCAGCTCACCGACTCGGCGTACGTCGCCGTGTCGATGCGGATCATGACCCGCATGGGCCAGGCGGCGTTGGACGTACTCGGTGACAGCGGGGATTTTGTCCCCTGTGTGCACTCCGTCGGGAAGCCCCTCATCGACGGCGTCCCGGACGTCCGCTGGCCGTGCAATCCGGAGAACACGTGCATCGTACACTTCCCCGAGACGCGCGAGATCTGGTCCCACGGCTCGGGTTATGGCGGCAACGCGCTGCTCGGCAAGAAGTGCTTCGCGCTTCGGATCGCGTCAGTGATGGCGCGCGATGAGGGCTGGCTCGCCGAGCATATGCTGATCCTCAAGCTCGTCTCACCGCAAGGCTCGGTCAGGTACATTGCGGCCGCATTCCCGTCGGCGTGCGGTAAGACCAACCTGGCGATGCTGAACCCTACTCTGCCTGGCTGGAGAGTCGAGACGATCGGCGACGACATCGCCTGGATGAAGTTCGGCGCCGACGGCTGCCTCTATGCGATCAACCCCGAGGCCGGCTTCTTCGGCGTCGCCCCGGGCACCAGCGAGCAGACCAACCCCAATGCGATGGACTCGATCCGGCGCGACACGCTGTTCACAAACTGCGCGCTGACCGACGACGGCGACGTCTGGTGGGCGGGCATGACCGAGGAAGTGCCGAGCCATCTCATCGATTGGCGCGGCGATGACTGGGCGCCGGCGTCCGACTCGCCGGCCGCGCACGCCAACGCGCGATTCACTGTCTCGGCCGCCCGATGTCCGGTGATCGCGCCCGAGTGGGAGGACCCGGCGGGTGTGCCGATCGACGCGTTCTTATTCGGCGGGCGGCGCGCGACCGTCACACCGCTGGTGTGCGAGGCGTTCGATTGGCAGCATGGCGTGTTCCTTGCGGCGACGATAAGTTCCGAGAACACCGCGGCGGCCGGCGGCGCCGTCGGAGGGCTGCGGTTCGACCCGTTCGCGATGCTCCCGTTCTGCGGCTACAACATGGCCGACTACTTCGCCCACTGGCTCGAGATCGGCCGGCGGGAGGGCGCAAAGCTACCGAAGATCTTCTACGTCAACTGGTTCCGCAAGGACGCACGGGGCAGGTTCCTGTGGCCCGGCTACGGCGAGAACTCGCGCGTGCTCGCATGGGTCTTCCGCCGCTGCGACAACGACGCGGAAGCCCACGAGACGCCGATCGGGCTGGTTCCCACTCCCGCGGATCTCAACCTCAGCGGCCTCCAGCTCGCGCCGGGCGCGATCAGAGACGTGCTTCACGTCGACCACGGCGCAGTGCGCGCCGAGTTGCTGCAGATCAGGAAGTACCTGACGCAGTTCGGTGAGCGACTTCCTGCCGAGTTGCCACAGCAACTCGCCCGCATCGAGAGCAAGCTGAGCCGAAACTCAGCCTGGTCAGTACCGGGGCGCGAGCGAGGCGTACATGGCGCTCAGCTGGCCGAAGCGAAGTGCGAACGCGGGGTCGGTCCCGGTCAGCTTCGCCAGGCGCCTGATTCGGGCTGAGGATTCTTCCCCCCAGTTGTTGTAAAGCGCCGCGTTCGCGACGTCCAGCTCCCGCGGTCCTACGATTCCGACCGGGTCGATCACCGCGCTGGCGCCGCGGTGCTCGAGGATGTTCGCGGGCTGAAGGTCGCCATGCACCGTGAGAACCGGGCGCCCCTGCCCTTCCCTGAGCAGCTCCCGTCCTAGCGCCTGCAGGGAAGGCACCTTCACGACGGCGGCGGTGATGCTCGCGCGCCAGTCTCCCAGGCCCCGCTCGCCGACGCTGGCGGGCTGGTGAAGCGCATCCAGCAGCAGCGCCAGCCGCGAGGGCGCAAGCCGCAACGGCGTGCCGGGACGGGCTCGCTCGAGCAGCAGAGCGCCTGGGCGGTAAGCAAGCACGCCGACTGCCGGGCCGCCGGCCCAGGCGAGCATCGCGCTCGTCTCAGCGCGCAGGCGCTCCTGGTTGGCGCACAACTTGAGCACAGCCTCGCGGCCGCTCGCGGTATGGCAGCACAGCACGATTCCCCACGCGCCGCCGGCCATCCTCTCATCGTCGAGCGAAAGGCGCCAGTCCTCGCACAGAGCCTCGATCAGCTCGGGCAGTCGCGAAACCCAGTCGTCGCTGGCGCCGGCCGGGCGACGCCCGCGCGGACCGATCATGACCGCGTCGGTCGCTTTGACTTTGGGTGCGCGGCCCAAGGCGGCGAGCAGCGCTCAGGGCCGACGGCGCTGCGGCCCCGGAGAACTGCCGTGATCCTGTACGAGGGCACCCCCCCACGGTACGGGCGTTAGGGGCGTGATGCCAGAGGGTAGAAACGGCCCGCTGTGGGCACTCCCCGGGGGCTGTTGACGTCACTTCGTCAGCGCCGAGCACGTTGCCGCTGCATACCACGACGATCCCCGCACGGTCGGCCGCCGTGCTGGCGATCACAGGGCTCGCGCGTGGGCTGCGCAGCTCGGGCTGATCACTCCGCGAACGCATCGGAGATCCACGCCACGAGGTGTTCGAGCCGCTCGTCGTCTCCCGCGATTCGCAGCTGCCGTGCAGCGCCGGTTTCACCGGCGAGGGCGGCGAGCGGTTCGAGTCCATCGGCACAGCCGAGGTCAGCGGCGTGGGGTTGGACGGCCTCCAGCAGCCGCTCGAGCAGCTGGGTGGCGGGGAGCCCTCGCGCGGCGATCGGGTCGAGCAGGCGGGCCTGCATTCCGTCCCGGGCGGCGAGGAACCGATTCTCGGTCAGCAGCTCGGGCGCGTTGATTAGCATAGCTCCTCGGGGTGGTAGCCGTTCCACCCGCTCGGTTGTCACACCCCGCGGGTGCCGGATCGCGATGCGATGGACGCGATCCTGCTGGTGCTCAGGACGGGGATGCAGTGGAACGCGTTGAACGCGACCGGGGTGTGCTCGTCCTCCTCGGCGCACCGGCGCTTTCAGGAGTGGGAGCAGGCCGGGTGTTGCACGAGATCTGGCGCCAGGGGCTGCTTGAGTACGACGAGGAGGTCGGGATCGATTGGTCGTTCATGTCGGCGGACGGCGCGATGACGAAGGCACCGTTAGGCGGCCCGAAGACGGGCCCAAACCCCACTGACAGAGCCAAAAAGGGGCGAAACGCTCGGTCCTCACCGACGCGGCGGGGTTCCGGTCGGGCTCGATCACGACGGCGCGAACCGCAACGACCACAAGCTGCTGAAAGGCACGCTGGACTCGATCCCGATCGAGCGACCCGAACCGACCCCGGAGCGACCGCAGGGCCTCTGCCTGGACAAGGCCTATGACAACACCGAAGTCCGCGACCTCCTCGCCGACTACGAGCTGACGCCGCACATCCGCGCCCGCGGCGAGGAGATCGCCGAGAAGGTTCTCACTCCCGGCTGGCGCGCCCGGCGCTGGGTCGTCGAGGCCAGCCACTCCTGGCTGAACCGCAACCGGGCGATCCTCATCCGCTGGTCCAAGAAGGACGAGAACCACCTCGCCCTACTACAGCTCGCCAGCGGCCTGATCGCACTCAAGAAAGCCCGCCTCGCGACCCTCGCCGCCGCCCAACCGGGATAGGCCCTCAGCCTCGAGATGCAGCGTGAGTGGAGCCGTGTGAGTGCTGCCGGCGAACACCAGCCCCTTCGCCCGCCCTGTGACCGGCTCGCCCCATCCGATAAACAGCCCCGCCTCCGCCATCAAAACACCTCCCATTGGTTCACAACGGAGCATGAGGTGGCCCCGGCAACTAACTCGCGGCCGGCTCAGGTCCGTCCTCGCCGATCGACTCCAGTCAGACTCCAAGGCGGGGTCAACGACCTGGCTCACCCGCAGCGTCGTGTGGGGAGATCGAAGAGCAGCGCCAATCACACGACGCAGCGGCCGCGTTCGAATCGGCGCGAGCCCGACGAACCCTGGACCGGGGGCAGGCCGCGGGGCTCACTCAGTGAGCGGGCCGTGTGCCAGATGTAAGGCCACTCCGATCGCGATGGCGCCGCACGTGATCGAGATGAGCGGATCGGTCCTTTGGTGCAGGTTCTCGGCCTCCTGCCATCCCTGCACTCCGCATGGGCCGCCTGGCCTCGGGCGAAGGCTTGGCGTCTCTCGAAGGCCCGATGAACCACTGAGTCCTACGCACCGCCCCCAATCCCGTCCCACCACGCCCGCTCACCTCAGATTCCAGCTCTCCTATTTGACTCTCCGCGAGACTCAATCCGGCTTACCGATGTGAGAGCACTCGGAAAGGGGCCCGCGGGATCGGGGCCCCCTTCCTCGATGCAGCCCGGCTCTACCGCAAGATGCCGTAGTGCTCGCTGGAGATGTTCGGTGCCACGGCGGTCGGCGCAGGCGCGTTCTGGGCGGCACGTGCCGCAGGCGATGCGCTCTTGAGCCGGTACCGGGGCAGCGGCACGAAGGGTAACGGATGCTGGGTGCGCGTCGCCACTGTGCTGCTTGTGTGGCTCAACGCAACGATCACGATCGCCAGTCCGATGACAACGAGCGCAATAAGCGCGACGAGGCCCTTGCGGGGTGTGACCCGCGAGCGCGGTGCCGCGCGCACGGTGATGTCAACTGTGGACATGATCTACTCCTCCCTTGACGGGCCGCCAGGCTTGCGGCCCGGGGTTGGATCGTTCTTTCAGAGCTCGGTACGAGCACTGTGACCGGCGCCGGTCACATCGCCCATTCAGTCCGGTAACGCGCGCCTGTGGTGAGGAGCTCCTGGGCTCTCACAGTCGCCCCTCACGTGAGGCTACCTAGCGATCCGCGAGCGAGAAGTGATCATCGGCACAGTGGCCGCTGCGGTGTTGTACCGGGCGCCGAGTCAGAGGTCTCACGGAGCTGTCTTTCCTAGCAGCGTCCGGAATAGGTAGAAGCAGGCTGCGGGCAGGGCCGGACCGCTCGTCGTCGTGGCTGTCGCAAACAGGGCACGCCGTCCGAGCGGCCCCCAGCGAGACTGGCGCTGCCGACCTCGGGTAGCTTCGTCGCATCGGAGGCGTGCGAGCTGACTGCCGCCGGCGCCTGCTGATAGGCGTAAGCAGAAGCAACGCGACGAAGCGTCCCGGGTGCGACGTTCGCCTGCCACTGAACGATCACCGTTCGAACCGGGGCATGGGGCCGCTCCGCCCACGGGCCAGTGGGCCGGTCGCTCCGGGCCGACCCTGCGAGGCGTCTGCTCCTGACGCTTCGCTTGGCTGCTGATCACCGTGAGCGGCTGCTCCAAAGCATTGCGCTGCCCGCTCCGCTGGCGACCAGTCCGACAAGGAGGAAGCCGAGGCCTGCCCAAAGCACCAGTTTGGTCTTCGCACCTACACTCACGGCCGCGCTGACGTGGGGAGCGCCGCTCGCGTTCATCACGACTATCGCCCAGCTGCCCCCCTTGACCTTCCAAGTGACCGTCACTTGGCCACCACCGCTGCTCGCCGACGACCAGAAGCCTTCGTGTGCAGGGACACCGGCCGGCGCTGCGCCCGCGTGCGTCTTGTAGGCGACCGTGCTGCCATTGACGTCGGTCACCTCGCTGCGAGCGACTCCGGCCAGGTAGTTGTTCACGGCGTTCTGAGGCGCGATCCCGACGAATACCGCCTGCCCATTGCTGCTCCTAGCGCTGACCCGTACTTGCCCGATCACGTCATTCGCGACGCTTGGGAGGTCGCCGATGTGCAGCCCCTCGGAGGTGACCGCGTATCCGGGCGCTGCCACCTGTGAAGTGGATGACGTGTAGTAGCCGTCCTTGCCGCGCTGGGTCAGGTGGATGACGACAAGCGCGACGGCCGACAGGACCAACAGGCCGCCGAGGCCCACGAGGATCCATCCGCCGACCCTGAGTCCAGTCCGTCCGCCGCCACCTTCTGATGCCTTCGGCGCGACTTCGCGCGCCGCGGGCGGGCCTGCTACCGGATCTTCAGCGCCAGCCATCTGACCAGTCTCCTTTGTGGACGCCCAACGCTCGCGAGGGGTGCACGCGGCGAGATGCTTGCCTTCGGATCGGTTAGTACGTCAGCCGACTTCGGTGGTCAACTCGGCAGAGCACCGATCCAGTGACCGTCGACAGAGTCTTCACGCCCCGCCGTATCAAGTCAAGGCCAAGGCCCGGGACCGTTCTTCGTTGTGGTCGCCTAGCAGCCGGGGGCGCTTGAGCACGTTCACGAACGTCTCCTGCACGAGATCGTCTGCGTCCTGCCGGGATCCGTACAGCGCCCAGGCCGCATGGTAAAGCCGGTCAATCTGATCCGGCAGGCCATCGGGGTCGAGCACGTGCCGCTTGACATCGTGGCGCGGGTCGCCGCGCGCATTTCTCGCCAGCGGGCGAGGGCGAGCGCCCGACGAAGCCTTGAGTTCGCAAGCCATCGAAGTTCTCATCTCTCGGACAGCCTGATCGACCTAGCTGCGGCGAGCACTTTGACGTCGTCTGCGGTGAGCGTCCGGCCGCCGACGCCCCACTCTCCGCTGGCGACCTCCTCGACGATGCACCAGATCGTCGTGCCATGTTCTCCCCCTCGATCGCGACCATCGCGTCGGTGAGACGCTCGACGATCTCCTCCTTCTGGGGCCCGCGTCGACGCCCTCGATGATCGTTACCTGGATTGACGCCACGGTGTCCTCCTTTGGGGTTGCCGTGGTGGCCATCGTCCCCCCGAACGTCGCTGCGCACATCGGGCAGATCCCTGGCATCGACCCCCGAACATTGCGCGGCGCTGCATGCCGCTTTACGATCGATCGGCGCATGGAACGGTCGGCCCTCGCCACGTCGGACACGCTGCTCGAGCGCAAGCGCGAGGTCGAGCGCGTCCGCACTGCGGTGCGCGCCGTGGGAAAGCAGGCCGGCGTAGCTCTGGTGATTGAGGGCGCCTGAGGGCGCCGCGGGGATGGGGAAGTCACGGCTGCCTGAGGTACCACGCGTCCGGGCGTCGGAGCTCGGCTTTAGGGTGTTCAGTGCTCGGGCGACAGAGTTCGAGCAGGGGTTCCCGTCCGGGGTCATACCGGCAGCTGTTTGAGCGCGCAATCGTGCAAGCCGACACCGGCGAGCGCGACCGCTGGCTGGCGGGAGCCGCGGCGCTGGCCGCCGACGTGCTCACCGCAGGGCCCACAACCACCGCGACCGCACGGGCGCCGGGACCTTTGCCAGCCGATTTCGGCTACGGCGTAGCAGCACGGCCCGTACTGGCTCGCCTCGAGCCTCTCCGCGGATTCGCCGCTGACGTCAGAGGCGATCCGCTCGTTGGTGAGCGCGCAGCTTTCTGGCGAGCCCCACGATCGGTTCATCGACGCCTGCAGCGAGGTGACCGGCGGCAACCCGTTCCTGCTCGGCGAGCTGCTCGACGAGGCAGCGGCACGCCAGCTTGCTCCCACCGCCGCCGCCGCGGCCGATATCGGCGACATCGTCCCGCGCGGCGTCGCGGACGCTGTACTGCTCCGTCTCAGCGCCTGCCGGCCTCGGCCGCCGCGCTCGCCTGCGCCCTGAGCGCCTTGGACGACGGCGCGCAGATCGGTGATGCCGCCCGATTGGCGGGCGTGGTCGGCGGTGAGCTGGAGACGGGGATCGGGGCTCTAGTCTCCGCGGGCGTCCTGGAGTCCGGCGGCACGGTTCAGTTCGCCCACCCGGTCCTGCGAGCGGCGATCCACGGACCTGTTGGCCGCCGAACGCGAGCGGCTCCATCACTCTGCCGCGACGAACCTACGCGAGCGGGGGGCGCCCGTCGTCCAAGTCGCAGCTCACGTCATGCACACTGAGCTGGCAGTCGACCCCGATGCGGTGGCACTGCTGCGCGGTCCTCCTGTCAAGCAGATCCTCGTTCTCGCGACTGGTCGGCGGCACCCATTTCGCACTGGTCAACGGGGGCGCGCCGATCTCGGTCGGATCACACGGTCGACCCGTGCGGATATCACGTTCTCGGGCAACACCTCGTACGTGTCCGGGCGTTAATGACATCAGTGGGGTCGAGAGGGCCTTTGTCGGCCATTTCGTCGACGCAGCTGTTCCACGATGGCGAGGTCGCTGCGGACACGTTTCAGGTGTGGGGGCAGTCGTGCGCGGGGTAGGGCTGTGCGACGGCGATTCGCCGCACAACCCGTCCGGCTTCCGCTACGCGGGGAGCGGCACCGCGCCGATCTGCTGGAGCAGTCCGAGCGCGTCCCAGACCGTCCATTCCTCGGCGATCTTGTCGCCGGCGATGCGGAAGATCGTGATCGCGTCGACTGACACGGGCGAGCCGGTCGGCGGAACGCCCATCAGTTCGCCGTTGTGCGTGCCGGTTCCGGTCCAACGAATGACGACACGATCTCCGGCCGAGTGGATCTCCTGTACCTCCCAGTGTCCATCGAGCGCCTCCTGGTAGACGGAGATCCGTTCCTTCACGCCGTCGGGTCCCTCGGCGGGTGGGGCCTGCGGGCCGTGGGCGACGTAGTCGGCGGCGACGATCTCGTCCGCGACGGCGTCATTGCGGCCGTTGCACAGCTCTTCGAAGAAACGGCGCGCGAGCTCCTCGTTGTCGGCTGACATCGGGGCCTCCTTTGTGAGTGGGTCTGGGCTGCTGCGGATCATGGCTGCCACCGCTCGGGGGTCGCATCGGCCATTCGGCCTATTCGGGCCGCGCGCCGATCTCGAGGATGCCGGTCTCCATCGCGAAAAGTGCGTTGCCGGCCCGCGTGCGCCGGCCGGTCTTGTCGTAGACGTGCGCGAGGTGGTGCTGCACGGTTCTGGGGGACACGACGAGCGTCCTCGCGATCTCCTTGTTCGACAGGCCGCGGGCCGCAAGGCGCAGCACGTCGACCTCGCGGTCGGTCAGCTCCGCCGGCCACGCCTTGCGCGGCGCCGGCGCGCCTGACGCCTCGATCACCGCGGCGACGGCGTCGGCGTCCAGTCGCCCGGCCTTCGCTTCCTGTCCGAGAATCCCAGCCGCCGTCGGGAGGTCGTGGGCGCTGCGGTGCGGGCGGTCCTCGCGCAGCGCGTGCATCACGTCGGCGGCGGCGAGGATCCGCGACTCGCGCGACAGCGAGACCGAACCGACGCCGCGGTGATAGCCGGATCCGTCGAGACGTTCGTGGTGGCCGCCTGCGCACGGAGCGAGATCGGCGAGCGCTCCGGAGCGGGCGAGCACTCGTTCTGACCAGTAGGCGTGCAGCCGGACCTGGTCGGACTCGCCTGCGCTCAACGGTCCGGGACGCTCCCAGATCCCGGTTGAGACGCTGGTGCGCCCGACGTCGTGGACGAGCGCCGCGCGTCGCAGCCGACCGCGGGCGTCTTCCCGCAGCCCCGCAAGTGCCGCGGCGCGGTCTGCGAGTCCCGCCACGCCTCGCGAGTGGCCGAGCGTGAAGCGGCACTTGAGGTCGGCGAGATCCCCGAACGCCTCCGCGAGCCCGTCGAGCGCGTCGACCGCGATCCGCGCCTTCGGAGGCGGCTCGGCCTCAATCGCTGTCGCCATCGGATGGTGTCTCGAGCGCCGCGACGAGGATCCGGGTCGGCCAGAACGAGGGCGACGAGCTCCGGGTCGAGATGACCGCCGGACCGATGCCCGAGCGCGGCCAGAGCGCCGCCCGGACCGCCGCTCACGTGAGCGATGACCGCCTGCGCTGCCAGGTGCATCACGCGAACCGTCGGCGTCAATGCTGAACCACTGCATCTGCCGGGTATCCCAAGTCCGTCCCAGCGCTCGTGGACGTGGTCGAGGGCTGCGATCGCCCCCGGCCTCAATCCCAGCCTGGCTCCCAGCGCCCGCGACGCCTCACATGACGAGTCGGTCGCCTGCGGACCAACCGTCGGGGCGATCTCCAGGAAATGCGCGCGCAGCTCCGCGCCGCGCTGCTCGCCGGCCCACGACCCGAACGTCGCTAACGACACCGGGTCGGTGACGTCGAGGCCGTGCACCGCGCGCTGGAACGCCCGGTCATCCCCGAAATGCGAGGCGTTCTCGGTCGCGAACGAAGTGCAACCGAGTGCCTGCAGCAGCGCCCCCTGGAACAGATCCGCGAGATCGCCGTCATCGATCCCGGCCTGGCGCCCAACTGCGAGCGCGGCCAGGCACGTCCGAAGTCCCTTCTCCGGCGGGAAGCCAGAGCCCAGATCCGTCGCCAGTGAAAGCGCGGCCAGCACCTCGGTGAGCGCGATCGTCGCCATCAGCAGAACCTACACCCGGGGCTCGCGATCGATGATCCTCCGGAGGTGCTCGAGCGCGCGCTCGTGCTTCTCGGGGGCCGCGGCGAGGTCGTTCCACAGGCCGACTTCCTGCTCAGCTCGCTCGGCCCACTCGACGGTGAACCTCGCCCAGTTGTAGAGGTAGTCGAACGTCAGCGCGCGAATGTGCACCTGGTCCTGGAACTGATGGGTACCCGCGAGATACTCGCCGGCGAGCGGTCAGGCGCTTGACCTCACGGTAGACGTGGCTCGCGACCCGCGGCCAGAAGTAGCGGAGGTTGCGCGTAATCTCCCGGGGTGCAGAGACGACGAGGGCGCTGCGGACACGGCCGCGTCGTACCTGCGACGCGTGTTGCAACTCACGCGAGCAGACGGCGCGAGCGCTGTCGCAACCCTTCCGGGGCGCATCTCGCACGGGAACCTAACGGATGGGCCAGGCGCGAGCGATGCCCCCCCCCGCACCAGAACCTCACGCGGACCGTCAGTCGTGCAACAGCAGCGTCGCGCCCAACTCGGCAGCGAGCCCCCTGCCGCCCTCGCGCATCACGACGTCGTGGTTCCACGAGAACGCCGGACGAGCGAACGGCCCGAACAGATTCATCCACCACTTCGTCGTCCGGACGCGCCAGTCGTACACGATCGCGGTCCCCTGCCCCTCATACAGGCGCCACGTCCCGATTCCCTCGAGCTCACCAACCGCATGCCCCTCGATCAGATACGGGCGCTCGACCCGCATCACGCGAAGGTCGAAACCAAGCGAGTACGGCAGCACGCTGCGCCAAGTGAAGCGGTCTGAGCTCCCCGACCGTCGCCTCATCCCCTGGCTCGAGCACCTCGACGCTTCGCACCCCCTTCCACCAGCGCGGATACCCCACGGAATCGTTCAGAACGTCGAATACAGCGTCGATCGGCGCGTCAATACACCACGTCGTCAGAAACTCATAGCTCGCCACGAGCCGCCCCTCCATTCGATGCGCGACACGGCACGAACAAAACCACACCGACGTCGAACACGCCCTCCCGACGGGCGACTCCCGGGCTCGGGCGGGCCGACAGCGAGACGCGCAAACTCCGCTCGTGGCGGGCTGATCGTTCACGCGCGGCCTGAGAGGGGGATGGCGCCGGCCGGCTTCCCGGTGGAGGTCGTCTACGACCACCTGCGGGGCAGTCGCCAGCCGGAACCCGCGGCGCGCCGGCCGCTCCTCGACAGTCCCGCGGCATCATGTCGCGAACGGCCGCCTCAAGGCAGCAAGCGGAGGGCTCCGCTCTGCTTTCACAGCCGCACGGGTATCCGGAGCTTCCCGGGATCGCAGCGCGTGTCCGATCACGTTTCGTACGGTGTCGCTCCTGAGGCGAAACTGCGGTGGTCCCCAAAGTAACCTCAGCGTCGCAGGAGGCGCTCCTGCAGTTCGCGCAGTTCGGGTGCTGGGGTGGCTCCGAGCTCGTCGCGGAGGCGCCGTCGCAGCTGTTCGTAGACTCGTAGCGCTTCGGCGCTGTTGCCGCGCGCGGTGAGGATTTCCATCAGGAGTGCGTGTCCGCGTTCGCGGTATGGCGCGAGCGCGATGAGTTCCCGCGCGACGCGCTCACCTGGGGCCAGCTCTGAGCCGCCGACTCCGAGCGCGACGGCGGCGTAGCACTCGAGTGCCGAGACGCGGATGTCCTCGAGCCGACGGCGGTGCGCCTCGGCCCATGGGAGGTCCTCGCCGGGGAGAAAGCCGCGGCGGGCAGTGAAGAGCGCCACCAGCGACGGACCCCACCCGCGCGCCCAGTCCTTCTGGGCGACGGCGGCCTCGGCACGGTGGATCGCCTCCTCCGCGGCTTCGAGGTCGATCCACGCGCCGTACGGGAGCTCGAGGTGGATCTCGCCGCGACCGCACAACACCTCGCCGCCGAGAATGGATCTGAGCCGTGAGAGCAACGCGCTCAGCGCGGTGTCCGCCCCAGCCGGTGCTCGCCACGGCCAGAGCGCCTCGATTAGCTCCTCCCGGCGAGACGGAAGCGCGCGGGCGACGGTCAGGTAGGTGAACAGCACCCGTGCCTGCCCGCCCGGGAGTCTGGGCGTCAGCTCGCGGCCGGCGAGCTCGACCGCGAGACGCCCGCAGAGCTGGATTCGAGTCGAGGGGTTGTCGGCCAACGTTGGTGCAAGGAGAATCGCAGAAGCGTGCAAACCGCCGGCCGTAAGGTCGCGCTCACCAACAACAAGGAGACGGTCATGGCGAAGGTCATCCGGTGCCAGTGCGGATTCCTCGGACGCGGCGAGACCGTGGAGGAGGCAGCGACGGTGATCGAGGGGCACATGCGCTCAGATCATCCCGAGCTGGTCGGCAAGGTCACCCGTGAGGATCTGATCGCCATGGCCGAAGAGGCATAGCTGCCACCGCCGGGTCGGCGGTGGCGCGAGGAAGGAGCGCGATGGAACCGACACCGCCTGATCACGTCCAGACGCCCGACGGCCCGCTCGTGCCCGGCGACTGGCTGCGGGCCAACCTCAACATGCCGGGCGTGCGCGTGCTCGACGTACGCGGCCGGCACCCGAGTTCGCCGCTGCCGCACGCCAAGCGCGCGGAGTACGCGGCCGGGCACATCCCTGGCGCGGCGTTCGTCGACTGGGAGCACGACTTCGTCGACCCCGACGACCCGGTGCCCATACAGATCGCCGGCACGGCGGCATTCGGCAGGCGAGCCGCGGAGCTGGGTGTCGGCGACGGAGACCTCGTGGTCACCTATGACGATTACTACGGCATCTTCGCAGCCAGGGTCGCATGGGCATTCAGGTATTACGGCGCCGAGGCGCGGGTGCTGGATGGCGGCTGGACGACCTGGCGGGAGGAGGGGCGCCCGATCAGCCATGAGAGCGTCGAGGTGCCTCCCAAGCGGTTCACCGCCCGCCCACGGCCGCGACTGCGACGCACGCTGGCCGAGGTCCAGGAAGCGCAGGCCCGCGGCGCCGCACTGGTCGACGCCCGCCCCCGCCATCTGTTTCTAGGGGAGCAGGGGGCGACGAACACCGGGCACATCCCTGGCTCGTGCTGCCTGCCCTACCAGGAACTGGTCGACGGCGCCACCGGGCTGTGGGCCACTCCCGACGCAGTCGCCAGGCTCGCCCGCGATGCCGGGATCGACCCCACGCGCCCGGGTCGGCAGCTGATCGCCACCTGCGGCAGCGGGGTCTCGGCGACCGTTGCGCTGCTGTCGCTCGAACGGATCGGGATCCACTGCGATGGGGTCTACGACGGTTCGTTCAACGAATGGAGCGCTGCGGAAGAACGCCCCATCGATTACGGGCGCGCAGCTTGATCCACGCGGGTCCGCGTGGACGAGTCACAGCCAACAACCGATTGGAACGGAGGGAAGCGACATGTCTGGACTCATTTGCATGAGCCTTGACTCGCCCGAGGAGGTCCGGCAGTTCGAGGGCGACAGCGGCCAGCTCGAGCTGGTGAACCTCGACGCGGGACCCGTGGGCCGGGCGACGTTCAAGCCCGGCTGGAGGTGGTCAGAGCACGTCAAGCCGATCGCCGGAACTGAAAGCTGCCAGGCGGCGCATACCTGCTATTTCGTCTCCGGCCGGATGAAGGTGGTGATGGACGACGGCGAGGAGCAGGAGTACGGGCCCGGCGACTTCGCGATCATGCCGCCCGGACACGACGCTTGGATCGTCGGCGAGGAGCCGTGCGTCGTCGTTGATTGGCAAGGGTTCGCCGACTACGCCAAGCCCGCGTAGGGCGCTTCGGCGCGTAGGCACGGGGAGGAGAGCAGCCGGTGGCCACGTTCTGCCTGGTTCATGGCGCCTGGCACGATGATGCGTGCTGGGAGCTGCTGGTCGCAGAGCTCGAGCGACGCGGCCACGAGTGCACGACACCGGTGCTCCCGCTCGAGGATGCCGGCGCGAGCTTCGAGGACTACGCGGCGGTGGTTATCGAGTGCCTGGACGGTCGCGAGGCGCCGGTGCTCGTCGGGCACTCGATGTCCTCGGCCGTAATCCCGCTGGTCGCGATCAGACGAGCTGTGAGGCTGACCGTCTACCTATGCCCGGCGATGGGCGGATTCCCACCCCCGCCTGACGAGCCGCCATATCAACGCCCCGGCCACGAACGCCCGTCGGTGGACGCTGGCGATCGAAGCTGGTGGCCACACCACCGGGCCGTCAGCCAACTCTACGGCCGCCTCGACACGAGGCTCGCTGAGCGTCTCGCGGCGCGGTTGCGTCCCCAGCCGCAGGCACTGTTCGGCGCGGCGTATCCGCTCGAGCGCCCGCCCGAGGTTCCCTCTGCGTTTCTGTACGCGCGCGAAGACGAGCTGTTCGACGACGAGTGGTCGCGATGGATCGCCCGCCAGCAGCTCGGTGTCGAGGCGATCGAGCTGCCGGGCGGCCACTTCCCGATGCTCGAGCACCCGGCGCCACTCGCCGACATCCTCGAACAGATCAGCAACGCAGCTACCGCCAGGATGAACGGGCCGATCGCCGGGGCGTCTGCGTGAGGTCCTGGCTGCACCGCGCGCGTCGCGGCGGTACCGGGCTGCCCTCCGCTGCGCCAACCAAGTTGAGCACAGCCGAGATCGCGACCGCGACCTTCGGCTTCAGCACGCCGGTCGCGATCGAGGTCGCCATCGCGTTCGCCGTGTCACGAAAGCCGTTCGTGAAATCGAACGCAAGAGCCGTGACAATCACGACCACCAACAAGAACTCGGATCCCCTGGTTCGGGCAATACCCAGCAGCCAGCCGCCCAAATAGCGGATGACGGAAGTCGTGTCTGCTGGCGGCCGTGGCTGGAGCCAGGGTTCCGCCGGCACCGATCAGCGCCAACGACACGACGCCCGAGCCGACCGCCACAGATCCCTGATGGTCGGGCTCAGCTTCGCCACTTACGCACGACTCGCGCGACTGCAGGCACGAGAGCAGTGGCGTCGTCGACGAGAGTGCCGGTGCCGGTGCGGAGGGGGAATCGTCATCCAGGCGACTGGACCTGACGAGAGGCGGCCGCGTTTCCGCGCACGTATCGCGCTCATGCTTTGCTCGCGACACGCGCATCTCGCCGACGGCAACGCGTTTCCCGGTTGGCGTGGTCTGCAGGTCAGCGGATGATGCTGAACGGCTCGGTGATGTCGCGCTGCGGTGGGTCTCCGGGCGCTCCGACGGCTTGGAATGCCGGTAGGAGGCGGGTGCGCTCAAACTCCTCGACGTGCGCTTCAGACTCCCACACGTCAACGATCCTGACGGTACCGTCGGCGATCTCTGAAGCGGTGTGGACGATCAGACCCTCAGGCCGCTCAGCGTCGATGTGCGCCTCAGCGGCCACCCGCTCATACAGTCATACAGGTCGCGCGACGGGGCGTGACTGACCATGACAATCGGCATCTGTCCTCCTCGTTGTTGGACCGTGGCGACCGGTTGCTCTCGGCGCCACGCCGGATCGGCACGACTCTAACCCACATCGAGAAGGCCGTCATGCGACTTGTCAGTCCCTCGTCCTGCCCCATTGGCAACGTGCGATTCGTACCGCGGCCGCCTCGACGAACCGTGCTTGCCCGTCGCTGTCGTTTTCTCCGGACCCACCGCGCTCGAGCGTTACGCCGCCGGGTACTCGTCGTGGGGGCGGATCCAGAGCTGGAACCAGTTGCCCTCGTCGCGCCGTTTCGGCACCCGGTCGAGGATCTCGTAGTAGCCCATCAGGAACTCGACCCCACGAGCCTCGGTCGAATAGGTGCGGTAGACGGCCCCGTCATCGAGCACGAAGGAGCTGAAGCCCTGGGTCTGGGTGAGGGCGTCGACGACGTCGGCGCCGGTGTCGCTCGCATTGCGGGCGGCGATCGGCGGTAGAGCGCGAGGATGGGTGTGACCCACTCGCGCGTCTGCTCCTGGCTGCTCGAGAACCCGAGGTCGAGGTTGAACGTTCGCTAGCGGTTCGACTATATGTTAGCAGAGTGACTAACGATACGTTTCGTGCCCTTGCCCATCCCCTCCGGCGCGAGATCGTCGAGCGCCTGAGCGGAGGGGCAGCGACGGTCGGCGATGTGACGCGCGACTTCGGGGTTTCGAAGCCGACCATCTCGCGGCACCTGCGAATGCTCGAGAAGGCGGGCATCGTCTCGCGCGTGATTGTTGGGCGAAACCATCGGCTCGTGCTGCGCCCGGAGGCGCTTGCCGACGCCGAGGAGTGGATCGAGAATCAGCGCACCCGCTGGGGAGGCTCTTCGATGTCGTTGGCGAGTACCTCGAGGAACGGAAGGAGCGACAGTGACCGAGGAGCCCGGCCGGGTGGTGCGGATCGAGCGGACGTTTGACGCTCCGGTCGAGGAGGTGTTCGATGCCTGGACCAGCCCCGAGGTGGTGCGGCGCTGGTTCCACGGCGCCTCCGACTGGGACACCCGGAGGCCGAGGTCGATCTGCGGGTGGGCGGCAAGGTCCGGGTGTTGATGCGCCCGCCCGACAGCACGGAAGTCGACGCGCATGGCGAGTACAGGGTGATCGACCGGCCGAACCGGCTGATGATGACCTGGACCTTCGACGACGAACCCTCCAACGAGCAGTTGATCGAGCTCTCCTTCTCGGAGTCCGAGGGCTCGACCACGGTGCTGCTGATCAACGGCGGGATCTCGACGGACGAGCGCCGCGACGCCCAGGACGAGGGATGGCAAGCGTGCCTCGGCGAGCTCGAGCGAGTATTGGCCGGCTGACTCTACGAACGCGGGGACCGGATGGAGACCAATCGATGTCGGCAGCCGGATGCACAAAGCGGTTTCCGGTCGCCCCGAACGCAACCGCGCCAGCCCATCCCGTACCTGTCCACGGCTGGAGCGTTACGTAGGTCGATGCGCGAGGGGCGCGGTCAGTCGGCCGCTTCCGGGTCCTCTCGCTGGGCGCCCGCAAACCGAACCACGATGCTCGACCTCGTCAGGCCAATCGCGGCATCGGACGGGCGTTAGTCAAGGAAGCGTTGCGCAGAGGCGCGAAGCGCCGTGTACGCAGGTGCGCGCGGGCCCTTGGCCCACTCGGATCCGCGCGTCACGCCCCTGACTCTGGACGTGACCGATTCGGCGCAGATTCAGGCGGCCGTTGAGATGAGAGTTCACTCGAGGATCAATAACGCCGGCTTGGCGCTTACGATGATCTCAGTGATCGTGCGGCGCTCGAGCAGAGGCTCGCGGTCAATCTGTTCGGCACGTGGGGCTTGGCGCACGCCTTCCTGCCCTCGCTGACCGAGTCTACAACGTGCCGATGATGGCCTTCGCCCCCTTGCCGCTCACTCCGGCGTACGCGGTGTCGAAGGCGGCCGCGTTCAACCTGAGTCAATCGCTGCGCGCCTTCTCGCCGGACGGGGCGTAAGCGTCCACGCGGTGCTGACCGGTCCCACGGACACCGACATGACCGCCGCTCTCGGCCAGGGACTCGGACAGGGGATCGGGGAAGATGCTCTCCTCCCCGATCTCGACTCCGTCGAATGGCCCGAGCGACAGACTCCGGCGAGCGATCCCCCTTTCTGTCCGGCGCGGGTGTCGGTGACGTCCTCCGAGCGGCGGCCATTCGTACGGCTGGGGCCTTGTGAGTGAGATGCGGGCGTCCCCGGTCTCGGTGCGTCCGATCGCGGAGCGTGGTTGGCTCCGAGTGGCTAATTGATGCGGCGGTCGCGGCCGGCCCATTCGGGCTCGCGCAGGACGAACTTCTGTATCTTTCCGGTCGATGTCTTGGGCAGTGGCCCGAAGGCGATCACGTCGGGACATTTGAAGTGAGCGAGCCGCTGGCGGCAGAATGTGATGAGTTCGTCCTGGCTGGTCGTGGCGCCGTCCTTGAGGGTGACGAACGCTTTGGGACGCTCGCCCCAGGTCTCGTGGGGGACCGCGATCACGGCGCAGTCTTCCACGGCGGGGTGTGCGCTGATCGCCTGCTCGACCTCGATCGAGGAGATGTTCTCGCCGCCGGAGATGATCACGTCTTTATCGCGATCGCGCAGCTCGATCGCCCCGTCGGGATGCCAGACGGCGAGGTCGCCGGAATGGAACCAGCCGCCTCTGAAGGCCTCGACCGTGGCCTCCTCGTTGGCGAAGTAGCCGGTCATGACGTTGTTGCCGCGCATCACGACCTCGCCCATCGTGGCCGCGTCGCGTGGCACGTCTCGCATCGCGTCATCGACAATGCGAACGGCATCGGCGGTGGTGTACTGCTGTCCCTGGCGGGCCGACAGCCGGGCGCGGTCGTCGGTCGTCAGCTCGTTCCAGCCGTCGTGCGGCACGCACACTGTGTGAGGGCCGTAGGTCTCGGTGAGCCCGTAGACGTGCACCGCCCGGATGTTGAGCTCCTCCAAGCGCGCAAGCAGCGTCGGCGAAGGCGGTGCACCCGCGACCAGGGCCGTGACCTGTCGCTCGAGCCGGGCCGCGTCGGGATGGTTGGCGATCGCTATCTGCACTGTCGGCGAGCCGTTGTAGTGGGTCACGCCCTCGTCCCTGAACAGGCGCCAGCTCAGCTTGGGATCCACCTGGCGCAGGCAGACGTGCGTCCCACTTGCCGCCGTCACCGCCCAGGGGAACGACCAGCCGTTGCAGTGGAACATCGGCAGTGTCCATAGGTAGACCGGATGATGCCCAAGGCCAGCCTCGATGACCTCGCCCAGCGCATTCAGGTACGCGCCGCGAAACGTGTACACGACCCCCTTTGGCCGGCCGGTCGTGCCTGACGTGTAGTCGATCGCGATCGGCTCCTCTTCGTCGAGCAGAGCAGACGGCACACCAGCAGGACTGCCCTCTGCGAGCAGCTGCTCGTAGGGGTCGGTGTCCTGGCCGTCGTCGTCCACGCGGATTATCTCGACGCCTGCGGGCGCGTCGGCCACCAGCGACTCGAGCTCGGCATCCACGAACAGCACGCGCGCGCCGGAGTGCTCGAGGATGTAGCGGACCTCGGGCGAGCTCAGCCGGGTGTTGATCGCGACCAGCACCCCACCGGCCGCCGGCACGCCGTGGTGCAGCTCCAGGAGGGCCGGCACATTTGGACACAGGGCCGCAACGCGGTCGTGCGGCTCCAGCCCGTGGCGTCGTAGCGCGGAGGCGAGGCGATTGACCCGCCCGCCCAACTCCGCGTAGCTGTAGCGCCGGTCAAGATGTACAACCGCGACGCGCTCGGGATGGACCGCCATGCTCCGGTATAGGAACGACACGGGGTTGAGCTCAGTGCGGCTGACGGCGGTCCGCGTCGGCCACGGCGAGGACATCTGCGGGGCATGGTCGGTGATCTGACTTTCCATTGGAACCTCCTCGGATCTGCGTCGGCCGCGTCGGGCGGTGTCAGCGCCCGGCGAGAGGCCAGACGGGCAGCACTGCTCGGTCATAGGAGAACTCGCAGAGCTCCGCCAAAGCCAGATAGAAGGCGCACGCCGCCGCCGCGAGGCCGAAGTAGCCGCCCCAGTGGGTCAGGGTGGTGTGAGCGCCGTAGTTGCCCGCGCCGAGGAAGAAGAACGTGAACACGAGAATCGCCAGCGCCAGGACAACGACCGCGTTCGTGCGCAACGACGCGGCCAGCATCACGACGACGAAGATGCCGAACGCGTAGAGGAACAGGCCCAGTGCGTGCCCCACCTGGAGCAGCGGCACAGCCTTCAAGAACCATTGCGCGATCGCGAACAGCGACATCCAGAAAGCGCCGAAGCCGGCGAACAACACACCCGAGAAGGTGTTGCCGGTCCGCAACTGGATGATGCCCGCGATCAGCTGCGTGAGGCCGCCGAACATCAGCGCGACCCCGAACACGACGGGCTGCACGCCCGCGGCGATGAAGTTCGCGTTGACCATGCTCAGCATGAACGTCGTCACGGCGAACGCCAACAGCGCCAGCGGCGCCGAGTTGCCCCAGTTCAGAGTCGTGGCAGCCCGTGGCATGCCCTCGAGGTCAGCTTCCTGCTGGACTGATCTTGCAGAGCCGGTGGCCATGATGCATTCCCTCCTCCGAGCGCGAAGGGCCTCAGCGCAGCATTCTCGAGACACGAAGCGCCGCAACGGACACCCCGCGTCACACCGCTAGCGGCCTAGATACGCGCCGCCTGACGCTCCACGGCACTCCATTTGCTAGTCCCCGGTCATCCGGAGCGCCACCCAACATCTCCCCCCGGGGGCATCGCCACATCCGTACAACACACGGATCATTGAGCGGAAACCCCGCGACTCGCGGCGACGCTGACACCCCGACAGTGTCGATTTCTCGTTCGCGGCCGTGGGTGAGGCCATTCCGTGGGTCGCGCGCGCGCCGACCCGGGAGAAGGTCGCGTTGCGGTCAAGGCGGGCCAGCGCCGACGATGCCAGCGCCGGCGCTCGCTTGGCCGACGTCTAGGTCCACGGGCGCTCGTTCCGCCCGTCTCAGTGAGATCCCTCGAGCACGCTCCCCTGCTCCCACTCCTGATCGCGCGACGTGTCAAGGCACAGCTCGTTGGCGGCGGCCGCCACCGCCACGCGAGCTCCAACCCGATGTCAGAAGTGCCGCACGGCGCTAGCCGTCGAGGTGTCCAGCGCGCAGCCAACCGCGCAGCTCGGAGCGCCGGATCTTGCCGCTGATCGTCTTGGGGAGTTCCTCCACGAAGTGGATCTCGCGCGGGTATTTGTAGGGGGCGGTGCCGTGTTTGACGAAGTCCTGCAGTTCGTGGGCGAGCTCAGGTGATCCGATGTGTCCCGCGGTCAGCACGCAGAAGGCAGTGACGATCTGCGTGCGTTCGGGGTCGTCCTTGCCGACGGCGGCGGCCTCCATGACGGCCGGGTGCTCGACGAGCATGCTCTCGACCTCGAACGGTCCGATGCGGTAGGCGCTCGAGGTGATGACGTCATCGTCGCGGCCCTCGAACCAGAAGTAGCCGTCTTCGTCCATCGCGGCCTTGTCCCCGGTGAAGTAGAACGGGCCGCGGAACGCCTCGGCCGAAGCCTCCGGGTTGTTGTAGTAGCCGGGGAACAACCCGACGGGATGCTCCGGTTCGGCGCGTACGACGATGTTTCCCACCTCGCCGGGCTCGACCGGCTGGCCGTGGTCATCGACGATCGTGACGTCGTAGCCGGGCACGGGGCGACCCATCGACCCAGGGCGAACATCCATCGTGCGATAGTTGGCGACCAGGCACGTCGTCTCGGTCTGACCATAGCCGTCATAGACGGTCAACGCGTCCGTGCCCTCTTGCCACGCGCGGATGACCTCCGGATTCAGCGGCTCGCCGGCACTCGTACAGTGTCGCAGCGCCGAGAGGTCGTACTTCGAAAAGTCCCCCTGAACCAACCGCCGGTACAGCGTCGGCGGCGCGCAGAACGACGTGACGCGATGACGGGCAAGGATGCCGAAGATCGTGTCGGCGTCGGGAGGGCCGAGCGCAACGTTGAGGATCGCCGCCCGCTCGTGCATCTGCCCGAACAGACCACCCCACGCCGCCTTCGCCCAGCCAGTGTCGGTGACGGTCCAGTGCAGGTCGCCGGGGCGCAGGTCCTGCCAGAAACGCGCCGTTCCGATATGGCCAAGCGCGTAGGACTGAGCATGCTGGACCATTTTCGGATATGAGACGGTGCCGCTAGTGAAGTACAACAGAAGCGGATCGTCGCGATGAGTCGGGTCGACCGGCGTCTCTCCATCCCCGACCGCACCACAGCGCTCCTCGAGCGACAGCCAACCGGCGGGCGCGCGTCCGACGCACAGACGGGTCGCCAAACCCGGGACAGCCGCGTCCACCTTGCTCGCGCCAGCCTCGTCAGTGATTGCCGCAGTCGCGCCAGTCTGATCGAAACGGTACGCGATGTCCTTCGGGGTCAGCAGATTCGGGCCGGGCATCGGGATCGCGCCGATCCGCATCGCGCCAAGCAGCGCCGCGTACCACTCCGGGACCCGCGGCAACATCACGAACACATGATCGCCCTTACCCACCCCAAGCTCCAACAACACCCGCGCTACCTCGCGCGAAGCACGCGCCAACTCAGCCGCCGACTGCTCCAAGACGACATCACCAGCCGCGTTCAGAGACACCACCGCAAGCGCATCGGGGTCCTCCGAGGCCCACACATCCACGATATCCAACACAGGGTTGAAACGCTCCGGCACCTCCACGCGATAGCTCACACGCTCCGCGTCGATATCCCCCAAACGCGGAGCGCAATCGCGGGCCGGACGAGCAAGAGAAACGATCGACATCGCCAAACCACCTCCGTCAATACCTGCTTGCAAAGACCGTCAGCGCCACAGCGAGAACCCCGCACACCACAAACACGCCAAATCAACTCCCTCACCTCACAGCCGACCGTCCCCAGACTTCTAAACCCCAGCCACCCGCGCGTCAACCGTGAAAACACGCAAATACGCCGCACACGACTACGGTGCAACGAACGAAGCGACCAAAGCCGCCACGAACGTGACCTTTGAGCGATCTAACCGGAGGGAGGACGACGGGCGGTAGTCGAGGCGCTGGCCCGACACGGAGGAGCCGGGAACGCCCTTCCCTGCTGCCGATCGGCTCACGTGCACCGTTAGGGGTCGACGGCATTGGGGATCGTGTCCGGAGCGAGACACCCCGCATGCCAGAGCCGCGCGCGACGACGCTCCTCGTTTCCCAGGTGCTGACCGAGGTTCAAGAACGACGAGGAGTGGATCGTGCCATCGGACAGCTCCACCCAGAGGGGCTCGAAGACGCCGATGCGATCACCACATCTCGTGCAGACCAGGAACGACAGGTCGTCATCCACAAGCGCCCCCTTCGATACGCGTGCCCAGTGGGCCGATACACCGTACGCCGGCCGTTCGTGCCGACAAGCGGGGTTAGTCCGCTGCGGGGCGGTGGGGACTACTGAGCCGTGGGAACAGATTCGATGCGGACCCCGGCCGCATCTTGGGGTTGGTCATCCGCGGGCCGGTGGAGACGGCGACCCGGGCGATCTTCGTCACCGGGCCTCCAGCGAGCTCAGGCGGGGTGTTGAGGGCCGCTGAGCGCCTCTGCGCCCTAACGTGCCGCCGGTGTCGCGTGCGCCAGCGTCGCCAGCTCGAGCAAGGAGGTGAGGATGCCGTCTCTAAGGACATCGAGGTCGGGCATAGTGGCGCGATCAGCGTATAACCCAAACGTCACCCCGCCTGCATAGGACACCACGGCGATCCCGAGCGCGTGTTCGGCCGCGAGCGGCACGATCGGCACGACGTCGACCATCGGCGCGCCGAACGCATACGCGCGACGCGGCGAGCCGGGGATGTTGGTGATCGTTACATTGAACAGTCGCTTCGCGGACATCGCCCGCGCGAGGCTGGCGTGCAGCACGGGCGGCGCGAGCTCGGTCAGACCGGTCACGGCGCTGGCCGCGAGCGCCTGTCCGCCGGCCTTGCGCTTCTCGGTCGCGGCTCGCACCAGCTCGTAGCGGCGCAGCGGGTCGGCCTCGGCCACCGGCAGCTCGACGAACAGCGAGGAGACCTTGTTGCCGAGCTCGCCGTGGTCTCCCTCGCGGCGGATGTTCACAGGCACCATCGCGCGCAGTCCCTGGCGCGGCGGGTCCTCGCCACGCTCGAGCAGCAGCTCGCGCAACGCGCCAGTGGCGGCACACAGCACGACATCGTTGACCTTGCCGCCGAGTGCCGAACGGACCTTCTGCACCTCCTGGAGCTCGACGTGAACCGTCGCGATCCGTCGGGTCGTGCCGGTCGGCACGTTCAGGCTCGAGCGCGGAGCCGCGATCAGCTCGTCACGGACGAGCAGATCGATCACCGCCCGCGAACGCTCCAACGCCTCACGCGGATGCATCAGCGCATGCGCGCCGGCGCGAGCGGCAGCGAGGCCCGCGCCGGCCGCCTGACCGACCGGCGCCGGTGGATGCGGCAGCCATCCGGACCGGGCCTCGACGGTAGCCGACACGCGCGCGCCGTTGGGCACTGACGGCTTTCGCGGCGCGGGCTCTGCGGCGAGCAGCAGGTCGGCGACGTCGACCGAGCCAACGCCGTCGACCAAGCAGTGGTGGGTCTTCGACACCAGCGCCCAGCGCCCGCCCGCCAGACCGTCGAGCAGCACCATCTCCCACAACGGACGGCCGCGGTCCAAGCGGTGCGAGTAGTAGTCGGAGAGCCAGTCCAGGAACTCGCGCTCATCCCCCGGCGACGGAAGCGTCGCGTGACGAACGTGCGCTTCGATCTCAAAGCGCTGATCGGGCTCCCAGGACGGCCAGGCGAGTCCGCCGGTGCGGGGCACGTCCAGCTTCTGGAGGTAGCGAGGCAACATGTCCAAGCGCTGTTCGAGGTGCTCGCGTACCTTCCCGATCGCCGGCGTCCCACCGCCGGGGAGCGGGTCGAACACAAGCGCGGCGCCGATATGCATCACCGCGCTGTCATCGGCCTGCTCGAGCTCCAAGAATGCAGCGTCAAGGGCCGTTAGCTGATTAGTGGCAGCCATGCTCCTCCGGTCTCTAGGGTCACGGTACGCGGTGGATTGCCGGCTGCCATCGGTGGATGATCGCGCAGCGGTACGTAGGAATTACGGGCGTGGGGCTGCTGTTCCGTAAGGCGGCGGGGATGTGGCCCGCGAGCGCGTATAGCTGTTCGATGCGACCGGGCTTTGAGCGGCCGTTGTCTGAGGCGCCGCCGGGGTGTAACGTTTGGGTTCAATCTCGGACGTCCCGATGACCCAGCAATACATCATCGGGCAGTTCTCGGCCTTGCTCGGGGATCTGCAACCTCCGCCCGGCGAGTGTCTGGCGGAGAGTGTCCATGATTTGCGGCGGGAGGTCGAGTCGTGTCCGCTCGCGTTGCTTCCCGTGCTGGCGCGTGAGGCGTTGTGCCTGTCTGACGTGATCTGTTGGGCCGCTCTGGAGCGGGGTGATGCGAGCGGTTTCGGTCGTTATGCGAAGGTCGCGGTAGCGCTTGGCGAGTTCACCGACAGCGCCGGTCTGGTGCGCGAGTTGCCACCCGGCCGCAGGCAGAGTTGAGCCGCCCGGTTCTTACGGCGGGCGGTTCAACTTTCAACGGTTGGACTCAGGTATCTCTCGTCGGCCTTCGTCGCGCCGCACTCGGCGGCGATGCCGGCCGCGGCGCGGGGGGTGGTTACTCGGCGTGGCCGAATGCTGCGATTTCTTGTTTCTCTTGTTCGGAGAGCTCGCGTGGTTGCTGGCCGCGCGCGACTTTCTCGCTTTGTACGTGGTGGCGGATGTCGTCGACGATCTCGGGGTTCGCGAGCGTGGTCGTGTCGCCAACCTCGGCGAAGTTCGAGATCCCGGCGATCACTCGGCGCATGATCTTGCCGGAGCGGGTCTTTGGCATGTCGGCGACGATCCACACGTTCTTCGGGCGGGCGATCTTCCCGATCTCTCGGTCGATCGCGTCGCTGACCTTTTGCTCGATCTCCTTGCTGGGGCTGACCCCCGGCTTCAGCGCGACGTATACCTCCACGACCTTTCCGCGCACGTCGTCGATGACCGGGACGGCAGCGGCCTCGGCGATCTCATCGACGGTGATGCTCGCCGACTCGATCTCCTTGGTCCCGAGCCGGTGCCCGGCGACGTTGATCACGTCGTCGATCCGGCCGAGGATCCGGAAGTAGCCATCGGCGGCATCGACCGCGCCGTCACCGGCGAAGTACGGCCAGTCGTGCCAGTCCTTGCTGTCCTTGTCGCGGTTGTACTTCGCGTAATAGGTCTCGACGTACCGCTCGGGCTGGCCCCAGATCGACAAAAACGACCCGGGCCACGGGTTGCGGATGCAGATGTTGCCGGCCTTGCCGCTCCCCTTCGGGACCTGTTCGCCGTTCTCGTCGTAGATCACCGGGTAGATCCCGAGCACACCCGGCCCGCAGCTACCGGGCTTCATCGGCTGCAATCCCGGCAGCGTGCTACCCAAAAAGCCGCCGTTCTCGGTCTGCCACCACGTGTCGGTGATCGCGGCCTGACCCTTGCCCACGAACTCGTAGTACCAACGCCACACATCCGGCTCGATCGGCTCACCGACCGTCGTCATCGTCTTGAAGTGGTAGTTGTACTTGGCCGGCTCGCCCGGCCCCAGCTTACGCAGCATCCGGATCGTCGTCGGCGCGGTGTGGAAGATGTCCACCCCGAGCTGCTCCGCGATCCGCCACGGCCGCCCCGGGTCCGGGTACGTCGGGACGCCCTCGTACATCACGCTCGCGGTCCCCAACGACAACGGCCCGTACACGATGTACGAATGGCCGGTGATCCAGCCGATATCCGCAAAGCACCAATACGTGTCGTCGGGATGGATGTCCTGGTAGTACTTCGCCGTGCCCGTGACATACGACAGATAGCCGCCCGTCGAGTGCTGCGCGCCCTTCGGCCGACCGGTCGTACCGCTCGTGTACATCAAAAACAGGGTCGCCTCGGCCGGCATCGAGACCGGCTCGACAACCGCACCGCGGTAATCCCCGATCAACTCGTCGATAAAGAAATCGCGGCCCTCGACCATCGGCGTCCGCGACGAATACCGACCCGGATGCCGCCTCCAGACCAGCACCTTCTCGACCTCCACGCCCTCCTCGCGCGCAGCCGCGACCGCCTCATCAGCCTTCTCCTTATGATCGATCAGCTCACCATTGCGGTAATAGCCGTCCATCGTCACCAAGATCTTGCTCCGCGAATCCGCGATCCGATGACCACACGCCGCCCCAGCGAACCCACCGAACACCTCCGAATGGATCACCCCCATCCGAGCGCACGCCAGCATCGACACCGGCAACTCAGGCACCATCGGCAAATGGAACGTCACCCGATCACCCGTCCTCACACCACCGAAGTCCCTCAGCAACGCCGCGAACTCGTTCACCCGGCGATGGAGCTCCTCATAGGTGATCTCCTGCGTCTCCTCGTCCTCGGGCTCCGGCACCCAGATCAACGCGTTCTTGCCGCCCCGAGACTCCAAATGCCGATCAACGCAATTCACGCACGCATTCAAACGCCCACCAACCCACCACTTCCAAAACGGCGGATCGCTCGTATCCAACACCGTGTCCCACCGACGATCCCACGCCAACATCTCCGCATACTCAACAAAACAATCCGGAAAATGCTCCTCGCTAAACCGCTCCAAAATCGCCGGATCACTCGCATTCGCCTGCGCCACAAACGCCGGCGGCGGCGGGTAATACTCCTCCTCACGCCAATGAACCGCGATCTGCGCCTCCGACAACCCAGCCTCCGCAACCTCCGCCGCGGACGGTGCTTGATCCTCTACTCCCATTGCTCAACCCTCCACTGAGAATCTGAAAGACAGGCTCTCCGAATAGCTGCCGGCGCTTGGCGCCGATCGCGACCCGGCTGGTGCAGCACGACAATGCGTCAGGACGCCCAGCGGCGCAGGCACCCACCAGCTCATTCGCTGAGCACCAACCTCGCGCCTCGAAAATGGAACGAAACCAACGCGAACGCGCATCGTGACCGCCTCCGTCTTCGTTGATGATTCCAGCCGGCGATGCCGTTTCGAATCGGTAGTTCCCACGGCTTTCCATGGCGGGAACTCCGGAGGAGCTGGCGTCGCTATTCGTGCGCGTCCTGCTGATCTCGACCTACGAGCTGGGTCACCAGCCATTGCACGTCGCCTCGCCGGCGGCCGCCCTGCGCCGAGCCGGGCACGAGGTGCGCTGTCTGGATCTCAGCGTGCAGCTATGGGACCGCGGCGCGCTTCAGTGAGCACAGGCGGTCGGCTTCTCGGTGCCGATGCATACCGCCATGCGCCTAGCGCTCACCGCTGGACGCCGAGTCCGCCGCGAGCATCCCGCGCTGGCGATCTGCTTATACCACCTCTACGCGCACTAGCCGGCCGCGAGACTCCTCGAGCATACTACGCCCGGGCAATCGGCGGGGAGGAGCGACTCGTCGGCTACGTGGAGGCCAGCCACGGGTGCGTGCATCGCTGCCGCCACTGCCCCGTCCCCACCGTCTATGACGGGCGCATCCGCGTCGTGGAGGCCGAAACCGTCCTGCGCGACATCGAGCGCCTCGCGGACATCGGCGCGCGCCACATCACGTTCGGCGACCCCGACTTCCTCAACGGCTGGCGCCACTCGCTGGCGATCGTGCGCGCGCTGCACGAGCGCTGCCCTGAGCTGACCAGTCAGAAGCCTGGCGCACCGACTTCCGTGCGGTGGGAGTCGGTGATGACGGTCCCGGTGTGATCGCTCGGGCCGGGGAAGACCTGCTTGCGGTCCGGCACGGCGCCAACGCTCTGATGCGTCGGAGGAATACCCCCATGCGCGGAGAGCCGTGTCCGCCGCCCGGCGCTCTTAGCCGGCCCGAGTGGGACGTTGATGCTGGCCTTGCTCCAGGGCGTCCGCGAGATCCCCTGCCGCGGCGGGCAGCTGACGGAACGCCTGGGCAATCGCGACAACGCTCAGGCCGTTGGCCGCGGCTGAGCGACTGTACGGCCCGGTCGGAGCGCTCCCGCACGTCATCGGGCGCGAGCGAGGAGCGCCACCGAGCATCGCGCAGTTCCTGGGGAGGTAACCAACCCCGGTCCGGGCCGCCAGCCAAAGCCCTGCTCTTCTGCGTACCGGTACGCGGCCTGCCCCCTGAGCGGACGCGTCCGCGGGCACGCGCAGACGACGCGCGTAGCCGGCATCTAGGGGTGGCTGCGCGTGCTCCTTGATCGCGCTCTGCCAGCGCCCCTCGGCGAGCTCGAGCCGCTCGCGCGCGCAATCAACGCTCACCCGGGACGACCAGATGCTTACTGAACGAAGGATCCTCGGACACCTCAACCTCCGCGTCAGGCTGGCCGCCGCGGGCCAAGAAGCACTCGAGATCCGAGCGGCGGATCGTCCACCGGCGCGGCCCCGCCTTCATCGCGCGCAGCTCGCGGTTCGCGATCCAGCGACGCACGGTCACAACGGTCACCTACAGCTCGTCGGCGACCTGAGCCGGAGCGAGGCACTCCTCACCAGCCACGTCCACCCGCTCCCGGTTCGTGATTGCGACCAGCGCCGCGCCGGCAGCCCGGGACGTCATAGGCGACGGTCCCGTGCATCTCGACGCCCAAGACGTCGGCGATCTCCTGGAGACGCTCGAACCCAACGCCGATAAAGCCCTGGGTCCCCCACCGCTGGACCTGCTGTTCCGAGATGCCGAGCCGTTTCGCGAGGTCTCGCTGGGTCATCCGCGCCGCGATCCTTCCCTCGATCAACGCCACCGGCAGCCCCCCGCAACGAGCACAACCCCCGCGTGGACGTCGAAGACCACCCAACGAAGGGATGGCTCGTGCAAAACCCAAGCAACTCCGTTCAACAAACAAACAAACAAACAAACAAAGCCGACGCCCGGACTCGAACCGATGACCCCTTCATTACGAGTGGCCCGTGTGCAGGGCATTTGGTGGTCGATACGGGCGTTTGAGTGCACCTGAGTGCAGTCAGCGCAGGTCAGAATTGCTGACTTCTGGGCACTTTCGGGACATCGTTCCTATCGCCCCCGGCATCGGCCCGGCTGTTCGCTGAGCCTTGGTCACTGCGACGGGGCGGTTGATCATCCGCTGAACCCAGCAGACGGTCAGCCCGACACGGAAGCGGCAGGTCCGAGCCGACGCGGAGGCGAAGCTCAGTCAGAGACCCAACCCGGCGGGCACGCGCAGTTCGTGGCCTGCGATCGCGACCGCTCGCACACCGGGCGGACCGTCGACGACTCTGACCGGCAGCTCAGCGTCGCCGAGCCAGCCGCGCAACCGCTCAGCGTCTCCAGCCACCTCGATCCAGTCGATCACCGGCTCGATCTCAGATGCAAACCGTGCCGCAGCACGCTGGATGAAAAACGGCAAGCATGGCTGCCCCAGCGCCTCACCCACCCCGGTCAACGACGCCGTCATACCTTGGCGCCCGACGGTGGTCACCGCTAACCCCAGACGCGCCGCGACCGACGCGACGTCATCGACAGCGACCGCCCACCCCAGCAACCCGTCCCCCCTGGCGACGCCCGCCAGCAATGCGGCGCCCACCGCCGAGGCCTTGGCCTCCTGTTCATCAGCGATCGCCAGCAGCTCGATGAAGCTCCCGTCATCGAGCGCGACGATCCGGTTCTCAGTCCCCATCCCGTCATGACGCCCGCCGGCCGCGGCTGGCAAACCGAACTCGGCCGAGATCCGAGCCGCTGCCGCATCGAGATCGCCGGTCCCGTAAATGACGTGATCGATACACGCTCGCATGCGCCCTCCTAAGGCTATCCGGGCGGCACGCCCGCGCTTCGCCGATCCTGAGTCCGGCGCGCCAGAGTCCACCTCCCGCTGTTGACAACGTGCAACACTGTAGGCGTGTCCGTCAACGTGTCCGTCCGCCTAGATGATCGCCTCGCCGAGCGGCTCCGCCTCCGTGCCCGAGCGGCTGGCGAGAGCCTGTCCGATCGCCTTCGCCGCTACGCGGAGGAGGGTGCGCGACGCGACGAGCACCCGATGATCACCTTCCGTGATGGCCCGACCGGCCGCCGAGCCGGGCTGATCGCAGGGCCCGACGTGTGGGAGGCCGCGATGTGGATCGACGATCTCGGATCGGTCAAAGACCCGGCCACGGAGCTCGCTGCTGATGGGGTTGTCTCCCGACCTCAGGTCGACGCTGTCCTTGCGTACCGGGCCGCGTACCCAGACGAGATCCAGGCCAGGATCGAACTTCATCGCAGCGAGACCGCCGCCGCCGAAGTGCGGTGAAGATCCTCATCGACGAGATGTACCCGGCCAGCGTCGCCGCTGCGCTTGAGGCGGCGGGGATTGAGGCCACCATGGTCGCGGATCTTCGACTCGCCGGCGCGTCGGATCCAGAGGTGTTCGGCGCGGCAGTCGCCGGCGGCTATTCCGTGCTCACCGAGAACGTCGGCGACTTTGCGCGCATCGGTGCCGAGTACAGCACGGCCGGCGGCCGCCACCACGGCGTGTTGATCGCGCTTTCGAGTCGCTTCTCACGTCGCCCAGCTGGCATCGGTCCGCTCATCGCAGCGATCCAAGCCATCACCGGCGAGCAGATCGCGGACCGGGTCGTGTACCTGGACCAGGCGGAGGGTGGATAGCAGCCGCGACCTCCTGTCCGCGCCTTGCAGGGCGCTCGTTCACTGGGCCGAGGTTGGCCTCGCGGCGCGAGAGGAGGTGTCCCCATCGACGACCCGAAGCGGCTGTTCTGCATCCGCGCGGCTCAGTCGTAGCGCAGCGCCGGGAAGCTCGAGTCGTGCCGCGGCCTTCCGGCGTCACATCCAGCACGTTCCAGATCGGCCAGATGGAGTCGAGGTGGCGGGCCTCCATACCCTCGTCTCACGGCGCGTACATGAGCTCCGAGGCCCACGTGTGGCGGAACTGGTCGCCGTCGCGGACGAACACGTTCAGAATCGGCATCTGCTCGCCTTCCGGGGTCTTCGCGTAGTCGTCACGGTTGTAGGCGTTGCTTCGCGGGGACAGAAGCGCAGGTGGCGCCAGCCACGCTCGCGCGCGAAGTTGCGGATCCGGTCTGGATCGGAGTTCGCGACCACGACGAGGTTCAGCAGCCGGCTTAGATGAAGGGCGGCGCCGTCGAGCGAGTCCAGAATCGAGGTGCATGACGCACACTGGGTCTCGGACAGCGGAAGCCGCGCCGTCTCGCCCTCCGGCTTCTCGACGTCGGTCTATTCAGAGTTGGCTCAGACCGCTACGCGCGCGACAACCAGCACTACGGCTTGACCACACTGCGAGTTGATGGAGTCACCTTCCTGCACCCGGCCTCGACGGGCGGCGTGCTGGCCGAAATCGTCCAACCCGCGGTTGGTCACGAGTAGTGCCTGACGAAGAGCCCCAGAGGATCAGCATCGGCTTCATCGGCGGGCAGGCGCTTGCCGCCCGCGTTGCTCCCGCCGAGCTGACACGCTCCGCCAGGCGTTGCCGGCCGCCGGATGGCACGATCTGACGGCCGAGGATGGGACCGTCGCGCTCGATCTCAGCAAGGTCGTCTACGTGCTGGTCGACCACGAGGAGCACCGGGTCGGGTTCTGGGACCGCGCGCTCGACACCCAAGTCGCGCTCACCCTGCGCACGCTCGGCGGACTGTCAACCGAGGAGATCGCACGCGCGTTCCTCGTCCCGTTCGAGACGATGAGCAGGCGCCTCACCCGCGCCAAGCACAAGATCCGCGACGCCGCCATACCGTTCGCCGTGCCGCCCAGCACCTGCTGCCCGAGCGGCTCGACGCCGTGCTCGCGGTCATCTACCTGATCTTCAACGAAGGGTGGGGCGGCGGCCGCGTCGACCTGTCCAATGAAGCCATCCGCCTGCAGCGCGCGCTCGTCGAGCTGATGCCCGACGAGCCGGAGGCAGCCGGGCTCCTGGCCCTGATGCTGCTGGGCCACTCCCCTCCGGCCGCGCGCTTCCTGGGCGGCGAGCTCGTCCTCCTCGACGACCAGGACCGCGCGCTCTGGGACCAGAACCAGATCGACGAAGGCCGGCCCCTCAGCGCGGTAGCGACCCCCACTTACGCGCGCAGCGGACGCTGACGCCGGCGGTCTCGGCCGCCTGCGCCAGCGTCCGCTCCCGCTCAACCACAGCCGGACAGAGCTCGCGACGGCCTTTCAGACTGAGCGCGGCGTTAGCGTGCAGATTCATCCGGTGTTCCTCCTTGGTGGGACTGGAGTTGCGTGGCAGCTCTCAGCCTCCAAGGAGGCCCGGATGGACCAACCTACTCAGGAACTACACCTATGCAGAGTCGGTTCGGCCGTCAGGCGTCGTGTTGAGCGTCGAGGCATGCTTGAGCAGCTCGAGAGCCCGGTGCGCTGCGATCGGAATGTCGCCGATGCGCTCGTGCGGGTCCCGGCCGGTCGAAATCGAAAGCACTCGTCGGCCGGTGCCGACGTACGATCTGCCGGGGGGTACGCTGAGGCCATGCCGATGCCCAAGCGGTCGAGCGTCGATGATTTCTTCGCGCAACTGAACGACGTCCAGCGGCCGCACCTCGAGGCGCTCAGGGAGCTGAGCCATGATGCCGACTCGGAGGCGCGCGAGGAGCTGAAGTGGAACCTGCCGGTGTACGTCCGCGGCAAGAACACGAGCCTTTGGATGCTTCAGAACTTCAAGCACCATTGCTCGCTGCGGTTCCCGCCACCTTTCTTCGCCATCCAGAAGGCCGCGGTTGAGTCCGCTGGCTATGAGGCCGGTCAGGGCTTCATCAAGCTCCCCTACGATCGCGAGCTGCCGACCGAGCTTCTGAAGTCGCTGCTGCGGGCACGGGTCGAGGAGTACGCAGCGACCGGCGCCGGCTGGAATGACCGCTGAGGCCGGCCACGTCCCGTCAGGGTCCGGGGGTCGTGGAGGCGAGCGACCATCTGGTGGTCGCTCGCGTCCACCAGGTGGTCGTGACGGCGGGCTTGCCCGGACATGCGGAACCTGACGCGCTCTGCGAGAACCGACACGCCTGCTCTCACGTCGGCGCACGCCTGCCTCCTGTGCGACGCGGTGCAGTTGGCCGCGGATACCCGCTGGCACACGCGACCGCCCGCGGATCGGGGCTACCTGTCGGGCTCTGGCCCGGCTAGGGCAGGATCTCGACGTACCCGTCCGTTCCATGCACGCGGATCCGCTGCCCATCCCGGATCAGCTGGGTAGCATGCTCCACCCCCACGACGGCCGGCAAGCCGTACTCCCGTGCGATCACCGCGCCATGGGTCATCAGGCCCCCCACCTCCGTCACCAGGCCCTTGATCGCGACGAACAGGGGCGTCCAGCTGGGGTCGGTGTAGGCGGTGACCAGGATGTCGCCCGCTTCGAGATCGGCCTCCGCCATGTCCAGGATGACGCGGGCCCGCCCCTCGATGGTCCCGGCGGAAACCGGTAAGCCGACCAGCGCGCCGGCCGGCAAATCGTCGCGTCGGTACGCCCCGGCGATGACCTCGCCATCCGACGTGAGCACCCGGGGCGGCGTGAGCGCTTGATACGACCTGAACGCGTCCTTGCGCTGGCGGATGAGCTGCTCATCCACTTGGTTCGTGCGCACGACGTCGTGGAGCTCCTGGAACGTGAGGTAGAAGATGTCTTCCTTCTCACGAAGCACGTGGGCCTGCACGAGGCGCTCGGCTTCTTCCAACAACGCCTGCTTGTAAACGAAGTAGCGGCTGACCATGCCGTACTTCGGATACTCCCGGTACCCGATGAAGGTCCGGACCCGGTCGATCATCCGCTTGGCCTCTTCGGCCTTCCGCTCCCCGTCCGGCAAGGCCCGCAAGCGCTCCAGCAGCTCCTGTTCCTTCTTCCAGGCCTCCTGCCGCCCTTGCTCGAAGCGCCGCTTGCCGGCGCCCGGCTCGAAGTTCTTGATGTTGCCGAGGATCATGGGCACGAGCGTGGTGGGGCGTTCGCTCCAACGCGGCTTCGTGATGTCGATCTCGCCGACGCAGCGCATGCCGTACTTGTCGAGGTAGGCCCGGATGGCGTCTCGCGCTTCCCGCCCGCCCGCGAGCTTGGCCAGCTCGTCCAGGAAGCCCTCGTCCTCGACGTTCTGCAGAAAAGCCACCACGTCCGGATGCGGGCGGATCACGTCCGCGACGTCCAGGAGCGCCAGCCCCATCTCCGACGTGACGTTGTGGGGGACGGACTGCGTGAGCGTGTCGGCCGCGTTCTTCTCGCCCAGCCACGCCTGCAGCTGCTCGTTGAGCCACCAGGTGGCCTCCATCGCCGCCATGATCACCTGATGGCTTTGCGGATCGAACAAGATCCGCTTCAGCTCCTGGATGTCCGCCAGGATGAAGTCGAGCAGCGCCGATCCGGACTTCGTCCGGATGTCGCGCTTCAAGGCGGCGATGGAGGCCTGGCTGCGCCCGATCAGCTCGGCGACGATGGCCGGATCGGTCTCGATCGGGGCGGGCGGGCCGCCAGCCGGCGCCCCGCCGGGACCCTCGTCCGGGAGCGACGGATGAAGTCGCCGCGTTCGAGGATGGTCTGCAGCGCGTCCCCGATCAGCGGATCGGATTTCCCCAGGACCTCCAGGAGGCCTGCGCGGCTCGCTGGCGAAGCCAGTGCCCGGGTGACGTCGACGAACAGCCTCCCGCCGGCCTCGTACATCGGCCGTAAGGCCGTCAGCTGCCACAGGGAGAGCCCCAGGGGCTTCATGGGGTCGGTCATCATCTGCTGATGACCGACGGAGACGTAGACGTGGTTCTCTCGGTCGCCGGCCGCGGGGATGGGGAACAGCGTGGTGATCGGCCGGCTCTGGACGATCTGGAAGCCATCGTCGACCAGGCACCATTCGATGTCCTGGGGACGGCCGAAGTGCGCTTCGATCCGCCGGCCCAGCTGCGCGAGCCGCACGACCTGCGCATCCGTCAGCGCCGGCTGCTCCTGCCGCTCCGGCTCGATCGCCTGTTCCTGCGTCCCGCCTGCCGGCGAGGCGTGGATGGCAAGCTGCTTGGTGGCGACCGCCTTGGCGACGACCTCGCCGTCCCGCACCTTGTAGACGTCCGCGTTCACCAGGCCGGAGACCAGGGCCTCGCCGAGGCCGAAGCTGGCCTCCACGGAGGCGACCTTCCGGTTGCACGTGACGGGGTCGGCCGTGAACAGGATGCCGGCCGCCTGCGGGAAGACCATCTGCTGCACGACCACGGCCATGTGGACCTTCCGGTGGTCGAAGCCGTTCCGCAGGCGGTAGGTCACGGCCCGCTCGGTGAAGAGCGAGGCCCAGCACCGGCTGACGTGCTGGAGGATCGCCGCCGGCCCCACGACGTTCAGGTACGTGTCCTGCTGGCCCGCGAAGGAGGCCGTCGGCAAGTCCTCCGCCGTCGCGCTGGATCGGACGGCGTAGGCGGCTTGCTCGCCGAGCCGGGCGAGCGGGCGCGTGATCGCCGACGCCAGATCGTCGGGGATGGCGATCCCTTCGAGGGCCCGGCGGATCTCCGCGCTGAGCGCGCGTATCGCCTCCCGGTCGTCCGGCTTCAGGCGCGACAGCCGATCGAGCCGATCGTCGATCGACGGCGCTTCCGCCAGGATCCGCTGGAAGGCGTCCGTCGTCACGCAGAAGCCAGCCGGCACGCGGATGCCTTCGATCCGCGAAAGCTCCCCCAGGTGCGCGCCCTTGCCGCCAACGACCGCAACCTGGGTCTGGTCGATCTCCTGGAAATCCAACACGTAGCAGCCCATCCGCTCACCTCCCTCGGAGTTGACCCGGTCAACTCCACTCCTGTTCATTGGTTCCAGCCTGCGGCGGGCGATTATGCGGCACGAATCAGGGCCTCATGAGAGCCTCCGCCGCGCGGCGGCCGGGCGAGCAAAGCGATCGCCGGGCGGTTCGGCGCGGGACGATTGCTTGCCGTCGAAAGCGGTCGTGCCGCGGATCCACGCGGCGCTGCTGAGAACACGCGATAGCAGCACCGGGCCCGGGTTTGCTCGGTCGTCGGAGTCGAGCAAGCAACGACATCGCAGTGCATAAGCACGCTCGCGAAGACCGCGCCGGTGGAGTCCGCTCCAGCGAATGTCGCTACGCCTCGCGAAGCGGGCGTCTCGCAGACGCGACGTCGCCCACTGCTGGTTGTCCTCCATCTGGGAACTGACGTAAAGGCTGACGCGGCCGGCTGTGAGCGAGAGCGATAACGTCCCCACGCGCTTGCTGGACTTGGGCGGACGTTTGACCGCGTAGCCCGCCAGAGCCGAACCCTACTCCGGCTCCCTCCCACACCCGTGCGTTCGCCGCTTGCGTGCGAGTTCGGCGAAAGCCGACCTATCCTGTCCCGAGGCGGTCGGGCTCTGCGGGAAGGTAGCGGCGTGCGGTGACGTACTCATCACCCCGGGCGGCCAGGGGGATGATGCGCACAGCGCTGGCTGAGTTCGGAGACTCGATGATGCGTCCGTCGCCGACGTAGATGGCGACGTGCGTGATGGCCCGCGATGGCGGGTCGGTAGCGAAGAAGACCAGGTCACCGGGCTGGAGCGCCTCCCGGGCCACCGGCCGGCCGGCCCGGGCTTGCAGCGCGGCGGTACGGGGCAGGAGGACGCCGAAGGCGTCGTAGACGGTGTAGGTCAGGCCGGAGCAATCGAAGCCGAAGGCCGACGTGCCCGCGCACAGGTAGCGCACGCCCAGGAACTGCTCGGCGGCGGTCACGAGCTCCTGGCCGCTGGGAGACGGCGGTGGCGTGCTTACCGCCCGAACCGCGACGGCCGAGCGAGCGATCAGCGCGGGGGCCCCGGTAGGTGTCTGCACGACGGTCCAGGCCGCGGTCTGACCTAGCTCCGGCAGCCTGGTGTTGAAGCTCAGACGCAGGAGGCGACGGCCGGCTCTCCCGGTCGCCGTGGGCTGAAGCAACCAGGTCATGCGCTGGGTGACGAGGGCCACCGACGTCGGGGTCGAGGTGGACCAGGCTGGAGTCGATGTGGATCGACCCGGGGTGGGAGTGGGCGTCGTCGGAGGAGAGGTCGGGGCCGTGACGAGTTGGCGCGCGGGCAGCCAGCCGGGGTAGCTCAAGTGGTTCGGGGTTGGCTGGTCGGTGAGGGAGACCTTGACCCACGCGCCTCGCCGAGCCCGCACAACGACTTGCTGCCCGTAGAGGGCTTGGGTGACCAGCCGGCCAACCAGCCAGCGCCGCTGCGCGGTGTCCATAGCGTTCAGCCAGGCGCTCAGCCGGACCGGGTTAGCGAGCGAGGGGTTATCGAGCGGCCGAGTTCGGGCCGGTTGCATCCACAGGGTGGCCACGGCAACGTCCACTAGCGCCAGCGGCTGGCCTGCGGCCGGCACCGGGGTGGCAGCGCTCGACACGCGCACAGCGACCAGCGATCCCGGGGCGCCGGCTGGCACAGACCCGATGCTGGCCAGCTGGGCGACACCGAGGACGAGGCTCGCTGTCGCCCGCGTGAGCCGCAAGTGGATGACGCGAGACCACGTAGGCATATCCGAAGACCGTCAATCATCCCGCACGCCGCCGGCAGATGTCCCACCCCAAAGCGACTTGCCGCCTTGTGATCGCGCCCGCGTCTATCGCTGTGCTGCCTCACAATCGTCACGCCTTGCTCGGCCGCTCCTTTTCACGAGCAGCGGAAGCCGGCTTTGCCTTGAGTAAACGGTATTGGGGCTAGTCGAGAACCTCTCCTGGCAGGTCCGCCCGTTCTCGCTCGCCGACGCGATCGGCAGGGGCGTTGCCGGTCGTGCGGCGGCGCAAACCCCGCTATCGTCAGAGCAGAGCGATGGCTCCGCCGCCGCGGGCGATGGTGGCAGCGGTTAATCCGGTCGCGCCGCTGCTGCTGCCCAATCTCCCGAACGCGTGAGCCGCGGCGGTAGCGATCCTCCCTTACCCCCAGATCGCCGATGTCGCTCGTGGCGCGCATCGCCACCGGCGTCGAGCGCGCTTCCGGACTCGGTCGGCGTCGTCGGTTGGGATCCCGGCTGCCTCCGATCCGCCAGCACATCCACAGCGCTCAACCATCATAGCCGCGCTTCCGACGGGTCTGAACGCCGCCACACAGAGCGTGATCCTCGGTCACAAACAGGTGTCGGGTACAGCCCGATTCGCGTTGCTCAGACACCCCATTCGGAACGAATGCGAGCACCTCGGTTGACGATGCTCGGCCTCTGCTTGCCCGGCGCGATGCACCAGAGATCCTCGGGCGCAGCGGCGCTGACTGCGGACTGGACGAATCGGCGAGTGGTCGGCTCGAGAGTTCCGCTCTCCGAGGACTGCGACACGATGCCGCGTCAAGCTGCTTGCTCCCCCGGCGCGTCCGAGCAAGCCGGCATCGGCCCGCCGCATTGTGAGTCCGCCGCAGCCGACCGAGTGTTCCGGGAAAGCCGACTGTAACTCCCGGTTGGGCGAAACCGCTGAAGATCTCGGCCACGACGGCGGTCTAGCGAGCTTTGACCAGCGATCGTGCGGGTTCGAGCGATCCCCAATAGTGCCTTTATGTATGCAATGTACGTTTGGTCCATGCTCACTGATGACCCGGCGGCCGCATCTGCCGCCGCCGCTCCCCGCGGACATTCGGTGCTGCTCGTCGAGGACGAGCGGTCGATCGCTGAGCCGTTCGCGAGCGCGCTGATCCGCGGCGGCTTTCGGACGACCGTCGCGCGTACGGGAGCCGAGGCGATGGCGCTGATGCCGGAGCTCCGGCCCGATGTCGTGCTGCTCGACCTTTCATTGCCTGACATCGACGGCCGCGACGTCTGCCGCGTACTCCGGCTCGAGTCGGATGTTCCGATCATCATGGTGACCGCGAGTGGGACCGTTACGGACCGCGTCGTCGGCCTGGAGCTCGGCGCCGACGACTACGTGGTCAAGCCGTTCGCCACCGGCGAGGTGATCGCCCGGATTCGTGCCGTGCTTCGCCGCGGACGCGGCGGACGAGCCGAGGACGCGCAGCTCGCCGTCCAGGATCTGCGCATCGACGTCGGTGCACGGCGCGCGTGGATTGCGGATCGGGAGCTCGACCTGACGCGCAAGGAGTTCGACCTGCTCGCTCGCCTCGCGTGCGACGCCGGCCGCGTGGTCACGCGCGAGTTGCTGATGTCCGATGTCTGGGACCTGAACTGGTTCGGCTCGACCAAGACCCTCGATGTACACATCGCGTGGCTGCGTCGCAAGCTGGGCGACGATCCCGGTGCGCCGGCATACATCCACACTGTGCGAGGTGTTGGTTTCCGCCTCGCCGGTGCACAGGAGCGCCAGCCGTAGGAGGGTCTCTCAGCCTTCGGCTCCGCCTGCTCGCGGCGCTGACATACGTGCTGCTGCTGGCGATCGTGGCGTTCGGCGTGCCGCTCGCGATCAACCTCAGCGCGCGCGTAAACGCAGAGGTCCGCACGCAGGCGCAGGCGCAGGCCGACCTCGTGGCCGCGACGGCAGCCGACCTGTTGAACGCGAAGGACACGCAACGGCTGGAGACGCTCGCGCGTACGGCTGCGGCGTCGATCATTGGCCGGATCCTGATCGTCAACGTTGACGGGGGAGTGCTGGCCGACAGCGCTGGCCCCTCCCAGGTCGGCGCCAGTTACGCGAGCAGGCCGGAGATCAAGGCGGCGCTTTCCGGGCGCCAGGTTCAGGTCCAGCGCGCCTCCAAGACGCTCGGCCAGGAGATCCTCGCCACCGCCGTCCCGATCATCCGCAACGGCAGCCCCGCCGGGGCGGTCCGCGTCACCCAGAGCGTCGCGGCCATAAGGGCCGCCGTCCGCCGGGCCGAGCTCGGCCTCGGCTTGATCGGGTTGATCGTGCTCGGGCTCGGGCTGTTCGCAGGCGCGCTGATCGCCGCGCCAGGTCGGGCGGCCACTGGGGCGACTCGAGGAGGTCGCCCGGCGCGTTGCGCACGGCGACCTCCGCGCGCGGGCCGAGCTCGAGGGGAGCCGCGAGCAGCGCTCGCTTGCGAGCTCGTTCAACGACATGACCGACCGCATCGCGAAGCTGCTGCGCGTACAGCGAGACTTCGTCGCAGACGCGTCGCACCAGCTCCGCACGCCTCTGACCGGTCTGCGTCTACGTCTCGAGGAGGCAAAGGCCGTCGGCGCGGGACCCGCGGTCGCCGAGATCGACGCAGCGATCGCCGAGGTCGATCGACTTTCTCATACGGTCGAAGAGCTGCTCGTGCTGAGCCGCGCGGGCGAGCGTGAGACCGTGGGCGCGCCCGTAGATCTCGACGAGATCGCGGCGTCCGCGCTGCACCGCTGGCGCGCCAGGGCCACGGGCGGCGGCACCCAGCTCGAGCATCGCGTGCAGGGCGCGAGGGGACTGGCGTGGGCCGCCCGTCTAGACATCGAGCGAGCGCTCGACGCACTGCTCGAGAACGCCCTGCGCTACTCGCCGGCCGGCACGACGGTCACGATCGTTAGCGCACTCGGCAGGATCGAGGTGCGGGATCGTGGACCGGGTCTCGCTGAGGACGAGCGCGAGATCGTGTTCGAACGCTTTCATCGAGGCCGCTCCGGTCGAGCCGGACCGCCCGGCAACGGGCTCGGACTCTCGATCGCGCGCGAGCTCATGCGCGAATGGGGAGGCGACGTCTCGCTGCGCGACCGTGAGGGAGGCGGCACCGTCGCGACCCTGACGCTCACCAGCGAGCCGCGCCCGCAAGCCGAGCGCGACGGGGACTTTGCGCGCGCTTAACCCGTCGCGGGCTAGCGTTTCAGAAGTGGGTCATCGGAGCGTCATGTGGGGCGCCGCCGCGCTGCTGGGGATCGTCGCCACGGCCGCAATCGCCTGGTCCGCGAGCCAGCTCGCCGGACAGCGAATCGGCCTCTCATCGGATCCGCTGTCCCTCGCCGGCGGCCTCGCGCCGTCACATCAGGCACCGCCGCATCACCCCAAGGCGGCCAGGCCGCAGAATCCCGCACGCGTCCTTTCCACGACAGCGGTGCCGAGCCCGGCGCCGGCTCGCGTAGCGCCCACGCCCTTGCCGCCGCCCGCCTACTCGTACACCGGCTCCAGCCCGGCTTCAGCGCCGGCAAGCTCAAGCTTAGGCTCAACAGCGTCGGGCTCCTCCAGTCCGACCGGGGCAGCAACCGTCGCTGCACCGGCCAAGGCGACGTCGTCGTTCTCCCAGACAAGCGCCCCGGCGTCGTCTCCCAACTCGGGCTCATCATCTGCGCAGGGCTCAAGCCGGCAAAACGGCGACAGCAACAGCGGCTCCGGCGACACCGGCGGGAACCACCGCGACGACTGACGAGCGCCGCAGCAGCCCCCGGCCGCTCCTGCGCTCGGCCCGCTGACAGGCGCTATGGGTAGATCTGCTCGTCGGTCCGCGGGTCGATGATCCGAATCGCCGTGCTCGGACAGGACTCCGCGGCGGACAGCACCAGCGCGTCGGGGCCGGTCCCGATCACCTGCGCGACGTCCCCCAGCTCGAACACCTCGGGCGCGACGTCCACGCAGTCACCGTGGGCTGCGCACGCGTCTTCATCGACCTCAACTACGTATGTCATGGATGTTCTCCGTTCTCGATCATCTTGCGGGCCGCTGGGAGGGAGCGAGGCCTGTCGACGAGCAGAGCGGCAACTGGTCGTCCGGCACGGGTGAAGATCGCGATGAAGTTGCGTCTGCCCGGGTCTCCGTCGATCGTGACCGCGTCCGTCAGCCGGGCGTGGCCCAGGTACTGGATACGGATCCCGTACTGATCGGTCCAGAAGCTCGTCTGCGGCGCGCTGCCGGGATCGAGTCCGAGCATCGCGCACGCCGCTCGCGCACCTTGGCGCCCAGCCGCCTCCCAATGCGATCCAGTTACGTGACCGCCGATCAGCGGATCGTAGGTTGCGGCCACGTCGCCGGCCGCGAACACGTCTTCGAGCTGCGTGCGGCCGCTGTGGTCGACCGGGACCCCGCGGTTGAGGCGAAGCCCGCTGTCGGCCAGCCAGCCCACGTCCGGCTCAACGCCGACGCCGACGACCACGTGGTCAGCTCGCACCACGCCTCCGTTCGAGAGGCTTAGCGCCTGCACATCCCCGTTCGCGTCGACCCGCTCGACGGTTGAGCCGGTGATCACGTCGACGCCCTCTTGACGGTGCAGGAGCGCGAACCAGTCGCCCAGTCGTGGACCCAACACCCCGAGCAGCGGGCACGATGCGGCTTCGATCATCGTCACCTCCGCTCCCAGCTTGCGGGCGGTGGCGGCCACCTCCTGCCCGATGAAGCCGGCGCCGAGAACCGCGAGCCTCGGCCGCGCCCGGAGCACCTCGCGCAGCTGCTGGGAGTCGTCGAGGGTCCGTAGGGCGGACACGTTCGCGTAGCCATCGAGCAGCGGCAGTGTCCGCGGGTGGCTCCCGGTCGCGATCAGCAGTTTCTCGTAGCGGAGCGTCGCGCCGTTTGACAGCAGGACGCACCGCTCCGCCGGCGATAGTCCGCTAGCGCCGACGCCGAGCAGCAGGTCGATCCCGTGCTCCTCGTACCACGCGGCTGGCCGGTAGGGAAGCTCGTCCGCCGGATGCTCTCCTGTGAGCAGGTCCTTCGAAAGCGGCGGCCGATCGTATGGCCGGTGCGACTCGGCGCACAGCATCCGCACCGCGCCCTCGTATCCGTTCCGGCGTAGTGCCTCGGCGCACCGTTGGGCGGCCAGACCCCCTCCTGCGATGACGATGCCGTCGCGCGTCGTGGTCTTCATGACCTGAAGCTTCGCGCCGCCCGGCAAAGGAAGCGTTGGGTGCAGGTAAGACCCCGTTTAGCTTTGCCAAGGCTTTGCCGGCGCTTGGGCTCGGGATCACCGTGGACCCGGCACAGTGCCGCTGTCCCACGACCCGGAGGATTTCAAGTGCGCCGGACACACACAAGAACAGCTGCGGCCATCACCGCAGTCGCCGCCGGCGGCCTAGCCGTATATGCGCTGCGCCCGGCGGACAAGCCGATCGCGACGCTCGCCGCCCGCTCGCCCGCTGTGCAGTACCGCACGCAGGTGATCCGGCGCACGATTCACGTCATCCGCCACGAGCCGGGCGCCCACTATCCGTCGCCACGGGGGGCGGTCGCCACGGGCGGGCGCGGGCCCCACGGTAAGGGCTCGGTCAGGACCGGCGCGAGCGGGTCGCACCAAGGCTCGAGCGCAGGCGGTTCGGTAGCCGGCACGAGCGGCGTCGTAACCCGCTCCAGCGGCTCGCACGGCTCGTCTGGAGCTTCCGCGGCCAGCTCGTCGGCCGCGAGCGGCAGCCCGGTGACCACGCGGTCCAGTGGCTCACACGCCTCGTCAGGCTCCTTCCCGCGTGGCAGCTCACACGCGAGCGCCCCCGTGACCACCCGTACGAGCGCCTCGCACAGCGCATCGGGCTCCACGTCGGCGGCTCCTCGAGCAAGCCCGTGACTACTCGTCCAGCGGCTCATCGGGCTCCACGTCGAGCGGCTCCTCGAGCAAGCCTGTGACTACTCGTACCAGCGGCGGCGGCGATAGCAGCGGCGACGGGAGCGATCATGGCAGTGGCCACAACGGCGGCGAATGAACGGACAGCGAAGATCGCCGGTTCACGGCCCGGAGGCCGTGGTGCATCCGGGCCTGACAGACTGACGGTCCTGCTGCTGACGCTTGCGGGGATCCTGCTCGTGCTCGCGTTACTGGCCAGCCAGCTTCGGCCAACCGGTGCCAGTGCTGCTCGTCGCCCGGTGGTTGTGCTCCGGCGCATCTACCAGACGACCGTCGTTGAGACCGCTCCCGGAACGTCGGGTGCGGGCGCGAACGGCACCTCGGTTACGCAATCGGTATCGAGCTCGGGATCGGCGGCCGCCCCGGCGGCGCCGACAACTCGCTCCTCGTAGCGGCGGCCCCCCCACGTGACCGTACGATGACCGGCGAACTCGACTACACGTTCCACGCGATGGGCAGCGATGTCCGGCTGCTCATCGGCCAGCGGCTAGCGCCGACCGCACCGGAGCCGCTTGCCGCCGCCGACCGCGAGCGCGCGTTCGTGTTCGACTTCGCGCGCCGCCTGTCGCGCTTCGCGCCCGACAGCGAACTGACCGCGCTGAACCGCGATCCGCGGCGTGTTGTTCCGGCGTCCGATCTGCTGCGAACCGCCGTGCGCGCCGGGATCTGGGCTGCCGACCGCAGCGGCGGGCTCGTGGATCCGACGCTCGTGCGCGCGCTCGAGCGGGCCGGCTATCGGGCCTCGCTTGACGGTGTCGAGCCCGTGTCACTGATTGAGGCGCTTGCCGGCGCGCCTGCCCGACACCCAGCCCGGCCGGACCGCGAGGTCGCGCTGGCACGAAATCACGGTCGACGACGAGGCCGGTGTGATCACCCGTCCCCCTGGAGTGATGTTCGACACCGGGGGAACCGGCAAGGGCTTGTGCGCCGACGCGGTCGCCCACCGCCTCGGCGGCTACACGCGCTTCGTCGTCGACTGCGGCGGGGACATCGCGGTCGGGGGCGTGGGATCGCAACTGGAGCCCTACGAGATCGAAATCGAGCACCCCCTCACTCGTTCTCCGCTCGGAATGGTGCGCATCGCCCGTGGGGGTATCGCGACCTCCGGTCTGAACGTCCGTATTTGGCGCGACCGGCAGGGTGGATTTGCGCACCATCTGCTCGATCCGAGCATCGGTGCTCCAGCCTGGACCGGACTGATCGGGGTGACGGCGCTCGGGACGACCGCGCTCGAGGCCGAGACGTTGTCGAAGATGGCGTTGCTGCTCGGACCTGAAGGGACGCGCGACGTTCTCGCCGACCTCGGAGGCGTGGCCATCCACGACGGCGGCGAGGTCGAGGCGGTCGGCCCAATCGATGGAATCCTTTATGACACCGCGCAGGCGCACTGCAGCAAAGTGTCATGAGTCGGGCTACGCCGATCCACTACCTATGGTGGCTGGTGAGCAGGGCGTCCGGCATCGTTGCGCTCGTGCTGATCTCGCTGTCGGTGGTGATGGGACTCGCGATGGCAACGAAGGTGATTCGCCGCCCTCCGATCAAGCGCGGAGTCGCGCAGCTGCACGAGCAGGTTGCACTCGTCGCACTCGTCGCGATCGTCCTGCACGGAGTCTCCCTGCTCGGAGACCAGTGGCTGAAACCTGGCTGGCGCGGTATCGCGGTCCCGTTCGCGATGAGCTACCGGCCTTCGTTCACGGGACTCGGAATCATCGCCGGCTACCTCACGGCGTTGCTCGGGCCGAGCTTCTACGTGCGAAAGCGGATCGGCGCTCGGCGATGGCGCAAGCTGCATCGAGCGACGGTCGCGGTCTGGGTGCTCGGCGTGATCCACACCCTCGGAGCGGGCTCGGACGGATCGCAGCTCTGGCTGCAGTGCATCGTCCTAGCACCGGGAGTCCCGATCGTCTACCTGCTCGTGCTGCGCTTGCTGCTGGGAGATGCCCGGACCGCACGACACCCGAATCGACCGGCCACCGCTCGGAGCTTAGGGATCATCTTCAGCAGCCGCGCAGCGCACGCAGCGCGTTCAGGATCACGGCCAGGTCGTTGATTGCCTCTTGGAACAGCGCGCCGGCGACGGGGGGCATGTAACCGATGGCGACGACGCCCATCGCTGCGATGCTAAGGCCCCCCTGCCCGTAAGCACGCTCTGGCGGGCAATGAACAGCGAGCGGCGTCCGATGTGTATTGCGTCCACCCGATCGATCCGGTCGACGGTGATGACGGCGCCGGCGGTCTCCGAGGAGACCGCCGCGCCTGCGGCCCCAATCGCGATCCCGAGGTCGGCGAGCGCGAGCGCGGGAGCGTCGTTGATGCCGTCGCCGACCATAACTCACCGGGCCGAGGCCGGGCTCGGCGCGAACCCGCCGCACGATTCCTAACGGGGCTCCGCCCCAGCCCGACAAGTCGGTGTTGTGGTGGTCTCCAGCGGGTCGCGGTTTCGGAGCTGGGACGGGTCCGGGTGGCTCGGTCTGCGCTCGTGGGCGTTGGTGCTGGCCGAGGTAGGCTCCGGTCGAGCCTAGATCCAGGACCCGAGGGTCCTGCGTTGAACCGCCCGAAGCGGTTGGTGGCCGTGTAGGGCCTGTCGACCGGAGCCTGCCATGACGATAGCTCGCAGCGCTGCTGATGTCCTGTCCGGGCACGTGACGTTGGAGGTCGAGTGCGTGGATCGGATGTATCTGAACCTACGTCCCCAAGCTGCAGTACGAGTCCGGGGTGGTGGACTTCTTGCGCGAGCACCGCGGCGCGACGTTTGCGTCATCGGCGCTGATGGCTCCGATGACCAGGCAGTTCGTGAGCGAGATCGAGCGTTTCGTGACGCGCGAGGGCGTGGACCGGTCACGTTTGCCAAGGGGCAGCGCAAGGACGACGTTGCGCACGACTACCTGGCCGGATTCGGGGGTGAGGAAGGGGTGCTGTTTGTTGGTCTCGTGGCGACGATGTCGTCGACGATCGCTGCTCGTCCACAGCGTCAGC
>CAWFKF010000113.1:0-28625 GCA_963816005.1 uncultured Solirubrobacteraceae bacterium | reverse complement strand
ACCAAGCGTAGGTTAGGTCGGAGGACTCGGGGGCGGGCCCTGTCAAGGCCGTTTGTTCCGGGGTTTTGTGGGCCGACTGCGAGCCGATGCCTGATCGTCTGCGTGCGTGTTGAGGTGAAGCGTGCCCGGCTACGGATTGGGCTGCTTGTCTGAGCTTCAGCTCGGCGGCTTTGGCGGCGATCTGTCGCATCTGTTGGATGAGGTGTCGCAGTCGGCGGTCGTTGGCGATCCATTCCTGGTAGAGCTCCGCCTCGTTCTCGGTGAGTCGGCGTGTGACGGTCTTGCCGTTGATCTTGGCGGTCCACTGGTAGTAGGGGCCGTGGGGCTGGGGCGGGTCGGCGTGGCATTTGCAGCCGGGGGTCGCGCAGCGGGTATAGCGGCGGGTGACGCTGCCTGAGTGGATCAGGCCGATGGTGGCGAGTTCGGCGGCCAGGTCGCGATATTTCTGCTCGTAGTCGGCCAGTCGCTCGGCGGTGTTGGTAGGTGGCATCTCGTTTCTCTCCCGCGGTTAGTATCCACCACGATACCAGACAGTAGGGCTACTGTCTGGTATCGTGTGCGCAGACTCAAGAGGCCGGAGGAGAGACCGATGAGCACGAACCGCCGCACGCGAACCGCCCGACTGCGCGCCGAAGCGACCGCGATCCAGCGGCGTCTGGAGCGCGCCGTCAGACCCAACATGACCGGGCCGGTGCTCGGACGAGCGAACATCGCCTACGAGCTCTCGGCGCGCACGAAAGCAACAGGGCACGGCGGTATCGGCGCGATCGCGAAGCTGATCGGCAACGTCGGGCTGGCCAGCGAGATCGACAGCTCGCTGGATCTGCTCAAGCTGCACAAGCCCTACTACGAGTCCGATCACGTCCTGAACATCGCCTACAACGCCCTGTGCGGCGGGCAACGCCTGCAGGACATCGAGGCGCGCCGCTGCGACCGGGTGTTCCTCGACGGGTTGGGACCGAGAGCCTCCGGACCCGACGACCGCCGGGGACTTCTGCCGGCGCTTCGACGCAGCCTCGATCATGGCTCTCCAGGAGGCGGTCAACCTGGCCCGGTTGAAGGTGTGGCAACGTCAGCCGGACGCGTTCTTCAGCAGCCGGCGGTGATCGACGCCGACGCCAGCATCGTGCCGACCGACGCGCAGACCAAAGAGGGGATGGATATCTCCTACAACGGCATCTGGGGGTACTCGGCGTTGGTGGTCTCGCTCGCGAACACCAAAGAACCCTTGTATCTGGGGCTTTTGGGTGCCAACCGGCCCAGCCACGAGGGCGTGGTCGACTACTACGACCGGGCGATCACCCTGTGCCGCGAGGCCGGATTCACAGAGATCCGTCTGCGGGGCGACACCGACTTCTCGCTCACCGCCGAGTTCGACCGCTGGGACGCCGACGGGGTGCGCTTCGTCTTCGGCTACGACGCCCGCGCCAACCTCATCGAGCAAGCCCAGAGCACCGACGAGGAGATCTACCACGAGCTCGTCACCCGCGCCGAACGACAGATCGCCACCACGACGCGCACCCGCCCGCGCAACCTGAAGGACGAGATCGTGCGCGAGCGCAACTACAAGACGCTGCGCCAGAAGGCCGAGGACGTCGTCGAGTTCTCCTACCGTCCCGGCAAGTGCAAGCGCGACTACCGAGTCGTCGCGCTACGCAAGAACATCTCCGTCGAGCGCGGCGAGAACGTCCTGTTCAGCGAGTACCGATACTTCTTCTACATCACCAACGACTGGGACATGACCGCCGACGAAGTGATCGACCAAGCCCGGCAACGCTGCAACCAGGAGAACCTCATCAGCCAGCTGAAGTCCGGCGTGCGCGCCCTGCACGCCCCAGTGAACACCCTGTGCGCGAACTGGGCCTACATGACCATGGCCGCGCTCGCTTGGAGCCTGAAGGCCTGGTGCGCCCTCCTACTACCAGTCAGCCCGCGCTGGGCCGAGCGCCACAACGAGCAACGCCGGCGCCTGCTCACCATGGACTTCCGCACCTTCCTCGCAGCCTTCATCGAGATCCCCTCCCAGATCATCACCACTGGCCGGCGCGTGCGATGGCGCATCCTCACCTACAACCCATGGCTGGGCGCGTTCTTCCGCCTCCTCGACACCCTCTGACGCTCTTTCCGCACCTCAGACGTGCGGAAAGAACGCCCTGACGAACCGCGACCCGCCATACCGACCGCCGGCCACACCAGGCCGGCACACCAGCAACCCCGAACAGGGGACAGACCGCGTCATGTGACACCCACCCACACCGAGCGCGAGTCCGATCGCCACCCAGATCCGTTCCTCACCCCCCACAACCGCGCTCAAACCTCAGCCGGTCGAGCCCAGAACCGTGAACCAGCCTCGCACGCCCGAGATCGCTTGTTTTAGGCCGAAGTTCCCCCTGTAGTCAGCGGTTGTAGAGGCCGGGATCCCTGTAGTTGCGGGGATTCCGGCCTTTTTGCTGATCCTAAGTGTACCCACTACTATCAGGTCGACAAATGGGGTATTGTCCAGATATGGGAAGGCCAGCCAGGCAAAGCGGTGCGATGCATGTGAGCACGACTACCCGCCGGTCTGGGGAGAACGAGTACAACGCGACGTTGCTGCGCCGCTCCTACCGCCAGGACGGGAAGGTCAAGAAGGAAACGCTCGCGAACCTGTCACACCTCCCGCCCGAAGCGATCGACGCGATCCGTGCCGTGCTCGCCGGCAAGACGGTGATGAGCGTCGATCAGGCGTTCGAGATCGAGCGCTCCCTCCCGGCCGGGCACGTCACCGCGGCGCTGACGATGGCGCGTCGGCTCGGGCTGGCGAAGCTGCTGGACCGCTCACCGTGCCGGGAGCGGGATCTGTGCGTGGCGATGATCGTCGGCCGGGTGATCGGCCCGGGATCGAAACTCGGGATGGTCCGCACCCTCGGCCAGTCAACCCTGGCGCAGGAGTGCGGCGTGGTTGGAGCGGATGAGGATGACCTCTACGCGGCGATGGACTGGCTCGTGGAGCGCCAGGACCGGATCGAGGATCGTCTCGCTGCCCGCCACCTGCGTGACGGGGAGATGGTGCTCTACGACGTGTCCTCGAGTTACTTCGAGGGTCGCACGTGCCCGCTCGGGAAGCGTGGGTACTCGCGGGACGGGAGGCCCGGCCTGCCGCAGATCATCTACGGACTGTTGTGCGACACCGACGGGCGGCCGGTCGCGGTCGAGGTGTTCACCGGCGAGCTGCACGACGACAAGACGCTGCCGTCACAGGTCGTGAAGTTGAAGGACCGGTTCGGTCTCTCGCGGGTGGTGGTCGTCGCCGATCGTGGGATGGTCACGAAGGCGAACATCACGCTGCTGTCGAGACCGACGGGGTGGACTGGATCACCGCGCTGAAAGCGCCGACGATCAAGAAACTCGCCCGGTCCGGGGTGTTTCAGCCGTCGCTGTTCGACGAGCAGAACCTCGGGGAGATCACCGACGTCGCGGAGTTCCCCGGCGAACGACTGGTCGTGTGCCGCAACCCGCTGGTCGGCGCGCAACGTGCCCGCAAGCGCAACGAACTGCTCGCCGCGACGGAGATCGACCTAGCCGCGATCGCTCACCGTGTCACCGCCGGGACGCTCACCGGGGCCGACCTGATCGGTCTTGCGACAGGTCCGGCGCTGAAGCGTTACCGGATGCGCAAGCACTTCCAGACCACGATTACTGACACCACGTTCACCTACACCCGCAAGACCGCGGAGATCGCCGCGGAAGCTGCGCTCGACGGGTTCTACATCCTGCGGACCGGCCTCACCGAGACCGACCTTCAGACCGGTGATGTCGTGCGCGCCTACAAGAACCTCGAACAGGCCGAACGGGCGTTCGGATCGATCAAGGGCCCGGACCTGCAGATCCGTCCGATCCATCATCACCTCGAGGACCGTGTTCGTGCGCACGTGCTGATCTGCATGCTCGCCTACTACCTCACCTGGCATCTGAAAGCCGCGTGGAAGCCGTTGTTGTTCACCGACGAGCACCGGCCCGTCAGTCCTGATCCCGTCGCGAAAGCTGAGCGCTCCCCGCCGCGCGACACAAAGCGCAGACGAAACGGACCAGCACCGGGCAGTCCGCGCACAGCTATCGCACGCTCCTCACCGAGCTCGCGACCCAGACCCAGAACACCACCCGCCTGCACGACCACGCCAGCACCTTCGAGAAGCTCACCCAGCCTACCGCGCTGCAAGCCGAAGCGCTCGACCTCGCCGCCCACGCCCCCGTCGTGGTCGATCGGTAGACACGACCCGAACACCCCAGAACCCCCGAAAACCCTGGGAACAAGCGGAATCTGGCTACCTCACCACCGGGAACTTCGGTTTAGGCCTAGCGGCACCGGACGCCTGCTTCGGCGAAGGCGTCGATGGCAATGTCTACGAAACCGGGGGGAACTCCACGGGTCAGCGCGAAACGTGGGAAGATCATGTGTACTCTGCTGGCTCCGCGAGCACCGCTGTCCGCGTATTCAACCGTTCGGCGGTCGTTTGTCTGGCTGACTGCCTGTTTCGCGTTTGCGCTTTCAGCGGTTGCGTCCGCAATATTCGCGGCCGGAGGCATCGGCGATGGACTGGTAGCGATCCCCACTGCGGCGCGCTTGTGCGCGCACGTCCACTCAAGGGCGTACGTGTGGACACCGGTGGCGCAGCGGACCACAATCGGGGCTGCGAGGTCGCGGCTCCGCCGCGATCATGCTGAGTGCAGCGGTGCGCAGTGGCGGCGAACGGGATCGCCGGTGGCGTTCAGCGTTGCCGCGAGCCGTGGCATCGCTGAGGCGGTCGGCGCTGGCGGCGACCACAGTCCCGTTGCCTGGGACGCGAAGACGGGCCTCTGGTGGAGCGAGAACAAGAACAGCCCTCCGTATTGGTGGCAGTCGGCGCTCGCGTTGCGCACGCTTGTGCGCTACCTCGAGCGCACGGGGAACACGGATGCGACCTACCAACAGGTGATTCTCGCCACATATCAGCGCAACATTCTGACGCCGCACGCCGACGCAACGCCAAACTTCGTCGACAAGTACTTGGACGACACGGCGTGGTGGGGACTCGCCTGGCTTGAGGCCGCCAAATACGGCTGCGCTACCGCCATGATTTGGCACATACGGCCACGTTTCTGGGCTTGGCGGAGTGGGACGCTGACGCCGTCGCCAGCGCGCCCAAGCGATGCGGGGGAATCGAGTGGAAGCTCGGACATCCCCCAGACACGACCTCCAACGCCGAGTATGCGGCGCTAGCCGCGGGGCTGTATGCGTTCCGGCACGCCCCCGGGATCCTCGCGGATCCTGACTTGGCATCTTATTGGCTCTCGCAGGCTCGGAGCACCCTCAAGTGGCTCGTCGGGAGCAGCCTGGTCAATATGAAGACAGGGACGGTCGCCGACAAGTTGAACAGGGCGTGCGACAAGCTCCTCGGAGGGCCGATGACATACACCGAGGGAGAGGTCGCCGAGGCCCTGACGCAACTGGGCACTGCGCTCCACGACCGCTCCTACTTCAAGCGGGCAGCCCGGTTCTTGCGGTACGTCACCAGCCGCTGGAGCGGGATGATCACCGACGGCATTCTGCAGGAGCCCTGCGAGAGCTGGAGCGGCATGTGTGAGACCGGGCACAAGCCTCTCAACCTGCCCGCTTACAAGGGCATCTTCGTTCAGGCCGTGTACGACTGGTCGGTGGCGACTGGAAGCACCGCCTACCGCGGCTTCCTGCTCGCCCAAGCCTCATCAATTGAGAACAACGACGTCAGCGATGGCGACAACACTCCGGGTGTGTGCGCGACTCGACACACTTGCCAGTTCGGCTTCCACTGGGCATTGCCGGTGGTGCCCCGTGCATCCAACATTGGGGTAACGGTGGCGACGCAAACGAGCGCTCTTGACGCCCTCACGGCCGTCCTGCCGCAGCGTCGTAACACGCTGGCGGCCACTCTGGCCAGCGGTGTGACGCTGCCAGCGTCACATGTGATCAAGGGCGGAGCTTCGGCGCCGGCGAGTCAGGTGCTTACGAGTAGCTTCGTCCATAGGCTCGGATGATGACGTAGAGCGTGCCTGTGGCTCTCCTGCGGCCTCTAGGCCTATCGATAGCCCAAGTCGGGTTCCCCCCCCACCTAGCTAGCTGTCCCAACCGGGCTAGAAGCCGCTGCACGCACGCAAGGCCAACGCCTTTTTCGCGCGGCGAGCCCTTGGGGCTCGCCGGGCCCAATGGGGTCCAGCGGGGTATCCCGGCCCCCGCCCCTACAAGCCCTGAGAAGCCGAGAACCGCACATACACAAGAGCCACGCCGTGATGGCGTGGCTCTTGTGTACTTCCGGATGTGGTGCGGCGGTTACGCAGCGACCTTCTCGTTGACGGTGCGCTCGACATCGGCGAGCTGGTCGCCCGCGCTGCGGGTGCGTTTCGTGGTCTTGGTCGGCGCGGGAGTCTCGTCGGACTCCGTGACCTCGGGACGGTCGATGATCCCGCGTGCGATCCCCTGCTTGATCAGCTTGCCGAGCAGGTTCTCAGCGGTGCTGCGGATCTGAGGCGCCACGTTGGCATCCTCAGCGACCCGACGGACATCCGCGATACGGGCCAAGAGCGCTTCGTCAGAGAACGCAGCCTCAGACCTCCGGTAGTAGGGCGGCGCGTGATGTCAAGGTTTTGCGCTGATCTGGTAGCTGATCGGTCGGCGGTCGCCGGTGAGCTTGGGTGGATTGTTGTTGATCTGGTCGATCAGGAGGTTCAGGGCGCGGGCGATGCGGGGGGCGTGCGGCGGGTCGATCGTGACGGTGATCCGGGTTGGGGTGTAGTCGATCTGTCCGGGCTGGTGCAGGAGGTGGCGGGTGATCGCGCGGTATTCGTCGGGGTCAGCGAGGTAGGTGTTGATCGCGCGGGCGAGGTCAAGCTCGGCGTTGTAGGCCAGCAGTCGTAGGACGGTCTGCAGCGCGCGACGGTTCACGCGGGGGGTGGCGCGCTTGGCGTCGGGGTCGATGACGTTGGCGGGCAGCTTCGCGGGGATCGGCTTCAGCGTCGCTTTGGCTGTGCGGGTGGCGGCTTGTGCGGTGTAGAGGTCTGCTTGGAGCATGCACAGCGTCTCGGCGGGGTTGGTGTCGGCGGCGTTGCTGTCGGTGGTGTGTTGGCCGATCTGACGTTCGAGCTCGGCGATGGTCTGCTCGTGCGCTCGAAGCTGTGCGAGCGCTGTGGTGCGTTCGGGGTTGCGCTGTAGCGTGGTGTCCGGGGCGATGCTCATCTCGTGGTCGCACAGCCAGTGCAGGCCGTGATGGTCTTCGAGGTATTTGAAGGTGTTCTCGATGCACCACCGGCAGCGCAGCGTGTGCGCGAGGCGCGCGGCTGGGGTGCGCAGGTCGCTGGTCAGGATCTGCAGCACGACCCGCCCGTCCTGATACACGCTCAGCTGTCGGCATTTCCCGTATCCGTCAAGCTCGACGAGCTCATCAGCGACGCGCACGTAATGGCGCTGCCCGTCGAGCCTCACCCACGAGCGGCGAGGCTTGACCGTCGGGACGGCCAGCGGCGCGCGACGGTACGTGATCCAGTCGATCCCGCGATCGCGCAGCTCACAGAACGTCTTGGGATAGGCGCCGCCGCGATCGAAGCCGAGCATCAACGGTCGCCCGTCGCAGATCTCAAGGAGTTGGTCGACCGGGTCAAGCATCGCGCCTGAGAGGCCTTGCGGAGAGCCTGAGGCGAAACACACAGCCCGCCAGCGGTCATCAACGATCACGGTGTCGTGCCTTCCGGGCTCGGCATGACGGCGGCGTGTGTTCCAGCCCTTGGCGACCGGCCGGCAGCCGGTATACGCAACGAAGTGCTCATCGACAAAGAACACCGACGGAGGCTCGCTGTCGGCGCTCAGCATCGCCTTTGACAGCGCGACCTGGACCCGCAACGGATCGACCGCGTCCGCGAGCGCCCCGAGCCGCGGGCGCAGGCTCCGCAGATGCGGGAAACGCTCGATCCCGGCCAGCAGCCCCGCGTCGGCGAGCTGCAAGTGCTTTGAGCCCTCCAGGGAGGAGGTCCCCAACGCGAACGCGAACACGCCACAGAGCGCGACCGCGATCGTGTCATAGCACCGCTCAGGACCCGAGCTGAGCACGCCGAGCACCGCGCTCGCGCCGACCTTCTCCAGGAACGGGTGCAGCAGCATCGCGCCCGCGTACACCGACCGGCCGCCACCCTCACCGATCCGCGCGCCAACGACCTCAACCGGCCCGGTCAGATCCGCCACGCTCACCCCACACTCGGCGCTTTGAGCGACGTCCGCCGCGGTCAGATCCGCCACGGTCGTCTCAGCGCCGCCAGTCACATCCGCCAGGTCGCTCACCTCCCCCAGCTCGCTCACCGGCAGCCGCTCAACCTCACGCGCCGGGCGACGCGCCAACAACCGCGAGATCGTCGCTTCCGAGACACCCAGCAGTTTCGCGATCTCGCTGCCCGCGACACGCCGATCAGACAACTCATACACCCGCGCGACCGCGTCCCGATCAAGCTTCCGTGGGCGACCCATCGGCCGCACCAACGCCCCAGACCCGCCCTCAGCGACCTCCCCCCGCAGACGAGTCACATGCTCAGCACTGATCCCGAACACGCGTGCCACCTCAACGCCCTTCACCCCAGCCCGCGTCAACGACACGATCGCGAGGTTACGCATCCCCCGATCACCCCGCTCATAGCACGCCAACGCCCGACCGCCACAGGACACCACCACGTCCTCGCCGACCGCCTCCAACCGCAACTCCAACGGCGCCGGCATCCCCGGCAACTGGCCCGCATCCCCGCCTGCCTCTGTCGACCCGCTCAACACCCCACAACAATACCAAACCAAACATACTTTTGCAAGCTCTAGAGCAAACAAAACCCCTGCACAACGCCACTAATCTGATTCCACTACCGGAGGTCTGAGCCTTGCGCGCACTGATCGGCTTGGGCGGATCGTAGGGCTCGAACGGCACACCCTGGATTGTGGCTCTCCGGGCATGATCGGGGGTGACGACACACGAACACGCGTTTTCTTTCTGGCCCTCCGAACCGCGTCACCCGTATTCCGCCACGACGCTCGCTCGACCCCGGGATGACCCGGTGCGCACGCACGGCAAACGGCGCAACGAGAAGGGAATGGAGCAGGCAGCTCCCCGGCACGCCACGACCCCCGTCAACGCGGGCAGCGACCCCGACGCCCCCCAACGACGCCCTATGGGGCGAGTCTCGCCATGATCATCCGGATGCGCCTGCGCGCAGGCGCGGCCATCCCTGGCCGCTTGAGCACGCATCCGCTGTGCCCACGATCGCCGGGCACGGGGCCCAGCGAGCAGTCCACAACCCAGCAGCACGAGCAGTCCACAACCCAGCAGCAGAGGCGCACGCGACTTCCACCCGCCGCTCCGACGACCAAAAGCCCTGCTCAGGACGGAATCTCGATCGAGAGTCACCCCCGATCATCCACGGAGCCCCCGGATTGTCAACTCCAGCTCGATCAGCGCGAGTTTCCGACTGGCACCCGCACGCACTCCGGCGGTGTTGGCGTTCTCCCTCTGCGCAACTGCCTCCGCGTGAGCGGCAAGGAGATCGTCGGTCTTGGCGGTCTTGGCGGACATTGGTCCATCCTCTCTGTCCGATGCCCCGGACGGTAGTTGATTGCTGCACTGGAATAGTGGCAGCTGGATTGTATGGTCACATCCATAGTAACTACCTGCTTTACCGCTTTCTGGTGCGCTGGCGATAAGAGAGTCGGTTATCGGTGAGGCTTACCGCGATAGGTGAACGGTCACCGGATGGGGTCTGAGACGCGTTGTAAGCGATTCTCACGGGCAGGATTGACCGCGGGCAGGATAAGTACCGGGTGACCGACAGCAGGCGGGCGAACGCGTGCGGTGGAGATGGTCGCTACGGGATTGGTCCGCGCCGTGTACGCCCGTGACATTCGAGGCAAAGCACCATTAGCGCTTCCGGCCGGTTGTCGTCCAAGCCATTGATGTGGTGAACCTCAAGATCGACGGGTGAGCCACAGCGTTGGCATCGATGGCCAGCGCGCTCGATCATCTGCTGTCGAAGCTTGCGCCATTGCCGGGTCTGCCGTACATCGTTTGGTCTATGGGCTTGTCTATGCGCGTCGTAATCGCTCGCCAAGACCCGCTGTCTGCATACAAGACACAGCTTGTACATCCGCGTTGTCTTGATCTGGCTGTGGAAAGAAGCACGGTGGGCGGACAGCTCCTCGGGTGAGGGGAATAGCTGCTGACACATATGACACCGCTTCACAGCCATTGCCAGACCCGTAGAGACGAATTGAGCGCGAATAGGGGATAACCCTTACCACGGTACCGCGGAGCGTTAGAAGGGCGGAGAATCCGTTTGGCAGGAATGAACTCGCCGCCAGTCGATTGCTCTGCGAGACTTAGTTCAATGATGGTCTGTACGAAAAGCTTCAGGGCCGACTACGCCGGTAGGAATGAAGTCTTGACGGCTGGTGTCAGTCACGCCACGGATGATCACGAATTGGTCAAGCGCTATCCGCAGAACTGGCGCGCAGCATTCTCGAAATCCAATGCCTCACGTGATCGGGTCTATGCCTCCGGTATCGACGGTGAGATGACAGCTACAGCAGTCGAGAGCCCGTTCGTGTCCAAACCACAGCCAGCCCCAGTGACTTCGGAGATGATTGCTGCACTCTGGCGCAAGCGCGGAGGTCCACGTCCGAAGCCACCGAGATATCGACTCGACAGCACCACGAAGACGCGGCTCAGCTCTGAACCATCGCGGTATGCCGTCCGTCTTGCATCTATGGCACGACAAGACTTGATCGAGGATCTGAGGAAGACGACCGCTCGTGATGGTCTTGAGGTTGGCGGCGCTCTATTCGGACCACGACCAAAGAGCTGGGCTGATGTGATTGAAGTGACCGCAGTCGGCACCGCCGGTAATGCTCTTCGATGGCCCCGGGCGATTGCTCGAGATGTTGCGCATGATGCGATGCAGGCGGATCGCATTCGCAAGGCGACGGATGGCCACTCCATCGAGATCGGGTACGCCCATAGCCATCCCGAACCTGACTCGACCCCCTCAGCAACTGATCTCAAGCATTGCTCGCAGATGCGGGCGCTGTTGGGTATCCCTACATTCGTGTCCATCATCGCAACGCCCGATCGGACACGCGGTTGGGATCGGCCAGAACTGACCGCCTGGGTAGTGCGTTCCCAAGCTTCAGGGCACGATGTCTGCGAGCGTGCCGAGATCATCACTTGAAACCGAGTCGAGCCCCAGGGCAGGGTTTCCCTGAGGCCCGACTCAACTGCCATCATGGAACTGCGCCTCGAATAATGGGCTCTCCTCTCGGTTTGGGGGTGACTCATCGGTGAGGGAGGGCGATCTGGATGCCGGCGCAGCAGAGGTAGATCATCGCGATCAGCGCGTCGGCTGAGTGGAATCCGTAGGCGCGGTGGGAGAGCAACCTGACCTTGCTGTTTAGCGCCTCGAGGCGTCCGTTGCTGATCCCGAGCTCGACCGCGGCGAGCACGCCGGCTTTGTGTTTGCGGATCGTGCGGGCGAGCTTGACGAACGGTTTGAGCCGCGATCGGGATGCCCACGCCAGCCACGCGTCCAGGCGCTCGGTGGCTTGGTCCTTGGGGACCTTGTAGATGTAGCGCAGCTCGCCGTAGAGCAGCGCGGCGCGGAACATGTGCTTGTTGGTCTGCTGCACCTCGCAGAGCCTGAGCAGCTGCTTGGCGGTCTGCTTGGCGGGATCCTTCAGCAGCGAGTAGCGCACGCCCTTGATCCACTTGCCGGTGTCGCTGCCGGAGCGGCCGTGCTTGTTGTACTCGGCGCGGCGGACCTGGTCGGTCGCCTTGGAGCCGAGCTGCACCACGTGGAACGGGTCAAAGCACACCCGGGCGTCAGGGACCGAGTCGCGGATCGCTTTCTCATACCCCGCGGACATGTCGATCGAGACGGCCTTGATCGACGAGCGCTGCTCGTCTGTGAGCCCGTCGAAGAACGCCTGCAACGTCTTGGCGTTGCGGCCCGGCGCCGCCCACACGATCCGGCCCTGCTGGTGATCGGCGACGCAGGTCAGGAACTTGTGCTCGGCGCCGTATGAAACCTCGTCGCAGCCGATCCACACGAGCCCGTCCAAGCGGCCCCGGTCGAGCTTGTCCGCGACGACGCGCTCGAGGATGCTGCCAACCGACTTCCAGCCGATCCGCAGCAACTTCGTGACCTGGGTCTGGCTCATCTGCTGCGCCAGCCACGCAGCCAGATCATCGAACTCGCGCGTGTACTTCGCGCCGGCCCTGGCCCATGGCACCGCCTCGTACACGTCGCCGCAGCCCGGGCAGTACAGGCGTCTGAGCCGGCACTCGATCACGCACCGACAGGCCCCGAGATCCAGCTCCCGCCAGCGCTTCTCACGATGCTCCTTGACCTGAAGGCCGCGCGCGCCGCAGCCCGAACAGACCGGCTTGTGTGAGCGCAAGCACGACGGTCACGATCATCGCCTCCGACCCGAACGCCACGTCCCTGACCCATGCACCCGGAAGCCCGAGCATCCGATTGAATGCGGTGGTGACCCGCACGTCGCCCTCCTCGTAGTTGCTGACCTTCGCGAACAGCCAGCAGCCTGCCGCAGAAGAGCGGCGGCGGGTCGCCCAGCACGTGCGCAACTTGCAAACCCTCGCTACCAGCCGCCTCGCCGGGGGTGGTAGCGGCGCCGCGCGCCGCGCGTCAAGCGCCAGCCCCGCCCAGCTCCAGCGTCCCCGCGAACCCGATGCTTGCAGGAGATTCGGCCGCTTGACCCGCGCTTCGGCCCCGCTATCTCGCAACGATCGCCGGGCAGAGCCCGGCACCCCATCAGGTCAACAACCCGGCCGCCCCCACACCGGCGTCACCCCCAAATCGACCGGAGTCCCGAATAATGACGGATCGAGCAGTCAGGACCCAAACGGGTGGGCTGGTGTGTCGGTGGTCTGCGCCGGATGCAGACAGTCACGCGAGTGGTCCTGAGAGCCGTTCAGAGCCACGCTGAGGCCCTCCGAGCATGGGACGCAGAAAATCTACCTGCCTGGTGAGTACGCGAGCGCGCCGACCTGCTGCTCGAAGAGCTCCATCACGTGGCCGAGCGCATCACCGAAATAGAGCTCCCCGACGCCAACGTCCTTCATCAGCATCTCTGCGCGTAGAACGTAGGCGAGGAACTGGTCGTAGTGACGCACGGTGGTGATCTGCTCCGGGGTACCGCGGAGGATCATGAAGCCGCGGAGACCGCCGCCATGAGCCCCGAGCACGAACGGCTCAAAGCCGCTGATGCGACCCTCCTCCAACAGCTTGCCGTTGTAGGCGACCACCTCGGAGAAGAGATGCAAAGCTTGCTCCTCGCGACCGGGATAGATCTCCCCCCAACTGATGAGCAGCCCTGAACCGAGCATTCGGGCCACCTCCTTCTCAAGCGCCGCGTCACCACAGCGCGGTGAATTGGGCACCCAAACGTTAGATCGATAGCGATCGGGCAACAGCCGAGCGGACTACTGCACTGCGCCCGTAATAGCGTGCAATCGTGGCTGCCGGCAAACTCCCGGGCTACTCGCCACGACAGCGGTCACCCCACAGGAAGACATCCCCACACAGGCCTACTTCCAAGAGCTTGCGGGCCCGAAGCACAATGAAGACAAGCCCTTCTCGTATCTAGAGCTGAAGGCCAGGATCGCGGCTCTGTTTGCGGTGCACGCGGCCCTTCGATCCGGGATCTCTCCCGCGAATCATGGATGGGCCGCCAAGGCGACGGCCCATCCGCACGGGCGGGTGGCTCAGCTCAGTGCAGCTGCCGCAGCGGCCCTCCGCCGTCTGGGAAGTTACGGGTGCTAAGCGCCTGAGCACCCGCGTTGTGTTCGCCGTTGAACGGCGTCACCGCGTTCCCGCACCCCGCCTTGATCGCGTCCTTCGGCGAGTTGAACCAGAGCCCGAGATGGAACGTGTGCACCGGCCCGGTCGCCGGATTAGAGATCGCATCGGGGAATGGCGGTTGATTGTGCACAAAGGGCGCTGATGCGCTCCCCGGCGCCACGATGAACGTCTCGACGCTGAAGCGGCCGACGAACGTCCCGGTACCCCTCCCGAGCGAGTTTGTCTCGATGTCGCCCTGATACCAAGACAGGCCGAACGGCTTGCTGGGCACTTGGATCACGAAGAGGTCGAAATCCGTGTTGCGCGGCAGGCCCTTGACGTTGACGCGCATCGACTCCACCGCGCCCAGCGACGTATCCTGAACGTCGGCGCTGGCCCTGGGCAGGCAGCCCGCCAGGACAGCCCCCGCCGATCGCACCATCGTGAAATGGATCCTACGTTGGCTACCCTGGGCGGTCAGCGATCCCGCGACCGCCGCAAGGAGCAGGCCGGTAACGACGGCCACTCCCATAGCCTTCCAGTGTCTGCACACACGCCTCATGAGAAATCCTCCTGTTTGTCGTGAGTCTTAGGTCACCGGGCGCGCGCGACCGCGCGCCCACACAAAACGCCGCCAACGGGGAGGGCCACGCGCACACCACGCGCAGCAGGCAAGCAGCTGAGCTCCCCCCCTCACCCGGTCAAGTCTTGCCCCACCCGCCGAGGCTGTCAAGCGAGCCCAGCCCAGCCGGCGCTGAGAGAAGGAGCGCTCGAGCGAATCCGACCTTTCGCTCCAAGCGGTGCCTTCGGGCGATAGGAGCAGTGCTTGACGACTCGATCGCTGGCATCCCGCACTACGCAGGAGTCGCAGCGACATCGAACGCAGCCCCATGCCGCCAGCCGTCGAGCACTGCGTGAACGTGCCGCCCGACTGATAGTTCGCGTCCGGGAACGCCGTGCTCTAGCCCCGGTCCTGGTCCGCAGCCAGGTGAGCTTCAAGGTGACCGCCAACTCCGGCACCGCGCTGTACTTCATCTGCGTCATTCATCCTTGGATGCAGGGCCGCTTCGTCGTCAGGTAGCGCTTGTTGCGGGTACGCGGCTTGTGGCTGCGTACCCGCACCACGCCCTGTCAGCCTCTCGTCCGACCCCGGGCATCGACCCGGACTCCCGCTCCCCGCGTGATCGACACCGGTCATCACGCTTCGTAGCGGCCTGGGGCAACAGCTCCTCCGCTGCGTCCATCGTGCCCGTGACATCCGGTGGCTTATCGTGGACGCGCGCCGGGGGAGTCTTGCTTTGGTGGGCGTGAGACAGAGTCAGGGAGCCAGAAGCCATGCGCGAGAGCCCTGACCCCCTGAACCCGCAACACACCAGGGACGAGCCGGGTGCGGCCCCTTGGGGGACCGAGGAGAGAGAGATCCAGCCGCACCAGCTCGTCTGGGAAGAGTGTCGCAGCGGCCCCCCGGGTGGCCAGGTTCAGATGGCCAGAATGCCCACTGATGATCTGGCCATCTGGAGAAACCGGGCTCGTGTGCAAAGAATCCGCACCCCCCGGATCTTTCCGACGAGCCGGAAAGTGGGGTGGACGAGCCGGGTTTCGCGCAATCGGGCACGGCATCTCCGTGGTTTTCCGTTCGGGGGCGCACGCTTACCCCGATGCGCCCAGCGGCCTGTGCGCCTACGGTCATGGTGATCCCAAACGTCAGCTCTTGCGGCGCTTTGGACACGTCGGTGGAGAGAGGAGACGGCGCTATGCGCGGTCATCAGTTGCTGTCCGTACTACGGATCGGACGGACTGGGGGGATGTTGCTCGCAGCAATCGCGGTCTTGGCGGTCGCGGGAAGTGTCGCCTACGCCACGATCCCTGATTCGGGTGGCGTGATTCACGGGTGCTATTTGAAGGCGATTGGATCGCTGCGCGTGATTGATCCCAGCGCGGGCCAGCGCTGCGCAGGGGTCGAAAAGGCGATTCAGTGGAACCAGACCGGCCCCCAGGGTCCGCAGGGAACGCCTGGCACCAATGGAGCAGCCGGACCGGCGGGACCGACGGGTCCGGCAGGACCTGCGGGACCCACCACGGCGCTTTCGGTTTTGCATGTCACGAATCAGATCGTGGCTCCCGCCGGGATCGCACAGGTCAACGCCACGTGCCCGAGTGGATACATGCTCACGGGCGGCGGGGCCGCAATTTCCAGCGGAGTTCAGCCTGACTCTAACCTCGTCGATAGCGGTCCGGGCCTCGATTTTGGCCAGGCCGTTGCTGCGGAAACATGGAGCGTGTACTACCACGTGCCAACCGGCGGGGCTGCGATCATGGCGATCGCACTGTGCGCGCAAGAGCGGTAGGGGAGCGGAGCCGCCGGACGAAGCTCGAATGCAAAGCACGTGCCCAGCCCATACACAAGAGCCGTCGCGGCCACGGCGTCAACGGGGCCTGAAGCAGCCCCACGGACTGGAAACGAAATCGACCTTGCGGTCTTTAGCGTCCCGAGCAGCCACCACTGGCACAAGCACGATCAGCCGTAGGGTTGCGATCAGCTGGCCGCGATGTCAGCCGTGCTCCCCGAAGCGCGGTCGAGCTTCGGCAGGCTCAAGCACGAGTGGGCGCTACTTCCACTCCGAGTCCGTGGGTTGGATCGGGTCCGACGCCACGCCGACCTGACGATCCTCGCGAAGCTGACGTGCGCCCTCTCCCGCGCTCGCGCGTTGCCCCTCGGCACCTGATTCCCACTCATACGTGTCGAGGATGCCTTTGTCGTAATCGGCCTTGATATCAGCAATCGATTCAGAGCGTTCTTTGTGCGTAGTGATTGCCGCAGCGGTTGCGAAAACGCACAGCAGCCCTACGACGAGAAGGGCAGCGATGTAGATGTGTTTCCAAGTGGCGCTCGGCGCCGGAGCGGTGGAAAGAAACGGGATCAGGGCCAATAGTCCCCCCGCAACAGCACCGCCGAGCAGCGTTGCCACAGTGGTCCACGCAGTCTGGCCGGCCCCCGCTTTTCGGTCCACCGCGTAGTGAGAGGGTGGTCGAATGCCTCAGTGGGGGCAAGATAGCGGCCTGCTCGGACGGATACGCCCCCGTGCCGCGACCGTCGTCGCGGAGCCGAGCGGAGCGAGGCGTAGCGGCGACGGTCGCGGGCGCGCCCGCCCCGGGGAGGGCATCACCCCTCTCCTCATCGCTTGCTCGGCCTGATCGTTGAGGTCGAGCGGTCGCGGTCGCCTCATCGCGGCGATCTCGTACCGGCTCGGTCCACTGCGCGGCGAACACGGCCGGGGGCGCATCCCGAGCGATGAGTGTGGCCGGCGGTGGTTGTAGTCGCTCACGCCAGTCACCGATCACGACGCGCGCCTCGGCCAGGCAGGAGAACTCCTCGACATCGAGCAGCTTGTCGCGCACGCGGGAGTGGAAGCTCTCGACGTACGGGTTCTGCCGACGGCGAGCCCGGCTCGATGTACGCGGTTCCGTCCCGCTCAGCTCGCACCAGTCCTGGAGCGCTGCGCGGTCATCTCCGGGCCGTTGTCGCACCTCAGAATCTCCGGGGCGCTCTGCTCGGCGACCAGGCGCTCCAGCACGCCGACGGTCCGGTCGGCGTCGATGCTGCGCTCGACCAGCATCACCAGCGACTCACGGGTGAACTCGTCGACCACGTTGAGCAGCTTCAGCACCCTGCCGTCGGCGGTCTGGTCGAACTGGAATGTCGAACGCCCACACCTGGTTGGGCCGCTCGGCGCGCAGGCGCTGCGCAGGGACGGTCGAGTCCCCCAGCCGCCGGCGCTTGCGCCGCCGCTGCGGCACCCGCAGCCCTTCCTCCCGCCACAAGCGCTGCACACGCTTGCGGTTCACATCCCAGCCCAGCTCGCGCAGGTGATGATGCGCACGGCGATACCCCCACCGCTGGACGTGTCCTTGGAGAACTGCCGCAACTCGGCGCGTCAACACCGCGTCATCCTCAGCGCGCTTGGGCTCATAGCGCTCCGTGCGAGCGGTGCTGGCGCCAGCGACCCGGCACGCCCAGCGCCCGCTGACGCCGAGACGGTCACGAACGCATCGCGACCGCCCGGCGCTCGACGGGCTGGGCTCACCAGTTTCCCTTCGCGACCTCCTTCAGCGCCCGCACCTCGAGCGTCTCCTGCATCGGCGACGATCGCCTTCAACGTCACGTCTCCTCACGCTCGAGCTCCTTCAGCCGCTTCGCATCATTGGCCTTCGAGCCGCCGTCACTCGCCGCTTGCGCCAGCGGTGCCGTACGTCTGCTCGCTGATCCCCAGCTCTTCGCCGCCTCAGGGATCGCTTGCCCTCACCGAGCATCCGCTCGGCCTCGCGCAGCTTGCGGATGATCTGCTCGCGGTCGTGGTGCCTGGCGTCGCTGTCACGTCCGAGCAGTTCGCTTCCTTGCCCATACTCCATTGCGCGAGACCCTCTCACTCGCGGTGGACCGAAAAGCGGGGGTCCGCCCAGTCGCCCACGGGAACTTTCCGATGCGGCCAAGCCGGTCACTGATCGAGACCATTTCGCTATGCCTCAACGCTGGGACTTCTACGGTTGCGACTAATGAGCGTTTCAGTTGACCGCGCGCTGGCGGCTGATAGCCCTCCGGTGGCTCGCCCTCGCTCATCGTTCCTCGCCCGGCTCCGGGACAAGCCCAGCGATGACAGCGCTAACGAACACCGTATGGCCGCAGTTGAGGCAAACGACCGGGAACATTGGCGGCATCGCTCCCCATGTTGTTGGTCCCGACTGTCCAACCGTGGAGAGTTCGAGTGGAAGTCCGACCGACCAGCCTCTGGTCGTGCAATACGGGCACGCGGGCGCGGGAGATCGCCCACCCACTTCTCCCGCAGCCATTCGACCGCCTTCCCAAACACGTCCACTTGCGCTTGCTGCTCGGGCGTGCGCTGGCCCGCCGGTGGCCAAGGGAAACCCGTCGTGGCAGTATCTTCTGAGCGCGACTCGTCGTGGGTGGTGCGGCCGACGGTACCAGTGTGGGGGGCGTCTTCTGACTTTGACTCGTCGTGGGTGGTGCGGCCGGGGTGAGCGGCGTCTTCTGATCTTGATTCATCCATGTCGGCATCATCGCGTACCGCCAAGTCGCGGGCGAGTTTCGCCAATCGTTTCGCCAGACCCTCCTCCTAGGGCGATCAGTAGTACGGAGGCCGCGATCGATGCCCCGACATCGGTCTCGATCAGGGTGCTCATCGCTCGGCCCCGAGCTCAACCGGGTCGAACACTTTCGTCACGCCCGGGGCGTTACGGAACACGACTACAGCCGATGCGAACGGAGCGCTGCTTCTGGCATCGCCGAAGCGCAGTCGGCCCGACAAGAAGCGAACCTCCCCGCCCATCGCGTACTCACGCCACCACCGGGTGTCGGTCCTGGACGGGACCAGCAGGACAACCACTTCAGCCGTTGTCTGCGCCGACTCGAACGCTTTGCGCATCCACGCACCGAGCGGACGCCCATATGGCGGATTGCAGAACACGCGCCCCGTCCACGGCTGCACAAGCCCATCGTCCTCCTCCGTGAAGTAGCGCAGACACTTCGCGTTTGCTGCGGTCGCGCACGGGTCGAGGTCGAACCCGAACTCAGCGTTCAGCTCGTCGAACAAGCCCTGCGGCGTCGCCCACTCGTCGGTGTTGGACCTGAACGGCGCTGGTTTCTGCTTCCGCTTGCGATACGCCTTCTGGCGACAGGCAGGAGAGCAGTACAGACTCGGTCGGCCTGTGGCGCGCCGGGTGAGCGCGTTTCCACACTTGCAGCGCGGGCTCATCGCTCGGCCCCGATCAGGATGGGCCCGAACAACTCCGAAAGTGACCACGACACGAACGTCTTCCGCTACGTCGGGACCCGCACGACGGGCAACGGTGCCGGCAACTACGTCATCGTGGCCGCAGATTTCATGGCACGCTGCCCGTTGGCCTGCACCGCATCAGCTCCAAGTACGAGCACATCTGGCTCGTCGGCCGCACGCAGGTCTACGGCCCTTCGGACATCCCTGCCGTGCACAAGGTCCAGAACGGCTACAAGCTGATCCCGCTCACGAAGTTCGAGACGGTCGGGCTGGGCTACACCCCGCCGCGCCCGCACCGGATCATCATGACGCACACGGTCGCGACCCTTCCGACCGGGCTGGCGTACTTCGATGCGCTCGGGACGGCGCTGGCACAGAACCCGGCTCCGGCCCGCGACGCCTCGATCCTGGCCGAGCTCAAGACCGTGGGGATCGGCCCGGGCATGCATCCCTCGACCGAGAACCTGCCCGCCGCCACGCTGGCCGGACTCCAGGCCGCCGCTGCCGCCGGTCCCACCAAAGTCTTCACGGATCGGATCTCGATCGCCGTCGCCTCGGCGCGCGTGCACCATGGCTGGTACGTCGCACCGTCGGACATCGGCAACTTCGGCACCGACTACGCGCTGCGCGCTGTGATCGCCGTGTACGGGATCGCCGCCAACCTCCGAGTCGAAGCGATGTACCCGGTTGCGTCCGCCGACAGCACCGGCAACCTGCTGAACGGCGCCAACAAGTACGTGATCCACTTCGCTGCGGGGCATCTGCCGCCGGCGAAGTACTTCTGGTCGCTCACGATGTACAACGCCCAGAACTACCTGGTCGCCAACCCGATCAACCGCTACGCGCTCGGGAGCCACAGCGCCGGCCTGCAGTACAACGCCGACGGCTCGCTGGACATCTACATCCAGTCGACGCCGCCGGCCGGCCATCAGTCCAACTGGCTCCCGTGTCCGCCGCTGGGGCAGATCGTCCCGATCATGCGTATGTACGGGCCCAAGGCGCCCGCGCTCAACGACACCTACACCTACCCCTCGATCACGAAGGTCGGCTAGAACCGCCGCCCGAGGCCGGTCCTGCGCTTGACAAGCGGTGTGAGTGAGTGCATACTCACACCTATGAATCCGCCCGCAACAACGCCGGCTCGCACCCTCTCGACGGCTGAGGAGCGCCGCGAGGACGTCCTCAGGGCCGCCATGAAGGTGGTCGGCGAGCGCGGCCTGTACGGCACGCCGACGACGGAGATCGCGCGCGCGGCAGGCATCTCGCAGGCTTACCTGTTCCGGCTCTTCCCGACCAAGACCGAGCTGTTCGTGGCGGTCGTGGAGCGGAGCTTCCGGCGCATCCACGACACGTTCGTGGAGGCCGCGGCGGCCGCACGTCGCGAGGGACAGCCGGTGATGAAGGCGATGGCCGAGGTCTACACCGACCTGCTCAAGGATCCCGAGCTGCTGCTGACCCAACTCCAGGGCCAAGCGGCGGCCCATGAACCCGATGTGCGCGCGGCGATGCGCGGCGGCTTCCGGATGCTGTTCGAGATGGTGGAGCGCGAGTCCGGGGCCGAGCCGCTCGAGATCCAGCAGTTCTTCGCCCGGGGGATGCTCTGCAACGTGATCGCCGCGATGCAGATCGATGAGCTGAACGAACACTGGGCCGAGGTGCTGAGCGCCGCCGACGCCGACGACTGCCCGTAGCCGGGTTCTCTTTTTTTGTCCCGCTAGTGAGTGAGTAATCACACTTTCTGCAGGTCCATCCAGTGAGTGAGCAATCACACAGAAAGGTGCAGCAGATGTCATTCGGTTCACGATTCCTCCGCACACGCTCCGAGGCGAAGCCCAGCCTGGCCTGGACGCTCGCGATCGTGTCCATCGGTCTGTTCATGACCACGCTCGACAACCTGGTCGTCACCACCGCACTGCCCTCGATCCGCCGCAGCCTGGGCGCATCGATCCAGTCGCTCGAGTGGACGGTCAACGCCTACACACTGACGTTCGCCGTGCTGCTGCTCACCGGAGCTGCGCTCGGCGACCGGTTCGGTCGCCGGCGGATGTTCGCGATCGGGCTGACCCTGTTCACCGCCGCCAGCGCCGCGGCCGCACTCTCGACGAGCACGGACGGCCTCATCGCCGCCCGGGCGCTGCAGGGCTTCGGGGCCGCGATCGTCTTGCCGCTCACACTTACGCTCCTGTCCGAGGCCGTCGCGCCCGAGCGGCGCGGACTCGCCCTGGGCATCTGGGGTGGAGTGAGCGGTCTCGGCGTCGCGATCGGCCCGCTCGTCGGCGGCGCGGTCGTCAGTGGCATCTCGTGGCACTGGATCTTCTGGATCAACGTCCCGGTCGGGCTCGTGCTCGTGCCGCTGGCGCTGAGGAGACTGACCGAGTCGCGCGGCCCGGCTCCGAACCTCGACCTGCGCGGCCTCGCGCTGATCGGACCCGGCCTGCTCGGCATCACCTACGGCGCGATCCGCGGTGAGGCGCTCGGCTGGACGAGCGCGACGATCCTGACCTCGTTCGCGGTGGGGATCGCGTTCGTGATCGCGTTCGTGGCCTGGGAACTGCGGGCGCGGGCGCCGATGCTCCCGATGCGGTTCTTCCGCTCGCGCGGGTTCGCCGCCACCAACGGACTGTCGTTCGCGATGTTCTTCGGGGTGTTCGGGGCGATCTTCCTGCTGGCCCAGTTCTTCCAGACCACGCAGGGCTACTCGCCGCTCCAGGCCGGGCTGCGAACGCTTCCGTGGACGGGCATGCCGATGATCGTCGCGCCGATCGCCGGGATCCTCAGCGATCGCATCGGGCCGCGTCCGCTGATGGCCGTCGGCCTGGCGTTGCAGGCCGCGGCGATCGGCTGGCTCGCGGTGATCATCACGCCCCATGTGGCCTACGGCCGCCTGATCATCCCGTTCATCCTGGCCGGGACCGGAATGGCGCTCGTCTTCGCCCCCTCGGCGAACGCAGTGCTCAGCTCCGTCCGGCCGCAGGAAGCGGGCCAGGCGTCGGGGGCGGCCAACGCCATCCGTGAGCTCGGCGGGGTGATCGGCGTCGCCGTGCTCGCATCGATGTTCAGCGCCCACGGCTCGTACGCCTCACCGCAGGCGTTCACGCACGGCCTCACCGCGGCGCTGCCGGTCGGCGCCGTCGTGCTCGCCTTCGGCGCGGTGATCGCGCTGCTGGTGCCGAAGCTGGCGTCGGCCCCAGGCCGCGAGCGCGGTGAGGTAGGGATCGGCGCGGGTGCTACCGAGGGCGCTGTGGCGTAGCTTCGGGACGGACCGAATGGTGGTGGGGAGGGGGGCGACTTCGGTCGCCCCCCTTGTCTTTGCCCGGGGCTTACGGCCGACTACGGAAGTCGTTAGGGGGCTTTCACGCTGGTGCGCGACAATGCAAAGGCCCAAGCTGGTTGTGTCTCAATAAGGAGCGGGCCATGCAAGCTACGGATTCGGCGGAGCCTCGCCCTGAACGGCTGTCGCCTCCGCCCACTCGGCTGCAGATCCACCAGTACAACGATCCCGAGATCGTTCATTTCTTCAACGAGTGCCACGTCGAGTACGACCTCGTCGGCGACCATCTGTTCATCATCCACGGCCGCAACGGCAAGCTGGCGGCCGGGCCCGGCGACTGGCTCGTGTCCAGGCCGGACGGCGAGGTTGAGGTGGAGCTCGGCGACTACGCGATGCGCGCCCGGCAGCCGCGGCATCGGCCGACCGCGGCCGCGCACTGAGGAGCCTCTCTAGAGTAGCCCGGCGTCGCGTCGAGGCTGGCCGCTACACGCCGCCTGACGATCCCCGCCTGATCGTCGACGGAATCGTCTCGCACAGGACGAGCGGTTTCCGTACGAGGCCGGAGATCTCAGCATGAACCCCGACCCACCAGACGGCCAGACGCATGATCCAGCTCGTGCTCCGAGAGCCGGGCACGGTTTGGGGCTGACCGCTTGGCCTACCGTCGTGGCCGCGGGGTGACGGTGACCACGGCGGTGCACACGACGAGCACGAAAGCGGGCCCGAGATTGCCGGAGATCGCGAACGCGCCGGGCGTCGCGGCGTGGTCGACGGTACGGCCAATCCGGTGTTCGTCGCGCTGTCGGGGATGGGTCTGAACGGACCGAACCTGACCGTCAGCCCACCACAGGCGATCTTCGGGAACACCACCGTCGGCTCGTCGGCATCCCAATCCTTCACGCTGATGAACACCGGCGATGCGCCATTCCAGTTCCAGGAGCTGTTCCTCGTCGCCGGCTCACCGCAGGTGTTTCCGGTCGTCGACGGATGCTCGGGACATCAGCTGGCCCCCGGCGGGTCGTGTCAGGTCACGGTCGGATTCACCCCACTCGCCGCCGGCGTGAAGGACGCCGCTCTTCTCGTGATCTCCAACCAGGGTCCGGTCAGGGTGATCGGGCTCAGCGGCACCGGCGTGTCCGCGACCCCAATTCCCCCGGGCCCCGCTGGACCGCAGGGCCCCGCTGGACCGCAGGGCCCGGCTGGACCGCAGGGCCCGGGCGGCGCGAGTCGACCGCCGGCCACGACCGGTGAGACCGATCTCGTGACCTGCACGACGATGACCGAGACGGGCCGCCGGAATGGCCGCACGGGAGGCAGAACGACGACGGATTCAACCCAGGTCTGCACGACCAAGACGCTCAGCGGGTCGGTCAGGCCCACATCGTCTGGGCGCGCGCGCGCGGTACTCTCACGGGGCCGTACCGCCTACGCCACCGGCGTTGTGGCTCGCGGCGGCATCCGTATGCAGTTGTTGCTGCTCAGCGCCGCGCAGCGTCTGCACCCCGGGCCTTGCACACTCACCCGGCGCTGGACGACCGGCCGCACGATCCACGTGACGCGCCAGACCATCACGCTGCGATGAAGGGGCTGCCTGGGCTCCGCGGGCGCCGGCTTCGCTCACGGGGGTCTCAGACTCAGCTGTCGCCGTGATCCTCCACGGGTCTCACCGGATCAGCGGCTCACGGCCGGGAACGGATCGAGATCGCGGCTTGCCATCCTTCGATGCTGCCGCGGGAGAACGCTTCGCGGACCTGGGACAGGATTCGCGCGACTTCCGACAGGACGATGTCGCCGATGACGTGGCCGTTGTGGTCGTTGACGAGCTTGAACTGGTCGATGTCGCAGATCATCACGATGCCCCGCCGCGTTGGAGCTGCTGCCTGGCCTGTCGTCGCCAGCCGAGTCGGTTGGCGAGTCCCGTCAGCTCGTCGGTGTTGGCCTGCTGCTCGAGCTCGGCCACCCGGTCGGCCAGGCCGCCCCGGCCCGTGAGCCGCGACCGGCACGCTCATGCCAAGCCGCGCGACGTGGACCGCAATGTCGTCCGGAAGCGGCGCGTCCGATCCCAGGACAGTCAGCCCTCGGTCGAGCAGCAGCTGTGGTCGAGCACCGGCAGATCACCGATCTGCTCAACCGCCGGCCACCAGCCGCCCGCGCCCATCCTCACCGGACGCGCGCACCCGAATCTCCTCCAACTCGACCCATCGCAGCGGGTCCACGATCAGATCGGACTCCCCGCCGCGGCGCGGGCACCTTCCGACCCACACGCCGACCAGATCGTGCTTCCCGGGGGGAACCGCGCCCCTCTCCCATCCAATCGGCGCGGATCCCGTGCTCCTGGTCAGGGGAAACCACTGAAACAGTTGCGGGAAACTACGCAGACGCCGATCGCGTCGGACTCCCTATGAGCAGCCTGGCATCGGCTATGGAGCCCAGATCCGGAAGATGGTCGGCGGGGCCGGCGTTCGCCCCGCCGTGCGTCGGCGCCCACCCGAGGAGTGCGTCGCCGCGGAGCTGGCGGGTGAAGTGGAAGCCTTGGGCGATATCGCAGTGAATTCGGTGTAGCCGTTGCAAGGTACCGGCGTCTTCGACACCTTCGGCGACGGTGCGGAGCTGAAGACTCCGTCCGAGTTCAACCGTGGACCGCACAATCACGGCATCGGTGGCGTCGCGCGCCATGCGTGAGATGAAGCGCCGGTCCACCTTGATCTCGTCGACCGGTAGTTCTCGGAGGTAGGCCAGGGATGAGTAACCGATACCGAAGTCGTCGATTGACAGGCCGATCCCTAGGGCATGGAGCTGCGTGAGGGTCGCCACGGCGCGTGAGGATCGCGCAGCATCATGGTCTCGGTGATTCCGAGCGCAATCCTGTCCGGCGCGATTCCGGCGTTCTTCAGCTGCTCGTGATCTGATCAGGAAGGCGCCGGTCGGATAGCAGCCGTGCGGAAAGGTTGACGGCGAGTCGCAGGTTGAGTCCGTTCGCCTGCCATGACCGAAGCTGCTCGAGCGCTGGGTGCTCCCAGCGAGCTAGCGCTTCTGCGCCGCCCAGCCGGCCGCTGGCGATGTCGACCTCGGGGTGGTACTCGAGGTGGATCTGTCCGCCGGCGATTCCGGCGCGCAGGTTGGCGGTGAGCGCCAGTCGCCTGGTGTTGTGGTGGTCGGTCTCGGGGTTGTAGAGCTCGATCTCGGTGCCTTCCTCCTTGGCGACGCCTGCCCTCTTCAGCAGGGTGTTGGCGTCTTCGCCGTCGCGCGGGAATTGCGCGATGCCGATGCTTGCTGATATCTCCAGTGCAAGCTGACTCACCTCGAACGGTTGCTCGAGGGACGTGGTGATCGTCCGCGCCAGCGCGCGGAGACGGTCGTCAGTGGCGTCCGCCTCGATGAGAAGCGCGAACTCGTCGCCGCTCAGGCGGGCGACCATGCCGGCGCCGCCGACGACGCCGCGAAGGCGGGCGGCGACCCCCGTGAGCAGCAGGTCGCCCATGTGATGGCCGAGGGCGTCGTTGACCTGCTTGAAGCCATCGAGATCCATCAGCATCACGCCGGCAGGCGCGCTTCGGGCCCGCGCACCGACAAGGACGCGTTGCGTCTGTTCGATGAACTCGGTGCGGTTGGGCAGGCCGGTGAGGGCGTCGGTGATGGCCTGGACGCGCAGCTGCTGCGCGCGCTCCCGGGATACGAGCAGCTGTCCCACGACGTGCTGGCTGGCGACCAGGGCGATGGCCACCAGCGCCAGGGCGACAACGCCGACGGTGATCGCGAGCCACGCGATTCCGGCAGTCAGCACGGCGCATACGAGCTCCGAGGTGACCAGCAACTTGAACATGCGCTGGGTCTCAGCCAGTACCGAGCGGCCATCGATCAGGCATTGATAGCCGACCACAATCCAGAAGTTCAGCGCCACGGCGCTCATATAGGCAAGGACCACCAAGGCGTAGAGCTCGGGACGATGCGCCGACAATCGGAGCGCCGTGACGCTCGCTTGAAACGCTGTGCCGACGATGAACGGGAACGTCGCAAAGGCAAGCAGGTTGCTGCGCAGGTAGTGACCATCCTCCCGCCAGCGCAGCCAGCCCACCAGGATCGTCGCGGCCCCGACCAGCGCGGCCGGCGCACCACCCAGCAAGACGGCTGCGAGCACGATCGCGAGCGACGCGCCCGAGATCTTCAACAGCGACTCGCTCTCGACGCCGAGCATGTCGCTGGCGATCGCAACTGCGACCAGAATCGCAAGCAGCGGCAGATTCCAGCGATTGTGGGCGACGCCAACGACGAGCGCCGCCACCAGGCATGCGCTCGCAAGCGCCTGCACAGGCACCACCCATCGCGGCGTAGGCAAGGCAGCGGACGTCACCGTCCCCCTAGAATCGGCAAGAGCAGCCAAGGTCCGGAAGTGGGCGCCCTGCCGGCGCGTGGCGGCGACCAGCGCCCATGCCAGCAGCAGCGAGATCAGGAGGCCGCCCGCCCCGAGCGCGACCTGCATGACGATCAGGTCGCTCACGTTCTTGTCGGCCTGGCTCGCGATCGTGCGGGCGGCGTTGAGCGACACGTTCGACGTCAGCGCTGCGACCACGCGCAGGCGCGCGAGCGGATCCGAGATGGTGATGTGCTCACCGGCGCTGAGCGGCACGGCCATGATCGGCCTGTGGGCCAGCACGGCCGCACCCAGATTGGAGAGATCATTGACCAGGCGCCCCTCTTGGGCCAGTTGGGCGTGCAGGACCGAACCGCTGGCGGGGCCCCCAGACTCGTGTCGTCGTCATCGCCGTTGACCGCCGGAGCGGCTCCTCCGTTGAGGAGCGCTCGAGCGCTCTGCGCCAGCAGCCAGGCGATATACGCCGGTGACCATGATCGCGGGAATGACTCGACGACCACCCGTCGCGAACGGCCGAAACGCCGACGAGCGGAAGCTCACGAATTCACCACCAGCGACGCATGCATGCCGCCCATGTAATGGCCCGCCATGTTGCAAGACAGCACGTAGCGTCCGGGCGTGAGGTGCAGCCGCAGATCGCGCTGACTACCCCGCGTACCCGGTTCCAACGATCCACCTCGGCCCGCTGGATCGCGTCCTCATCGACGGTGAATCCGTCGGCGTGCAGCGGCAACCCACGATCACCGACCTGCACGACGATCAACTCGTGCTGATCCGGGCCCAGGTTGTGCAACCGCAGCGTCAGCACACCGGCTCGCACCTGGGCCGGCGCGGAGATCGCGAAGTCCTTCTCATTCACACCGAGCACGGCTCCGCCGGCTCCGCTCGGCTGCCCTCCTCCACCACAGCCGCAGGCGAGCACAGCCAGGCCGAGAGTCAAGACCATCGCGGGCGAGCGCCGATGCGCCCGGATCGTCAGAGTCGAGGCGCCCACACCCCGAATCAATCGAGGAGCGCTTGGTAGAAGCCGGGGGATGGCCGGCTGCGGTGCTCGGGTCGGGGAAGTCGATCCCGTGGGAGCATGCACGCGGAGAACGCGACCGCCCGCTGGAGGCGCTGGGCTCGCTGCGCCGGCGTGAGGCTGGTTGCGTTCGAGAATGCCTGATGGATCTCGGAGGCGCTCGTCGACGACGAGCTGTGCGAGCTGGAGCCGCAGGCGGCCAGCACACCGGCGACCACATCGCGGCGAGCGATCTGATCGCGACCGTACGCAGAACGCCCATGGAAAGGCGACGACCGGAATCGAACCGGTGTAGACGGC
>CAWFKF010000112.1:0-94636 GCA_963816005.1 uncultured Solirubrobacteraceae bacterium | reverse complement strand
CGCTGCGTGGCAATTAGTGCGTGGTTACTTGGCGTAGGCGACGTACTCGCCGTCGAAGTACTTGCTGACAATCTCACTTGTGCGGGTTGCGAGATACTCGACGGTGAGAGTGACGAGCTTGGCGAGGTTGGATGGGCGGCGTCGCGCGACGTGGGTGTGAACGTCCTGGTTGAGCAGCTCATCGGGATTGAGCTCCGGGGCGTACGGTGGAAGGTAGAACAGCTCCATCCGCGGATGGTCCAGCAGCCAGTACTCGACCGCGGGAGACTTGTGGAAGGAGGCGTTGTCAACGATCAAGAAGATCTTGCGCTCGGGGAAATGCTCGAGCAGCTTGTCGAGGAAGTCCAGGAAGCGGATCTCATCGCAGCTGCCCTCGAAGATCTCGAACACCAGCGTGCCGTCGGCACCGATCGCGCTGATCACGTTGGCCGAGAAGCGCTTGCCGGTCAGCGGCACGATCGCGCGCTCGCCGATCGGCGCGTAGCTCTTGCCGGCGGTCTGCCCGGCGCGCACGCCCATCTCATCGCCGAACAGCATCCGCGCCCCTTCGCGCCGCGCGCGCGCCTGGATCGCCAGGAACTCGTCCTGGAGCCACACCCGCACCCGCTCGGGGTCCTGCTCGAGCCACCGCCGCTGCGGCTTCTTGCCCGAGAACCCCCAGCGCCGCAGGTAGACACCGACCGTCTGGCGACTGAGCCCGAGCCCGAACCGCCGCTCGATCAGCGCCTTGACGGCCTGCCTTGACCACAACACGCCGGGAATCTGCAGCTGATCGGGGTTCGTGCCCTTCATCAGTCGGATCAGCTCTGCCTGCTGGGCGTCGGTGAGCGCCATCTGCTCGCGCGAGCGCCGACCACGCCGCCCCTCCCTCAGTCCCTCAAACCCCCTGAGCTGGTGGCGAGCCATCCACAGCGACACCGTCCGCAGATGCACCCCCAAGGACTGCGCCACAACCGCGTGAGTGCGTCCGGCCAACACCATTTTCACACCCCGCTCACGCAGCGCTTCCCGAGTCGTGCCTGACACCCGCCTAGCGTCACTCTTCACACAGTCAATACTATCACGCTGACACACCCAAATGCACTGCCACATGGCGTAGTAATTGCCACGCGCCGTAATAGTAGTCGTGCGAGTCACGCCGCACCAGGGAGGACGGGAAAGCCGTCCACAGGGCGAAGGGGCACAGGTGACTGGACATCCGAGAACCGGGAGGTATGCGTAATGCAGAACGCCGAAACGGTATTGAGTGTCCTCCGTGAAACCACGGAATAGTCGCTGGAGAGCCCGGTGATCAGAAATGGTCACGCCGGGTTCGGGAGGGGGGTCTCGGAAAAGGACCGCAAGGCACCTCGCCGAGGCCCTACCTCAGCCGACCCCAGCGGCGAGAAGGCCCGGGCCGTGAAGGCCCGCTACCAGGGGGTGTGCCGCGGCTGCGGTGCTCCCACCCAGGCACGCAATGGCAAGGGCGACGCCTACGCGTATTGCAAGGCATGCCATCCGGGCGCGATCGCGCCCCGATGGACACCAGCGCGCGTGCTCGACGCGATGCGCGCCTGGCAGGAGCGCTACGGCCGCCTCCCGTCCGCCTACGACTGGTCGCGCACCCACGCCCGCCGCCGCGGCGGGGAAGCGCTCTCGCGGCTCGACGATGGCGACTGGCCGCCAGCAAGCGTCGTCGCCGACGTGTACGGGAGCTGGGACGCCGCGCGCGCGGCAGCGCGCGGCGGGGAGGCATGAGCGCGATCGCGCGATCGCCCGGGACGGGCGCACCCAGTGCTCCGACGCAGCGCCCGGGGGGTCGGGCCGCTGCCTCTGGGGGTCGCGCTGATCGCGCCAGGCGAGCCCGTCGCCGACTCGGCGTGGGCCCTGCGGGCGCGGCTGGAGGCGGCCGACCTGTTGAGACGGGTGGGATGGAGGCTTTGGCCGCCCTCTCCGGTACCTGTCGAGCGGGATGCCAGAGAAGCTCGCTGAATTGGCCGGCGGTGCCGACGGCCACGTGGCCGCCTCAGATGGATGGCACGAGCTCGCGGTCGCGAACCCGACGTTCTTGCTGGAGCGCCTCGGCAGCGAGTGCACGGACGTTCAGGGTCTGCGTGAGCTGACGGTCAACGGGCTGGACGCGATCGCGGCGCTAGGCGCTGATCGCAACGGCCGGGTGGTGTGGGATCTGGACTGGGAGCGGTTTGACACCTCGGGTGGCCGGGTGCGGAAGCTGTCGGTGATCGACACCGGGACGGGGATGACCGCCGGACAGCTGCGCTACTACATCAACCAGTTGGCGGCGAGCAGTCGCGAGCAGTCGCTGACCGGCGACTTCGGCGTCGGCGCGAAGGTTGCCGCCGGTTCAAGAAACCCGCACGGGCTCGAGTACCGCTCCTGGCATCAGGGTGAAGGCTCGCTGGTGTGCTTCAAGCGCCACCCGGACGGGCGTTGGGGCCTGGAACCGCAGCGCTGGGCGGACGGCCGCACCGACTTTTGGCGGCCGGTGGGCGAGGCGGAGAAGCCGTGGCTGCTGCGCGGCGAGGATCATGGCACCCAGGTCGTGTTGCTCGGCCAGGATCAGCGGCACGACACAACGCGGGCGCCGCGAAGCGTCACGGACGCCCGCGGGCAATGGATCACGCGCTACCTATAAAGCCGCTTCGTGCGCCTCCCGATCCGGGTCGAGCTGCTGGTGCGCGAGGACCTTGGCGGCGGCGAGCCGGGGCAGCTGCGGCGGATCCACGGCGAGCGGCACCACCTCGACCGGCGCGCGGTCGCGGCGGGTGCGGTGGAGCTGAGCGACGCGCTTGCGTACTGGTGGTTGCTTGACGACGATCATCGCGGCCGGCGTCGCGAAGCCGTTGAATGGGCCTCGACCGGTCACGCCGCAGCGGTCTTCGGAGATGAGCTCTACGACGTGCTGCCGCAGACCCGCGGCGGCTACGGGCGCCTTCAGGACTTCGGCATCCGCTTCGGCTACGAGCGGGTGGTGCTGCACCTCGAGCCGCAGGCCCAAGCCGGTCGTCTCGAATCCAACACTGCCCGCACCGTGCTGCTGCTCGACCACGAACCACTGCCGTCGTCCCGGTGGGGCGAGGAGTTCGCCGCCGCGATGCCCGAGGAGATCCTGCGGCTCCAGGAACGCGCCGCCGGCGCCGACTGCGGGCCGCGCCAAGAGGCGATCCGCAGCCGCATCAGCGCGATCCTGCCGCTCTATCGACTCAGCCGGTACCGGCCAACGAGGGAGCTTAGGTCTTCCCGACCGTTCCCGCAAGACCCAGATTTGCAGGATTATTCGATTGCCGTCGCGACGTCTAGGCACCCAGACCCGGGGCGTGATGCACGCACTTGGTACGCACGAGAGAAACCCGAGCGGCAACGCATCCGGCTACGACAACCTGGCGCTCAGCTTCGCCGCGGTCCACATCGGCACGCGCAAGGTCCCCCTACGTTCGAGGCAAGACCCAGGCGGAACCCAACCCCAGGACGAGCGCGAGGTTCCACATGCTCCGGTCGGTGATGGCAGCAGACGGGCCTGCCATCCGCCGACGCGCTCGCGCAGCGGCCAGAGCGGGATGGTCGGGGAGCGTTAGCTCGAATCTTGCAAGCGCCGGACTTGGCGCGTGGGACCCACGGCCCTCGTCACTTCAACGCGGCTTCCTTAGGATGGAGTTCCGCGGCCACGGCAGCGCCCAGCCCGCATTAGACCCGCCTGCCCGACCTGAGATCGCACGCCGCGAACGCGGACACGCGTCAAGGCCTGAACGATGGGCAGAAGCGCTCAACCGCGGTAGCGCAGATTTTTCTACGTGGCGCCGACGTCTACGCCTCCCCATCCGGTACCTACCCCTCCTGACCGCAATTTACGAGCCTTCCAGACCACGATGGACCCGACGAACTTCGCCAGCCGATCCCGAATCGCCGGCGCGAAAGCGTGGCCCGGCACGGATGTGACCTGCACCGCACGCCACCACGGACAATGAGCGCGAGACAGAGCCATTCCCTCATCGCCCTGATTGTGGAGTCACTCGCGGAAGCCGACGATGCCCTAAAGCGCGAACTCGCTGCCTATCTGCGTCCGTACCTCACCGACGGCCCTGGCCGACTACTCGACGCCAGCGAGAAGGCCCAGCAGCTCGGCCTCCACCCAGAGACGCTCGTGAAAATGGCGCGGCCGGTCGATGCAGCGGCGCCATCAAGGGGCGGGAGTGGCGGTTCCCGTCCGAGAGCTTCGAGATCTTGCCCCCAGCGCCTGACGGCGCCCCTGCCTCTTCCGCTTTGCCGGCTGCGCTCCGCCGGGCGCCGACGACCGTCCCTCAGTTGCGGCGATTCGCGGGCGTCGTTAGCCTGCGAGCGCTTGAGTGACGCATGACCGACCGGCTGCTCACCGCCGACCAGCTCGCCGAGCGCTGGCAGGTCCCGAAGTCGCAGGTCTACGCCCTCACCCGCCGTGGTGCGATCCCGACCGTGAAGCTCGGCAAGTACTACCGCTATCGCCTCGACGCGATTGAGGCGTTTGAGCGCTGCGAGATCCGCGAGGCCGACTACGCTGGTCATAGCACATAGAGCGGCCGAGCGGCGGGGGAACGCCCTCGGCGATGGCCCACAGGAGCAGTGACCTCCCATGAGCACCCGCCAGCCTAGAACCGGACGGGTTTCCGGGCACCTCAAGCTCATCGAGCGCAAGAGCGGCCCGATTTGGTACGTCAAGACCCGTGTCCCCGGGCGCACGCCCGAGCAGACCACCACGTTTCTCGCCCCGGCGCATGTGAGCGGCGGTAAGCCGCCCGCCGGTCACCTCACCCGCCGCCAAGCACAGGACGCACTGGCTGACATTCTAACCGAGGAACGCCACAAGGTCGGCCAGCGTGCCCACGACCACCTCGGTGCCACGTTCGCCGACGCTGCCGCCGGATACCTGCATCACATCGAGCATGTCCGCGGCCGCGAGCGCGCCACCCTCAGCGACTACCGCGGATCGGTGAACAACTACCTCGTCCCGCGCTGGGGAGAGTGGCCGGTCGATGCGATCCACGCCAAGGACGTCGAGGCGCTCCGGGATGAACTGATGGCCAGCCGGAGCGACGTGTCTCCCCGCACCGTGGTCCGGCATCTTACCGTCGCCCACGGGGTGTTTAAATATGCGATGCGCAAGTACGGGCTAACCCGCAACCCGGCCAGCGCCGATCTCGTAGACCGTCCCACCGTCCGCTACAGCGGCGAGTTCCAGACGCTAGACACCGAGCAGCTCGCCGCACTGATCCGTGCCGCCGCCAGTACTCAGGACGCCGCGCTCTACCTGACCGTCGCCCAGGCCGGGCTGCGCCAGGGAGAGCTGCGGGCGTTGCGCTGGGCAGACGTCGACTTCGCCGCTGACCGTATCCACGTCCGGCGCAGCGCCACCGTCGGGACCAACGCGACCATCAAGACGCCCAAGTCCGGACACGTCCGCTCGGTGCCGATGGTCCCGCAGATCGCGACCGCGTTGGCGAGGCTCGGGCAGCGCGAGCAGTTCGCTGGTCCCGACGATCTCGTGTTCCCCAATCAGGTCGGCGAGGTCGAGAACGACACCCTGCTGCGACGGCGCTACTACCGGGCGCTGGAGGATGCCGGTCTCCCCCGCGTCCGCTTTCACGATCTGCGCCATGCGTTCGGCTCGACCGCGGTCAAGGCGTTCCCTCTCTCTGACGTACAGGCCATGCTCGGCCACGCCCATATCACCACGACTATGCGCTACGTCCACCACCGCCCCGGCAAGGACGACGCGCAGCGTCTCGCGGCGGCGTTCGGGGGCGATTCTGTGTCCCCGTTTGTGTCCCCAACTGGGGACACAGAGCCAAACTCAGAAGAACTGAGCGACACTAACGACGGGGTATAGAGCCATCCTGACCCCCCTGTCGTTGCCTGCAAAGCCGTCTACACCGGTTCGATTCCGGTCGTCGCCTTTCCATGGGCGTTCTGCGTACGGTCGCGATCAGATCGCTCGCCGCGATGTGGTCGCCGGTGTGCTGGCCGCCTGCGGCTCCAGCTCGCACAGCTCGTCGTCGACGAGCGCCTCCGAGATCCATCAGGCATTCTCGAACGCAACCAGCCTCACGCCGGCGCAGCGAGCCCAGCGCCTCCAGCGGGCGGTCGCGTTCTCCGCGTGCATGCTCCCACGGGATCGACTTCCCCGACCCGAGCACCGCAGCCGGCCATCCCCCGGCTTCTACCAAGCGCTCCTCGATTGATTCGGGGTGTGGGCGCCTCGACTCTGACGATCCGGGCGCATCGGCGCTCGCCCGCGATGGTCTTGACTCTCGGCCTGGCTGTGCTCGCCTGCGGCTGTGGTGGAGGAGGGCAGCCGAGCGGAGCCGGCGGAGCCGTGCTCGGTGTGAATGAGAAGGACTTCGCGATCTCCGCGCCGGCCCAGGTGCGAGCCGGTGTGCTGACGCTGCGGTTGCACAACCTGGGCCCGGATCAGCACGAGTTGATCGTCGTGCAGGTCGGTGATCGTGGGTTGCCGCTGCACGCCGACGGATTCACCGTCGATGAGGACGCGATCCAGCGGGCCGAGGTTGGATCGTTGGAACCGGGTACGCGGGGTAGTCAGCGCGATCTGCGGCTGCACCTCACGCCCGGACGCTACGTGCTGTCTTGCAACATGGCGGGCCATTACATGGGCGGCATGCATGCGTCGCTGGTGGTGAATTCGTGAGCTTCCGCTCGTCGGCGTTTCGGCCGTTCGCGACGGGTGGTCGTCGAGTCATTCCCGCGATCATGGTCACCGGCGTATATCGCCTGGCTGCTGGCGCAGAGCGCTCGAGCGCTCCTCAACGGAGGAGCCGCTCCGGCGGTCAACGGCGATGACGACGACACGAGTCTGGGGGCCCCGCCAGCGGTTCGGTCCTGCACGCCCAACTGGCCCAAGAGGGGCGCCTGGTCAATGATCTCTCCAATCTGGGTGCGGCCGTGCTGGCCCACAGGCCGATCATGGCCGTGCCGCTCAGCGCCGGTGAGCACATCACCATCTCGGATCCGCTCGCGCGCCTGCGCGTGGTCGCAGCGCTGACGTCGAACGTGTCGCTCAACGCCGCCCGCACGATCGCGAGCCAGGCCGACAAGAACGTGAGCGACCTGATCGTCATGCAGGTCGCGCTCGGGGCGGGCGGCCTCCTGATCTCGCTGCTGCTGGCATGGGCGCTGGTCGCCGCCACGCGCCGGCAGGGCGCCCACTTCCGGACCTTGGCTGCTCGTGCCGATTCTAGGGGGACGGTGACGTCCGCTGCCTTGCCTACGCCGCGATGGGTGGTGCCTGTGCAGGCGCTTGCGAGCGCATGCCTGGTGGCGGCGCTCGTCGTTGGCGTCGCCCACAATCGCTGGAATCTGCCGCTGCTTGCGATTCTGGTCGCAGTTGCGATCGCCAGCGACATGCTCGGCGTCGAGAGCGAGTCGCTGTTGAAGATCTCGGGCGCGTCGCTCGCGATCGTGCTCGCAGCCGTCTTGCTGGGTGGTGCGCCGGCCGCGCTGGTCGGGGCCGCGACGATCCTGGTGGGCTGGCTGCGCTGGCGGGAGGATGGTCACTACCTGCGCAGCAACCTGCTTGCCTTTGCGACGTTCCCGTTCATCGTCGGCACAGCGTTTCAAGCGAGCGTCACGGCGCTCCGATTGTCGGCGCATCGTCCCGAGCTCTACGCCTTGGTGGTCCTTGCCTATATGAGCGCCGTGGCGCTGAACTTCTGGATTGTGGTCGGCTATCAATGCCTGATCGATGGCCGCTCGGTACTGGCTGAGACCCAGCGCATGTTCAAGTTGCTGGTCACCTCGGAGCTCGTATGCGCCGTGCTGACTGCCGGAATCGCGTGGCTCGCGATCACCGTCGGCGTTGTCGCCCTGGCGCTGGTGGCCATCGCCCTGGTCGCCAGCCAGCACGTCGTGGGACAGCTGCTCGTATCCCGGGAGCGCGCGCAGCAGCTGCGCGTCCAGGCCATCACCGACGCCCTCACCGGCCTGCCCAACCGCACCGAGTTCATCGAACAGACGCAACGCGTCCTTGTCGGTGCGCGGGCCCGAAGCGCGCCTGCCGGCGTGATGCTGATGGATCTCGATGGCTTCAAGCAGGTCAACGACGCCCTCGGCCATCACATGGGCGACCTGCTGCTCACGGGGGTCGCCGCCCGCCTTCGCGGCGTCGTCGGCGGCGCCGGCATGGTCGCCCGCCTGAGCGGCGACGAGTTCGCGCTTCTCATCGAGTCGGACGCCACTGACGACCGTCTCCGCGCGCTGGCGCGGACGATCACCACGTCCCTCGAGCAACCGTTCGAGGTGAGTCAGCTTGCACTGGAGATATCAGCAAGCATCGGCATCGCGCAATTCCCGCGCGACGGCGAAGACGCCAACACCCTGCTGAAGAGGGCAGGCGTCGCCAAGGAGGAAGGCACCGAGATCGAGCTCTACAACCCCGAGACCGACCACCACAGCACCAGGCGACTGGCGCTCACCGCCAACCTGCGCGCCGGAATCGCCGGCGGACAGATCCACCTCGAGTACCACCCCGAGGTCGACATCGCCAGCGGCCGGCTGGGCGGCGCAGAAGCGCTAGCTCGCTGGGAGCACCCAGCGCTCGAGCAGCTTCGGTCATGGCAGGCGAACGGACTCAACCTGCGACTCGCCGTCAACCTTTCCGCACGGCTGCTATCCGACCGGCGCCTTCCTGATCAGATCACGAGCAGCTGAAGAACGCCGGAATCGCGCCGGACAGGATTGCGCTCGGAATCACCGAGACCATGGTGCTGCGCGATCCTCACGCGCCGTGGCGACCCTCACGCAGCTCCATGCCCTAGGGATCGGCCTGTCAATCGACGACTTCGGTACCGGTTACTCATCCCTGGCCTACCTCCGAGAACTACCGGTCGACGAGATCAAGGTGGACCGGCGCTTCATCTCACGCATGGCGCGCGACGCCACCGATGCCGTGATTGTGCGGTCCACGGTTGAACTCGGACGGAGTCTTCAGCTCCGCACCGTCGCCGAAGGTGTCGAAGACGCCGGTACCTTGCAACGGCTACACCGAATTCACTGCGATATCGCCCAAGGCTTCCACTTCACCCGCCAGCTCCGCGGCGACGCACTCCTCGGGTGGGCGCCGACGCACGGCGGGGCGAACGCCGGCCCCGCCGACCATCTTCCGGATCTGGGCTCCATAGCCGATGCCAGGCTGCTCATAGGGAGTCCGACGCGATCGGCGTCTGCGTAGTTTCCCGCAACTGTTTCAGTGGTTTCCCCTGACCAGGAGCACGGGATCCGCGCCGATTGGATGGGAGAGGGGCGCGGTTCCCCCCGGGAAGCACGATCTGGTCGGCGTGTGGGTCGGAAGGTGCCCGCGCCGCGGCGGGGAGTCCGATCTGATCGTGGACCCGCTGCGATGGGTCGAGTTGGAGGAGATTCGGGTGCGCGCGTCCGGTGAGGATGGGCGCGGGCGGCTGGTGGCCGGCGGTTGAGCAGATCGGTGATCTGCCGGTGCTCGACCACAGCTGCTGCTCGACCGAGGGCTGACTGTCCTGGGATCGGACGCGCCGCTTCCGGACGACATTGCGGTCCACGTCGCGCGGCTTGGCATGAGCGTGCCGGTCGCGGCTCACGGGCCGGGGCGGCCTGGCCGACCGGGTGGCCGAGCTCGAGCAGCAGGCCAACACCGACGAGCTGACGGGACTCGCCAACCGACTCGGCTGGCGACGACAGGCCAGGCAGCAGCTCCAACGCGGCGGGGCATCGTGATGATCTGCGACATCGACCAGTTCAAGCTCGTCAACGACCACAACGGCCACGTCATCGGCGACATCGTCCTGTCGGAAGTCGCGCGAATCCTGTCCCAGGTCCGCGAAGCGTTCTCCCGCGGCAGCATCGAAGGATGGCAAGCCGCGATCTCGATCCGTTCCCGGCCGTGAGCCGCTGATCCGGTGAGACCCGTGGAGGATCACGGCGACAGCTGAGTCTGAGACCCCCGTGAGCGAAGCCGGCGCCCGCGGAGCCCAGGCAGCCCCTTCATCGCAGCGTGATGGTCTGGCGCGTCACGTGGATCGTGCGGCCGGTCGTCCAGCGCCGGGTGAGTGTGCAAGGCCCGGGGTGCAGACGCTGCGCGGCGCTGAGCAGCAACAACTGCATACGGATGCCGCCGCGAGCCACAACGCCGGTGGCGTAGGCGGTACGGCCCCGTGAGAGTACCGCGCGCGCGAGCCCAGACGATGTGGGCCTGACCGACCCGCTGAGCGTCTTGGTCGTGCAGACCTGGGTTGAATCCGTCGTCGTTCTGCCTCCCGTGCGGCCATTCCGGCGGCCCGTCTCGGTCATCGTCGTGCAGGTCACGAGATCGGTCTCACCGGTCGTGGCCGGCGGTCGACTCGCGCCGCCCGGGCCCTGCGGTCCAGCCGGGCCCTGCGGTCCAGCGGGGCCCTGCGGTCCAGCGGGGCCCGGGGGAATTGGGGTCGCGGACACGCCGGTGCCGCTGAGCCCGATCACCCTGACCGGACCCTGGTTGGAGATCACGAGAAGAGCGGCGTCCTTCACGCCGGCGGCGAGTGGGGTGAATCCGACCGTGACCTGACACGACCCGCCGGGGGCCAGCTGATGTCCCGAGCATCCGTCGACGACCGGAAACACCTGCGGTGAGCCGGCGACGAGGAACAGCTCCTGGAACTGGAATGGCGCATCGCCGGTGTTCATCAGCGTGAAGGATTGGGATGCCGACGAGCCGACGGTGGTGTTCCCGAAGATCGCCTGTGGTGGGCTGACGGTCAGGTTCGGTCCGTTCAGACCCATCCCCGACAGCGCGACGAACACCGGATTGGCCGTACCGTCGACCACGCCGCGACGCCCGGCGCGTTCGCGATCTCCGGCAATCTCGGGCCCGCTTTCGTGCTCGTCGTGTGCACCGCCGTGGTCACCGTCACCCCGCGGCCACGACGGTAGGCCAAGCGGTCAGCCCCAAACCGTGCCCGGCTCTCGGAGCACGAGCTGGATCATGCGTCTGGCCGTCTGGTGGGTCGGGGTTCATGCTGAGATCTCCGGCCTCGTACGGAAACCGCTCGTCCTGTGCGAGACGATTCCGTCGACGATCAGGCGGGGATCGTCAGGCGGCGTGTAGCGGCCAGCCTCGACGCGACGCCGGGCTACTCTAGAGAGGCTCCTCAGTGCGCGGCCGCGGTCGGCCGATGCCGCGGCTGCCGGGCGCGCATCGCGTAGTCGCCGAGCTCCACCTCAACCTCGCCGTCCGGCCTGGACACGAGCCAGTCGCCGGGCCCGGCCGCCAGCTTGCCGTTGCGGCCGTGGATGATGAACAGATGGTCGCCGACGAGGTCGTACTCGACGTGGCACTCGTTGAAGAAATGAACGATCTCGGGATCGTTGTACTGGTGGATCTGCAGCCGAGTGGGCGGAGGCGACAGCCGTTCAGGGCGAGGCTCCGCCGAATCCGTAGCTTGCATGGCCCGCTCCTTATTGAGACACAACCAGCTTGGGCCTTTGCATTGTCGCGCACCAGCGTGAAAGCCCCCTAACGACTTCCGTAGTCGGCCGTAAGCCCCGGGCAAAGACAAGGGGGGCGACCGAAGTCGCCCCCCTCCCCACCACCATTCGGTGCGTCCCGAAGCTACGCCACAGCGCCCTCGGTAGCACCCGCGCCGATCCCTACCTCACCGCGCTCGCGGCCTGGGGCCGACGCCAGCTTCGGCACCAGCAGCGCGATCACCGCGCCGAAGGCGAGCACGACGGCGCCGACCGGCAGCGCCGCGGTGAGGCCGTGCGTGAACGCCTGCGGTGAGGCGTACGAGCCGTGGGCGCTGAACATCGATGCGAGCACGGCGACGCCGATCACCCCGCCGAGCTCACGGATGGCGTTGGCCGCCCCCGACGCCTGGCCCGCTTCCTGCGGCCGGACGGAGCTGAGCACTGCGTTCGCCGAGGGGGCGAAGACGAGCGCCATTCCGGTCCCGGCCAGGATGAACGGGATGATCAGGCGGCCGTAGGCCACATGGGGCGTGATGATCACCGCGAGCCAGCCGATCGCCGCGGCCTGCAACGCCAGGCCGACGGCCATCAGCGGACGCGGCCCGATGCGATCGCTGAGGATCCCGGCGATCGGCGCGACGATCATCGGCATGCCCGTCCACGGAAGCGTTCGCAGCCCGGCCTGGAGCGGCGAGTAGCCCTGCGTGGTCTGGAAGAACTGGGCCAGCAGGAAGATCGCCCCGAACACCCCGAAGAACATCGCGAACGACAGTCCGTTGGTGGCGGCGAACCCGCGCGAGCGGAAGAACCGCATCGGGAGCATCGGCGCCCGCGCCCGCAGTTCCCAGGCCACGAACGCGATCACGAACGCGATCCCCACCGCGAACGAGGTCAGGATCGTCGCGCTCGTCCAGCCGAGCGCCTCACCGCGGATCGCGCCGTAGGTGATGCCGAGCAGGCCGGGTCCGATCAGCGCGAGGCCGCGCAGGTCGAGGTTCGGAGCCGGGCCGCGCGACTCGGTCAGTCTCCTCAGCGCCAGCGGCACGAGCACGAGCCCGACCGGGACGTTGATCCAGAAGATCCAGTGCCACGAGATGCCACTGACGACCGCGCCGCCGACGAGCGGGCCGATCGCGACGCCGAGACCGCTCACTCCACCCCAGATGCCCAGGGCGAGTCCGCGCCGCTCGGGCGCGACGGCCTCGGACAGGAGCGTAAGTGTGAGCGGCAAGACGATCGCGGCCCCGAAGCCCTGCAGCGCCCGGGCGGCGATGAGGCCGTCCGTGCTCGTCGAGAGTGCGGCCGCGGCGCTGGCGGCGGTGAACAGGGTCAGCCCGATCGCGAACATCCGCCGGCGACCGAACCGGTCGCCGAGCGCAGCTCCGGTGAGCAGCAGCACGGCGAACGTCAGTGTGTAGGCGTTGACCGTCCACTCGAGCGACTGGATCGATGCGCCCAGGCTGCGGCGGATCGAGGGCAGTGCGGTGGTGACGACCAGGTTGTCGAGCGTGGTCATGAACAGACCGATGGACACGATCGCGAGCGTCCAGGCCAGGCTGGGCTTCGCCTCGGAGCGTGTGCGGAGGAATCGTGAACGGAATGACATCTGCTGCACCTTTCTGTGTGATTGCTCACTCACTGGATGGACCTGCAGAAAGTGTGATTACTCACTCACTAGCGGGACAAAAAAAGAGAACCCGGCTACGGGCAGTCGTCGGCGTCGGCGGCGCTCAGCACCTCGGCCCAGTGTTCGTTCAGCTCATCGATCTGCATCGCGGCGATCACGTTGCAGAGCATCCCCCGGGCGAAGAACTGCTGGATCTCGAGCGGCTCGGCCCCGGACTCGCGCTCCACCATCTCGAACAGCATCCGGAAGCCGCCGCGCATCGCCGCGCGCACATCGGGTTCATGGGCCGCCGCTTGGCCCTGGAGTTGGGTCAGCAGCAGCTCGGGATCCTTGAGCAGGTCGGTGTAGACCTCGGCCATCGCCTTCATCACCGGCTGTCCCTCGCGACGTGCGGCCGCCGCGGCCTCCACGAACGTGTCGTGGATGCGCCGGAAGCTCCGCTCCACGACCGCCACGAACAGCTCGGTCTTGGTCGGGAAGAGCCGGAACAGGTAAGCCTGCGAGATGCCTGCCGCGCGCGCGATCTCCGTCGTCGGCGTGCCGTACAGGCCGCGCTCGCCGACCACCTTCATGGCGGCCCTGAGGACGTCCTCGCGGCGCTCCTCAGCCGTCGAGAGGGTGCGAGCCGGCGTTGTTGCGGGCGGATTCATAGGTGTGAGTATGCACTCACTCACACCGCTTGTCAAGCGCAGGACCGGCCTCGGGCGGCGGTTCTAGCCGACCTTCGTGATCGAGGGGTAGGTGTAGGTGTCGTTGAGCGCGGGCGCCTTGGGCCCGTACATACGCATGATCGGGACGATCTGCCCCAGCGGCGGACACGGGAGCCAGTTGGACTGATGGCCGGCCGGCGGCGTCGACTGGATGTAGATGTCCAGCGAGCCGTCGGCGTTGTACTGCAGGCCGGCGCTGTGGCTCCCGAGCGCGTAGCGGTTGATCGGGTTGGCGACCAGGTAGTTCTGGGCGTTGTACATCGTGAGCGACCAGAAGTACTTCGCCGGCGGCAGATGCCCCGCAGCGAAGTGGATCACGTACTTGTTGGCGCCGTTCAGCAGGTTGCCGGTGCTGTCGGCGGACGCAACCGGGTACATCGCTTCGACTCGGAGGTTGGCGGCGATCCCGTACACGGCGATCACAGCGCGCAGCGCGTAGTCGGTGCCGAAGTTGCCGATGTCCGACGGTGCGACGTACCAGCCATGGTGCACGCGCGCCGAGGCGACGGCGATCGAGATCCGATCCGTGAAGACTTTGGTGGGACCGGCGGCAGCGGCGGCCTGGAGTCCGGCCAGCGTGGCGGCGGGCAGGTTCTCGGTCGAGGGATGCATGCCCGGGCCGATCCCCACGGTCTTGAGCTCGGCCAGGATCGAGGCGTCGCGGGCCGGAGCCGGGTTCTGTGCCAGCGCCGTCCCGAGCGCATCGAAGTACGCCAGCCCGGTCGGAAGGGTCGCGACCGTGTGCGTCATGATGATCCGGTGCGGGCGCGGCGGGGTGTAGCCCAGCCCGACCGTCTCGAACTTCGTGAGCGGGATCAGCTTGTAGCCGTTCTGGACCTTGTGCACGGCAGGGATGTCCGAAGGGCCGTAGACCTGCGTGCGGCCGACGAGCCAGATGTGCTCGTACTTGGAGCTGATGCGGTGCAGGCCAACGGGCAGCGTGCCATGAAATCTGCGGCCACGATGACGTAGTTGCCGGCACCGTTGCCCGTCGTGCGGGTCCCGACGTAGCGGAAGACGTTCCTCACCCGGTCACTTTCCAAGGCGCTCTTCGAGCCGATCCAGATCGGCGGTGCCCGATGAGCGGGGCGTCTTTATAGACCTAGACCTACAACCGCGTCGCGCCGGTCGAAGGCGCAGATGGCCACCGTTCGCGAGGCGATCGTGGACGTGCTCGCCAACGATCACCCGCAGACGGTCCGGCAAGTGTTCTACCGGCTGACGAGTGCCGGCGTGATCGCGAAGACGGAGGCCGAGTACAAGGGGACCGTGGTCCGGCTGCTGGGCGAGATGCGCCGGTCCGGTGAGATTCCGTACGGCTGGATCGCTGACGCGACACGCTGGATGCGCAAGCCGATCACGTTCTCCGGGCCCGAGGAGGCGCTGCGGCGCACCGCCGAAACCTACCGGCGGGCGCTGTGGGATGGCGCGAGCATCGTCCCCGAGGTCTGGCTCGAGAAGGAGGCGCTGGCCGGCGTGCTCGTCGACGTCACGCAAGAGTGGGACGTGCCGCTGATGGTGTGTCGCGGCTACCCGTCGATCAGCTTCCTGCACAGTGCGGCCGAGTCGATCGTGGCCCGATCCGAGCGCGACCAGCGCACGGCCGTCTACTACTTCGGCGATCACGACCCGAGCGGCGTGGACATCGACCGGTCCATCGTGCAGGGCATCGGGGAGGCGCTGCTTTCGATGCGCGAGCTGGACTTCTTCGACATGTTCGGCTCCGGGTTCACGCCTGCGGAGGCGTTCGACGAGGTCGCCGACTTCGTGCGGATCGCGGTCACGCCAGGGCAGATCAACGCGCTGGGCCTTCAAACGCGGCCGACGAAGCGCCACAAGAGCGACTACCGCGCCAAGCGGTTCGTCGGTGACAGCGTCGAGGTCGATGCGATCCAGGCCGCGATGCTGCGAGCTCTGGCGGCTCGGAGCATCGAGCAGCACGTCCACCAGCACGCGCTCGGTGTGCTGCGGGCAGTCGAGCAGGAGGAACGACGCGTGCTGCTGGCGATGGCCGAGTCGTTCAACGCGAAGTCCTACCCCGGCTGATCCCCCGCCGGATGCGCTGTTCCCGCCGATCCGGGTCGGGTCGGGAGTACGCTGTCTATGGAATCACGGCGGCGTCAGCCCCAGGCTGAGCCTCGCGCTGACGCTGAGCCGCCTCCTCTATCATCCGTGGGCGGGTGTCAGTTGACCCGCGAGCGTTGGGTTGCGGGGCAAGCGGATCGGGGTGGGTCGCTGAGATTGTCGGAGTCGTGCTGGACGAGGCGGTCCATCGCTGCCCAACGTCGCGGGAATGGGGGCCGCCGGTTTCGAGTCGGTCGAGGCGTTCGGACACGGCGTTAGGTTCGACCTTTACTTCTTGGACTGCGGCCAGGACGTCATCGGCGCTCGCGGCCTGTGTCCCGGTGGCCTGTCGGCTGATGAAGTACTGCGCGGCGGCTCCGGTGACGATCGCGACGAACCCGAGCCCGACGATCATGATGCACATCGCGATGAGACGCCCGCCGTTTGTGAGCAGCGCGATGTCGCCATAGCCGATCGTGGTGACGGTGGTCACGGCCCACCAGAAGCCATCCACGATCGTGAGATGCGGGTGGTGTTTGGTCCCCTCGACAACGACCAAGCCAACGCCAGCTGCCTCGATCAACAAGAACGCGATCAACGCCGCCCAAGCGACGCCTGCGAGCGAGAAGGCCGAACGCCAGAGCTGCGCGACACGAACCAGTCTGATCAGCCGTAGGAGCCGGAACGCCCGAGCCGACTGCAACGCCGCTGGCCCGAACGGCGGCGTGAGCAGCACGATCGCCACGTCGAGCGGGTGTTTCGCCAGCCACTGCCTGCGGTCGGGAGCGGCCACGGCGAGCACGACCAGCTCGACGACGATTAAGCTCCAGATTAGGGGGCTCCGTGGATGATCGGGGGTGACTCTCGATCGAGATTCCGTCCTGAGCAGGGCTTTTGGTCGTCGGAGCGGCGGGTGGAAGTCGCGTGCGCCTCTGCTGCTGGGTTGTGGACTGCTCGCTGGGCCCCGTGCCCGGCGATCGTGGGCACAGCGGATGCGTGGTCAAGCGGCCAGGGATGGCCGCGCCTGCGCGCAGGCGCATCCGGATGATCATGGCGAGACTCGCCCCATAGGGCGTCGTTGGGGGGCGTCGGGGTCGCTGCCCGCGTTGACGGGGGTCGTGGCGTGCCGGGGAGCTGCCTGCTCCATTCCCTTCTCGTTGCGCCGTTTGCCGTGCGTGCGCACCGGGTCATCCCGGGGTCGAGCGAGCGTCGTGGCGGAATACGGGTGACGCGGTTCGGAGGGCCAGAAAGAAAACGCGTGTTCGTGTGTCGTCACCCCCGATCATGCCCGGAGAGCCCAGATTAGCCAGTTGAGGATCGTCGCCGTCGTCGTCCAGCCGGAGCCGAGTCTCGCGTTCTCGATCGCGATCGTCGGGATCACGAGCAGGGCCACAACGATCATCGGCCACTCGAACGCTGCAGTCATCCGCTCGCTGCGCCGCTCCCGGCTCGTCTTGTTGGAGGTGGTGGTGTCCACGGGTCCGCAAGTCAGACGTAGGTGTTGAACGCGGCGAGCCAGTTGGTGGAGATCAGCGACTGGGCCTTGCGCAGCGACAATCTCCCAGCGCAGACGAGCCGGTGCAGCTTGTTCTCTAAGCGGTCCTTCTCGTGAAAAGCCTGGTCGTGGATTGGCCGCCTCAGGCCACAGGTTGCGGATGCTGTTACTGCCGCCGAGTTCGAGCGGGATCAGATGATCGACCTCGTACTGGCCTGAGGAGTGGCTGCGGATTCCGTACTCCGCATAGACCTGGCGCTTCTCGGACTCAGGAACGTTTCGCTGAACGCCTCCAAACGGGCTCGTGCTCCAGCGGTCACTCATGCCCGCACTCCGACCCCATGTGGCCACCCCTGCGTTGCAAGGACCGCCCAGGCGACGGCGACCATAGAACCCCCTGGATCCCATGGTCGCCCGGATGTGAGGCCGCGATCGCGGTTGCTCGTGCGCTACTGCGCCTCCTCCTCGGCTTCGAGCTCCTCCTCGACGACGGCGATGACGATGCCCAGCGCCTCGGTGATGTTCAGGGCGGCGTCGAGCGTCCGCGGCGTGCCGATGATCGGCGCGACGGCGATCAGGATGTTCTGGAGTTGCTCGACCGTGACACCGGCGTCCATCGCAGGGCCGACGTGCATGAGGTATGAGGCCGCGGGCGCATCGACGGCCGCTAGGGCGGCGATGCGCGCGGTAAGGAGCGAGTTGGCGTCCAGTTCACAGCGCGCGAGCGACTCCGCTGTCATCGCGGCGAGCGTGTCAAGGACGGGACTTTCGGATGATTCGGTGCTCATTGCGGTCCTTCCGATTGCGGGCACGATCAGATCCGACGATTCCGCCACGACCCCGGTTGTGTCATCACCCAAAGGGGGTGACACTCTCACGAAACCCTTAAGACTCTGATGGGAGGTTCATCAGGGAGATCGGGGGCGGGCTCGCGGACTACTTCGTGGGATCGGGGACGTGGCCGTGGTCCACATGACTACCGGCACCGGCAGCCGCGCACGTGGACATGCGTCTGCCGAACGGGCGGGTCGCGAGCCGCGCCTGGGCACGATCGTCATGCTGGGCGCGTGCCCTCGCCTACCCGCCATGTGAGGTGCTGGAGGGCATCTGAGTCCGACCGGGCAGCCTCCTAGTGTTGGCAATGATCTTGCCGGATACGCGGCCTTCTCGTCGGACCCCTGCGAGCCTGCCGTTGCGTGAGCGGGTGTGGCTCGCGCAGCGGATCGCGCTGGCGCGCTTCCTTGGCATCAGGTGGGCTGAAATTGCACGGCTGGAGGGGATGTCCGAGCGCACGCTTCGCTATCACTTGGCGCGATGGAGGAAGGAACTGAAGCAGGAGCAGGAGCCCGTCAGCGACCTTCTACGCGCCTGCGGGCTGATGGTGGAGGTGGACACGCACCCGAACGCATGGGCCCGGCTTCAGCGAGGTCACCGGTTGCCTGGGCCGGGGTGAGGCGGATACGGGGGGACTGAGATGGCTGCCGTGATTACCGAACCGGGCGTAGTCGAGCAGGCGCAGGGTGAGCTGCCGCTGACGCCAGTCCAGATTCTGGATCGAGCGATCGTCTGGATCGAGGAGCATGGGTGGTGCCAACGCGCCCGCGAGTACCAGGACGGGCGCGTGTGCACGATCGGCGCGCTATGCCGCGGCGCCGGGTACAGCAACTTCGGGTCCTGGGTGCTGCCGTTCGATGACTCCGCGCTGATGCGGGCGGCGATCGCTGTGCTCGATGCGATTGGTGTGCCGGGCTCGGTCCCGGCGTTCAGCATCCCCTCGTGGAACGATGCGCCGGAACGCACCCGCACCGACGTGATCGCAGCGCTCAGCACAGCACGCCGCGAGTGCGAAGACCGGGAGATGCCTTGAGCACGGTCACGATGCCCGAGATCGAGACGATCGAGCCGGAGGCGCCCGACCCGGTCATCGAGATCCTGGCGGGAGCGATCGACGTGCTGATCGAGCGCGGCTGGTGCCAAGGTCACGGGGCTGACGAGCGGGGTCGCTACTGCATCTACGGCGCGCTGGCGATCGCCGCCGATCATGGGGATGCGAGCAGCCGGGCGCTGGTGAGCGCGAAACTCGCGGTGCACCGGACGCTCGAAGCGGATGGCCAGGATCCTTCGATCATCAAGTTCAACGATGAGCCGGGCCGCACCAAGGCGGGAGTGATCGCGCCTGCGAGAGACGATCAGGCGCAGGCACTCATGTGATCGGGCGAGCTGGACGAGATTTCCCGACGCCGCCACCCGGATTGTGATCGTGAACGCGAAGCGGCCGCGCCCTGGCTGGCGGCGGCCGTCACGCAACGTGTAGTAAGGGGTGTCGGGCCCGTTAGCTGGCCGGGACGACGTGCCAGGTCCCGCCGAAGCTCGGGATCCCCTCGCCGAGGGCCGAGCCCTTCTTGTTGGTATCGGAAGCGAAGCGGTAGAGCGGATGGCCGTTGAGCATCACCTGGTAGAACTTGCCCTTGACCCGGTGCAGCTTCGACAGCGTGCCCGTGACGCCCTTCGCCTTCGTCAGCGTGGCGGTGGCGGAGACCTTATATGGCGGCCAGAACCCGAAGCATTGGCTGCTCACGCACTTCAGATGGCCGACCCGCTCGCCGCTCAGCGTATAGAGAGTCACGCCGCGAGAATCGACCAGGACCGTCTTAGATTTACCGTTGACCTTGACCGTGCCGGTCCCCACCGTCGTACTCGCCGCCACCGCGATCCCTGCCATCGACGCGACCGCGACGACCGCTACGACAAGCGCCATCACCCTGGACCCTGGCAGGCGGTGAACACGGGAGCGCCGACCCCTCAAACGGGCTGGACTGGGCATGATCCTCTCCTTCTGCTGGACCTTCGACATGGATTACGCCAGAAGCCCCTCTTGGTCGCCTACGCCCGGCCACTCAGAACCTCTGATCGGGCGGCGCGAGCATACACGCGCCCCGCGCCGCGCACAACAAGCGAAATGGCGCTTGGCCCTACCTGCAGATCGCAACCGCCCACACCGTCATCACCCGTCTCCTGGGCTGACGCCGGTCCTCGGCCCCCCAGCACGACATCCAGCTGCGACGCGCGGAAGGCGGTTGACACCGAGGGCGGCGTACACCGTCGTCATCGCGGTGTCCGGCCTGCTCGGACGCGCGGACCCACAAGATCGCGCGGCCACCGACCATCCGGGCGTTGGTGGCGATGGCGCTGGGGGCACCGAGCGTTGCCCGTTCATTCGCGACACGGCGACCATCGGCTCGGCCACGGTCGTGACCGTGGCTGACGGTGCTGCTGGCCGCGTTGCTGGCGGCGGCGCTCACCAGCGCCGTGGTCCTCGCCGAGGCACGCACGCGCTGACTCGACGCCGCTCGGCACTGTTTGGCCTGATCCCGCCCCGTTGCCCCGGTGTTGCCCCGCGCTCGGAAAGCCCCGCCATTCTTGGGCATTTTGGGCGACGAACCCGACAGTCAGTAGGCCGCCAACCGGCGCTGCGACAATAGGTCGACGGAGTCGAGTTATCACGAGGGACTACGGGCTTCGCGACATCGCCTTGACTACTGGGTGACTGCGCGTAGCGTGCATGGCATTGCCACAACCCAATCACTCAGGTGAGGCTGTCTACACGCTCCGCATCAGCCGGGACACGCTTGACCAATTGCGCGAGATCGCCGCCTCCGAGCACCGCACGCTGGCGCAGAAGCTCCGCGTGATGATCGAGCGTGAGGTCGCCGAGCGCGAGCCGCACCGGCCATGACGCAGCACTCACCACGGAAGGTGATCCACCGTGAAGCACAGCATCGCCCTCGCCGCTCTTATCGTCGGACTCTCGCTCGCCGGTAACGCCATCGCATCCACCACCTGTCAGAGCGTGAAGGTGACCGCTCTCGGCGGCACGGCAGTATTCGAGGCGCGCTCCATCACGGCGCGCGGCGCATCTTGCCGCGCTGCTCGTAGGCTCGCCGGTGATGTAGGACGGCACGTGCTCAAGGCGGCCAATCCGCCAAACAACACGTATGACGCCTGCATGCTCACGACCCGCATCTGCCCTACCGACGGCTTCAACTGTCGCGGCCACACCGCTCGTCGGCCCCCCTACGCCCTCACCGAGACATGCACGGACGCTTCGGCCACGGTGCGCTGGAGGGAGGTCGACCTCGACTATGCGTGAGCGCACGCCCCGCCAACGGAAACAGCATATCTCTCCGACGGTGGCCGCATCGGCCAGGAACGCCATGTACGCGAAATGAACGCCTCGATGAACTCGCCCCCGCGAGGAGGGCGAGACCCAAGAAGACCTGCCTCGATGAACTCGCCCCCGCGAGGAGGGCGAGACGACGTGCGCCCTGTCTGCCGACGGATGGTCCGCCATGCCTCGATGAACTCGCCCCCGCGAGGAGGGCGAGACGGTTCAGTGGGTCGGCGTCCATCAGACTTGCATCCTCGCCTCGATGAACTCGCCCCCGCGAGGAGGGCGAGACCTCACACGGCGCGCGTTCCTGGCGATCTCTCTCCTCGTGCCTCGATGAACTCGCCCCCGCGAGGAGGGCGAGACGGGGCTAACAAGGATCGGCTACGACGCTGATGGCGGGCCTCGATGAACTCGCCCCCGCGAGGAGGGCGAGACTCGACTACACCGTTTGGTTCACCTGTCTTGCTGTGCCTCGATGAACTCGCCCCCGCGAGGAGGGCGAGACTGACTTCGGTAGCCTGGACGCGACGAGGCGTCACAAGCCTCGATGAACTCGCCCCCGCGAGGAGGGCGAGACGTACGCGGTGGGCACTGGTAACGCTTTGACGGGCCTCGATGAACTCGCCCCCGCGAGGAGGGCGAGACCGCGAGGCGGCGTAACGGATACGGCGGAGATAGCCGGCCTCGATGAACTCGCCCCCGCGAGGAGGGCGAGACTTGAAATCCCATCCGTAGGTTCTACGGCGGGCAACGTAGCCTCGATGAACTCGCCCCCGCGAGGAGGGCGAGACTCGCCGCAATCGTCCGGTGCGCTCACGCCTGCTCCGCCTCGATGAACTCGCCCCCGCGAGGAGGGCGAGACCCGCGATCGGATGGCGGCGCAGCGGATGGCGTTCCGCCTCGATGAACTCGCCCCCGCGAGGAGGGCGAGACGGGGCTAACAAGGATCGGCTACGACGCTGATGGCGGGCCTCGATGAACTCGCCCCCGCGAGGAGGGCGAGACTCGACTACACCGTTTGGTTCACCTGTCTTGCTGTGCCTCGATGAACTCGCCCCCGCGAGGAGGGCGAGACTGACTTCGGTAGCCTGGACGCGACGAGGCGTCACAAGCCTCGATGAACTCGCCCCCGCGAGGAGGGCGAGACGTACGCGGTGGGCACTGGTAACGCTTTGACGGGCCTCGATGAACTCGCCCCCGCGAGGAGGGCGAGACCGCGAGGCGGCGTAACGGATACGGCGGAGATAGCCGGCCTCGATGAACTCGCCCCCGCGAGGAGGGCGAGACTTGAAATCCCATCCGTAGGTTCTACGGCGGGCAACGTAGCCTCGATGAACTCGCCCCCGCGAGGAGGGCGAGACTCGCCGCAATCGTCCGGTGCGCTCACGCCTGCTCCGCCTCGATGAACTCGCCCCCGCGAGGAGGGCGAGACCCGCGATCGGATGGCGGCGCAGCGGATGGCGTTCCGCCTCGATGAACTCGCCCCCGCGAGGAGGGCGAGACGTCGGACCCGGTTGGAGCCGGTGCATGTGCATGCCTCGATGAACTCGCCCCCGCGAGGAGGGCGAGACTTCTCAGAGTCCGACTACCCGGAGGGTCCGCTCTGGTGGCCTCGATGAACTCGCCCCCGCGAGGAGGGCGAGACGGTCAATGAGGAAGCGCACGCACGATTTCAGCTGCCTCGATGAACTCGCCCCCGCGAGGAGGGCGAGACCAGGCTGCCGGGGCGTGGTGGCGGTGTTCTGTCGCCTCGATGAACTCGCCCCCGCGAGGAGGGCGAGACCACGGACGGTCATCTGTGATCCCCTGACGCACGCCTCGATGAACTCGCCCCCGCGAGGAGGGCGAGACGATGACATTGCGGCAGTCGCATCCTTCTTTGCAGCCTCGATGAACTCGCCCCCGCGAGGAGGGCGAGACATCGGTGCCGGCTGATACGGCTGGCCGCTGGTTGCCTCGATGAACTCGCCCCCGCGAGGAGGGCGAGACGTTCGATGGGCGGCGGCTACCAAGAGTTTTCGGGCCTCGATGAACTCGCCCCCGCGAGGAGGGCGAGACGTTGCACGAACCGATGTGCCTGCCATCTCGCCAGAAGCCTCGATGAACTCGCCCCCGCGAGGAGGGCGAGACAGTGTCCGGATCGGTCGAAGCGAGCGACGTTGTAGCCTCGATGAACTCGCCCCCGCGAGGAGGGCGAGACCTGCGATTCTGTGGCAGCGCCAGCTCATGACTTCGGCGCCTCGATGAACTCGCCCCCGCGAGGAGGGCGAGACATGGGGCTGCTGCCATGGGACTGCCACTGCAGTCCTCCGGCCTCGATGAACTCGCCCCCGCGAGGAGGGCGAGACGATCGCGAGCGTCTGGGATTCAGGTCATTGTGGTGGCCTCGATGAACTCGCCCCCGCGAGGAGGGCGAGACGCGCCTAGCGCTGCCGATCATCCAACTCTGTGAGGCCTCGATGAACTCGCCCCCGCGAGGAGGGCGAGACCGCGGTCAAATAACGACCCCGATTAGCAGGGCTTTTCAGGTGCTTCGCGCGACCTCGGTCGCTGGGCGGGCAACAAGCTCGGTTGTCAAAGGGCGCCAGGCCTCGAAATCAGCCTGTTTGCGGCGTAAATCGTGGCCCGCAGTGTGCCGGTGTAATCCGCGTCACTGCAGACAGCGCAACTGGGCTAGATGATGAGGGCGGGCGCATCGCCCGTCAACTTGGGCGGCTGTCCGAGGTAGGCCATGGCCCGGCGGGCGTGTTGGGCGGGGCCGAGATCGCAGAAGAGTACGCGATCGGTATCTGGGTCTATGAGTTTGCTGACCGCTAGGCGGAGGCGTACGAATTGCGCTGGTCGGCCGTCGACGACGAAGACGCTGTACTGGACGCGCTCACCATAGGACTGGAGCGCGATCGCGACCCGGTCTCTGCGAACATCGTGGGTGATGTCGTATGCGACGAGCAGTCGGCGGATCGCCTCGCTCATCGAGTTTCGATCGGTTGATAGGTGTCGGTTTCTCCGAGTACGACAGCGAGGAACATTCGTGCTTGGACTTCCATTGAGCGTCGCCACGTGACGCGGTAGCCGAACGTAGGGTGCTTGAACTCGGTAAGCGCTCGACGCTCGTATGCCGCGATCAGCGCTTTGCGTCCTCGGGGGGTGAGCCGAATCGCGCCGAGGTCGCTCCGGAAGTCGCGCTCGCGAAGTTCTCCGTTGTTGATGGCCCAGACGACGGCCGAGTCGGCGACGGGCGCGCGCATCTCTTCCATCAGGTCAAGCGCCAGCGCGGGCTTGTTTCGTGTGGCGGAGTGCAGCACGCCGCCGGCTGGATCCAGGCCACATGCGACGATGCTGCGGACGACGTCGGCTAGTAGCAGTCCGTAAGCGAGATTGAGGGCGCTGTTGATTCGGTCGGGCGCTGGGCGCGCTGCACGGCGTTTGATTCTTGCCCAGTCGGCGTTGAGCGCCAAGGAGAGCGCGGGGAAGTACAGCGCGGCTGCACGGCCTTCGAGGCCGAGCATCTCACTCCGGCTCGCTGCCTGCTCGGCATTGCGAGCAAGCTGACGGAGGGCGAACCGCGCGCTACTGTCGTGACGGCGGAGCAGGGACGCTTGGTTGCGTACTTTCGCGGCGACGATCGCTCGTGCGACCTTGATCTGCACGTTGTCGTCCAGCCTGTGCTGCAAGCCACGTGCCTCCCCGTTGGGACCATCAGCCGAGGATGCCCAGCCCACCACGCGGCCTGACCATGTGCACCAGACGATCGGGAACCCGCGATGGATGATTTCGCGCAACAGTGCCGAGGAGACATCCGCGTTGCCGTGCACGACAAGCCCGGCGACCTGTCCCAGGGGCACGGTCGTGGGCGCCTCTTCGGCGAGGCGGATCTGGATCTGCCCGCGGCGCAGGCTGGCGCGGCTACCGGGCGAGGCGAGATGCAGGACTCGGCCGGAAGGGTCAGCGACGCCGATGCGACGGGCGACTGGTCGGTGCCTGTGCTCGTCGGGCAAGCAGACACCGACGTGACTGCAACGGCCGCATCGCGGGTCGTCTTCCAGCGGAGATGGCGGGACCGGTGAGTCGATGACTTTGCGCGTGTCGACCACCTGGCGTCGAGCCTCGGCAAATAGTTGTTCATCGAGTGAAACCTCGACCCTGCGCTTGGTGGTACTGAACCAGACCGCGGCACCAGCGAGCTCGTGACCTTGCTCGCGCAGACAGAGCGCCTGGAGCGCGAGCTGGATGCGTTGTGGTTGGGTGACTTGGGATGTGCGTCGGATCGGCGCCGCCTTGTGTTCAACGACCGTCAACTTGCCGTCAGAGAGGATCTCGACGCTGTCGCAGCGGCCGGTTACGCCGAGCGGCAGCGATTGGATTGCAACGGCCCGCAGGCGTGGTGAGCGCGAGGTGGTGGGGTCGTCGACGGCGGCGTGATCGGCGACGCCTTGAGCGACCTGGCCGGTGTCGGTGCGTTCGCCGTGAACCTCGAGCCAAGCGCGGCGGGGACAGAACGCGTGATGCGCGACGACGCTGATCGGTATCGGCTCAGAGGAATCGCTCACAGAGCTTTCCGGATGCCTCGGCCGAACGAGAACGCGACGCTCTGCCCTGTCGAGCGGTTCAGCAGCGGGAAGGACACGAGCTCGTGGATGCCCAGGGCGCGCAGCCGGCCGGCGGCGCTGGAGCCGATCGAGCCGGTAACGAGTGCGGGGGCTTGCACGAGCGCTCTGAGGCGCGGGATTGAGGTTGGCTGTGAGAGCACGGGCAGGTTGACGCCCCGTGTGTTGGTATCGCGCCAGCAGCAGGGTGTGCGCGATGGGCCGTGGGCGGCCAATCCGACCGGGAGCTGCGTGAGACCGATGGCGGCCAGCCATTGGTGTACGGGATGGACCTGGGTGCCGGGCGGTGACCATCCGGTCCGGTCATTCTCGGTGGCTGCGGACGGCTCAGTGGCGTTGTAGAAAGCGTCGAGCTTGTCTGCGGTCAGTGAGGCGGCGGGGAGTGTGCGGCGCAGGACCCCGCGCACGAAGTCTGACGTGTGGTTGCCGATCACCCCGTCGAGGCTTGATGCGCCGTGCTGGGGCCGCTCACCCAGCCATGCTCCCGGAGCGCCCAAGGCAGCGACCAGCGATGCCGCGACACCGCCGTCGCGTTCTTCGATCCCGTCCAAGAGCTGCTCTCGCATCGCCAGAGCCTGCTGCGCCCGGTCCATGCGCGTCGCGCGCGCCCAGATGACCGGCCGGCGGTCATTGCCTGTCTTGTTAGGCTCCAGATCGGCTTCGATGACCGGCTGGCAGGCTCGGGCGGTGGCATGCACGCACGCGGCCACTGTTTCTGGGTCGGCTGGGGTACGGACCTGGGCGTCCATTTCCAGGGCGTCGGGGTCGTGGGCGATGAAGGCGGGCTCGCCGGCGGCGTGCAGGGCGGCGCCGAGACCGTAGGCCGCCAGGTGGGCGACCAGCAGCCGGCCGGAGATCGGGATGGTCAGCGTGTGCATGGTTCAGTCGCCTTCGCGCGAGGTCTGCATGTCAGCGCAGCGCACCAGAGCCTCGAGCCAGCACAGCCCATGAACTCCGAACGCTCGTTGGGTGTCGGCGCGCATCAGCTCGTATTGACCGTACGCTCCGTAGAGCTTCTCGACCCAGTCCTGAACCTCGGCGGGGCAGTCTGTCCACCGATCGATCAGGTCCGCGCCGCGGCGGTCAAACAGGGGTCGGCCGCGGCCGTGGTGGGCAGCGACGAGCGCGATGACAAGCGCGTCTCCGTGGCTGGCGTGGGCGGCGTAGGCGGCGCTGAGCTGCTCGTGGCGCCAGCCGTCCCCGCGGTCGGGCACGTGCCCGGGGCGGGGTTTGGCCAGCGCGACATCGTCGTGGGCGCCCATCCGCAGTTGGAAGCGGGGATGGCGTTTGCCTTCGTCATGGAGGCGAGCGGCGAGCAGCAGCTGGCTAGTCGGCAACCGTGCAGAGGCGGTGAGCTTGAGGCGGTCCAGCAGGCTGCGCAGCCGGTCGTGGACGGCGCGTTGGTGGTCATTGACGGTGACGGTCTCGCTGGGCGCTGTGAGCGGCACCTGTTCAGCGCGAGCGCGCATATCGCGCATCACCAGGAGACCCTTGGTGGCGTCACCGCCGCTGGCGCACCACACCAGCTCGACCTCGGCCAGGCGACGGTGACGACGTAGTCGGACAGCGAGCTCCGTGCGCCCGTCGCTGTCGAGCACGTCGGCGAGGCTGGCGCGGCTGGCGCGGCTGGCGAGCGCTGCGTCTTGGGCCACGATGTCCTGGATCTGGTCGGCGTCAAGAGCGATAATGTGGTCCTGCGATGCGCCTGAGGGCGCTTCGTCGAGCACGTCGTCAAGGGGTGCGGCTGCCCGTTTTGCGTCCGGAATGCCGACCACGCCGGCGGTGCAGATCAGCGCTCCGTCGGGCACCACGAGCGTGTCACCGGGATGCAGCGCCCCGGCTTCGGTGAGCTGCATCGCGCTGAGGTCGCCGTCCTGGACGCGGACCACCCAGCCATGGTCGCTGACGACTTGCGCGACTCGGTCGGGGGTGTTGCCCAGCGGCAGCGAGGCGATCTCGTGAGCGCGGGGCGGGCAGGCGATGAGCGCCGCGCGGACAACGTCGGGATCGAGATCGAGATGGCGTCGGGCGATGACCCCGACTCGACCCGCTTCGGTTTCTGGGTCCTGGAGGTAGAGCTCGCGATCGGGGTCCGCGCTGCCGATCTCCGAACTCATCGCGAGCGTCTCGAGGTCGGTCACGCGGATCTGGGGCAGGATCGGCCGCGGAGGCAGCGGGATCTCGAGCTCGGCCACCGCCAGCGGCGAGATCGAGTCATCCAGGTCAGCCAGCCACGCAGCGGCGTGCTCTAGCTCCTCTGGCGAGTAGGGGCCCGATCTGGGCGCGCCGGCTCGACCGCCCGGGCCGTGAGGCGCGATGACCGTCAGCGTCGATCCCGGCCGCCGGCCTGAGCGGTTAAGACGTCCGGCGCGTTGTGCCAGCGCCGACGCGGACGCCAGCATGGTCACCATCGCGGGAAGATCGAGGTCAACCCCTACCTCGAGCGATTGGGTCGAGACCAGAAAATCGACCTCGGGATTGCCCTGGGGCGAGAGCAGCCCAGGGCGTCGTTCGCGCAGCCGGGTGACATCGGCCGGGCGCAGCCGCCCGCACACCAGCTCGACGGTATGACCTGCCTGCTGCAGTCCGGCGGCAACGTTGAGAGCGGCCGGGACGTCGTTGGCGAACACCCCGACGGTTCCCTCTCCAAGGGAGGCGAGGGCGCCGGCCACGAGCTTGCTTGCCGCTCCGCGCGGCCAGTCCTCAACTTCGATGATCTCGATCTTCTTGGTTGCGCGCACGCGACGCGCAAGTGACGGGTCGACCAGATCGTCGGTGCTGAGCCCAACCTGTCCGGGGCGTGGCGCGCGGGTGGCGCTCATCGCCACCACTTGGAGGCGCAGGGGTGCTGGCGTGCGCGCCGCGACCCGGCGAGCGGTGTCGACCAGTCGCTCGTGAAGATGGGCCTCGTCGATGATCGCCACGGCGTCATGGCCGAGCAGCCCGGCTTCGAGGTTGCGCGACGCGCGGGAGGCGTTATAGCCGCGCAGCAGCAGTCGCGACCCCCACATCTGTGGCGTGGCGCAGATCACCTGGCAAGCGGCCGGTTCAAGGCGCCAGCCGTTCTCCAGCAGCACACCACCCCGCAGCCGCCAGACCGCCAGCGGCGCCGGGAGCCGATCGGGCACATCCGCCGCGCAGAGCGTCGGCAGAACGCGGGCGACGTCGACGAGCGCCGAACCGTCAGGTCCCTCGGCGGCCCCAGCCAGACGATCAGCAAGCCGGACGGCGCGATCGTACTGGTCATCGACCAGTACGCGCCGGGGAGCGATCAACACCAGGCGCCGCGGTGGGCGGACCGCGAGCCGGCCGGCGGCGTGCTCGGCCACCAAGAACACATGCGCATCAACGACCACCGATTTCCCCGAACCCGTCGGAGCCGAGATGTCGGGCCACTGCCCGGTCGCGGCCACCTCCTCGACCAGCGCGCACTGCCACGGGTACGGGTCAGCGCCGTCGTTGACGGCGGCAAAGAACGCGCCGAAGCGCGCCGCAACGCTCACGGCCGACACGCGGTCGACGGCCGCAACAAACCCCCACCGAGGTGGCGTGCGCGCCCCAACGCCAGCCAGCCACCGCCACCGCCAGACAGATCGCCCAGCCTGACGGTGGCGTGCACAGCGACAAGCAGATCGCCCTCCCGACCTCGATACGCGTACCGCGACGCGCTCCCCGTCACCCGCGTGACCGCCGCGCGAACCCCCCGCTCGCGCAAAACTGCGACCAGCCGGCGGCGAAACTCCCAGCCGGGCTGCCATTGGAGCCCGTCGGCTTCCAACATCCCACGCAACGCGTAGCCGACCGAACAGATCACCGCGTCCTCAAGCATCCAGCCGCCCTGGCGCGGGGGGCCCGGCGCGTCGAGCACCATCGGCACCTCAGTGCTCATCACCGCACAGCGCTCCGACCAGAACGGCAGCGCCGGCGCCACCGTCGGCAAACTCATCCCAAGCGTCCGGGATCCCACCCGAACCCGAGGTCGGGCGGCCAACGCGCTCAGCAGCGCGGCGCGATCGCCCTCGGGCACGCCTGCGGGCAACCCGAGGTGCACCTCCGGGCTGCCGCCCTCAGCGGTCGCGGTCAGCTGGATCGCGAGATGCCCGGCGCCGCGCATCGGACCCTCACCGTCCCGGCCACTGACAAACGATGGGACGTCGGTGCCGATCGCGCTCACCAGCGCGCGATGCACAGCCACCGCCACCCCGACCCGTCGATCCACGCGCACAGCCCAGGAAGGCAAACCGCGGTCAAACGAGAGGCGCCAGACCTCTGAGAACGGCCACGCGGTCTCGACGCCGGCCGGGGCAAACCGTCGCAGGACGGTTCGGCTGTCGCCAATCCCACCGACCGGCACGTCAGACGCCTGAACACCGGTGCTGCCAGCGGCATGAGTCCCAGGACGCACGGCTTGCCGGTGAGCCGCCACCAGCGCCACCGAGCGCCCAGCGGTGGCAACCCGCAGCGCCCGCCCCGGACCTCGACCCGAACTGGCGGCGAGAAACCCGCGGCTCGCGCGGTCAAGCTGTCCTTGCGTGACGGTGACGAGCGCAATGCTGTCAGCACGGCCCACATGCGTGATCTCACCAGCGAGCGTCTGCAGCGCCGCCAGCACCCGATCCTCGGCCGGCGGCCACACGTACACGATCGGCCCGTCCAGCGCGCTGAACGGCTCAAAATCACTCTCGTTGGGATGGTTGACAGCCGCTCGGAGCCGGAATCGACGCGCGCGATACTCAGTCAGCCGCGTGCTGGGGACGATCACCCCGAGCGGCTCGTGCTCTTCAAGCCAGCCCAACGCATCCTGGTGGGTCTTCTCGGCAACCAAGACGCGTCCATCAACCGCTGCCCACGGTCCCCCAGCCGCGGCGCTGACAAACGCCGCATGAACGCGCGCGGGTGAGGGCAACTCCTCGGGACTCCCGAAGTCCCCGCCGCTATACGCCCCACGCGGAAACGCGACGCGCACCAAGAGCGCTGTGGCCACGACCTCACTCCTGCTCGTCAGCAACGTCCTCTGCGCCCCGATTCAACGCCGCCGCTCCGACCAGACGCCGGGTCTGCCCCATCCACGCCAGACGCTCGGGAAGACGACCGATCGCATATGCCAAGAACTCCTCGCACGCGGGAATCGACAGATCCACATCGACCGGCTCCCCGTCAAGCAGAGTGCGAGCTCGCGGCGCAGACACGTCACAGTACGCGCGCAGATCGGGGTCAGCATCCGCGTAGGCCGCGCCCAACAGCAACATCGCCAACAGCGCTCCGCGCCCGGCGATGTCCTCCTCACCGCTGCCACCGAACCGCAGGCGCCGCAGCCCCGCCAGCGAGAACGTTCGCGCGCGACGGACCTCCGGGACCGACACCCCAAACGGCGTCTCGGTCGACGGGGGAATACCCCCGAGATTCAATTCAGACGCCGACAACGTCTCCGTCCCCTTCTTACGCGCCGCCGCGAGCTCCTTCTCAAGCTTGGCGACCAGCTTGTCAGACAAGTACTCTCGCTGCTGCTCAAGCAACCCATCGAACTCATCGAGCGTCAAATAGATGTTCTGGCCCAGCGGGTCAAGGCGAGCGCCCGACCGCCGCGACAGCCGATCCTCACCGTCGGCAACGACCCCGAACAACTCAGACACCAGCAGGCCCCGCAGGCGCAGCTGACCAGACCGACGACTGGAGTCCCAACCACCGAACGCCAGCGTCGCCGGCGAAACCACAAACACCGGCGATAGGTCAGCATGCGTCGCGTCACGCAAATCGCGATACCACTGACAGCCCACCACCGGGACACCATCCTCGGCCGCGAACCGGACGTGGGCGTCAAACGCGCGATGCGGCAAGCTCAAGTCGCTCAGCGGCTCGCGACCATCGTAGAGAACCTCGATCACCGGGATGCTCGCCGCCGCGCCCTGAGCGCGACGCGCCGCCAGCAACCCCTCCTCCGCCCGGTTGGACTGCGACTGCTTGGAATCGATCAACGCCGTACGGCGAAACTCGCCGTCAACAAACCGCGTCTCAAACACGAACTCCGAGCCATTGCGCCCGGCGTACCGGGCCGGAGCGACGACTGCCCCCTCCGCCACCGCATACACCGCCGGATGATTGACCGTGGCGACACCACCGCGATCCAGATGCTCATACAGACCATCGAGTTCCAAGACCTCAGCACTCCCCTCATCGCTCACACCACCACTCCGCCAGTGATCAAGTCGCACGGCACCCCAACACCTGACGCACCCTGACGCGTTCGACGTCAGCAGCCGCAAACCCTGCCACCGCCAACCGATTTGACTCCGTCGCGCACCGAACCTCAGGGGACCTGACGCACCGAGCCGCAACGCCCGACTGAACCGAATCGGCCGTCGTCGTGTGCCAGCGCAAGCAGCGGCGGCCCAGCAGTGCTCAGCGGTGACATCCAAAAGGGGCGATCGACTGACATGAGGCTCGCATCTTTACTGCCACCGACTCGACATCGACCGACAGCAGGAGCCCAGCAGCCGCGCGCCGCATCAAAGTAGCGAGAACCGTCATCCCGCGACCCAACCATTTCGGCGAGACCCTTCCAGCTCCGCTCCGCCCGCCAGCGCCGACGGCGCTCCACCGCAACCTCAAGCGTTCAAATCGTCCGACGCCGGGGTCTCCGGGGCTGGCTTTGAAGCTGGGTATGAGCGCTGATCGGCTCCGCTGAAGTGTTCAGGCGGCGAGTCGTCGGCGCGCTTTCTGCACCGATGGCAGCGCGGCCTTGGCCTTGGCAAGCGGTCGCGCGCGAAGATCGACGCTCGCCGGCTTGGCGGCGATCGTGATCTCCTCGCCAGTAGCCGGGTTGCGGCCCTTGCGCGCCTTCTGGCCGGCTTCACACGAACGGTCAGCTGCACGAGACCACCGACACGCACCTTCTGCGCGTTCCCGAGCTCCTCGAGCACGACCTCCTCGAGCGCCGCGAGTACCCGCTTGGCCTCGTTGCGGCTGATCTCGGCGCGGTCAGCGACCGCGCTCGCGAATTGTGTCTGGGTCAGCGGCACGGAAACTCCTCCACGGTCGAATACTGCGATGCCAGTATTGAACCTCCGGTGGCGGACACGCCGCGCCGACGATGGTGCTCGGCCGCGGAGACCATCAAGCCCCGACGCCGCAGCGTCGCCCGATCGGCTCGGTCCACAGCGCCCAGCCCAGGCGTACATTCCCCGAGCTGATGTCACGACGCGGAAAGCGACGCAGAGCCCGGCGGCCGCCACGACGCTGGAACGGCAAGGCGACGGCTGGCGCGCCGGGCGATCCTCTGGAGGGCTGCCTGGTGGAGTGCGGCGGGGATCTGTACTTCGCCGTGGACTTCACCTCCGGTGGGCTGCCGATCGGCCTCCGCGTCGAAAGACTCGAGAACGGCGACCTGCGGTTTCCAGACCTCGACGACAACCCAGACGACGACACCGTCAACAACGACCAATAGCTTGCCCCCGCAGTGTGACCCATACCGGGACGGCTGCCAGCAAGCGTCGTACGAACGGCAGCCCCTAGCCGCCGTTCATCCCCGCGCGGTCATCGAGACGCCGGCGCGCACAGTGAACAGCCCCCCGCTCGATTCCACCAAGCGGCCCGAGCGGAGGCGTCGGCCCGAATCGTGACCTGCCCTACATCACAGCGCTCCTCGCAGGGCGAGATGTCAACCACTGTCGCAGTTCGCCCAGCGCGAGCGTGTAGCAGGGGGCCGGAACCGGACGCCTCCTTCTGGGCGATTCCGAGCGTCCTGATATTCGGCCTCGGCGAGCCCGGCTTTCGCATAACGATCGCGCCGATGGCGGCCGTCGCCAAGGAAGGGTGCGTCGACCCAGCTGAACGAGATGATGCTCTGGATGAACTCGCTAGATGGCGACGACCGAGAACACCGGCGGCAGCCGTGTCGCGACCGTAGTCCAGGTGGCGCCGGCGTCGCCCGAGCCGAATAGATCGCCGGAGGTAGCACCGAAGTAGAGCTGGAGCTCCTCGCCCTCGGCGGCACGGCTGAACGCCTGCCGCAGCACAGTCAGGTAGGCGTGCTCTGACGGCAGGCCGTCTCCCCGGGCCGCCCAGGTGGAGCCCGCGTCGCGCGTCTCGTAGACGCGCACCCGGCCGTCGGGGGTAACGCGATCCAGGTCGGCGACGAGCGGGATCACATAGGCGCAGTCGGGATCGGCTGGGTCGACCGTCAGCGGGAAGCCGAAGTCAGACGGGAGCCCACCGCCGCCGATGTCGGTCCAGCTTTCGCCCGCGTCGTCGGAGCGGTAGACACCGCCGTGGAACTGCATGAACATCCGGTCGGGTCGCTTCGGCGCACGCTCGACGTGGTGCACGCAGCGGCCCGCGTTCTCATCCTTGAGCGCCTCCGCTGGCAGGTACCGCGGGTTGAGCCCCTCGTTTCCCCGCCACCAGGTACGGCCGCCATCCTCGGTCAGCCACATTCCGGCGGCCGAGACAGCGACGGCGAGCCTGTCGGGATCTCCCGGCCAGGCGCAGATCGAGTGCAGGCAAAGCCCGCCGCCGCCTGGCTGCCAGTGCGCGCGCGACGGCTGCTCCCACAGTCCGGCGTTGATCTCCCAGCTCGCTCCGCCGTCGTGGCTCTCGAACAGGACCCCGGGATCTCCCCCCGCGTACAGGGTGCCGTCGGCCTCGCCGCGGGCGATGACCCAGATCCGCTCGAGCGCCTGATCGCCACCCTGCGGCAGGGCGACGCCGTCGGCCTGCTCCCATTCCACGCCCGGATCGTCGTCGGTGTAGAAGATCTTCGGCCCGTAGAACGGCGAGGTCACGGTCGCGAGCAGCCGCCCGCTGCGCGGATCCCGCGTCGCGAAGTCGACCGGCTCGCCCGCAAACGCGCGCGTCTTGATCTCAAAGCCATAACCTGGCTCGCCTTCGAGCAGGAATAGCCCCTTCTTCGTCCCTATCAGTAGCTCGGTCAATGTCTCAGCCTCCTGTTATCGCCGGTACCACCTCGATGCGGTCCCCTAACCGCACCCGCGTCGCCTCGCCCCTGCGCTCGCCGTTGACGAACACGTTGATGTGGCGGCGGATCCGGCCACTCTCGTCGAGCATCCATCCGCTGATTTCCGGGTGGCGGAGCTCGAGCGCCCGAAGCAGCTCTATCACCGTCGCGCCCTCGAGCTCGTGCTCGGCGCAACCGCCTGCGAGCTTGCGCAGCGGTCCTCGAACGCACACCACGGCCATTGGGGGCATCCTAAACACGCTCACGGATATCGACCGCGGCGCCGCGCCCTTTCTCATCGGCACGGTGCCACTGCGCCGAGCTCACGCGCGCCAACCTTCGACGTGGGCGTCAAGCGAGGCTCGTTCCGCCCAGCCGCCGAACCAGCCGTCGGGGTCGCTGACCCGCACCCGGGCGGCACTATGCGTTCTACCGCTGCGCATCCCAGATGTGCGATCACCCAGTGACGATCAGCGCCGAGCCGGTCGAGCGGATCGTTACCGATGCGGTCAGGGCGGCCCTTGTTGACGTGGAGGGTCGTGCGTCGGCCGAGTCGAATGTGCGGGAGGCTGAGCATGACGCCGAGCAGGCGCGGGTCAATTACGAGGCCGCGTTGGCGGTGCTGGCCGACTTCACCGATCGGGCCGCGGTCGATCGTCTGCGCGAGCTACGCGAGGCCTGGGAGGCCGCCCAGAAGCGTCTTGAGCAGCTAGGCGGCGGCGCCGTGGTCACGATCAACGCGGGGGGAGCGCGCGCGGACGCCGTACCATGCGGTGCGGGGCAACGGGATGGCAGCACTGACCTTTAGATACGAGCTCTCGGCTCACTTCCTGGCCGGCCGCGAGCAGCGCGTGGGCTTCGTGCTGCTGGCGGCGTTCCTGATCTCGTTTCTGTTCATCCGCACCAGCGCCCGGCTGATGCGCAGCCCGAAGGTCACGTGGTGGCCGGGGAGCGTGACGACGAGCGGCGGGCTGCATCTGCACCACCTCGTGTGGGGGATCGTGCTGCTGATGCTGAGCGGCTTTCTCGGGTTCGTCACCCGGCCGGTGAGCCCGTGGACGGAGATCCTGGCGGCGCTGTTCGGCATTGGCGCCGGATTCACCCTGGACGAGTTCGCGCTGTGGATCAATCTGCGCGACGTCTACTGGGCGGAGGAGGGGCGCGCCTCGCTCGATGCGGTCGTCGTCGCCGCGCTGATCGGCGGCCTGATCGTGCTCGGGATCGCCCCGTTCGACATCCGCAACGACGGCGCGTCGGTGACGACGCTCGCGGTCTCCGTCGGCATCGACGTGTTGCTGGCGGCGATCACGATCTTCAAGGGAAAGCTGTTCCTCGGCCTGCTCGGCGTGTTCGTGCCGCCGGTCTCGCTCGTGGGCGCGATTCGCCTCGCGGCGCCGGACTCGGCCTGGGCGCGGCGGTTCTACGAGCCGGGCGGGCGCAAGCTCGTGCGCTCGGAGGCGCGCTTCGACCGGATCCGCGCGCGCCGGCGCCGCCTCGCCGACGCTGTCGCGGGCGCCCCGGGGGTGCCGGTGCCGGCGGGTCTGGAGGCGCCGGTCGGTCTGGAGGCGCCGGCTCCAGACAGCCTCCCGGGCCGCGCCACTAACGATGACTGAGGCGGCGGGGAACGGCGGCGGCGAGGACCGGCCGGCGACCGGCCGCCAGGTGAGCGGGCGCGGCGTCGTCAGCGTGATCCTGATCGTGCTGGCCACAGTGGCCGCCGTCGCCGGCGGCGTGACGCTGTACGTACGCGAGGAGATTGTGGACTCCGGTGCATTCGCCGATCGCGCCGTGAGCGCGATGCAGCAGCCCGAGCTGCAGCGGGTCGTCGCCCGTGAGATCACGGTCCAGCTCGTCGAGCTCAGCTCGCAGGATGTCGTCGCCGCACGACCGGTGATCCAGTCGGTCGTGCAGTCGGTCGTCGCCTCCCAGCCGTTCCAGGCCGTGATCCGGATCGCTGCCGAGCACGGCCATCGGCTGCTGTTCGAGCGCGCGGCCACCAACGTCGCGTTCGACATCGCCGATGCGGGCACCGTCATCGGCTCCGCGCTGCGCAGGCTCGCGCCGAATGTGGCCAAGTACATACCGCCCCAGACGCAGGCCGTGCTGCTGACGTTGCGACGGCGGAGCTTCGCCGCCGGGTCGTTGCGGTTCGCCGACCGAGTCCGGGTGCTGGGCATCATCCTGCCGCTGCTCGCGGTGCTGCTGGTGGCGGGCGCGATCGCGGTGGCGCCGGATCGCCGGACGGCGGTCACGCGCCTCGGGATCGCGTTCGGGATCGCGGGCGTGGTGTCCGCGATCGCGCTCGAGCTGATGCGGCTGTACGTCGACTCCCACGTCTACGGGACGCAGGAGCTCACGAACGCCGACGTGCGCGGGGCGGTGGGGGCGCTCTGGGGCTCATTCCTGAGCGATCTGATGACCTGGACCCTCGCGGTCGGCGCCTTCGCCTGGATCGTGGCCGCCGCCTCGGCGTCGCTGCTGGCCCCCTACTCGGGCACCGCCGGAGTGAGCCGGCTGCGGGTGCTGGCCCGGCGGCCCTCCACACCCCGGGGACGGGCGATCCGGGCCGGCGCTGGGATCGTGGCCGGGGCGATCGTGATCCTGGAGCCGGCGCTGGTGCTTCGAGTGCTCACGGTCGCCGCCGGCGTTCTGCTCCTGTACGTGGCGATCGGAGAGCTGCTGACGGCGATCGCGCCGGCGCAGCCCCGGGTCGGCGTCCGGCCCGGGCGCCGTCGCCGCCGGCTCGTGGCCGCTGTCGTGACGTTGGCTGCGGTGACCATCGGGGTGGGGCTCGTCTTCGCGCTCGGCGGCCGGGCGCCGGCCGTGCGGGCGAGCGCGGTCCAGACCTGCAACGGGTACGCCCAGCTCTGCTCGCGCCGTCTGGACCAGGTCGTGTTCGCCGGCACGCACAACGCGATGTCCGCGGCCGATTCGCCGGGGTGGTACATCGCCGATCAGGACCGGGCGATCGGGCAGCAGCTCGAGGACGGGCTCAGGGCGTTCAAGATCTCCACCCACTACGGGATCCAGGACGCCGCCGGGCACGTCAGGACCGACATCAAGGCCGAGGGCTCGCGCGTGAACCGGGTCGCGGAGAAGCTCACCCCACAGGCGCGTGAGGCGCTGCAGCGACTCGGCCAGGCGGTGGGCCTGGGCTCGCTCAACGGCACGCACGACATCTGGCTGTGCCACACGCTGTGCGAGCTCGGGGGGACCAAGATGGCCGACTTCCTCGGCGTCATCCGCACCTTCCTGGATCTGAACCCGGGCCAGGTGGTGATCCTGTTCGACGAGGACTACGTCGATGAGCGCGACCTCCAGAACGTGTTCAAGCGGGCCGGCCTGTACTCGCATCTGGCCACGCTGCAGCCGGGCCGTCCGCTGCCCACGCTCGGAGAGCTGATCCGCTCGGGCCGCAACGTGCTCGTGTTCGCTCAGAACCCGGTCAGCGGCTCCTACGCGTGGGATATGCCCGGGTTCTCGTGGATCCAGGACACGCCGCTCGGTGCGGTCAAGCCCGCCCAGTTCACCTGCAAGCTCAACCGGGGCGCGAAGACCAACCCGCTGCTGATGATGAACAACTGGGCCGACATCTTCCCGCCCCGCCCGAAGCCGAACAAGCCGCTCGTCAAGCGCGACTTCATCCTTGCCCGGGCCCGGCAGTGCCTCGTGCAGCGAGGGAAGATCCCGAACATCATCCTGACCGACTTCTACAACCGCGGCGACGTCGTCGGAGCGGCCAAGGAGCTGAACGGGCTCGACGGCGTCCAGCCGGCGCCGGTGACGCCGGTGCCCTGAGCGGCGGGGCGCTGCGTCGACGGCGAGAAGAGCCTGCTCAGCGCAACAACCGACGGCCGCGGCGCCTGCTCCACCTGCACGAGCAGCACCCCACCTCGTAGCTGACCTCCTCGCTGCCTACGACGATTTCCACGAGTCTCGCGATGGGCTTCGCGTCAGCTCACCTAGAGTTGCGGATGTCGTCCAACTCAGGAGCCTCCGACGGGCCGAGCGAGGCGCGTCCGGCCATCGCGGTGCGGACGACTCCTTTCGTCCTCCAGCCGGAGCGGAGTCGGCGAGTGCCTTGGCGACGTAGGACTCGCTCGAGCGCTGATGCCCGCGTGATCCCTCTTGCCCGCGAGCAGCAGCCTTGACGGCTGAATCATGCGCAGGCACAACTGCTCCTTTGGCGCACGAGCACCCGCGCGAACGGGCGACGGCAGGCTGATGCCTGTGCGCCGGAAGCGATCGCGGGACCCGGGCGGCGCATCGCGGTCCTCATCTGTCGAAGCGAGCGTCAAGGGGGGGCTGCCCGCGATGTCAATGAGAGCGTCCTACGAACCGCCCAGCAGGGGACGCGCACGGCCGCGCCCCTTCATTACAGACAGGTCGCGCTCTACAGCTTGCGGGTGGCCATCGGAGGCATCTGGCCGCTCGTGTCCATGCCGTGCACCTCAGCGACCGGCTGCTGGGCGTGGCGGTTCGCTCGTCAAGCGAGACTCGAGAGGAGCCAGCAGCTCGCGTCTCGCGACGTGTCGGTCGCGATTAACCGATGCGTTCTGTTCGTGAGGCGCCTGGTGGGTCGCGAAGCGCTCGGTGGTAGCGCTACGACCTGTCGCGAGGCGCCCCGGCGTCGTATCGTCTGTGCGCGATGCCAGTGAATGTCGTTCGAGTGGCCGACCGTGTTGCGGGTACCGCGATCGAGCGTTTGACGAGCGCTCATCATGCTCGCCGGCTGGGGAAGCTTGGGCGCTCGGCGCAGCGGACGCCGCCGGAGGACGGGCGCTTGTGGGCCGCGGGGGATCCGCCGCCGCGGCCGGGCAACGCGATCGACGTGCTGGTCGAGGGTGCGGCGTACTTCCCGGCGCTCGAGCAGGCGATCCGTTGCGCCCGGCGTAGCGTGCTGATCGCGCGGTGGTGCATCACGCCGGGGTTCGCGCTCGTCCGCGACGAACCGCCGGTACTGGTGCGCGAGTTGTTGGGCGAGGCGGCCGAGGCGGTCGACGTTCGCGTGCTGCTGTGGGCCGGGGCTCCGGTGCCGGTGTTCGCGCCGCGGCGGGCGTCGGTGCGCGAGGGTCGCGATGAGCTCGTGCGCGGGACGCGGATCAAGGCGGCGCTGGACTCGAACGAGCGCCCGATGCACTGCCACCACGAGAAGCTCGTGGTGATCGATGACGAGGTCGCGTTTGTCGGCGGGATCGATTTGACTGACCTCGGCGGTGATCGTTATGACACGCCCGAGCATCCGGGGCGTGGGCGGATGGGCTGGCACGAAGTCGCTTCGCGGGTGCGCGGGCCGGCCGTGGCCGACGTCGGGCGCCACGTCGCCCAACGCTGGCGAGCGGTCACCGGCGAGCGGCTGGAAGCGCAGCCGGCTGGCGTGGTGAGCGCCGGCGATGTGGAGCTGCAGATCGTGCGAACCGTCCCCGAGAAGCTCTACGACTTCGCGCCGCGAGGCGACTTTCGGATCATCGAGGCGTACCTGCGTGCGCTGCGCTCCGCGGAGCATCTGGTCTACCTGGAGAACCAGTTCCTGTGGTCGCCGGAGATCGTGAACATCCTTGCCGACAAGCTCCGCCGGCCGCCGGCCGACGAATTTCGCGTCGTGATCATGCTGCCCGGCAGGCCGAACACCGGAGAGGACGACACCCGCGGGCAACTCGGCCTCCTCGCTGAAGCAGACGGCGGCCAGGGGCGGTTTCTTGCGACGACGATCCGGGCGCGGTCGGGGAACACCAGCGACCGCGTGTACGTGCACGCGAAGGTCGGGATCGTCGACGACCGCTGGCTCACGCTCGGGTCCGCGAACCTCAACGCCCACTCCTTCTACAACGACACCGAGGTCAACCTCGCCACGTGCGACTCGCCGCTCGCGCGCGACACGCGACTGCGACTGTGGGCCGCCCACCTCGAACGCGACATCGACGAGATCGCCGGCCACCCGAGCACGGTGATCGATGAACTCTGGCGCCCGATCGCGGCCGAGCAGCGCGAGCGCCGCAACCGCGGCGAGCCGCTGACCCACAAGCTGGTTGAGCTGCAAGCGACCTCACGCCGTTCCGAACGGCTTCTCGGCCCGCTGCAGGCGCTCGTAGTTGACGGCTAGTGTCCCGCACCGTTAATTCGTGGGAGAAGTCGTTGAAGCTTGGCGAGGATCTCCTCAGCGGACTTGGTCCAGATGAACGGGCGGGGGTTCTGGTTCCATTCCGTGACCATGAACTTCGCCATCGCGGGTCACGAGCCGCCCCTCGCGACGGTGCTCCCGAATCGGGAGGAGGCGCTGGCGGTGACCGAGGACATCCACGAGACGTATGAGCGCGATGGCGTGGCGCTCGCGCACGGCCCAGGCGACGATGGGTACCTTGAGCACCTGGACGGTGGCGCGTAGGGAGCGCTATCCGTGAGCGCTGCGCGCCCTTGTAGAAACTCATCTAGCCCGAGTTGCGCAATCGCCGCCCGCAAATCACCGACGAACTGCGGAACTCGGGTCGTAAGGGACTCGCAGCATTGGACCGGGGCTTGGAGGGATTGGTGATTCGATTGGCGGTTCCTGGAGAAGGTCGGCGCGAGCGCGGTGCTCGGCGTGCTCAGCTCGGGTCCTGAGCGGTGCTATGACACGATCGCGGTCGCGCTCTGTGGCGTGTTCGCGTTCGCGTTGGGGACCTCCTCCCTGGAGGGCTCAAAGCACTTGCAGCTCGCCGACGCGGGGCTGCTGGCCGGGATCGAGCGTTTCCCGCATCTGCGGAGCCTGCGCCCGCGGCTCGGGGCGCTCGCGGACGCGGTCGATCCGTTGCGGGTCCAGGTCGCGCTGTCAAAGGCGATGCTGAGCGCCGACAGCGAGCCTCCGTCGGTGTTCTTTGTCGATGAGCACTTCGTTGCGTATACCGGCTGCCGGCCGGTCGCCAAGGGCTGGAACACACGCCGCCGTCATGCCGAGCCCGGAAGGCACGACACCGTGATCGTTGATGACCGCTGGCGGGCTGTGTGTTTCGCCTCAGGCTCTCCGCAAGGCCTCTCAGGCGCGATGCTTGACCCGGTCGACCAACTCCTTGAGATCTGCGACGGGCGACCGTTGATGCTCGGCTTCGATCGCGGCGGCGCCTATCCCAAGACGTTCTGTGAGCTGCGCGATCGCGGGATCGACTGGATCACGTACCGTCGCGCGCCGCTGGCCGTCCCGACGGTCAAGCCTCGCCGCTCGTGGGTGAGGCTCGACGGGCAGCGCCATTACGTGCGCGTCGCTGATGAGCTCGTCGAGCTTGACGGATACGGGAAATGCCGACAGCTGAGCGTGTATCAGGACGGGCGGGTCGTGCTGCAGATCCTGACCAGCGACCTGCGCACCCCAGCCGCGCGCCTCGCGCACACGCTGCGCTGCCGGTGGTGCATCGAGAACACCTTCAAATACCTCGAAGACCATCACGGCCTGCACTGGCTGTGCGACCACGAGATGAGCATCGCCCCGGACACCACGCTACAGCGCAACCCCGAACGCACCACAGCGCTCGCACAGCTTCGAGCGCACGAGCAGACCATCGCCGAGCTCGAACGTCAGATCGGCCAACACACCACCGACAGCAACGCCGCCGACACCAACCCCGCCGAGACGCTGTGCATGCTCCAAGCAGACCTCTACACCGCACAAGCCGCCACCCGCACAGCCAAAGCGACGCTGAAGCCGATCCCCGCGAAGCTGCCCGCCAACGTCATCGACCCCGACGCCAAGCGCGCCACCCCCCGCGTGAACCGTCGCGCGCTGCAGACCGTCCTACGACTGCTGGCCTACAACGCCGAGCTTGACCTCGCCCGCGCGATCAACACCTACCTCGCTGACCCCGACGAATACCGCGCGATCACCCGCCACCTCCTGCACCAGCCCGGACAGATCGACTACACCCCAACCCGGATCACCGTCACGATCGACCCGCCGCACGCCCCCCGCATCGCCCGCGCCCTGAACCTCCTGATCGACCAGATCAACAACAATCCACCCAAGCTCACCGGCGACCGCCGACCGATCAGCTACCAGATCAGCGCAAAACCTTGACATCACGCGCCGCCCTACTACCGGAGGTCTGAGCCTGCGGCGGGGATTGCCGGGATCAGATAGCAGGCTTGCTCGGTGAAGTCTGCTCCAGCCGATCCGGGGACTCTCTTGGAGCTGGTTTTCGACAACCCGGCCGGCGTGGCGAGTCGAAGGCGAGATCAGAGCGCCGGCTACACTCGTAGACGCTACCTTTCACGCGACCGCGGACGTGGGTTCGATTCCCACCGCCTCCACCATAAGGCAGAAGGTCGAACCCCGGTTCCTCCCCAGGAGGGCCGGGGTTCTTCGTGTTCGGGTCGTGTCCAGACCCTCCTCGCCGCCCTTCAGGAGACCGGCCAGGCCAGCGCTCCTACAAGCGACACTCTGAGCTGATGCCCGTGGGTCGAGACGACCGCTCCGCCGTGACAAAGCGAGCGTCTCCGAGCTTTTGGCGCACACTGACGGTCCGGACGAGATGCAGGGGCCGCGCCGGCGCTGACCGGCGCGCCTGGATTTGGGCGAATCCGATACCACGATGCGGAGCGTGCGCACCCGGATCGGACGATCGCGTTGTCGCCAACGCGATCGCCCGGTCCGCGCCAGCCCGAGAACAAAAGCGCTCGTGCCGAGCCCGGTCAGCAGACGGTCCAGATTGGGCGAATCCGGTCGTCCGGCTCTGGCGGCGCCGGCGAGCTTGGCGGTCGCGAAGCAGGCGTCCGCGTGGAGCGGGTTTGCCCGAGAAGCGCAGAAGCCCGGACGGCGTGACTGGCCCGGTGCGCGCCTGCTACGAGGTTGGGCCGACCGGGTTCGGGCTGTATCGCGGCGGCGGGGATCGACTGTCAGCGGGTAGCGCCATCATCTGCGCGACGAGATCAACGTTCGCGATTCGTCGCGTGCGCACGCGCGGGTCATCCGGCGGCGCGTGGAAGCACGAGCAGCGAGGGGTGCGGTGTGCCGTGGAGGATCTCGACGTCAACGGGCTCCAGCGTGGTGGCGGTGGCGAGATCGTCCCCGGTGCCGGGGTTGCGCGCGTAGCGCGGGTGGGCGCCCGAGGAGATCTGCAAGCGGATGCGATGGTAGGTTGAGAAGCGGTGGCCGATGGGCCACAGGTCAAACGCGACGCGCCATGTCCCGTCGGTGTGTTGCTGACATCGGCTGGGGGAGATGCGTTGCAGCGCGTCACACACGTTCCACGAGTCGCCGGCGGGGTCGACGTCGCACACGCGTGCGAACAGGTCGAAATAGGGTGAGCTGGCGCGTACCCAGAGCTCGACGCGCACGCGGCCGATCGTCTCGACGGCCGACGGCAGCGGTGAGGTCGTGTACGTCAGGATGTCGGGCCGGGCTTCGAGCCTGCGGTTGTCGCGCACGGCGTCGCGGGCGAGCAGCACGGGTCCGCCGAGCGACGGGGTTGGCTTGGCAGGGTCATAGCGGTATCGGTCGCCGGCCGCCGGGTCACCGGCCGGCTCGGTCTCCTGCAGGCGCCCCTGGGCGGCGAGCCACAGCCGCCTCTCGCCGGTCCCCGGCGGCGGCCAGCTGGGCAGCTCGCGCCACGCGCCACCGGCGCGCGCGGCGGTGACGAAAACCCGGACCGGCGCTGGGCCTACAAGCCGGTCGTCTGCCAACAGGCTCGCGCGCAGCCACCCTAGCCCTTCGCGGATGCCGGCGGCCGCGAGCCCGGGGGCAGTGTGCGTCCATGGCCCAATGACCAGCTGGGCGTCGCGGCCGGCGGCCTGCAGCGCGGCGAAGTCCTCAAGCATCCAGGGCAGGTAGATGTCATACCAGCCACCGACCAGTTGCACGCGCGCGGCCACGTTCCCGACGCCAGCGGCGAAGTCGCGCGCAACCCAGTACGCATCCTCACGCTGCCGGCTGGCAAGTGCCTGGCGAAACCAGGCGACCTCAGCGCCAGTGGCCAGCGCGTCGAGATCTGCGAGCGGCAACTGCGCGAACATCGCGGGCAGACGGCGCATCGCACGCGCGATCGCCAGCGGCGCGAGACGCCGCTCCTGGTTAGCGATGAGCACCAGCCATGAGGCTGCAGTCTCAAGCGACAGGCTGCCGCTCCCGTAGATCTGACCATGAAACTGCGACGCGCTGACCTGGATTGCCAGCGCCGCCAGATCCTCCCCGGCGTCCGCTGCGACGGCCCACTGCACCAACCCCATGTAGCTTGGCCCGATCATCGCGATCGGTGCGAGATGCCACGGCTGTTGGCGGAGCCAGCGCAGCGTGGCCAGGCCATCGGCGCGCTCGTCAAACGGGCTGAACCGGCCCTGGGATCCAAACGTCCCCCGAACACTCTGGATCACGACCTGCAGCCCGCGCTCGGCAAGCAGGCGCCCGAACAGCAGGCCGAACAGCTGCCCGCGTCCGTAAGGGGAGCGCACCAGCACCGTCGGCTGCGGCCGCTCACGGGTCTCGCGCGCCACCCAACGATCGGCCAACAGCACCGCCCCATCGTCCATCGCGACGCGCAGGTCGCGCTCGCACACGACATCGCGCGTCTGCGCGCGCGGCAGACGCATGCGCCGGGCAAGGACGCCACTCGCCAGGCTCATGGTCGAGAACCGTCGACACAAGCCGCGCGGCTTGCGCTACGCGCCGAGGACGACCGCCGTGACCAGGATATTCTTACAGACACGCTCCCCGGCTCCGCGCACATAACGCAGAGGATGCCGAACGTCGACGTCCACGTCGACGCGCGGGGGCCGGGCGCTGGGTGCACACGCGAACCAGCGGACGCCTTGACGATCATCCGAAGCAGACCACTGGGAAGCGCTGCCTCGCGCTCAGCTCCCCGAGTTGGCCGCAGCTGGGCGCGGTCGAAAGAGCTCGCTCGCTGGTAGCGCGAAACCGGGCAGGATGCCGGAGCAGTCGACGGGCTCGTCGCCAGCGCGGACCGTGACATCTGCAGGCGAGCGGCAGACGGTGACTCCGGGAGCAAAATCCTCGCGATCTCACCTGCGCCCTCACGCTTCCAGAAGGACTCGTTGACGTCATAGCCGCTCAGCACCCGGCGGTGCTCCTTGAGAGTCGACGTCCGGGCCACCGCAAAGGCCCTCTTCATCGCCTCGCGATCCCCGTGACCTATCAGGCGCCTAGTCGCGGCATCTTCACTGAGACGCGTGATGACCGCATTCGCAACGACCAGCCCGACCGACTCAATCACCACCGCTTCCCCCTCTCACAGGCACAACCCGGCCGCTTCGCGTGGCGGTACGCACCGCCAATAACACGATCATAAGTGCCGAGCACGCGCTCCTCAGGTTCGAAACTACGCTTTACGAACCCGAGGCCCCCTCCCCCACGCTGTGATCTTCAGCGATGGATTGGAGGCCAGGAGGCGCGGCGGACCGAGCTCCGACGGGACGATGCCTTTCTCGCCATAGACGTCCTGTGTCAACCCCCTGTGTGAATGAGTGGATGAAAGCCGGTCATCGCATGCTGTGCGGTCGGCTCGGGCGCGCCGTCGGTTGGGTTGAGACCGGCAGCCATCCGTTGGGTGGCGGCGAGGTCGGTGATGGGGCTTGACGGGCTTGGGATGGTGACGGTGACGTGTCGTTGCAGCGACCGGTGTCGTGTCGGGTCATAAGCGGTCCGGGATTGCCAGCACTGCCAGACGATGCGACACCAAGCCCGTCCGAGGGTGCGGATCGCGCGAGGGTGTTCAAGGCCGCGCTGGCGCGCCTGGGCGTAGACAGCCTGGGCCCAGGGATGCCAGTGACGGGTGCTGTCAGCCAGCCGGCAGAACGCGACCCGCAGGCGCTTGTTGCACCCACAACGAAACTGGGCCGTCTTGCGTTTGCCCGATTCCTTCGCGACCGCGGACTGGCCGGCGTCAGCCGCGAGCGCGTCCCGGCTGGGATAGCGAGCGCGGCAGTCGCCGATCTCCGCGAGGAGCTCCGCCGCGGTAATGAAGCTGTGAGCCTGCTTGAACAACGAGAGGAAGACAGGCCCATCGGGGTGGGCGCGAACCGCTGTCCTGATTTCCCGCTCCAAGCTCTTGATCTGACCGTTCAAGGTTCGGACCATCGCCACGTAAGTGAGCACGAGCTGTCGACGAGCGGCGAGCTCGAGCTCCCCGACCCGTCCCTCAGGGGCGCTGCGAAGGTTCGCCAACAAGGCCTCGGGCTTCTGGCCGCCTGAGTAGCCCTCGCGCTTGAGAAACGCCTGCATCCGGACGATCCCGAGTCCGTGCGCGTCAACTGGGCTCGGGTAGCGCTCGCTCCAGGAACGCGAGCAGGATCTCACTGTCCATGTGACTGAACAACCGCAACGGTCCAGGCCAGCAGCGGTCCAGCTCTGCGCGAAGCTGGTTGACGACTGCGGTGCGGGTGTGAACAAGGTCCTCCCGGGCTCGGGTCATCGCTCGCAGCGCCTTGGTCTGATCTGAGTCAGGCTCCAGCACCCGGAAGCGGTGATTGTCCGTCCGCGCGAGCTCACAGAGCACGAACGCGTCGAAGCGATCGGACTTGCCGCCCGACACCCGGAACCGGTCACGGGCAGCTGCGACCTTATTCGGATGCAGCGCCAGCACCTTCATGCCGGCGTCCAGGAGCCGCTCGACCAACACGCCATCTGGCCGCTCGATCGCGACCAGGCCAACCTCCATCTTCACCAACGTCCGGCACAACGCAGACAACCCAGCCTCGTCGTGCGCGAACGTCGCCGCCAACAACTTTTTGCCGGTCTCGTCGGCGACACGCACGTCGTGCTTCTCCGTCGCCCAATCAATCCCGGCATACCGAATTCCCATCCAATGCCTCCTCGGGTCGCTCACCTTCACAGCGCCCCGACCAGGAGGTACCGTTGCGGATCCTCATAGACAAGGCCCTCACATTTGGGGCTACGTCCTGTTGCCGCTCGCGGCACCTCACCACCGCTGGGACGGGCTGGTCTATGGCAAGCCCTCTGCAAAGGGCAAGGAATCGAGGCCCTGTTCCAGCGGCGGTCGAGGCTCAACCAGGATGTCCTATGAGGAATCGTCCGCTCCGAGGCCGTCCAGATCGCGAAAGCAGTCGTCGCGAGGTGCGCGGTTTCCGCGCGTTGCGGGGCTCAGCGAATTGCCGGGCGAGATGCTCGACGCGGAAGCAGAGCAGGACTCTCGCGACTTGCGGTCGAGCGCTTCGCGCGCGAGCGACCCGCCCCCGGACTGCTGAATCACGCCTGAGGCAGTCATGTCGGCCACGTGGCCGCTTCGACGGTCGAGCAGGAGCGCCGGGGCGTACGAACCGCCGCCCAGACGGTGACGTGCGGTCATCGGTAGCACCTTCCTATCCGGTGAGCGGGAGCCCGCGCCGCGTGAAGACTTCTCGCAGCTGGCGGATGCGATCGCTCATCACGCCGTCCACGCCGCTGTCGAGAAGCTCGTTGATCGTAGCCTCGTCGTTGATCGTCCAGACGTGTACGGCGAGGCGTGCCCGGTGCGCGGCCTCGACGAATCGCTTGCTGACGATCCGTATCGGTCCTTGTCGGATCGGCACTTGGACGCAGTCGGCGCCCAGGCGCGGCATCACGCCGGACGTCGCGGCGAGGCGCGCGAGCGCAACCGCGTAAGGCCCCATCGACGTGCACGCCCGTCCGCGCCCGCGGGTGCGGATCTGGCGCAGCCGGCGGTCCGAGAACGATCCAACGCAGACCCGCTCCCAAGCACCGAGGCGATCGAGCAGCGCCGCGAGCGGCCCAACACACGCATCGGACTTGGGGTCGATGTTGACCCGGACGGCCGGCCATCGCACGAGCATCTCCTCAAGCCGCGGGACACGGATACCGCGACCACGAAACGGGAAGCTGCTCCCCCCGTCAAGCGAGAACGTGTAACCAGCGTCGGCCGCCTCCACCTCGCAGATCGCGAGCTCAGCGATCGCGCCTGTCCGGTCTGTGACCCTGTCGAGCCGCTCGTCATGGAAAGCGACCAGCACACCGTCGCGGGTGACGTGGGCATCAGTCTCGATGTACGTGTACCCGAGCGTGATGGCGATCTCAAACGCCTCAAGGGTGTTCTCGGGCGCCTCACCGCCCCCGCCTCGGTGAGCGATCGCGATCGGGCCGGACTGTCCGAGGAACGGGTGCACACCCCACAGTGTCGAGGATCGCGCCGTGCTCGAGCGGCCACACTCAGCCATGACCGTGATACCGGTCGCGGGGTCGCCGTCTCATTCTCCCATCGGGTCCCTGGTCGCGTCTACGGTGGTCCTCGGCTTGAGGAGCAGCTGGGGCGCGGTCGGCTGTTCTAGGATCCGACGATGGACGTGATGTCGTTGGCCGACCGCGTGTGGCCAGTCCTGCGCCTCGCGATGGGCGCCCACGTGCGGATCTATCGCGTCAGCAACGGCCTCATCGGCCACCGGTTCCCGGGGGCGCCACCGATGTTGCTGCTTGATCACGTCGGCGCGAAGACGGGCACCAAGCGCACCACTCCGCTCGTATACGTCGAAGATGACCGCGACGTCGTCATCGTCGCCTCCAAGGGCGGGCATCCCCGTAACCCGGCGTGGTATCACAACCTGCACGCGAACCCGGACACGACAGTGCAGATCGGCGCCGATCGCCGCGCCGTCCACGCACGCGTCGCCACGCCCGAGGAGCGTGAGCGGCTCTGGCCGAAGGCGGTCGCGACATACGCCGGATACCGCGACTACCAGCAACGCACCGACCGCACGATCCCACTGGTGATCCTCGAGCCACGCCGCTCGCCCACCTCACCCTGAACTCACCGTCCGACCACCACGCCGCTCGCGCTCGTCGCAGAGCGATAGCGAGAACTAGGTTTGGTACCCCACCCCCGCGGGGGGCGATGTTGATGGTCGATGACCAAATTTAGGGGGCTCCGTGGATGATCGGGGGTGACTCTCGATCGAGATTCCGTCCTGAGCAGGGCTTTTGGTCGTCGGAGCGGCGGGTGGAAGTCGCGTGCGCCTCTGCTGCTGGGTTGTGGACTGCTCGCTGGGCCCCGTGCCCGGCGATCGTGGGCACAGCGGATGCGTGCTCAAGCGGCCAGGGATGGCCGCGCCTGCGCGCAGGCGCATCCGGATGATCATGGCGAGACTCGCCCCATAGGGCGTCGTTGGGGGGCGTCGGGGTCGCTGCCCGCGTTGACGGGGGTCGTGGCGTGCCGGGGAGCTGCCTGCTCCATTCCCTTCTCGTTGCGCCGTTTGCCGTGCGTGCGCACCGGGTCATCCCGGGGTCGAGCGAGCGTCGTGGCGGAATACGGGTGACGCGGTTCGGAGGGCCAGAAAGAAAACGCGTGTTCGTGTGTCGTCACCCCCGATCATGCCCGGAGAGCCAAATTTAGGCCCTGCACCGGGCAAGTCGTCCCGGCCCTCTCCCGGCGGCGGTCGAGGCAACTACCAAGGACCTATGAGTCGTGCGCAGCAGCGCACACCGACGCTCGCTACTGGGAGGAACACTCGTCCGACACTGGCGTCGCGGAGCCCGATCCGGACGCCTCCTCCGTCGCCAACGCGATCGCGCGATGCGAGGCCGCGGGACGATGAAAGCGATTCGTGCGGACCGCGGCAGCTGGACGCTCGAGATTGGGCGAAACCAGGCGCAGCGCAGGGGCTGCCGTGAGTCTGCTGGCGTCGCGAACCAAGCGTCGTGCGGTCGACGGTTTTCCACGCGAAAGCGAGCGTCCGCCGGCTGGGAGTGACGGCGCGTACTTGAACGATGGGGTGAGCGGCGCCCCTCGGCTTAGTGCTGCCGGGGCGGGATGCTCTGGGCGTTGTGGAACAGGTTGTGCGGGTCGTATTTCGTTTTGACGTTGACCAGTCGGGAGTAGTTCTCGGCGTAGTACTCCTGCTTGTAGTCCTTGATGCCGCGGTTGGGGAAGTTCTGGTAGCTCTCGTTGGGTGTGTACGGGGCGATCAGGCTGATCATCTGGTTCGTCCAGGCGATCAGGCTGTCGCGAACGGACGGTGGCGCGTCGGTCGCCCACACCGGCGTCGCGCGCAGCATCGTCAGCATCTTGCGGTGCACGTACGCGGTGTCGCGGCGGCTGATCGAGTCCATGACGTTCCCGCCGATCCATCCGAGCGACCACATCGATCCGTTCGACTCGTCGGTGCGGCTGGGACAGTCTGCGAGCAGGTCGGCGATCTTGGCGAGGACGTGGTCGGGCAGCGGCTTGCTGGAGTAGCGGGAGATGTCACCGAAGGCGTGTCGCTTGAGCTCGGCGCTGGCGAACATGAGCTGCATGTCCCAGTACTTCATCGTTGTGAGCGTCGTCTTGACCGGGGTTCCGGCGGCCGTGATCAGCGGCTGCACAAGATCTTCGAGCTCCGATAATGGCCCGATGTACTGGCCTCTGGAGAACACGGTGATCGCCTCGCGCTTGCCTTTGCTGGGATCGATGGGTACCGCCTGAGCCTGCGCGACCGCGTTGAGCGCGGCTGGCGCTGTCTTCAGCACCTGGTCAAACGCGCCCAGCACCGCTGCGGCGGCGTCAGCTCCGCGCCAGTCGAGGCGGTAGAAAGCAACATCCGCGCGCGGGATCTTCTGGAGATGGAAGGTGAACTGCGTGTTGATCCCGAAGCTTCCGCCGGCCCCGCCGCGGCAGGCCCAGAACAGGTCCGGATGGTGCTGTGCATCGATCTGCCGCACCCGGCCGTCGGCGGTCACGATCCGCGAGGCGACGAGGTGATCGGACGTCAGCCCGGCCCAGTGCGTGTTGTAGCCGATGCCCCCGCCGAGCACGAGGCCCCCGATCCCGACCGCCAGGCAGGTACCGCCCGGCAACACGAAGCCGGTGTTGACGGTCGCGTCGATCACGTTCTGGTTGCGGGCGGCGCCGCCCATCACCGCGGCGCCGGTGTGCTTGTCGTAGGCGACGCGCGTCATCAGGCCGAGGTCGATCATCAACCCCTCGGTCATCGAGTACCCGGCGTAGCTGTGGCCTCCGCCCTTGGCGACCGGTGGCACGCCGTGTCCGCGCGCCCAGTTGACGCACGTGATCACATCGCGTTCGTCGACGCATTGTGCGACGGCGATCGGCTTGATCCCGTCGTAGCGGGCGTTGGCCGGTGTGCTCGCGATGTCATAGGCCGGGTCGCCCGGCAGCAGCAGCCCGCCGCGCAGCGCCCGCCACAGCTCGTGGAGGGCTCGTTTCGGGATGCGTCCATTCGCTGCCCTCGCGTGCCACGAGGCCGACCGTACATCAGCAGCGAACGGAAGCCACAGCCCGACCGCGCCCGCGGCGCCGGTGCGCAGCAGATCGCGCCGGGTGAGCTCAGTCATCTGGTCACCTCCACGGCGGCCATCATTCCGAGGTCCTCATGTGCGATCACGTGACAGTGCTCGACGAACCTCCCCGTGAAGTCGTCGAAGTTCGATTCGAACACGAGCGAATCACCGGAACGTTTGGTCAGCACGAATGTATCCCTCCAGAGGGGTGTTGAGAGCTTCCTGCCGTTGATCGAGGTGATCTTGAACGGGTTGACGTGGATGTGGTACACGTGGGCGTGATCCATCAGCTTGTTGTCGCACGCGTTGACGAGGGTCCACTCCTCGGCCGTGTTCAGCTTGACCCGGTAGGGCTCGCGGTTCGGGTCGAATTGCTTGCCATCGATCCCGAACGAGAGGAACTCGTTCATCGCGTCACGCGCGACCGTGAACTTGAATCTCCGCCGGCGCGTGATCGGGCGGATCGGTGGATCCCACGCCGGCAGCGACGCGGGCAGCCGCATCTCGGGACCGCTGCCGCGTACCTCCAAGGTCAGGATCGAGCGCGGCTGCAGCTCCGGCGGCTGGTCCTCGAGGCCGGTACCAGCCATCGTGTCCGTGGTGCCTGTCAAGTTGCAGAAGAACTCCGCTCGTGATGTCGATTGGGGGATCGAGGGGGGCATCCCCGGGATGTTCGGCTTCTGGCTCGAGCCGGGGGTCAGGACCAGGTCATAGGTGCCGGGTCGTCCGGCCTTGACCAGAAGCTCGACTCGGTTTCCCGACGACATGAGCACGAGATCGGATGGATCGGGCGCCGCGAGCGTGAGTCCATCCCAGGCGAGTTGGTGGAGATCGTGGTCCTGGAGTGTGAGCGACATGAACTTGCCCTCGGCGGCATTTAGCAGGCGCCACCGCTGAACCTCTCCGGGATACATCGTGACCTTTGGCTTGAGGGTCCCGTTGACCGTGTAGAGCACGTTCTTGCGCGGAAAGAACGCCTGCGACTTGGTAGGCTCCGGAATCGGGTCGAGCAGCTCGTAGTTGGCGCCCAGCTCGATCGACTGGAGCACCATGATCTGTTCCTTGGCGGCCCGGATCTCCGGCACGAGATCGAGATCCCCGCGGACGATGATGAGCCCGGCCATCCCGGCTCGAACCTGCTGACAGACGCCGCCGTGGTGATGCGGGTGATACCAGAAGAGGCCGGCCGGGTGATCCTCGGGCACCGGGATCACGTGACGCTGACGCTCGCCCGGCGGAAGCTTGAGGAAGATGTTGTCGGCGATCCCGCTCGGCGAGACATGGAGTCCGTGCGTGTGGAGGTTCGTGGTGGTCCATTCGTGCGGCCGATCCATCGTCATGTGCGGCTGGGGTCCCAGCTCCGGAAGGTGATTGCGCAAATCGACGGACAGCACGTCGCCGCCCCTGAGCTCCCACGTGTACCCCGGAACGATCCCGTCGTAGGTGTACGTCCTGACGAGCTCCGGCGCGCCCATATCCACCGTCGCGGGCCTGCACACCAGCTTCAGCTTCAGCTTGCCGTTGCGGCTCCGCAGCGCTCTCGGCGCCTGCAGCTGGCGCTGTGCCGCCCCAGCCGCCGGGGCGCCCCGCACGTTGCGAGGCCAGACCGTCTCCAGAACCTCTGGGACCGCGACCACCGTCGCCGCACCGAGTCCGTACTTGATCATCCGGCGCCGCGAGATTGGACCCGGCAAGGGTCTCCTGTCTGTGATCTTGTTCCCCGATCCCCAACCCCAAAGTCCGGAGCCTATGGACGAGTGAGCTCGCTGTCAACAAGCGCGATCGCCGATCGCGCCAGCGTCCCCGCAGTCAGCCAGGCACACATCCCCACGCGGACTCAACGCGGGCGGATCGAGCTGCCGTCGGCGTCGTCGAGCAGGCCGAGCGAGAGCCGGATGGGCGCGACGACGCGGCGCAGGCCCCCTCGCGCACCAGCTGTGCTCCATCACCCGTTCTGTCCGCGTCGCCGCGACTGGGTGTGGCTCTGCGTGTGCTGTGCGGTCAGATCGGGTTGGCCGGGGTGTTCGAGCACTCGTACTTCATCTGGTAGGGACCGTTCTGCTTACTCAGCCAGAAGGACGCAAAGCCCGGGTCGCCGGGACGTCCGCCGAAGGACAGCTGGTTGTCCACCAGGCCTTCGCCGTTCCTGTCGTTGGACACGGCCCAGATCTGAATGTGCACGCCTTTGACCGCTGACCAGTACGGGTTGCCCGACAGGAAACCCTCGTAGATGTAAGGATCGACCTCGGGGCAGATCGCAAGGACCTGAACCTTGTTATCGCCGCTCCTGGTGTCGTGCTGCTCGAGCCATTGGTTGCTGAGCTCCGGGGTGAGCAGCGGAACGCACTCGCCGCCTCCCTGTCCGTGACCGTTGAACCGGCAGGTCTCGAAATTGGTGTAGCTGCCGTGCACGACCACCGACGCCGGAAACCCGCCACGAGGCGGTGTTTTGACCTTGCGGCACTGCTGTAGCCCGTTGCAGGCGAACTCGAAGACGGGTCCGAGTTGATCGCCGCTGATGGTGTTGTGCAGGTCGAGGCGTGCCTGGTAGGTGGTGTACTGCGTCAGGTCCTCCTCCGGGGAGCCATTGGAGCCGAGCCCGTCCACGGTCACGCCCGGCTGGCTCAAGCCGCTGCCGAACTCCCGCAGGTCACAGCGAAGCCCGTTGGCTATGACCGGAACGCAGAGACGCTCACGCGACCGGTGCTGGAACTTGTCGCCCGTCCCGTAGATCACCGACAGCAGTGTCGTGCCATAGCCCGATGCCCTGGGATCGAAGCTGAAAGTCCAGCGAAACGTGCTGCTCGTGTGCCCTGCGTGCTGGAAATGGGTGATCTGTAGGTCTTGGGCGAGGCTCGGGTCGGTCTGGAACAGCTCGGCTTCGGTGCGCCAGTCATTGAACCCGTAGTTCAGTACGCCGCGCACCGAGTAGACGGTGTTCGGGGTCAGGTCGCTCAGCTCGAAGCGCGCTTCCCCTAACTTGCCATCCGTGCTGGGATCGGCCTTCTCAAAGACCTTCAACTTGTAGTCCACGTTCGCCTTGCCGCGGCCCCACTCAATGTTCAGCAGCCCCGGGAGGGGACAGAGCCACGTCTTCTCATACGTGACCACAACCGTCGCCGAGGTCTGCGTCACCTTGGTCACGCTCACACCGCTACCGTGCGCAAACCCGCGAGAGTCATCGATGATCCTGAAGCAAGAAAGCCCCGTATCGGCCGACGCTCCCGCAGCCGCGAACGCTGCGACGAACGCCGCGCACACAACCCCACACCCAACCCTGATCAGCCGTCCCTTCATGGAACCCCTCCTCATCTCCGATCGGGTTCTGTCGAGGCGGGGATCGGAACAGGTGGTCGCTGCAGGAACGCCCCACCATCCACAGTACCGCGCCCGCCTAACGCCTCCGCGTCGCGGCCACCAATCAGCGGCCAACAAGCTCGACCGGCATCGCCTCTACGTCCGCTCCGAGATCAAACGCACGATCAGCGCACTCCAGGCGAAACAACCATGGGCAACGCTCTTGCCGAACGCACCGCAAGCTTGCCCGCAGCGGCATCGGTCTTCTCGACGCCACGAACGCGCTCGCCATTGAGCCGGCGGTCGCCGGCGCGTGCTCTTGGGCGATTGCGCTCGTTCGCCACCGGCGTCGTGGAGCCGGATGCGGAGGCCTCCTACGTCGCCGAAGGAGTTGCGAGCCGGGCGCCCGTGCGGGAGACGAATGCGATCGTGGGGACGCCGATGGCGGACGCGCCCTCGGGGCGATTGCGAGAGCGAACGTCACGCCCGTTGAAGCGAACCAACGCAACGGATGCGAGCATCAGAAGCACGCCGCGCGGGGCGACATGGCGACAGCCCGGAGCCGAGGACGTCAGCCGGCTCCCTCAGGACGCGACGAAGTTGTGCAGCGGGACGACATGCGGCTCTGCCGCCGGCATACCGAGCTCCGCGGTGATCGGCATCAGCTTCTCCCCGAACTGCGCAAAGCGTGAGCCAATGCCTGCGCGTGCGCCAGCGCAAACGACAGGCCGTACGCGAACGCGGGATCGGTGTGGCAGAAGGCGTCTCCGGCCGCGACGATTCCCGACACACCGGGGTCGCCGGTGCGCTCCACGTTCATCAGTCCGCCCATAGGCATGACCTCGGTGATCGGCCGCCCGTACTCGGGCGAGGACATGACGTCAAGCGGCGTGATCGCAGAGCACGCGGCCCGCCACGCTGGCTCGTGGCGCAGCACGCGCAACTCACGGTCGGCCGCCGGCGCGAGCAGGATCACAGCGAACGTGCGGCTGTCACCGCGGAACGTGTTAAAGGCCATGTACCCGAGATCCCCGCGTGGGTTCAGGATCGGCGCGTCGAGATGCTCGACACCGTCGGCGAGCTCGAAGTAGCGGCAGCAGTAGATCGCCCCTGAATCAGTCGGCTTGCCCGCCGCCCTCGGCCAGCCGGGCGGGCAGCGGTAGCGACCGAGAGCGTCGACTACGACATCGCCCCGGACACGATCGTCCTCATCGACCGCGACACCCACGGCACGGGGCGTCCCGTTTTCGCTCGTCAGCAGCCCAGTTACCTGGACGCCGGCTCGGATCTCCACCGCCGGTTCGGCCGCCGCCGCGCGCCGCAGCGCCCACTCGACGACCGGGCGCCGGACCCAGAGGTAAACGAGATCCTCGTCACCAGGCTGGCGCGATCCGTGGAGCTTCAGCGCTGGATCTTGGGGATCCGCCCCGGCGTCCAAGAGCATGTCCAGGACGTCCGGAGCCTAATCCGCCAGCAACCGCCGACCGCGCGGCAGAAACGAGTGGGGCTGAAAGTAATGGGGAATTCCCCGGCGCTCGATGCCGAAGGCGCCGTCGGGCGACACGTCAGGGTCGACAAGGTCACGCTCGAGCACCACCGTGCGGTGGCCCGCCCGGCCGAGGGCAAGCGCAGCCGCGAGACCCGCGACGCCGCCGCCGGCGACTACGGACTTCATGTGCGCAAACTACCCGGCCGCGGCGGCACTGGCGAGCGGTCCGGTGCCCACAGGCAGACTCGAGGGTGTCCCCCCGACACAGAGGTCGTCACGACTCGCAGCGCACCGACCGTCGGAGCACGTCCAAGCGTCCGATCTGCCGAGGGGTCGACCAGTACGCCTATCTCCGCGCAGCCGACGACTGTCCGGAATGCGCGGCAAGCGCGGCTCTCGGCGCCGGTGCCGGTTCCTGCCCCGGCGGCTGACCCCAGGTCGGTCTCGAAGCTGCGGTGACGATGGGTCCTGCGTTCGTTCTGTCGGGGTGCCGGGCGTGAGGTGACCGCACGGAATGTTTCTCATCTGCGTGTCGCCGATGCGACCGGCCCGGATCTACACTGCGGTCATGACGGCGGGCGCTCAGGCCGAACCGAGGTTCGTGGTGGACCGTCTCAATGCGGCTTTGAACGCGCACGATCTCGAGGCGTTTCTCGCGTGCTTTCACGAGGACTATGCAAGCGAGCAGCCCGCCCATCCGGATCGGGCGTTCCAGGGCCGTGAGCAGGTGCGAGCCAACTGGTCGGCGGTCTTTGAGGGGGTTCCCGATTTTCGCTCAGAGCTCGTGCGCGCTGCCGTCGATGGCGACACCTTTTGGAGCGAGTGGCGCTGGCGCGGGACGCAATCCGATGGGACGCCGCTTGACATGGTCGGTGTCATGGTCTGCGGCGTCCGCGATCGCCGGGTGGCGTGGGCGCGCCTGTACATGGAGCCGGTCGAGCGGGCGGGCGCTGGGATCGTCGCTGCCGTCAGACGCATGACGGGCGACGAGTAGCGGCGCGCCACTTGTCCTGGCGTGTGCGGGACGGGTGGATCGGGGCTCTACGCTACGCCCGGGAACGTGCCAAGGTGCCCCGTCTGGTGGCGCGAAGCGGTAGTTTGTTGAGCTGGTGCGTAGTCGTGGGCATCGGTGACGATGGCGGCTGTCCTCGGGTTCGGGTGACGCGAGCCCGGCTGTTGGCGCTTGCCTCGGTGTTTGGACGAGCGTTTGTGCACGAGCCGATGATGCGCTGGCCGCTGGGGTCTGATGGCGAGCTGGCGGAGCGCTTCACACGGTGTTTCGTGTACTTCCTCGACGCCGTGCTTCCGCTCGGCCTGGTCTGGGAGGCGCACCGCCAACGCGGCGCGGCGGTGTGGATCCCACCCGAGCAAAGTGCGGCCTGGGCGAGCCATCCGTGGAACCAGACGCGGATCCTCGCACTGGCCGACGACGGTGGTCGACGCTACGACGCGTTTGGGGACTGGGTCGGTACGCACGAGCTCGCGGAGCCGGCGTGGCAGCTCGACTCGATCGCGGTGCGGCCGGAACTTCAAGGGCGAGGGATCGGGAAGACGCTGATCCAGGCAGGCCTCGCGAGGGCGCGCGCGGACAGAACGGCCGCGTTCTTGTCGACTGGCACGGCGGCCACCGTGACCATCTACGGTCGATGCGGGTTCAGGATCTATGACGAAGCCGACGCGCCGGGCGGAGGGCCGCGTGTCTGGTTCATGCGCTGGGATCCGTGAGTGAGCGCGGCCGCACCGCCCCGCCGCGCCACCGACCACGGCGCCACGATCCTCCACGGGGTCAGATGATACGCAGGCCGAGCCGTTCGCAGCGCTCAACGGTCGCATCAGTCTCCTCCCGGTCGCGGGAAAACACCGCGACGTGCTCGATGCCACCTGGCAGTCATGGTGCTCGCCGCCGTCAGCTAGTGCAATCCCAGCGTCTGGCGCCCGGGCTTTCGTCGTACGGCGAGCACCCGTCCACGCAAGTGGCGCGTCCCGCTCCGCGGGCTTCAGTGAACCCGCTGGCTGAGATCTCGGCGGCGACCTCAGGCTTCGCTGTCGCAGCCATTGGCGCTGAGCCAATCGCACAGCCGAGCTCGGCCACCGCGACGCGGCTATCGCGGCGCTTCTGTGCTTGAGGGTCGTTGCGCTTCTCACCGTCGGGCTGTCGTGAAGTGCCGGTCGCTGGGCTGCGGGCCCTCGCGACCGGCTCGTTCAGAGGGCCGCGGTTATGCCGGCTGCGGCGCCACGGTCAGGTCGCCAGCGACGAGCGTCTGGACCTCGAAAGTCGTGCGCGTCATGCGGTCGTAGGGAATGCCGGCGTGGCGGCATGCGGCGGTGAGCCGCTCGCTGTAGAAGCGTTCGAGCGCTTCCACGGAATCACACACGCTGATCACTCGCAGCCCGCGATCGCCTCGTCGACCCCGAGGCGACTGCCCTCAGCCCACGGCCGCTCGGCGAGCCGACCGACCTGCTCGGGGTCGCGGTCGGGGCGGGGGTGGTTGCTCTTGCGGCCCGGTCCCGAGCGCGGCCCGGGCTCAAGGAAGTTCGTCTGCTGCGAGAACACGGTCGTCTCCGGCGAGACCGACAGCACGTACTGAAGGCCGCCCGCGTGCAGCTTGTCGCGAAGCTCGGTGTTATCCCCGTACGCCTGGTCGCCCAGCACCGGCGCCTTGCGGACCTTCCAGCCGGCGGCGCGCACCGCGAGCTTGACCCCCAGCGCCGGCTTGGTCTCAAACTCAACGTCCTCGGGGATCTTCGCCTTGCGCCGCCGCTCCTTGTCCTCACACCACTCCTGCGGCAGATACAGCGCCCACCCCAACGGCACCGTCCCCTTGGCGCCGACCGCGTGCAACGACACGCCGATCTGGCAGTTGCCGATCTTCCCCAACGTCCCCGAGTACTGGCGCTTGACCCCCGGCGAGTGCTTGCCGTCCTTCGGAAACCCAGTGTCATCAAGCACCCACGCCTCAACATCGATCTCAGGCGCCACCCGCTCGCCGACCGCGCGCATCACCGCCACCGGATCCCACGGACTAACAGCCAAGAACTGCTGCATCGACTGATAGTCAGCCTCCCCGCCCAGCCGCGCGACCATCGGCTCAAGCGACTTGCGCTCCCCTTGCTCCAACAACCCGCGCACATACAGCCCACCATTACCAAGCTGCACCGGGCGGCCCATCGCCTCCGCCACCACCTCAGCCGCGAACGCCTCAGCGCGTTCCCGCACCGCCGAGGGCGGATCGGCCTGCTCGCTCGCATCAGCCCGCGTTTCACTCACTACTACCATCATGCCCTCCTCGCGTCGGCAACACCAACGCCAGAAGGGTTCGCCGCCACCCCGGCGAACTCCTACCCACCGACTAACAAAGTACTACTAGCTGGGTATCCGCTTCGCTCCCCCGACGCGCTCTGGCGCGCCTGGCGGACCACTGGGCCCCGAAGATCGGGACCCTCCTGGTGGCCCGGGGAACGAGTCGCTGGCCTCTCCGCTGCCCGTAGCGCCCGCGGGGACCGCATCGGACGCCCTGGCGGGATCGCCGGCTCCGGCAGGGGGACGGAAGTGGATACCCAGCTCTACCTAAATCAGGTCGAGGCGTTCCGCCATGCCAAACACTGCCAACGGTGTCGCCTCGAGAACCCCGCGATTGCGCTTCAGGAACTGACGGGCCTGCCTCAGCCAGCGCCCATTGTAGATCGGAGCCCCGAGGATCACGAGGGTTCGCCCGGCGGACGACGGTCGGCTGGCGACACGTGACAGCTCGGTCTGCCAGCCCAAGGACCGGAAGGTGCGGCGACGCGCTCTGCCACCTCGGCGGTCGAACCACGCCGGGTGCAGAACGCGACAAGGACAGGATCGGTCGGCCGTTCGTCGGCTGGGTCACCGTCCTGCCCAGCCACGAACGACGAACATCGAAGTGCCGGCATGGCTGGTAAGAGGCGGACCAGCGGGATCCGGCGGCTGGTCCAGCGCGGGTACCTGGCGTCGGTCGGGGCCCTCGCCAGCACCTGCAACAAGAAGGCGGCCGCCTCGTCGTTCGGCAGCTCCGCGAGCCGCTGCTGTGATGTCCAGTCGTGCTCGTGCCTGATCACGGTGCCCCTCGCGAGTTAAGCGGACAGTACGCGCCGTGAACGAGGCGCCGATTACGACCAGGAGCACGCCGACAGCCTGCACGGCAGCGACGCGCATGTCGTTCTGGGCCTTACTACCGGGAGGCCTGATCGGCACGTTGCCGGCGTGCTGGGTCCTTGAGCGTGGATCAACAAGCCCGACAGACAGGGTCGCTCACCGAATTCGCTCCCAACCTGTCTCATCGGGCTTGACAGGCTCCGCAAGACGACGCCTACTGCCACGGCAAGCGCCGCAACCAGTCGGTGACCGTTCGTCGATCGCGACCGGCCTGACGGTGCCGTCGTCGCCTGTCAGCTTGAGGGCTGGGCGCGACCTTAGCTTCCCGGGGACCGGCCCGACGGCGCCGTCGTCGCCTGTCAGCTTGAGGGCTGGGCGCGGCCTCAGCTTCCTCGCCCCTCTGCAGCGGCGTACCGCCCTCTTGCGTGTGCCCGAGTTGATCGAGCAGCGCCGCAATGTCTGCAGGGGCGTGGGCAACAAATTCTGCGTCGGCGTCTGACTGCGCTCGAACCTCAGCGGTGCGCACCCGCCCGCGAAGAAGCGGCGTCGTCTGGTCGCCCCCCGCGAAGATATCGCCGCCATGCCGCCGCCAGGTGCCTGGAGTGATGGCGTTCAAGCGCGCGTGAATAGAGTCGACGTCAACCATTGCGTCCGAGTTCATCGTGGCCTCCTGTCGGTGCCGGTCGAATAGTGGACCACCTGAGACGGTCCCCGGGCTGTCAGCCACCGGCGGTTTGCCGGGAGCGTCCCGCCGGATCTTGTCGTCCTCGTACGCAAGTAGGACGCGAGGAGGACGCCCTCCTCTCCGGGAACCTGAGTGCTGCTCGGCTCGCGCTCCGCGAGGACCGGCGACCTGCCGCCACGCGACGCCGTGGCGCCGGGCGGCCTGGACGGATGAACGTGGGGCAAGGGAACCCCTTTCGGTTGACAACCTCGAAGGACGAGCATAGCCCCGGGCCGTCCGACCCCCCCCCGGGCGGCACCCAGTGCTCGCTGGATCAACAAGCCCAATAGCCAGGAGTCCGCACACTAAATTCGTCACACCGCTGTCTCATTCGACTTGACAGGCTCCGCTGCCCGCGAGCTACGTCGGCCTGATGGTCGCCGGCAAACCTGTACTACCGGCGTGGCTGCTGCTCATCGTCCCGCCATTGGTGATCACCGCCGCCGTGATCCGTCTACAGCGGCTGCAGCAGCACACGCCGCTGTAGACGCCCGCGCAGGAACTCGGCGGTTCGGTGGCACTGAAGGCGGGGACTTTGGGCTCTCTCGGCATCGATGTGGTGTCAGCCACGCGTCCCCTTCCGCTTCGTGGCGTTGATGACGCCCCGGCGGTGTTTGTGCTCAAGCTCGTATGACCGGACCGCGGCGGCGACGTCTTCACCACTGTCGTGGAGGCGCTTGGCGATGACGGGCACCGTCTGCTGGTCGTACCCGGGCCACGGAGCGGCGGGCTCCTCGCCGTGCAGCCCTGCCGCAGCGGCCGTGAGCTCCTGCAGGGCGGCGAGGAGGTCGCCGGCCAGGTCCTCGAGGTCGTGCATCACGGCGAAGTCGCCAACGAGGCCAAAGTTCAGCGCCCCGTTGTAGGAGACGATGGCGATGCCCAGGTTGAGGTTGGAGCCGAGCGGCACCATCGGGAAGATGTCGGTCAGCTCGCGGCCGTCGAGGTAGAGCGGGAACTGCGGTCCCGGCACGTTAGTCACGACGAGGTTGACCAAGCGCTGGCGGGTGACGACCAGCCGGAACGCCTCGTGAAGCAGCGTCGGAGGCGCGAAGCCGCTCAACTCTGTCAGCGCCTGCGCCCCGATGGCCTGCCCGGATTGCTTGACCACGCGCATTTGCGCGGAGATCCTCGCCAGGCACTGCACCGGGTCCGCGCAGCAGACCGGCAGCCGGGTCAGCATCCCGGAGACCTGATTGCCGGGCGTTCCGCGGTGGCCCTCGGTGCGCACGCTGACCGGTACGAACGCTTTCAGCTCGAGCTCGTCGATGTCCTCGCCGCGGCGCATCAGGTGCCGGCGCAGCGCCAGCGTGACCACGGTCAGCACGACGTCGTTGACCGTCCCGCCGAGCGTGTTCTTGATCGCCTTGACGTCGTCGAGCGAGGCGCGCGTCCACGTGAAGCGCCGGTCCGGGCAGGTCGACGGTTTGTGCGGCCTGTCCACCTGCCGCGTAAGCGTCTTTGTAGACGGCGGGCTGGTAGCTGCTGGCGCGGAGGGATGGGTGGCGCCGTTCGATCTCCCGGTCAACGGCGGTCGTGACGAGCACGAGCGCCCTGCTGTCGTCGATGCTCGTTTGCGTGCTCGCGTTGCGGCGGGCATCCAAGCGTCCTGAGAGGCGGTCGACGGCGCCAAGCAGGAACGAGTTACGCCACGTACGTCCGTGCACATCGCGCTCCGCTCGGCTGGCGGTCGCGGCCGCCGAGATCACGGTCAGCTGCGTCTCCAGGTAGCGGTACACGTCCACCATCCCGTGCACAGCGCCGGCGGGACCATAGAACAGCAGTCTGCCCTGGCTGCGAGGTCCTTGCCAGTCGGGGTGCCACACGACCCGACCGCCGGCGCTGCTGGCGACCGCGCTGGCCAGGATCCGCCGCCACGGGTCGACCTTGCCGCTCACGACGTGCTCGTCGACCTTCAGCGGCTGGTGCGTGCTCGCTGCGACGGTCGCTAGTTCGATGCCATGGCGGAGCATCAGCTCCTGGGCCTTCTCAGCCGCCGCGGCGGCTTCGTGCTCGTTCGGGGAGTCCGCCAGCGCGAGCAGCTTGCGGATGCGATCCTCGATCGCGCTAATCACAGCACCCGAGTTACGTTGCTGGAGCATCGAGAGCTACCCCCTCGCTGTCATGCCCCCGGCCGTCGCGTAGCGGCACGGGGGCGCGTTACGGGCGCCGACGTCAACCACAGCAAGCAAGGTCGAGACCTACCGCGACCTCGGCGGCGACGACTTCCGCGAACGGTCACCGACCGCCGGCACCCAGCGCCTGATCGCTGGATTCGAAGCACTCGGCACAAAGTCACCCTCGAACCAACGCTTCACGCCGCGGCGGTATCTGTGGTGGCCGCGCTCGTGGCGCGCACGATCACCGTCAGCTCGCGAGGGTCGCCTAGCTAGTAGTGCTTTGTGAGGTGTGTGTCACGAACGTTGGAGGAAGACTATGTAGGTAGAACTCCATAAAACGGTGCTGTGCGAGAGATGGAGGCTTGTTGGCCCTCCGGCGTCGGCCCTGCGGGGGTGGGCGTCAAACCGCCCCGATGCTGCGTTGGCTGAAGACCGTCGTGGCGAGCGTTCGGGGAAAAGGCTGGGCTTGACCCGGTCAGGTGGGGACCAGGAAGACGTTCCAGAAAGCGCTCGGTCTCTGTTCTGGGTCGAGCGTGCGTTGTTGAGGCGTCGAAAAGGTTTAGGCGGCATCAAAATCGGAGGTCCTGCTTCATCCTCCGAGACGAGTCTGGCGGGGTCCCGTGTTCCTGGCCAGGTGGTGCCCGGCGTGGAGGCGGCGTGAGCCTGGTCTGCGGCTCTTGCACGGAACGTGAGAAGGCGAGCGTCGAAAGCGGCCGTCCGGGCCTGCGGGTCAGTACGACGGGCGGCGAGAGGGAGCGTGCCAACGGCAGAAACCGGAGGCATTGAGTACCGGTCGCGGCGCTCGCTGGCGGACCGGCTCGTATTAGCTGTGAAGCTGCTGCTCGCTGGGGTGGTGGTGGAGCGAAGGGGCCGGCTCATCGGTGATGTCGATTCGATCAACCAGCGCCCTGGGGTGCTGGGAGGAAGCGAGGACGCATGACAAGGCCGAAGGACAAGTCGTTTGCGATTCCCAAGCTGTTGGTGTGGGAGGCGTGGCGGCAGGTCAAGGCCAACAAGGGCGCTCCCGGCGTCGATGGGCAGGATCTGGACGCGTTCGAGAAGGACCTGGAGGGCAACCTCTACAAGGTCTGGAATCGCATGTCGTCCGGGACCTGGTTCGCGGCGCCGGTCAGGGCGGTCGAGATCCCCAAGCCGCACGGCGGCGGGACCCGAATGCTCGGTGTGCCGACGATCGCAGACAGGGTTGCGCAGACGACCGTGGCCATGTTCCTGGAGCCGCTGGTGGAACCCCGGTTCCATCAGGATTCCTATGGCTATCGGCCGGGACGCTCGCCCCATGACGCGCTCGCGGTATGTCGGGAGCGGTGCTGGAGGTACGACTGGGCGATCGATTTGGACGTCCAGAAGTTCTTCGACGAGGTGCCGTGGGACCTGATCGTTCGGGCAGTGGAGGCGGTCACCGACTGCCGCTGGGTGCTGCTTTACGTGAAACGGTGGCTGCATGCACCGTTGCAGCATCCTGACGGGACCCTTGAGCAGCGCAGCAGAGGAACTCCGCAAGGGTCGGCGATCTCGCCGTGCTTGGTGAACCTGTTCATGCACTACGCGTTCGATTCTTGGATGGCTCGGGAGATTCCGGGCTGTCCGTTTGAGCGCTTCGCTGACGATGTCATCGTGCACTGCAAGAGCAGGGCACAGGCGGAGGCGGTGCTGGCCAGGATCGCCCAGCGGATGAACGAGGTTGGGCTACGGCTCCATCCCGACAAGACACGGATCGTCTATTGCAAGGACGGCAAGCGTCGGGGAGAGCATGAGCACACCAGCTTCACCTTTCTCGGGTTCACCTTCCGAGCACGGAAGGCGCGAGCGACAGGAGGCGGGTACTTCACCAGCTTCCAGCCCGCGATCAGTACCGAGGCGCTGCAGGCCAAGAGCGTCGAGCTCCGCAGGATGCGGATCCACCGGCGCACCAACCTGTCGTTGGACGACCTGGCGAGATGGCTGAATCCCATCGTCGCCGGATGGATGAACTATTACGGCCGCTATTACTGGACCGTGATGGATGCCCTCCTGCAGCGCGTCAACACCTACCTGAGGCGCTGGGCTGGGAAGAAGTATCGGCGGTTACGGACCTACAAACGGTTCAAGCGGTGGTGGACTGGGCTGCACGAACGCGAGCCCGGCCTGTTCGCCCACTGGAAGTGGGTCCGCGCGTACTGACGGCTGGTGAGAAGAGCCCGGTGACGGGAGACTGTCACGCCGGGATCCGTGGGAGCCGGGAGCTGCGACGCTCCCGGCGACCCGACCGCTCAGATTGACCTCAAATCTCATTTATCTGGAATCCAGCGTAACGCGTGTTCAAGCCAAAGAAGGAGTTTAGAGCCGCGCGTCGTGGACGACCGCAAACCCCGACCTCACAAAGCACTACTAGCCTGGGCCAGCATCGGGTTCGCTCTCGGAAACGACGACACGGAGCAGGCAGCCGGACCACCGGTCGCCCGCGCTTCCGCTTGGAGGCAGAACCAGCAGCGAGGATCGAGCCGGAACCTCGTGTTCCGTCGGATAAGCACGAGCAGTCTCGGCGACACCGCTCCATCGGAGCAGCACCGGCCAGGCCGGCGGCGTGGGCTCTTGCTTCCGCAATCTCGAAAAGCGGCCGAGTCAGGGCGGGGCCGGCGGGCGGTTGCGCCGTGCAGCGCTTCCGCCCGCCTGTTCGGCTGGGCCAGGTCTTCAGAGCTCGAGGCCGGCGCTGACAGGCATCATCGGCGCGTGTCGCGCATGGATCGTGCCGATGATCTCCTCGACATGGATCCCTTGAAGGTAAACGCTCGTGGTCGAGACGTACGAATGCCCGAGCTGGCGCTGGATCACCGGCAGCGGCACCCCCCTCCCGGGCGAGCTCGACCGCGTGGGCATGACGGAGCTGATGCCGCGCAAACCTGCGCCGCACACCGGCCGCCGCCGCGTAGCGACGTAGCTCACCGCGCGCGGCGGTCGCTGACCACGGCCGCCCGCGCGTCGGTCCGTCGATCACGCAGAACAGCGCACCGATCGGCAGCTCGACCCGGGCGGCGAGCCACGGAGCGAGATGATCGCTCCACGCCCACGCGTCCATCCCAACCTCACGCCGCCGGTTGCCCTTCCCGGCGCCGGATCAGAATCGAGCCGCGCCGCGGGTCGAGATCAGACTCGAGCAGCGACAAGGCTTCCTGGATCCGCAGCCCGCCGCGCCACAGCACCACGATCAGCGCCCGCAGCCGCAGCCCGTGCCTGTCGGGCGGTGTCTGGCGCATCACCGCAACGATCTCATCGACCGTCGGCGGATCGGCCGGATACACGCGGCCCTCGTTCCTTGGCGCGCGCCCGGCGTTGCGGCCGAGCATCGCCGCGGGTGAACGCCGCCGACCGGCAGCGTCGAGCAACAACTGAGAAGACATCGCTCCCTCCCTTCGAGAGCAGACTGTTGACCAGCCCGCTCTACCGGCCCGAAGCCGAGCCCGCCACTGCTCACACCCCCACACGGAAGAGGGGTCGTCCTGGTCGCTGCCGCTCCCCCGGAAAGCGGCAGCAAGGCCCTCGCCGCCGGCGCGGCCGGTGCTGCTCAGATGCAGCAGCACCGTCGAGAGTGGTGGATCTCGATCGAAACGGAAGCGGGCGCGATCAGCGATCGGCCACGGGGTCCCTTCCAATCGCCGGCGGCGGCGCGGGTGGGTGTGCCGTGGCATCGCTTCTACGGGGATCGGCTATCCCGATGAGCGGAGGGCTGCGGCTGGGGTGGGCTAGGGATGGGATCGACGGTGTTGCTGTCAGCGTCGATGTTCGTCACGATTTGTGGATGGGCGACTCGGAGGGTTTCTTGGGTTTGGCTGCTGCGCTTGAGGGGTTGCGCGAGGAGCTTGAGCGGGCGTGGAGGGATGGCGAGGGTCAGCGGGTGCGTTTTCGGGTGTCGGATGTGACGTTGACGGTGCAGGCCGTTGCGCGCAGGGAGGGCGGGGCTAGCGGGAAGATCCGCTGGTGGTTGGTGGAGGCGGGGGCTGAGGAAAGGTTGGGGCGAGAGACCACGCAGACGCTGGTGTTGTCGCTGACGCCAGGGGTGTATGACGAGTCGGGCAACCTCGCGCCGTTGGACGTGTATGGGGTTCAGGCGGAGCCTGGTGGGTAAGGGGCTGGGACGGGCGAAGGCGGTCGGGAGGTGCGCTGATGTTGTGGGATGACAGGCTGGTGGAGGTGTGGGCGGCGCCGGGGCGCGCCGGGGCGGGGGTGCTGGTCGGCCAAATAGGGGTATTGACGGCGCGTCACGTGCTCGAAGACGCGCTCGCCCGTCCGGACGGCGGGCGGGTGTTGGCGCGGTCGGTGCTCCCGGGTGAGACGGTCGGCGAGTGGGTGCCGATGCGGGTCAGGTGGGATGACGAGGGGTGGGACGTCGCGTTGCTGGAGGTCGATTCTGATTCGATGGGGGCGGATCGGTGGCTGGAGCCTCAGATCTCCGGTAGTAGGGGGTGACCGGATGTCAAGGTTTGGTGGTGGTTTGGTAGGCGATTTGGCGGTGGTCGCCGGCGAGTGTGGGTGGGGTGGTGTTGATCTGCTCGATCAGGAGGTTCAGTGCGCGTGCGATCCGTGGGGCGTGGGGTGGGTCGATCGTGACGGTGATGCTGTCTGGGGTGTAGTGGATGTGTCCGGGTTGGTGTAGGAGGTGGCGGGTGATCGCGCGGTATTCGTTGGGGTCTTGGAGGTAGGTGTTGATCGCGCGGGCGAGGTCGAGCTCGGCGTTGTAGGCGAGCAGGCGGCAGACGGTTTGCAGCGCGCGGCGGTTGATGCGCGGTGTCGCGCGCTGCGCGTCGGAGTTGATCGTGTTGGCGGGGAGTTTCGCGGGGATTGGCTTGAGCGTCGCTTTGGCTGCGCGGGTGTCGGCGCGTGCGGTGTAGAGGTCTGCTTCGAGCATGCAGAGCGTCTGTGCGGGGTCGGTGCCGGCGGTCGGGGAGCTGGTGGTGTGCTGGCCGATCTTCTGCTCGAGCTGGTTGACGATCTGCTCGTGGGCTCGCAGCTGGGCGAGCGCTTCGGTGCGCTGCGGGTTGCGGACCGGCGTGGTGTCTGGCACGAGGTTCATGTGGTAGTCGCAGAGCCAGTGCAGGCCATGATGGTCTTCGAGGTACTTGAACGTGTTCTCGATGCACCAGCGGCAGCGCAACGTGTGCGCGAGCCGCGCCGCGCTGCTGGTGCAGTCGCTGGTCAGGATCTGCAATACGACGCGGTCGTGCTCGTAGAGCGTGATCTGACGGGCGGTGCCGTACCCGTCGAGCTCGACCTGCTCGTCCGCGACGCGCACGTAGTGCCGGCGGCCGTCGATCGTGACCCACGAGCTCCGCGGCTTCACGGTCGGGGTGGTAAGCGGCGCGCGACGGTAGGTGACCCAGTCCAGGCCGCGGTCGCGCAGCTCGCTGAATGCCTTCGGGTAGGCGCCGCCGCGATCGAACCCGATCATCAGCGCTCGCTCGCCGCAGATCGCCCGCAGCTGGTCCAGCGGGCCGAGCATCCCGCTCGCCAGCCCCTGCGCCGGCCCGGACGCGAAGCAGATCGCGCGCCAGCGATCATCGACGATCACGGTCTCGTGCCGTCCCGGCTCGGCGTGACGCCGCCGCGTGTTCCACCCCTTGGACACCGGCCGCGCGCCGGTGTACGCGACGAAGTGCTCATCGACGAAGAACACGCTCGGCGGCTGCGGGTCTGAGTCGAGCATCGCTCTTGAGAGCGCAACCTGCACCGCGAGCGGGTCGACCCCGTCCGCGAGCGCCCCGAGGCGCGGGCGCAGCGTCCGCAGATGCGGGAAGCGCTCCAGGCCGACCAGCGGTCCCGCGTCGGCGAGCTGCAGATGCTTTGAGCCCTCAAGCGACGAGGAGCCCAGCGCGAACGCGAACGTGGCAGCCAACGCGACCGCGGTCGTGTCATAGGACCGTGACCGGCCCGAGTCCAGAACCGAGAGCACCCCGCCCGCCCCGACCTTGTCCAAGAACGGGTGCAGCAGCATCGCGCCCGCGTACACCGACCGGCACGAGCCCTCCCCGATCCGCGCTGGCGCCCCACCACCCTCAACCATCTCAACCGGCTCGCTCACGTCCGCCACGGCCACGTCCACCTCGGTCATCTCAGCGGCGTGGTTTGCGATCTCCGCCACGGTCACCCCGCCCGTATCGGTCACGCCCGCCGGGCCGCTCACCTCGCCCGGCTCGCTCACCGGCAAACGCTCAACCCCACGACCCGGCCGACGTGCCAGCAACCGCGAGATCGTCGCTTCTGAGACACCGAACGACTGCGCGATCGCGCTGCCCGACACACCCTGATCAGACATCTCATACGCCCGCGCGAGAGCGCGAGCGTCAACCTTCGACGGACGCCCCCGCGGCGGCAAAAGCGCCCGCGCGCCACCCTCGGCCGCGTGCCGACGCAGCCGGCTCACATGCTCCGGACGGATCCCGAACAACGCGGCGACCTCAACCCCCGGCACCCCAGCCCGCGTCAACGACACGATCGCGAGGTTACGCATCCCCTGATCACCGCGCTCATACACCGCCAACGCCCGCCCACCATAGGACACCACCACACTGTCACCCACCGCCTCCAAGCACAGCCTCAACGACGGCGGCATCCCCGCCAGCTGACCGTCATTCTCGACCGTGTTTGCATGCCCGTTCATCACCCCCGACACTATCAAACTAGCGATGATTTCGCAAGGCGATGCGCCAGAGAAAATCCCTGCTCAACAGAAGAAACCCTCAATCAACTACCGGAGGTCTGAGCCTGCTTCGGGACCGGTGGTGATCGTCGCGTTGGGGTCGGGGGTTGAGGACGGTTGTGAGGCGGTCGGTTTTCCCCAGTCTGAGGTGCAGCACGCCCACGATGAGCCGGAGTCCTCGCCGGGTGTGCGCCAGACAGAGCAGGCCAAGGGCATGGTGCTGCCCGCGGGGCAGGGAAAGCCCCCCGTGAATCCCGACCGGCCGTTGCTGCCGGGTCGCTGGATGCCGTTTGATGTGGCGAGCTCCACCCCGGGAACCCAAGCGGGGTGGGGTGGGATGTCCGGCGCCGGGGTGCTGAGCGACGATGGGCGGCTGATCGGGTTGGTCAAGGCGGCTGAGGTCGAGCATCAGAAGCGGCGACTGTATGTGGTGCCGCTTGCCGAGGTGATCGCAAACGAGGCGGGTTTCGCGAACGCGCTGCAGGCGTTGACCGGCGTCCGTCCGGTCGCGCAGGCGCGAAGCGCGCCCGTGTGGGAGGAGTTGGTTGAGCCGGACTGCGTGGGGGAGGACGGGCTGCCCGCGCCGATCGGTCTGGTGGATGATCTGGCCGCGTTCGGGGTCAAACCCGCGTCGGTCGAGGGCGAGCCACCGTTTCTTGACTACGTTCCGCGCGACGATGACAACAAGCTGCTAGGCGCCCTGAAGCGCGATGTCCAGAACGGCAAGATGCTGCTGGTGGTCGGCGGTTCGGCGGCGGGTAAGTCGCGCTCGCTCGCTCGGGCCGTTGCAGAGCGGCTGGGGGCTCATCGGCTGGTTTTCCCGCTGGCGCGCAGCCTCCAAGATCTCCCCTCCGCGCCGTTGGGCGAGCTGGGAAAAGTGGTCGTGTGGCTTGATGATGTGCAGCGCTACTCAGATCAGTCGCTGGGCGACACGCTCAAACGCCTGCGACAGCCGGGGATCGTGGTCGTGGGAACGATCCGCCTGGCTGAGCTTCGCGCCCTGAAGCCCGGCGGAGAGCTTCGCGACCCGATCGGGGAGGCGCTGAGCGACGATCGTCTGGTCGAACAGATCGATTGGCAGACGAAGTGGTCGGCACAGGAGCGCGCGCGGGTCGCCGATCACGTCAGATCCAAGAGGGTGCTGGACGCGGTCGCCGCTGAAGTGCCGCTGGGCGCCTACTGCGTCTCGGGCCCTAGTCTGCTCGCACGGCTCGAAGATGCTCGCCGGGATGAGATCAACCCCGTCCCCTATGGGCTGGTGCGCACCGTCCTTGACTGGTACCGAACCCGAATCAGCCAGCCGATCCCATTCCAAGAGGCCCGCAGGCTGACCGCCGAAAGCTTCGCGTCCACGGTCGCGGTCCATTCAGCGATGCTCGACGAAGCACTCACGTGGGCGCTGACGCCCGACACTCCGCCGCCGTTCGGTACCCCCGCGCAGACGCTGCTGGCCTCCGACCCGGACCACCGGCTGACGGTTGACGATTACGTGCTCGATCACGACCAGACGGCTCGCCCTCAGGACATCCCGAACAGCGTCTGGCAGGCCGCGCTCGCGGTTGCGAACGACAGCGATCGGTTCAGTATCGCGGTGGCAGCGGACGACGCCGAGAAGCTCAAGGTCTCACAAGCTGCGATGGAGCCGCTGGCGCACGCCGGGCACAGCGACGCGATGTTCAACCTCGGGGTGCTGCTCGAAGACAGCGATCCCGACGTCGCGCGCGACTGGTGGGAGAAGGCGGCCAACGCCGGGCACGCCGGCGCGATGTTCAACCTCGGGGTGCTGCCCGCAGACAGCGATCCCGACGCCCCGCGCGACTGGTATGAGAAGGCGGCCCACGCCGGGTACACCGGCGCGATGAACAACCTCGGGGTGCTGCTCGCAGACAGCGATCCCGACGCCGCGCGCGACTGGTGGGAGAAGGCGGCCCACGCCGGGCACGCTCGCGCGATGTTCAACCTCGCGTTGCTGCTCGAAGACAGCGATCCCGACGCCGCGCGCGACTGGTATGAGAAGGCGGCCCACGCCGGGGGCAGCGACGCGATGAACAACCTCGGGGTGCTGCTCGAAGACAGCGATCCCGACGCCGCGCGCGACTGGTGGGAGAAGGCGGCCCACGCCGGGCACGCCGGCGCGATGTTCAACCTCGCGTTGCTGCTCGAAGACAGCGATCCCGACGCCGCGCGCGACTGGTATGAGAAGGCGGCCCAGGCCGGGGGCAGCGACGCGATGTTCAACCTCGGGGTGCTGCTCGCAGACAGCGACCCCGACGCCGCGCGGAGCTGGTCTGAGAGAGCAGCGGCCGCTGGCGAATTCCATTCTCGGAGCCAGCAAGCTGAGCGTTGACACCCGCCGTCGCCTTCCAAAGCACGGCATGGGTACGTTAGCTGGCCAGGCCGCGGGCATCGCCGAGCGAGTCCCGGGGTGGGTTGCAAAAGCACCTTAGCCTGAGTCGGTGCGGCCACTCCTCACCGCGGAGAACCCTCGGCTACTGACAGACCCACATCCGTCGGCAACACGCCCCAGGAGACCATCGATACACACGTGACCGTTCCGAGCCCGGCGCGGCACGATACGTATCGCCACGACGGCAGACCGCAACGGCAGCGGCGCGGCCGCCTCAGAGCGGCACTGCGGCTTTGGGCTACCTGCAGCGGTCTCGATGGGCGTGATCAGACTGGCCGAGACTCTCGCAATGGAACGCCACCAGCCACGCCGACCCGCACAGCCACGGCTGCCGGTCCGCCCCGGCGATGCAGACGTCCTGTGTCAACCCCCCGACGTGTTAGCGGATGTCGGCTTGCCGTCAAGCGCTTCGCGCTCGGCCCTGCGGGCCGCCGGTTCAGTGACGGCGGCGCCGGCCATCCGCTGGGTAGCAGCGAGGTCGGGGCGGGGCCCCGACGAGCTGGGAATGGTGACCGTGATGTGTTGCTGCAGGCCGCGATGTTTGGCGGGCTCGTAGGCGGCGCGGTCTTGCCAGCAGCGCCATAGGACGCGGCACCAGGCGCGGCCGAGGGTGCGGATCGCGCGGGGGTGGTCGTGGCCGCGCTGGATCGCGCGGGCGTAGTGGTCGCCGGCCCAGGGGTGCCAGCGGCGGGTGGTGTCGGCGAGCACGCCGAACGCGTCGCGCAGGCGCTTGTCGCAGCCGAAGCGGAACGCGGCGACTTTGCGTTTGCCCGATTCGATCGCGACCGGGCTCATCCCGGCGTCGGCGGCCAGGGCGTCGGCGGTGGGGTAACGGTCGCGGCAGTCGCCGATCTCGGCCAAAAGCTCGGCGGCGGTGATCACGCTCTTTCCTTTGAACAGCGACAGGAAGATATGACCGTCGGGGTGAGCGCGCAGGCAGTGACCGATCTCGCTGGTCAGCTCGCTGATCTTGGCGACGAGCGGCTCGATCGCCGTGACGAGCGCGAGCACGACCGCGCGGCGCGCCTCGATCTCTTGGTCGCCAGCGCGCCCGTCCGGGGCGCTGCGGAGCTTGCGGATCAGCTGCTCGGGCTGCTTGCCGCCTGAGTAGGCGTGGCGCGCGAGAAACCAGCCGAGGCGCTGCGCACCGAGGGCGTGCGCGTCAGCCGGGCTCGGGTAGCGCTCAAGGAACGCGAGCGAGATCCGGCCGTGCAAATCGGTAAACAACCCCAACGGGCCGGGCCAGAACCGCTCAAGCTCGGCCCGCAGCTGGTTGGTCAACGCCGTCCGCATGCCGACGAGGTCTTCCCGCCCGCGGGTCAACGCTCGCAGCGCCTTGGTCTGGTCGCTGTCAGGCTCCAGTACCCGGAAGCGGTGATTGTCGGTCCGCGCCAGCTCGCAGAGCACGAACGCGTCAAACCCGTCGGACTTCCCGCCGGACACGCGAAAGCGATCGCGGGCCGCCGCGACCTGGTTGGGATGCAACGCCAGCACCCGCAGCCCCGCGTCCAAAAGCCGCTCGACCAGCAGCCCGTCGGGCCGCTCGATCGCGACCAGCTCAACCTCCAACCGCACCAGCTGGCGGCACAAGGACCGCAGCCCTTGCTCATCGTGCGCGAACGTCGCCGCCAACAACTTCTCGCCCGCCGCATCAGCCACACGCACGTCGTGCTTCTCCGACGCCCAATCAACACCGGCATAACTTCCCATCCGTCAACTACCTCTTCTTGGTCAGGGGACAACTCGACAGCGCCCCGACCACGAAGTACCGTTGCGGATGCTCATAGACAGGCCCTCAACCGGGGCTACGTCCTGTTGCCGCTTCGCGGCACCTCACCTCCGCCGGGAGGGGCTGGTCTGCTCTTGGCCCCGCACCGGGCTTGCAGTCTTGGCCCTCTCCCGACGGCGGTCGAGGCAACAACCAGCTTAGGTTGACCTATGAGCAGCCTCGCCGGCATCGCCCGGACAGCTGCCTTCGGACAGACTCGGCAGCGCCGCGCTCCCGCGCAACACAGCCCCTCTGGACTGAGAGCGGTCGCCAGGGCGGCGGCAGCGACCTCGGCGGCGGCGGGCAGCCCACCGCGGAAGCGAGCGCCGCGTTTGCGTCGAGGTCGCCCTTGCCCAGGACGCGGAATGTCGCCGATCCGATCGTGCGAGGCGAGATTGCGAACCGACAAAAGCAGTCGCTCGTATTGCCCGACGCCCACCACGCTCGCGGGTCGGTGCACCAGCCAGGTCCCGGGCCGGTCGAGCTGGACGCTCCCTCCACGCCCCGAAGCAAGGTGCCCGCGAATGCGGCATCGCGCTTACCGTGGCCAGGGAGCTGTCCCCAAAGCTAGGCGGGACGTCGTCGCGCCGGAGAGCTTGCGTGTACGGCTGAGGCGGTGTACACCAAGGGGCTCAGCGACAACAGGAGGTGGCCTCGTGAAGCGCAGTCTCGCAATCCGTCGTCAGAAGATGGGCGCCGCAATGACTGGCGCCAGTATCACCGGCGCATCGGTTGTCGGCCCGCGCCTGTTGGGACCGTCCGCGATGGCACCGCTCGCGATTGCGGCGTCCGCGGTCGGAGCGCTAGCCATTGGTCGGCTTGCGATCGCTGATGCGGTGATTCGCAAGCTCCGGGCGGAGGAAATCGAAATCGGTTCGCTGAAAGTCCGCGAGCTCGAGGTCGCCGGCCAGCGGTGGCCTGGGCGCCCGCCGCCATCAACGGCGTAGCGGCATTGCACCAGGCGGTCGGCGATCGCATCTCGCGCGAAGCGATCGCCGGCTCGAGCTGCCCGCAGTAAGGCGGGCGCCGATGCACGCGCCGGGCAGCGGCCGGACCGTGATCTCAGCTGCTGGCGAGGCGTGATCATCTCGCCTCTGCGACCGGCTTCGGCATGGGCTATGGCGGCAAGCTTGGCCTCACGGTCGCCGACGAACGTTCCGCCGGTGCGATCCGCTATGCGGCGCGCGGCTGCCAGCGGTCGGGCGCCGAAGCGGGCGTGCGCGGCTGGGAATCTAAGAGCGTGTTTGAAAAGAGGTTGTGAGGGGGTGTTGTCGAACTTTGGGGCATGTCCTCCAAGACGCGGTATCCATCAGATCTCACCGACGCTCAGTGGGCGTTGGTCGAGCGGTTGTTGTCTGCGGCGAAGCCCGGTGGTCGGCATGAGGCGCACCCGCGGCGTGAGCTGGTCAACGCGATCCTGTACCTGCTGCGGACGGGCTGTTCGTGGCGTCAGCTGCCGAAGGACTTCCCGCCGTGGGAGACGGTGTACTGGCACTTCAAGCGGTGGCGCGATGACGGCTCGCTTGATGCACTGCACGACGCGCTGCGCGAGCGGGTGCGGGAGGCTGAGGGACGCGATCCGCAGCCGACCGCGGCGATCATCGACGCGCAGTCGGTCAAGGGCGCAGACACCGTCGGTCGCGCCACGCGCGGCTATGACGCGGGCAAGAAGGTCAATGGCCGCAAGCGCCACATCGTGGTCGACACGATCGGCCTGCTGGTGATCGTGCTGGTCACCGCCGCCAGCGTCCAGGACCGCGATGGCGCTCGTCCCACGCTTGAGGCGGTCCGCAAGGCGTTCCCGACGATCAGCCTGGTGTGGGCCGACGGCGGGTACGCCGGCAAGCTCGTGGAGTGGGCCAAGATGACAGCACGGCTCGTCCTGGAGATCGTGCGCAAGCCCGAGGGACAGCGCACCTTCGAGGTGCTGCCCAGACGCTGGGTCGTGGAGCGAACGCTCGCGTGGATCACCAAATGCCGGCGACTGGACCACGACTACGAGCGGCTGCCCAAAACCTCGGTCGCGATGGTCAAGTGGGCGATGATCGGCCTGATGACACGACGACTCGCCCCGGCACCCGGACGCCAACCCTGGACAACCCCATAAGCCCTTCTCAAACACTTACTAAGAGCACCGCGAGCAGGTCGCCCGCGGAGATCCCGTCGACCATGCAATGGTGAAGCTTGCAGATCAGCCCCCAACGGCTCGCGCCGGCGCCCTCGATCACCCACATCTCCCACAGCGGCCGGCGGCGGTCAAGCGGCTGGGCCATCACGCGTCCGACCAGTCGCCGCAGCTCCGCCGCGTCGCCGGGGTGTGGCAGTGCGGTGTGGCGCAGGTGGTAGGACAGCTCGAAGTCAGGATCCTCCACCCACATCGGCCGGCCGAGCACGGCACCCACGCTTCATGGCGCTCACCGCGTCCGCGACGGCGCGCTCCTCCTTGAGCAGTTTGAGGAGCGCGCGCACAACGCTGCTCGCATCACTGTCCTCGTTGAGCGCGAACCGCTTGAGAAAACGGTGCTGGGCACGCGGCAGCTCAACGGTAAACCGGGCCGGTGTCTGTCCCCGTGATCGCCGGACAACGCGCTTCGTCGCAGCGACATTAGACGATGTCGACACCGGACTCGGTGTTTCCGTTGCGGCGACGGCAACGCGAGGCGATGGGCGATTCGTTCCCGACCGGGCGGACATCGGATCGCGCGTCACATGCGGCGCCTCGCCACACCGGCAGCGCCAGCAGTCAGTTGTTGACGCCCGGCGCAGGCGAGTTGAGGTACGCGGACCAGCCGAGCGGTGCGCGCGGCGACGGCGGAGGAGAAGCGGCCGGGCGGCCCGGCAGGGGACGTCCACCGATGACGCGCCTGCGGCTCATGCCCCGGACATGGAGCCCTGGCGTCCGGATCAGCACACCCGAGGGCGGGACCGCGCTGTGCACCCCAGGCGGGTGGCGATGGTCGGCACGCTCGTGGTAGTCGCCCGCCGCGACGAGCACCCCGTCGCCGCGGCGAGCGTGGTCGACCGCCGCCTGGATGGTGCGGAACTGCCCGGGGATCCGGTGATAGGTCCCGACGCGCAGGACACGGGGAGCCGCGAGGGCGGCCGGCGCACCGGCAACCGCCGCCACGCAGACGGCCCCGATCACCCATGGGCTCGCGCGGCGCGTCAGGCATCGCACCCGCAGTCCGACGCGCATCTCCACTCCGCTCAGGGACGGGCGCCAACCTGCACCCTGGTGCCGTCGGAGTCGAACAATCCCTCGACGGAGAAGTACCGCTCGCCGGTGTCGTAGCAGAACGTCAGCACGGTGCTGCCGTCCGGGATCTCCGGCAGCTTCTGCGCGACCGCGGCGAGCGCCGCGCCCGACGACGGGCCGACGAAGATGCCCTCCTCGCGCGCCGCCCGCACCGCGTAGGCGTAGCCGTCCTCCTCGGTGACCTGGATCGCGCCGTCGAGTGTGCCGGTGTGCAGGTTGGTGGGCACGAAGCCCGCGCCGATGCCCTGGAGGCGGTGCGGGCCCGGCTCGCCGCCGCTGATCACCGGCGACTTGGTCGGCTCGACGGCGAAGGTCTGCAGGGTCGGGAAGCGCTCCTTGAGCGCCTCGCTGACGCCCGTGATGTGGCCGCCGGTGCCGACACCGGTGATGAGGAAGTCCACGCCGTCGGGGAAGTCGCGGAGGATCTCCCCGGCGGTCGCCTCGCGGTGGATCGCCGGGTTGGCCGGGTTCTCGAACTGCTGCGGTATCCAGGCGCCGTCGATCTGCGCGATGAGCTCGTTGGCGCGGGCGATCGCCGCCTTCATCCCGCCTTCCCGTGGCGTCAGCTCGAGCTGGGCGCCGTAGGCGGCCATCAGGCGCCGGCGCTCCAGCGACATCGACTCCGGCATGACGAGGATCAGGCGGTATCCGCGGACTGCGGCGACCATCGCCAGGCCGATGCCGGTGTTGCCGGACGTCGGCTCGATGATCGTGCTGCCCGGCCCGAGGATGCCGCGGCGCTCGGCGTCATCGACCATCGAGAGGCCGATCCGGTCCTTGATCGACCCGCCGGGGTTCGCCCGCTCGGCCTTCATCCACACCTCCACCCCCGGGCGGTCCGCGTAGAGGCGGTTGATGCGGATGTGAGGGGTGTCACCGATGGTCTCGAGGATGCTCGCGGCCTTCACGCTGCCTCCAGCTCCTAGATGTTGAACTCGAGCGGTTCGTCGTCGCGGATCGCCCGGTCGACGCGCGCGGTGGGCGTCACGACCGAATGGGCCGGGACGCTCCGCGTCAGCCAGACGTTGCCGCCGATCCGGCTGCCGTCGCCGATCACGGCGTCGCCGCCGAGGATCGTCGCGTTTGCGTAGATCACAACGTCGTCGCCGATCGTCGGATGGCGCTTGGTGTGTGCCATGCGCTTCTCGACGCTCAACGCCCCGAGCGTGACGCCCTGATAGAGCTTGACGCGGTCCCCCAGCACGGCGGTCTCGCCGATGACGATGCCGGTGCCGTGGTCGATCGCGAACGACGCGCCGATGCGCGCGGCCGGGTGGATGTCGACGCCGGTGTCGCGGTGAGCGATCTCGGTGAGCACGCGCGGCACCAGCGGCACCTCGCAACCCTGGAGCTGGTGCGCGAGCCGGTAGACGGCGGTGGCGAAGAAGCCCGGGTAGGCGAGGATCACCTCATCGACGGAATGCGCGGCCGGATCTCCGTCCAAGATCGCCTGGGCGTCGAGCAGCAGCGCGGCGCGGATGTCCGGTAGGGCGGTGAAGAAGCGCGCGACCACGTCGTCGGGATCCGCGCAGTGCGCCTCGGGCAGGCGCAGGGCGTCGATGAGCAGCGTCCGCAGGGCGTCGAGCTCGTCAGCGACCGCGCCGGCGCGGCAGCCCACCTCGGCGGCGAAGTGCGGGAACAGCAGCTCGAGCGCCCGGTGGATGAAGTCCTCCGCGAGCACGCGGAGCCGCGGCGGCAGGGCGTAGTCCTCGCGCTCGCGGGCGAGCTGCTCGAGGAAGACGGCGGTGCCGTCGCGCTCGGGGGCGAGGGCCATGCGTTGACAGTAGCGCGCCCCCGCCGCCGCCCCCGGAGGGCTCCTGAGATCATGCGCGCGTGAGCGCGAACGGCCTCTACGTCGTGGGGAACGGCCCGGCCACCGGCAAGTCCGCCGTCGCGCTCGAGTTGCATGATCCCGGCCGCCGCGGGCCGCATCGGCGCTCGGCCCGCTCTACCTCGTGCTGACGACGCCGGCGAACTGCGTGGCGACGTCAGATAGGGCGCGCGAGAACGAGAGACTGTTCTTCAAGCTCCCGCTTGACCGGATCGTCATCCACCCGACGTTCTGGTATCGCTGGGTCACGCCGTGGCTCAACGGTTACCCAGAAGCGAATGTCGCACCCGCCCCGCCGCTCGATGAGTTTGTGCCCTTCGATCCGACGCGCTACGTTGAGCTGATCGACTTGCCACAGGCGCACCTTGAGTATCTGCGCAAGACGAGGGAGGAAGGGAAGCGGCCGCTGAGGTTTGGTCACATCCCGCACGTGCTCGTCGCCCGGCCGATCGAAACGGACGGATTGAGGATCATCTCGTGGGAGCAACAGGCTCGAACGTGAATGGCGAGCCGCGCTTGGCGGGCAGCCGGTCGATGGTTCGCCGTTGCCATGGGCGAGTCGGAGATTGTGGGAGCGTCGCGGAGCGGCGATACTCGTCGCGGCGATCTAACTGGAGGGGTTGGCAATGGCCTTTGCGTTTGTCCAGGATTTCCCATCGGGGGCCGACGAAACCAGCACCTCGAACTACGACGCGATTCACAGCGCGATCATGGCGAAGGCGACTGATCCGGCCGGACTCATCGTCCACACAGCGGGATTCGCCGGCGACGGATTTCGGATCTTTGAGGTCTGGGAGTCGCGGGAGCAGTGCGAGAAGTTCATGACCGAGGTGGTGATGCCAACTGTCATGGAGGTCACGCGAGGCAACCCCGGTGCGCCGCCGGCGACGACGACCTACGAGCTGCACAACATGCTTCTGCCCTAGGACGTACGCACGGCGCCGGGGGGATCACCAAAGCCAGCGGTCGGACAACCCGTCGCGGAGCATCGGTGCGCCACTCGGCCGGCGCAGCGCCGATCTCCGGGACGATCGCTTCTGCGTTTGCACGGTCTGAGACAGCGCGAGCGCTTTGGCGACGAAGCGGTCGTCCGGATCGAGCCGCATCTGCGCTGCAACGCAGGATCGAAATCGCCCTGCAGCGGTCGTCAGACCCGCCGCTGCGGGACGACTGCTATGCCCGAATGCTGGCGCCTCGAGCGCCGACTCCGAGAGTGCTGGGTTGGATTACCAGCAGAAGCTCGGCAACCGAGTCGCGTCGCGTCGCTGCTGCTTCTGAGTGGCGATACGGGAGCCGGGTGTGGGCAAGCTGTCTCGTCCATGAACGCCCCAGGGTGACGAGCGCCAGCGAGGATCTGTCGCATTCGATGCCGACGGCTTTGTCGCGGGGCCACCTCGCTTGGCCCGGACGTCTGACCGGGAGTCGGCGCGCCCAGCACACCCGGTGCTCGGTCCGTGCCAACTGTTTCGCCGAGCAAGGGGGGTCTGCGACGATGCCCGGCGCCGGGCGCTGCATCCACAAGCTCCCAGAACACGCGGAGCCGGGAGTCCGCTCCCGGCTCAGGTGATGTCAGATGAGGCCATGCGGTTGTGCCTGCGTGGTTCGACCACACCGCGCGTGTTCCTTCCTCGTTCTGCCCCGCTGAAGTGGCGGGCGGGTTGTGTTTCGCTCCGCGCACCATGGCAGCCGGTTGCGGCAGATCGCACTGACTCGTTGGTGGCTGATGCCGTGACGTTCGGCGATCTCGACGATGCCGTCGCCTCGATCTCGTTTGAGGACGACCTGTTGACTCCGTTCGCTGAGCATTGCGAGTGAAACCTCCTGTTGCCGATGCGCGTGCGACAGGGACGGTGGCACAACCGGTAGACGGATGTTGTACGTGCAACTCCTGGGGACGTGTTTGGGGGGAACACCGCAACCACGTCCTCGTCCCCGTCGTACCCATGCACCCTCCAGGACGCGGAAAGTCCGATCGATCGGACTTTTGTCTGGCCCGTCGACGTGCGGTGGGACGCGTCAGGACCCTGCGACACCTCGATCCGACCGGCGACCCCGTCCGACACGTCGAAGGGCGGCAGAACGGCGGAGAACCCTGTCAGTTGGCGTTGGTCGCGGACGAGCTCGAGTCGATGTTCGCGGCAGCAGCGAAGGAGCGAGAGCACGAACGCAAGACGAAGCGGACTAAGGCAGATCTGCCTAAGTAAGTGTTTGAGAAGGGCTTATGGGGTTGTCCAGGGTTGGCGTCCGGGTGCCGGGGCGAGTCGTCGTGTCGTCAGGCCGATCATCGCCCACTTGACCATCGCGACCGAGGTTTTGGGCAGCCGCTCGTAGTCGTGGTCCAGTCGCCGGCATTTGGTGATCCACGCGAGCGTTCGCTCCACGACCCAGCGTCTGGGCAGCACCTCGAAGGTGCGCTGTCCCTCGGGCTTGCGCACGATCTCCAGGACGAGCCGTGCTGTCATCTTGGCCCACTCCACGAGCTTGCCGGCGTACCCGCCGTCGGCCCACACCAGGCTGATCGTCGGGAACGCCTTGCGGACCGCCTCAAGCGTGGGACGAGCGCCATCGCGGTCCTGGACGCTGGCGGCGGTGACCAGCACGATCACCAGCAGGCCGATCGTGTCGACCACGATGTGGCGCTTGCGGCCATTGACCTTCTTGCCCGCGTCATAGCCGCGCGTGGCGCGACCGACGGTGTCTGCGCCCTTGACCGACTGCGCGTCGATGATCGCCGCGGTCGGCTGCGGATCGCGTCCCTCAGCCTCCCGCACCCGCTCGCGCAGCGCGTCGTGCAGTGCATCAAGCGAGCCGTCATCGCGCCACCGCTTGAAGTGCCAGTACACCGTCTCCCACGGCGGGAAGTCCTTCGGCAGCTGACGCCACGAACAGCCCGTCCGCAGCAGGTACAGGATCGCGTTGACCAGCTCACGCCGCGGGTGCGCCTCATGCCGACCACCGGGCTTCGCCGCAGACAACAACCGCTCGACCAACGCCCACTGAGCGTCGGTGAGATCTGATGGGTACCGCGTCTTGGAGGACATGCCCCAAAGTTCGACAACACCCCCTCACAACCTCTTTTCAAACACGCTCTAAGTCCTCTAACGGACCCGCTCCGCAGGCGCGTGACCTGGCAGCCGAAGCGGTCGGTGCGAGCGGACGCAGCGCGCAGAACGCCAAACGCCAACGCGACAACGGCACCGAAACCAAGGGGGGCACCCGAATCACCAGCCGAAAACCTGGGCGCGAGAGTGTTCCACTTTTGCGCGAGGAACATTTGGGATCCATGGGCCTCTGGTAGTACCTTGTACTGCATGTCCGCGAGGCCGTTGAGCTTCCGTTGGGAGCGGGATTTCGTCGCTGAGATCGACGAAGCTCGGGGGGTCGTGCCGCGGTCGCGGTGGGTTCGCCTGGCGGTGGAGCAGGCGCTGGCTTTGCAGGCAGGCAGCACGCTCGCGTTGTGGGAAGGAGGCCCTGATGCGCAGCGCAGCATCGGCCGGTTGCGCCAAGGCCGTCCCTGGGGCCCCTGAGAGCCCCCGAGAGGCCCCGCCGGCGGTGACGATCAGCCGCACAACGCACTCGGAGCGACTGCGCCGCAGGCGCTTCGCGTGAAAGTTCTCAGCGCTGAGACTCGGAGTCCGAAAGTGCGAACATTCGCACTGTCGGACGGGCGCCCAAACCTGCCCTAATCGACCGTCGTCTCCTCGCCACTCGGGTCGATGACCGAACAAGCAACCGAGTCGGGCACGGATCACCGGTCACCGGGTGTTCCTGATGACCACGTACCGGCACCGGCGCGACCACGACTGACGTTCGTGACGAGCGACTGCGGTCCGGTCCGGGCGTCTTGGCGAGGAGCCGGGAGACGACCAACGGGCTGGGAGCCAGCCTGGAGCGGCTGAGGACTACTCCTCGGGTCCGGGAGCCGCGGGCGTGGGAGGTGGTCGAACCCCGATGTTCATCGGAACGCCCATCGTGTGGCCATCCACTGTGATCTCGAGCGAGTACCTGCCCTCGGACTCCGCCATGAACTGGATCACCATCGGCACGTGCAGCCCTCGAAGCCAGTCGTCGGCGACGCCCGGCGGTACCGCAACGTTGAGCGCGCCGTCCACCTCCGCCAGCGTCTGCCTATCGGGCGAGATAGCGGCGACGCGCAGGTTGTGAGGCACGGCCGGATCGAGTTCGTCAGGAACGAACACGAGGCGAATAGCAAGGCTGACTTGCACCGGGGCCGGCACGCTAGGGAGCCAGATGTGGTCGATTCCGGCCCCGACGATCGTCGCAAGATTGTCGTGGACCTCCACGTGGCGACAGGGAATGGCCCAGTCGACGCGCACCTCGGCTACTTCTGGGGCTCGGGCCCAGCGGCGGTGATCGCCGACTTCTGCGCAGCGACGATCTGGTTGTACTTTTCTTGCGCGTTGGCGTCCTGGCCGACGCGCAGGATGACCGTGTTGATGAGGTCGACGACGATGGGCGGGGTCTCCATGAGTGCGTCCTTCGATCGCGGGGCTTGATCGCCTGCAAGCCCTGTTCGCTCTTGAGCGGCCAGCTTGCGATACCTGACCGGGTCGATGATACCCGCGTTATCGACTGGCGATCCGTGTTCTGTTGGGTCGAGGGCTCCATCCCAACGGCTTCCTCGTGCCTGCCGCAATCTCTGGGAACACTTCCTCGTGGAAGAAACTGCCCGCCCCGGCGGTCACTCAGGCCACGAAAACTGCCCGCCCGGCGGTCACCGTCGACTCTCTCTATATGGCAGCGGGTCCGACCGGGTACGAAACTAGTATGGGCAGCGAGGCTTGGAACCCCCTCCTCTCGGTTGTGACCGCCGCCCTGATCTGGACCATGAGGGCGGCGGTTCGCGTTTCACGCCGTGTCCGGTTCGGCGGGTACTTTCCGGTCGATCCCTAGCGTCCAAGACCAGGACGACCGAGAACCGAGGTTCCAATGCAGATCCACCCTCACCCAGCCGGCGCCAACGTTGGCGCCAATGACTGCGCCGAACGTCCTCCTTTCTCTCTTGGTGAAACCACTGAGGAGCAGCCCGTCGCGAGCAGCGCGGCGCTCGCACGTACCTTCGAGGTTTCACCAAGAGAGAAGGGCCAGGTTCCGCGCAGCTCCCGCGCCTGGCTGCCGCGGCTGACAGACGAGACCGCTCTGCTCCGGGCGCTCGGCATGGACGCCAACGAGGACGGGTTCGCCGCCTGCCCGCTTCCCGGCCACTCCGGCGGCACCGCCAGGCTCGATCGGCACGACGGGGAGCTGCGCTTCGTGTGCAACTGCCTCGGGTCGCCGTCGCAGTTCGCGAGCGACACCTCGTGGTCGTCCGAGTACCACCGGCACCTGGCCGACGCGTATCACGCGATCCGTACCGGCCGGGTGCTCGAGCTGTTCGACCCGGAGAACGTCACGACGACGACGTTGACCAGGCAGCAGCGCGTGTACTGGCGGATGCTGTTGTGCCGGGATGCCGGCCTCCTGGTTCCGATCGACCTGCCCGAGCTCCCCGACGACGCCGACGACCTTCTGCGTGATGGGCGCGACCTGTTCGCGATGATGGCCGCACGGTGGATCGCCACTGACGGCTCGGACGAAACGGCGTTCTCCGAGCGGTTCGTCGGCCGGGAGCCTGGATGTCAGCAAGGACGATGCCCGCGCGCTGATCAAGGCGCTCCGCGCCGCGGACGTGATCGAGTTCGTCCGCTACGGCGAACCTGTCGGGAACCGCGCGTACGGTGTTGGCATCTACGTGCCCTATCGAAAGGGAACCAGTGAACATCGACCAAGAAGCTGCCGTTCTGCGTACCGCCGGAGCCATCAAGTCCCTGCTTGACGACGGCGAACTGCATCCGTGGCGTGACTGCATCGAGCTGGCGCGGGACTTCGCCGGCGGACGGTGGCGCATGGCGCCCGACCTGGCCTGGGCCGCCATGTCCGAGTACGTCGGCGCTGTGCGCCAGGTCGTGTGGACGGGCGAGAAGGGCTCGCGCCTGGTCGGGTTCGTGCCGGACGATGTGGTCGGGTTGGTGACTTGCCCGAAGTGCGGCGCGCCGACGGGCGTCAAGTGCCGCAAGTTGAACGCGAAGGGCGAGTCGAAGGACCGCCCTCATGAAGCTCGCGAGGTTGCGGCTGTTCAGGCTGGCGTGCCGGGTCTCAGCGCTGAGACTCGACTCGGGATGAAAGTCCGAACGTTCGGACTTTCCTAAACCGAAGTTCCCCCTGTAGTCAGCGGTTGTAGAGGCCGGGATCCCTGTAGTTGCGGGGATTCCGGCCTTTTTGCTTGATCCTAAGTGTACCCACTACTATCAGGTCGACAAATGGGGTATTGTCCAGATATGGGAAGGCCAGCCAGGCAAAGCGGTGCGATGCATGCCTGGATCTTGCATTAACGACCGCGCCCCGGGGCTGGCCGGGGCGCGGAAACGTCGGAAACGTCCGCCTGGGCAAGGAGAATGCGGGGTGCTGAAACTCGCGTCCCGACCTCAGGAGGATCACCCAAATGGTGAAGCGTGATGGGCTGGTTGACAAGCTAACTGTGAGGGCGGACGGCACGGGTCAGGTCGGTCATGCTGGCAGTGCGCTGCTGGCCGGGGTCGCGGACCGCGTCGGGTTGACACGGGCGCTGTCGGGGGCGATGGCGCCGACCAGGGAGCGGCGCTCGGCGCATGACCCAGGGGTGGTGCTGCGCGATCTGGCGGTGATGCTCGCCGACGGCGGGGAGTGCCTGGCTGACCTGGGAGCTCAGCGTGATCAGCCTGACCTGTTCGGCAATGTCGCGTCTGACTCAACGGCGTTCCGCGTGATCGACTCGATCGACGCGGAGTGCCTTGGCCGGCTGCGTGTGGCGGTCGCGGTCGCGAGGGCGCGGGCGTGGAAGCTCGGGGCGCGTCCGCAGCGCAGGGTCAAGCCGGACGGCCCCGAGCGGACGGTGCTCGACCTGGACGCGACGCTCACCACCGCCCACTCGGAGAAGGAGGACGCCAAGGGGAACTTCAAAGGCGGCTATGGTCATCATCCGCTGCTCTGCTACCTCGATGGGACAGGGGAGGCGCCGGCGGGGGTGCTGCGGCCGGGCAACGCCGGGTCGAACACCGCGAGCGATCACACGCTGGTGCTCGACCTCGCGCTCGCCCAGCTCGACCAACAAGCGCTCGACGGCGAGATCCTGGTCAGGGCCGACGGCGCCGGCTCAACGCACGAGCTGACCATGTACTGCCGCGAGGCGAACATGCGGTTCTCGTTCGGGTTTGATCTCTCCGAGCCGGTGCGCGAGGCGATCATCGCCGTGCCTGAGGCCGTGTGGGTCAAGGCGATCCGCTCAGACGGCACAGAGCGCGAGCACAGCCAGGTGTGCGAGATCACCGACCAAGTGGATCTGTCCGCGTGGCCGCGGGGCTCAAGGCTGATCGCCCGGCGCACGAAGCTCACGGAGGGCGACCAGCAGTCCTTCGCCGACCATGACGGCTACCGCCTCGCGGTGTTCCTCTGCGACCAGCCGGGCGAGAGCATTCCGCAGCTCGACCTTGACCACCGCGGCCACGCCCGTGTCGAGGACCGCATCCGCCAAGCCAAGGACTGCGGCCTGTCTAACCTCCCGTTCCACAGCTTCGCGAACAACCAGGTGTGGCTGTGGCTCGTGCAGCTCGCCCAAGACCTCGTCGCCTGGACTCAGCAGCTGTGCCTTACCGACCAAGCACGCGCGTGGGAGCTCAAACGGCTGCGCTACCGGCTGCTGCACCAGTCGGGGCGGATCGCCCGCCACGCCCGCCGCACGATTCTGCGCCTCTCACGCCACTGGCCCTGGGCAGGACAGCTCGCCGCCGCGTTCGAGCGGCTGCAAGCGCTCCCACCCCCAACAGGCTGACCGCGGCGCCGCTGGGCGCCGCCACCCGACGGCCAATCGCCCCACACCCCGGGCGTCAGCCTGCCCACAAACCGCCGGCCAGCCCCAAAGTGAACGTGTCCAAGCCGCCGGCGCCACCGCCACCACACCGATCCTCACCAGCCACAACCCGACACACCCCGACACACCCCATCCAGACCGCTCGCAGAACCCCGCGCGATGCTTACTGCAAGCGACGCGATCCCGCGCCTACTGCAAGATCGAGGCATGTGAGCACGACTACCCGCCGGTCTGGGGAGAACGAGTACAACGCGACGTTGCTGCGCCGCTCCTACCGCCAGGACGGGAAGGTCAAGAAGGAAACGCTCGCGAACCTGTCACACCTCCCGCCCGAAGCGATCGACGCGATCCGTGCCGTGCTCGCCGGCAAGACGGTGATGAGCGTCGATCAGGCGTTCGAGATCGAGCGCTCCCTCCCGGCCGGGCACGTCACCGCGGCGCTGACGATGGCGCGTCGGCTCGGGCTGGCGAAGCTGCTGGACCGCTCACCGTGCCGGGAGCGGGATCTGTGCGTGGCGATGATCGTCGGCCGGGTGATCGGCCCGGGATCGAAACTCGGGATGGTCCGCACCCTCGGCCAGTCAACCCTGGCGCAGGAGTGCGGCGTGGTTGGAGCGGATGAGGATGACCTCTACGCGGCGATGGACTGGCTCGTGGAGCGCCAGGACCGGATCGAGGATCGTCTCGCTGCCCGCCACCTGCGTGACGGGGAGATGGTGCTCTACGACGTGTCCTCGAGTTACTTCGAGGGTCGCACGTGCCCGCTCGGGAAGCGTGGGTACTCGCGGGACGGGAGGCCCGGCCTGCCGCAGATCATCTACGGACTGTTGTGCGACACCGACGGGCGGCCGGTCGCGGTCGAGGTGTTCACCGGCGAGCTGCACGACGACAAGACGCTGCCGTCACAGGTCGTGAAGTTGAAGGACCGGTTCGGTCTCTCGCGGGTGGTGGTCGTCGCCGATCGTGGGATGGTCACGAAGGCGAACATCACGCTGCTGTCAGAGACCGACGGGGTGGACTGGATCACCGCGCTGAAAGCGCCGACGATCAAGAAACTCGCCCGGTCCGGGGTGTTTCAGCCGTCGCTGTTCGACGAGCAGAACCTCGGGGAGATCACCGACGTCGCGGAGTTCCCCGGCGAACGACTGGTCGTGTGCCGCAACCCGCTGGTCGGCGCGCAACGTGCCCGCAAGCGCAACGAACTGCTCGCCGCGACGGAGATCGACCTAGCCGCGATCGCTCACCGTGTCACCGCCGGGACGCTCACCGGGGCCGACCTGATCGGTCTTGCGACAGGTCCGGCGCTGAAGCGTTACCGGATGCGCAAGCACTTCCAGACCACGATTACTGACACCACGTTCACCTACACCCGCAAGACCGCGGAGATCGCCGCGGAAGCTGCGCTCGACGGGTTCTACATCCTGCGGACCGGCCTCACCGAGACCGACCTTCAGACCGGTGATGTCGTGCGCGCCTACAAGAACCTCGAACAGGCCGAACGGGCGTTCGGATCGATCAAGGGCCCGGACCTGCAGATCCGTCCGATCCATCATCACCTCGAGGACCGTGTTCGTGCGCACGTGCTGATCTGCATGCTCGCCTACTACCTCACCTGGCATCTGAAAGCCGCGTGGAAGCCGTTGTTGTTCACCGACGAGCACCGGCCCGTCAGTCCTGATCCCGTCGCGAAAGCTGAGCGCTCCCCCGCCGCGCGACACAAAGCGCAGACGAAACGGACCAGCACCGGGCAGTCCGCGCACAGCTATCGCACGCTCCTCACCGAGCTCGCGACCCAGACCCAGAACACCACCCGCCTGCACGACCACGCCAGCACCTTCGAGAAGCTCACCCAGCCTACCGCGCTGCAAGCCGAAGCGCTCGACCTCGCCGCCCACGCCCCCGTCGTGGTCGATCGGTAGACACGACCCGAACACCCCAGAACCCCCGAAAACCCTGGGAACAAGCGGAATCTGGCTACCTCACCACCGGGAACTTCGGCCTAAACCTGCCCTACTAAAACTAAACCAATCGCTTATGGGGCAGGTTTACACGTGTTTGCAGCAAGATTGCCGCCGCCAACCCGGTACAATAGTTGTATACACACAGAAGCCCCCGGACGGTTGAGGTCCGAGGGCTTTACCGCCCACCGGAGGTAGCCGATGAGCAGTACCCCGCACAGTAGCCCGCCCGACCATTCCGCCGCGCTCACCGAGGAAGTCCTCGACATCATCAGCCGTGCCGGGTGGTACTCGGTCAAGTCCGTCGAGGACGTGGCGCCTCACCAATATGTCGTCAAAGGCTGGAACAAAGACGATGTAACCGAGGCGGAGTTCTGGCAACTCGTCGACGCGATCAAGGCACATGGCCGCGTCGAGGAATGGACGCCACCGGTCGGCTTCTACGACAGCGGCAGGCGGCGCCCGATGACTAACTCGTACCTGTATGTCGGCGAGCACGCCTATTGGTTCACATGGCCACGCAAATCGGTGCCGATGCTCAATCGCGAGCATGTCGGCGTGCAGGCGGCAACCCCAACCCGGCGTCCTGTCGCCCGGACGCTCGTCGAACTCACGCAGCACGAGCAGGTCGACGAACCCGAGCAGACGCAGTTGGCGTTCTCCGACACGAAGGAGACGCCATGACCGAGACCGTCCGAGCAGCCGCCTACGTCCGTGTGAGCACTGACGAGCAGGCGAAGGAAGGACACAGCCTCGGCGACCAGGAGCACGCCTGCCTGGCCCTCATCGAACGCCACGAGGGATGGCAACTAGTCGAGGTCTACCGCGACGAGGGCTACTCCGGTGACGACCCCAACCGGCCCGCCCACAAGCGGATGCTCGCGGACGTCGCCAGCGGCAAGCCCGACGTGATCATGGTCTCTGCCCTTGACCGCTTCGGCCGCGATGCCTGGGCGATCGAGGGCACGCTCCGGTTCTTTGACGAGAACAAGGTGCAGCTCGCCTCGACACGGGAGACCATCGATCGGGCCACTCCCGAAGGGGCGTTGCAGACCGGGATCGTCGCCCAGTTCGCCCAGTTCGAGAAGGCCAAGATCAAGGCCCGCACCAGCGCCGGCCTCGCTGCCAGAGCCAGGGCAGGACTCCCGCACGGAGGCCCGAGGTCGTACGGCCTTGAGCGGGACGGCCAGGACCTGCGGCAGGTGCCCCACGAGGCCGAGGTTGTGCGCCGGATCTTCGAGGACTCGCGCAACGGCATGAGCCAGAGGATGATCGCCCGAACGCTGATCGACGAAGGTGTCCCGACCGTGTCCGGCCGGCTCTGGAACCAGTCGACGGTCGGCCGGATCCTGGCGAACCCGCTGTACAAGGGCTGGTTCGCGTTCAACGGCGAGGTCTTCAAGAGCGAGCACATCGAGGCCATCGTCACCGAGGACGTGTGGGTGCAGGTCCAGACGGTCCGCTCGTCGAAGGTGCGCCGGTCCGGTGGCCGCTGGCCTGACGGACAGCATCTGCTCGTCAAGGGCGTCCTGGTCTGCGGCCAGTGCGGCTACGCGATGATCCCGCGCAAGATCCACAGCCGGAACGGTGGCCGTGAGCGGTACGAATGCCGGGGGCGGCTGGAACGCGGCAAAGGCTTCTGCGACCAGCCGTCGATTCGGCGGGAGCTGATCGACGGTCCGTTCCTGGCCAACCTCACGACCCACTACATCGACCTGGAAGCCACTCAGAGGCGGATTGAGGCCCGGACCGCCTCGGACCTGACCATCGCCAGGGAGGCCGTCAGACAGGCTGAGACGGAGGTTCAGCGCACCGAGGCCAGACTCGCCAAGATTCAGGCTCTCCGGGCATGATCGGGGGTGACGACACACGAACACGCGTTTTCTTTCTGGCCCTCCGAACCGCGTCACCCGTATTCCGCCACGACGCTCGCTCGACCCCGGGATGACCGGTGCGCACGCACGGCAAACGGCGCAACGAGAAGGGAATGGAGCAGGCAGCTCCCCGGCACGCCACGACCCCCGTCAACGCGGGCAGCGACCCCGACGCCCCCCAACGACGCCCTATGGGGCGAGTCTCGCCATGATCATCCGGATGCGCCTGCGCGCAGGCGCGGCCATCCCTGGCCGCTTGAGCACGCATCCGCTGTGCCCACGATCGCCGGGCACGGGGCCCAGCGAGCAGTCCACAACCCAGCAGCAGAGGCGCACGCGACTTCCACCCGCCGCTCCGACGACCAAAAGCCCTGCTCAGGACGGAATCTCGATCGAGAGTCACCCCCGATCATCCACGGAGCCCCAAGATTCAGCGGGGCTGGCAGGACGAAGTTCTGGACGATGAGGACTACCGCCAGCAACGTGCCCAAGTGCTCGCCGAACAGGAAGGCGCTCAGGCAGCCCTCCAGCGGGCTCAGGACCACGTTGCCCAGACCGAGCGGATCGGAGTCATGGGCGATGCCGAGCAGGCCCTCCTGCGCCATCTGGCGACGATCAAGGAGGCGGTGGCCGATGGGGTCGGAAGAGCACCGAACCTGAACGCGCTGCGGAACGTGATCGGCACTCTGTTCGAGAAAATCGAACTCGTCCGCTGGGGCAGCTGGGGGATCGACGGCGACCCGGGCGGGTGGATGGCCCCGGTCGAACAGCCGGCCGTCGTCGACCGCGATCAGGGCTACGCGCTGTGGCTGACGTTGCGCTGGTCGGCGGTGGACCTGGACTCGGAAGCCCGGCCGTTCACCGGCATTCGCAAGACCGAGCTACCGCTGCCATCTAGTCCGAAGTTCCCCCTGTAGTCAGCGGTTGTAGAGGCCGGGATCCCTGTAGTTGCGGGGATTCCGGCCTTTTTGCTTGATCCTAAGTGTACCCACTACTATCAGGTCGACAAATGGGGTATTGTCCAGATATGGGAAGGCCAGCCAGGCAAAGCGGTGCGATGCATGTGAGCACGACTACCCGCCGGTCTGGGGAGAACGAGTACAACGCGACGTTGCTGCGCCGCTCCTACCGCCAGGACGGGAAGGTCAAGAAGGAAACGCTCGCGAACCTGTCACACCTCCCGCCCGAAGCGATCGACGCGATCCGTGCCGTGCTCGCCGGCAAGACGGTGATGAGCGTCGATCAGGCGTTCGAGATCGAGCGCTCCCTCCCGGCCGGGCACGTCACCGCGGCGCTGACGATGGCGCGTCGGCTCGGGCTGGCGAAGCTGCTGGACCGCTCACCGTGCCGGGAGCGGGATCTGTGCGTGGCGATGATCGTCGGCCGGGTGATCGGCCCGGGATCGAAACTCGGGATGGTCCGCACCCTCGGCCAGTCAACCCTGGCGCAGGAGTGCGGCGTGGTTGGAGCGGATGAGGATGACCTCTACGCGGCGATGGACTGGCTCGTGGAGCGCCAGGACCGGATCGAGGATCGTCTCGCTGCCCGCCACCTGCGTGACGGGGAGATGGTGCTCTACGACGTGTCCTCGAGTTACTTCGAGGGTCGCACGTGCCCGCTCGGGAAGCGTGGGTACTCGCGGGACGGGAGGCCCGGCCTGCCGCAGATCATCTACGGACTGTTGTGCGACACCGACGGGCGGCCGGTCGCGGTCGAGGTGTTCACCGGCGAGCTGCACGACGACAAGACGCTGCCGTCACAGGTCGTGAAGTTGAAGGACCGGTTCGGTCTCTCGCGGGTGGTGGTCGTCGCCGATCGTGGGATGGTCACGAAGGCGAACATCACGCTGCTGTCAGAGACCGACGGGGTGGACTGGATCACCGCGCTGAAAGCGCCGACGATCAAGAAACTCGCCCGGTCCGGGGTGTTTCAGCCGTCGCTGTTCGACGAGCAGAACCTCGGGGAGATCACCGACGTCGCGGAGTTCCCCGGCGAACGACTGGTCGTGTGCCGCAACCCGCTGGTCGGCGCGCAACGTGCCCGCAAGCGCAACGAACTGCTCGCCGCGACGGAGATCGACCTAGCCGCGATCGCTCACCGTGTCACCGCCGGGACGCTCACCGGGGCCGACCTGATCGGTCTTGCGACAGGTCCGGCGCTGAAGCGTTACCGGATGCGCAAGCACTTCCAGACCACGATTACTGACACCACGTTCACCTACACCCGCAAGACCGCGGAGATCGCCGCGGAAGCTGCGCTCGACGGGTTCTACATCCTGCGGACCGGCCTCACCGAGACCGACCTTCAGACCGGTGATGTCGTGCGCGCCTACAAGAACCTCGAACAGGCCGAACGGGCGTTCGGATCGATCAAGGGCCCGGACCTGCAGATCCGTCCGATCCATCATCACCTCGAGGACCGTGTTCGTGCGCACGTGCTGATCTGCATGCTCGCCTACTACCTCACCTGGCATCTGAAAGCCGCGTGGAAGCCGTTGTTGTTCACCGACGAGCACCGGCCCGTCAGTCCTGATCCCGTCGCGAAAGCTGAGCGCTCCCCCGCCGCGCGACACAAAGCGCAGACGAAACGGACCAGCACCGGGCAGTCCGCGCACAGCTATCGCACGCTCCTCACCGAGCTCGCGACCCAGACCCAGAACACCACCCGCCTGCACGACCACGCCAGCACCTTCGAGAAGCTCACCCAGCCTACCGCGCTGCAAGCCGAAGCGCTCGACCTCGCCGCCCACGCCCCCGTCGTGGTCGATCGGTAGACACGACCCGAACACCCCAGAACCCCCGAAAACCCTGGGAACAAGCGGAATCTGGCTACCTCACCACCGGGAACTTCGGTCTAGTGACCACGACACCTTCGTGTACGGATCGAGGAACTCGAAGCTGTA
>CAWFKF010000111.1:0-54304 GCA_963816005.1 uncultured Solirubrobacteraceae bacterium | reverse complement strand
ACCTCGCCGGCAGCGGCAGCACGCCGACGGGGTCTTGCAACCCCAATGGGTTGGAGGCGATCCTCGGTGGCTACCAGAACCGCGCCTCGGGCCCAGTGTCGTCGATCAGCGGCGGTATTTTCAACGTGTCCAGCGGCAGCCATACGTCGGTGTCAGGCGGCGTAACAACACCGCGACGGACGGTCCTGGCGGCGGTAACGCATGGGTCGGCGGCGGCGCCGGCAACACCGCCTCGAACGTCGATGCGGCGATCCTCGGCGGCGTCTCCAACACGGTCAGCAGCAACTGCGGCACGTTCCCGAACACAGGCCAGAGCTGCTAATCAGCCCCGGCTTCCCGAACACAGGCCAGAGCTGCTAAGCAGCCCACAAGCGGCGGCCCGCCACGACGGCGGGCCGCCGATTCCGGCGGAGCAGCCTGCCACCGTCTCTCATAGCCCGATGTGGCTCGGTGTCTGGGCGTGACGCGCCGAGACGCCAAGCCCGGACGTATAGCGGGCGGGTGAGACGCACCAGCGGCCTCACCCCGGCCTGGGCGCACGGCCGGCAGCATCGCCCCGGTCGTAACCCCTATCCGGTGGAGAAGGCGAAGCGGACCAAGAACCCAGCGCGCCAAAAGATTGAACCCCCCGGGCAGATGCGCCACGCCTCCCCGGTCGGATGACACTCGCGGCGATGAAGAACTCCCAAGTCCCCTCTGTGGTTCGAGGGGACGTGACCCGGACTTTGCGTACACCAAATCCACTACCTGACTCGGAGGACCGATGTTCACTAGCAGCACTACGCCGACGCTGTCGGCTATCGCAGCGAGCCCGCCCGCCGCCGCTGACATGACCCCCCAGGCAGCTAGCGAGGGGTATCGCATGCGGCAACTGCAAGCGGCGATCGCCACGCGACTCGAGGGGTTCCGTCGCCAGTTCCTTGACGCCGCCGAGCAGGGACGACGACGACGCGTCCGACGTTTCGGGCCGAGCTCATCGTACGATGCCCGTGCCGGGCTCGCGTAGGGTGGGGACGGCGATGTCAGCGACGACCGACGTCGATTGGGTCGTGATCGGCTCGGGGTTCGGTGGTAGCGTCGCCGCGTTGCGGTTGGCGCAGAAGGGCTACTCGGTGCGGGTGCTGGAGAGTGGGTGGCGCTTTGGAGATCAGGATTTCGCGCGCAGCACGTGGGACGCCAGGCGCTACTTTTTCGCGCCGCGGCTGGGGCTGCGCGGGATCATGCGGCTGACGCCGTTCCCCGACGTCCTGATCGCGTCCGGCGCGGGGGTCGGCGGCGGCAGCCTCGGCTACGCGAACACGCTCTACCGTGCCCGCGACTCGTTCTTTGAGGATCCGCGGTGGCGCGAGTTGGCCGACTGGAAGGCCGAGCTGGCCGCGCATTACGACACCGCGGAGCGGATGCTCGGCGTCAGCGACGTGACGTTTGACTCAGACGGCGACATTCTCTTGCGAGAGCTGGCCGGCGCGCTGGGGGTCCAGGACACTTACGGCCACACGCGCGTGGGGGTCTATCTCGGCGAGCCCGGCGTTGAGCACCCCGACCCGTATTTCGACGGGGACGGTCCGGCCCGGGCGGGCTGTATCCGCTGCGGGGAGTGCATGGTCGGCTGCCGCCACGGAGCCAAGAACACGCTCGTGAAGAACTATCTGTGGTTCGCTGAGCGCCTCGGGGTGAGGATCGACGCCGAGCGCACAGTCACCGACGTGCGGCCGCTGGGCGCCCCGGACGGCTCTGAGGGATACGCGGTCACGCACGTCCGTAGCGGCGCGCTTCGCCGCGGCCGCGGCGAGACGATCACCGCCCGAGGTGTCGTCCTCGCCGCCGGTGCGCTGGGCACCAACCGGCTGCTGGCCAACTGCCGGCATTCCGGTTCGCTGCCGCGCGTCTCAGAGCGTCTGGGGCACCTGGTGCGGACCAACAGCGAGTCGATCGTTGCCGTCACCGCGCCCGACGACACGCGCGACTTCACCGCCTCGGTCGCGATCAGCTCCAGCATCTACCCCGATCCCGACACGCACATCGAACTGGTCACCTACGGTGGCGGGGGCGGCGCGATGAAAACGATGTTCACCGCGCTGGTCGGAGATGGCACGCGCGTCACGCGGCCGCTGCGCTGGCTGGCCGCGATCGCCCGCCACCCGATCCGCTTCGCGCGGCTGCTCGCGACGCCGAACTGGTCGCGGCGCACGGTGATCGTGCTCGTGATGCAAACAGTCGACAGCGCGCTGCGGTTCGCGCCCCGGCGACGGCGCCTGTCCGGCGGCGTGCGGATCACGACCGAGCAGGACGCGACGAACCCCAACCCCACGTTCATCCCCGCAGCCAACCACGCGGCAGCGTGGCTGGCCGAGCGGATCGGCGGGATCCCGCAGAGCGGAATCCCCGAGGCGCTGTTCAACGTGCCCGGCACCGCTCACATCCTCGGCGGCGCGGTCATCGCCGCCGACCCCTCCCAAGGCGTGATCGACGCCCACGGCCACGTATACGGCTACAGGAACCTGCTGATCACCGACGGCTCGGCGCTGCCCGCTAACCCGGGCGTGAACCCAAGCCTCACGATCACCGCGCTAGCCGAGCACACGATCGCCCAAGTGCCCCAACGGACGGTCCTCGAGGGAATGAGGGCCCGGTGAGACTGATCAGCCGCATCGCGATCGCCGCGCTCATGCGCGCGACGCGTCTGACGGTGGTGATGCCTACGCGGCTGCCGACCGTCGTGCCCCGGAGCGCCTAGCGAGCACACCGAAACGCACCCGCCGCCCCGGAACGCCACGGGCAACCGCCGGACGGGCGCTTCGACCAAGGAGACTCGAGTAAGCAGCGGCCGGCGAGCGACGGTGTGAAGCGACGAGTCGCGGCGACTGGTCCGCTGTCGAGATAGTTGTATTCCTGCGATGAGCCTCTACCCAGACACTCCCTACGACTACAGCGCCGCCGCTGGCGGACTCATCTTTACCGCAGGGGCCTGCCCGCTCGATGAGAAGGGACGTGTCGTGGCGCCGGGCGACCGTGAGCTGCAGGCTGCGCGCGCTGTCGAGAACCTTCTCGCCGCGCTGGCTGAGCATTCCGTCGGGCCGGAATCGCTTGTTAAGACGACGGTCTTCGTCGTGGCCCAGCAGCGCGCCGACCTCGCGCGTGTTTGGAACGTGGTCTGTGCACGCCTTGATCGAGCGCCCAGCACACTCGTCGGTGTCTCGCTCCTAGGCTATCCCGACCAGCTCGTCGAGATCGAGGCGATCGCAGTCGTCAACTCGGACACGTAGCTCTGCGGCGAACCGCATCGCGGGGCCGATCAGGCACTCCCAAGATGGCCCGCTCCTTGGGTTCGTGTCCCCAGGGGCAAAGTAGGAGCACCCGAGACCTGTCGACTGCAAGGTGGCCGGCTGCGGCAGAACTCGGTCGCCTACGGTGGGTCGGCACGGCCGTCGCGGATCCTGGTCGCCCGCTCTACCGCTTCGACGGGCAAAAACAGAAGCCGAACACGCGGGTAAGCGTGCTTCTGCCTTCGTTCCAACGCGCAAGCCTCGGCTCCACGTCGACGGACTTGCGCAATCTCGGGCGCATGCAGCAGTCTGGGGCTACCGACGAGATCGCTCCTCCTCGTCCAGAGCGGTCATCACGGCACCGACATTCGGGACGCTCGCATTCATGTTAGGTTCTGTCACGTTGCTGCGATGATGGAACAGCCGCCCGACCAAGTTGATCGGTATGCAGCCGTCAGGCAATACTCGCTCGCCCAGATCCTCGGGGTCTGGGCGGCGGCGGCCGTCCCGATGGGGGTTCTCGCCTGGGTGGTCGCCCCCTGGCTCAGGGACCAGCTCGGGGGCGACGAGCGACTGGCTCAGGCCCTGCTCATCTTGCTCACCCTGGGGCTCATCTGGCAATTCGTGCTGGTCCTGATCCTCATTCGGCACGAGCTGGGGGGACTCCAATGGTCGCGCGTGCGCGATGCTCTATGGCTGCGGCCGCCCCGCGATCCGAAGACCGGGCGCGTGGGTGGACGGGTGTGGTGGTGGCTGCTCCCCTTCATCCTCATCTACGTTCTCGAGCAGGTTCTGCCTGCAATCCACGGTCCCTCGATGAGGGATTTCGGCGATTTCGTGAGCTCCGACGCGGGCAAGGAGTTCTTCCGCGGCGCTTGGGGCTGGTACGCGGTGGTCGTCGTGCTTGCCATCTTCAATACCGTGCTCGGCGAGGAGCTGCTCTTTCGCGGGCTACTGCTGCCGCGAATGAAGGGTGTCTTTGGAAAGTACGACTGGGTCGCCAACGGGGTGCTGTTCGCGATCTACCACCTGCATCAGCCGTGGACGATCCCCACCGCTCTGGTGGACATCTTCGCCCTCGCCTATCCCTCGCGGCGGTTCCAGAGCGCGTGGATGGGGATCATCGTGCACTCGACTCAGAGCGTCTTCTTCATCATCCTCCTCCTGACCCTCGTGCTTAAGTAGTGCGGGTACTGCAGCTTCGCGCGACGAGCGAGCGTCTCCGCTCCGGTGCCTGAGACGCCCGCTCCGGACGAGGAGGAGCGCTGACGGCGGACCGCCGCTTCCTGTCGAAGCAGAAGCTCGGAGGCGACGGCGGCGGACTGTCGGGTTTGAGCAGATGCAGAAGCCCGGCCTGACGGACGTCTCGCTTCTGTTCCCCCGTGGTCAAGCGGTAGTTCTCACGTCGAGGACGCTCGCCTGAGCGCGGGTGGTTCTGACAACCAGCATTCGCGGCACCCCACGCCCCGTGGATGGCGCATAACGGGCTTGTCGAGGGCGCGAGTCGGCCGTCCGGGGGTTCCGACAAGATCCACGCGTGCAAGCCGAGCAGATCCTCGCCGACTACGAACGCTGGCTCGGACGTCAGGCGCTCGCCGCTCGAACCCGTTCCAGCTATCGACGGTGGGCGCGCGAGCTCGTTGCGCATCTGGCCGATGGCGGCGAGCTCGACGCATTCCTCGCCGTCGACGGGGAGGATGACCGCCGGGCGGTGCTGGGTGATTGGCGCCGGCGGCTGGTCGACCGTGGCCTGGCGCCGTCGACGGTGAACCTCGCGCTCGCGGCCGCGACGTCGCTGCTCGACGCGCGCGCGCTGCCAGCCCCGCGTGTCCCGCGCGTCGAGGTCGACCCGCCGCCGGCGAGGGCTCTGTCGCGTGAGCAGCTGCATGCGGTCGAGCGCGAGAGCGATCGTCTTGGCTCGAGCCGGGATCGGGCGATCATGGTCCTGCTGCTCCGCACCGGGTTGCGGATCGGGGAGGTCTCCGAGCTCGACGCCAGCGATGTGCGCTTGACGCAGCGCACCGGCGAGCTGGTCGTGCGCCACGGCAAGGGGGATCGCCGTCGCATCGTGCCGCTCTCGCGATCCGCCAGGACAGCGCTGCGCGCGTGGCGGATCGACCGCGAGCGCCACCCGTCGAACCCGGCGCGCGATGAGGGACCGTTGTGGCTGTCGCGTGCTGGCCGGCGGCTGTCAGTGCGCTCGATCAGCAAGCTCGTCGCGGGTGTGATGGCGGCCGCCGGCGTGGAGGAGTCGGCGCATGGGTTGCGTCACACGGTCGCGACGCAGCTGGTGCGCGAGCACCGTCGCGATCTCGTGCTGGTCGCTGACATCCTCGGCCATGCCGATGTGAAGACCACACGCCGCTACGCACGCTCGGAGCTCGAGGACCGCCGCGCTGCACTTGAGGAGCTCGACCGCGGCTAGACAGGTCCCTGGCCGCGCGGCGGTCCCGTCAAACTCGTGCTCCTTCGAGAACCGTCCGAGCAGGATTTCTGCGCTGCGAGCGGACTCGCTCCACGCCCGGCGCGTGCTTCTCGGGCAGGGTTTGCGCTCGTGCGTCGCGAGTGGCAGCCGGAGGAGCTGATCGACTGCTGGACGCTGGTCGATCGCGATTGGGAGCTGGTCGCGAACAAGACCGGCGCGACGCGGCTGGGGTTCGCGCTGTTGTTGAAGTTCTTCGAGCTGGAGGGCCGCTTCCCTGCGCACACCGCGGAGCTGCCGCCGGCGGCCGTCGAGTACGTCGCGGGCCTGGTGAAGGTCGCCGCGAGCGAGCTCAGGCAGTACGAGTGGTCGGGGCGCACGATCAAGTATCACCGCGCGCAGATCCGGGAAGCATCCGGATTTCGGGAGCCGACCCGTGCGGATGAGGACCGGTTGGCGCGCTGGTTGGCGGACGAGGTATGCCCGGGCGAGCTTGGCGAGGAGCGCCAACGCACCGCGCTGCTGGCGCGCTGCCGGGAGGAGCGTCTTGAGCCGCCCGGTCGGATCGGCCGGCTGCTGGGCAGCGCAAGACGGTTGGCGGATGAGCGGTTCTGCGCCGGCACGGTCGCGCGGTTTGACGATCACGCTGTGGCGCGCCTTGAGGAGCTCGTCGCGGAAGACGAGCCCGACAGCAGCGGCGAGGCGGCGGGCGGGGGCCCGGGGTTGTTCGCGGAGTTGCGCGCGGATTCAGGCCCGCCCGGGCTTGAGTCGCTGCTGTGCGAGATCGCGAGGCTTGAGCGGGTCCGCGCGATCGCCTGCCGGCCGACCTGTTCTCCGAGGCTGATGAGAAGCGGGTGGCGTTGTGGCGTGCGCGGGCGGCGGCGGAGCACCCGTCGTGGCTGCGCGCGCACCCGCGGGAGGTGCGTTTGACGCTGTTGGCGTGCTTTTGCTGGTCTCGGATCACGGAGATCACCGACAGCCTGGTCGACCTGCTGCTCGGGGTGGTGCAGAAGATGGGCGCCCGCGCGGACTATCGCGTTGAGCAGGAGCTGGTCGCCGATCTGAAGGCGGTGCGCGGCAAGCGCGGGATCCTGTTCGCGCTCGCGGGTGCTGCCGTCGAGCACCCCGACGACACCGTCCGCCGCGCGATCTTCCCGGTCGTGGGGGAGCAGACGTTGCGGGAGTTGGTGCGCGAGGCGCAGGCGAACGATCGGGCGTTCCGGGCGCAGGTGCGCAAGGTGCTGCGCTCCTCCTACAGCAACCACTACCGGCGGATGCTCCCGGCCGTCCTCGAGGCGCTCGAGTTCCGGTGCAACAACACCGTCTACCGGCCGTTGATGGACGCGCTCGACCTCTTGCGACGCTACGCGAATCGCGAACGAGTGATCTACTACGACCCGGCCGACCGGGTTCCGCTCGATGGCGTGGTGAGGCCGGATTGGCATTCGGCGGTGGTGGACGAGCGCAGGCGGGTGGAGCGGATCCCGTACGAGCTGTGCGTGCTCACAGGCCTGCGTGACGCTGTCCGCCGCCGCGAGATCTGGGTACACGGCTCCCGGCGCTGGCGCGACCCGGAGACCGACCTGCCCCAGGACTTCGAGGCGCACCGCGAGATCCATTACGCCGCGATCAGCCAACCGCTGGACCCGACAGCGTTTATCGCCAACCTCCGCGGCGATCTCGACCGGGCGCTCGCCCGTCTGTCCGGCGCGCTACGACAGAACTCGGCGGGTGGGGTGCGGATCACCACCCGCAAGGGCGACGTCTGGATCCGGGTGCCGAAGCTCGGCAAGCAGCCCGAGCCCGCGACGTTGGCGGCCCTGAAGCGGGAGATCATCCGCCGCTGGGGGGTCGTTGACCTGCTCGATGTGCTCAAGGAGACCGACTACCTGACCGCGTTCACCGACGAGCTGACCACGATCGCGACCCGCGAGATCATTCCGCGCGAGCGCGTCCGCCGACGATTGCTGCTCACCCTGTTCGCGTTGGGGACGAACATGGGGATCGCGAAGATCGCCGCCGCCGGGGAGCACGGCGAGACCGAGCACACGCTCAGGCGCACCCGGCAGACGCACATCAACCGCGACAACCTCCGCCGCGCGATCATCCGCGTCGTCAACGCGACCCTCGCCGCGCGCGACAAGCGCTGGTGGGGCGAGGCGACCACGGTCGCGAGCGACAGTAAGCGGTTCGGGTCGTGGGACTCGAACCTGATGACCGAATACCACGCCCGCTACGGCGGCCCCGGGGTGATGATCTACTGGCACGTCGAGCGCGACAGCGCCTGCATCCACAGCCAGCTCACCACCTGCTCCGCCTCAGAGGTCGCGGCGATGCTCCAGGGCCTCCTCCATCACTGCACCGACGCCGACATCGAAGCGAACTACACCGACACCCACGGCGCCTCGGTCGTCGCCTTCGCGTTCTGCCACCTCCTCGGCTTCCGCCTCCTCCCCCGCCTGAAAAGGATCGGCAAAGCCACCCTCTACCGCCCCGACGACGGCTCGAGCTACCCCGGGCTCGAGCAGATCCTCACCCGCCCGATCCGGTGGGAGCTGATCGCCCAGCAGTACGACCAGCTCGTCAAATACGCGACCGCCCTGCGGCTCGGCACCGCCGAATCCGAGCAAGTGCTCCGCCGGTTCACGCGCGGTGGGCCGAAGCACCCCACCTACCAGGCGCTCGAAGAACTCGGTCGTGCTGTGCGCACGATCTTCATCGCCGACTACCTCGCCCAGCCCCAGCTGCGGCTCGAGATCCACGAAGGCCTCCAGGTGATCGAGCACTGGAACAGCGCGAACGGCGTCATCTTCTACGGCAAAGACTCAGAGCTCACCGGCGCGGATCGCGAAAGCCAAGAAGTCTCGATGCTCGCCCTGCACCTACTCCAGTCCACGCTCGTGCACATCAACACCCTGCTGCTCCAGCAAGTCCTCGCGGAGCCAGAATGGGCCGCGCGTCTCACCGAGGCCGACCTACGCGCCCTCACGCCGCTGTTCTGGTCAAACATCAACCCGTACGGCACATTCCACCTCGACATGGACACTCGGCTCGACCTCGAGCTCGTCGCGGCGTAGCCACAGCAGAGCTGGCGCGGCTACTTTGCCCCTGGGGACAGCAACCCAAGGAGAGGGCCAAGATCTCACGAGCGAGGATCACACGGCGGAGGCGGTGGGAGGCTCGGAGGGGTGAACGCAGTGGCGTTCGCCCCCGACGGCCGCCAAACTCGCCAGCGCCAGCGACGACCGCGCCGTGCGCCTTTGGGACGCCGACGATCCGGCCACGCTCTCGCAACCGAAACTAGTGGCTCCTGACTGACAACGCTCACGTGCGATCCTCGCGGTACCACAGTCGTCTGCCCACGCCGAGCTGGTTCAGGTGGCGGTCATCGATCGCGCCGCCAGAGCTTCGTGGTCCGAGTCATAGCTCCCGCCAGCGCGCGCTCTCTCAACGCAACCGGTGCCGAGATCGCCGACGCCGACATCGAGCGCCTCAGCCCCGCTCGGCACCGACACATCGCACTCACCGCCCGCTACCGCATCGCGCTCCCCGAGCGCCTACACGAACAAGAGCAGCAAGAGGCCCCTACCGACCCCTGACCGCTGCGGCCGACGCTTGGCCGCCTGAAGAAGGGGCGGTCACGCCCGTATCGCGTTTTCCGCACGAACTCTCCATAGCCCCCGTACAGACCCGCCGACGTGGCCGGCCCCAGGGCGTGAAGCGGCAGCGCCCCGGTCGGTCGCGCTGGAAACTGAGTGATCGGTCACGAGAGACCTGCTCTGCCGGTGCCACGCGCATCTCGGGCGCGACGCCGACTTCCCTCCCTGGTGCGGTCAGCGTGGCGACGGTTCGCGGTGTTTGCGCAGGTGTTCGGCTCCGGTGGCGGTCACGGAGACGAGCGTGCCGTGTCCCGGCTGGTGATGACCGCGAGATGAAGCCGCGGTCGTTTGCGTCTTCCCAGACGGGGAGGCGCGGACACGACGTCCGCCATGCCTCGATCACGTCGCAATAGGGGCGGGGGTTGGGGCCGACCCACTCGAGGAGGTCGAGGACCAGGGCCTCGATAGTGTCGAACAAAGGCGGGTCGCTGGGTCGGAGTGGGTTGGTCATCGCGGTGCCTCGGGGTCGATGTCGAAGGCGGCTGACGCGGTTGCTCGCTCAGAGGCGGGCGTGGCCAGACGGGTCATCGCAGCACGTCGGGGTTGACGACGTTGATCGGTGCGCCTTCCTCGTATGCGTTGATCTGGTCGTAGATGTCGGAGAACTGGACGTCCCATTCTTCGCGGGTGACGTATCCGATGTGCGGGGTGCAGATGACGTTCTCCATGTTCAGGAGTGGATCGGCCGGGTCGTGTAGGGGCTCGTCATCGAACACGTCGATGGCTGCGCTGCCGGGGCGGCCGGATCGCAATGCGGTGACGAGCGCGCCTGGTTGGATCAGTCCGGCGCGGCTGGTGTTGACCAACAGGGAGGTTGGCTGCATCTGCTGGAGGTCGGTGGCGGTGACGATGCCCCTGGTGGCCGGCACGAGCCGCGTGTGCAGGGACAGCACGTCGCAGGCGCGGAAGAAGTCGTCCTTGTTCGCGGCCACGGCGAGGCCGTCTGCGTGTGCTCGCGTCAGGGAGTTGGGACGCGCCCAGACGAGGACGTTCATGCCGAATGCGGTGCCGTAGCCGGCAACGACCTCGCCGATCCGACCGTAGCCGTAGATCCCGAGCGTTTTGCCTGTCAGGCTGCGGCCGACGCCCGCCTGCCAGTTGCCCGACTTCAGCGACGCGACCTGCCGTGGGATCTGGCGCATCGACGCGAGCACCAACGCCCACGTCAGTTCGGCAGCGGCGTAGGACGGCGAGCCGGCGTGCATGTCCGAGCAGACCACGATCCTCAGGCGCGTGCACGTATCAATGTCGATGTGCGGGTAGACGCTGCGCTGGCTGATCAACCGCAATCGCGGCAGGCGCTCCAGCAGCGGTGTCCGGATCTCGGTCCGCTCACGGATCAGGACCAGGACATCGAATCCGCGCAGCCGGTCGGCGAGCGCGTCGGTGTCCTGGATGTGATCGTTGAACACGGTGACGTCGTGGCCGGCGAGCTTCTCGAAGCACACGAGCGTGCGCAGCGTGTCGAACCAGTCGTCGAGAATCGCGACCTTCAATCGTTGCGTCTCCTGTGATCGCCGGATTTGAGACGTTCTTGTACCACGCTTGTATTAGACCGAAGTTCCCCCTGGTCGAGATGCCGTAATCCGGTGTAGCTGCTGGGTTTGGGCGCTCGGCGAGGTCGCGGCAGGCGCGGACTTCCACTAATCGAAAACCGTCATTCCTGCTCCGTTGCTAAGTCAACCCCGCACGTCACGCCGGCGGTCGGCGAGAAACGCGCCGAACTGAACCAGGTCGCTGCGGTAGGCATCGATCGTGTTGCGCGCTAGGCCGCGCTCCTGCTCAAGATCGGTAAGAAAGCCGAGCACGAGCTGCTCGAAGGTTTCGGGAGCTCGTGGCCGGCGAGCGCTCATAGCGCCCTGTTCGCCGGCGCCGACGCGAATCCTCGCACGCCGCGACGCCGACCGGCAAGAACGCCTGCCCGGAGCGCGTCAAAAAATGCCTGTTTTGCAGGCAGCTTTACATAAGGCACATTATCGAGCGCAGATTATGAAAACAGTCTCCAGCTCCACGGCTCTTTGCCGCGGCGCCGGGGCCGTCGGACTGAGCCAGCGCAGTGATGTTTCCGCTATCGGGGACTATGCGGACGCGGGTTGCGGGGCGTCGGGCAGCGCTTAGCGCTCTTGCTGGGTCTCGACGGCGGGCCAGTCGATGCGCTCGGCGAGCTCGCCCGGTCCGAGGTCGATCAGGCGGCTGTGCTGGATCGGCTGGTACTGGTCGTGCTCGAGCGCGAGCCAGTTGACCGTCTGCTTGTGCGGGTCGACGATCAGGATCTCGTCGACGTGGTGGGCGGCGTAGAACGGCAGCTTCTCCCAGCTCTCGTCGCCGGGGGAGACGATCTCGATCACGAGCGCCGCTGTGGGATGCCAGGTCCCGCCTGCGCCGGGGCGGTGTAGCGCCCCGTCGGGCACGCGGAAATCGTGCTCGGAGTCGCCAAGGTTGACCTGCCCGGTCATTGTTAGACCCGCCTGCCGGGCAAGTGGCCTGAGCAGCGCGTGGAGCTGACTTTCGAGATCACCGTGTGCATGGCTTGGGGCGGGGACCATGTGCAGCTCACCCTCCCAGATCTCGTCGAGGCGATCGAGCCCCGAGCGCGCACGCCGCTGCACCAGCTCATCAAGGCCGGCCGAGGGGGGATCGAGAATCACCGTGCGCACCGACAGAAAGCCTACCGTCCTGAAACCGCGGTCGCTCTCTCCACCGGCGAAGCGGTCAAAATCACAAGGAAAGAGAGGCACCTCCCATGCCCAAGCTCGCCCCCGAGGCAATGGTCCTCAAAGCGCACCTCGAAGGCGCACCAGCTCATGAGATCGGCGACGAGATCTGGCACGAGCCGCTGGACGAGGCGATCCGCTACGAAGCCGAGGCCACCGTTGAACACATCCCGGCCAGGCTGTTGGTGCTGATCGGGTTTGACCATGCCGTCGACCTCGTCGTGCGCGAGATGACCGCCGTACTGCGCCGGGTTGGCGACCGCTACGAAGCGATCGACGGCGTGCTTTACGAGCTCCGGGATGGCGACTGCATCGACCAGGAGCCCGACGGAGCTAGGCTGCACGCCGTGGCCGGCGCACCGGTTGTCGACGAGGTCATCTTCGAGGATCTGCCGGCCGGGTCCTCGGCCTCCCGCCGCGCGATCGCCCGCTGGAGTGACGGCACAGAGGACGAGGCAGCTCGTTGGTATGCCGACGAGGTCCTTCTGCGAGGGCGACCTCATCGGCAAAACGCGCGAGGAGATCCGCGCTCTGCACTTTCGCCGCGACCGCGATTGGCTGGGCTGCTCCTAGGAGACCCGGTCGTGCTTGACCTGCGCCCTTGGCGCGGGCGCCTCGATGAAGAAGCAGGCCGCCCGGGCCTTTGTTAGTAACGGCGCGCTTGCTCGATCTGCGCTGAGAAATGCTGTCAGACCCGTTGGCAGTCAGCAGCGCCCGTCAGGCCCGCGCTCGGCAGTCGCCGATCTGTCTCACGACCCAACCTCTTGCGTACAGTCGCTCGGCCGCGACATTGACGATGAGCAGGTAAAGCGTGGTTGTGTCGCGGGCAGCATGGCTTTCTCCGCGACGTGAGCTCCGGTCGCGGGTGTCGCTCGACGACGCGACGCTATGGGGGTAGGAGCACTCGCGCCGGGGATCGCGTTCTCGGCCGCGATTAGCTGCGCTCTGCCGGACACCTCAGCCAGTCGTGGCGTGTCAGATGGCTTCGTGCGGTCGCTGATCTCGTTGCTCACCCCCCCAGCGGGCGCGCCGCCCAGGCGGTGATGTCTAACCCGTTCGGTCTAACCAGTGGTGCTCAAACGGTCGCCGCTTGGTTTTGCGGTGGCTCCATTTGTTGGGCCTGTGCCACCACCCTCGCAGCGAGCTCGGTGGTGATCCCGTCCTCTCGCCGCGAGAACGGCTTGCCGACGGCGGATGTGAACCGTGACGCCGTGCGAGGGACATTGGTGCCGTTGACAAAGCGGGTGCGAGAGTAGGAGAGCACGCAGGCGACCCTCGCTCGGGTGATGGCGACGAAGAACATGCGCGCGGCCTCCAGCACGAGGCCGGGGTAGGCGCGGCGTTTCTCGCCTGGCAGCGAGGCGTCCTCGAGTCCCGGGATGAAGACGATCTTCGCGGATAGGCCTTTGGCGCCGTGCATGGTCATCACCTGCACCCGCTCGGGGATGAGCGAAGTGTCGGGTGCGGGTTGTCCAAGTCGGGTCGCCATCGCGGTCAGCGCGCGGACGCGGTCGTCGTCCTTGCGGGCGCTGAGGAACAGGTGCGCCTCTTCGATGGTCATCTCGGGCGGAAGCTGCTTGAGCAGCGCGCGCAGGTCTTCTGAGGCGTCTTTCTCGGCGCGGATCTCGTCGACCAGACGGCAGATGTCGTCGAGGCGATCAGAGAACAGGTCGTCCTTCCTCCATTCTGCGAGTTCGGCGCAGACGTCTGCGGTGTGCGCGATCACGCTCTTGGCGCGCGGCGTGACGAGACCGTCGGGCACAGCGGAGTAGAAGAGGTCGCGGTAGTTGCGGTTGTTGGCGATTACCGCCTTGGCGAGATCGTTGCAAGTGCCCAGACCGACGCCTTGGCGCAATCCCAGCAGGCTCCGATGAGCGACGTAGTTCATCGGGTCGACGACGACCGACAGCAGGGCGTAGACGACGCGACCGGCCTCGCTGTCGGTCGCGCTCTGCTCGTCGACTGGCGCGTAGGGCACTTCGAGCTCGTCGAGCGCGGTCTGGACGTCGCGGCCCGGAGTCGTCTTCGACGCCAGCAGGATCATTATCTGCGACGGCTCGATGCCTGCGCTGATGAGCCGCTGACAGGACTGGGCGATGGCGCGGGCCTCGGCTCGGCCCGAGCCAAAGCTCCAGCACCCGAGCCCACCGGGGACAGGCGGGTCGGCGTTCGCCCAGAGGGACACGAGGTTCTTCTCGATGCGCCCCTCGGCCGCGTACGTGCGGATCAAGGTCTGCGCGGCGTCGAGGACCTGCGGTGCGCAGCGGAAGCAGTGATGCAGCGTGTGGTCACCACTGCCGGGCCGCTCCTGCGTGAAGCGCGCGATCCCTTCCGGGCTGGCGTAGCGGAACGCGTAGAGGCTCTGATCGTCGTCGCCGGCGACAAAGAGGCGCACGCCGCGCTCGGCCAGGCCGTGCACGAAGCGCAGATCCATCGGGTTGAGGTCCTGGAACTCATCGACGATCAGGTGCTCGATCTCGAGCAGCTCGGCCGGGTCCAGGGTGCCGGCCTCCATTCGCTCGACGCAGCGGGCGACGACCTCGCCGGGGAGTACGCACGAGTAGAGCTGCGTTCGGGGCCCGTGGAACCGGTTGAACCTGTCGCGCTCGTCGTCGGAGATGGGCGGGTCGGGCGGGATGACGTTTGGCGGGTCGAACTCGCCGATCTGCCAGAACGCCTCGTGGTCACGGCGGATCTGCTCCGGTCGCGAGACTCCGCGGATGGCCATCGTCTTGCCGAACTCCGCCTCGAAGATGTTGCGGAGCTCCCACTGGCCAAGCACCGTCGGGTCGGCGGGATACGCCTCCAGCGCGCCGGCTCGCCGCAACGTCCGCAGTGCGAGTGAGTGCAGTGTGCTCACCGCGACGGGGTCGCCCTCTGTGAGACCCCGGTCGATGCGCTTCTGCTCGATGCGCTTCTCCAGGTCCATCGTCGAGGCCCGCGTGAACGAGACCGCCACGATGCACGTGGGCGACACGTTCTCCTCGGCGAGCAGCCAGCAGACCCGCTCCTCGATCGTGGCTGACTTGCCCGTCCCCGGGCCGGCGACTACGCGCACGTGCTGGGAGGTGTCGTGGGCGGCCAGGTGCTGCGCTTCCTCGGCCTCGTCGATCTGCTCCCTGCGAAGCGGCATGCAGCCGACCCTACCGCGATGCCGGCGCCGCGCGCGACATCGGCGGCCATCGCAAAAGGGAACGCTGAGCGAACAGTGGCAGTGCGTCCCGACAAGGGGCTCGCGCCTGTACGTCTCGCTAAAGGTCTGGGTGCACTATGCGCAGGTCGGTGAACTCCCCAGCGATCGTGTGAAAGTCGCTGAGGTTATTAGTCACCAGTAGGCAAGCCATGGACCAGGCAGCAGGCTGCGATCCAAAGATCATTGATCCCGCCAGCTTTCAACCGACCGAGGAACCGAGCGTGCAGCTCGGCCCACTTGTCCACGACGCGAGCATCGGTCGGAATCACGACGCAGGCAGCGATCGCCGTGTCTAGCGCGGAGCGCGTGGTCTCACTCACCCGGCCACGGATCGCGCCGACTTTGAGCTCTCCGACGACCGGGAATGGCAGCGCCAGAGGGTGTCCGCCGATGAGCCGCGCAAATTCTGTAGCCCTTCCTCGGCCGTAATGGACAAACGAGAAGGCGCACGTGTCGACAGCCAGCGGCCCCGACGGGACGTCGCGCGGATCCACTTACAGCTCAGCGAGAACGGCCATGAACGCGTCGCGCTCCTCATCGGAGGCCTCCGCGTCGTAGAGGCTACCTGCATCGACGGGCTCGCCTGCGCCCTGCTCGCGGGCGAGATCCTCGAACGACCGTTCGCGCCAGAATTCTTCGGCATCGAGTCCAAGCACAAGCTGCTCACCTCGGTCCAGCACCCGCAGCACCACGGATCGAGCCATGCGTGTGATCGGGTCGAAGACGATCTCTCCACGAAGAGTCGCCTGCTGGCGCAGCGCCGCTTGGATGTCGTCGTCGAGATCGTCGGTGAAAGTGACCTGAACGGCTGGCTGAGTCGGGGTCCGGAGGCGTGCGGTCCGCTTCTCGAAGTCGGCCTCAACAAGGACGCCGACGACCGCGTCCTGGCGGACGGGCGGGAGTGGGACGGAGTCGACGTAGGCGCGCAACCTGGCGCGAACCTCGCCGTCTACGCGAACCCTGCGCCGCCGCCCGTCGTCTTTTGAATCAAACGTGATCGCGTCGTAGCGTTCGCCGACGCGTAGCCCCTCGGCCAGCTCGAGGAGGCCCTTTGCGACGACCGGGTGCGGATGCTTCTGCGGATCCGCTGCGTCAAGCACCTGGGCGAGGGCAGCGTCTCCGAGACTCGCGGCTTCGACGTCGAGTGTCGAATCGCCAGTCGGAGCGAACTCCGGAACCTCCAGCACGGGCACGACGCTTCCCTCCATGACTGCGTGGAGCTTGAGTCGAACAGCGCGCTCGATCACGTCGTCATACCGCCCGGTGGTTGTCTTGGGGCGACCAACGACGACCGAGGCAGCACGTGCCATGGCGCGTTCGACGCCAAGGATCAGCCGCGCCACGTCGGCAGCGGGGACCTCGCCGAGCTTCGCCTCGCCACCCGCGAGTTCGACTCGTAGTTCGCTCATCTCGTCAGTTTCGCGCAATCTCCGGCGCTCGGCTAGTACTGGGCGACTGGACCCAAGAAACGTGCCCCTTCAGATGGGACCTCGTGCCCTCCGGACAAGCTGAGGCTCCCCCAGGTCAGAGACGAAATGCGCCAGATCACCCTCCGGCACCCACTCCGCCAGCTGACCCACGCTCCTAGTGCGGCGCCGGTTCTCCTCGGGTCCAAAAACTCCGTTTTACGGACCCCAGGCACCCCTCCCCCACACCGGCCATTCTGGCTGTCCGGCGACAACGGTTTGTCAGTGGTTTGCGACAGATCGTGGCAGTGATTGCGTCAGCGTTTGTCAGCGATCGGGCGGCTGGAACAGCGCGATCGGGTTGAGGGCGTGGAGGATGCTGCGGCCGTCGAGGTCGGGCTCGTCGAAGCGTTCGTCTGTTGCTCGGTGCCAGAGGCTGCGGGGCGCGTCGAGTGTTGCGAGGGCTTGGCTGATCGATCGAGCGCTCATCCGGCGGCCCCTGATGCCGGGCAGCAGCGGCGCGTCCGGGGTGGCGCCGTCCCGTAGCTGCTGGTCTCGTTGAGTGGCGAGCGCTTTGTCGACGCCGGGTGGGATGGCGCGTGGGCGGGCCCAGCTGGTGTTGGCGATCGTCCCGGTGGTGGCGACGCCGCCGACGTTGACCTGGCGGATCGTCTCGGGGTGGCGATAGACGAGGCTGAGAGCGATGATCGCGGCGAGCTGCGGGTCGGCGGTCTGGTCGATCAGCGCGACGCCGCGCTGAACGCTCGCGGCCCATTGGAGCGGGCGGGTTTCGCCGAACGCGAGCGTGAGGTCGTGAGCGAGAACGCGGCGGTTGATGCGGATCCCGGCGGCGTGGACCGCGGCGATCGCGGCTTGGGTCCGGACGAGCAGCTCAGAGCCGGTATCCCCCGCAGACACGACGGAGTAGATCGAGCGGGCGAGCTCGCCAGCGGTGCAATCGCCGGCGTCCTCGAGCCATCGGGTGATCCAGTCGGTGATCGCCTGCCAGGTGCGCGTCAAGACCGCTCGCTCGGGGCCGGCGAGCCCGGCCCGCAGACCGGCGAGTGTGAGCGGTTTCTCGCTGGCGCGCGGCGTGAGCCACGGATAGTCGATGCCCTCGCCTGCGGGAACGGTCGCTGGCTCGCTGGGTGGTTGCGCCTGCCACCAGCGGTCGATGAGCTGCTGGAGGTCGGCGGTCTGGTGCGGGCGGGCTTCGAGCAGCTGGGCGATCGCGGCGGTGGGCCGCTCGGCGGCGATCAGGAGCCAGACCGCGACGCCGGCGTCATGGGCGTGATCGGCGAGGTCGCGCAGCGCGGGGTAGGTGAGCGTCTGCGCGCGGGCGAGCGCCAGGTCGTGAACGTGCTCGGCACGCAGGTGACAGTCGACCTGGTGCCAGAGCTGGCCGCGGGTGAGGCTTCGCGAGGGCTTCCCGAGGCCTTCGAGGAGATAGCGGGCCAGCTCGGCGCTCGTGGCGGTCGGGTCGGGTTCGCAGAGGATCTGGCCGTAGGGGCGGGCGTGCAGCCGGCGTAGCTGCTCCAGGCACGCGAGATCGTCGTCGGGATCGACGATCAGCGTGATCGGCGGGTCAGCGGTTCGCGCCACCGCCGTGCAGAGCAAAGACGTTGCGGACGACCTGCTCGTCGATCCGGTCGCGGCCGGTCTCGGTGAGCAGCCCGAGCGCGCTGTGGGTGAAGGCGGCCCAGTTGCGCATGTTGCCGTGCGCGAAATGGTCGTCGACCAGTCCGATCAGCTGGCTGTCGACGTCGGCGTAGATGGGGTGGTAGGCGGGGATCGCGCCGAGCACGTCGGTTCGGGTCAGCGGTTGGAAGCGGACGCGGCGGTAGACGCGGCTGGCGAGCATCGGCTCGCGGGAGAGGACCGCCCAGGTGCCGTCGCCGCCGACCAGCACCAGCGCGAACCGGGTGGTGCGATGGTCGTGGAGGTAGCGCAGCAGCTCGATGCAGTCGCCGGTCAGAAGCTGGCTCTCGTCAACACGATCGCTTGCGGGCCGTCGGCGAGGTGCTCGACGAGTCTGGCGATGATGGTGAAGCGGTCAAGGCGGGTGCGTCGACCGGATAGCTGCTGGTAGAGCTCGGCCGCGACCGAGCGGGGCGTCGGCCGGCTCGGAAACGAGGTCCACAGCACCCGCAGCTGCAGTTCTTCGACGAGCTCGTCAACGGTGTAGGTCTTCCCCAGCCCGGCGCTGCCGTGGATCACGGCCATCGCGGACCGGTCGATCGCGTCCGTGACGGCACGCCGCGCGAGGAGGTAGTGCTCGGTCTCAAGCGTCGCCGCGTCCTGCAGCTCGAGGAAGTGACGCGACATCACGACGCTCGCCGGGCTCTCGGCGGGCCTGTACGAGCGACCAGCAGATCGGTCCGCGCCGTCATGCTGAGCGACCGAGCTCGGGCGACGTCGAGTTCGCTCTCCTTCGGGCGGCTCACCTCGGCCGGCTCTCGTTCGGTGGCTGTCATCGGCGCGAGTCGCGTGCGGGCGGCCTTGGTCGCGGCGCGTTGGCGGCGCCGAAGCTCCTTCGCGTGCTCGTGTCTTGCCTGGATCACCTCGCGCTGTTGCTGCTCGGTGAGCGTGTCCTGCGGCAGCGCGGTGCAGACCCACTCGTCGCGCCAGTAGACCTCGACGCTGCGCTCGTCGTGCGGCGCGAATGCGATCTCGACCAGCTCGCCGACGAGGTCGCTCAGATCCGGGGATGTGTAGCGGTGGCGGCTGTGCGTGACGCCCCATCTGTGGACCCGGGCCTCCTTCCGCGCGGCGAGCAGCGCTCGCGCGTCTGCGACCGGCAGCGTCCGCAACGGTGTCCGGTCCGACGTGAACGCCTCGACGGGGCTCTCGCCATCGAGCTCGGAATGGGGACGGTGGTTGTAGTCCGTTACCCAGTCTGCGAACAGTGACACGAACTGCTCCAGCGGCAACGGCGCCCGCGGGTCCTCGAGCCGTCCCTTGCGGTCGCGGCGGCCGCCGGTGTACTGCGGCAAGCCGCTCAGGAACGTCTGCACGCAGGTGAGGTGCAGACGCTCGATCTTGCCCTTCTCCTCCGGCGTGTATTCGGTCGCGAGGCTGAACTCGACGTTCAGAGCGAGCGCCGCAGCTCGGACGGCCTCGGCGCAGAACTCGAGCCCGTGATCGATCCGCAGCAGCTCGGGCACCCCGCCGACCGCCGGCCCGTCCGGCTGGATCGTCAGTGCGTCGCGGAGCGCGGCGAGGACCTCTGCCGTGGATGGCCGCAGTGACAGCGCCCACCCCGTGATCACGCGCGAGCGCGCATCGATGAACATCGTCGACCACGGCCGCTGGGGACGACGGCCCCGCGGCGGCACAACGACCACGTCGAGCAGTTTGTGGTCTCCCTGCCACACCTCGTTGCGATGGTCAGCCTCCCAGCGCACATACAAGCCGTGAGCGCGCAGGCCCGGCTCGCCCGTTCGCGCCGCAGCGCGCTCGGCAGGGCGGAGCTCGCGCACGAACGCTCGCTGCAGCCTCCGCAACGCCGGCAGCTGCCGGCCGGCTCTCACCAGCTCACGCCGGGCGGCCGCGACGTTCCCATGCCATCGGAGGTACGCCGCGTACAGCTCATCGTCGATCAGCACCGCCGGCTTGTGGCCCGACGGCGTGCCGGCGGCAAGCCAGCGACGCACAGACCGCGGCGAGCAGCCCAGCGACGCGGCCGCCTCCCGCACGACCAGCTCAGAGAGCACGCGGTCACGGTCGCGCTGATCGCGCAGCTCGCCGATGACGCGATCACGCGCCCGCAAGACCAGCACCCGGTCACTGACGAGATTTCGATGCGTAGCTGCGTCCCTTCGCCACCGACGCTACGCCCGGTCGCCCGGAACGCCAACACCGGTTCCCGCTCGCAGCGAGCAAATCCGTTGGCAGGAAGGTCAGGACGGCATCAGGCGGATGCTGCAGCGCTGTCCCGGGCGCGCTCGAGCGCCCGGTACACAGTCGAACGGGCAACCCCGAACAGCTCAGCCAGCTCAGCGCTCGTGTGCGCGCCAGCCGCGTGAAGCTCGACAAGGTGGGCTTCCTGACGCGCGGACAGCTTCGGCTGCTTGCCGTGCAGGCGACCCTTCGCCTTCGCGACCTTCATCCCCTCCCGTGTCCGCATCCTGATCAAATCGGCCTCGAACTCAGCGACCATTGCCAGCACGTTGAACAACAGGCGCCCAACCGGGTCGGTCGGATCGTGGACCGTCCCGCCGAGGCTGAGCTTCACCTCACGCCGGGTGAGCTCATCCGCGATATCGCGGGCGTCGGGCAGCGACCCCAGCGAGCCGGTCAAGCTTCGTCACGACCAGCGTGTCGCCAGCACGGCACGCCGCGAGCGCCTCGCGAAGCCCAGGGCGATCCCGCTTGGTTCCGGTCAGACCATGGTCGACGTAGACGCGATCCGCCGAAACACCGAGCGCGTCGAGCGCGTTGCGCGCTGGGCGGTGAGATCCTGCTCGTCGGTCGAGACGCGCGCGTACCCGATCAACAGCCCAGACATGTCCGCGAGTGTCCCATATGCCGGACCATCACCGGGGCACCTATCCGGGCGACCCTTACGGGACACCGGGAGAGCCCAGGACCCTGGGGCCTTCATGTGCTGAGGCGGTGTCCCGGTGGAGGATCGGCTTACGGGACGGCGCACACCGGCACGCGTGGCGGGTAGGTCACAGCGCAGCAGAGGACGCGAGCGCTGCTGCTCGCATGAGGAGCGGCAGAGGCCAACGCCGACGATGGGGCTTCCCCACCTCCCCACGAGCAGCACCGTTACCCCCGTCGACCACGGGCGCTCCATAGACCGGGGTTGCGGAAGCCGAGGCGCGTCGCGGCCGACGTCTGTTTCACCGCCTGTGCTTGCTGTCAGACCGATCCAGCTAGCGATTCGGTCCGCCCTTCTGTTGGCGAGAAGTGGGACTCGTGCCGGGCCTGTCAGGACACCCGTATCGTTGCGACGGACGTGCTTAACCTGACAGGCGCGACGGCCTTTGAGATCGTGCGTAGGACGACGGTGACTCCGGGCGGTCAGCCTTTGGCTGCCGGCGCGGGTGGCTTGCTCGCCTCGACGATCGCCCGCTTGAAGGCCGCGAGGGCCTCGTCGCTCGCGAGCACGACCTCGGCCTCTACGTAACCCAGAGCGCGGAAGTCCTTTTCCTCAAACCTGTCGACATCGGGGGCAGCACCCGGGATCTGCCGGACCAAGTCCGCGAGCCGCTTCAGCTCGGCCTCGCTGCGCTTTCCGCGTATGTAGTTGAAGGGAACGGCGAACCCGTCCGCGTAGAAGGCAACTGCGACCGGATTGGAGGTGGCCGGATCGGGCCGCTCGCCGAGCCACATCGTCACGCTCGGCGTGGCCCCGGTGCCAAACGACTGGCGGGCACCTCGCTCGCGCATGAACTCGTAGAGCTCGACCAGCCGCTCGGCGACATCGGGCGGGTATCGCTTGCGGATCGCCGCGAGCACGTCGCCCGCGGTCCATCGGTTGCGAGCTCTCCCGGAGCCGCCCTTCGCCTGCCGCGCTGCTTGTGTTTCGCCGATCAACCGCGGGACGAGGGTGACCCTGGTTCCGCCTTGCTCCACGTACTGGCGGACCTCGAGCGCCAACACCTCGGTACGGCTCATCTGCTCGTTGAGGAACTCGACGATCCGCCGCAGCTCTGGTGGGATCACGTCCGCGACAAAGATCAGTCGCAGCCTGCCGGCCGACAGGTTCACCGCAACCGTCCCCCAGAACTGGTCCGGGTCCTCATCGTCGCCGAGCAGCGCCGCCAGGCTCGCGGCGGAATCGGCTGCGTCTGAATGCCGTGCCTCGAACGCGGTGCGGAGCTTCTCAACGCCCCAGAAGGCGGACGCATTAGCCGCGTAGTCGAGCAGTTGCCCGACGACCTCGCGGCGTAAGCGAGTGTCCGAGCTGCGCTTGACCTCCACGAGCGTTGGCACCCCATCCTGGTCGAGGAACAGGTGGTCGATCGCCCACCGGTCTGGGCTCTCCTGGGCGTCGCCGATCCCCAGCTCGCGCTGCACAAGCAGCCACCGGCGCGGCTGATCGTCCTGGTCGCCAGCCAGCAGGTTCGGGAAATCAGCCAGCAGCCGCTGCAGGACCTCTTCGGCCTCGTACGGCTGCTCGACCATCTCCACCAGCTCATCGCCGACCTTGAGGAAGATCGCGCACACCGCTGAAATCGTAGGCCCTAATCAGAACGGATCATCGACCGGCGGGCGCAGCCGGCCGGTGTTAGCCATCCGGCGGGCCGACCTACTGGGAGCCCGGCGGCAAGGATTCGCTTGGTGACAGCACGTGCGTCTGGGCGACGCTGTCGACGCCTCCGCAATGCGCGGGCAGCAGGGCTAAGCGAACCGCTAGCTGGGTCCCGGTTCGTCGGCAAGCACAGCGCTGGAAGCAGCCGGCCGCGGCTCGCTGGTGCCGGGCCGGAGACTTCCCCAACCACCATCGATGCGGCACTCGTGGCCCTCCTCCGCCGGATGATCGGAACGGAACGAATCCGGCTACGCGACGCCACCCCCATCGCACTGCTGCTTCGCTCGGGCGGAGCAGCAGTGCGATGACAGGAGCTGTCGCAGGCGGTGACAGCTTCGCGTCGCCGGACAATACTTGGCGGGGTTCTGTGCTGGAAGCCTGGCGCTGAACCCAGAGGCAACGGTGACAACCACGTGTCGTTTCTGCTGCCAACCTCGTGGCGCGAGACGCCACTCTGGAGACGTCCGAGGCGCGGTTTAACGTGACCCAAGATGCGAGGTTTCGCGAATCGGCCGGGTCAGTGAGCGAGCAGCAGCTCGCCCCCGCCCCAGCCGAGCCGACTGTGGAGCTCGAGCTCGTCGACGGCACGATCGCCGACGAGCTCGCGGATGCTGTGGTGATCGCGGCGCCGGCGCCGGCGCCGTCGGGGTTGGAGCAGCGGAACCTGTTCGGAGAGGCCGAGCGGATCGCCGCCCGAGCCGCGTCGGCGAGCACCCGCCGGCAATACTCCTCGATCTTCCGCGCGTTCGGCGATTGGCTCTCTGGCGAGCTTGGCCGCCCGCCGCTGGTCGGCGACCTGGACACGGACGCGATCGCCGCCTACGGCCGCCACCTCGCGAGCGCCGGTGGCCGTGGCGGGCGTCCGGCTGCGCCGGCGACCTCGCGCGTGTATCTATCAATGATCCGAGCGCTCGCCTGTGATCTCGGCCGCGAGGACCAGGTCGAGGGGGTGCGCGTTCCGCGGCACGAGCCGGGCCCGCCCGAGACGCTGACCGACACCGACTACGCGAACCTGCTCCGGGTCCCCGACCGCCGCACGCTCGCTGGCAAACGCGACTACGCCCTCCTGCGCGTGCTCGGCGACTGCGGGCTTCGCTCCGCCGAGCTGCGAGGCCTCCGCGCCCGTGATCTGCGCCGTCCCCGATCAAACGCGCGGCACCACCGGCTGTTCGTGCGCGGCAAGGGCGGGCGCGAGCGCGAGGTCCCGGTGCCTCTGGCCGTGCAGCAGGCGCTCGAAGCGTGGCTGAAGGTCCACCCCCTCGCCCGCGGCGTCGGGCTGCTCGATGAGCAGCCGCTGTTCGTTCGCCTTGGCCGCTACGGGCACGAGGAGCCTCTCCCCCTGTCCGCCGTCGGCGTGCATCGGCTCGTGCGTCGCAGCTGCGCGGCCGCCGGCGTGCCCGAGCGGCTCGCGCACCCTCACGCACTGCGCGCCTACTGGGCCACCCACTGCCTCGAAGCCGGCGTCTCGGTTCACGAGGTGTCCGCTCGTCTCGGGCACGTCGATCTGCGGACCACCGCCCGGTACGCCGCCCCACGCCCGGAGCGCATCGACGACGTCGCCGATGCACTCGACCGCCGCCACCAGGCCGCCCGCCGCGCGGGTGAATCGATATAGCTGGCCTGGAGATGAGCGAGCTGAGAGATGACGACGAGGCCACCCTGTCCGCCATGAGAGGTTCAACAGCGCCCTGCGTTAACGCGTTTAACGCACCATTCGATCGTGAAGGAGTTCCGTTGCCGCTAACCCAGACACAACTCGCGGTCGCCGTCGCTGACCGCGCCGAGATCCCCAGGGCCGAGGCCAAGCGAATCCTCGGGGCGCTGGAGGAGATCGTGCTTGAGGAGCTCAGCAACGCGCAAAAGGTTCGTGTCGGCGGTCTCGTACAGCTGACCGTCCGGGTCAAGCCGGCGCAGAAGAAACGCAAGGGCCGAAACCCGGCTACTGGCGAGGAGATCACGATCGCCGCCAAGCCCGCGAGTGTCGACCTTCGCGCGCGACCGCTCGCCAAGGCCAAGGCCGCGCTGCCATCGGTGCAGAAAGCGCGCCGACGACTCGCCGCCGCCTGAGACCCTTGCTCAGCGGAGCCGATCGGCGCTCAGACCCTTTCAGACATGGTGCGAGGAGTTTGGAGCGCAGGTCTCCGGCCCGATTGACCATAACCCGTTTATCGAGCGGTGAAGGTCCCGGCCCCCCTCGCCACCTGCAACGTGATTTGTATATCTCCGCGCTATACTGATCTCGGTGAGCGTTCTGAACCATCTCCGGTGGATCGCACGGCGTCTGCGGTGACCCGGGCTGCCTCGTGGGATCACGTCGTCAGGGCGGAAAAGAGCGCCCGGAGTTCGAGTGGGACGAGCACAACGAAGACAAGCTGCTGCGCAACCACCACGTTTCGGCGTGGGAGGCCGAGCAGTGCTTCTCCAACCCGCATACCCGGCGTCGCCACGGCGACGCGCTGCTGATGCTCGGCGTAACCGACAGCGGGCGCATGCTGTTCTTGGTCTACGAACAGAAGCCCGGCGGGGCGGTAAGGGTGTACAGCGCGAGGGAGATGACCGACAGGGAGCGGCGGACCTATCGCCGGTACGCGCGATGAGTGACGATCGCTGGGATGCCCTGCTCAAGCAGGACTGGTCCTCGGCCTGGGAGAGCTTGCCGGAAGCGCCGGCGCTGGTGCCCCGGCCGAAGACAGCGCAGATCACGCTGCGGTTGCCTGTCGAGATGCTGGAGCGGATCAAGCGGGTGGCGGCCGTGCGGTCGGTGCCCTACCACGTGCTTGTGCGCGCCTGGCTGGTCGACGCGCTGCGCGACGCGCAGCCCCCACCCGGTGAGCTTCCGATCGAGCCGCAGACCGAACAGCTCAACCTTAAGCTCGAGCAGGAGCTGTTGGATCGGCTGAAGGCACGTGCGCACGATCTCAACCGGCCCTATCACCGATTGGCGCGCGAATGGATCGATGCCATTCTGGCGCGCGAGGAGGAGGTGCTTGGGCTCGCTGCCGTGCCGGCCGGTCAGCCTGGTATCAAGGATCTGATGGTGCTGCTGCTGCACGCCACAGACGCGCGCGGGCAGGACGCCATCCGCGGCATCACACGTCTGCAGAAGCTCCTGTTCGTGATCGAGCAGACGATCGGCGCCCAGACGGGCGGTTTTTACGCCTACAGCTACGGACCGTTCAACGAGGGCGTCAACGACGCCGCCAAGGCGCTCGAGCTCGCTGGGTTTCTCGAAGGTGCTCAGGGTCAATCGGCCGGGCCGCCGTCGTTCGCGGAGATGATCGCCACCGCGAGCGAGCGCGCCGGACCGCGCGAGCAACCCGAGCCCAAGGAGTTTGCGCTGAACCAGCAAGGCCACGAGGCGGCAGAGCGCCTGCGCCAGTCCAGCAGCGCCTACGAGCAGGTGTTTAAGCGCATTGGCGAGCTGCGCGCGCAGTGGGACACCTCGGATTTGGTGGAGCGCGTGTATGAGACCTGGCCACAGTACGCGGAGCGCTCGGTGATCAAGGATGAGGTCGCGGCTCGCCGCACGCGGCGGCGGGGGCGAGAGCAGTGAGCACCCGGCCCCTGCATCACATCGTTCGGGTTCGCAGGTCGGAGGATCTCGACTTCCTGCGCGCTGGGATCATGGACGAGGTCCTGGTAAACGCCAATCAGCTGGAGAACGGCCCCGAGAGTGCCGCAACTGCGCTGCGTCGTACCGGCCTTGAGTTCAGCGTCGATCCGATGCTGTACCGGTTCCAGAAGCCAGCGTGGTGGCGCAACGGGAAGGGAGAGACCAAGCGTAACTACGCGCGGCTGGGCAAGGCCTATGTGCAGGGCACGAGCATCGAACTGCCAGCCGGCCCGCTCGTTGAAGTCGTTCCGAGCGATCAGGAGTGGCGTGTCCTGGCAGCCAATGTAATCGCCTACCAGCGCTCCAAGCTCGACACGCCCACTCAGCTCGATCTGCTCTCCGGCGAGGTTCCCCGCGTGCTTCGGCCGCTGCGGCTCAACGCGCCGGCGCTGGTGGCCGACTCGACCGATGAGGATCGCGTCAACCGGCTGTTGGCGGAGGCGGCCGCTGAGGCCGCCGGAGAGGCGATCGCCGTCTCGGTGATCGTCCCCCTCGAGCGCCTCGGCAATCCACGCCAGCTGGACCTGCTCGTGGGTTCGGTGTTGGCCGATTCGGTCAGCTCCTATTTCCTCTGGACCCCACGCGTCAGCGAGGAGCGACTGCTTGCCGATCACGCGCTGTTCGCCGGACTGCTGCGGCTGATCGCCACGTTGGCTGAGCGCGGCATCCCGGTTGGACATCTACACGGCAGCTACGCGATCGCCGCGCTGCACCAGGCCGGCATCGCGGCGCTCGTGCACCACTTCGGCTGGGTCGATCGCGGTGAGCCGGCGGAACAAACTGGTGGGGGCCCTCGCTCCTGCCAGACCTATGTTCCCGCCGTGCGTCATCCCCTTCGCTTTGAGCAGGCCTACGCGCTCGGCCGCTCGCTTGACGCCGACGTCTACGCCGAGCGCTACTGCAGCTGCGCCTTCTGTCTGGGTGCGTTTGACGCCGGTCAGCACCCACTGGACCTGCTGTTAGAGAGCGAGTTTGTGCCGGCCGGTAGAGGCGGGGAGCGCCCGACGCCGACCAGCCGCGCCGTAGGCGTCAACACCTGGCACTACCTCCTCTCCCGCCGCCAAGAGATCGAGGCGTTCTCCGTCCACCCCGCCGCGCAGGTGATCGACCGGGACATCGCTCGGGCTGCGGCACTGGCGGGCGGCCGCGAGAGCGGCCGCCTACGGCGCCTCGTCGCCTCGCTCCGCGCTGCCTAAGCCTTAAGCCCGTGTACGCGTCGAGCCACCACTGGCGCCGGCGTCTCAGGGTTGAGGCTCGCCGCTTCCGGAGGACGTTTCCGACCCAGCTGCGGCGCCGAGGCTGCTGTTCGCATCAAGCCCGAGCTGGGCAAGTCCGGAGGAGATGACGTTCTGTGCATGAGTGATGACCGCTGCTAGCTCGCGAACCGAGCGAAGGTCACGAGTATCGGGAGCACGGGGGTTGACCGCCTTGAGGTCGTAATTGAGGGTTCGTACGTTTTCGACTGATGTCCACCAGCTAAGGTCGCTCTCTCGCTCGGGGTCATCCGGATCAAGCGCGAGCCGGTCGAAGAAGTCGTCGAACTCGGTCACGTTCAGCGATCGCGTACGGGTGACCTTGACGTTCGTTAGGTCGTAGTACCAGATCCGCTCTGTGGGTCGGCCCTTGGTGAAGAAGAGCAGATCCGTCTTGGCCCCCGCTCCCGCGTTGACGAAGACGCCGGGTGGGAGGCTGACGACAGACCACAGGTCGCATTCGTCCAACAGCTTGCGTTTGGTCTGCTGGTAGGCACGCGTCTTAGTGTGGAAGAGCACCCCTTCGTCGATGACCATCCCACAGGTACCACCATCTGCAAGGGAGTCGATGATGTGCTGGAGGAACAGGATCTGCGCCTTGGCCGTCTTGTAAGCAAACGCCGCTTGAGCATCCTTGCCCTCCTTGCTTCCGAACGGCGGGTTCGTGAGGATGTAGTCGTACTGGCTCGGCGCGTCCTCGAACAGTTCGCCGTACGTTGTGGCACCGGTCAGCGTGTTGCCATGCCAGATCCGAGGCGCATCGATGTCGTGGAGCACCATGTTTGCGAGGCAGATCGGGATAGCCTCGTCAGCGGCTTCCCGTCCCCACAAAGTGGACCACTTGAGATCATCCATGGCGGTGGGTGAGGGCGCTTGATCAAGGAGGTGCTTGTAAGTTTCGATTAGGAATCCGCCTGTTCCGCAACAAGGGTCGTAGACCTGGATCGTTCATTAACGGCCGCGCCCCGGGCGGGCCGGGGCGCGGGAACGTCCGCCTGAGCAGGGAGAATGCGGGTTGCGAAGCAGCATTCCCGATCTCAGGAGGATCACCCAGATGGTGGCGCGTGATGGACTGGTTGACAAGCTAGATGTTCGGGCGGACGGGACGGGCATGGTCGGGCATGCCGGCAGCGCGCTGATCGCCGGCGTCGCTGACCGGGTCGGGCTGACAAGAGCGCTGTCGGCGGCGATGGCCCCGACCCGGCAACGCGCGTCGGCGCATGACCCGGGGATAGTGCTGCGCGACCTGGCGGTGATGCTCGCCGACGGCGGGAGTTGTCTGGCTGACCTGGGAGCTCAGCGTGACCAGCCGGACCTGTATGGCAACGTCGCGTCTGACTCGACGGCGTTCCGGGTGATCGATTCGATCGACGAGGAGTGCTTGGGCAGGTTGCGCGCGGCGGTCGCGCTCTCCAGAGCGCGGGCGTGGAAGCTCGGGGCGCGGCCGGAGCGGTCGATCGCGAGATGGCACAGTCGTTCTGAGCGGACGGTGATCGACATCGACGCGACGCTCACGAGCGCCAGCTCGGAGAAGGAGCACGCGGCCGGGAACTTCAAGGGCGGCTACGGCCATCATCCGCTGCTGTGCTATCTCGACGGGACCGGCGAGGCGCCCGCAGGGATCCTGCGGCCGGGGAACGCCGGCTCGAACACCGCCGCCGATCACAAGGCCGTGTTGGATCTCGCGCTTGCGCAGCTCGACCCGGAGGCGCTTGACGGGGAGATCCTGATCCGCGCCGACGGCGCCGGCGCAACGCATGAGCTGACCACATATTGCCGCGAGGCGGAGCTGCTGTTCTCGTTCGGGTTTGACCTCTCAGAGCCGGTCCGCGAGGCGCTCGTCGCGGTCCCGGAAGCCTTGTGGATAAACGCGATCCGCGTAGACGGCAGCGAGCGAGATCACTCGCACGTGGTCGAGATCACCGATCGTGTCGACCTGTCCGCGTGGGCTGCGCGATCGCGGCTGATCGCCAGGCGCACGAAGCTGCGCGAAGGCGACCAGCAGTCGTTTGCCGACCATGACGGCTACCGGCTCTCGGTGTTCCTGACAGACCAGTCCGGCGAGGACGTCGCCAAGCTCGACCTGACCCATCGCGGCCACGCGCACGTCGAGGATCACATCCGCCAAGGCAAGGACTGCGGGATGCGTAACCTCCCGTTCAAGGACTTCGAGCACAACCAGGTATGGCTGTGGCTGGTGATGCTCGCGCAAGACATCGTCGCGTGGACCAGGCAGCTGTGCCTCGCTGACCAAGCACGCGCATGGGAGCTCAAGCGGCTGCGATACCGCCTGCTACACCAATCAGGACGGATCGCCCTGACCGGACCCCGTTTGTCGGTCCACCACGAGTGAGAGGGTGGTGGATGTGAGGGGCGAGAAGGTAGCGCCCTGGCCGGACGGACAGAGGAACTCTGCGCTCAAGGTTCCCGCGACCGTCGTCGCGAAGGCGCGAGCGTAGCGAGTGCCGAGCGGCGATGGCCGCGGCGCGCGCCGCCCGACACACCCCCTGCGGCCGGTCAGGCTGCCAGCGCTGCGTCGCCTTCGGCGGTCCACTCGGCGGCGAACATGGCCGGGGCGCGCATCCCGAGCGAGCTGTGCGGCCTGTGCCGGTTGTAGTCCTCGCGCCAGTCGCCGATCACGACACGCGCCTCGGCCAGGCAGGAGAATTCCGGCTCTCCGGGCATGATCGGGGGTGACGACACACGAACACGCGTTTTCTTTCTGGCCCTCCGAACCGCGTCACCCGTATTCCGCCACGACGCTCGCTCGACCCCGGGATGACCCGGTGCGCACGCACGGCAAACGGCGCAACGAGAAGGGAATGGAGCAGGCAGCTCCCCGGCACGCCACGACCCCCGTCAACGCGGGCAGCGACCCCGACGCCCCCCAACGACGCCCTATGGGGCGAGTCTCGCCATGATCATCCGGATGCGCCTGCGCGCAGGCGCGGCCATCCCTGGCCGCTTGAGCACGCATCCGCTGTGCCCACGATCGCCGGGCACGGGGCCCAGCGAGCAGTCCACAACCCAGCAGCAGAGGCGCACGCGACTTCCACCCGCCGCTCCGACGACCAAAAGCCCTGCTCAGGACGGAATCTCGATCGAGAGTCACCCCCGATCATCCACGGAGCCCCAGAATTCCTCGACGTCGAGCAGCTCGTCCCGCACCCGGGAGTGGAACGACTCCACGAACGGGTTCTGCCACGGCGAGCCGGGCTCGATGAACACGGTCCCGGCCTTCGACAGTACGCACCAGTCCCTGAGCGCATGTGCGGTCATCTCCGGACCGTTGTCACACCTCAGCAGCTCTGGCGCGCCGCGCGCGGCGACCAAGCGCTCCAGCGTCTCCACGACCGTGTCCGCGTCGATGTTACGCGCGACCAGCATCACCAGCGCCTCGCGCGTGAACTCATCAACGATGTTGAGCAGCTTCAACGCCCGCCCGTCGGCGGTCTGGTCGAACTGGAAGTCGAACGCCCACACGTGATTCGGCCGCTCCGCGCGGAGCCGCTCGGCCGGGACCGTCGACTCGCCGAGCCGGCGGCGCTTGCGCTTGCGCTGCGGCACCCGCAGCCCCTCCTCACGCCACAAACGCTGCACCCGCTTGCGATTCACCGACCAACCCAGCTCCCGCAGGTGATGGTGCGCGCGGCGGTACCCCCACCGCGGCCGCTTCACCGAGAACCTCCGCAACTCCGCGCGCAACACCGCGTCATCCTCGGCCGTCTTCGGCTCGTGACGCTGCGTGGAGCGATGCTGCCCCACCACCCGGCATGCCCAGCGCTCGCTGACGCCGAGACGATCGCGGAGCGTCGCGATCGCCCGGCGCCGACGGGCTGGGCTCACCAGTTTCCCTTCGCGACCTCCTTCAGCGCGACGACCTCGAGCTCCTTGTCGGCCACGATCCGCTTCAGCGTCGCGTTCTCGCGCTCGAGCGCCTTCAGCCGCTTCGCGTCGTTGGCCTTCATCCCGCCGTACTGGTTGCGCCACCGGTGATAGGTCTGCTCGCTGATCCCCAGCTCCTTCGCCGCTTCGGGGATCGTCTTCCCCTCGCCGATCAGCTTCTCCGCTTCTCGCAGCTTGCGGATGATCTGCTCCGGCGTGTGCCTGCGTCGCTTCATCGTGGAGTTCCTTCCTCGCCCATGATCGTGGGCGCGAGAAACTCTCACAAGGGTCGGACCGATCCTCCGGGGTCAGGCCAGCCCGCCACGCCCGCAAAACGATCCTGCGGCTCGCACGCGACTGGCCCTGGGCAGGGCAGCTCGCCGCCGCGTTCAAGCGCCTGCAAGCGCTCCCACCCCCAACCGGCTGACCCGCGGCGCCACCAGCGGCGCCCTCCCCGACGACCAACCACGCGAACCCCCGGGCGTCAGCCTGCCCGCAAAGCACCCCAACACCTCCGCGTTCGGGCAAAAACACCACCGCGCGCCCCCCAGACGCCCAACCAACACCCCGCAGCACCCAGCCCGACACCCCCAAACGCCCCACCGCGGCCCGCCCGGCCGCCTACTGCAAGCGACGCGATTCGGGAGCTACCGCAAGATCGAGGTAGACGGTCTTGCCAAGTCGTGGGTCGACAGCCCGGACGATGGCGCGGATCACCTCCCGCGGCGTAAAGAACTGCCCCCCATCGTTCTTCTTCTCACCCAGCGCGGGAAGTAGGCCCTCAAACGCCTGAGAGATGGGAAAGAAGTGTGTGTCGTCGAAGTCGCTCTCCGCGAGGGCTTCGACGCGGTCCAGCGCGTCGAGTAGGTTGGTCTCGCTGGCCAGGATCGTACGTTCCTTTGTGCGGAAGATTTCGGAGATGACCCTCTGCCGCGCAGTGGAGCTCGCGCTGGCTCCGACGCTGCGAAGGTAAGGGAAGAGCTCCTCGTTAACGAAGGTCAGAAAGCTTCCCATCGGGGCATCCGTTAGTTCGGCTCGTTTGGCGCCCAGACCCTTTCCGGGGTTGGGCGTAACTGCCCAATCTCGCCACCTATAAGGCGCTGACAACGCCGACCTATAGTCGGACCCACGCCCGAGTGCGGCTAGGCGGGTCTCCTCGTCTGCTTCACGCACATCGAGCGCCTGAAGGAAGAGCATCCACGTAAGCTCAGGCACGTAGAGCCGTGCGCCCTTCGCCTTATCGCGGCGGAGGATGTCGCAGATGTTCTTGATGGCTCTATCGAGGGCCGCTTGGCTCGCGATGATCTTGCCGTTACTTCCACTACTCGCCATCGTCGGGCTCCTCGTCAATCTCTTTGTACGGCACCTCGGGCTGAAAGACTTCGCGGAGTAGCGCGTCGGGTAGAGCACGTGCGGCGATTACCGCCTCGTCGGCTGCGGCCAGCATCTTGTCGAGGACCGGCGCCGCTTGCCGAAGCTCAGCGAGTGCGGCCTCCTGTATGTCGACCGCCGGAAGCGGCACGCGAAACCCCTTCAAGTCGGTCGCGTTGATGTTGAACTGGCCGACTTGATGCTTCACCTTGTCGATGTATCGGCGACCGATGGAGGAGTTCAGAACCGCGTGGAGGTACTCGGGGAGACATCGCTCTTGGTCTGGCTGAAGGCGGATCAGGTAGGAGGCGAAGACGTAATCGCCGGTGCGGTCGAAGAGGCCCGTCTTGCCGACGAGGTTCGCGCTGCCGCTTGTTCGCGTGACGAGGATGTCCCCACGGTGCAACCGCCACTTTGCGGCGTCATTCTCGTCCAGCTCGACGTGAACCATGTTCTCGTACGAGATACGCCCCTCAACAATGTTGCCCATTCGAAGCATCGGAAGGCCGCGGCCCTCGCGGTTCGACGGGCTTGATGAGCCGTACTGCACCCTTGTCGGGATTGATCCGAGCGGCGCCTCTTCGACCGCCCCTCCGTGGATCCGTGCCAGCGTGGCGTGAAGAAGCGCTCCCGACGTGGCAAACAGTGCTTCGCGCTGGGCAATGGCCGCGTCCCGGACGCGCTGCGCCCCGTCGAGCTTGCTAGCGAGCTCCTGGGCCAGCGCTTGCTGTCGCTCGATTTCGACTGGGATGCTTACTTCTGTGGCCTCAAAGGCAGGCTTCGTGATGTGCTGCATCGTCGAGCCGTGAACCTGCGCTCGGATTGCGGTCATGGTCGCCCGTAGTGCGAAGTACAAGAAGTGCCGGTCCACCCGGGCGGCATCCTCGTCGACCTTGAAGATGTGCTGGTTGAGGGCCGCCGGTCCGCGCGTCCAGAGAAAAGCATCGAGTGACGCCGACCAGGAAACGAGGACGTCGCCTGTGTCGACGCGGTGCTTCGGCTCAAGCTCCCCCTGGAACAGGTTGGCAGGAGCGTTCATGTCGGTCAGGTTCTGAATTCGGATGATGGGGAGCCCGACGCTCGACCACTCGCTAGGGCTAAATGCTCTCCCGTTGATGAAGCGCGCAAGACTACCGAGTGGCACGCGGCGCCACGATCCATTCCCATTTGTCGTCACGGCGCGAGCAGCCTGATCTTGGTCTCGTGGATCAGGACCTGCGGCGAAGCGGACGCGCCGACAAGCGCTGCGAAGCCTCCAGCGGCCATCACGCTCTGCGCGTCGAAGAGGCTCTCGGACTCAAGCTCCTCGATACCCCCTCTTCTGAACTGCGACGAGATGGCCCCGAGGACCTGCGCGGTACGGTCGGGTAGCTCTCGAAGCCACGCCTTGTTTTTGTAGGGGAAGGCGGCAACACGCTCACTACGACTCTTTGCAGCCACGCCATACCCCAGCTCGGCGAGCACGTCATACAAGTCGCATTCGTCTTGACTCTCAAGATGGCGGATAAGTCGCACGGCCCCTTCTCCGCCCGGCAGGGCGTCCATGAGCTGGCGACGCTGGTGCGGCGATGTCCAAGCGTCACGAAGGGTTTCGACGTCGGGAGCTTCTTCCTCGAGCCGTTGGGCAAGTTCGGCCTTGTACTGCTCTAGCGGGATGAGCACTTCTTTGCCATCGCGCTCTACGAGGACCGAATGTCCGGCGCCGGAGACGTGCACGTCGAATCCTTCGACGCGCACGACAGTGGTCCTCGGGTGCCCGTCTGACGGCGTGTCGTCAGGGGCGTCCCCCGTCGGCAGGGGTCGGCTCACGAAGTCTTCGCCAAAAAGTCTCGTTGCGTTCGTGTAGTCGTAGAGGCGAAAAAGGGCCTTGCTGCCCCGTGGCTCACCGGTACGCGAGCCACGCCCCACCATCTGGTAGAAGGCGATCGGGGATTCGAGGTAGCGGAAGAAGACGACGTTCAAGAGATTGGGGATGTCGACCCCGGTCGACAGGAGGTCTACGGTCGCGGCGATGAAGTGCGAGTTCTTCGCACCCTTGAAATCGGGGACCAGATCGCGAGCTGGCGGCCTCAGATCAGGATTGCCCGTGCACTGGAAGGCGTACCACTCTCTGGGCGTCCGGCCGGTCTTTGCGCACCACGCCTCGTACTGATTGTTCATCGCGATGGATATCTGGGTTGCGTGAGCGTCGCGCGTTCCGAAAACGATGGTCTTTTGGTGCGGTCCACCGGTGTCGAGCAGCAATTGGAAAAGGTCCGCGCACATCGCCTCGACACGGTCCGGGAGCATGAGCTTCGCCTCGTACGACTTGGCGCCGTACTGCGGCTCTAGCTCATCCGGCGCCACAACACGCCCGGTATACGCGTCCATGGCTGTTCTTTCTACGATGTCCTCGCGCGTGAGGCCGTCCTTGTCGAGATCAACAACACGCCGGATTACCTCCGCTGAGGCGATGTACCCGTCCTCTTGGCCTGCGCCAAGCGTGTACTCGTAGACGGGCTCCCCGAAATACTCGACGTTGTGCGCAGTGATCGCCTCGTCGGCTTTAGCGGCGTCGCCCTTCTTCTTCTTCAGCTTGCGCGGAGTAGCCGTTAGGCCAATGTGCACGGCGTTAGGGTTGTCCTTGAGAAGAACGCTCCATTTGCCCCACGCGGACCGATGTGCCTCATCGATGACGATATGACTGAAGTAGTCCTTCGGGTAGTTGTCCCGCCAGAACCGCGGCTCGTCATCCTCGTCTGTGATATTGAGCGTCTGGTAGGACGCGATGAGGACCCGAGCGTTCTTCTGAGGATCACTGGTGGTGACGATTTTGGCGTTATCGCCGAAGATGCCGTGCAGATGACCCAAGGCCTGCGTCCGCAACTCGTCGCGGTCGCACACAAAGAGGGCTCGACGTAGCTGGCCTCCTTGCGCGAGCTTGTAGAGCAGCTGGCTCGCGATGACCGTCTTGCCCGTGCCGGTAGCGAGAGAGAGCAGCACGCGTGCGTTGCCGCCCGGAGTCGCTGCGACCTTCTCGAGCGCGGCTCGGATGGCCGCGTCTTGGAAGTAGTAAACTTGCTGACAATCTCACTTGTGCGGGTTGCGAGATACTCGACGGTGAGAGTGACGAGCTTGGCGAGGTTGGATGGGCGGCGTCGCGCGACGTGGGTGTGAACGTCCTGGTTGAGCAGCTCATCGGGATTGAGCTCCGGGGCGTACGGTGGAAGGTAGAACAGCTCCATCCGCGGATGGTCCAGCAGCCAGTACTCGACCGCGGGAGACTTGTGGAAGGAGGCGTTGTCAACGATCAAGAAGATCTTGCGCTCGGGGAAATGCTCGAGCAGCTTGTCGAGGAAGTCCAGGAAGCGGATCTCATCGCAGCTGCCCTCGAAGATCTCGAACACCAGCGTGCGTCGGCACCGATCGCGCTGATCACGTTGGCCGAGAAGCGCTTGCCGGTCAGCGGCACGATCGCGCGCTCGCCGATCGGCGCGTAGCTCTTGCCGGCGGTCTGCCCGGCGCGCACGCCCATCTCATCGCCGAACAGCATCCGCGCCCCTTCGCGCCGCGCGCGCGCCTGGATCGCCAGGAACTCGTCCTGGAGCCACACCCGCACCCGCTCGGGGTCCTGCTCGAGCCACCGCCGCTGCGGCTTCTTGCCCGAGAACCCCCAGCGCCGCAGGTAGACACCGACCGTCTGGCGACTGAGCCCGAGCCCGAACCGCCGCTCGATCAGCGCCTTGACGGCCTGCCTTGACCACAACACGCCGGGAATCTGCAGCTGATCGGGGTTCGTGCCCTTCATCAGTCGGATCAGCTCTGCCTGCTGGGCGTCGGTGAGCGCCATCTGCTCGCGCGAGCGCCGACCACGCCGCCCCTCCCTCAGTCCCTCAAACCCCCTGAGCTGGTGGCGAGCCATCCACAGCGACACCGTCCGCAGATGCACCCCCAAGGACTGCGCCACAACCGCGTGAGTGCGTCCGGCCAACACCATTTTCACACCCCGCTCACGCAGCGCTTCCCGAGTCGTGCCTGACACCCGTCTAGCGTCACTCTTCACACAGTCAATACTATCACGCTGACACACCCAATGCACTGCCACATGGCGTAGTAATTGCCACGCGCCGTAATAGCGGGCCGCCTCCCCGCCCTTGTACGGCATGACCAGGGGTCGCGCAGCGTCAGATTCAAGGCTGAATCCTCGGTGAGCTTCGTACCTCGCGCGAAGCTCCTCGGGAGTCGGAAAGTCGCCTAGGGGGAGGTTGTCCTTTATGGTCCGAGTGTCGTCGCCGTAGGCGGCGTACAGATAGCCGTTCGTCGAGAAGACAAACGGGACGTTGAATCGGCGCTGGTAATCACGTCCCTGCTGAAGCCCAAGTGCGGGAAGTTTGCTCTCTGCCTTGGCTTCAATGAGCGCGATGGCGAGCGGCGGCTTCCCTGGCAGGATCGGAAGGCACAAGAGGTAGTCGGAACGGCCGCGCCTCCGTCGGGGGACGCCCTCAACGATGTCGACGCCACCGGGCGTCTTCTCCCGACGTATGAGCTCTTCGCTCCAGCCCCGCGCCCATAGGGCGGGGTCGATCAGCTCGATTCGAGTCTGTGCTTCGTCGCGAGGCATCGCCCAGTTGCAATTTCTACAGTGCTTGGATGCGCGAGGTCGACCTGCATCTCGGACCGCTTCTCGAACGCCGAGACGGTTGAAGAACTCCTGCCGGACTATGGGGCGCAGCGCCAGCTCGACGTTCTCCACGCCGCCGGCCTCGAGTTCTCAGGCTGCGGATGACGTCCGGCGCCGGATGCCGCACCGCGCCGGCGGCTCGCTTGAGGTAGCCCACCTGCTCCTCGGTCGGCGCGTTCCTCTAGGAGCGTGGTCGCTATCGGCTCGCGGGGCAGGTGAGCAGTGAAGATTGGTGCTCTTGGTGGTGGTGACGGGCGGCGGTCACAGCGGTCTGCGCGTCCGTCGCCGGGGTGGCTGAGCGTTGGGGGGGCTCCTGGCCCTGGGGAGCCGCCCCCGGGGCTTGTCAGCTGGTGTTGAGGATCGCCAGGCCGCCTGCGCGGTGCAGCTTGAGCAGGTTGTGGATCGCGCACTCCAGTCGCCACTGCGCACGGGCGGCCGGTTTGCCACGTATCAGGACTCGGCGGCCGTCTTGGACGGTGCCGATCTGGCCGAACACCGGCTCGACGATCGCTTTGCGCCGGCTGTAGATCGCCCGGCCTTTCTTGGTTCTGGTCTTGCGCGCCATCCGCTGCTTGGGGGTCGCGTCGGTGGGGATCGGTCCGCGCGGTGCCGGCGGCTGGGGCTCTGAGTGCTTGAACCGCCCAGTCGCGATGTAGGGATCAACTCCGTGCTGCTCGCAGGTCGTGACGTTCTCCTCGGAGAAGTAGCCGCCGTCCGCGGTCATCACCGCGCCGTCGGGCAGCTCGGCGCCGATCGCCTCGAGGTTCTGATCAAGCTGCTCGAGCGCCGGCTGAAGCTGACACTGATCGGCGGCCTCATCAGACAGCTCCGCGACGACGATCACCTGGGCGACGGAGTCAACGACCGCCTGGCCTGAGTAGCACTGGTGAAAGGACCCATCCGCGGTCTTCATGATCTTCGACTCAGGATCGGTGAAGTTGCGCTGTGCGGTGGGCTTGGGCGCGAACGGGTCGCGCCCATCACGCGGCGCTCGCGGCTGCTTGCCTTGGGCCTCAAGCTCGGCGCGCCGCGCGGTCTCCGCCTCGCGCGCCTCGGCCTCGAGTGCCTCCTTCGCCTTCCGGATCTTCGCCAAACGCTGCTCGCGACGCTGAAGCTCCTCAGCCTCGAGTGCCTCCTTGGCCTCCCGGATCTTCGCCAGCCGCTGCTCGCGACGCGTCAGCTCCTCGGGCAGCTCGTCGCCGCGGCGATCGGGACCGAAGCGCTCATCCTCTTCGGCATCGATCTGCTCGGCCTCGGACAGCAACGCCGCGACGTTCGCTTGGATCTCAGCGATTTCAGCCTCAAGCTGCTGCTCCTTGGTGACCATCCGCTCATAGCTCATCGCCTTATGCCGCGAAGCGTTCGCGCGCAGCTTCGTCCCATCCAACGCCAAGCTCCCAAGCCCGACCAACTTCGCCTGCTTGCACAACCGCAGCGCCTGCACGAACAACTCCCCCAACGCCTCCAGATGCCGCTTGCGAAACCTTGCGATCGAGCGGTAATCAGGGTGCTGGTCGGCGCATAACATCCGCACCGCCACATCCCTGAACGTCGCGCGCTCCAGCTTGCGCGAAGACATCACCGCGTTCGCGTACCCGTAGATCAGCAGCTTGACCATCAACCTCGGGTCATACGGCGGAAAGCCACGCTCCTCCTCATAAGAGTCATAGATCGCCTGAAGGTCAAGCGTGCCGGACTCCACCAAGTCAGACACGAAATGCGCCAGATCCCCCTCCGGAACCCACTCCGCCAACACCGGCGCCATCAACAACACCTGGTCGGGGTCATACCGACGAAAGGTCTTCTCCTCACCCACCGCCCGACGGTCAGCCACCACCGACTCGTCGGCCTCCACCTCCACCAACCGCTCCTGCGCCACCGCCATTGCCATCCGATCCTCCTGGTCGCGTGCACCAGGAATCGTCTTAAACGCACCGGACGTTCCCGCCGAACGGTTGACTACTCAACCGCCCGGCATAAAGCGGTTACTGACCCAGGCTCCTAGGCCGCCTTCAGAATCTGCTCCCGCTCATCCGAGAGATCGAGGTGCTCGTAAAGCGTCGAGCGCCCTACCCCAAGGGTCCGTGCGATCTGTGCCATCGTCAGCTCGCCCTGAGCGCGCATCGCTTGGGCGGCGGCGAGCTTCTCCGGCGTGACCGCCTTCGGCCGGCCGCCCAGACGACCGCGGGCGCGTGCGGCCTCCCGCCCCGCCGTGGCGCGCTCGCGGATCAGCTCCCGCTCGAACTCCGCCAGGGCAGCGAACAGATGCAGCTGCAGCCGCCCGCCCGGCGTCGCGGTGTCGATCGCCTCAGTCAGCGACCGGAACGCGATCGCGCGCTCCTGCAGCTCGCCGACGAGCTCGACGAGATGCCGCAGGCTGCGGCCGAGCCGGTCAAGGCGCCACACGACCAGCGTGTCTCCCTCGCGAAGGTAGTCCAGGCAGGCGTCCAGCTGCGGGCGCCGGCGGATTGTGCCGGAGCCGACGTCCTCGTAGACGCGCTCGCAGCCGGCGCGCTTGAGCGCGTCGAGCTGCAAGGCGAGGTCCTGCGCGCGGGTGGAGACGCGCGCGTAGCCGATCAGCGTCTTGTGTTCGCTCACCGCAGCGATATCCTCTGTCGTGTGATTACGAGGGCCGTGGTTTCCGCGGCACTCCTTACTGCAAAGGCGAGCGTCGCGGTTTCCGCGGCGCTCCCTTCGTTTAAGGCGCCCCCGGGCCAGGCGGCGGGGCCGACTCCCAACCCGGGGGCTACGGCGCGATGCGCCGGTGCTACCGCCGCACCACCCGGTCGATCACGACCAGGAGCACGATCAGCAGCGTGATTACGAGGGCTGTGGAGTCCACAGTCCTCCTTCCTGCTCCGGGTTGACCCGGTACCCCGGGACCGGTCGGCCCCGGGCCGGCCGTCGAGGGCAGAAAGACACCACGCCATGCGCGCGATCGTCCCAGAAGCCGCGGACGCCACGACCTGCCTGGACGTTGATTGCCGGAGACGTTTACGGACGCCAAGCGCCCAGACGGCACTTGAGTGCACGGGACTTCGGAATTTCGGGCGCGACCGTCTGGAAAGCCCTCAGTTTCCGGACACGTGTCCGTCCGAGGCGGGTGGAACACTCGCGACGTGTCGCTCAAGATCCTCACCGAACCGCGACGTGTCGCGCGAGACCCGGAGCGGCGTGTTTCTGTAAAGCGGCCCCGCACCGGGTGGGGCCGGCCGGGGGCAGACGCCGAGGAGGACCCCTCGATGCTCCCTCACCGTAACCAGCCCTCCCCTTCCCCGCCGCCTGACGCTCTTCCGGTCGCTGGGCTGGTGCGAACCCATTGGGTGCTTTCGGTCTGTGTCGTGTGTGGCCACGAGCGTCCCCATGGCGAGCGGCATCGCGCGAGCTGCCCCACATGCGGCGCGCAGCTGCATAGCTTCGCGCTGTACCGCGACCTGCGTGCCGGACGATGAGCGCGATCGAGGAGCGGATCCGCAAGCTGCTGGCGCTGGCCGACTCGCCAAATGAGAACGAGGCGGCGGCGGCGGCCGAGAAGGCGCAGGCGCTGATGCTGCGCTACGGAATCGAGATGGCGTCGATCGCCGCCTCGGGTGGCGAGCGTCTGGCGGTCGACGAGCATGTCCTTGACGGGAAGGTTGATCCGTGGCGGCGGATGCTCGCCGCGGCGGTCGCGCGCAGCGCCGGCGGGCAAGTCGTTTGGGCGCCCGATGGCTATGCCCGCGGCCAGGGCAAGATCTTCTTCTACGGGCCCGCGGGGGTGGTCGGGGGGATCGTCGAGCTGTACCGCTACCTCGAAGCGCAGCTGGTCGTGATCTCCGCAGCTGCCACTGCTGGGCGCCGGGAGCGGCGTGTTCACGGGCGCACATGGCGCAACTCATTCTTGCTCGGCGCGGTCGGCCGAGTCGGGCAGCGGCTCGACGCGCGTCGCGCCGAAACGGCCGCTACCGGTGAGAACGGTCGCGCGCTGGTGTTGGTCAGGACGGCGGTTGACCGCGAGATCGAGCGGCGCCACCCTGAGCTTGAGAGCTCGGGCTATCGGCCGTCGGTTGCCCGCAGCGCGTATGAGGCGGGCAGCCAGGCGGGCAAGCACGTCGATCTTGGCGAGTGCCGGCTCGGGCACAGCTCGCCGGCGCTATCGGACGCCGTGCCAGGATGAGCGACCGCCGCTTGTGGCTTGAGCAGCCGTGCCCGTCGTGTCACGCGCGGAGCGGGTTGCAGTCGCTACGGCGGCAAGCCTTCGCGGGTGTTGCATGGCGCGCGCGGGTGGCGCCATCGCTCGTGCCCGTCCTGCAAGGCGCAGACCGTGCGCTGTGCCGGACGCCGACCGATAGGCAGGCTGGCGCTCCGCACACGGCGCGCCTGAGCTACGGGCGCCGGGAGTTGTTCGCTGACGAGGATGTGTGGCGGGAGCTTGAGCGCTGGGGCGCGACGGTGGCGTTGGTTCGCTTCTCGGGCGGTGGCGGCCGCCCGGGCAGCATCGCCGCGGTGACGCTCGAGGACGGCGAGGAGCGGGCTGGCTCGGTGGGGGCGCGGTGAGGGGAAGCTGCCGGAAGCGCTCGCCGCCCCGATTTGGGGTCGCTACGCGCTGTTCCGCGGCCATCCCCGGATTACCGGTCTGTTGATGTGGGACGTGCACGAGCGCCAGGTCGTTGTTGCCGGCGAGCGTGGCGGGCCGAAGTTCGACGAGGTGCTGTCCCCGCCAAGGCCGCCCTCTCGCTTGACCGTCATGCCCACAGCACCCACCACGCTGCGTGACACGTCGCCGGGATCGGCCGCCCCGGCGGACCGACAGTCCGCGCTGCCCGCCCGCGACGTTGGCGAGGTCTCACGCGTGTGCGAGCACTGCGGCGGCCCGATCCCCGAGGGACTGCGGCCGGAGGCGCGCTACTGCTCCAAGCGGTGCCGGCAAGCCGCCTCGCGCGGGCGGCTGAAGGGTCAGCCTCCCAAGCCTCCCTCCCCGCCGCTCCAGACGTGCAGCTGGTGCGGCGCGAGGATGCCCGCCGGCCTGCGAGCGGAGGCCCGGTTCTGCTCAAAGCGCTGCCGGCAGGCATCCTCGCGCCACACCCTCGGCGCCCGCCGCGGCTCCACTGAGCCCTCGGGCTCCACGCAAAAGGAAGCTGAACGCGAGCGAGCGGAGTGGCTGCGGTGAAGCTCCAGCGGATTGCCGTGGGCGATCTCGTGCTCGCTCGGATCAAGGGCCGGAGCGTGTATAGCGAGGTCCTGGAGATCACACACGGACAGGTCAACTTCCGGCCGCTGTGCCCTGCGGCCGGGTGGCGGCACGCCACCGCCCGGGAGATCATGGGGCACTGGCGCAAGACGGGTCGGCGCGCCGCCGGTGCCGAGCTCGCCGAGGAGGAGTCGCGCCCGCCGCGCGAGCAGCTCTCGCTGCCCGGGGTGCACACGTGAGTCGCGCGACGTCGACACGCGACACGTCGCCGGAGGCATCGGTCGGCGTACTACGCCGGTGCACCTCGTCGACGACCAGCACGTCATAGCGGCGCGGGATCTCCGGGTGCGGCGGCAGCACCTCCCGCAGCAGCCGCATCCCCAGCTCCCCCTTCAGCCAATCGATCGACACGATCAACCGCGGGAAATGTGCGAACGGGTTCGCGCCGACCTGCGCGCGCGCGGCGCAGCTGCCCGAGCAGCTCACGGTCGACGATCCGGAACTCAAGCCCGAACTTCTCGCGCATCTCATCCCGCCACTGCAGCTGCAACGACGCCGGGCACACCGCGATCGCGGTCCTGGCCCGGTGACGCCACAGCGGCTCCTGTACCACCAGCCCCGCCTCGATCGTCTTCCCGAGCCCGACGTCATCGGCGATCAGCAGCGTCGTCCGCGGCATCCGCAGCGCCCGCACCAACGGCTCCAGCTGATAGTCCTCGATCGTGATGCCGCTCCGGAACGGCGCCTGCAACGCGCGCTGATCGGCGCTCGTCACCCCCCCAGCGCACGGCGTCGAGGACCGCGTCCAGCTCGGCTGGATCGTCCACGCGGTCCGCGGCGATCACCGCGCTCGATCACCGATGTCCCGGGCTCGATCTCCCACACCACCTCCAGCTCCTCGCCGGTCACGTCGTCCTCGACCGAGATGAGCGAGACAAGATGCTGCACCGGGCGACCGTCGAGCGACGCCTGCGAGTCACGCGCCGCAACGCCCACGACCCAGATCCGGCCGCGCACTCGCGCCAGCTGGCCGACCGCGGGGCTGGCGCCGGCGCGTCCAAGGCTATCTCAACAAGCGTCGTTGGGAGCAGAAGATCACATCGGCCATCCCGCTGTGTCGCGCCCGCGACTCGAACCCCGACCCCAAGTCGCGGCGTGCGTCAAACAGTCTGACGGCGCGGGCCGCACCGGTGCAAGGCAGCCTTGCCATTGGTCATCTCGGGTTCGATGGCGGTGTCGTCGCACCACCGAGCGAGGAGGCAATCCTGTGCCACTACGGAGCGGCACGCATCGCAGCAGGATCGGGATTCGGATTGCTGCGGGCCGCTCCCGAGCGGCTGTGGCTACCAGTCGTACTGGATCGCCGTCTGGAGCGTTTGCGCGAGGTTGCCTCTGCTTTGGATTAGGTGCTCGCCACTTTGGATTAGCTCATCGCCAATCAGCTTTGAAAACCTTGAGATTTGCAGACCTTCTCTAGAGTTGCGAGCGGACGCGGCTACTTTGGATTAGGTCGGCGCCGGCCTACCACCCGACCAGCCACCCATCTGGCCGATTTGCAGGGAATTTGCCCGACATAGTCCAAACTACAGGTCGGGTTGGGACGGAGACTTGGGTAGGTGGTCCGAACCGCAGCAGGTGAGGTCGGCCGTCTAGCGTGGAGGACGGCTGCCGCGTGACTTCCGCGCGGCTGCCAACGCGGAGCCCGGCCGGGAGGCCGCGTGCGTACCCGCGGCTGGTTGGTACCAGGCCACCGTGTCCGCGTTGATCGCGTGCGCCCGCCCGGATCGCCCGTGGATAGGCGGGTTTGGGGTTGCGCCGCCGGATGGAGGTGGTAGGGTTCGGGACCTCGATTGATGGCTCGCTGTTGTGCAGCGACCTCCCCGCTCAAGACGGGGCCGAGACGTCAGACATAGCCGTAGCGCTCTTTTCAGAGCGCGAAAGGCGCCCTCAGCACCCGAGAACCCCACTTTGACGGGCCGGTGTTGTACGCGCTGAATCTCGGCTGACGCTGGTAATCCTTCGATCGTTCGACTGCGGTTTGAAGCAAGCAGCAGGGGGTCTGACGATGGGACGTGGCAACTCCGCTCGACCTTGATTCACGTCTGCCGGCCCCCGTCCTACGCCTTGCTGCGCGTTCGGCGGGCCTAGTCGGCGCAGAGCTTGCGAAGCGCCTTGAGCTCCTTTGCGTGGGGGTTGGGCCACCCGGTCAGGTTGAGCGGCGGCTGCGCGAGCGCGATCAGCTCCGCCTCCACCTGCTCCGGAGCCGGGTGTGGTGCGACTGCGACCCGGAGATGCCGGCGCATCCAGTCGGTGAGACGTTGCTCGCCGGGGTCGTCGAAGCGGTAGCAGCGGAAGTTCTGCTCGCTCAGGCCCGGGCTCCGCGGCTGCGCGGTGAGCTTGAGCTCGTCCTTGAGTAGCGCGCCGAGCGATCGCCGGAGCGTGGAGAAGCCGCTGCCGCCGCTGCGGAAGTGATCCTCGTCGCCGCGACGGGCGAGATCGGCCGAGATGCCGACGTAGACCGGGTCGGTGCCCTGGTTGGGCAGGGATGGGATCGCCTTGGGGTCGTCCAGGAACCATCCGTAGACGCCCGGGGCGGCCGGCCCATGGGCCTGCTCGACGGGCGCGGCGGTGTCCCGGAGGTGAGCGAGCAGCTGATCGGCGGTCATCCTCGGAGCGTACGTCCCGAACTGGGTCGCGTGGCTACCGAGCACCAACGCGGCCGCTGACCGCAGACTCCGACCCGGAGGTGCCGCCGATTGAGTCGGCGACGACCCCGGCATAGCGCCACCGGCGACCGCCGTTCAGAAATCTTCCCGAAGAGGCCCGCTGATCCCCTCGCTCCTGGGGTCGCGGGCCGCTCGTCGTTGAGGAGCGCCGCGCCGCGACGGTCCCGCGGCAAAAGCAAAGCCCCGCCGCTACCGCGACGGGGCCTCACATCCATGAAGGAGGGTACCAAATGGTCCCCCAGTTGATCGCCCGTGTCGACGGGCTTCCCGTGTCGCTGCTCGACCGCGAGCGCGTATGGCCGGCGCCAGATTCGCCGGCGCACGCCGTGCGTGAGCTGACCGCGAGGCAGCGGGCGCGGATCGAGCGCCAGACGGCGTGCGTGCGCGAGTGCCGGCTGCCGGCGTGGGCGCAGGCGCTGATCGCCGAGCAGGTCGCCGAGCACGAACGGTTGGAGATCCGCTCCGAGCTCGAGCGGGCGGGGCTGCTGTGATGCGCGGCCACAACCCGGTCGGGTGGGCGGCGACGCTGCTGATCGCGGTCGCCTACGCGCACGTGCTGATCGAGCTGGCCGCGGCCGTGCTCGCGGTCGCGGTGGCCGCACGGCTGCTGCTCTCCCCCGCCCGCGAGCTGATCGGCGCGCGGCGCTGCCGGCGGCTAGGCCGGCGATGGGCGGCGGCGCCGGTGGTCGAGCGGCCGCCGGCGAGGGAGCCGGACGCTGAGCTGAGGCGGCCGGCGAGCTAGCCGCTCTGCGGGATGTGCTGGGGCGCGCGGGCCGAAGGCCTGGGCTCGCGCGTCCCGGCCCCCCGGGGGCGAGGACCACGACATCGCACGAGAAGACGGCGGGCGAGCGCAGCGAGACCCGCCGGACAAAGGAGGCCCTGATGGGTTCGATGCTGAAGTTCGACTCAGAGCGACGCGAGCTGGTGCGCGAGCGGCGCAACGCGCGGATCGAGCGCAAGCTAGAGCGCCGGCAGGCGCGCGAGCGCAAGCACTCGCAGACCGCGGACGTACCGTCAGCGCCCTCGGCGACACAGGTGCGCGCCGAACGGGAGCTGCGGTCGGCGGTCGACCGGATCGTGATCGACGCGCTGGACCGCCACGAGCGGATCGCGCCGCCGGCAACTCCGCCGGCCGCAAGCACCCGTCTGCCTGATACGTCGGAGCCGGAGCTTGCACGGACGGCCGCGGTCCCGCCGGCTGGCGGCGGGGAGCGGGCGCCGCGCGGGTCGCGCCGCGAGCGTGACCTTGCCGCGTTCCGGGAGCGTCGCCGCCAGATGCTCGAGGAGGCGCGCGGTGAGGCCCGCGGGCGGATCGCGCGGGCCGGGGAGCCGGCGTCGGTCACCGACGCGTTCGCGGCGCTCGAGCACCCGGAGGCCGCGCCGTGGAGCGCGGAGCGCGAGCAGCTCGAGACGGCGATCGCGACCGGGCGGATCGCCGAGGTCGGCGCCGCCGCCCGCCGAGCCATGTGGGCGATCAGCCGCGACGCCGCGCGGACGTCTCCCCGCCGGGCCCGGCGCGACCCGGAGCTCGCGCTGGCGGCGTGCGTGGCGTACGCGGTGATCGCACGGCTGCCGCGCACCGCGCTCAGAAGCGCCCAACGCGCCCGCCCGATCGCGCAAACGCGATCGGATCGCCGGCGCGCCTTCTGGCGCTGAGGGCGCGCGGCGAGCTGCGGACGGAACCGCCGTCGACGGCCGCGGGCCGATGCGCCCCGCGCGCCTCGACGACGGTTCGGTCGACCAACCCCTCGAGAGGAGGTGTCATGAAGCGAACCCCGCTTCGCCGGCCCGCCCCGCTGCGTGCCCGAACGCCGCTGGTGCGGACGATGCCGCTCAAGCGGACCACGTCGATGGCCGCCACCGACGCGCAGCGCGCGGCGGTCGCGGGCCGACCCTGCATCGTCTGCGGCTCCGAGCATCGCGTGGATGCAGCGCACGTTGTTCCGCGGGCGCTCGGATGCGGCGACGCGCTCGACGTCGTTCCGCTCTGCCGTCGCTGCCATGCTGCCTACGACGCCGGTGAGCTCGACCTGCTCCCGTACCTGGAGCCGGGCTTCAGGGCGCAGGTCGCGCACGCGGTCGGGCATGTGGGGCTGGTCGGAGCGCTGCGCGAATCAGCGGGATCCGGGCGTTCCGCAAGACGGACGCGGGCAGCGAAGGCGGATCACGGAGAACCCGACCAGGAGAGTCTTACCATGACGATTGTGGCGACCACAGCGAAACAGATCGAGACGGACCTGAACGAGGTCAGCCGCAAGCTCGCGGACGTGACCGCGGAGGTTGAGCGGCTGCGGCGCGAACTTGCAGAGGTGAAGGCAGGCGTGCGGCGGGGCGAGAGCTGCTCGTCTCCGTCGCGGCCGCTCGATGCGCCGCATCCCAGCGCTGTGATGGAAGTGAGCGCCGAGGAGTACGACGCACTCGTCGCGCAGCTGGACGAGCCGCCGGCGCCGAACGAGCGGCTGAAGAAGACGCATGGCCGGGTACCGCGAGTCCATCGGGTTAGTCGCCGGGCGCGAGAGGGGGTCCGGGCGGCCGCTCGGGGAGCGCCATCGCTCGGAGGGATCCGCAGCGTGGCCGAGCGGGCGCACAAGCGACTGCACGGCCGCGTCAGTGACCAGAGCAGCGCGGCGAGCGAACGCTCGGGCCGATGGGTCAGCAACGTCTCGAACGGCGGCCAGCAGCTTGGGCACTCCGCGCGGGCAGCACTCGGCGCGATGCACCCCGCCGGCGAGGATGCGGACCGCGTCGATCGCTGCGTCGTCCGCGACCTGGCGACAGTGCTCCGGTGGGCGACGCCACCAATCACGACGGCGTCGACGTCGAACCTGAAGCCGAGCGGAACTACCCGGCCACGGTAGCGCCGCCCGCGAGGCGTGAACAGGACGACGTACCGGTGCGCTACGCGGCCGGCGAGGAAGGCGGTGTCGCGGCGACGGACGGCAGCCGGTAGCCGCGCTCGGCCTTCTCCACCTCGCCGCTCTTCGCGAGCTTCGACAGCGTCGTCGACACGGTCGGCGCGGGCGAGGCCGGCCTTGGCCGGCAACCTCGCCGGCGGTCATCGCCTCGCCGCCGGCGAGCGCCGCGAGCACGGAGGCCTTGGTCGCGCCGGGCGCCGTCCGGCGAGGGGAGCCAGCTCGCGGGCCGGCTCGTCCGCCGGGCCGGCTGCTGCGCTTCGTCGTGGAGGCGACCGGCTTGGTCTCGGTCGCCGCGGCGGTGCTTGCGCGCGGCTGGCTTGCGCGCCGGCGGCTTGCGGGCGCGGGTCGAGCGCGGCGAGCGCCTTGCGCAGCCGGTCGGCCTCGCCGAGGAGCTGGTCGAGGCGTTCCTGGAGCTGTTCACGCAGGCGGTCGATCACGTTTGACTCCTCGTCGTTGTCGGGGAGCGGGCGATCGTACACGCGCACCGACACGTTCGGCTGGGAGCTCTGACCCAGGCGCACAGCCCCGGGCGCTGAGCTCGCCTCTCGGCAGTTGACGGGTTAGCGCTCGGCGCGATTCGCGAGCACCCGAGCGGATCGCCCGCCTTTGGCGCGGGCCGATCCGCAAGTCGCCGGCGAAGGGCCATGCCCTCCCGGCCAGGGGTGGCGTCAGACCGGCGCCGCCCCAACCAATCCACCCTCGGTCACCGAAGGAGACCTCCATGAACTCACACTTGATCCTGATCGTCGAGGAGCACGAGGCCACCCGTGCCTTCCTCGCCGACCAGCTGACCTGCGACGGCTACGAGATCCTGCTCGCCAACAGCCGCCGGCATGCGCTGCACCTGCTCTCAAGCCACCACCCGCAGCTGGTGCTGGCCGACATCAACGGCGAGACGCTCGGCCTGCTGGACGCGGTCCGCGGCGGCGAGGGACTGGCCGGCGAGATCGACCCCAACACGCCGTTGATCGTGCTGACCGCGCGCACCGACGAGCTCGCGCGCGTGCGGGTGTTCGACCGCGGCGGCGACGACGTCGTCGCAAAGCCGTTCTCCTACCCGGAGCTGCGCGGGCGGATCCGCGCGCTGCTGCGCCGCGCCTATGAGCCGCACCCCGCGCCGGTCACCCGGATCGGGGCGCTGAGCATCGACCACCGCGCCCGCGAAGCGGCCGTGGCCGGGCGGCCGGTCAAGCTCGCCGCGAAGGAGTTCGAGCTGCTCCGCTGCCTCGCCTCCGAGCCGACCCGCGTGTTCACCAAGCAGGAGCTGCTGCGCGACGTGTGGCACTACGAGTCCGCCTCGCGTTCGCGCACCGTCGACTCGCATGCGGTAAGGCTCAGGCAGAAGCTCGCCGCGGCCGGGCCCGGGCGGCGGCTGGTGATCAACGTATGGTCGATCGGCTACCGGCTGATCGATGGGGACCGCACCTGGCCGAAGGGGCGTCGAGGTGAGCGCCGAGCGGATCGGAGACCTGTACCGGGAGCTCGCGCTGCACCGGGTCGGTGAGGCGATCGAGGCGCTCGGGGCCTCGCCGACCGACCGGCTCGCCGCGCAGAGCGCCGACGCGCTCGAGGAGGCGGCCGCCGCGCTGGCGTGCATGACCGCGCTCTACACCAGCCCCGGCGGCCGGCTGGACCGCCGCTGGCAGGCGCAGATCGAGCAGCTGATCGGCGCCGCCGCGAGCCTCGAGCAGCTCGCCGACTTCGACCGCCACCACCACCCGGGTCCGCCGCCGCGGCGGGGCGAGTAACCGCGGATCCGGCGCACAGCCGGGCGAGGCCTCGAGGTCTTGACCCGGTACCTACCAAGCGAAGGGAGAACTGTCATGGTCAGCACGACAGCCGCCCGCTACCGCGACGCCGACGGCGTCTGGCACACCCTGCAGGTGCGCAACACCGCCGGCGGCTGGCAGGTGGTCGACCTCGCCGGCGAGCAGGAGCGCGTGATCGAGACGCTCACCGGAGTCGGCGACGGGCGCCCGCAGGCCGACGCGATCGCACGCGACTACCTCACAACCGTGGGCCGCGGCGACAGCGAGGCGTGTGCCGTTGGCGCGGCCGGGAGACGCTGAGTGGCCGACCGGCGCCCCGCCCGTCCAGGCCAGAGCGCACGCCCACAGGAGGCGCTGCGCTGCCGGGTGCGGCTCGCCGACGGGCGCGTGTTCTGCGGCGAGCTGCCGGCGTGGCGGCACCGGGCGTTGCAGCTCGGGATGCTGCACGCGCAGTCCGAAGGGCTCGTGGAGCTGACGCCGGGTACCCGGCCGCCCGGCGGCAAGGTCAAGATCAACCGGCGGACCGACGCCCGCCACTACCTGCCCGGCGGCGCCGGCGGCACGGACGGCCGGTGGCTCGTAGCGGCTGCTCGAGCATGCCGAGCGGATCGTCTCAGGCGAGTACGCGTTCGAGCGGTTCGACGGCGGGCCGCGCGAGGAGGCGTTCGTCGGCGTCGCGCCGCGCACCGGGCCGCACGGCAACAAGGACGCGGTCGCGCACACGCGCTTCTTGTGGCTGGACGTCGACAAGCCCGACCGGCTCCCCGCGCTGTGGGACTTCCTGGCCGAGCGGCCGTGTCAGCTGCTGTGCGAGTCGGCGGGCTCCGGTGGCGTGCACTGCTACTGGAAGCTGGCAGAGCCGCTGCCCGCCGAACGCCTCGACGAGCGCACCGGCGAGGTGGTCGAGCTGATCGAGCGGGCGAACCTGCGGCTGATCCACGCGCTCGGCTCAGACCCCGACGGCACCCCGAACGTCGCCGACCGCCAATGCGCCAACCGAGACCGCGTGATGCGCCTCTGTGGCAGCCCGAACCACAAGCGCGGGGAGTGGGCGCGGATCATCGAGGCGGACTTCGCGCTCGAGCCCTACCCGGTCGAGGCGCTGGTCGGGGACCTGCCCGACCCGGACTCCCGGCAGTACGCGCGCAAGCCGATCGTCGAGCGCGAGGACGAGGACCCGTACCGGCGGATCCCGGCGGTCGAGTACATGGTCCAGATCGCCGGACTCGAGCCGGACCGCGCCGGGTTCGTGCACTGCCCCAACCCTGCGCACCCGGACCGCAACCCGTCGTGCTCGGTCCGCGGGCCGCGCCCGGAGCTGTGGTGCTGCCAGGCGTGCGGGGCGGCCGGCTCGATCTACGACCTCGCGTCGCTGGTGCTCGGCGGGCCGTGGGGCCGCGGCCGGCTCAGCGACGACGCGTTCCGGCGCGCCCGCGCGTACGTGCTCGACATCTACGGCGAGCTGACATGACCAACCACACGACCGGTGAAGGAGCGAGAACCATGAGCAGACGCAACGGGCGCGTCACGCGCCTGCGACCACCGTCCGACGTCGGGGAGGAGCTGATGGGCGCCGCCGACGCGATCGCCGACATGGCGCAGCGGGTGCAGCTGAACGGGCCCGAGCCGACCTACGCCAGCGAGAAGCTCTCATACGCCCTGTTCAAGGCGGCCGAGGGGCTCGCGCTGTGCGACGTCGAGCTCGCCGAGGTCACCGACGAGGCGCGCCGCGGCCACGATCACGGCAGGTGGGTCAAGGAGGACGCGCAATGAACGGCGAGCGGGCGGCGGCGGTCGAGGCCCTGCGGTCAGTCGGATGAGCGCGCAACCCCGCATCGACGAGCCGGTCGTGGTCCGGGTCCGGGAGACGATCACCTCGGTGCTGGTCGGACACGACGGACTCGAGTACCAGAGCCCGCCGCAACCCCGCGCCGAGGCGCTCGCGCTCGTGCGGCTGCTGCTCGGCCGCGGCGGCGACCCACAGGACGGCGAGGTCAGCTGGCGCTGCCCGATCGCCGGCGGCCAGCGAACGATCACGATCGAGCCGCTGCCCGAGCTCGACGAGCCCGAGCGGCTCCGCCGTACGGAGTAGCCGCGAGCCGGTGAAGCCAGCCGCGATCTGACGGCGGCACGGGCGCGGTCGGCTCCGCCGATCGCACCGCCTCGACGTCCATCCCATCACCGACGGAGGTGATTCATGACGAACCCCAACCCGGGCGTGCGCGATCACGCGCCGCCCGGGCCCGAGCGCCTGCTCGCGGGACTCACCCCCGAGCAGGCGCAAGCCGTCACGTTCGGCTCAGGCCCGGTGCTGCTGCTCGCCGGGCCGGGCGCGGGCAAGACCCGCACGCTGACGCACCGCGCCGCCTACCTGCTCGCCAGCGGGCGGGCGCAGCCGTGGGAGATCCTCGCGGTCACGTTCAGCGTCCGCGCCGCCGCAGAGCTGCGGCTGCGGCTCGCCGACCTGCTCGGCGAGAGCGTCGCCCGCGGCGTGACCGCGGCGACGTTTCACTCGGTGTGCGCGCGGCTGTTGCGCGAGCACGCGAGCGTGTTCGGTCGCACCGAGCGCTACACGATCTACGACCAGGCGGACATGCGCCGCGTGATCGACTGGCTGCTCTCCGACGCCGAGCGCGGCGAGATCCAGCGGGCGCTCGCCGACTACGGGCAGCCAGCCAGCGCCGAGGTGCTGGCCGAGATCTCCCGCGCCAAGAACGCGCTGATCACGCCGGAGAGCTACGAGCGCTCCGCCCAGCATCCCGGGGCGCCGCTGATCGCGGCGGTGTGGCGCGAGAGCGAGCGCGAGCTGCGGCGCTGCAACGCGATGGATTTCGACGACCTGCTCGCGTTCGCCGTGAGGCTGCTCTCAGAGCACCCGCACCGGCTCGCGTGGCTGCGAGCGCGGTGGCGATGGATCGTGGCCGACGAGTTCCAGGACACCAGCCACGCCCAGGCGATCTTGGTAGACCTGCTCGCCGGCCCGGACGGAAACCTGTGCGTGTGCGGCGATGACGACCAGGTGATCCACACCTGGCGCCACGCCGACCCCCGCCACATCCTCGACTTCCACCACCGTCATCCGGCGCGCACCGAGATCGTGCTCGGCCGGAACTTCCGCTCACGCGCGGAGATCCTCGAGGCCGCCGTCCGCTGCGTTGCCCACAACGACCGCCGGGCGCCGAAGGCGCTGATCGCGATGCGCGGCCCCGGCGGCCGCGTGCGCGTCCGCGCGTTCGCCAACGAGTTCGCCGAGGCGAACTGGGTCACCGGACAGATCGCCGACGCGCTCGCCGGCGGCACCCCGCCGGGCGAGATCCTCGCGCTCGCACGGACCGGGTATGCGACCGAGCCGCTGCAGCGCGCGCTCGCGCACGCCGGCATCCCGCACCGCGTGCTCGGCTCGCTCGGCCTGTACGAGCGCACCGAGGTCCGCGACGCGCTCGCCTACCTGACGCTGATCCAGAACCCGCTCGACGCGCAGGCGTACCGCCGCGCGATCGGCTCACCCCGGCGCGGGATCGGCACCGCCACCGTCACCAAGCTCGTCGCCTGGGCGCGCGAGCACCACCGCGGCGACCTGATCGCCGCCAGCGCCAGCGCGGGCGAGCTCGACGGCATCCGCGCCCAGGCCGCCCGCATGCGCCTCGTCGAGTTCGGCGCCGGACTCGACCACATCCGTGCCGAGCTCGCCGCCGGCCGCTCGATCGGCCACGTCGTGATCGCGACCGTGACGCTGCCCGGCGGGCTGGTCCGCCACTACCAGCACCAGCGCGACCACACCCCGACCCCGATCGTCGCCGCGACGCCGAGCGGGTGCTCGAGGACCTCCGCTCGCTGTGCCGCGCCGCCCAGGCCCACGACGAGCACGACGAGCACGCGACGCTCCACCGGCTTCCTCGAGCAGGCCGCCGGCCTGCACGCCCAGGAGCTCGACGCCGCCAGCGACCGGCGGATCACCGTCTCGACGATCCACCGGGCGAAGGGAACCGAGGCGCTGGCCGTTGCGCTGCTCGGCTGCGA
>CAWFKF010000110.1:0-13547 GCA_963816005.1 uncultured Solirubrobacteraceae bacterium | reverse complement strand
CCTCGATCACGCCCGTCGCGATCGGCCAGCCGTTCTGAAGGGCGGTGGGGTAGTCGAGGTAGGGTCGTTTCGCGAGGAGGTAGTCGGCGCAGCGGTCGGCGGCTTGGCGCTTGTTGGGCTCGAGCGCGAGGCGGGTCGCTTTGCGGCGGATCGCGGCGGCGACGATCCCCGCCTTGCCCTCCAGCACGGCGCGCGCCTTCTCGTGCACCCACCGTTCGGCGGCCGGGTCACCCTCCTGGAAGAAGCACCAGCAGCCTGACCATAGGTACTCAAGGACGTGGATGAAGTCAACGACGATCGGGACCTTGACCTTGCGTTTGCGGGCTTCGGTCTTGATCCGGTCGATCTGGTGATTGTTCCCGTCCACCAGCGCCACCCACCGACGCTTGTGGTCGGGATCGCGGCGGTCGGCCTCGTTGAGCATCCCAGCGATGACCGCTCTGGCGTCGTCGGTGACAGTGGCGGCCAGCCACTTGTTCTTCGCCTTCGGTCGTGGGGTGGCTGAAGGTGGAGGGTTGTCGGGGTCGGGCAGGATGGCGGCCGCGGTGCGCGGCTCGGGGGTGAGTTCGTACACGGTGACGATCTCCGCCATCCGCTTGCGATTGGACTTCTCGCCCTTGGACAGGCGCGTCTTGAGCTTGCCCGAGGCGCTGTGCGCCTGGGTGCGAGTCGGCTCACGCAGCGCCTCGGGGCGCATCACCACCCCCTTGGCATCGCACGAGAGCACCAGCAGATCCTTTTCCTCTGGCGCTGTGCGCTCTCGCTGCGCGTAGAACGCAGCAACGTCTTGGGCGGCTGAGAGCGTCAGCTCTCTGAGCTGACGGGTGCCGATCTGCTGGCCGCTCTGACGCACGATCGCGGCCTGCGCGTCCTCAAAGCTGCCGCGCGGCGCTTCCAGCGCGGCCAGCCTGCGGATCCCATGCGAGTGGCGCGAGGCGGGAAGGTTCAGTTGCGCGTCAGCGGGATACAAGTTCTCGCTGCCCACCGCCCGGTAGGCCAGCCGCGTGACCTGCACCTCGCCAAGCACGGTGTGCAGATCGCGCTCGTGCCCACGCTCGACACTACGCCGCGGCGTGCCCTCAGCGCCGATCACCCCACCGACGCGCGGCTCGAGCACAGCGCGCAGATCGAGCTGGTCCTGCAACACCTGGCGGGCTAACTCACGACCGTCCTTGACCAGCCGCGCCTCGAGCCCTGAATGCTCAAGCCCCAACGCCTCCTCGCCCGCCGCCCACTCGAGCAACCTCGCAAACAGAGCCTGCGAGCGCTCAAACCCCGCGACCGGGCGCGCATCCGACCCCGCCGCGCGCGGGTCCTCGCCACCCGCGGGCTGCCGATCACCATCCACCAACGGCAACGACGGCTCGCTCACACAGCCGTTAGCTTGCCGGGCGCCGACGAACAAGTCCAGCAGATCAGGAGCCACGCGACCACCTCCGTATCGCGGTCCGAAAAGACACAACACCCCTGACTTTCGCCGCAGCTCACCGGGAGTCCTCCCGAAACCACGGGCATAACCCGGCCAGAAAGCGCCGACCGACGCGCCATTCGCCCGACAAATCAGGACTATCTACCCACTACAAACGACCTGCACCCAAACGGTTTTCACGACGCGGCCAATTCGATCGCGGCATTGGTTGCGACCCGCGCGGCGACTCCTCTCCAGGCGATCGTGCTCGCGGCGGGCTTCAATCTGCTCGGGCCGCTGCTCCTCGGTGCCGCGGTGGCGAACACGATCGGCGGGCTGGTCAGCGTGCAGCCCGCAGCGGCCGATCAGGTGATCGGCTCGGGGCTTGCCGCGGCCGTGACATGGAATCTCGCAACCTGGATCCGTGGGCTGCCTTCAAGCTCAGCGCAGGCGCTCGTCGGTGGTCTCGTCGGCGCGGCGCTGGCGGAGGGGGGCGTCGACGCAGTCAACTGGGGCGGGGTGGGCGGCGGGCATCCGGTGGGCGTGGTCGGAACCGTGATCTCGTTGGTGATCTCGCCGTCGCTGGGCGCGCTTGCCGCATTGCTAACGATCCGGGTTGTGAGGCGGCTGGCGCGGCGGGCCACGCGGCGATGGTCAACACCCGTCCGCGGCGGTCAATGGACGACCGCGGCGGCGCTGGCTTTCAGCCATGGTGCCAACGACGCCCAGAAGGCGGTCGGGGTGATCGCGGCGGTGCTGCTCGCCAACGGGCGGATCAGCAGCCTCGCGGCTCCCAGTTGGGTCACGTTTGTCTGCGCGGGGGCGCTGACCGCGGGCACTGCGCTGGGCGGATGGCGGATCATCCGCACCGTGGGCCGCGGCATTTACCGCTTCCAGCGGATCGAGGGCTTGGCGTCCACCAGCGCGTCTGCGGCGGTCATCTTCGCGGCTTCGCTGGTGGGGGCGCCGACGTCCACATCGCAGGTGGTGACGTCGTCGATCGTGGGCGTGGGAGGCGGCCGGTGGCGGTGGCGCCACGTTCACTGGGAGGTGGTCCGCCAGACGGGCTTCGCGTGGCTGATCACGCTTCCCGTCACTGCAGTGCTCGCGGTCCTCGCCTACGAGCTCTGGGGATGGCTGACATGAGCCGCGGGCGCTGGTTTCTGCCCGAGACCCCCGATGTGCTCGGCCTACTGCGCCAGCAGGCCGCCGTAACCCTCGAGGGCCTCGATGCGTTTCACAGATGGGCCGCCGGCGACACGGCGGCCACCAAGGCGGTACGCGAATCCGAGCACCGCGCCGACGACGCCAAGCGGGCCCTCCTGGGCGCGCTGCGCGCCGCGTTCGTCACTCCGCTTGAGCCCGAGGACCTGTTCGCGCTCTCTCGCGGCGTCGATCGGATCCTCGGCTATGCGCGGGACCTGGTCGCCGAATCCGAGGCGATGGCCTCCCCACCGGACCAGGTAATCGCGGAGATGGCCGCCTTGCTCTTGGAAGCAGTCCGCGACATCGACAACGCGCTCTCTCACCTCGGCACCGACGACGATGCGGCGACCGATCACACCGGCGTTGTTGACCAGGATGTCGGCGCCGCCGAGGTCGTCCTGGACGCACTGGGAGGCGGCCACGATTGAGTCGCGGTCGGTGACGTCGGCCTCGATCGCGACGGCGCCATCGCCGAGCTCGTCAGCCAGCGCCCGGATGCGATCCAGGCGCCGGGCCAGCAGCGCGACGCGGTGGCCGTCGGCCGCCAGTGCGCGGGCGGTCGCCTCGCCGATGCCCGACGAGGCGCCGGTGATGACCGCGACGCGGCCGATGGTGTTCTCAGTGCTCACGGTGGTGTCCTTTGTCGTCGTGGGAGGTGGCTTGACTGTTGCATCGATCGGCGAGATCTGAGAGGCCCTGTCAGAGGGGTACTGAGAGGGCACCCCTGAGCGGGCCTGCCCGGCGTACAGTGCCAACGGTGGACGCGACAAGCGAGCTCTCGCAGTTCCTGACATCCCGGCGGGCCAAGGTCACGCCCGCTCAGGCCGACCTGCCGAGCTATGGCCAGCGCCGCGTGCCCGGGGCTGCGGCGCGAGGAGGTCGCCGCGCTGGCCGGCGTGAGCGTCGAGTACTACAAGCGCCTGGAGCGCGGCAACGCCACCGGCGCCTCCGACGCTGTCCTTGACGCGCTCGCCGACGCGCTGCGGCTCGAGGACGCCGAGCGTGCCCATCTGTTCGACCTCGCCCGCGCTGCCAGCCCTATCGCCCCGCGGCGCCGACGCCGCCCGGTCCAGCAGCGCGTCCGGCCGGTCGTGCAGCGCATCCTCGACAGCATCGACGCACCGGCGACGGTGACTACTTGGCCGCCAATCAGCTGGGTCGCGCGCTGTACTCGCCGCTGTTCGAGAGCCGCGAGCAGCCGCCCAACAGCGCACGCTTCACTCTTCTCGACCCCGCCGCTCAGGCGTTCTTCGTCGATTGGGAGGAGGCGGCCAAGGACCTCGTGGCGGCCCTGCGCTCGATGGCCGGCCGCAACCCCTACGACCGAGCGCTCTCAGATCTCGTCGGCGAGCTGTCGACCCGCAGCGACGCGTTTCGCGCTTGGTGGGCGGCGCACAACGTCCGTTATCACCAGACCGGCACCAAGCGACTGCATCACCCCGTGGTCGGCGACCTGGAGCTCAACTACGAGGTCATGCAGCTCGCCGCGGACACGGAACTACGGCTGGCGATCTTCACCGCCGAACCCGACAGCCGCTCCGAGGAGGCCCTCAACATCTCCTCGCCAGCTGGGCCGCCACGCCCGCCCAGCTGCCCGGCGAGCATCCGGCCGCCGACGACGCGCGGCGCCCCTGACCCCGCACCACAGCCGGACGCGTGATCGCGAAGGCAGCGGCTAATCACACCCGCGAGCGTCCTGCTCTCGTGAACCGACGAGCACCTCGGCGCGAATCACAACCGCCCTGCTATGCGCGGAGGGCGAGTCCGCCGACGAGGCCCGCGACCGGCGAACTCGGTCGTCGAATTCGCAGCCTCGCCCGCCGCCACAAGCGCTCCGGCGCTTTCGACGCTTTCGGCTAAAGAGGCCGTCGCCAGCCGGAGCGTAAGGGCGGGCGGACTGCCCCCGCGGCGCTTCGCACGGCCGGCATCAGGCGATCGATTGAGACGACGAGGACATCGTCCTCGACGCGCTGCACCTCACGAACTCGGACGAGGCACAGGACCGCCAGCACGCCGTGGCGGCACCACCTTCGCCGACGGCGGGACAGCCATACCGCCTGCTCATGGACACGTGCGAGGTGGCGCACGTCGTAGGTCCTCGTCTTCGTCTCGATTGCGACCACCACGCCGATGGGGGCGATCGCGACCGAGTCGATGTCCCCGCTGCCCTGCCACGACAACGAGTGCCGTAGCCGCCAGCCCTCCGCCTGGAGGGGGCTAGCCCGAAGTTTTCTTGGTTGAAACGTTGAATCCCGCGTGGTGGCGCGGGATTCGGGTGCTGCCGGCTGGTTTGGTTTTGGCTACTGGTGGAGTGTGATGTCGAGTAGTTGGAGGGCGCGGGCTTGTAGGGGGGTGGGTGTCGTGAGGCGTGTGAAGGTGTGCTCGGCGTGGCCGATGCGGATTGTGTTGCGGCAGAGGGTGCCGAGGTCGGCGAGGAGGTCGGTGAGGGTGTGCGCGGGATACCCGTTGGTGGTGGTGGTGCTGCCGGCTTTCGCTCGGGCTGATCGGGAGCGGGTTGCGGGCTTGACGGGGTCGGCTGCGGCGAGTGGGGTTTCGTCTGTGAACAGCAGTTCGGGGAGGCGCGCGTGGAGCTCGAAGGCGACGTAGTAGGCGAGCATGCAGAGGAATACGTGCGCGCGGACGCGGGTCTCGAGGTGGTGGTGGATCGGGCGGATCTCGATCGTGTCTTTCATCGTTCCGAACGCGCGCTCGGCCATCTTCAGCTGCTTGTAGGCGCGGACCGCCGCGGGCGCGCCGAGCGTCTGGGCGGGGAGGGTGGTGCGGATCGCGTAGAGGCCGTCCAAGGAGGCCTCGGTGTTGATCTGCTCGGTCTTGCGCTCATACGCGAACGCGCCGTCGGAGATCTGCAGGGTGAAGTGCTTGGCGACCTTGTACTTGTTGATGGTCTTGCCGGCGCGCTCCCCGATCTGACCGGCGTCAGCGCCGCGCAAGCGGCCGCGGGGGCCGTGGACGCTGGCCTTGACTTTCTCAAGCTCCGTCTCGGTCGCGGCCAGCAGTTCTGCGCGTTTGCGGGCGCGCTCGGCGGCGACGGCCGGGTTGCGGCACACCACGAGCCGCTCGCCCGGGAATAGCGGCGAGCTGATCTCCGCGAGGTTGACCTGGTCAAACAGCGACAGTTGCAGGTCGCCGGAGTTCACCAGCGAGCGGATCTGCACGCTCTTCAGCGCGCTGATGAAGTCCACTCCCTGTTCCTTGAACGTGGCCGCGTGGGCTTGGGTGATCATCCCGCGGTCGCCGACGAACACGACCTGCTCGATCCCGAAGTCCTGCTGGATCATCCGCACGGTGTCTGCAACGGTCTGCTGATCGGTGACGTTGCCCTCGTGCACGCGCACACCGACAGGGCGGCCGTCCGGGCTGCAGATCAGCCCGTAGTTGACCTGCAGCTTGCCCTTCACACCATCGCGCGAGTAGCCCAATCTCGCCAGCGGGCAACAGCGCCCTTCCATGTAGCTCGAGGACAGGTCGTAGAGCACGAACGCGTTGCTGTCGCCGTCGCCGGGGAGGTGTCGGCGCGCGAGCGTCCGCTCGATCCGGTCCTGGCGCTCCAGCAGCCAGTCCATCGCCGCCAACAACTCGGCCTCCTTGACCTCGCTGAGCGACAGCTCATCGCCGAGCGTGGTCTGCGCAAAGCGCCTCGTCGCTGACAGCTTCGAGCCCGGGGCGATCAGCCGCTGGCAGATCATCGCGACGACCAGATCACGCTCCCGGCAGCGTTCCCGGCCGAGCAGCCGCTCCAAATCCAGGCCGCGCAGCACCCCCAGCACCGCGGCGACGTGACCGTGCGGCAGCGACCGCTCGATCTCGAAGTCCTCGTCAAGATCGACCAGCCGGCGGCCGGCGAGCATCGCCCGGACCACATCGATGATCTCCGGCGGTAGGTGCGAGAGGTTCCCGAGGTTCTCGTGGCGGACCTTGCCGCCCTCGCGGTAGGAACGTCGCAGGAGCTGCGACGTGTACACCGCCCCGTCCTTCCCCTTCGTCCTGATTGTGGCTACGTGAGCCGAACCACCACGCTTCGCCATGTCAACAATATAAACCCTCCGCCGGACGGATACCAGTCATGACTTTGGCTACACACAACCAGCATAAAGAAGGCCCGACCCCCACAAACACAGGGGATCGGGCCTCAGACCCTCAAAAACTTCCGGCTAGCGCGCGCTGCACCTCGTCCTCCGAGCGGGCGCCGACTCGACTCCGGAGAGCGAGCGAAAGCCAGTGGCGAGCATAGAGGCCCAGCCCCGACCGCCGTGAGGAACAGCAGTCCGGCGAGCGGCCCCGCTCCCGCGCCCCCGACAACCAGCCCGAGCAGCACCGTGACGGCGCTTCCCAGCGCCGCGTTGCTGGCGTGAGAGAGCCGGCGATACTGGTGCCGGCGGGCGTAGTTCAATTGGCGTCCCCGCTCGCTCGCGGAGCCTCTGGTGCTTCGACTCGCTGCGGCGCCAGCTCGCGTTCTGCCCCGGCGACCGCGGAAGTGAGCCATCCAGGCTGCTTCCCCGGCGGCAGCAGCGTCGCCGGACGGATCGCTTCGCGCGCTCTCCGCATTGACGCCAGTCGCTCTGTCCACGGCGGCGGGCTAGCCACTCCCACTGCCATCCGCTGCCGGCACGCTGCGAGCGCCACTGCTGGCGGACCACCTCGACCTGGCCCCTCGGCGTCGCGACGGTTATCGGGTCCGAGCGATTCGCGACGGCCCTACCAGCCATCACCTACCGCGCGTTCCGGGAGGAGCCTCAAGCGATGACAAAGCATCCGCACAGCGATACGAACGCATGGCGACACGCCGCGATGTTCCCACCTCGCGTGCATGATCCGCCGCAAGGCCAGGCCCGCGGTCTTCGTCGAGGAGAGATTCCACCCTTCCCACGCAGTACTTAGCCCCTATCGCGACTTCCGAGACTGTCACCATGAACATGCCGAAAGGACCCCCGTCATCCGACCCGTCCCCTCCAGCTGAGCCGCGTGCCGTCGGAGGCTGGCATCGAAATGGCTGTGCGCGCCATCGCCCGGGCCCAGGCAGACTCACCGGCATCGGCCCGCTGACCCACCTCGTCGGGTGACGGATCATGGACCGCCTGCTCACCGCTGACGAACTCGCCGAGCGTCTCGGAATGAAGACCGAGTGGGTCTGGGCTCAGGCGCGCGCCGGACGGATTCCGCATGTTCGACTCGGCCGATACCGGCGCTTTCGCGAGTCTGCTGTCGAAGCGTGGCTTCACGATCTCGAAACGGGCGGCACGACATCGAGATCCGTGCCGCGCCCAGCCCCGCTGCGCCGTAGCGCCTAGCCAACCCCTGCGGAGGAAGCCAGCTGGATAGCGCGCCAGCTGGTAAGGGGTGATCGACCCGTTTCGTGCGACGTCGCTCGCGAGTTGTTCAAGCGGCTCCTCGAACTCGAGGCGCCGTGGGCGCTTTGCTCCCAGACGTCGATCGATTGGGTCGTGACCAACGACCCAACGGCCAGCCAGGGACAACCACGATGGCGAGATCACGCCGCCGATTCCCCCAGGACGACCAAAGTTAGTCGTCCAATAAACGTCCATCGGGGCGAGGAGCGCGTCTGGTGCCACGGACGATGTGGTTGATTTGCAGGCTTTTCGTTAGTCGGGGAGACAGGATTTGAACCTGCGACCGCCCGGCCCCCAGCCGGGTGCGCTACCAGACTGCGCCACTCCCCGTGGTCAGCCGATGATAACCGGCTCGGGCGGGGCGATCAGTGACCCCATGAGGTTCCCCCGTGACGCTCGTGCTCGTCTGGCGGCGGCTGATCTGCGCGGATGCTGCGTCCTCGAGGGTTCGCCGCAGCGCTGCTACGGCGAGCCCTCTGCGTCCTTGCCCCGTTTGATCAGGCGCTCGCCGGCCAAGCACGAGCGTTTTGAGACAACCTCTGAGAGCGGGCGACGGGAATCGAACCCGCCCTCGGAGCTTGGAAGGCTCCTGTGCAACCACAACACTTCGCCCGCGGGCGCTACGGGCAGGATGGTACCCGCGTGCGCCCGTGGGGGTCAGCGCTCGGCGGGGCGGCGCTCCTCGGTCGGGACCTCGCCCTCGCCCGCGAGGTGGCGGGGCGGCCAGGGACCGCTCCCGTTGTCCACCGCACCGTCGATCGTCACCACCGAGCCCGAGAAGGAGCGGCCGGCGGGTGAGGCGAGCAGGGCCACGAGCCAGCCGTACTCCTCGACCCCGCCGAGGCGCTGGAGGGGAACGGTGGCGGCGGCGGTTTTCCAGGCTCTCCGGGCATGATCGGGGGTGACGACACACGAACACGCGTTTTCTTTCTGGCCCTCCGAACCGCGTCACCCGTATTCCGCCACGACGCTCGCTCGACCCCGGGATGACCCGGTGCGCACGCACGGCAAACGGCGCAACGAGAAGGGAATGGAGCAGGCAGCTCCCCGGCACGCCACGACCCCCGTCAACGCGGGCAGCGACCCCGACGCCCCCCAACGACGCCCTATGGGGCGAGTCTCGCCATGATCATCCGGATGCGCCTGCGCGCAGGCGCGGCCATCCCTGGCCGCTTGAGCACGCATCCGCTGTGCCCACGATCGCCGGGCACGGGGCCCAGCGAGCAGTCCACAACCCAGCAGCAGAGGCGCACGCGACTTCCACCCTCCGCTCCGACGACCAAAAGCCCTGCTCAGGACGGAATCTCGATCGAGAGTCACCCCCGATCATCCACGGAGCCCCGGTTTTCCACAGCTCGGCCGGATACTTGCGCAGCGACTCGGTCGCAAAGCGGCCGATCGCCACCGCGGTGACGGTGACGCCGTGGGCGGCCCAGTCGGCGGCCAGCTCGCGGGTCAGCGCCTCGACCGCGGCCCGCGCGGCGCCCGTGTGGGCCATCGCCGGCATCCCGTGATGGGGCGAGACCGTGACGTTGACGATCGTTCCGGCGCCGGCCGGGCGCATCGCCAGCTCGTGCGCGGCGTGACACATCGCGAGGGTGCCGCCGATGTTCAATCGCTGGACCGCCCGCCAGCCCTTGATCGTGATCCGCTCGGCGGGGACGAAGTACTGGCCGCCGGCGTTGTTGAGCACGAAGTCCAGGCGCCCGTGGCGCTGGAGGGCCGTCTGCACGATCCGGTCGGCGTCCCCGCGCTCACGGATGTCGCCCGAGACCCACGAGCAGCGCTCGTCGATCGCTGCCGCGGTCGCGGCCAGCACGTCCTCGCGCCGGCCGGCGATCAGCACCGAGGCGCCGCAGCGGGCGAGCTCGACCGCCGCGGCCTTGCCCAGATTCGTCCCGCCGCCGGTCACCAGCGCCACCCGGCCGGCCAGTGCGCCGTCGCCGAAGATGCGGGACGGCGCGGCGCCGAGCGGCTCGGCGCCGGGTGCCGGCTCGCTCACCCCTACTCCCCCAGCACCTTGATCACGAGGCGCTTGGATCGGCCTCCGTCGAACTCGCAGTAGAAGATCTGCTGCCACGGCCCGAGGTCGAGGCGGCCGTCGGTGACCGGCACGATGACCTGGTGGTGGACGAGCAGGTTCTTGAAGTGGGCGTCGCCGTTGTCCTCGCCGCCACGGTGATGACGGTAGTCGCCCGGGTCGGGAAGCAGCTCGCGGGCCACGTCATTGGCGAGTGGCTGCCAGCTGGGCGGCGCGAGCTTGTCCAGCCACTCCAGCGCGTCGGCCTGGATCCCCGGCTCGTCGTCGTTGATCCAGACGCCGGCGGTGATGTGCATCGCCGACACCAGCACCATGCCCTCGCTGATCCCCGCGTCGCGCACCGCCGCGTCGACGTCCTCGGTGATCCGCACGAACTCGCGGCGGCGCTCGGTGCGGAAGGTCCGGTAGACGGTGTGGGACTTCATCGGCGCCGAGATCGTACGCGCTCGCCGGCCTCGCCGCCGGGCTCGCCCCCCTTCCTCGCGGCGGGAACGCCGGGTTCGCCCGCCTCGGACAAGACTACCGCCGCGGACCGGCTGCGCCTCCCTCCAGACCGGCTCGCCGCTACGATGGCGGCCAAGTCCAGGGGGACTGGTGTATCGGTAACACGGTGGTCTCCAAAACCGCAACGCGAGGTTCGACTCCTCGGTCCCCCGTCAGCGGCGCGTCGCTCAGCGGCCTGCCCCGCGCTCAGCGGGTCTGCCCCGCCCTCAGCGGGTCTGCCCCGCCCTCAGCGGTCGGCGCCGCCGCTGCCCGTCTCGGCGGGCGCCGCGACGTGGCGCTCGACGACCTCGCGCAACTGCGGCGCCGGCACGGCGCCGACGACGCGGTCGATCTCCTTGCCCTCACGGGTGAACAGCAGCAGCGGGATGCCCTGGACGTTGTAGCGGGCCGAGATCGCCGGGGCCTCGTCGACGTTGAGCTTCACGACCTTGAGCCGGCCGGCGAACTCGTGGCCCATCCGCTCGACCACCGGGGACACCATCCGGCACGGACCGCACCACGGCGCCCACAGGTCGACGAGCACCGGCACCGAGGCCGTGATCTCCTGATCGAAGCTGTCCGCGCTCGCCTCGACGATCCACGGCAGCAGCGTGTGGCACACACTGCAGCGCGGCACCCCGCTGGCCACCGGGCGAACCCGGTTCTTGGCGCGGCAGCTGGGGCAGGTGATGATGGTGCCGTCGCTCGCCATGAGGGGACCCACACGCTAGCGCGGTCCCCCCTAAACGCTTCTAGGGGTGCGTTCTGGCCGTGAGGATGCTCACTTGGATGCGTTGGTCGTCTGGCGTGGCGGCTATGTTGGCGCGACTGATGTCGTCGCTGGGGAAGCGCTGGAGCAATGCCAGGGCGGTGTGTCCGAGGCCGGAGCACGCCGGGTCGCGGGTGCGGTTCGACGGCCATTACGGTTCGCCGGAGCACCGCCGGCAGCGCTATCGGTGCGTCCCGGTCAACGGCGATCGCCCGCACCGGTTCACGGAGGTTCTGCCGCGCGAGGAGTCCTGGACGGACGCCTGCGAGTCTTGCGAGCGCGACGTCGGCTCTCACGAGGGTCCGCACGCGGCGCGGCGCTACCAGTTCGTTGCGCTTGGCATCGCCGAGGCGTTGAAGATGGTCGGGTCCGGCTCGACCTACTGCCAGGCGGCGCTGGTGGCGCGCGAGCGCGCCCGGCGGATGCGCACCGATCCCGCCTGCGGTGAGGTGCGCTTCACGCGCCATGGGTCGCTGGTGATGGACTGGGTGGAGGTGTTCGCGCCGGTCGTGTTCGAGCCCTACCGGCCGCGCGAGTGGCCGGCGAGCGGGTCGCTGTTACTCGACGACCTGCCGTTCAGCGTGCGTTTCGCGGACGGCGGCCCACCGCGGATCGTGTTTCGCGTTTTCTGCGCGATGGGCTACGAGAACGGCCGGGCGAAGATCTGGCGAATGGAGGCGTTCCCGTCCAAGTCCCAGGCCGACTGGGAGGCGTTCCTTCACCGTCTCGAGGGTGCGCCCGAGCGCGTGGTGTGCGACAACGACAGCGGCCTCACCCGCGCGGTGCGCGCCCGTTTCCCGCACGCTGAGTTGTACCTGTGCGAGTGGCATCTGCGCCACGCGCTCGAGCGGCTGATGAAGAACATCCGCGCCCAGCAGCCCCAGCACAAGGAGACGATCGACGAGCTGCTGCCGCAGGTCGAGACCGCGTTCACTGGCCCGTCGTTCTGGGCGCCGTTCCTCGAGCGCGCGCATGCCGCCGGCATCGCGCGCGTGAGCGACTGGCTGAACAGCACCGGACGGATCGTCGAGGATCAGTTCGGTCGGCGTGGGCCGCGCTCGACGCGAGGCGCCGACACGCCGTTGAGCACCTCGCCGATGGACGCCTTCATCAACCCGGTGCGCGACTCGATCCGCCCCCGCGCCTACGGGCTGAAGAACCGCGAGCGCACCAACCGGATGCTGATGCTCATGCAGCTGCACGCCAACCGCCGGGACGACGAGCGCGCCTACGTCAGGCACATCCGCGACCACCTTGAGTCCAACCAAGGCCGCCCCCGTGTCACTCGCCGCGCGATCGTCGACGTCGACCGCGTCGCGTCGCTGCGCTGACCGCCATCCCTACCTGGCCGCCGGCCCGCCCAGCGCGCCGCCAGAAGCAGACGAACGCATCCAAGTGGGCATTCCGGCCCTCAGAACGCACCCCTAGAAGCGTTTAGTTAGGGGGGCGCGGTCCTAGGACGCCCGGCCCGCGCGTCAAGTGCACCGCGCCCGAGTTGACGCCCACCGCCCGCGGCCTATTGGGTGGCGCCGATGAGCGCGAGCGATCCTTCACCCCAGGAGACCCCGGATCTGCACGGCGCCTTTCCGCGGCTCAGCGACGCCCAGATCGAGGCCCTCTCAGCGGCCGGCGCGCGGCGACCGGTCGGCATCGGCGAGACTTGCGGCCTCCGAGGGCCTGGACACGGTCACGCTCGAGCGCATGGCCACCGGAGCACCGGCGGGGATGACGTCGCGGATCGAGAACCAGCTCGGGTTCTCCGCAGGACTCGCGGGTGGGGAGCTGGCGGCGTGGGTCACCGCAAGGTTCCGCTGGCCCGGCTCGAGGATTTCGAAGGCGTGAGCGTCCGCTACGCGGCGACCCAGACCGAGGCCCAGACCGGCGGCGGCAATCCCGTCGCGGTCGTCGGCGGGGCAACTCGGCCGGCCAGGCAACGCTGTTGCTGGCCCGTCGGTGCCGCGCATGACGCTGATCGGCGCGAGCCGGATCTGGACCGGACCATGCCGCGCTCGACGAGCCCGCGGGGGAAGATGACCGGGACGGCATCACCGTCGGCGAGACGCTCGCCGATCCGCGCGCCGAGGAGAGCCTACGAGGCCCTGTCGGGCAACTGGCCGCCGGCGAGCTACCGGCGGGTTCTCGCGCAGCTCAGCGCGCGTGAGCGCGAGATCGTGTGCGGCCGCTCGGCATCCGGACGCATCCGCGCATGGATGGACGAGCGGGTGCGGGCGGCCGTGCGGACCGGGCGCGGGCGGCCGGATGAGCCGATGC
>CAWFKF010000109.1:0-21526 GCA_963816005.1 uncultured Solirubrobacteraceae bacterium | reverse complement strand
GCAGCACCACTGCGAGTACCCCGGCTACGGCTACTGCCAGCACGCCGGCTTCGACCGGCACGACAGCGGCTACTTCGGCGGCCGAAGGCTGAGAAGGCCCTGAGCCGGACCTACGCCGCTACCCCGACCGGAGCCGCCGAGACCCCGGCCTGTGCGCCCGCGTGCACGGCCAAGGCGGTCGTGACCCTGAGCACCAAGACGGGCAAGGTCTGTTGGACCTTCACGTCGCTGAGCGGTGTCAGCACCCCGACGGCCGCACACATTCACGTCGGCGCGGCCGGCAACTCCGGCGTTGTCGTCTTGCCGTTGTCGACTGGCGCGACGTTCAAGACCAAGGGGTGCGTCTCCGCGAGCGACGCGCTGATCAGCCAGATCGCGGCCAGCCCGCACGGTTACTACGTGAACATCGACAACGCGCAGTACCCGACGTGGGCCGTCCGCGCGCAGCCTAAGCGACTGGGACCCGGGCCGGGCGCTGGTGCTCGACCCGGGTCGTTCGAACCACAAACGGGTTCGGCTTGCTGGACCGGACATCCCTATGAACGCCGCACAAGACAGCGGCTTGTCATCCGCCGCCGTGCTCCCAAAGCTAGCCGCCCCCGCATCAGCCCCGGCGTAGACCGGGCGTCTCACGCGGTCCACCAGCCTGGGCGCCAGTGCCACCAAACAGGGTTTTTTGGAGCGGCCACAGTGGACGCTCCGCAAACCGACGGCGCGAACACGATCGAGAGCGATCGGTGCCTGCGCAACTATGGCGATGGAGCCGTGTTGTAACGAGGCTGGAGGCGCAGAATTCGCGCCTCAGATCCACCTTGACTGCGAGAAGGAGGTAGGGATGAAGCGAGCCATTCTGTTTGTCGGGTTGACGGCGCTGATCGCCGTACCCGTCGCGGTTGTCGCGTCGGCGGCAACGATCTCATCGCCGTCGGTCACCACCGGCGGCTCCACTTCGATCACCACTAGCGGTGCGTCCGTGCAGGGCACGGTCAACCCCGAAGGGCACGCCACCAATTACGCGTTCCAGTACGGGACCACGAACGCATACGGGCATGAGACGACCCTGAGGGCGGCCGGCGCCGGCACTACGGCGATCCCGGTCTCGGCCACGATCGGCGGACTCATCTCCGGTACCGCCTACCACTACCGGGTGATCGCGATCAGTGCCGGCGGTACGGCCACCGGAGTCGATCAGACGTTCACGACCGCGGGCACGGCACCGCCGCCGCCGCCGCCGGTGAAGCCGGTCGTCAAGACCGGAACGGCCGGAACGGTGACCACCGGCGGGGCGACCGTGTCAGGCTTGGTCAATCCTTCGGGGCTGGCGACGAAGTACTACTTCGAGTTCGGCCCGACCTCGGCCTACGGCTACCAGACCGCTGCCGTGATGCCGGGTGGGTACGAGCCCAAAGTCGGTGAGCGCCGTGCTGAGCGGCCTGGCCTCGAACCAGATCTACCACTACCGGCTCGACGCGGTGAGCTCTGCCGGGACCGTGCTGGGCGCGGACGCGAGTTTCAAGACCGCGACGCCTCCGCCCGGGGCCTCCGAGCTGCGCCTGTTCGGGCGCACCGGCTTCGTGTCACCGTCCGGAGTCGGTGGCGTGCTCGTCGGCTGCATCGGCCAGACGCTGTGCCAGGGGAGCCTGGTGGTGTCGCGTGGCGGCGTCACGCTCGGCGAGCGCCCGGTGTTCTTCGTCGGTGCCAACGACGGTGGCGTGGTGCACGTGTCGCTCAACGCGACCGGGCAGTCGATGCTGAACCGCGCGCATCACCTGCGCGTGAACGTGACCGTGAGTGGTGGGGCAGGGCAGCCGTCCTCGGCCGTGCTGACCCTGGTGCAGTTCCAGTGAGACGCCGGTCCACGACGGCCCGGCGCCTCTAGGCATCATCGACGGGGTAGCGAGCCCCGCTCCCTGGACGGAGCGGGGCTCGGTGGTCTTGAGATCAGCTGTGTCGGCGCTGGTCGCAGCCGTGGCAGACCGCTCGGCAGTTGCTCGGCTCATCCGAGCCGCCGTCGGCGACGGGGATGATGTGGTCCACCTCGCTGGCGGGCCTGCCGCATAGTCGGCAGCGGTGCCGGTCGCGTTCGAGGATGCGCTTGCGCAGCTTCCGCCACGCTCGGGTGGAGCCTCCTCGGGCGTGGTCGGGGCAGTAGGAGCCGGGGCTCAGCGTGCAGGTCAGGCAGGCGTCAGCATCACATCCAGCCGACGACTTCGAGGCCTTGCGGCTAGTGTTCGACGCGGTCGAGTGCCATCGCCACTGCGACTACGGCGTCGATGTTCTCCCCTGCCGCCCGTGACGGGCGGTCGATGCGCCATCCGCGCCGTGATTGGCGTCGATCGCGGCCCAGACGAGCCGTTCGAGCAGCTGCTCCGCATAGTGCCCGTCTTGTAGATGGGATGCGACGACCCGCTCGCTGAGCGTGACGCGGACGGCGTCGCCGCCGGACTCGCTGGCTTGGACGATGATCCTCGGCATCTGGCCTCCCTTTAAGGCATTCGACAACGCACGTACGAGAATCCGGACCCACACCGACAATTGCGGACCGCCGCCTCGCCACCCGACCGCCCACCGCGCACGACCATCGCGACGGGCCGCCCGGCGAGAGGAGAGAAACGAATCCGGGCGACCCAACCGCGCCGACGACCGCCCGCAGCCAGGCGAACTTCGCGACCGCACCCCGCCTCCCTGGAGGACGTGGGATGCGAGAGCTTCGCGGGCGCTCGGACTGATGTCAGCAGGCGTGCTGATCAAACCACCGCGACACCCCGCCCCGCCACCATCGACATTCGGAGGGGCCTGCGCCTACCTCCTCATGCAAAGGGCCAAACGGCAGAACCACCCCGGAGCCCGGCGCTTCCCGTCCTTCCCTTATCGCGCCGTTCCGATCAACATCAACCCGCCGCATGGCGTCAGCCCGACGTTCGAGCCCGACGAGATTTGCCCTGGATCGGTCCGGTCAAGCGGCGAGCCGGCGGCGGGCTTTCTGCACGGACGGCAGCGCGCTCTTCGCCCGCGCGAGCGGACGGGCGCGCACGTCGACGCTGGCGGGTTTGGCCGCGATCGTGATCTCCTCGCCGGTCGCGGGGTTGCGGCCTTGGCGCTTCTTCTGCGCGGGCTTGACGCGCACGGTGAGCTGCACGAGCCCGCCGATCCGGACCTTCTGCGCGTTGCCGAGCTCGTCGAGGACGACGGCTTCGAGCGCGTCGAGGACGCGCTTGGTGTCAGCCTTGGCGAACTCCGCGCGGTCGGCGACGGCGGCGAGCAGCTGCGGCTGGGTCAGCGCCACGGCGTCCCCCTCCTTGAGTCGAGAGTCAGCGATCGTGATCGTGCGCGGGAAGGGCAGCCGCCAGGACGAGCTGCCGCTGCCTGTCGATGTTGGCGAGGCGATCGTCTCGTACCTCAGCATCGCTGCACGTGAGGAGGAGGAGCGCGACGCGGTGATCCTGGCGGATCCCGGGCGGCGTCAGCTGAAGCCGGCCGTTCCCTCCGAGATCGAGAATCAGGCGGACCTCCAGCGGTGGCATCTTGCGGTCGCAGTGGCTCGGCATCGGGCTCCCGCCGCGCGAGCCGAGGAGCTCTGGGACATCGCGCGAGACCTGTGGGCAACGGCGGGCGCGGACGCACTGCGCGGCGAGCAGGCATCCATACCTCCGTCCCGGGACACCCGGGGCGAGCAGTTCCGCCGCAGGCCCCGTCGCGTGTTGTGACCGTCTAGCGCGTTCTGAACGATCACGGCGATGTCTTCAGCCGCTTCGCCCTCATAGAGCGCTCTCGCTCAAGTCGGACGCGTGCGCGACGCCGGGCCGCCCGGTCGCATTGACGGAGCGGACTCGATGACCGCCGCGGCGATCGCGTCTGGCACAGGATTGGGGAATGTGTAGGCACGCGCATCCGTTGACGGGAGCCGGTCGGCGCCGGGCGCTCCTCGCAATGGTCAGTGGATCAGACAGGTGGCGTACTCGCCGCTCATCCCGGCCGCCTCATGCAAGATCAGCATCCGGTGCTTGATCGGCCTATCGTCATAGACCAGGAACCGTTCAGACATCCCGCTCAGCGACACGATCGCCTCGTCTGGAAAGAACCGCAATACCCGGTCGACCGTGGCGGATTTGCCGGCCGCGCTCGGCCCTTCAGCACAACCGACACGATCCGCGCAAGCAGCCGGCTCGTGGCGCTGAGGTACACCAGCTTGCTCGCCGTCTCCTCACCAACATGACCGAGCCGCCAACAGATCCCGGATATTCTAGGTCCGCGAACCAGACCGTAGCGGTGTCCGCGTCGCGTGGAAGATCGTCCCCGCCGTCGCCGAGGCGCGACGTCCGCTGCGGCCACACGACGCGTTGCTAGCGGGGATCTCGTCGGCGAGCGCGAGCGCCTTTTCCAGGATCTCCTCGAATTGAGAACGCCGCTCGTGTGCCACCTGGACTGGGTCCAGACCATCGGCCGGAATTTCCGCGGCGCCCACGGCCAAAATCTGCCGCACGCAGGCCGGGGTGGGGCGAGGCCCCACCGTTCAGCAATCAAGGCGGCCGTCTCGCCCTCCACGCGGGCGATCAGGATCTGCCGATCTCGCGCGAGCCGTTCGCCCTTTGATGACATCACCAAGTGCTACCACGCAATTCGGGGCACCTCACATCTGGGCTCAACAGCCTCCCAGATCGCTGCGATCGCGCTCGTGGCTCCGAACAGGACCTTGCCGCGACATCGCTCCGTCCGCCAGCTCAACTCCGACGGCTTGCGCTGGGCGCTAGACGAAGGTCCCGAGGCCGGCCTGCCGGCTCGGCTCGCGAGACCACGGCGTCTAGCGGGGTGCCGCCGAGCGACTCGGCGGCATCCGGTGCCCGGCCGTTGGTATTGCGAGGATGTTCGCCGGAAAGATTCACTGAATCCGGCGGTCACGCGGCGCCTTATCCGCCGCCGGCCCGGCTGGCGATCAGGCCGCAGAGCATCGTCAGGCAGAACGCTGCGATGACGATCCATAGCACCAAGTTGATGATCACGAGCGCGAGGAACACGGTCCCGACGGCGCCACCGACGGCGCCAGTGGCCGCCTGCGCCACGACTGCTGAGCGCCAGTGCTCGGAGCGCCGGCCCTGCATGAGGTAGGGGTCCAGCGCGAGGAGGGCAACGCCGCACACAATCAGGGGGATGGCGGCGGCGTGCATCACCGACTGCAGGTCGGCGGCTGGAGTGGCGAGGATCAGGAAGAAGTCGCCGTGGCGGATGGAGTCGGCGGTCGGGAAGAGCAGCGCCAACAGCCCGGTCGCGATGCATACGATCGATCCATAGAGCCCGAAGCGCAAGAGATCGCGGGGTATGACGGCCCCCGCCTTCTCGTGAATGACGCTGCGGCTGAGCAGAGACTCGAGGGCGGAACCGCCGCCCCGTGATCGGGGGACCGGGTCGGTTGAGGTCATCGCTTCGTTCCTCCTATTTCCACTGCCACTGTGCAAGCAGGCACCACTCGACGATCGGCCATTCGGGGTGCCTGACCCCACCCAGAATGATCGGGTCGAGCCCGGTGGCGGCTCCCACGAGCGCGAGCGGAGCGACCGCCGCCGTCACCGCGGCCCCGGCTCCCTTCAGGAACAGCTTGGTCGCGGCGTCCAGACGGCGGATCAGCCGCTCATCCTTCTCGCGCAGATGTGCCGACGCGGGCACCAGTTGCGGAATCGCATCACCCTCGCGCCAGGTATCCGGCAGCTGGTGACCCAACCAAACCAAATCCGGGCTGACATGAGCCCGGGCGAGCTCAGTTAACTTGGCGTGCTCGGCCTCGGGGATCGGGATCTTGCCGCCGTACTCCGCGACTGTCGGGTCCTCGATGTGATCGACGAACAGCCAAGCCCCCGATGGTGAGCGAGCGATGATCTGCCGCTCCGGGAGGACGGTAGCGCCGACAAGCCGCAACTCGTAGCCGCGGTGGCGGGCAGGAGCAAGCATCCGCTTCTCAGCCAGCTCGATCAGGCCAGGTTCGACATCGGCCGAAAGCCAAGGGACCGGTAATACGGACGTAGTAGACACGGCTTCCAACCTCCCTCGCCTAGTGTTCCCCGCCGTTAATTCGTTTGAGAAGTCGTGAGAGTGACTCAAGGATCTGTTCGGCGGTCTTGACCCAGATGAACGGCTTGGGGTTCTCGTTCCATGCGGCGACCCAGCCGCAGCATACCGCACTTAAGCTATGAACTTAAGGCGCAGGACACTAGGTCATCGGAAAGAGTTGTACCGCGATTCCCCCTCGCTCACCAAGACGCTATCGAACCGAGTCCAGGCCAGGCGGAAGACTTATCGAAGCGTCCCCGATCCAGCCGCGGGCGTCCGTGATCGATCTCAGCTTCGACACCAAGGGGGTGATCGTGACGCTCGGTCTGAGACGCCGCCGACGCAGGGTGTGATCGGAGTACGGGCAGACCGGCCGCCACTTGGAAACCGCCGCCCTCGAGCTGCGAGGAGGTGAGCGGTGATGGTCGCGCCGGCGCCGAACCCGCTGCCGCCTTCAGCGCCGCGCGCGCACTCAGCCCGTGTAGGCGGACGACCGCAGCAACACTGCCAGCAGCGCCCACCGGCGGCGATGAAGATCCCGCGCAGCGCCAGCGCCAGCGCGATCCCGAGCGTCAACGCGCGTGTCTGGGCCTCGGCCGGGACCGCGAACGTGCTGATGATGATCACGAACACGAACAGGTTGTCGACCGACAGGCTCTTTTCCACGACGTAGAGGGCGAGGAACTGCGTCCCGAGGCTCTAGCCCGCCAGCAGCCCGAGCAGGACCCGAACAGCAGCGCCGGTACCACTTGGTGGTCGTTGTCGTAAGTGCCTGGCGTCTTCACGAGCTCATTTCGTCTTTACGGGCGGAAGATTCGTGACTCGAATTCGTCAACGAACTTTCGAAAGCGACCACTTAGATCAGCGACCAAGTGGCCGCGCGGCGGAAGCTCATCGCCGACTCAGGGCTCGATGAGCCCGCGGCGGATCGCGTAGCGAACGAGTTCGACCCGGTCGTGCATCCCGAGCTTCTCGAGGATGTTCGTCCGGTGCCGGTCGACCGTCTTCTCGCTGATCACGAGCGTCTCGGCGATCTGCTTGGTGCTGTAGCTCTCGGCGATCAGCTTGACGATCTCGGTCTCCCGCGGGGTGAGCGGGTCCTCACGCATCGAGTGCAGAGCGTCACGCGCGTCTTTGAGTAGGTCGCGGATCGGGGGTGTCATCGCGCCGGGGTAGAGAAATCTTTCTCCCCTCATCGCGGCGCGGCACGCCTCGACCAGGTCGCGATCGGCGACCGACTTCAGGACGTACCCTGCGGTGCCGGCCTTCAGTGCCTCAAACAGGTAGCGCTCGCTCTGATGCATCGAGAGCATCAGGATCCGCAGCTTCGGACGACGACGGTGAAGCTCGCGTGCCGCCTGCAGGCCGGTCATTCGCGGCATCGAGATGTCGAGTACCGCGAGATCAACCTCGGGCGCCAGCCCTCGCTCGATCGCCTCAGCACCATCCCCGGCTTCCGCCACGACCTCGAGGTCCGGCTCCGCGTCGAGCACCAGCCGCAGCCCGCGCCGCACCAGCGCGTGGTCATCGGCGAGCAGCACCCGCGCTTTCAGCGGCGTCATCGCTGGTGCTCCAGCGGCACCGCGAGCCGGACGCGGCATCCGCCGACGGGGGATGCCGGCTCGATCGTCAGGGTCGCGCCGATCAGCGTCGCTCGTTCACGCATCCCGCGCATCCCGGTTCCCGCGATGTGGCCGGCCGGTAGCCCGCGTCCGTGATCGCTCACGGTCAGAGTCAGAAGATCGCCGGCGTGCTCGAGCTCCAGGTCAGCCACGGCGGCTCCCGAGTGCCTGGCGACGTTCGTCAGAGCTTCCTGCGCGACGCGGTAGACAACGAGCTCGACCTCAGGCGAGAGCGCTGGGAGCTCAGCCACGCGCTGCGTGATGCGCAGCCCGGTGCGCTCGGCGAACCGCTCGCACAGCACCGCCAGCGCGCTCTCCAACCCGAGCTCATCCAGCGCCTCAGGCCGCAGCTCGATCGCGATCTGCCGCACCTCCTCAAGGCTGACGCGAACCGCTTCCTGGACCTCGGCCACTTCGCCCTGCAACTCCGGCGCAACGCGCGCCTCGATCCGCGCGAGCCCGAGCAGCACGGCCGTCAGCTCCTGTCCGACCTGGTCGTGCAGCTCTTGCGCGATTCGCAGGCGCTCTGCCTCCTGGCCTGCCAGGATCCGTCCTGTCGCGTCGCGTCGCTCGGCCTCCAGCCGCGCCAGCATCTCGTTGAACGTCACCGCCAGTTCGCCCGCCTCCGACGCCGACGCTGACACAGGCATTCGCTCCCCCTCCCCGGTCAGATCGACCCGTCGGGCCAGTGCCGTCAGCGTCTGCACCGGAGCGACGATCCGGCGCACGAGGTACACGTTGAGGGCCACGGCCAGCAGCAGCACAGCGACCAGCAGCACTCCCTCCTCATCGAGACTGAACGACGACACGCGGCTCGGCGCGAGAACCACGATCGTCGCGCCGACCGCCACCATCAGCAGTACGGCATTCAGGCCTGCGACCCGATACAGCAGCGGCAGATACTGCCGACGAGGACCGTCGGGCACTGGAGTGTCGCCGTTCATAGAACGTCAGATCCAGTGAACCAACAACTCAGCACCCGGGCGAACGCCGCCCCAGCCTCCCGATCGAAGGACCCCCGAACGGACCCTCAGCCACATGCCCGGAACCCAGCCCCTCGAGCTTGTGAAGCATCGCCCACATCCGACCGTCCAGACCCGCCTGCGAGATCCTGAGCGTCGCCGCGATGTCGACCCGGTCGATCCCGGCCAGCAGCATCCCGAAGATCGCCTGGTCCTCCGAATCAAGACGCCGCCGCATCGCGCCGGCCAGTGCGGGCGGAACCGGCGGCAGCGACGACCGGCCCCGCGCGACAGCACGGACCTCATCGCACAGCTCAGCCCCGACCCCGCCCTTGCTGACCAGCCCGTCAGCCTCGGCGACCACGCACGCCGCCGCGAGCGGACCGTCACAGTAAGCCGAATAGACCACCACGCGCGGCGCTGGGTCCAGACGCTTCAGCATCCGGCTCAGCCACAGACCGCTGCGCGATCCCAGCTGATAGTCGACGACCGCCACATCGATCGGCTCGCGCTCGGCCATCGACATCGCCGCCTCGGCAGACCCGACCGCATCGACGACAGTCAGATCCGGCTGCTCCTCCAGCAACTGGAGCAGCCCGGCGCGGACCGCGGGGTGGTCATCGACGACCAGCACGCGAAGCTCGTGATCGACAGACTCCTGGCAACGCGGTTCGTCTGCCGCCGCGTCGTGGGGATGGATATAGCCGGTGAGCATTGAAGACCTCCTGATTGGTTCTCGCATCACGATCCCGGACCAGCCATCCCACCGGAATGGGGGCGAGCCCCGATCTCCAACCACGGCAACGAGCGGTTCGCGAAGATCCGCACCAAGGCGGGGATCGAACAGGCCGTGCAAGTCCTCGACGTCGGTTTCCTCGAGGGTGAGCTCGCCCGTGGCGGTCGCGATCTCCGTGTATGTGAGCACACCGGACCCGCCGGCCGCGAGCGATCAGACCCCCCAACCTCTTCAAGCTCCTCGAGTTCCGCTACTGACATCTCGTCGCGTCTCGCTTTCGGCCCGCGCCGCTCAAGCAGGCTCGTGCCGGTGCGTGGCTTGGCGACCAAGGCGAAGCGAGCTCTCGTGTGGCGGGGCTGTTAGCGCCGATGACGCACCGAGTCGAAAGTTTAACGAGCGAGCCTCATACCGCCGAGCGGTTGTCCGGAGGGTCGTGGTGAGCGTGTAGCGGCCGGTGGTTCGGTATGAGACGTCCTGTGTCAACCCCCGGGCGTGTTAGCGGATGTCGGCTTGCCGTCAAGCGCTTCGCGCTCGGCCCTGCGGACCGTCGTACCGGTGGGCGGCGTCGTGCGGGTGTTGATGAGCGATCTGGAAGGGAGTTGAGCGATGGGCAGCGAGAACGGGCAGCGGACGCGGGTGGCGGCGATCTACGCGCGGGTGTCCTGCGAGCGTCAGCGTCAGGCCGAGACGATCGGGAGTCAGCTTGCCGCGCTGCGTGAGCTGGCCGCCGGGCGTGGGCTGCTGGTGGCGGATGATCTGGTGTTCGAGGATGACGGGTTCTCGGGTGCGACGTTGATCCGGCCGGCGTTGGAGCGGCTGCGCGATCGTGCGGCGGAGGGGGCGTTCGAGGTGCTGCTGTGCGATGCGCCCGATCGCCTCGCGCGCCGCTATGCCTATCAGGTGCTGTTGTTGGAGGAGCTGGCTCGGGTCGGGGTGGAGGTGATCTTCGCCAAGGAGCCGGAGCGCTTCGGCTCGCCGGAGGACGAACTGCTGCGCCAGTTCCAGGGGATGATCAGCGAGTACGAGCGCGCGCAGATCGCCGAGCGGACCAGGCGCGGCACGCTGCACCGCGCGCGGGCTGGCGCAGTCGCGGTACTGTCGCGCGGCCCGTACGGCTACCGGTACATCCGCAAGTCAGAGCACGCCGACGCGTTCCTGGAGATCGACGAGGCCCAGGCGCGGATCGTGCGCGAGATCTTCGATCGCTACGCGCGAGAGGGCGAGTCGGTCGACGCGATCGTGCGCGCGTTGAGCGGGCGCGGGGTGGCGACCAGGACCGCTGCCGGCGGCTGGAGCCAGTCGACGATCTGGGGAATGCTGCGCAACCCGGCCTACGCCGGACGGGCCGCGTACGGCAAGACGCGCATGACCGAGAAGCGCGCGCGCTTGACGCGTACCACGCGTCAGCGCGGCGAGCGTCACGGCGGGCAGGCGTGCGAGCGGGTGGGATCGGAGCAGTGGATTCACATTCCGGTGCCGGCGCTGATCGACGAGGAGACCTTCGCGCTCGCCCAGAAGCGGCTGACGGAAGGCAAGCGGCTCTCGCCGCGCAACACCCGCCGGCCGTCGCTGTTGCAGGGGGTCCTCGTGTGCGCGGGCTGCGGCTACGCCTACTACCGCAGCCAGACCACGACCCGCCAGGGTCGCGTCTACCACTACTACCGCTGCTCGGGGACCGACGGCTCGCGTCGCCTGCACGGGCAGGTGTGCGGCAATCGGCCGGCACGCCTGGAGGAGCTGGACGAGCTCGTCTGGAGCGAGGTGCTCCGGCTGCTCGAAGATCCCGCGCTGATCCAGGCAGAGATCCAGCGCCTGTTCTTGAGAGCCTGCGCGTGGAGCACCCCGCCAGCCACCGCCGCGAGGGATTGGAGCGCGACCTGGTGCGCGCACGCCGTGCCGTCGAGCGCCTGATCGAGTCATACCAGGAAGAGCTGATCTCGCTCGACGAGCTGCGCGCCCGCTCCCCCGGGCTGCGCAAGCGAGAAGCGACCCTGCAGGCCGAGCTTGACGCGCTCGATGCCGAACTGCACGACGCCGAGAGCTACCTCAAGCTCACCGAAACGCTCGAGAGCTTCCGCGCGCGCCTCGGCGCCAACGCACAACAGCTGACGATCGAGCAGCGCCAGCAGGTACCAGACGGGTACGTGCTGCGTGACTGCGCATGTCTGCCCAGGTCATCCCTAGGCGCACGATATGCGCTCTGAGCAGGGATTTCAGGCTCGTGGGCGTGCCCTCCCGTACCCTCCCGTACCCCCTGTCCGGCAATGGTAAGGAAGGGGTCGACGGTTCGAGTCCGTCAGAGGGCTTTCGGTAAGTGCCTGCAAATTGGCCTGGTCTCGCAGCACTTGCGTTGGGGCGGCCATCTCTCGATGTGTTCGCTCGTGTCCGCAAATTCCTCGTTTTGCGCGGACCGGCAAGAGATGAATAAGAGATGCCCCGGGGCGGAACTCGCCGCGCCGTCGGCGCGGAGAACTCGCTACCGGGTGATCATCCTGCGGTCGCCGAGCTCCGTCGGAATCCGCCGCGTCAGCGACCTCGCGTGTGTGGAGCAATACTGCATCGGGGGCCTGGATGCCGAAAAGCTCGCGGAATAGGCAGGATCGAAAGGTGGCTAGCTTGCTGACGAGGGACGGTTCCTCTGGGATTAGCTCCGCGCCTCGGCTCACGGCGTTAATCAAATAGCCGCCAGCAGGACGCCCGCGGCAGCCTCATCGAGAGGCGTCCTGGGTCGGTGGGAACATCGCCGGATGGTCGATCGTCAGCGAGCCGCGATGAGGCACGGCACGGGTTGAAGTACGCGCGCCGCCAGCAGTACCGCCGGCTGTCAGGGACCGCTATGGCAGCGATGGGGAGCGGCGCGAGCGTGCTGCTGGCGTTGGCCGTCGCGGACGCTGGGGCGGTATCCGCAGCCGGTGCCATTCTCGTCCTCGCCGTCGGGCTTGGGCTCTACGCTCGGCACTGCTGTCGCTCGCCGAGCGCAGCCGCGTTGGTGCTCGCTCGGAGGACGAGGTCCGGAACGCGCTTGCGCGGCTTCAGGGGGAGGGGTGGCGGCTGCGGCACTCCCTACCGTGGCGCGGGCGTGGGGACATCGACTCGCTGGCGATCGCGCCGACCGGCGTCACCTTCGTGGTCGAGACCAAGACGCGGGCGTACGACGATCGCCACCTCGGTCGGGTGCGCGAGCAGGCGGCGTGGCCGTCTCGTCGGCGGCGACGGTGGTGTCGGCGCGGCGCGGTGCCGGTGGTATGCCTGGTTCGCGCGCATGGTGTCCAGCGGGTGGAGCACGGCGTGCTGGTCGTGTCGATCGATCGGCTGACGCCGGCGTTGCGGGACGCAGCCACCGTGTCGGACCCGCTCGGTGGCTGATCGGCAGCCAGGCCTCGGCACGGACTACGAGTGCTTGCTGAGCCTCGTCGATGCTGCAAATCGCGAACCCGAGTCCGCCCCTGGCTTGAGCGCAACGCAGGTACGGGGCGCACCGACCCGAGAGGGCCTGCTTTCCGCGCGAAGGAGGGCGCGTGGCTCTCTTCCCTGCTGAGCTGGCGAAGCAGGGCGCGCAACGAGGCCGATCTGAGGCTGACGCCGCCCTGCTCTCGCGAACTTGCAGGTCTTCGGCGTCGTCGGCCACGACGACGAGCGGGCCGACGTCGCGGCGGGCCGCGCTCCTGGCGACAAAGAGGGCGCGTGTGTTCGCGGCCGACACACCTCTCGCGGAATCAAAGCGGGGCCGCGGATCGGTCCCGCGCCGACCGGTTGCGCGTACCCGCGGACGCGGAAAAGCAGGGACGTCAGCCCGATCAGCGATCGCATCCGACGCCGACGATGCGGCGAGCCTCGCAGGTGGCGAGTTGCGGGGCAGGGCGCGACGACGGGTCGCGTCCTGCTTTGCTCTCGTCGCGGGCACGCGTGATGGCTCTCGCGGTGACCGCTGTCTGTCGGTGGCCTGAGGCGGGGCTGACTGATCGTGATGGGACGGTCGGCTCAGGTCGTGCTCGTCAGGGGTGCTCTACCCAGTTGGTGGACGGGCGCTGTCTTTTGGATGGGTCGCGGCTTGCGTGTGGCACCACGCTTGCACCGTTGTCGTTGGTGCGCCGAGCAGGTCGTTAGTTACTTCCCCCGGACAAAGTCGGAGTTACCGCCCTGAGCCCGATTTGCTGCATACCGGTCCGACTGTGATTGGTGAGGTTTCGAGGGTGACCGCTCCGTTTGGCGATCCCCAAGGAGCGTTTTTCCGGGGGAAGTAGTTAGCGGCGCTCGGGTCGCCGGATTCGCCGATCCGGGCGAGGAGGCGCATGATCTGGAGGTTCGGCTCGAGCTTTCGGCCCATGAAGAGACGGTCGATCGCGGCCATGACCGGCAGCGGGATCGTGACCAGTCGCTTGTCGCGCGCGACGATGCGGCGGTAGGTCGCGAGTGCCTGGTGGAGGGTGAGCTGCTCGGGGCCGTGGATGTAGAAGTCGCTGTTGGCGACCGCGGGCGTCGCGAAGGCGTGGGCGATCTGAGTCGCGAAGTCCTCTGCGCACACCGGGTGCAACGGACGGCGCTGGCGGCCGAGTGCGACGAGCAGCCGTCCCTGGATGTGGCGGGGCATCGTATTGACGAAGTAGGTGGGGCGAAAGAAGGTGTAGGGGACGCCAGAAGCTTGGATCGCCCGTTCGGCGGCGAGCTTGGCGCGATGCTCGGGGATCTTGGGCCCGTACTCCTCTCGGACGAGGCTTCCGGTGAGGTAGCTGATCCGCTCCAGGCCGTGGCGAGCGGCCGCGGCGGCAACGGTCGCGGTCCCGCGGTGCTCGACGGTGTCGAAAGAGGCCGAGTCTTCGACCCCGAGGCTGACGTGGACCGCGTTGACGCTTTTGACCGCGCGGTTTACCGCAGCGCTGTCGGTGACCGAGCCTGGGACGTACTCGAGCTCTGGTCCGAGCTGCGCTTGGGCTCGGTCGATGTCGCGGACCAGTACGCGGACGTGATGGCCGTCGGCGAGCAGCTGACGCGCGACGGGCATGCCGATCAGCCCGGTCGCGCCCAGGACCAGGATCCGCTCGATCCTCACCGGAGCCCCTCGGGAGGACCGAAGCGCTGCGCCATGTGGCCGCCGATGACGTCGGCGATCAGCTGCAGCGCAGCCAGCGGACGAAAGAACACCGTCAGCTCTGAGACCAGGGCGTCGGGCCCGGCGGTGACGACGTTGAGTCCGTCCGCGCGCTGTCCGCGAAGGGTGGTCTCAAATAGAACGACGCTCTGGTCGCCCTCCACGATCTCCCCCACCAGCGCAAACGGCGTCAGCTCCTGGGTCAGCACCCCGAACAGAAACGCCGCGGTGTCCTTACCCTGAAGCGGCTGGTCGTGGACCGCGACCAGGATCCTGACGTCCTCGCTCATGGAGGCGACGATCTCGTCCGGGTCAAATGCGATCAGCGCCCGGCTGTAGGCTGTGCGACCGGAGATCTGAGGACTTGACATACGGGCTCCTTCGCTTAGACGTGTAGGACGGCGAGGATGATCAGGACAAAGCCGGCCATGTCGAGCAGCACCCGCGCGCTGTGCAGGTGGTCCCAGCGGCGACGAAGCGCCCGCCATTCGACCGGGTCGCCATGCTGCTCGTCCCACCGGAACACGCGCAGGTTGATCGGCATGTTCCCGACCAGGGTGATCGCGAGCATCACCGCGTAGCAGACGCCGGCCGCGATGGCGAGTGCCGACCAGCTGCTGTGTAGGCCGGTGGCGGCGACAAAGCACGCCACGATCGTCGCCGTCATTACGAACGGGTCAATGCTGGCAAAGCGGCGGTACATCAGCTTCTCCGCGCGGACCTGCTCAGCATGGTCGAGCTTCCACAGCGTCGGGTGCACGATCCCCCAGGACGTCAGCTCGCTGCCGGTCAGCACCCCGGCCAAGAGCACTGCGATGAACGAACGCACGTCCATCGCGGTCAGCCGCTCGGGCTCGACTCGCGCCTCACGAGCCGACCGCCAGCGCCTCGCGGACGAACCTGTCCTCACCGGTGCAGTCCATCAGGAACCGTGCGAGATCAGCCCGCACGACGCGCCCCAGACGCCCACGCTCCCCCTCCGCGATCACCTTCAGCGCCCCCCGCGGCCTGCCGCTCACGAACCGCGGCGGACGGATCAGCACCCAATCCAGGCCGCTGCCGCGCACGGCCCGCTCCTGCGCCTCCTTGTCGGGGACCATCGGCGCCAGGACTCGAAGGATCACCTCGCGGTAAAACAGCGAGCAGTTCGCGCGGCTCGAGCCCAGGCCCAGCAGGGTGACGCACGCCAACCGGCGCACGCCTGCCTCGGTCATCGCCTCGACGAGGTTCTCGCTGCCACGGCCCAGCAACGTGCTCACCCGCCGCGGGCTCGGAGTCCCCAACGCGCAGATCACCGCATCGTGCCCGGCGACCGCCACCGTCATCGAGGCGCGATCTAGAACATCACCCTGCACAACCTGCACCGCTTGCGGAAACATGGCTCGCGACGGGTCACGCGCCAGCGCGGCCGTCTGATGACCACGCGCAAGCGACTCGGCCACCACGTCTCGCCCGAGCCCACCCGTCGCGCCGACAACCAGGACTCTCACCGACCGGGTCCCCTCGCCCAACGACAATCTCCTGAAGCAGATGCCCGAAACCCTGCCGCTGCGACGCTGCCCGCGAAGCTCAAGGCTCATCCTCGTCACGCGGCGCGGCGCCAGCCAACGCGGCGAGCATGAGCGGCCGGATCTCCGCGATCCAGTCGAGCTTCGCCTGCTCCCGGTGGACACCGAACGAAGCCGTTGCCCTCCGGAACGCCGCCTGCGGCCGGTCGACCAGCCGGTCCACCATCTCGCCCAGCCGGTCGCGCCGCGCACTGGCCTGCGCCGCATAGTCATCGAGAATCGCCACCAATCGTGCCGGCGACATGCGATCGGCGAAGAACACCCGAACCAAGAACAGGTTCCGCTGGCGATCCGAATCCAGGGACGCATTCTCCAGCCACTCACCAAGCACAGCCTCGCCCTCGGCGGTGATCTCGTACACCCGCTTGGTCGGCAAGCGCTCCTGCGGCACCTCGGTCGCCTCCAGCAGGCCCAACCGACGCAGGCCGTCAAGCTCGACATAGACCTGACTACGGGTCAGCGCGAAGAAGTTCCCTATCGAACGCTCCGCATACCGCGCCAACTCGTGGCCAGCGCGCGGGCGTAACGACACCAGACCGAGCACCACATACGACGTTGCTCCGAGCGACATCCTCACCCAGCCTAGTCCAAATAGGACCACATGCAAGCTCCAGACGCGCAACCTCGCCGAAACCGGTCCAGCCAGTCCCAGATCTCGACGGCCTCGACTACTCGCCTGGCAGTGCGAGCTCTTGCCGTCGACCACCATGCGGCTGCGTTCCGCGTTGACGCCGCAGCGTTTGGTCGAGCCGGTCCCTTCCTGCCGACCCGGTCACCGGCCGCCGCCCGAAACCCGCTTTCGTCTCAGCACGATGCTCGGCGAGGGTCGCGTGCAAGACGCGGTTTGCGCGGATCTCGCGCATCCTGCAGCTCGGCGCCAGCCGCGACGCGGCCTGCAAACGCTCAGGCGCACCTTCCGCGCTTAGGAACCGTCGATCAATTAGTTGATGGGTTGATCGAGTAGTTCCACTCGCCGTGGAATGGATCGCGGGTGAGGTTGACTGCGGCGAGCGCGGCGTCGGTGACCTCGACCTTGGGATATTCGTTCTTGTCGAGGCGAGCGTAGGTCTCGAGCCCGGTGCTGGTGGTTGTCGCGGCGATCAGGTTGATGATGACCTCGTAGGAGATCAGTGGCTGAGCGCGCCAGTTGCGGGAGATGAAGCTGAACAGGCGATGCTCGATTTTGTTCCACTTCGAGGTGCCGGGCGGGAAGTGGGAGACGGTGATCTGAAGACCGGTATGGTCGGCGAGCTTCTGCAGCTCGGTTTTCCACAAGCGGGTGCGGTTGCCGTTTGAGCCTCCGCAGTCAGCGGTGATCACGAGCTGTTCGGCTTTGGGGTAGCGGACTTGGCCGAACTGCTCCCACCACGCCCGGATCGCCGCGACCGAGAACTGGGCGGTGTCGCGGTCGATCCCGACCGACACCATCGCTGAGTCATCGGCGATGTCGTACACCCCGTAGGGGATCGCCTTCCCGGACGCCATGCTCGGGAAGTCGTGCGTGTTGACTCGCGGTGGCTGGCCTTGGGATGCCACTCGCGCCCCGTGTTCTTGAACTCTCCGACCAGCTCCTTCTTCTTGGTGTCGATGCTGATCGCGGGCTGACCGGCGGCGAGCGCCTGCCTGACGCGGTCGTTGATGTGGCGAAACTGGGCGTCACGATCGGGATGCTGCTTGCCCTCGAGCGTCTTGCGAGCCGCCTGCAGGCTAAAGCCGAGCTTGCCTTTGAGCAGGCGAGCGACGAGGTCCTTGCCGGCCTGGTGGCCTTGGGCACCGAGCTCCTGAGCGAGGTTGCGCACGCTCTTGGAGGTCCACAACAGCACCCGCTCAGGATCGCCCCGGACGTCATCCCCGACCAACGCCCGCAAAGCGTCCAGCAGCTCCGGATCGCTGTCCTCGGCCGCGGGGCGTCCAGCACCCTCACGCCGAACCCGGTCCGGTCCGAGCGACTCCGGCTCGTCAAGCTCCACAAGACCCTTGCGAACCGTGTTCTCCGCCAGCCCACACGCCCGCGCCGCCGCCGCGATTCCGCCATACCCAAACGTGCGAGCCTCAGAGGCAGCAAAGCGCCGCCGCTGCCGCTCATTCAATCCAGGAGACATCAACCGGTAGCGCTCCGCGATCGCCGCTTCAGCATCACCCATGCCTCACTGGTTCTACACCCACACCCAACAGTCCTGCATCTAATTTACCGACGATTCCTTAGCAGGGCCGGGCGGCGTAACCGACCAAGCCCCGCTTCCGAATTAAGCAGGACTCGGGGTCGGTCCGGCGTCAAGCGTTCGGACGTGCGCGCATTCGTGGAAAAGCAGGGCCGGCGGGTCGACCGTCACGACGTCGGACGGGTCGACGAAACGGCAGGCCCTGCTGGTGGCGAGTTGCGGGGAAGGTCCGATCTGAGCCGAAACACCCGTCGGCGCATCAGAGCGGGTCTGGTGATCAGCGCCGAGGCGACAGTCTGACCGTACCCGCCGCCGCGCATGAGCAGGGCGGTTGGACTCACCTGCAGCGGCTCTGGGCGCCAGCCGCGGCCGGCTGGGCCTCGCTGGTGGCGATTTGCGGGTCTCGGGTTGGGGAGGTGAGTGAGTCCTGCCTCGGTGTCGCCGCGGGTTCTGGCTGAGTTAGTGTCGGAGGCGTGGGACCTTGGCTATTGGGACGGCGAGGCCGTCGGCGGCCGTCTGAACGGGCGGCGGATCACGGCCACGATCGCGAGCGAGACGAGGACCAGGCCTCCGAGCACGGCGGCCATCATCGCCACCGTGCTGCAGCCGTGATGGCTGGTGGTGTTGATGTTGGTGCCCAGGAGTCGGTGTTGGAGGCGCTGCCAGTCTTGGCGGGTCATGTTCTGCCACGCGCCGCCCATCATCCAGCTCCAGTCGCCGGAGTTCATCATCGCGCCGAAACCGCCGTTGGTGCTGTAGTAGCCGCCCATCATGCCTCCGCCGCCCATCATCCCTCCGCCGCCCATCATGCCCCCGTAGCCGCCGGCTGCGCTGCCGGTGGTGGTGCATCCGGCGTAGCGTGCGCCGAGGAGCTGGTGCGGCTCTCGCCTTGCTCGCCGAGCATCGCGATCATGCGGTTGTTCATGGCCTGGTGCAGGGTGGTTGACCCCAGCGCGCGGAACATCACGTACTCGCCGATGTGATCGAGGTCGTTGGCGGACAGGTCGCGGCAGGTCTTGGTGCCGGCGTGTAGCTGTGCGATCAGGTTCTGTCCTTGCTGCTGTTCGCCGGCCAGCGACGCTTGCGCGACTGCCGGGATCAGGAGGGCGAGACCGATCGTGATGAGCGCGAGTCGGGTGCGTATGACCCTCACGTTAGGTTCAGCAGGCCTCCGTCGCGACCGTCCAGGTCCGCGGGACTCATGCGGGCGACTACCGACGCGAAACATCCGCATGAACGTTAGAGTAGCTGGGCGCCGATGGGTGATGAGACTTGCGAGCTGCTGTGCCTGGATCTCTCCCGTGCGGAGGCGCTGCGCCGCGCCCGTCGGCCGCTGTCCGAGCTCGTGGGGGCGGCCGAGGCGGCGAAGGCGCTGGCCGATCCGACGAGGCTGACGGTCGCGGTGGCGCTGCGTGACGGCGGCGAGCTGTGCGTGTGCGATCTGGCGTGGGTGTGCGAGCGCTCGGACAAGCTCGTTTCCCATCACGCCCGGGTGCTGCGCGCAGGCGGGCTGGTCGCATCCCGCCGGGAGCGGAAGATGGTGCTGTACTCGCTGACCGATCGCGGGCGACGGCTGCTCGACGCGACGCTCGACTCGCAGGCGCAGCCGGCGTCGTGAACCCGCAGGTCGCTCACGCTCACCGAACTGTCGCGGCTTCCACGGCCGCGCCGGCGGGCGGGGAGAGGTGGTTGCGTGCCGCGCGTGAGGCGCGGTTGCTGGCGTGGGCGAGCCTGTTCTGGATGCTGTTGGAGGGCGGGCTCGGGGTGCTCGCCGGTGTCGAGGCGAACTCGATCAGCGTCCTGACGTGGGCGGCGTCCTCCGCGGTGGAGGGACTCGCCTCGGCGATCGTGATCTGGCGCTTCAGCGGTCGACGCACCATGTCGGAGCATTCCGAGCGTCGCGCGCAACGATGGGTCGCCGCGAGCTTCTTTCTGCTGGCCCCGTACTTCCTGTACGAAGCCGTCGTCCGGTTGATCAACGGCACCCAGCCGAGCGCGGCGCCGCTCGCGATCGCGCTGACCGCCTCGAGCGTGCTGCTGATGCCGCTGCTGGGCTGGGCGAAGCTCCGTCTCGGCCGCCGGCTCGACTCCCAGGCGACTGCGGGCGAGGGGATCCAGAACCTGCTGTGCGCCGGGCAGGCGCTCGCGGCGCTGATCGCCGTGCTCGCCGCCGCCGCCGGCGTCATCGTGATCGATCCACTCGCCGCAGTGCTGATCGCTGGCATCGCAGCCAAAGAAGGCGCCGAGCTCTGGCGCGGCGAGGAATGCGGCTGCCACACGAGCCCGAGTCAACCGTCCGCGCCGGGCGGGTGCTCCCGCGAGCGCAACACCAGCGCGTAGACCCTGGATCGTGTGCGACGCTCAGGCGACCGCGGTCTTGAGCGCCTCGACCTGGTGGGCTTGATGCTTGAGCAGCGCGGCGAGGACCTGTTGAAGCGTGCGTTGCCCGTCGCAGAACCGGAAGCTGTCCTTCGGCGGGATCGCATCCAGCTGACGGTCGCCGAGCTCGGCGAGCCGGCCGAGCGCATCGCGAGCGGCGCCCAACTGCTCAACGACCGCGTCGGAGTCGATGGGCTCCGCGGTGTAGCGGTTCTCGTGCCGATCGGCGCCGGGGGCGTGGTCGGGGTTGGCGTCGTCTTGGGGTTTGTGGCCGAGCGCGCAGAGGAATCGGGGGATGCGATGCCCGCCGTGCCCGGCTGACATGCGGTCGCTGGTCTGCACGAAGTCGGCGATCCGCTGGTAGTTGTCGGCCGTGTGCTGGGCGGCCGCGCCGATCGTTCCGTCGCCGAGTTTCTCCCGGCCGGGGCACGGCCGGCGTAGCGCGGCCCGATCGAGCGCTGAGAGCAGGTCGATCAGTTCGGCGATCTGCCCGTCGGCGCTGGCTGAGAGCTCCGGTCCGCGTTGGCTCATCGGATTCCCTCCGGGTTCGGGTCAGTGGTGCGCATGGGCGGTGTGGTCGTCGGCGGCGGGTGCGGTCCCGCTCAGGTACTGCTCGGGGTCCGCTTCGAACGCGTGCAGGCAGTGGTTAGAGCAGAAGTAGTAGGTCCGGCCGCCGAACTCTTTCGTGACCGCCTTGTCGCGGTCGACGGTCATTCCGCAGACAGCGTCGGTCGCGCCGCGCCGGGCGGTGAGCCAGAACAGGCCGGCGAAGATCGCCAGGCCGAGCAGATTGAGCGCGAGCTTGTAGTCGAGATCGACGGCGCTGAAGATGTCCGCGCGAGTCGGGCGCGGGCCGCTCGGCACGAGGCCGAGCGCGCTGAACAGGCCATTGACGATCAGCGCGGCGATCACCACCGTCACGAACATCAGCGCAGTGATCCGGACGGTGTAGGCGGCGCCGTAGTA
>CAWFKF010000108.1:0-174611 GCA_963816005.1 uncultured Solirubrobacteraceae bacterium | reverse complement strand
CGAAGTTCCCCCTGTAGTCAGTCCGTTTGAAGCCGGGATCCCTGTGGTTGCGGGGATTCCGGCCTTTTTGCTGATCCTGGGTGTACCCACTACTATTCGGTCGACAAATGCGGTATTGTCCAGATATGGGAAGGCCAGCCAGGCAGAGCGGTGCGATGCATGTGAGCACGACTACCCGCCGGTCTGGGGAGAACGAGTACAACGCGACGTTGCTGCGCCGCTCCTACCGCGAGGACGGGAAGGTCAAGAAGGAAACGCTCGCGAACCTGTCACACCTCCCGCCCGAAGCGATCGACGCGATCCGTGCCGTGCTCGCCGGCAAGACGGTGATGAGCGTCGATCAGGCGTTCGAGATCGAGCGCTCCCTCCCGGCCGGGCACGTCACCGCGGCGCTGACGATGGCGCGTCGGCTCGGGCTGGCGAAGCTGCTGGACCGCTCACCGTGCCGGGAGCGGGATCTGTGCGTGGCGATGATCGTCGGCCGGGTGATCGGCCCGGGATCGAAACTCGGGATGGTCCGCACCCTCGGCCAGTCAACCCTGGCGCAGGAGTGCGGCGTGGTTGGAGCGGATGAGGATGACCTGTACGCGGCGATGGACTGGCTCGTGGAGCGCCAGGACCGGATCGAGGATCGTCTCGCTGCCCGCCACCTGCGTGACGGGGAGATGGTGCTCTACGACGTGTCCTCGAGTTACTTCGAGGGTCGCACGTGCCCGCTCGGGAAGCGGGGGTACTCGCGGGACGGGAGGCCCGGCCTGCCGCAGATCATCTACGGACTGTTGTGCGACACCGACGGGCGGCCGGTCGCGGTCGAGGTGTTCACCGGCGAGCTGCACGACGACAAGACGCTGCCGTCACAGGTCGTGAAGTTGAAGGACCGGTTCGGTCTCTCGCGGGTGGTGGTGGTCGCCGATCGTGGGATGGTCACGAAGGCGAACATCGCGCTGCTGTCAGAGACCGACGGGGTTGACTGGATCACCGCGCTGAAAGCGCCGACGATCAAGAAACTCGCCCGGTCCGGGGTGTTTCAGCCGTCGCTGTTCGACGAGCAGAACCTCGGGGAGATCACCGACGTCGCGGAGTTCCCCGGCGAACGACTGGTCGTGTGCCGCAACCCGCTGGTCGGCGCGCAACGTGCCCGCAAGCGCAACGAACTGCTCGCCGCGACAGAGATCGACCTAGCCGCGATCGCTCACCGTGTCACCGCCGGGACGCTCACCGGGGCCGACCTGATCGGTCTTGCGACAGGTCCGGCGCTGAAGCGTTACCGGATGCGCAAGCACTTCCAGACCACGATTACTGACACCACGTTCACCTACACCCGCAAGACCGCGGAGATCGCCGCGGAAGCTGCGCTGGACGGGTTCTACATCCTGCGGACCGGCCTCACCGAGACCGACCTTCAGACCGGTGATGTCGTGCGCGCCTACAAGAACCTCGAACAGGCCGAACGGGCGTTCGGATCGATCAAGGGCCCGGACCTGCAGATCCGTCCGATCCATCATCACCTCGAGGACCGTGTTCGTGCGCACGTGCTGATCTGCATGCTCGCCTACTACCTCACCTGGCATCTGAAAGCCGCGTGGAAGCCGTTGTTGTTCACCGACGAGCACCGGCCCGTCAGTCCTGATCCTGTCGCGAAAGCTGAGCGCTCCCCCGCCGCGCAACACAAAGCGCAGACGAAACGGACCAGCACCGGGCAGTCCGCGCACAGCTATCGCACGCTCCTCACCGAGCTCGCGACCCAGACCCAGAACACCACCCGCCTGCACGACCACGCCAGCACCTTCGAGAAGCTCACCCAGCCCACCGCGCTGCAAGCCGAAGCGCTCGACCTCGCCGCCCACGCCCCCGTCGTGGTCGATCGGTAGACACGACCCGAACACCCCAGAACCCCCGAAAACCCTGGGAACAAGCGGAATCTGGCTACCTCACCACCGGGAACTTCGGGCTAGCGAAGCCCCGGAGGCCGGCCGCGGCTCGGCTCGCGAGACCACGGCGTCCAGCGGGCTGCAGCCGAGGACTCGGCGGCATCCGGTCCCGGCCGTTGGTATTGCGAGGATGTTCGCCGGAAAGATTCACTGAATCCGGCGGTCACGCGGCGCCTTATCCGCCGCCGGCCCGGCTGGCGATCAGGCTTAAGAGCATCGTCAGGCAGAACGCTGCGATGACGATCCATAGCACCAAAGTTGATGATCACGAGCGCGAGGAACACGGTCCCGACGGCGCCACCGACAGCGCCAGTGGCCGCCTGCGCCACGACTGCGGAGCGCCAGTGCTCGGAGCGCCGCCCTGCATGAGGTAGGGGTCCAGCGCGAGGAGGGCAACGCCGCACACAATCAGGGGGATGGCGGCGGCGTGCATCACCGACTGCAGGTCGGCGGCTGGAGTGGCGAGGACGGGGAAGAAGCCGCCGTGGCGGATGGAGTCGGCGGTCGGGAAGAGCAGCGCCAACAGCCCGGTAGCGATGCAGACGATCGATCCATAGAGCCGGAAGCGCAAGAGATCGCGGGGTATGACGGCCCCCGCCTTCCGTGAATAACGCTGCGGCTGAGCAGAGACTCGAGGGCGGAACCGCCGCCCCGTGATCGGGGGACCGGGTCGGTTGAGGTCATCGCTTCGTTCCTCCTATTTCCACTGCCACTGTGCAAGCAGGCACCACTCGACGATCGGCCATTCGGGGTGCCTGACCCCACCCAGAATGATCGGGTCGAGCCCGGTGGCGGCTCCCACAAGCGCGAGCGGAGCGGCCGCCGCCGTCACCGCGGCTCCGGCTCCCTTCAGGAACAGCTTGGTCGCAGCGTCCAGACGGCGGATCAGCCGCTCATCCTTCTCGCGCAGATGAGCCGGTGCGGGCACCAGTTGCGGAATCGCATCACCCTCGCGCCAGGTATCCGACAGCTGGTGACCCAACCAAACCAAATGGGTGCAGGTCCATTGGAGGGAGTTACGCGGGTGCCGGGATGACGCCGAGGGCGTAGCGTGATGCGTGAATGCGGCAGTGTTCTTGGGCGAGGTGGAAGGTCCAGTATTGGTCGAAGTCGTCGTTGCTGATCAGCGCGCGGAGTGTGAGGATCGCCTCGGCGCCGGCCAGGCCCCAGCGGGCGCCGGTGATGTCCATGCGGTCTTTGACGAGGTGGCGGCAGGCGCCCTCGATCACGCCCGTCGCGATCGGCCAGCCGTTCTGAAGGGCGGTGGGGTAGTCGAGGTAGGGTCGTTTCGCGAGGAGGTAGTCGGCGCAGCGGTCGGCGGCTTGGCGCTTGTTGGGCTCGAGCGCGAGGCGGGTCGCTTTGCGGCGGATCGCGGCGGCGACGATCCCCGCCTTGCCCTCCAGCACGGCGCGCGCCTTCTCGTGCACCCACCGTTCGGCGGCCGGGTCACCCTCCTGGAAGAAGCACCAGCAGCCTGACCATAGGTACTCAAGGACGTGGATGAAGTCAACGACGATCGGGACCTTGACCTTGCGTTTGCGGGCTTCGGTCTTGATCCGGTCGATCTGGTGATTGTTCCCGTCCACCAGCGCCACCCACCGACGCTTGTGGTCGGGATCGCGGCGGTCGGCCTCGTTGAGCATCCCAGCGATGACCGCTCTGGCGTCGTCGGTGACACTGGCGGCCAGCCACTTGTTCTTCGCCTTCGGTCGCGGGGTGGCTGAAGGTGGAGGGTTGTCGGGGTCGGGCAGGATGTCGGCCGCGGTGCGCGGCTCGGGGGTGAGTTCGTACACGGTGACGATCTCCGCCATCCGCTTGCGATTGGACTTCTCGCCCTTGGACAGGCGCGTCTTGAGCTTGCCCGAGGCGCTGTGCGCCTGGGTGCGAGTCGGCTCACGCAGCGCCTCGGGGCGCATCACCACCCCCTTGGCATCGCACGAGAGCACCAGCAGATCCTTTTCCTCTGGCGCTGTGCGCTCGCGCTGCGCGTAGAACGCAGCAACGTCTTGGGCGGCTGAGAGCGTCAGCTCTCTGAGCTGACGGGTGCCGATCTGCTGGCCGCTCTGACGCACGATCGCGGCCTGCGCGTCCTCAAAGCTGCCGCGCGGCGCTTCCAGCGCGGCCAGCCTGCGGATCCCATGCGAGTGGCGCGAGGCGGGAAGGTTCAGCTGCGCGTCAGCGGGATACAAGTTCTCGCTGCCCACCGCCCGGTAGGCCAGCCGCGTGACCTGCACCTCGCCAAGCACGGTGTGCAGATCGCGCTCGTGGCCACGCTCGACACTACGCCGCGGCGTGCCCTCAGCGCCGATCACCCCACCGACGCGCGGCTCGAGCACAGCGCGCAGATCGAGCTGGTCCTGCAACACCTGGCGGGCTAACTCACGACCGTCCTTGACCAGCCGCGCCTCGAGCCCTGAATGCTCAAGCCCCAACGCCTCCTCGCCCGCCGCCCACTCGAGCAACCTCGCAAACAGAGCCTGCGAGCGCTCAAACCCCGCGACCGGGCGCGCATCCGACCCCGCCGCGCGCGGGTCCTCGCCACCCGCGGGCTGCCGATCACCATCCACCAACGGCAACGACGGCTCGCTCACAGAGCCGTTAGCTTGCCGGGCGCCGACGAACAAGTCCAGCAGATCAGGAGCCACGCGATCACCTCCGTATCGCGGTCCGCAAAAGACATAACACCCCTGACTTTCGCCGCAGCTCACCGGGAGTCCTCCCGAAACCGCGGGCATAACCCGGCCAGAAAGCGCCGACCGACGCGCCATTCGCCCGACAAATCAGGACTATCTACCCACTACAAACGACCTGCACCCAAACCAAATCCGGGCTGACATGAGCCCGAGCGAGCTCAGTTAAACTTGGCGTGCTCGGCCTCGGGGATCGGGATCTTGCCCCCGTACTCCGCGACTGTCGGGTCCTCGACGTGATCGACGAACAGCCAAGCCCCCGATGGTGGGCGAGCGATGATCTGGCTGCGGGAGGACGGTAGCGCCGACAAGTCGCAACTCGTAGCCGCGCTGGCGGGCAGGAGCAAGCATCCGCTTCTCAGCCAGCTCGATCAGGCCAGGTTCGACATCGGCCGAAGCCAAGGGACCGGTAATACGGACGTAGTAGACACGGCTTCCAACCTCCCTCGCCAGGATGCAGTTCCGGCCGCCGGGACAGTTGCGCGCGTGGCGGCCGTGCGCGAGCGTTAGGCGCACCAGTCCGGCTTCGAGATCTCGCGCGTCGGTGTGCGCGGCCGCTGCCAACTCGCGAAGCCGGATGACCCCGGGTTCGAGCAGCCCAAGGTGCTCGCCCGCTTGCGCCGCCCGGCGATCAAGAGGTGGGTTGATCCCGGGCCGCACACCGCGAAGCTCGCGCAGGAACAGACCCACGGTCACGGGGCCCCAGCCGGGGAGCGCATCGAGCGCGGACTCGAGCTCATCGGGCGGCAGGTCAAGGACCGTGCTGACCCGCCCGTGGCGATCGGTGTCGAGGGTTCGAGCGATGGCGCGCAGGCGCGCGGCCGTGCGCAGGTCGTATCGGGCGTAGCCGCCCGCGTCGAGCAGCTCGATCAGGGTCCCGATCTCGCGGCGCCCGGCGTCGGCGATGCCGTGCACGCCCGCCTGCTCGAGAATCGCGAACGTCCGTTCCGCGATCACGGCCGAGATGCGAGCGCCGAACAACGTGGCGGCCAGGGCCCACCGCTCGATCTCATCCTCGTTCCGATCCACCTCGATTCCGAGCTCCGTCGAGTAGCGGCCGCCGAGCGACTCGACCACGTCGGCGGCAAGCGACTCGAAGCCAGCGCGGCTGTGCGGACCGACCCGCTCGCTGGCGGGCGACCGCTCAGCTTTCACGTGGCTGGGATGACGGGGCGCAGCCGGCGTCGGCGGAGCTCGTCGACTGCGATCAGGACAACGTCCATTGAACGGCAGTTCTCAAGCCCGATCATCCGGGATGGGCCAACGCTGATCGCGCCGAGCGATCGGTAGAGCTCGACGCCGTCGGTGAGGTAACCGCCGGCATGACCGTCGTGATCGGGCATCTCGCCGGCACGCTGGCCGGCTGGTTGTGACGCTTTGCTTTAGGGTGAGAGAAACCACGACATCTTCGCGTCTTAGGTTCGTGATTGGCTGTGCCGCCAACGTACTCGGGGGCATGGTGGACAGTCATCCGCAATCCTCCGCAGCGGGCTGGCAGGTCGTCCGTAGTGATCCGCAGCGGAGGTCGCGCCATGACCGGATGTGACGTCGAGCCGGCGCTGGCACGCTTTCGGAATGCTTCGCCAGCGACACGGCGACGACGTGATCGTGAGGCGTCCGAGGTGAGCTATCGGTGGGTAGAGCACACTGCCGAGGTGCAGATGGAGATCGAGGCCGGGACCGAGGGGGCGGTCTTCACGGATGCGCTGCGCGCGCTCGGCGAGCTGCTGGCGGATGATGGTCGCGGTGAGCAGGTGCGGCGCGAGGTGACCGTTGGCGGCCACGAGCGGGCGGCGATGCTGGTGGGATGGCTCGAGGAGCTGGTGTTCCTGGCCGAGACGGAGGATCTCGTGCCAGAGGACACGGAACGGATCGAGGTGTCGGACCACCGCCTGGTGGCGACAGTACGTGGCCATCGCGGTCGCCCGCGGCATCTGGTCAAGGGCGCCACCTACCACGGCCTGGTGTTCGAGCGCTCACCTCGCGGCTTCCGTGCGACGGTGGTGCTCGATGTCTGAGGTCGCGCAGGCTGGCGTCCGCGGCTTTCATCAGGTTGATGAGGTCGTGTGGGAGCTCGGACCGGAGGCCCGCTCGGACATGCGGGTGCCGGCGCGGGTGTTCGCGGACCGTGAGCTGATCGGGCAGATCGCGGCCGACCGGTCGCTGGAGCAGTTGCAGAACGTGGCGACGCTGCCGGGCATTACGGGGGCGGCGCTGGCGATGCCCGATATCCATCAGGGGTACGGCTTCCCGGTGGGTGGCGTGGCCGCGACCGAGCCGCCTGATGGGATCGTCTCGCCCGGCGGGGTCGGGTACGACATCAACTGCGGTGTGCGGCTGCTTGCGTTGCCGCTGACCGTCGGCGAGCTCGTTGGCCGCACCGCGGCGTTGGTGCACGAGATTTCCCGGCGCGTGCCGGTCGGCACCGGCCACGGCGGTGCGTTGAGGCTGAAGGGCCCGGCGTTTGACCGGGTGCTGGTGCACGGTCCGAGGATCCTGCTGGCCGAGCATGGGATCGGTACCGCGGAGGACGTCGAGCACACGGAGTCGGAGGGCTGTCTGTCCGGCGCCGATCCGGCGACGGTGTCGGAGCGGGCCCGCGTGCGTGGCTCCGATCAGCTCGGGACGCTCGGGTCGGGCAACCACTTCCTGGAGGTGCAGCGCGTGGCGAAGGTGCTCGATCCCGAGGCTGCCGGTGTGTTCGGCCTGCGCGAGGACCAGGTGACGGTGCTGATTCACTCGGGGTCGCGCGGGTTCGGGCATCAGGTGTGCAGCGACTACGTGCGCATGATGGACGCGGTCCAGGCGCGCTACCGGATCACGCTGCCCGACCGGGAGCTGGCGTGCGCGCCGCTGAGCTCGCCCGAGGGCCGGCGGTACCTGGCGGCGATGGCCTGTGCTGCGAACTTCGCGTGGGCCAATCGGGCGGTGCTGGCGCATCGCGTGCGCGAGTCGGTGGCGCGGATCCTCGGGCCGCGGATCGCGGAGGGCACGCTCCAGGTGTACGACGTCGCGCACAACGTCGCGAAGCTCGAGATCCACGACGGGCGGGAGCTGTGCGTGCATCGCAAGGGCGCGACGCGGGCGTTTCCCGCCGGTTCGCCCGAGATCCCGCGCGCGTTTCGCAAGGTTGGGCAGCCGGTGTTCATCCCGGGCTCGATGGGCACGAGCAGTTTCGTGCTTGTTGGCCGGGAGGGAGCGATGGAGCGGTCGTTCGGCACCACCTGTCACGGCGCCGGCAGGCGGATGAGCCGCACCGGTGCGCGGCGCCAGATCACCGGCGCGGAGCTGCGCCACCAGCTCGAGGCGCAGGGCATCGTGGTGCGCTGCCCGTCCAACCGCGGCCTGGCCGAGGAGGCGCCGTTCGCTTACAAGGACGTCGAGCGGGTTGTCGCGGTCGTCGAGCAGGCAGGCCTCGCCGGGCGGGTGGCGCAGCTGGTGCCGCTCGGGGTCGTCAAGGGATAGACGGTGCCTCAGCAATCCGCTGGCATCGCGATCGGGCTGTTGGGCGACGTGATGCTCGGCCGGATGGTCGTCGAGGCAGTGGAGCGCCAGCCGCCGGAGGCGTTGTGGGCTCCTGAGCTTCGGGAACTGGCCAGCTCGCTGGATCTGGTGGTGTGCAACCTCGAGTGCTGTATCTCAGAGCGCGGGCGACCGACCCCGCTGATCGAGGGCAAGCCGTTCTTCTTCCGGGGGCCGCCGGCTGCCGTCAAGGCGCTCAAGGCGATGAACATCCGTGCCGTCGGGCTGGCGAACAACCACGCGCTCGACTTCGGCGAGCAGGCACTCCAGGACACGCTCGAGCTGCTCGAAGCCGCGGGCATCGCTGCTGGCGGCGCCGGGTTTGAACGCGACGCCGCCCGCTCCGCTGCGACCGTCCCGGTGGACGGCCTGCGCGTCGGTTTGATCGCCGTCACGGACCATCCCGTTGAGTACGCGGCGGCGCCGGAGCGCTGGGGCGTCGCGTTCGCGAGGATGCGCGACGGGCCTCCCGAGTGGCTGCTCGCGCAGATCGGAGCGCTGCGCGAGGACTGCGATCTCGTGATCGCGTTTCCGCACTGGGGGCCGAACATGACAACCCGGCCGTCGCGCTGGCAGCGGCGGGCCGCCGCCGCGTTGCACGCGGCGGGCGCCGATCTCGTCGCCGGGCACTCGGCGCACCTCTTCCACGGCGTGGGCTGGAACGATGGCGGTCCCACGCTGTTCGACCTCGGCGACGTGCTCGACGACTACATGGTCGACCCGGAGCTGCGCAACAACCTCGGCGTGCTGGCGATCTGGCGCCCGCGATCCGACCCGGAGCTGGAGCTCGTCGGCCTGCGCCTGGGGTACTGCTACACGCGCCTGGCCGAAGGAGCCGACGCTGACTGGATCGCCGCCCGTCTCAGCCACGCGTGCCGCGAGCTCGGCACGAGCGTCACCCGCTCGACCGAGCAACGATTCACGATCGAGCCGCGGATCGGGAATCGGCAGTGATCAGGGCTGTGCGGGCGCGTCGGCGAGCGCATAGCCGCGCTCGCCGTACAGGGGCACGAAGGACGCGCCGGTGATGCTCCGCTTCACCACCAGCTCCGCGCCTTGCTTCGCGAACAGGCGCACGTCCTCGCCGCCGCCGGGCCCGATCGGTTGAACGAGGCGGCCGCCGTGGGCGAGCTGATCCGCCAGCGGCGGCGGTACGGTCGGAAACGCCCGGTGACGATGATCGCATCGAGCGGCGCCTGCTCGGGCAACCCCCGCGTCCCGTCGCCGACAAGCAGGGTCGCATTCCCAATCCCGATCTTGACGAGCGCGGTCCGGGCGGCGTCGGTCATGTCCTGCCAGAGCTCGATGCTCCACACCTCGCGCGCGCGAGCATCGCCAGCAGGGCGGTCTGGTAGCCGTAGCCGGTTCCGACCTCGAGCACCTTCTCATGACCCTGGAGCGCGAGCGCCTCGACCATCGTTGCCACCAGCGACGGCTGCGTCGTCACCTGCTTGTGACTGATTGCAACCGGCTCGTCCAGATAGGCGCCGGCGGCAAGCTCGCTGGGCACGAACACGAAAGCCCGCAGCACATAACCGACCGCAGCGCATAGAAATAGAAGGGGCAGCCGCGTTGGCGTGGCTCGTGTAGGCGTGATCCAGCAGCCTATGGTTGCTCGCGCTGGGAGGCCCGTGTGTGGTTCAGCCCTGCTCCCGTTGCGCACGAACATCCGGAGCGAATCCGCGTCCCTTCCGAGCTTGCGCGGAAGGCCATCTCTGCGGGATCGCATTCGTCCCCGACCCGCCGGACGGCCCGCGACTGCATCGGCGACGATCCAGCCGTGCGGCGTCGCGACGGACCGGATCGGGCGCGGGACGAGCGCTCGGTCGCCGTTGCGATCGTGCGGGCCAGTCGGCTCCGGTAGGTCAAAGCGCTCGTCCGCATCGGCGCTCAACCGGGAACCGCGAAACGCGCCGAAGGTCGCCAATCCAGTCGCCGGTTAGTGGCGGCTTGGCGGCGGATGCGATCCGGCGAGTGCCAGCCTTCCGCGCAATGGCGAGCGATGGCGGCGATGTCTTCCGCTTCGTTCCGGTCGCTCGCGACGGCGACATCTTTGAGAAGCACGTCGCGATCCCCACACGGGTCGACTCCGTCAATGCCGTTGGGCGGCACGGATTCGGCCACGAGTTGGGTACCACAGTCCCGGAGCGCGATGTGCTGGTGCGCGATCGACGCCCGACGGACCCGGATCATCGAGGCCCGGACCGACCGCACCGAGACCTCGCTCTGCACCCGGCGGGGCGCGGGCGTCCGGGAAGTTCCCGGACGCCCGGTGGGGGCGAGTACGGATGGCAGGCGGTCCCTCCCGCGGCACGATCGCTCCATTACCGCCCGAGTCACGCACGGAGCTTCGATGCCCGACCAGAGATGGACCGTCACCGTCGCGGGACGCCCCGTCCGAGTGCACGGTGAGATGCGGCGTACGCGGATCGCGGTCCTCGGTGCGCTGGCGGCGATCGCCGCCAGTGCGGCGGCGACCGTCCTGCCGCTGAGCGCCGCCGCCGATAGCTGTACGCGCCTAGTCGCCACCGGTGTGCGGGCCGACATCAACAGCACCGCGTACGTGCGCGTCGTCATCGGGTTCTCGGGTGCGTCGGTTGGCGACGGCGGCGTGACCTTGACCGCCGTCACGCACCCATCCGGCGATCCGAGCACGGTCACCGGAGCGACGTTGTTCATCGGCGCGCGCTGTGGCGCGTCCGCGGTCGGGACGGCGACAGGCTACGTCCGGTACGGCATCCACGTGTCGGTCCGTCCTGCGGCCGGGGGGCTGACCGTCACGCTCAGGTTCGAACGGCGCTACAAGTACGTCCAGTACCGCGTGGCGGGCTCCGGCCACGTTGAGATCAAGATGTGGCACGCGGGCCCGCCGGGCGCGGCCAGCTACATCCCGAACGGGTCCCCGCCGCGGTGCCTCACGTTCCGGCACACGATCAGGCGGCCCGACCGGATCACCGCGACGGGCACTGAGAGCAACGTCTTCGAGCACCAGTTCCAGCTCGGCATCCGCGGCGCGGACGGCCGGCGGCGGAGCAGCGTCCATGTCACCGCGATTGGCGGCACCTGGACGGCGACGGTTCCCTACACGGTGACCCACGCGCAGTGGGGCACGCTCGAGGCCACGGCCTTCTCGCCGAAGGACGGCTCGCTCACCTGCATCGCGCAGCTCGCCGTCATGCTAGTGCCGCGCTGAGCCAGCGGTCAGGGGCTCGCACTGCGCCACGCGGATCCCGCTTCATGCCCACCGTGCACCCGGAGGCAGCCTCAACCTGAGGCTGGCGGCGGGATCATCGCGGCGGACCGCCGGTCGACTGCTTGCATGACCTCGGTGCTGTCGATCCCGCGCAGGTCGGCGGAGCTGATCGCGAGGTCAGCCCTGATCCAGCAGGTCCGGGCACGATCGCATTCGCGTCGGTGGCGTGACGAAGCTCGCGATCGGGACAATATGGATTGACCGTCCGTCCGGCCCGCGGTGTAGAAGTGGCCGGCTCCCCCGCGTCGTTCGTGGGGTTGAGATTCTTGTCGCGCGGCTCCACCCGCGCGGCGGCCCACAACCGCATAGGAGAAGCCAGCCATGGCGAAGGCTAAGAAGGTGTTTTGGAAGGGGTCATTGGCGCTTCTTCTTGGATGTCCAGGGTCTGGGGCCGGGTGGTGGTGCGAGGCGGTTGAGCATCATCCCTACCATCGCCCACTTGATCATCGCTTCGTGCGTTTCGGGTAGGCGTTCGTAGTCGCGGACGAGTCGGCGCCAGCGCATCAGCCAGGAGAAGGTGCGTTCGACCACCCAGCGGCGAGGGAGGACCGCGAAGCCGATCTGATCAGCGGGCTTCTTGACGACCTCGACGACGATGTTCCAGGCGCTCTTTGCGATCGCGACGAGCTGTCCTTGGTAGCCGCCGTCGGCGAAGATGTGGCGGACCGAGTCGAGCGCCGAGTGCAGCCGCTTGAGGATTCCGCGTCCACCATCGCGATCCTGGACCGAGGCGGCGGTGACCATCACGATCAGCAGCAGACCGATCGTGTCTACGACGATGTGACGCTTGCGGCCGTTGATCTTCTTGCCCGCGTCATACCCGCGCGTCTCCGCGGAAACGGTGTCCGCGCCCTTCACCGACTGGGAGTCAACGATCCCCGCCGACGGCGCCGGGTTGCGCCGCTCTTCCTTGACGCGCACCCGCTCGCGCAGAGCGTCGTGAACACGATCAAGGGTGCCGTCCTTGCGCCAGTCACGAAAGTACCCGTACACGGTCTGCCACGGCGGAAAGTCCTTGGGCAGCATCCGCCACGATCCGCCCGCGCGCACGTGATAAAGGATCGCGTTGACGACCTCGCGCTTGGGGTGCTCGACAGGACGACCCCCGGTGCCCGGCTCGGGCAGCAACGGTTCGATCAGCTCCCACTGCCGATCGGTCAAATCCGTCGGGTAGCGCCGTTTGGCCGACACACCCCACAGTTCGACATAAGAACCTCAAACCCTGCCTTTCAAAACACCTTCTAAGACTCTCGTCGGCTTGGACGTGCACGCGACGAAGATCGTCGCGGCGGTCCTTGACGCCGAGACCGGACAGTTGCAGACGTTCGGGATGAGCGGCGAGCGCCCGACCGCAGCGGCGTTCTGCGCTGGGCTGCCCAAGCCGGTCCGCGTGGCCTATGAGGCCGGTCCGACCGGCTACGGGCTCGCGCGCGAGCTCGCGAAGCGAGGGATCGAGTGCATCGTGGCGCCGAGCAAGATCCCGCGCGCGTCAGGGGACAGGGTCAAGACCGATCGTCGGTCGCCGACCTCGGCGCACAGCGCGCCCGGCATCGGATCGGGAAGTTCCTGTTGCGCCGTGAGATCTACTGGGAAGGCGCCGGGGAGGCGTGGTCGCGCAAGCACCGCTCGTGGCTGACCTCGGTCCGGTTCGCCGATCAGGCCTCGCGGGCGACGATGGCGGACTACCTGCACGCTCATGACGTGCTGATCGCCCGCCGTGACTAGGTCGAGGCCGAGCTCGCGAAGCTCGCGACCTGCGCTCCGTGCGCGCACACGGTCGCACGGTTGCGATGCCTGCGCGGGATCGACACGCTCTCTGCGCTGGGGCTGTGCGCCGAGATCGGCGAGTGGGAGCGCTTCGATCACCCCGATCAGCTCTCCGCCTACCTCGGGATCGTCCCAAGCGAGCACACCAGCGGCGCGCAGCGCCGGCTCGGGTCGATCACCAAGGCCGGCTCGACGCACGCACGCCGGCTGCTGGTCGAGGCCGCGCACCACTACCGCCGCGGGCCCGCGGTCGGCGAAGCGCTCGAGCGCCGCCAACGCGGGCACGCACCCGAGATCATCAACATCTCCTGGAAAGCGCAACGCCGGCTCAACGCCCGCTGGCGCCAACTCAAAGACACGCGCCGCAAACCCGGCGCGATCGTCGCCGTCGCGATCGCCCGCGAACTCGCCGCCTACTGCTGGGAGATCGCCACCTGCACTCCCCATCCCGACCCGGTTCCGCCGACATCCCTACCGGCGGCAGGCCCCCCTCACGCACGCCGCCTCGCTCCCACCGAAGCACTCACCAACCGCCCGCAGAAGGCTCACCAACTCACGCTAACCCCGTCCGACACCCCGTTGCGGCTGACGAGGCGGCCCGAGCATCCCCGGCTCGCGCACACCAACTCCGCGATCCGTCGCCTGAGCAGCCACCCCAGGGCAGCCGCGCTCGACAATAGACAGCGGATGTGCGACGGACAAACGTCTTGGCTCCCTTTCCGCACGTCTCGGGGGTCGTATCCGTCCCCCATGTGCGCGGGGATTGTCCGAGGAACTGTGTAGGCACGAACGAAAGAGACGTTCGTGTCTACTACCACGAGAAGCAGGACGCAGAAGAGCAGGACCAGGACCGAGCTGGAGCAGCGCGCCGCGGAGCTTGAGGCTCTCGGGTTGGAGATCGTCGCCGGGCAACCCCGGCGCGGCGCGTCCGCCGCGGACCCGGCCGTGTCGGCCGAGCTCGTCGATGAGGCTGTGGACCGGGCTGTCGGCCGCCGTCGGGTTCGTCAAGCTCTCGGCGTGCCGTCTGACAGGCGGATCAGCAACGAGGTGATCGACGAGTTGCTCGCCGGCGCGAGCACGGAGGAGGAGATCGTCGGGCCCGGTGGGCTGCTCGCCGAGCTGACCCGGCGCCTGGTGGAGCGGGCGATGGAGGTCGAGCTGACCGACCACGTCGGCTACGAGCCGCATCAGGAGCCGCCAGGCGGCGCTGGGAACACGCGCAATGGCACGACCCCGAAGACGCTGGTCACCGAGCACGGGAAGGTCCCGATCGACGCGCCTCGCGATCGCGACGGCAGCTTTGAGCCGAAGATCGTCAAAAAGCGTCAGCGCCGGTTCGTCGGGTTTGACGAGGAGTAACTATTCAGGTCCCGATCCAGCGGCGGTAAGCAGCGATCAGGCGTGAGGTGTCGGGGTCGGCGTTGAGTTCGATGTCGAGAAGCGCTATCTCATAGCGGCGTCCCTTGCGTTGGCAGGTGGCGATCAGCTCGCGGCGGTTATTTGCTGTGCTGACCGTTAGGACCTCGACGTCCTCGCCAACGACGCTGCCAGGACTCGGGAGGTTTGCCTCGTCGAAGGCGTTCTCGAATCCGACCAGTTGCTCGTCTTCGTCGTGGCAGTCGACGGTGATCTCCCAGATCAGGCTGTCGAGCTCGGGGTCGGCTTGGCGGGCGGGGCTCATCGCGGTCTCCGTTCGTTTATGCGGCGGGGTGCAGACGGTCCAGCAGCAATGGTGGGCAGCGGTGGATCTCTCCGCTGCGGAACCGGCCGATCGGGCCGTGCACGCATACCGTTGCGGTGTGGTGGTCGAGTTCGATCACGACGCCTTCGACGCCGCGGAGGTATTGGGGGCGGGTGTGGTGGTTGAAGCGGACGCGGTCGCCGACGTTGAGCATCGCCAGCGCCTTGGCGGAGCTGACCGTCTCGATCAGATCGATGCGCGCGTGGATCGCGTCGGCGATCGCGGTCAGGTGCGCGTCTAGCTCGCCTTGAGCGATCTGGTCGAGCAGCAGCCGCTCAGGCGGCGCGGGAGCGTGCGTCTGCGTGCTGGTCGGCGATGGCGCCGCGTTCAGCTGCCGAGGAGCGGTAGCTGTTGTTCGGCTACGCGCTTGCCGCCTGGATCGCTTGCTCATCGACCCGGAAGGATCGCGGGCGGCCCGGATGAAACGATCAGCCGGACGCTGGCGTGGGCAGCCACGGCCGGCCGGCGGCGAGCTGGGTGAGCACGTCGATCGGCCGCTGGCCTTGCTTGCGGGCGGTGGAGATGTAGGAGCGGATCGCCAGGAAGTGCTCGGCGCCCTCGGTGGTGCGCCAGCAGCCGGAGATCTTCTGCTGCAGCTTGACCATCCGCAGGTCCCGTTCGGAGAGGTTGTTGTCGAACGGGACGCGGAAGTCGTGCGCGAACCGCAACACCTCCCGCTCGCGCTGATCTAGCCTGAGCAGCAGGTTCTGTGCCTTGGTGCGCTTCGGCCGCCGGCCGTCGTGCTCGCCGGCCAGGCCGGGGTTCTCCTCGTAGCCGAGCGCGATCACCTCCCGATAGCTTGAGTGAAGCTCTGCGAGCACCCGCCTTGAGAGCCGCTCGCGGCCGGCCGCCTTTGCCTGCGCCACCAGGTCCTTGGTGTCCAGCAGCAGGCAGCCCATCCCCAGCGCCCACGCTTGACCTTGCTCCTCGGCGGCGATCAGCTCGCGGAGATGGTGAGCGCCGCACAGCGCGTGCAACGCCTCGATGAACTGACGGTACGGCGCCCACCCGTCGTGGACCGCGACGCCGCGGAAGCCGCCCAGCACGCCGGCGTCGAGCATCGCCTCCACGCCGCGCTTGCGATGCACGCTCAGCAGTGTCAGCGTCTCGGTCGAAGCCGAGTGGATCCAGCCCAGGCGGCCATCGACCACCGGGTAGGCCGGGCGCATTGCTGCGCCCGGCCCCCCTAAGAACCGGACTAGCGGCTTTCACCGCATCCGGCTCGAGCAAGCCCTGGTGGCTCGTAGGCGGGCAGAAGCGCCGGGCTGTTGCCGTTCTTGGTGTATCGGGAACGGCAGTGAGCGTGGATCAGGCGGGGTTCGATCTCGTTTGACGTGCCGTCCTTCCGCATGGCGACCTTGGTGATCGTCGTGCGGGTGGTCGCCAGTCATCGTTCCACTCGCGTGGGCTTTGTGGCAGGTCGTCGACGGGCAGGAGCACGTTCCCGCAGAGCAGACAGCGACGGTCCTGCGCTTTCCAGAGCCCCAGGCTGGTCTTGTCGATCGGCAGGCGTGGTGTCTTGCGTCGTCGCGTGGCCCAGTAGTCAGCCAGGGCGGGGTCGTCCGGGGACGCCGTGCCTGGGACCAGTTGGTGTCGAACGATCCTGGTCCAGACGAACTTGTGCAGGTAGGCGCCGCTGTTGCGGTCGCCGAATACCCACCGGTTGCGTCTGGCCTTGTTGAACATGCCGTAGTACCGGGCGATGACCCAGTGCTTGGGCTTGTTCGAGTGGCTGTAGACAGCCCACTTGTAGGTGAGCTTCCACAGGTAGTCGTCCAGCGCGTTGAAAGCCTCGCTGGACACCACTCCCCGGTAGTAGGCCGCCCAACCGCGAATGATCGGGTTGAGCTGCTGGAGCACCGCCCGGGCGTTGGTCCCGCGCAGGAACCGCAGCTCGGTGCGTAGCCTCTTCCGGACCCGTCTGATGGCCGCCTTGCTGGGCTTGATCAGCAACTTGCCGGACTGCCGGCGGACATTGAATCCCAAGAAGTCAAAGCCCTCGTCGAGGGTGACGACACGCGTCTTGTCCTCGTTGAAGCAAAGACCCCTGGGTGTCAGCCAGCTGGCGAGTCTGGCCTTGACCTCGAGCGCCTCGTCCCGGGTGTGGCACAAGGCGACTAGATCGTCGGCGTACCTGATAAGCACCGGGGAGCCCGCCGCTGTCAGACAGGCATCTCTGCCGGTCGTCTGGTAGCGGACCCCGGCGGCCTGCTCCATCCCGTGCAGCGCGACGTTCAGCAGCACAGGGCTGATCACCCCGCCCTGAGGAACTCCATCCTCAGTCGGGGCGAATCGACCGTTCTCGACCACGCCCGCTTTCAACCATTGCGCGACCATTCCCCTGGCGGGGAACGAGCCGAGCTGGCGGAGAATGTGGGAATGGTCAATGCGGTCAAATGCCGCCGCCAAATCTGCGTCTAGCACCCACCGGCGCCTGGGGCCTTTGCCCTTCGCGGTCCGGTAGATCGCTTCGATCGCGTCATGGCAGCCACGGCCGGGCCGAAACCCATAGGATCTCGGTTCGAACCGCGCCTCCCACTCGGGCTCCATCGCGTTGAGGACCCGTGCTTGTTGCACGCGGTCAACGACAACAGGAATACCGAGCGGACGCCGCTTCGCGGTGCCTGGCTTGGGGATGTACACCCGCCGGACTGGGAGGGCCTTGAACGGCTCGGCGTGATGCTGCACCCTTGACGCCAACTTGATCTTGGCCTCCGGGGTGAGCACCACCTCACCGTCTACGCCCGCCGTCTGGCGGCCGGCGTTGCGCTCTGTCACCCGCCGCACGCTCACCAGCGTGTTGGAGCGAGAGCGCAACATCAACTTCTGCAGGTTGCGGACCCGTTTGAGGTCCCCCGCCTGCGACGCCGTGAAGATCCGCTGGCGCAACCGCCGTACGCACGCCTCGACCGCACGCCAATCAACAGCGTGCCAGTCAACGCTCGCGTCCTCTGGTCCGTTCACCACGCCGACCATGATCGTCGTGGCGTCTAACTTGTCCTCGGGTTCTGGGGTCACGTCGTCTTTCTCTTCACAGGCTCACCTGACCGCGTCAGCACGCTTTCGCGTCCGGGCACCATGTGTCCCGTATCCGGCCAGTTATCCAGGACAGCCAGCCGGAGTGGGCCAGCCATCATGTCCCGGTTTCCCGCTGCCTTTCGACTACCGGCATTTCGCTTCTCGGTCATCAGAATCCCGCCGAGGGACTGGGCCTTCCTCACGGTCGGCTTACCGGCCGAACAGCACCGGACCTCGACGGGGGTTACCGCGTTTCGCACGCACGAGCTACGACCGGGGTGGGTGCCTCCTGTATCCCGAGGACGACGGTGCTCTCCCGGCTGAGTGGCGTCCCCAGCCGGCGTCTGCCGCTTCCCAGCGGCCAATCCCTTGCACTCCGCTACAGCATCCCACCAGCGGAGCTGACCGTAACGAGACATCAATCAGAGGTTCAAGTTCTTCACCCGTCCAATCTGCCTCTCGCCTGTAGCCCCCGGATGGAACGGGCGCCCTTGGGCTTTTGCCTGATGCTTCGAACCCCGCCGGGGTCACCAGCGACGCACCTCAGGCCGAGGCCAGGCCACAAGCACGGGCCTGGAACTACGCGCTCGACATCAGCCGAACCTCCAATCCGCGAGTTCTCTCGTCAACGTGCGACCTCGCGTCGCAGCGCCCACCGGTCTCATCGAAATGCGCCACCTCCGCGCCGGCGAGTTGGGAGCGGATCTCGGCAAGGAACTGCTCGAGCCCGTCCGCGCCCTGCGCGACGAACGCCCGCAAGGTGCCGACCGAGATCGGTGCGCCCGCCCAGTCGGACAGGATCTCGGCCGCCCGCTCGTAGGGCAGATGCTGATAGCTCGACTTTTGCAGTTCATAGTCCGGCGGACGCCCACGCTTGCTGGACGCTGGTGATTTCTCGGGGTGTGGGCGCGCACCCCCGTCCTGGGTGAAATTGGTTGGCGATGATCACGCGGCGGAGCTTGGCGAGCATGTCGGTGAATGAGGGGGTGGTCTTGGTGAGATACCAGGGGTGGCGTTCGCGGCGTTCTTTGACGTCGTCGGGGTGGTGGCCTGAGAGCGCGTACCAGATGATCGTCAGTGACATCGCGAGGAACTGGAACGGGACGGTCCGTTGGACGGCCTTCTCGGCGCGGTTGCGAGCCTGTCCGACGCCGGCCAGTTCCTTGCCTTCTTCGTAGGCGACCTCGGTCGGCCAGCGCTCGGCGTAGCGTTCGATCAGTTGCGCGGCGCTCGCGTCGAGGTCGGTGGAGACGAGCGCCAGTTCGTAGCCGGAGGGCTTGGTGGTGTCCTGGATCAGCACTACCTGGAGGGGCTGGGATCTGAGCGCCTCGTACCACAGGCATTGGAACGGGTGGGCCATCACCTGCTCGGTCTTGCCGTAGCGGCGGACGGTCGTGTTGACCCAATCGGTGGCGGGATCAGCGGCGATCTGCGCCAGCTTTGGCAGCTGCGCTCCTTTCTTGGGCGGCCGGCCGCGCTTGCGCTGCCCTGTGGGCGGGCGGGGCGCCGCCAGCCGGTGCAGCGCGGCGTCTGAGCGCAGGCGGGAGGTCATCGTGACGTTCTCCGGCAGGCCCGCAAACGCGCCGTTCGCGTAGGCGGCATCGCCGACGCCGTGGATCTTGCGTGCCGGGAACCGCTTGGCGAGCAGGCACAGGATCTCCCTGGCCAACCGGGGTTTTGAGGGCCGCTCGGGGTCTGGCTTGTGCTTGGGGATCTCCTTGCGCCGCGGGCGCCAGAGGCGCGAGAGCACCAGCAGGCAGACGGTCCGCTCAAGGAACGGCAGCTTGACGTTGATCCCGGCAGTGACCCAGTTGTTGCCCCACGCGAGCGATCCCTTGTTGCTGTTGGCGGTCGCGTCGTGATGCCAGAAGCAGCCGAACACCTTGCGCCCCCGCCGCTTCACCAACGTGTCATCGACCGGCACAACCAGCGACTCCTGCGCTCCCACCAAACGGGAGACGATCAGCTCCGCAACCATCAGCCCGAGCTCATCGACCGACCACTCCGCCGAGCTGAAGAACCGGTGCGCGCGGGAGTGATGCCAGACCCCGGAGAGCCTCGAGCCGACCAGCATCCCGCAGACGGTGCGCAGCGACGTCTGCGAGACCTGCCCCACGACCATCGCTCTGAAGGTCTCAAACGTCGGGCGAGAGAAACATGGCGCGAACAGGAGCAGAAGCTCCTCCAGCGAAGATGGGACGCAGAGCATCGGCGGCAACCCCCATGGGCAGCCGCGAACGGGCCTCCCGCCCGACCGCGGAAATGGCGTGAACAACCACCGCTTCGGGGAAGCCGCCGGTGCTCCTCCCTACCAGCGTCCGGTCAGGCGCTCAAACCATCAGCCCGACAGCCACGACCGAGGCGCCGCCCCGCACCCGTCCACCCACCGAAAACTGCGAAAGTCGAGTGATAGGAGACCCAGATATATCCCCAGCGCCCGGATCCGCGGGCCGTAGCAGACCGGCGCGCTCACGCCCTCCGGGAAGCTCGAGCTTGTCAGATGCCCGCACTCACGCCGGCGCTTCTGGATCCAGTGCTCAACACAGTCAAGCCTCGGCATCTCCGGCAGGTCGAACACCTGCCGAGACTGCGACTCCACGATTGGCATCCCAGACACGTCGCGCCCGCAGCACTCGCACACCTTCACCGCATGCAGAACTGTCCGGTCAGGATCTTCGCGGCGCTCCAGATGATGACCTTGATGCCCTGGCTGGCCGCCCGGCTTGCGACCCGAGCGCCGCCGCAGGCTGCGCTCCTTCTTCTTCTCAGCCGGAGGCTTGTCATACCCATCCGACGACGGCGGCTTGGAAGAGTTGCGCGAGTTCCGATCAAGCCGCGCACGAAGCTCCGCGACCAGCGCCTCAAGCTCGCCGATCCGCGTAGCCTGCACAGCGACCAGCGCCTCAAGCTCGACATACGACGGGCCGGGTGAAATCTCGGTTGCAGACGGCATGCGCGCACGATTCCCTGCGCGCGCCCGCAATCCTGCCTGTCGTCCGACTCCTCCGCTATCAAGCTGCCCATGACCGACGAGCAGACCATCCAGCGTATCCGCGAGCTGCGCGCTCACGAGCTGTCACCGAAGGAGATCGCCCGCACGCTCAACATCAGACCCGCGATCGTCGCCGACCTCGTCCGCAAACTCGCCGCCGAGCAGGACGCCAACGACACCGAGCGGATCGACTGCCTGCTCAACGCCGGCTGGAGCACCGGCCTGAAGATCAACAAACACCCCGAATGGCACGACCCAGGCGCCGAGGAGAGCGCCGGCGGACTGGTCACCGCGCTCGTGGCCCGCAGGCGCCGGCACCGCCGCGGCGCGACGGTGTGCGTCTACCTGCTCGACGTGTACTGCCTCGGCGTCAAGAACGCGATCGGACCGAACACCGTCGACGAGCAGGCACTGCGCCGACGCATCGAGCACCTCTTCAGCGGCGACCAGGCGCCGCCCGTCGACGCGCCGATCGAGCTCGTCCGCGACCTCGTGCTCGGAGCTGCCGAGTACGCCCAACGACTCGGGTTCGCACCCCACCCCGACTTCGAGCAAGCACGCGGTCACCTCGGAGCGTGGACCGGCCCAAGCGCCATCACATTCGGGGACAACGGAAAGCCGAACTACGTCTCCGGCCCCTACGACGATGCCGACCGCATCCTCAGCACCCTTCGCCGCGCCGTCGGGCCAAAAGGCTTCAACTACACAATCGGGATCGATCTCAGCGAGCTCCCGCTAACCGGCTGACAGCCCCAGACCGCCGCACCCCCTGCGCCAGCGACCTGAAGTTACGACGAGGAGATCCTCGCGCTCTACAGCCGCGGGCTCTCCACGCGCGATATCGAGGCGCACCTCGAGGAGATCTACGGCGTGAAGGTCGGCCGCGACCTGGCTTGAGTAATCCTGTCCCGGCGACGGAGGCGAAGCTCTCGGAGGGAGACGCGGGCCAGTCGGACCTCGTGGCGGGCGCCCACAGCACCCGAAAGCTGGGGGGTCGAGCTCGTTCCGAAGGTTCGCCAGTTGCTGCGCTTGCGCGGCCCCCTCACGATGGACGCTCTTGCTGAAACGGGTCGCGACTACGTCGTAAGCGATCCCGGTGTTGAATTTCGGTCGCCGGCGTGGGTGACGGTCCGCGTTAGGCTCGAAGGCTGAACCGAGGTCTGACTCGAAAGCGATCTGACTCCCGGCGAGGGGGTGTCTTCCGCACGAAGTGTCGGCCTCGGTTCTTGCCTTCGAGGATCGGCCTGACCTGATAGGAGCGTTCGCCCCGTGGAGGGCGTCCACCGGGATGTTGTCGGCCGATCTGCCAACAACATACGCCGTGGAGGTGGCCTGACCCCGGAGGATCGGTCCGACCCTTGTGAGAGTTTCTCGCGCCCACGATCATGGGCGAGGAAGGAACTCCACGATGAAGCGACGCAGGCACACGCCGGAGCAGATCATCCGCAAGCTGCGAGAAGCGGAGAAGCTGATCGGCGAGGGGAAGACGATCCCCGAAGCGGCGAAGGAGCTGGGGATCAGCGAGCAGACCTATCACCGGTGGCGCAACCAGTACGGCGGGATGAAGGCCAACGACGCGAAGCGGCTGAAGGCGCTCGAGCGCGAGAACGCGACGCTGAAGCGGATCGTGGCCGACAAGGAGCTCGAGGTCGTCGCGCTGAAGGAGGTCGCGAAGGGAAACTGGTGAGCCCAGCCCGTCGGCGCCGGGCGATCGCGACGCTCCGCGATCGTCTCGGCGTCAGCGAGCGCTGGGCATGCCGGGTGGTGGGGCAGCATCGCTCCACGCAGCGTCACGAGCCGAAGACGGCCGAGGATGACGCGGTGTTGCGCGCGGAGTTGCGGAGGTTCTCGGTGAAGCGGCCGCGGTGGGGGTACCGCCGCGCGCACCATCACCTGCGGGAGCTGGGTTGGTCGGTGAATCGCAAGCGGGTGCAGCGTTTGTGGCGTGAGGAGGGGCTGCGGGTGCCGCAGCGCAAGCGCAAGCGCCGCCGGCTCGGCGAGTCGACGGTCCCGGCCGAGCGGCTCCGCGCGGAGCGGCCGAATCACGTGTGGGCGTTCGACTTCCAGTTCGACCAGACCGCCGACGGGCGGGCGTTGAAGCTGCTCAACATCGTTGATGAGTTCACGCGCGAGGCGCTGGTGATGCTGGTCGCGCGTAACATCGACGCGGACACGGTCGTGGAGACGCTGGAGCGCTTGGTCGCCGCGCGCGGCGCGCCAGAGCTGCTGAGGTGTGACAACGGTCCGGAGATGACCGCACATGCGCTCAGGGACTGGTGCGTACTGTCGAAGGCCGGGACCGTGTTCATCGAGCCCGGCTCGCCGTGGCAGAACCCGTTCGTGGAGTCGTTCCACTCCCGGGTGCGGGACGAGCTGCTCGACGTCGAGGAATTCTCCTGCCTGGCCGAGGCGCGTGTCGTGATCGGCGACTGGCGCGAGGACTACAACCGGCACAGGCCGCACAGCTCGCTCGGGATGCGCGCCCCGGCCATGTTCGCCGCCGAGTGGACCGCCGAAGGCGACGCAGCGCTGGCAGCCTGACCGGCCGCAGGGGGTGTGTCGGGCGGCGCGCGCCGCGGCCATCGCCGCTCGGCACTCGCTACGCTCGCGCCTTCGCGACGACGGTCGCGGGAACCTTGAGCGCAGAGTTCCTCTGTCCGTCCGGCCAGGGCGCTACCTTCTCGCCCCTCACATCCACCACCCTCTCACTCGTGGTGGACCGACAAACGGGGTCCGGTCAGAGGTTCTCCAGTGAAGCGAGCGACGAAGCGCGGTCCGGGACCGTCGCATTTGCTGATGACGCCCGATCATGCGGGCAACGTGGTCGGGGTCGACCCGCATAAGCGGACGTTGACCGCGACGGTCGCTGACGCGCGCGGCGGGATCTTGGCCTCGGCGCACTTCCGCGTCTCCGGCGAGGGGCACCGCGAGCTGGAGGCGTGGGCGCGGCAGTTCGGGCAGATCGCCCGGTGGGGGATCGAGGGGTCGGCGAGCTGGGGACGGCACACGGCGGTGTTCCTGATCGGCCGCGGCCACGACGTGCGCGACGTGTGCGCGAACCGCACACCCAGGTCTGATCGCGCGCGCCAGCGCGGCAAGTCAGACACGCTCGATTCCGAGCGGATCGCCAGAGAGGTGCTCGCTCACCCACTGCTGCCCAAGGCGTTCAAGCGCGCCGGGCAGGAGCAGGGCCCAGACGAGCACCACCAGCTGCTCGGCTTGTGGCACAACAGGCGCCGCTCGATCCTCACCAGCCGCCAGCATCTCGTCAACGAGGCCGAGTCTCTGCTCTGCGAGCTACCGCTGGAGCTGCGCGAGCAGCTGCCCGACACCAAGGCGGTCAAGCCACGGCTCGCGGCGCTCGCTCGCCGCAACCGCCGCCGGCGCTACGACGCGCCGGCGAAGCTGCGCCTGCAGCTGCTCGACGGTTATCGCGCGCAGATCAAGGCGCTGGATCTCGAGGAGAAGCAGGTGATCGCGCAGCTCGAGGGGCTCGTTGACCAGAGCGGCTCGACCCTCGGCGAGCTGTCCGGGCTGAGCACCCGGTCGGTCGCCGAGCTGCTGGTCGAGGTCGGCGACGCCAGGCGGTTCACCGAGGGCGGGTTCGCACGCTTCAACGGCTCAGCGCCGCTGCCCGCCTCGACCGCCGAGGGGCCCGGCGAGCCGGTACGGCACCGCTACAACCCCGGCGGTAACCGGCGGGTGAACGCGATCCTTCACCGGATGGCGGTCACCCAGCTGCGCCACGAACCGCGCGCCCAGCGCATCTACGCAGGCGCGCGCGCCAACGGGCACACCAAGAAGGAAGCCCGGCGCATCCTCAAGCGCCACCTCTCCGACGTCATCTACCGGCGCATGATCCGCGACCTCGCCGCCGCCGACCGCGCCTCACTGTCCACCCAGCCCCTCCTCGCTGCATAACCGCGCGCAACGCGACCGCAGTCAAGGAACGGTCCGACAGGACCGAGCGCACGCGAGCCGCGCAGCGGCACTCCTTGACGGCGCCGCGCAAGCGCCCACTCCGGCCAGGAGGAGCTGGGTGCCACCCCAGGCCCAACTGCGCCGACCCAACGGTCGCGCGTGTCCTTCCATGCCCGCAGAACGCCTTACAACGCGCCATCAGCAACCTGTCGGTTGCCGATCGGCGCGCTCTCGCCGCTGCGAACTTTCGACTCCGCAGCGCTTGCACTTGACATAGGAGCCTTCGCGCGAGCATCGTAGTGTCCTCGACCGCCAACGAGGAGCACGCGTCGTTGAACGCCGATGCGAGACTACCCAGCTGGGCTACATCCGGAAGCGGCCCCGTCACGCGTCGGGACCGTCGCGGACGCGTCGTGCTAGTTGCCGGGAGCTGAGGGCGCCTACGTCGCGGCTCGCGGCTGGGTCCAGTCGAGTAGTGGATCGAGCTGCCAGAGGTCCGCCGGGTGCTCGTCGATCCAGCGCTGCGCGTCGGCTTGGCCGAGCTGGATCAGTTCCTCGGCGAATTCGCCGGCGAAGAACAGGTAGCTCATGAGCTCGCCGTGGATGGCGTCGGCACCGCCATCGAGGATCTTTCCCAGCAGCCACACATCGCGCGCGCCGGCTTTCCAGGGGCGCCGGTAGTGCTTGCGGTAGACGCGTTGGGCGATCTCGCCGATCGCTGCGGGGTCCTCGGGCGCGATGAAGATGTAGGGGACGGGGTGGACCGGCTCCTCCAGCCCGCCGGGCTGCTCCTGGCGCGCAGCGAGGCGGTCGCCAGAACGTCCATGAGACCCGAGAAGCTTCCGATTAGTGGCGGCGCGCCGGCCCGCGATCAGCGCGTTTGTGTTGGCCAGCGTGCGGATGTCCTGGGCCAGCGGGTCCCCCAGCGCGGCATGCAGCAGGTGCGCAGCCCCGACATAGAAGTCCGGCTGGTGCTCGGGCGGCACAGTCCGGCTCGGGGCCACGGAATTGAGCGCGATCACGATCACGCGCTCGGCCCCCAGCCACAGCGCCGGCTTGATCGGCGTGTTCAGGCGCGGGCCACCGTCGAAGTACCAGCCGGCCGCTTGCACGGGCGTCGCCACGCGAACGGCCGGGAACAGTGCCGGGATCGCCGAGGACGCCAGGATGTGCTCTGCGCCGAGTTCGGGGGTCGCGACGTACTCGATGCCGCGCAAAGGATCGTCGCGATGTCGCGCGATCCCGCCCTGGTGAAAGACGACCGACTTGTTGCTGTGGACGGGGGTCGCGACCACCCCGAGCGCCACCCGCTGCTCGCGGATGTTCTGGCTGAGCCGATCGAAGTCGACGAGCCTTCCAAGCGTCTGCTGCAACGGTTCGGGATCCAGCACCGACGGTGCGCGCAGGCTGCTGACAGGCAGATACTCGCTGACGTAGCGCACAAACCGAGCCGCGCCGCCAACCGCCATCAGCGGAGCGAACACATCCCCGAAACGCAGCTCGCGCCAGAAACTGAGCCCGTCCTCGATCGCCTCCTCAACCGGACGATGCCAATTGGCCACCAGATACGCCGACACCAGCGCCCCGGCGCTGGTCCCGACGATCACCCTCACCTGATCCTTGAGCTCGGGCAGCAGCACCGACAACGCCCCGGATGTGTAGGCCCCGCGCGCCCCGCCCCCACCCAGCACCAGACCCGCGCCGCCGCCGCCTCCATTGCTCTCGCCGCTCACTGCTCCAACCGTACCTGGATCGCCCATCTGAACGCGCCTGCTCTGCAACAACCATCGCGGGCGGGCGCAGCCAGACGTGGCCGTCGGCGGATTCGTCGGGATCGGCGTTCCCGAGGGGAGTACCCGCCCGTAGTTCCTACGCATCGGTGCCGGACGATCCACCGATGGCAGGCCAAGGCGCGGTCGGTTAAGGTCACCGACAGCGACCAAGGACCAGCTGCGATTCGGCCGCCGACCGTGGCCGGAAGTCACTAGGAGGAGAATTCATGCCTGAAGCCGTCATCGTCGACGCCATCCGGACGCCCATCGGGCGGGCCATGAAGGGCACGCTGAGGGCCATACGAGCGGACGACCTCGCCGCGATTCCGCTGCGCGCCCTGGTGGAGCGCAATCCCGACGTCGACTTCAGCGAGACCGACGACATCATGATGGGCTGCGGCTTCCCCGACCACGAGCAGGGCTACAACGTCGCCCGCAACGCACAGTTGCTCGCCGGCATCGACCACCATGTCCCGGCGGTGACGGTGAGCCGCTTCTGCGCGTCTTCGCTGCAGACGATCCGGATGGCCTTCCACGCGATCAAGGCGGGCGAGGGCGACCAGTACATCGCGGCAGGGATCGAATGCGTGTCGCGGGGCGCCGCCATGACCCTTCCCGCGACGAACCCACTCCTCGACGGCACGAACGGCGCCGTGTACAACGTGTACATCCCGATGGGAATGACCGCCGAGAACGTGGCCGAGCGCTGTAAGGTCAGCCGCGAGTCCCAGGACGAGTGGGCGGCCATCTCCCAGCAGCGCGCCTGCGCGGCCCGCGACAACGGCCACTTCGACCGCGAGATCGTGGGGGTGGACATACCCGAGGTCCACGATGCCGGCGGCGACGTCGTCGCAGCGCACACGGTCACGCGCGACGACGGCCCGCGCGAGGGTACGACCATGGAGGGGCTGGCGAAGCTCAAGCCCGCCTTCAAGCCGGGTGGCACCGTGACCGCGGGCAACGCCTGCCCGCTCAACGACGGCGCCGCAGCGGTGCTGGTGATGTCTGAGGACAAGGCACGCGAGCGTGGCCTCAAGCCCCGGGCGCGGATCGTCGCGTCGTCGGTAGCGGCGCTCCGTCCCGAGATCATGGGACTCGGCCCGATTCCGGCGATCAGGACGGTGCTCGAGCGGGCGGGCATGACGATCGACGACATCGACGCGGTCGAGATGAACGAGGCGTTCGCGGCCCAGGTGGTGCCCTGTCGCGACGAGCTCGGGATCGATTCGGACAAGCTCAACATCAACGGCGGCGCGATCGCGCTGGGTCACCCGTTCGGGATGACCGGTGCTCGGATCATGACCACTCTGCTCAACAACCTCGACTCGATCGACGGCAGGCTCGGGCTCGAGTCGATGTGCGTTGCCGGCGGGATGGGACAGGCCATGATCGTCGAGCGGCTCAACTAGCGAAAAGGAAAGGACGGCACGATGGCAACCACAGATTCCAGTCCGCAGAGCGCCGACCGCGGCAAGCCTCTCACAGGACGGGTCGCATTGGTCACGGGAGGTACCCGGGGAATCGGCGCGGCGATCTGCCACAGCCTGGTCGCGGACGGCGCGGTGGTTGCGGCCGGCTTCTCCTCGAACCGCGAGCGAGCCGAGGAGTTTCGCCAGTCGGTGCAGGCCGAGGGAGGCACGTTGTCGCTGCACCAGGGCGACGTGGGCGACTGGGAGGACTGCCAGCGCGTCGTTCACGAGGTGATCGACGAACACGGCCGCCTGGACATCCTCGTCAACAACGCGGGCGTCACCGTCGACAAGCCCGTCTGGAGCTTGTCGGCCAAGGACTGGGACAAGGTCCTGCGCGTGAACCTGTCGGGCAGCTTCTACATGACCAAGCCCGCGATCACGCACATGCTCGACCGGGGCTCGGGCAGGGTCATCTTCATCTCGTCGGTGACCGGCGAGATCGGCAACATCGGCCAGGCGAACTACGCCGCCTCGAAAGCAGGAGAGTTCGGGCTCGCGAAGACGCTCGCCCGCGAGGCGGCGCTCGCCCTCAGGCTGTCCGGCAAGCTCGAGTCAGGGATCGGGGTGACAGTCAACACCGTCACGCCGGGTCTGATCGAGACCGACATGGTCGCGACGATACCTCCGTACCTCGTGGCCGAGATCCTGGAGAAGACCCCGGCGCACCGGATGGGACAGCCGGACGAAGTGGCCCGTGTCGTGACCTTCCTCGCCCAGGACGCATCGGGCTACATCACCGGGCAGATCTGGGGCGTCAACGGCGGAATCGACATGTGATGCGCTCCCGAACCTCATCTCCGCTTCCGCCCCGACCACTCAAAGGATGGTGACCGATGCCCGCTGACTCAGTGCCCGCTGACTCAGGCTACAAGGAGGCCCGAGCGATCTCGGAGGCGGCCAGGGAGAAGGAGTGGAAGCTGCCCAGCTTCGGGAAGGCGCTCTATCTCGGCCACTTCCAGCCCGAGCTGATCTATCCGCAGCCCAAGATGCCGGTCGAGGCGGTTGAGAAGGGGGAGCAGTTCCTGGCGACCCTGGCCGCGTTCCTGCAGGACAAGGTCGATCCGCAAGTGATCGAGCGCGACGGCAGGGTTCCCGACGACGTGGTCGCCGGATTCAAGGAGCTTGGCGCCCTGGGCATGAAGGTGCCCGAGAAGTACGGCGGAATCGGGCTCTCGCAGGTCTATTACAACCGCGCCATGATGCTGGCGGGGACCTGGCACTCCAGCCTCTCGACCCTGCTCTCGGCGCACCAGTCCATCGGGCTTGCCCAGCCCCTGTTGCTGTTCGGCTCCGAGGAGCAGAAGCGCGAGTGGCTGCCGAAGGTCGCCACCACGCACCTGTCCGCCTTCGCGCTGACCGAGCCCGGCGTGGGCTCCGACCCCGCCAGGGTGTCGACCACTGCAACGCCCACCGAGGACGGCTCGGGCTACCTTCTCAACGGCCGCAAGCTCTGGACGACCAACGGGACCGTGGCTGACGTTCTCGTCGTGCTGGCCAAAGTGCCGCGCAGCGAGGGCCACAAGGGTGGCATCACTGCCTTCATCGTTCCGAGCTCGACCGACGGCGTGGTCGTCGAGTCGCGCTGCGAGTTCATGGGGCTGCACGGTATTGAGAATTCCCTGACCCGATACACCGACGCCTACGTGCCCGCGGAGAACGTGATCGGCCGCGAGGGCCTGGGGCTGAAGCTCGCTCTGGCCACACTGAACACCGGCCGCCTGGCGTTGCCGGCCATCTGCGCCGGAGTCGGCAAGTGGGCGACGAAGATCGCCCGCGAGTTCGCCAGCCAGCGCGTCCAGTGGGGCAAGCCGGTCGGCGAGCACGACGAGGTGGCGCAGCGGATCGCGTTCATCGCCGCGACCGCTTTCGCCCTCGAGGCCATGCTCGACGTGGCCAGCCGGCTGGCAGATGAGGAGCGCAACGACATACGCATCGAGGCCGCCATCGCCAAGCTCTACGGCTCCGAGATGGGCTGGCGCTTGATCGACGATCTCATGCAGGTGTGCGGCGGCCGCGGCTACGAGACCGCTCGGTCCTTGAAGGCCCGGGGTTTGCGCGGCGTGCCGGTCGAGCAGGTCATGCGCGACATGCGGGTCAACCGCATCTTCGAGGGTTCGACGGAGATCATGCACCTGCTCATCGCGCGCGAGGCGATGGATCAGCACCTGCACGTGGCCGGGGACCTCATGGAGCCCGACCTCCCGATGGACAAGAAGGCGAAGGCGCTGGGGCGGGCCGGTGCCTTCTACGCCAGCTGGTATCCCCGGCTGGCTGTCGGCCGCGGCCAGGCCCCCCGGTCATATGCCGAGTTCGGCGAGATGGCCGGGCAGATGCGGTTCGTCGAGCGCGCCAGCCGCAAGCTCGCCCGCTCCACGTTCTACGGCATGGCACGCTGGCAGGCCGGCACCGAGGCCCACGGAGCCTTTCTGGGACGGATCGTGGACATCGGAGCCGAGCTGTTCGCCATGTCCGCGTCGGTGGTCTATGCCCAGACGGCGATACAGGAGCACCCCGAGCGGGCGGATGAGACGCGGGAACTGGCGCTGGCTTTCTGCGACCAGGCCCAGCACCGCACCGAGTTGCTGTTCCACCAGCTGTGGAGCAACGCTGACGCGGGCAACCACGAGCTGGCGCTGCACGTCCTCAGCGGACGGCACACCTGGCTCGAGGAGGGCGTCATCGACCCGTCGACCGGTGACGGCCCGATGGTCCCGCCGCTGGAGACCGACCGCGGGGTTCCGGTCGCGGTCCCCACGCCGACGGGAGGCTCCGGCCCGTGAGTGAGACAGATTCCAGCCGGATGATCGCCGCCCGGCCTCTGGGCAGAAAGTCCGGCCAGGGTGTCTACGACTGCGCGGAGGTTTAGGGCGATGCTTACGATCAACGGCACCGAGGAGCTGAAGGCCCACGCCGGAGAGGACGTCGGGGTGAGCAGCTGGCATGAGGTCACTCAGGCCGAGGTCGACGCGTTCGCAGACGCGACGGGCGACCACCAGTGGATACACGTCGATCCCGAGCGCGCCCGCGCCACGCCGTTCGGGGGGACCATTGCCCACGGGTACTACACGCTGGCGCTGACCGCCCGCTTCCTGGAGGAGTTGCTGCGCGTGGACGGCGCGGCCCTGATGGTCAACTACGGACTCAACAGGTTGCGCTTCCCGTCCGCGATGCCGGTGGGCGGCCGGATCCGCATGGGTCTCCGCCTCGGCACGGTCGAAGACGTACCGGGCGGCGTCATGCTGACCGCCGAGCTGACCTTCGAGCGCGAGGGTGGCGAGAAGCCCGTGTGCGTCGCGGAGTCGCTCGTGCGCGTCTACTAGGCTTACGGTTATGGGCGCGCCTTGGCGACGACAGCCACGCGAGGGTTGGCATCTGCCGACGTCGTCGTGATGAGCGGCCTGCGCCGGGATATCGCCCCACTGCCGGACTTGCTGCACGGTCGCTCGCGCTCGGGGCCGGTCCGCGAGCAGCGCCCGGTGTACGTCGATCTGCTGCCGCCCTGCAATGCCGGGTGCCCGGCGGGGGAGAACATTCAGGCCTGGCTGGCCCACGTGCAGGCGGGCGACCATGAGCTCGCGTGGCGCGCGTTGGTGGCCGACAATCCGTTTGCGGCGATTCACGGGCGCGTGTGTTACCACCCGTGTGAGAGCGTCTGCAACCGTGCCAATCTCGACAGTGCGGTCTCGATCCACGCAGTCGAGCGGAGCCTCGGCGACCTGGCGCTCGAGCGGGGATGGCTGTTCGATCCGCCGCCGGCGCCCAGCGGCAAGCGGGTGCTCGTGATCGGCGCGGGCCCAAGTGGGCTTTCGGCTGCCTACCACCTTGCCCGGCTCGGCCACGAGGTCGAGATCCGCGATGCGGGATCGGAGCCGGGCGGGATGATGCGCTACGGCATCCCGGCCTACCGGATGCCCCGTGACGTGCTCAGTGGGGAGCTCGAGCGGATCGCTGCGCTGGGCGTGCGTTTCACCACCAACCACGTCGTCGCGGATCTTGACGCTGAGCGCCACGAGGGCGGCTTCGACGCGGTCTTCGTCGCGGTCGGCGCACATCTGTCAAAGCGGGTGGAGATCCCCGCCATGGACGCGGGGCCGATCGTCGATGCGGTGTCGTTCCTGCGCGGCGTCGCATCGGGCGAGCGGCCGGTGATCGGGCGTCGCGTCGCCGTGTACGGGGGCGGCAACACGGCGATGGACGCCGCGCGGACGGCGCGCCGGTTGGGTGCGGAGGAGACGCTGATCGTCTACCGCCGCACGCGCGAGCAGATGCCGGCGCATGAGGAGGAGGCGCAGGACGCTGAGCGGGAGGGGGTTCGGATCAACTGGCTACGGACGATCAAGACAATTGAGGGCCCCCAGCTCAACGTCGAGGTGATGGAGCTGGACGATTCCGGGTTCCCGCAGCCGACCGGGCGGTTCGAGACGCTCGCCGCTGACACGGTGATCCTCGCGCTCGGCCAGGAGACCGACACCGCCTTTCTGCGCGCCGCGCCGGGGGTGGAGTTCGAGCGTGACGGCACCGTGCGGGTATCGAGGTCGCTGATGACGGGGTGCCCGGGTGTGTTCGCGGGCGGCGACATGGTGCCCAGCGAGCGTACGGTGACGGTCGGCGTTGGGCACGGCAAGAGGGCGGCGCGGGAAATTGACGCGTGGCTGCGGGGCTCGGAGGCCGAGCAACCGGCCAAGCACCCGCTGGCGACGTTCGAGATGCTGCACCTGTGGTACTTCGGCGATGCCGCCCGCCGACAGCAGCCCGAGCTCGAGCCGTCCGAGCGCGTGGCCGATTTCGAGGAGATCGTCGGCAGCCTGTCGGCTCAAGAGGCGACGTTCGAGGCGCACAGGTGCCTCTCGTGCGGGAACTGCTGCGAGTGCGACGGGTGCCTCGGGGCGTGCCCGGAGGACGCGGTGATCAAGCTCGGCAAGGGATACCGCTACGAGTTCGACTATGACCGCTGCACGGGCTGCGGCGCCTGCTACGAGCAGTGCCCGGTGCACTCGATCGAGATGTTCCCCGAGCCGCGCTGATGAGAACCACGATCGACGGCAATGAGGCGGCGGCGTCGGTCGCCTACCGGTGCAACGAGGTCTGCTGCATCTACCCGATCACGCCGTCCTCGACAATGGCCGAACTGGCCGACGAGTGGTCCAGCCATGGGCGGCCCAACGTGTGGGGAACCGTGCCGGCGGTGGTGGAGATGCAGAGCGAGGCGGGCGCGGCGGGTGCGCTGCACGGAGCGCTCCAGGGCGGTGCTCTGGCGACGACGTTCACCGCCTCGCAGGGCCTGCTGCTGATGATCCCGAACATGTACAAGATCGCCGGTGAGCTGACCTCGGCCGTGATCCACGTGGCCGCCCGCGCGCTGGCCGCGCAGGGCCTGTCGATCTTCGGCGATCACTCCGACGTGATGGCCGTGCGCCAGACCGGTTTTGCGTTGCTCGCGTCGGCCTCCGTGCAGGAGGCCCACGATCTGGCGCTGGTGGCCCAGGCCGCCGCGATGAGGACCCGGGTGCCGTTCGTGCACTTCTTCGACGGATTCCGGACCTCGCACGAGTTGAGCTCGATCGAGATGCTCTCCGACGACGACGTGCGAGCGCTGGTTCCGGAGGAGCTGGTCCGCGCGCACCGCGGCCGCGGGCTGACGCCCGAGCGGCCATTCATCCGCGGCACCGCGCAGAACCCGGATGTCTACTTTCAGGCCCGAGAGACAGTCAACCCGTTTTATGCCCGCGTCCCCGAAGTGGTGCAGGAGGCGATGGACAAGCTCGGCGAGCGCACGGGTCGCCACTACGGGCTCGTCGACTACAGCGGGCATCCCGAAGCCGAACGCGTGCTGGTGGTGATGGGATCGGGCGGGGAGACGGTGCGCGAGACCGTGGCATTCCTGCAAGCGCGCGGGGAGCGAGTCGGCGTGGCACAGCTCAGGCTGTACCGGCCGTTCCCGGCAAGCGCGCTCGCGGGGGCGCTGCCTGCGACCGTGCGGCACGTCGCCGTGCTCGATCGGACCAAGGAGCCGGGATCGTTCGGCGAGCCGCTGTTCCTCGACGTGCTCGCCGCGCTCGCCGAGTCACAAGCGGACGGACAGCGCGAGCTGATGCCGAGCGTCATCGGCGGTCGCTATGGCCTGTCCTCGAAGGAGTTCACGCCTGCGATGGTCGCCGGCGTGTTCGACGAGCTGGGGCGCGAGCGCCCCAAGCGCCGGTTCACGATCGGGATCACCGACGATGTCTCCGGCACCAGCCTCTCGTACGACTCATCGTTTGATATCGAGCGTGCGGAGACTGTGCGCGCGGTGTTCTTCGGCCTGGGTTCCGACGGGACGGTCGGCGCCAACAAGAACACGATCAAGATCCTTGGCTCCGAGGAGAGCCTGCACGCCCAGGGCTACTTCGTCTACGACTCCAAGAAGTCCGGCTCGCAGACGGTCTCGCATCTGCGCTTCGGGCCGGACCCGATCAGCGCGCCCTACCTCATTTCGCAGGCCACTTTCGTCGGCTGCCACCACTTCGGGTTGCTCGAGCGCGCCGAGGTGCTCGATCGGGCGGCGCCGGGAGCGACGCTGCTGCTCAACTGCCGACATCCGCCGGATCGGGTCTGGGACGCGCTCGCTCGCCCGATTCAGGAGCAGATCCTCGCCAAGCGGATCAAGCTGTACGTGATCGACGCTGGCGAGATCGCGCGCGACGCGGGCCTTGCCGGGCGGACCAACACGGTGCTTCAGACGTGTTTCTTCGCGATCTCAGGCGTGCTCGACCGCGAGGAGGCGATCGGGCGGATCAAGACGTCGATCGCCAAGACGTACGGGAAGCGCGGCGCCGAGGTCGTCGAGCGCAACCAGACGGCTGTCGACCGCACGCTGCAGGAGCTTCACCTCGTAGAGCTGCCCGAGCAGGTGACGTCCGGGCGCGAGCTGGAGCCGCCCGTGCCCGCGCACGCGCCCGAGTTCGTGCGCACCGTGACCGCCACGATGATGGCCGGCCGGGGCGATGAGCTGCCGGTCAGCGCGTTGCCGGTGGACGGCACGTACCCAAGCGGCACGACCCGGTATGAGAAGCGCAACATCTCCGAGTTGGTGGCGGCCTGGGACTCCGAGCTGTGCATCCAGTGCGGCAATTGCAGCTTCGTCTGCCCGCACAGCGTGATCCGCTCCCGCCAGTACCAGCAGTCCCGCTTGGAGGGCGCGCCGGACGGCTTCCGGTCCGCTCCGCTCAACGCGCCCGGACTCCCGGATACGCGGTACACGCTGCAGGTCTACGTCGAGGACTGCACCGGATGTGCGCTGTGCGTGGAGGCCTGTCCGGTCTCGGCCCCGGGAGACCAGGCCCGCAAGGCGATCAACCTCGAGGCGATCGAGCCGCTGCTGCCCGCCGAGCGCGAGAAGATCGCGTTCTTCGAGTCGCTGCCGGCAAATGACCGCTCGCGGGTCGACTTCGGCACCGTGCGTGGCACGCAGTTCCTGGAGCCGCTGTTCGAGTTCTCGGGCGCCTGCACCGGCTGCGGCGAGACCCCGTACCTAAAGCTCGTTTCGCAGTTGTTCGGCGACCGGCTGACGATCGCCAACGCGACCGGCTGCTCGTCGATTTACGGCGGGAACCTGCCCACGACGCCATGGACGGTCGATGCCGCTGGCCACGGTCCGGCGTGGTCGAACTCGCTGTTCGAGGACAACGCCGAGTTCGGACTCGGCCTGCGGCTCGCCGCCGACCGCCACATGGAGCTGGCCCGGCGACGCCTGTCGGAGTTGCGCGACCTGGTCGGCGGGGAGCTGGTTGACGAGATCCTCGAGGCGCCGCAGCTGCGGGAGTCGGAGCTGCGCGCGCAGCGCGAGCGGATCACTGACCTGGAGCGGCGGCTCGACGAGTGCGACGAAGCGGTGGTCGCCGACCTACGCAGTGTCGTCGATCATCTGCTCCGGCGCAGCGTGTGGATCGTCGGCGGCGACGGCTGGGCGTATGACATCGGGTCCGGCGGGCTGGATCACGTGCTGGCCAGCGGGCGCAACGTCAACGTGCTCGTGCTCGACACCGAGATGTACTCCAATACCGGCGGCCAGATGTCGAAGGCAACACCGCTCGGCGCGGTCGCGAAGTTCGCGACCGCGGGCAAGACGATGCCGACCAAGGACCTCGCGCTGCAGGCGATCTCATATGCCAACGTGTACGTCGCCCGGGTCGCGATGGGCGCCGACCCCCAGCAGACTCTGAGTGCCTTCCGCGAGGCCGAGGCCTACGACGGGCCTTCTCTCCTGATCGCCTACAGCCACTGCATCGGACAGGGGATCGAGATGCGACACGGGCTCGACCAGCAATACAAGGCCGTCGCGAGCGGCCACTGGCCGCTGATCCGCTATGACCCGATGGTGCGCGCAGCCAACGGCAACCCGTTCCTGCTGGACTCGCCGAGGCCGCGGATCCCGCTCCGCGACTACCGCAAGGGAGAGCTCCGCTTCCGCGCGCTGGCCAACACCGACCCGACTGAAGCCGAGCGTCTACAGGACCTCGCACAGGAGACGGTCCGGCAGCGCTGGCAGATCTATGAGGAGATGGCCACCCGCAGTGCCAAGGACTTTCCGGCCGACGCCCGCAAGGATCGCTGATGGAGCTCGCGACCAACTACATGGACCTTGAGTTGCGCAACCCGCTCGTAGCGTCCGCGTCGCCGCTGTCGCACACCGTCGACGGCGTTCGGCGGCTCGCCGACGCCGGCGTCGGCGCGGTGGTGCTGCATTCGCTGTTCGAGGAGCAGCTACGGGAGGAGGCTGAGCTTAACGCCCGGCTCGCCGACGCCGGCACGGAGAGCTTTGCCGAGTCGCTGTCCTACTTCCCGTCTGTCGCCGAGGAGGAGACCGGGCCGCGCCGTCATCTGAGCCTGCTCGAGCGCGCAGCTGCCGCGGTCGACATCCCCGTGATCGCGAGCCTCAACGGCGTTACGCCCGGAGGTTGGACCGACTACGCACGCGCCATGCAAGATGCCGGCGCCGCGGCGATCGAGCTGAACGTCTACTACCTGCCCGGCGATCCGAGCACTCCCGGCCGCGACGTCGAGCAGCGCTACGTCGACATCCTTCAGCACGTCAAGGACGCGGTCACCGTGCCGGTGGCGGTCAAGCTCGGTCCGTACTTCAGCTCGGCGGGCGAGATCGCGCTACGACTGGACGATGCCGGCGCCGACGCGCTGGTGCTGTTCAACCGCTTCCTGCAGCCCGATATCGACCTCGAAACGCTCGCCGTGGTGCCCTCTGTCGCGCTCTCCAGCCCCCTCGACGCCGGCTTGCCGCGGACGTGGATCACGCTGCTGCGCGGCAGGGTGCGCGCCGCACTCGCAGCCACCACGGGCGTCGAAGAGTCCGGCGACGTGGCCAAGTACCTGCTCGCGGGCGCGGACGTGGTGATGACCGCCTCGGCCCTGCTGCGCCACGGACCTGAGTACGCCACTGTGCTGCTCGACGGGCTGTCCGCATGGATGGCGCGCAAGGGATTCCGCTCGGTCGACGAGCTGCGCGGCATGCTGTCGGTGCCGGCCGACACCGACGCGGCTGCATACGAGCGCGCCGGCTATGTCACCGGGCTGCGGGCGGCCAACGTCCGCGCCTACCGTCCGTGGTGAGGCTCGACGCCGGCCGTAGGTAGTTATCACGGTTGCGGTGTTCACGTGGCTGATCAGACTCAGGGCATGGAGAAGAGCGCGTCGGCAGATGGCGGCGAGCACTGGATGGCGTTGGAAGGCGGGACGGACGGCTCACCCAGCGGTGGGTCACACACCAGCCGCTTCGTCGGTATCGGTGCCTCGATTCCCGAGCGGCGGCTGAGCAGCGACGCGCTGATGGCGAGCACAAAGTACCGAACGGACATTGATCTCGAGCGGCTGACCGGGGTGCGAGAGCGCCGTATCGCCGGCGAGGGCGAGGACTCTTATACGCTCGCACTCGGCGCGGCGCGGGAGGCTCTGGCCTACGCGGATTGTGCTGCGGAGGACCTCGACGTGCTGATCGTGTCGAGCATCAGCCACTACGTCGGCGGTCTGCGATGGCAACTCGAGCCGCCCGTGAGCGTGTTGCTCAAGGAAGCGCTTGGCGCCCGCCGGGCGTTGAGCTTCGACATCTCGAACGCCTGCGCGGGGATGATGACCGGCGTATTCATTCTCAACGACCTGATCCGGCAAGGCCGGATCAGGCGCGGCATGGTCGTCAGCGGCGAGTACATCTCACAGCTGGGTGTCAATGCCGCGCTCGAGGTCCGCACGGTGATGGACGATCAGCTCGCCTCGCTGACGGTCGGCGACGCCGGCGCCGCGGCGATCCTGGAGCGGGCGCCGCGGGGCGCTCCCGGGATCGAGGTGGCTGGTTTCACGACGTTGGCCGAGCATAGTCGCCTGTGCCTGGCGTTCCCGGCGAAGGTCGGGCGCGGGGCGGCCATGTACAGCGACTCGAGGACGCTCCAGGAGGTCGGGATCGAGGACACGTTGCCGATGCTGCGCGAGACGCTCGATCAGGCCGGCCTCGAGTTCGACGAGATCGACTATTTCATCCCCCATCAGACCTCCGCTCGGGCGATCAAGAAGGGCGTGAAGGAGTACTCGGAGATCCTGGGTGGCGCGCCGAAGCACGTGGTCGTGACCGTCGACGAGTTCGGCAACACGTCCTCGACGACGCATTTCGTTGCCCTGTGGAAGTACCTGCGAGAGGGCCGCTTCGCCAAGGAAGACAGAGTCCTGCTCCTGTCCATTGCCTCGGGGCTGGAGGTGGGAATCGTGATCTTCAAGGTCGATCAGCTGGTGGGGCGCTATGGGCACGATCATTGAGGCGAGCGCGACCGCGACCGCGACCGTGCACCAGCGGTCGCTGACCCCGGGCGCGCTGCAGCTTGCGGACGCCGCCGCGCGCTCGTGCCTGGAGCGCGCGGACCGGACCGCCGAGGAGCTGGACCTGCTGATCAACGCAGGCGTCTTTCACGACAGGATCCTCAGTGAGCCGGCGTTGGCGTCCTTGATCCAGGAGGACATCGGCGCGAACCTGGGCCGCCCGGCCGTGGCGGGCCGCGGAACGTTCTCGTTCGACGTCTCCAACGGGGCCTGTGGCCTCTTGACGGGCATTCACCTGGTCGACGGCATGCTCGCATCGGGGACGGTCAAGCTCGGGATGGTGGTCGCGAGCGACATGGACCCCCAACCCGGCATCTCTGAAGGGTTCAGCTTCCCAGGGGTCGGCGGCGCGGTCTTGTTGAGCGCAGACGACTCGCCCGCGGGCTTCAAGGCTTTCCAGTTCGCCACATTCCCCGAGCACGCGGGGCAGTTCTATAGCTACGTGGACTGGCACGATCACGCCGAGCGCGGGCTCGCGGGTGAGGGCCGGAACACCATCACCGTCGAGATCGCCGAGTCTTATGCCACCCGGGCGCTCGAGTGCGCCGAGGCCACCGCCCGCGAACTGGCCGGCGCGCAGGCGCTCGACCTCGGCGAGGTCGAGCGCCTCGTCGCCACAGCATCGGTCCCGGAGTTCGGCGAGGCATTGGCCAGGCGCCTCGGCCTGCCCGCCGACACCGTCGCGCCGCTTCCGTACGGCCTCGACGGCGCCCACACGGCCGCCCCGGCGGTGGCGCTGGAGTCCGTGCGACTCGCGGAGGCGAGCACGACACTGTTCGTCTCGGCGGGCGCGGGGATCACAGTCGCAGTCGCGCTCTACCGGGCCTGATCCGGCCGCTTACCGCTGCGGCCGATCCGGCCTGCGCGCTCTGGCGCGGCACGTGAGCGCAGACGCGCTCAGCCGCCCTCGACACGCCGCCTGAGCTCGCCGGGACGTCCGTTGACGAAGATTGCCCGCGTCGCCGTCTCCACCGGCCCCCGGATGACCAACCCCAAGATGCGGCCGGGATCCGCATCGAACCTGTAGCTCGCGCGCGTGCGCCTGTTGCCGAGGTCCTCGAGCTCCCACACGGCGTCGACCGACTTCATGTCGCCTGTCTCCTGCATCCACGAAAGACACGTCGGCTCCTCGTAGAGGATGCGGACACGCGACTTGACCCGCCTGACCTTGATGTCGACCTCAGTATCGACAAGCGTCGGACGACCTTCGGCGTCGCGCTCGAGCGCCGCCACCGTGTCGAGGCTGCCTTGCCACTCCGGCGCCGACATTACGTCCTCGAGGACTGCCCAGACCGCCTCGAGCGGAGCGTCGATCTCCGCGCTGGCGGTGCCGCCCAGATGTCCCATCACGATTCTCTGTTGAGGGTGTCGCGGGGCGCCTGCCCCTGCCCGCGGATGTATCGCTCGTAGAGCTCGATCGACTGTATGAGGGTGCGCGTGCCGAGGAACCGTTCGAGCACGCGCTTCTTCGCCTCGCGTCCCATCGCCCCGGCCCGCGCCGGATCGCCGAGCAGCCTGCAGACCGCGACACCATAGGCGGTGAGGTCGAGCGGATCGTCGAGCAGGATTCCCGTCTCACCGTCGACGATCTGGTCCTGGATGCCCCCGATCCGACTGGCCACGACCGGGCGCCCTTTCCACATCGCCTCCGCCACCGTGAGCCCGAAGCCCTCGGCCAGGCTCTTCTGCACGACCACGTCGGCACGACGCTGCAGCGCGTTGACGATCGCCGCGTTCTCGTGCACGTCGTCCATCGGCAGCGCGACGAGGTGCACGCGCTCGGCGACCTCGCCGGGCATTGCCTCGTACTCGGCGATCGCCCGGGAGAGCACCTGGCCGCCCTCCGGGTCGTCGGTCACCGACTCGACAGCCGGCCCGGCGTAGACGAGGTGCGCGTCGGGCACCACCGGCGCGACGTGCTCCGCGAACCCCCGCATCACCCCGATCGGGTCCTTGAGCGCATCCCACCGCGAGACCTGGACCACCACGCGGTCGGACGAGCGCAGCCCGCGCCGCTCCCAGCGCTGAGCGGGACGGTCGACGCGGCCCGGGCTCCCGTCCAAGTTCGTGAAGGTCGGCGGGGCGGCCGCGCCGTCCTCGTTGAGCCCTGCGGCAGCCAGAATCGAGAGCATGCGCTCGTGGTCGAACTCCTGGTTCTTGGGCGAGAAGGCGTCGATCGAGGGTGGGATGATCGTAGCCTCCTGGTCGAGTCCTTCCCACGCGAAGGCCGTGCGCGAGAAGACATAGGCGTCCGCCTCGCGGACGTAGGGGATGAGAAACTCCCATGCCCTGCGCGCGAGCGGGTGGGGCTGGTCGAGTCCGACGTGGCAGCGCCACACCGTCGGGCAGCCGATGTCGCGGATCGCCGGGATCAGGCCAGCCGGCTGCGGGTCGTGGATGATCACCACGTCCTCGGGCTTGATGAGCTCCCGGAACTCGGCGGCATTGCGCTCGGTCACCTCGTCGAAGACGCGGCGCGCGTCATCGTCGAGGTCGCCGCCGTCACCTGGCGAGCCGTGCAGGAAGTTGTGAATCCGCTTGGTGAGGACGAAGAAGTCCGCGTTGCCCCCGATCACCACCCAGCGCGCGTCGATGCTGGCGCCGCGCGCGTAGGCGAGCAGCGAGGCGAGCATCTCCGCCACGCCACCGCCTCGGGCGGTCGAGTTCACGTTCCACACCACACGCCCACGGAACATCTCGCGGCCACGCTCCACGGTGCGCAGGAAGCGCCCGTAGTCCTCGGGCGGGAGCACCGCCCCGAAGCGCTCCAAGCTGAGTGCGCCGACGGGCACGTGGGAGAGCGCGGCCATGGTCGTCGATCATATGCCTCGTGACCCCGCGGAACAGGAGTTCCTCGGCCTTGTCGGCCTGTCGGACGCGGGCTGTCTCCTACGCCGGGTCCGGCGCCAGCGTTCTCCAACCGCGATAGGCCGTGACCGTCGCCAGCGTGCCGGTGATCAGCATCACGATCAGCTGTCCGGTGAGCACGAGATTCGTCGAGGCGCCGCCGAACGGTCCGTTCGGTGATGCGGCGAGCCGTGGCGCATCGAGTTGCAACGCGATCGCGTACAGCGCCGTGGCCAGCACGATCGCGATCATGCCCGCGGTCACCACGGTTCCGGAGGCCAGGGCGGCCAGCAGCCGCCGCCCCGAGACCGGCATCGCGAACAGGGCGCGCCGAGAGGCCAGCACGCAGACGGTGCCACAGGCGGCTGCGGCCAGCAGCCACACGATGAACGCGCCGTGACCGAACGCGGATGCGTGCTGCGGGGGCCGCGGGGGCTGAGAGTGGGCGATCAGCGGAAGTGCCCCGAGGATGACGGCGAGCGAGGCGACCGTCGCGACGACCTGGATCGCGGCATGGGCACTCCCGAGCAACGGGTGGGTGTGTTCGGCGCTGGAGAACGGCGGGTCCTCGGTGGTCTTGTAGAAACCGAACCCGGCCGCGGCGAAGATGACCCAGCAGGCGAGCACGCCGCTGGTGCTCGCGCGCAGACGACGAAACGCGAGTGGATACAGGTTGACCGTGAATCGAGCCACGCGCCTGGTCATCGTGTCGCTCCCGCCACGCGTAGACGGTCGAGACCGCTCCGGGCCACCCGCTCCATGACCTGCAGTTGCTCGCTCAGTGCCGTCGCGCCGGTCGCCGTCAACCGATACGGACGCCGGCGGTCCTCGGCGGGGAGCGATTCGATCAGTCCCCTCTCCTCGAGGCGGGCCAGCGCGCCGTACAGCGTCCCGGGGCCGAGGCGCACTCCGGCAAGCTGCTCGACGTCGGTGGTGATCGCGTATCCGTGCTTGGGGCCGCCGGCGAGGCTGGCCAGAACCAGCAGACCCGGGTCGGTAGATCGTTCACCGATGTATCGCATGGCGTAATAGTAACCCGGATGGATCGGCCCGGCAAGAGCCGGTTCCGACGCCGCACGCGGAAGCGCCCCCGGCCGGAAGCCTGGGGCGCTTGGGCGATTCTTCAGAGGCCGCTTACGCGGCTTCGCGGAGCTGCGCGAGCTCCATGTTGCCGGCGAGCCGGCGCAGACCCTGCTCCTCCAGCTCGCGGACGAGCTCGGTCGAGAGGCCCAGCTCCTTGCCGGTCTGGGTCGGCGTCCGCGGCTCGTCGCCCGCGAGTCCGAAGCGCAGACGGATCACGTTGCGCTCCTCCTCGGGGAGCTGCCCGACCACGTCGTTGACGCGCTCATCGCGCTCGCTGTCGGCAACCGCCTGCACGGGCTCGGGGTGATCGCTCGGGAGCAGATCTCCCAATGCGGTCTCGCCGTCCTCGCCGACGGGCTGATCGAGGCTCGTCAGTCCGCGGCTCAGCTCGCGCAGCTCGGCAACCTGGTCAACCGGGATCTCGGCCACGGCCGCGATCTCCTCGTCGGTGGGCTCCCGGGACAGCTTCGTGCTGAGCTCGCTCTCGATCTTGCGCACCTTGACCTGCCGCTGGGCGACGTGGACCGGCACGCGGATCGTCCTGCCGTGATTCTGCAGGCCTCGCTGCATCGCCTGCCGGATCCAGAGCGTCCCGTACGTGGAGAACTTGAACCCGCGCCGCCAGTCGAACTTCTCGACTGCGCGGATCAGGCCGAACATGCCCTCCTGCACGAGGTCTTCCATCGGCAGGCCGTGGCCCTGGTAGCGCCGTGCCTGTGAGACGACCAGCCGCAGATTGGCATTGATCATGCGGTCCTTCGCGGCCAAGTCACCGCGCTCGATGCGCTTGGCCAGCTCGATCTCCTCGTCGGCCGTCAGCAGCGGGTGGACACGCGCCTGGCGCAGGAACAAGTCGAGCGCTTCGGGCGTACCGGCAGTCGCGACCGCCTGTTCGGTGGCCTGCGCCACTGCGCTCTTCCGAGCCGCCGAATGGGCCGTTCGCCGCTGCCGCTGCCGGCGGCTTCCGGGCTTAGCACCGGTTCTCGCGCGCCCGCCGCGCGTGTGCTCGATATGGGTGATTTCGTCGTGGTCGCTGCGCCGGCGAGCAGCGCCGTCGCGACCCTGGGTCTCAGAGGTGTTCAGTTCAATCTCCAACCTAGATGTTCGATGGATGTCGAATTATAACATTTTGTTCGATGGCTGTCGAACGATCTTCTATCGTTCTCACTTCCCGTGTCGGGGTGCGCGAAAGCGCCGCAATGCAGCCACAAATGGGATCTGGAGAGTCAAGAGCGAGCGAGGACCGGCGACCGGGTCTGCCGTTCCTTCCCCCGCCACCGGTGCGCACCGCGCTCAAGTGGCTCTCCACGCTGGAGCAGGACCGATGGCCCGACCCGCCACAGGGTGACGGGCGCCCAGTGCTCTTGCTACCCGGCTTCCTCGCCGGCGATGCGAGCCTGACCCGGATGGCCGCACGGGCCGCCCGGCCATGCTGGTCGGCCAGAGCCGCGGCGGAACGATCGCGCGGGCAGTCGCGGTGCGCCGGCCGGATCTCGTCGACACGCTGGTCACGCTCGGCTCGCCGATTCTCGACCAGCTCGACGTGTACCGCTCGGTCTGGCTCTCGATCGGCGCCGTGGGCCTGCTCGGGACGCTGGGCGTGCCCGGCATGCTCAGCTTCAGCTGCCTCACGGGGAACTGCTGCCAGGACGCGCGAGAGGACGTGATGGCCCCGTTCCCGGAGGAGGTGCGGTTCATCTCGATCTACTCGCGGCGCGACGAGGTCGTGCGCTGGCGCTCGTGCCTCGACCCCGCCGCCGTCCACGTGGAGGTCGGCTCCACCCACCTCGGGATGGGCGTCGACCGCGCGGTGTGGCGCGCGATGGCGCGCCACAGCAGCGCCACGCGGTAGCCTGCGCGGCCCGCCCCTCGCCTGGTTGGGGTGATGGCGCAGCGGTCGCCGGCTGGTTGGATCGTGTCTCCGCTGCCCGGCCGGAACGTCGCGGCGGCGGGGGGCGTCCGCCCATGAACGGTCTCTTTGTTCAAGTCTTCGTGCTGTCGCTGGCGGCGATGTTCAACCCGTCGCTGCTGGCGGCGCTGACGGTGATGATGCTGCTGCCGAGTCCGAAGCGGCTGATGGTCGGGTATCTGCTCGGTGCCTACCTGACGAGCATCACGCTCGGCCTCGTGATCGTGTTCTCGCTGGGGTCGAGCGCCTCCAGCACGGCGAAGAACACGATCAGTCCGGCCGAGGACATCGTCGTCGGCGTGCTCGTGCTCGTGGTCGCCGTCGTGCTGGCGACCGGACGCGATCGCCCGTTTCAGGAGCGCCGACGGACGAAGAAGGAGGCCAAGCTCAAGGCCAGGCAGGAGGCCGGCAAACCGACCGAGTCGCTGCCGCTGCGGCTGCTAGGCAAGGGCGACCCGCGGGTCACCTTCGCCGTCGGCGTGATCCTCAGCTTCCCCGGCGCCTCGTACCTGACCGCGCTCGACAAGATCGCCAAGCACAAGCCCGGAACGACCCAGACTGTGCTGCTCGTCGTCGGCTTCTGCCTGGTCCAGCTGCTGCTGCTCGAAGTGCCGCTGCTCGGATTCGTGTTCGCGCCCGACCAGACTCAGGACGGGGTCGCCCGCTTCCGCTCGTGGATGGGCCGCAAGGGCCGCACGGTCGCGGTGATCGGGGCGTTCGTGATCGGCGCGTGGCTCGTGATCAAAGGCCTGATCAATGCGGGTGGCTCATGATCAACGGTCTGCTCGATCTGTCCTGAGGCGGCGTCTGTGGTACCGGCGGGTCGAGAGCCCTGCTGATGCCGACTGTCGCGAGATAGGCGAACACGGTGCCGACGATGATCAGCGGCCCCGCGCCGGGACCGCTCTTGCCGACGAGCACCGTGGCCAGCACCACCGCGGTCAGGGGAAGCCGCAGCATCGAGGTCACGCCGGCGGCGATGCCAACGCCGACCGCTCCCGTGAGGTTGAACCCCGGCAGGTGCGAGGCCAGCACGCCGGCGGCCGCGCCAATGAAGATCGCCGGGAACGTGGGGCCGCCGCGGAAGGATCCGAGCGAGATGCCCCAGGCAATCCCCTTGAACACGAGCACGAAGATCAGCGCCGAGACCGACCAGGTGGCGGCGTTGGCGGCGAGTCCGGGGAGCGCGCTCTGGCCGGAGAACAGCACCTCGTCGACGCTCCTACCGGTGATCCCGTGGAAGGCGATGGCCAGTCCGGCCACCAGGATCCCCGCGACCGGCAGCAGCAGGAACGGCCGCGTCATCACGAGGGGATGCGTGCGCAGCCCGATCCGTCGCGCCGCGTACGTGATCGCGGCGACCGCGATTGCGAGCGGGATCGTCCACAGAAAGTCGACGAACGTCGGGTCGGGGAGCGTCGGGAGCGTCAGCGCGCCGAGTGAGTAGGCGCTCGTGCTCAGACCGGTCAGCGAGCCCATCCCGATCGAGATCAGCGAGCCGATACCCGAGGCCAGAAGCCCCGGGATGAGGATCAGCGGCAGTCGCTTGCGGTCCAGTCCGAGCGCCTCGAGCAACAGCACTGCGGCGATCACCGGTGAGCCGAAGATCATCGCCACCGCGGCGAAGCTGCCGGACGCCGCGATCACCGATTGCGCCTGGTCCGGGGTGTCGCGCTTGACGGTGCGGATCGTGAGCAATCCGAGACCGGCGCCGAGGGCGATCAGCGGCGCCTCCGGTCCGAGCACGAGGCCGAGGCCGATGGTCGCGAAGGCGGCGAGGAGGACACCGGGAACATCGATCGGCTGGGCAGGGCCGGCATCGACCTTGAGGCCTTCGGCGGGCACGTGTCCGCCGCGTCCCGGGAGGCGCACGATCGCCAGCGCGATCGGGAGGCCGGCCAGCCCCAGCACGATCACGTAGTACCACAGCGGCGCGCCGCTGTTGAAGCCGAGGTCCTCGGGGAGATCGGTGAACACGAACGTCTGGATCTGGTGAATCAGCTCCAGGAAGGCCCAGGACGCGAGCGAGACGATGATTCCGACGATCGCCGCGAGCGCGAGCAGGGCGAGGAGGGCGCGCGGCTGGGGCTGCGCCGGGGGGGCGTCGTCCGAGGCGGCGGCTGGCGTCGCGGGCTGGGGCATCGCCCGGACGCTACGCGCGCGGGTCGCGCCCGGCATCGCCCGGAACGGGTGAGAGATCTGGCCCCGGCTTCCACCGCCTGGAGTCCCATCTGCGGACCCGACGCCCCTCCCGCGGGGCCCCGGCCGCTCCTACTCCCCTCTTAGCGACGTCTTCGCCCCGGCTTCGCCGTGTCTCCGATGCTGGTGCTCGGACAACCTGATCCCGATCGGAGGCCGAACATGGCGAACCTCAACTCCACTCTCGCACCGGTACCGGTACCGGCACCGCGGGCGCGGGCCCGGGCGCGCGGCGGCCGCGCTCCCCTTACGACGCGCCACCGCGAGCTGACGCGCCACCGGGAGCTCGAGATCGTGCTTCCCGTCTACAACGAGTCGGCGACCGTGGAGTGCTCGGTACGCCGGCTACATCGCTTCCTCACATCCGACTGTCCGTTCTCGTGGCGGATCGTGATCGCCGACAACGCCAGTACCGACGACACGCTGGCGCTGGCGCAGGAGCTCGGTCGCGAGCTGCCTGATGTGGAGGCGAATCACCTCTCGGAGAAGGGACGCGGCCGGGCCCTCCGGGCCGCCTGGTCGGCGGCCGACGCCGACGTCCTCTGCTACATGGACGTCGACCTTTCCACCGACCTGGCCGCCCTCCTGCCCCTGGTCGCGGCGCTGATCTCCGGGCACAGCGACCTCGCCATCGGCACGCGCCTGCATCCGGCGTCAAGGGTGCAGCGAAGCGCGAAGCGGGAGTTCATCTCGCGCTCGTACAACCACCTGTTGCGATTCGTCCTGCGCGCCCGGTTCAGCGATGCGCAGTGCGGCTTCAAGGCCATTCGCGCCGACGTCGCTCGGCGGCTGCTGGCGGAGGTGCGCGACGAGGAGTGGTTCTTCGACACCGAGCTGCTCGTGCTCGCCCAGCGGCGCGGGCTGCGCATCCACGAGGTGCCGGTCGATTGGGTCGAGGACACCGACTCGCGCGTGCAGATCACGGGCACGGCCCTGGCCGACCTGCGCGGTGTCGCACGGCTCCTGGCCGCCGGCCCGGTGGCTCTGGCGGGCTGGGTGTTCGCGGGCGCTCGGGGGCGCGTTTCAGCGGATCGAGTCGGGCGGAGCGCTGCGCATCCTCGATGTCCTGTTCCTCGCCTCCGACCCCGCCGACGGCGAGCTGCTGGCGATCAACCTCAAGGGCGACGGCGCCGGCGGGATCGTGGCGCCGCTGCTCGACTTCCGCCTCGATCCGGCCGCACGAAAGCGCGCCACGGCCAAGGCGCTGAGCGCCGGCGCGGCCGGGATCGCGCCTGAGACGCTCCGCGAGCTCGGACGCTCGCTGAAGCCGGGCGAGGCGCTGGCGGCGCTGCTCGTGGCGCACCTGTGGGCCGAGGCGCTCGAGGATGCGGTGGGGCGCATCGGCGGCCGCCAGATCATGACCGAATTCGCCGCTGCCGGCTCGCTCGGCGAGCTCAGCGACGCGCTCTCTGCGGCCGCCTCCGCGGAGCCCGAGCCGGGCTGAGTCATCATGTGAGGGACATGTCGGCGAGTGAGCTGCGCCAGCAATCCTCACGCCCCGGGCGGGCCCGATCGCTGTGGATCTGGTCGGGCGTGCTCGTATTGGCCCTCGTGTTGTGGGGCGGGTACTCCGGCCGCATGTCCTGGACCGGCATCAACGGGCACACCGCGACGCTCTGGGACTGGCTGCATCTGCTCATGCTGCCGGCCGCGTTCGCACTCCTGCCGCTGACGCTCAGTCGCCGGGCCGGGCTGACCCGTCGTCACAAGTCCATGGTGACTGCGGCCGTGGTGGCCTTCGCGGTGCTGGTCCTGCTCGGATACGTGATCCCGTGGGCGTGGACGGGCTTCAGCGGCAACCGCCTGTGGGACTGGCTGGAGCTGCTCGTCCTGCCGATGGCGGTCGCACTGACCCCGCTCTACGGCGCGATGCGGGCCGGCTGGTCCCGGCGGCACACGATCGCGGTGATGTGCGGACTCGCGGTGTTCGGCGTGATCGTGCTGGGCGGATACCTCGCGAACTGGAACTGGACGGGCTTTCGCGGCAACACCCTGTGGGACTGGCTGCATCTGCTGTTGCTGCCACTGCTCTTGCCGACGCTCATCGTGCCGGCGCTGATCGGCGTGACCGCGGCGCGGCTGGTCATCGCCGAGGAGGAGCGGGAGTCGGACGTTGCCACCGGTGCCGAGCCGGACGCGCCGGAGGCCGAGTCGCCACCGCCTGCCGCTCCCGAGGCGCCACCGCCTGCCGCCTCGGTGTCCGCGCCCGCTCCGGCCCGTGACGGTCGCTGAGTTCGACCTCCCGGTGCGGCTGCGCCCGCGGGCGCACGCGGACGAGATCGTCGGCGTCGTCGGCGGGCTCCTGGTCGTCCGCGTGACCGCACCGCCGGTCGACGAGCGCGCCAACCGCGCGCTCTGTCGCCTGCTCGCCAAGGCGAGCGGGGTCCCAGCGTCGAGCGTCACGATCGTGAGGGGCGCCCACGCGCGCGAGAAGCTCGTGCGTCTCCGGGGGGTCGACCGAGCGGGTCTGGAGCGGCGCCTCGGGTTGGAGCTCCCGGCGCGCGGATAACCTAACGAGCCAGGATGAACGTGGTGCGCAGGGATCGCGGCGGGCGGACGCCACGCCAGGGCTGATGGCGGGGAGAGCGCTCGTGACCGGCGCCACCGGGTTCATCGGTGCGCGACTCGCCCCGGCGCTCGCCGAGGCGGGCTGGCAGGTCCGCTGCATGGTGCGAGACGGCGCCGGTCCACGTGCGCGCGCGCTCGAGCGAGCCGGCTTCGAGCTGCACCAGGGGGACGTGCTGCGGCCGGGGAGCCTCAGGGGCGCCGGGAAAGACGTGGATGTCGCCTACTACCTGATCCATTCCATGGGCCGGGCCGGCGGCGGTGACTTCGTCGCCAGCGAGCGCGCCGCCGCCGCGGCGTTCGCCGGCATGGCGCGCAGCGAGGGCGTCGGTCGGGTCGTCTACCTCGGGGGGCTCGGCGATCGCCCCCAGTCCAAGCATCTGCGCAGCCGTCACGAGACCGCCAGGACCCTGGCGGCGCAGGGACCACCATTGACCTACTTCCGAGCCGGAATGGTCGTCGGAGCGCAGAGCGAGTCCTACCGGACGCTGCGCTACCTGGTCCAGCGCCTCCCGGCGATGATCGCCCCGGCCTGGCTCCAGAACGAGACGCAGCCGATCGGCATCGACGACACGCTCGAGTATCTCCGGGAGGCACCCTCGGTCGAGGCCTCAGCCGGCCGGGAGGTCCAGATCGGCGGCCCGGACGTGCTCGCCTACGGCCAGATGCTCGACCGCATGGCGGCGGTGCTCGGCGTGCGCCGCCGGCCTCGGATCCCGGTTCCGCTGATCACCCCGTGGCTGTCCTCGCTGTGGATCGGATTGGTCACGCCGGTTGATGCCGGCGTGGCGCGGCCGCTGATCGAAGGGCTCGCCGTTCCCACGGTCGTCACCGACCCGTCCGGGGCCCAGCTGTTCGAAATCGAGCCGATCGGGTTCGACGAGGCTCTGCGACGCGCGGTCGCCGAGGACCCGGACGTCTCGGCCGCCGCGCGGTGAGCTTGGGCCCGGCGCGCCGAGCTCCGGCCGCCGGCGCGGGGGCAGCCAGACTGCGAGGGGCGGCTATCGCCCCTCGCGCGCCTGCGCGAATACGGCCGCCGTGTCCTCGTCCATCGAGAAATCGGTGCCGCCGTCCTCGCGGGCCTCGGTCCGGATCGGGAACTCACGGCCGAGCTTGCGCGACCAGCGCCCCGGCCACGCGAGGATCCCTGCCACGCCGTGGGCGCCGTTGGCCAGCGCCAGCCTGGACGCGAGGTCGTTGCCGGAGAAGCGCCCGCCGGGGCTGTCGATCAGGAGATCGAACAACTCACGCGCGGGCTCGGACAGCTTCCGGTACAGCCATCGAGCCTTGTCGCGATCCTCCGGCGACCACGGCTCGGGCTGATGAGAGAGGCCTCCGTGGCCGCGATGCCGACCGGGGCCACCCCGCCTATTGCGGGGCGACCCCAGTCCACCTTGCGGCGCCGAGAGGAACTCGGCGAACCAGGCGTAGAACTCGGCGACGCGCTCTTCGGGCACCTCGACCGTGATCTGCTTGTCGGCCACTAGATCTGGACCGCCGGCGCCGAGTCGGCCGCTGGCGTGTCCTCAGCCCCGCGGCGCCGGCCGCAGCGGCCGTGCTCGCGTCCGGAACCGTGCTCCGCCATCGCCAGGTGATACATCGCCCGCCGGATGTGGTGCCGGCGAGGGCCTCCGCGACCGCCCTGGCGTCCGCGGGGTCCGCGGCGGTGGCCACGGCGCCCGTACTCGCCGGCGGCCAGGAAGCGCTCGTACAGCGCCTGGAACTGCTCCACCCGATCCTCCGGGATCTCGACGGTGATCTGTCGCTTCTCGATGGCTTGGGTGTCCTGCTGTGAAGTGGATGTCTTCTCTGTAGACATGATGCTCCTTTGTTTGTTGTCGAGTAGCATAGCTCGGTCCTGACTTAAGTCAAGAAATAAGTCAGAATCGATGCCCGGGGGTCGATCGTCCTCGCCGACGATCACGCGGTGATGCGCAGCGGCCTGCGGATGCTGCTCGACGCCGAGCAGGACCTGGTGGTCGTCGCCGAGGCGGGCGACATCAAGTCGGTGTTCGTGGCAGTGCGCGGCCATCGCCCGACGGTGCTCGTGCTCGACCTCAACATGCCCGGCGGCTCGAGCGTGGACGCGATCCCGCGCCTCACGGCGATCTCCCCCAGGACCTCGGTCGTGGTCCTGACGATGGAGGCCGACCGCGCCGTCGTGCGGGACGTGTTCGGGGCGGGGGCGAGCGGCTACGTGCTCAAGGAGGCCGCCGGCGAGGAGCTCGTGCGCGCGATCAGGAAGGCGGCGGCGGGGGCGGGGGCGTAAGATCGCTTGCGTTCTCAACTAAGCGTGGTATGCTTGAGCCGTCAAGCAATTGAGGGTCCACCTCAGTGGTGGCACCCGAATGAATTCGGAGCTCAACATGTCAGTCACCACCACCGCAATTCCCACCGGCACCTGGAACGTCGACGCATCTCATTCAAAGGTCGGCTTCGCCGTCAAGCACTTGGGCATCGCCACCGTCCGCGGCGAGTTCGGCGAGTTCGAGGGCACGCTCGAGCTGAGCGACGACCTGTCCAGCGCCAAGGCGTACGGCCGCGTCAAGGCTGCCTCGGTCGACACCAGCGAGCCGCAGCGCGACGCCCACCTGCGCTCAGCGGACTTCTTCGACGTCGAGCAGTACCCCGAGCTGAGCTTCGACTCGACCCGGATCGAGCCGGTCGATGAGGGCACCTACCGGATTATCGGCGACCTGACGATGCACGGCATCACCCGCGAGCTCGTCCTCGACGCCGTCGTCGACGGCACCGAGACTGACCCGTGGGGCAACGAGCGCGTCGGCCTCGAGATCGTGGGACAGCTGTCCCGCGGCGAGTATGGGATGAAGTTCAACCAGGCCCTCGGCAGCGGCAACGTCGTCGTCTCCGACAAGGTCAAGCTCGCCCTCGACGTCTCCGCCGTGAAGCAGGCGTAGAACCATCCGAGTTCGGGCCCCCGCCGGCGGCAAGGGATGCCGCCGGCGGGGCCCGGTCCCGACGCCCACAACCCGACCCGACCACCCCGCCACCCCTCACCCGATCAGAAGGTGCACGACGTGCGGGGCCACGTACACCTCCCACAGCGCCGTCAGCACCAGCACCGGCACCGCGATCGCGACCGTCACCACGGTGGCGGCGAGCAGCTCGTACTTCGCCACGGTCGATCCAGCGGCTGTCACGCAAAGGTGGACAAATGTCCAATGGCCAGCCGAACGAATCCCCAGATGTCGACGTTCGACGCGCGCGCGCGACCGCGCAGCGAAGCTCCCGACCACCGTCGCCGGTACCCCTCCCCCGAACCCTATACTTGCCAGATCCCCAGCGAGGAGCGGCGCGTGCAGGAGATGGTCATCTACGGCGTGAGCTTCGACATGGTCGGCAAGCAGCCCATCGTGTTGCTCAAGACCGTCGATAGCAACAAGTTCCTCCCGATCTGGATCGGGCACCCCGAGGCGGCGGCAATCCTGATGAAGCTTCAGGGCGCCTCGACGCCACGGCCGATGACGCACGACCTACTGTCCGACGTGCTCGGCGAGCTCGAGGTCGAATGCACCCGGGTGGCCGTCACCGAGCTGCGCGAGAACACCTTCTACGCCTCGATCAGCCTGCGCGCGAACGGCCGCGAGCTCGAGATCGACTCGCGTCCCAGCGATGCCCTGGCGCTCGCCGTCCGGGCCGGCGCGCCGATCTTCGCCGCCGACGAGGTGATCGCCGAATCGGCAATCGAGTTCGAGCACGAGGTCGAGGACACCGAAGAGGTGGTGGAGAAGTTCAAGGACTTCCTCGACCGGGTCACGCCCGAAGACTTCATGGGCGAGAGCTAACCGGCGCCCGGAGCCCTTACGGTCGCAGCGACGTCAGGGCGGAGCGTGTGGACCTACCGTTTCGGGGGCTGAGCGCGGCTTCCACCTGCCGGTCTCCGCCCTCACCGCGCCAGCACCGGTTCGAGAATGCGTGCCACCAAGGCGTCGAAGCCTATCCCGGCGGCGTCGGCGGCCTGCGGCAGCAGGCTCGTCTCGGTCAGTCCGGGGATCGCGTTGGCCTCGAGCACGTACAGCGCGTCCGTGTCGCGCTCGAGCATCAGGTCGACACGGGCAAACCCCGAGCAGCCGAGCAGCGCGTACACCTCGAGGGCGAGCTCGCTGGCGCGCTCGGCCACGGCATCGTCGAGCGCGGCCGGGCAGACGAAGCGCGTGCGCCCGATCTCGTAGCGCGACTCGAAGTCGTAGAAGTCCTCCTGCTGGGGCACCGCTTCGACGATCGGCAGCGGTCGCGGGATCCCACCCTCGTCGAGGATGGAGACGGCGAGGTCGCGTCCGACCACGTAGCGCTCGAGCAGCACCTTGCGGTCGTAGGAGAACGCGGCCACGAGCGCGGCCGGGATGTCCGCCGCCGTGCGGGCGAACTTGATCCCCAGCGCCGAGCCCTGCCCGGCCGGCTTGACCACGATCGGGAACCGCAGCCGCTCCTCGATCGCCGGCAGCGCCTGCGCCGCACCGAGCTCCTTGAAGGCTGTCTCGCTGAAGGCGAAGAAGTCGGGCGTGGGGATCTCACGGTCGCGCATCGCGTGCTTCGCGAGCACCTTGTCCGCCATCCGGATGCAGGCCGAGACCCCGGAGCCGGTGTACGGGATCCCCACCACCTCGAGCAGCTCCTGGACGGTGCCGTCCTCCCCGTTGCGTCCGTGGAGCGCCACGAACGCCGCATCCGGCCGCTCGGCAGCGAGTTGGGCCACGAGGTCGGCGCCGACGTCGATCGAGATCACCTCGTGTCCGAGCCGCGCGACCGCATCCTCGACGCGGGCCCCGGATTTCAGCGATACCTGGCGCTCGAGCGATCGCCCGCCCTTGAGCACCCCGATCCGGCTCATCCAGATCCGGCCCGCTTGTGCTGAGCCGGCAGGCGCAGGATCTTGGCCAGCTCGGGGTCACCCTGGCCCGGTTCGAGCTGGTCGGAGGGACCGGCAGCGGTGGAGGCCACCCGCCGGTGGCCGGTCACGGGATCGGGCGTACCGCTCTGCGGCATGGCTCCGGGGTCGGCGCCGGTGAGCGTTCCGTACAGGTCGACCTGCTCCCGGACGACCTCGCCGATTCGCCGGATCCCTTCGCGGATGTCGTCCTCGTCGACGCCGGAGAAGTTCAGCCGCATCGCCGACCCGCCGCGGCCGTCGACGAACGCCGCCCGACCCGGTACGAACGCCACGTGCTGCTCGAGCGCACGGGCGAGCAGGTCGGTGGTGTCGATGTAGTCGGGCATCGTGGCCCAGATGAACAGGCCGCCCTCCGGGTGGGTCCACTCGGCCTCGCGGGGGAAGTGCTCGGCCAGGGAATCCAGCATCACGTCGCGGCGGCGCCGGTAGATCTCGATCAGTGCCCGGACGTAGTCGTGCCATGGACCGGAATCGAAGTAGGCGGCGACGAAGCACTGGGAGACCGATGACGAGCACAGGTCCGCGGACTGCTTGCCGATGTTCAACTTCTGGAGCACCGGACGGGGAGCGGTCGTCCAGCCCAGGCGCACGCCGGGCGAGAGGATCTTCGAGAACGTGCTCGCGTAGATCACGAACTCGCCGCCGTCGAGCGAGCGCAGCGTGGGCAGCGGGGTGCCCTCGTAGCGCAGCAGGCCGTAGGGGTTGTCCTCGAGCACGAGCAGCTCCCGCTCTGCGGCGATGCGCACCAGCTCGCGCCGGCGCTCGAGCGACATCGTGACCCCGGCGGGGTTGTGGAAGTTGGGCACGGTGTAGATGAACTTGGGTCGACGGCCGGTCCGGTCGAGCTCGCCGAGCGTCTCGCGCAGCTCGTCGATCCGCATCCCGTCGCGATCCATCGCCACCTGGACCACATCGGCCTGGTAGGCGCAGAACGTGGGCACGGCGCCGGGATAGGTCGGCGCCTCCGCGACGATCACGTCACCGGGGTCGATCAGCGTCTTGCAGACGAGGTCGATGACCTGCTGACCGCCCGTGGTCACGAGGAGCTCGTCGGCGTCGATCTCCATCCCCTCGGCGCTCATCACCTCGACGATGCAGCGCTTGAGCAGCGAAAACCCCTCGGTGGGCCCGTACTGGAGCGCCCGCGCGCATGACTCGGAGGCGACCGTGCGCATCAGCGAGGCATACGAATCCGGCGGGAACGACGACGTGTCCGGAAGGCCGCCGGCGAGCGAGATCACGTCGTCGCGCTCCGTCAGGGCCATCAGATCGCGCATCGCCGAAGACTTCATGACCTTCGTCCGCGCAGCGAACAACGACGCATAGCGCTCGATGTCGCTGGCGGTGGTTCGTGGTGGCCTAGAACCGGGGTTCACGCGTGGTACCTCCTGCCAACCCGTTCACCGTCTATCGTCACGCCCCGTCACGGTACAGCACGGTGCACCTCGTCTTCGACATCTTCCAGGGGATCGGCATCGCCGCAGCGGTGGGCATCAGGCCGTTTCTGCCCACGCTTGCCGTTGGCGGGCTTGCCGCCGGCGACGCCCAGATCAGCTTCAAGCACACAGACTTCGCTTTCCTGCAGAGCCCCGGATTCCTGCTTGGAATCACGGTGGGAGCGATCCTGCTCGCCCTGGCCGAGCGGCGATTGGCCCCTGAGCGGCTCGACAACGGACCGCCGGCGCTCGTGCTGGCGGCCCTCTCACTCGCGCTCGGCGCGCTGTTGTTCGCCGGCGCGCTCAGCCAGGACCGCTACGCGGCCTGGCCCGGCGTGATCGGCGGCATCCTGTGTGCGCTCGTGGGGATCGTGGCGACGCGGCCGCTGTTCGCCCGCGTGCGGGCGCGCCTGGACGCGGCGGCGGCAACCGCCGTGCCGCTGTACGCGGAGGGCAGCGGGCTGCTGCTCGCGATCCTCTCGGTGCTGCTCCCGCCCGTCGGTCTGCTCGGTCTGCTCGGTCTGCTGTGGCTGATCCTGGCCGACCGCCGCCGCGAGGGTCAGAAGTACGCCGGGCTCCGGATCCTCCGGTGAGCAGGCCCAAGAAGCTCGTCCTGGTCGTCATCGACGCGCTCAAGCCGGCGATGCTCGAGCGCGCGATCGCCACGGGGCGCGCCCCGGCGCTCGCCCGGATCGCCGAGCAGGGGGTCTACGTCGACGACTGCGCCGCGGTGTTCCCGTCCGTGACGCCCGTGTGCGCCGCCTCGATCACCACCGGCGTGGGCCCCGATCGCCACTGGATCCCGTCCATGAACTGGTACCACCGCGAGGAGGCGCGCTACGTCGAGTATGGCTCCAGCTTCTCGGCCAGCCGCCAGTTCGGCGTCCTGCGCTCGCTCACCGACACCGTCTACCGGATGAACGCCGAGCACCTCTCGCACGAGGTCGAAACGGTGTTCGAGACGCTCGACGACGCCGACGTGCGCACCGCGGGGACGACCTATCTGATCTACCGCGGCCGGTATCACCACGAGGTCGCCAACGAGACCGCGCTCGCCCGGATCGTGACCTCGACCCTGTTCCGCCGCACGATCGACGGCCCACGCGAGCTGTTCTACGCCGACCTGTACGCCACCCGCAAGACCGGCTGCCGCGGCCAGCTCGGGATGCCGGGCGTGCGCGACCAGCACACGGGCTGCGTCGGCGCCTATCTGGTCGAGCACGACCTGTTCGACTTCATGCTGTTCTCGCTGCCCGACAACGACGCCTGGTCACACAAGAACGGGCCCCACGCGCAGGTGACCTCGATCGCCGCCGCCGATCGCCAGCTCGAGCGGCTGATGCACGCTGCCGGCGGCCCCGACGCGTTCTTCGAGGACCACGCGATCATCGTCACGTCCGACCACTCGCAGGCGGCAGTCGAGGAGCGGATCCGGCTCGACGGAGCGTTCGCGGACTTCGACGTGGCGACGACCAGCGCCGCGCGCTCGATCGGGGCCGAGGTTGCGCTGAGCCCGGCCCAGCGCTCGGCGATGGTCTACGTGCTCGACGAGGACCGGCGCCGCCAGGTGCTGGAGCGCTCGCTCGACGCCGTCCGGAGCCTGAAGGGCGTCGATCTGACGCTGTGGCTGGCGAGCCCGCGGGAGGCGGTGATCCACAGCGAGCGGGGGGAGTTGCGGTTCTCGCCCGGCGGCGACGTCGAGGACCCGCGCGGCCAGCGCTGGTACGTCGAGGGTGAGCTCGCCGCGCTGGCCGCAGAGGTGCGGGACGGCCGCTTCCTGAGCCCCGAGTACCCGGACGCGCTGACCCGCGTCTTCTCGGCGCTCAAGTGCCCGACCGCGGGCGACATCCTGCTCTCCGCGGCGCCGGGATACGAGTTCGTCGACTGGGGCGGCGCCGACCACGTGGGGGGCGGAAGTCACGGCTCGCTGCACCACTCCGACTCGCTGGGAGCGCTGCTCTGGTGCGGCACCGGACCGGACTCGAGGGACGTCCGAGAGCAGTGGTCACTGCGCGATATCGCCCCGATGGTGCACGAACACTTCGGATTAGGCCCTGGTTAGCGATAGCCCCGTCTTACGGTGGTCCGACACGACGACGCTACATTTCCCGGGATGACCGATGATCTGACCGGCACCGTCGAGCTCCCCTTCAGGGTCCGAGTCAGACACGGTGTACGAAAGCCGCACAACTGGCTGCAGCTGATCCGCTTCGCCGCCGTAGGAGCAAGCGGATACGTGGTCAACCTGGCCGTGTTCGCCGTGTGCGTCCATGCGCTCGGGATTGATTACCGGGTCGCCGCTATCGTGGCCTTCGTCGTCTCGGTGATCAACAACTTCTGGTGGAACCGGCACTGGACGTTCGACGCAAAGCACCATGCAGCGCTGTTCCAGGGCGTCCGCTTCTTCACCGTGTCGGTGGTCGCGTTCGGCTTCAGCTACGTCGTGCTGATCTCGCTCGTCGACGGGGCGGGGATGGCGAAGGTCGTGGCCCAGGCGATCGCGATCGCGGCCGCGACGCCTCTGTCGTTCATCGGGCAGAAGCTTTGGAGCTTCCGGGCCTGAGCTCCTCGCCGGTCCCCCGCTTCGCACTTCTCCTCGTCGTCGCCGTCCTCGCGCTCCTGTGGGCGCCGGGAGTCGCCCCCGCCGCCACCACGACCACGACCACGACCGTGGACCCCGATACCCCGGTCCTGGTCACATCGCAGGGGAAGGCGCCGCTCGGCTACCGCCTGACCGCGGCCCAGGTGGAGCGCATCGCCGCGCGCGTCGGCAAGGTCCGCGACGTGGTGCGCCGTCATCGTGGCTCCTATCCGGCCGAGTACACCAAGGGTCCGGGCCGCTGGCAGGTGAGCTGGTTCTCGCCCGGCGGCAAGGAGATCGCCCAGGTCTACGTCGACGACGCCAGCGGCACGGTCACCGAGGCCTGGACCGGGTTCCAGGTCGCTTGGTCGATGGCGCGGGGGTATCCCGGCGCGTTCGGGCGCCGCGTCAACGCCTGGTACGTGTGGGTGCCGCTGTGTGTGCTGTTCTTCGTCCCCTTCGTGCCCCGGCGCCGCAGGCCCTCGCTGCTCCATCTCGACCTGCTCGTGCTGCTGGCGTTCTCGGTCTCGCTGGCGTTCTTCAACCACGCGCAGATCGGTCTCTCGGTACCGCTCGCCTACCCGTGCCTGCTCTACCTCCTGGTCAGGATGCTGTTGCTCGCGCGGGGCCGCGGGCGCCCCCGCGAGCCGCTGCGGCTGCTCGTGCCCGTCTCCTGGCTGGCTGTCGCGCTCGTGTTCCTCGTCGGCTTCCGCGTCGGGCTCAACGTGACGAACTCGAACGTCATCGACGTGGGCTATGCGGGCGTGATCGGCGCCGACCGCATCGTCCACGGCAAGCCGCTGTACGGAGGCTGGCCGAGCGACAACGCCCAGGGCGACACGTACGGGCCGGTCAACTACTACGCCTACGTCCCGTTCCGGCTCCTGCTCGGCTGGAGCGGGCGCTGGGACGATCTCCCCGCCGCCCACGCGGCAGCGATCATCTTCGACCTGCTGACGCTGCTGGGCCTGTTCCTGCTCGGCCGGCGCGTTCGCGGCCCGACCCTCGGCGTGGTCCTGGCCTACGCCTGGGCGGCGTATCCGTTCACGATCTACGCACTCAGCTCCAACAGCAACGACAGCCTCGTCTCGATGCTGCTCGTGCTCACGCTGCTGGTGATCACCTCGGCGCCGGCCCGCGGGGTCGCCGCCGCCCTGGCCGGCTTCACCAAGTTTGCCCCGCTGGCCCTGGCACCGCTGTTCATGCGCGGCGTCGATTCCAGCCTGCGCAAACGGTCCGTGATCCCGTATGGGCTCGCGTACGGGGTCACCGGCCTGGTCGTGATGGCGCCCGTCCTGCTCAGCGGCGACCTGAGCCACTTCTGGCACGACACGCTCGCCTACCAGGCCGGGCGCGGCTCACCGTTCTCGATCTGGGGCCTGTGGGGCGGCCTCAACGTGGAGCAGCACCTCGTCCAGGGCGCCGCCGTCGCGCTGGCGATCGCCGTCGCCTTCGTGCCCCGCCACCGCGACCTGATGCAGGTGGCCGCCCTCGGCGCCGCCGTGCTGATCTGTTTGCAACTCGGGATCACACACTGGTTCTACCTCTACATCGTGTGGTTCTTCCCGCTCGTGATCTTCGCCCTGCTCGGGGTGTACCCGGAGGCCGTGCCGCGCCCGGTGGTGACCGTGGAGGAGCCGGGGAGGGTGGTGGCGGGGGCGGCCGGGTAGGGGCCAGCGCGCCGGCCCGCCGATGGCAACCGGTCCCCTTCCCGGCCGGCCGTTGCAGCACATCCGCCACCGGCCCCCACTGGCAGCCACAAACAAGAACGCCCCCTACGCCACCCCAACCCCCGGCTCCAGCACCTGCTCGATCGACCCAGCGTGCATCGGGCCGTCGGTCCGGATCAGCACGCCGTTGAGCCACGGGTCCTCGGTGGAGGTCTCGAACCTGACCGGCATCTTGGTGATCATCGACTCGAGCGCCTGCTCGCGCTTGACGCCGATCACGCCGCCGCGCGGGCCGGTCATGCCGACATCGGTGATGTAGGCGGTCCCGCCTGGCAGCACGCGGGCGTCGGCGGTGGGGATGTGCGTGTGGGTGCCGACGACGGCGGTCACGCGGCCGTCGAGGTGCCAGCCCATGCCGATCTTCTCGCTCGTGGCCTCGGCGTGCATGTCGACGAGGATCTGGTCCGCCTGTCCCTTGAGCGCGTGGAGGGCGGCGTCGGCCTCGGAGAAGGCGTGCCGCCCGGCGTTCATGAACAGATTTCCGGACAGCGAGACGACGCCGAGGCGGACGCCGTCGCGCTCGACCACGCACCAGCCGTGGCCGGGCTGGCTGCGCAGGAAGTTCGCCGGCCGCAGGATCGAGGCGTGGGCGTCGAGGTAGCGGTAGATCTCGCGATGCCGATACGTGTGGTTGCCCAGCGTGATCACGTCGATGCCGGCCGCGAACAGCTCATCGGCGATCTTCGGAGTGATGCCGAGGCCGCCGGCCGAGTTCTCGCCGTTGACCACGACGAAGTCCGGTTCGTGGCGCTCGCGCAGCGCCGGAAGCAGGCTCAGCAGGGTCCGCCGGCCGATCCCGCCGACGATGTCGCCGACGAACAGAATGGATATGCCCCGATTCACGTCTTCTCATTCCGCATACTTCCAGGTTGTATGAGGCGAATGCTTCCACGGCCCCCGAACGGACCGGGGCAACCGGCCGGCGAGGACTCACCCGAGCAGCCGTCGGCGCCCACCGCCGGGACGGTCCCGCCGGTCGTCGTCCCCCGATGGATCCAGCTGGTGCTGCTCCCGATCGGTCTGCTCGGGCTGTGGGCGCTCGCGCGCGCGGCCGGGACGGTGCTGCTGATCCTGATCGTGGCGAGCATCGTGGCGCTGATCCTCAATCCCCTTGTGAAGTGGCTCGAGCGGGTCCGGATCCCGCGCGGGCTGGCGATCCTGCTCGTGTATCTCAGCTTCTTCGCCATCCTCGGCGGCGTCGGCGTGCTGCTCTCGAACCCGATCAGCACTCAGATCAGCCACTTCCAGAAGAACGTCCCGCACCTGGTCGATCAGGCGAACAAGGACCTGGCCAACGTCCAGAGCTGGCTCAACCGCCACGGGATCAACATCCACATCCAGCAGCAGGGGCAGACGGCGCTGCAGACGTTGCAGAAGAACCTCGTCAAGCGCTCGGCCGACATCGTCGCCTTCTCCCGCGACCTGCTCCAGAACGTGGTCACGATCTCCTTCGACCTCGTGCTGGTACTCGTGCTGTCCGTGTACCTGCTCGTGTACGGAAAACAGATCGGCGACCTGGTGCGGCGGATCATGCCGCCCGGTGACGGCACGCCGGGCGACGACTTCCCGCTCCTCGTCCAGCGTGCGGTGTTCGGCTACATGCGCGGCCAGATCCTGTTCAGCCTGATCATGGGCACGAGCGCCGCGGTCGCGCTGTGGATCTTCGGCGCCGTCGGCATCTTCCCCGCCGGCCAGACGTACGCCGTGTTCTTCGGCGCGTTCTACGGGCTGATGGAGTTCATCCCGTACATCGGGCCGATCATCGGCCCGCTCCCCGCCGTCGGCGTGGCGCTGTTCAACGATCCGATCAGCGCCGTCTGGGTGGTGCTGCTGTTCGTCGCTCTGCAACAGCTCGAGGGTCACTTCGTCGCCCCGCAGGTGTTCCGGATCTCGCTGCGGATCAACCCGATCCTGATCATCCTCGCGCTGCTTGTCGGCTATCAGCTGTACGGGATCGTCGGCGCGCTCGTCGCTCTGCCGATCATCGCGGTCCTCCGGGAGACGATCGTCTACCTGCGCCGGCATCTGGTGTTCGAGTCGTGGGGAACCGCCGCGCCGGTCGCCGGCGTGCTCCCGATCGGCCCGGATCGTTGCCCGGATTGCGGCCTGCACGCCGGGGCCGGCGATGTCTACTGTCGTTCCTGCGGAGCCTCGTTGGAACCGAGAGTGGGCACTCCCGGGTAGCCTGCACGGCAGTGCCGTCGACCGCCGCCACGGGCCAGGAGAGCACCACGCTCGCCGCCCGCGAGCTGACCAAGCGCTTCGGAGTGCGCACCGCGCTGAACGCGATCAGCTTCGAGCTGGCGCCGGGTGAGCTGGTGGCGATCATCGGACCCAACGGCGCCGGCAAGACCACGCTGCTGTCCATGCTGGCCGGCGTCCAGCGGCCGTCGAGCGGGGAGGTGACCTTGCCGCCCGAGCGGATCGGGTGGGTGCCGCAGCAGCCCGCGCTGTACTCCAAGCTCTCGGTGGCCGAGAACCTGCGCCTGTTCGCACGCTTGGAGAAGCTGGCCGAACCCGAGGCCGCGGTCGCGACGATGCTCGCCCAGACCGACCTCGAGGATCGCGCCGACGAGGAGGTCGGCCGCCTCTCCGGAGGCAATCAGCAGCGCGTCAACATCGCGATCGGACTGCTGTCGGCGCCCTCTGCTCTGCTGCTCGACGAGCCCTCGTCCGCACTCGACCCGCGTCAGCGCGAGCGGCTGTGGTCGTTCATCGGCGGTCTCGCCGGCCGCGGCACGACGGTGGTCTACTCGACCCACAACGTGGCCGAGGCGGAGCGATACGCCGACCGCGTGATCGTGCTGGCCGACGGGGAGCTGCTGTTCATCGGGACGCCCGCCGAGCTGGAGGCCGCCGTCGGCGGCGACCCCCGTGACTTCGAGGCCGCATTCGTGCGCTTCCTCCACGAGCGCGGCCACTGATGACCGCCCGCCGCCCCTGCTAGCGACCGCTGACCGATGCGCTGGCTGTTCATCAAGGACCTGCAGAGCCTGCGCCGTTCACCGCTCCTGGTGGGCCTGCTGATCGTGTATCCGATCGCGATCGCGCTGATGATCGGCTTTGCCCTATCGAGCCCGCCCGGCAAGCCCAAGGTCGCCTACTACAGCGCCGTGGCTCCCGGCCAGGGCACGATCAACTTCGGCGATCAGAAGCTCAACATCTCGAGCTACGCCGGCCAGCTGTTCCAGTCGATCCAGCCGATCCGGGTGCACTCGCGCGACGAGGCGATCGCCAAGGTGCGCAGCGGCGAGGCGCTGGCGGCGCTGATCATTCCGGCTGACATCCCGGAGCAGATCCAGAGCCTCGTCACGACCGGAGTCGGGAGCCCGACGGTGGAGCTGGTCCTGAACTCGAACGATCCGCTCGAGCGCCAGTTCGTCGACCAGGCCATCAACTCACGCCTCAACGACGTCGAGCAGGCCGTCTCCAAGCAGGTGCTGCGCGTCGCCGTGAGCGACCTGGGCCAGGTCCTCAACGGTGGCAGCATCCAGTTCCTGGGACAGAGCTTCCCTCTGCTGGGGCTCCGGAATTCACGCACGATCCTGCGCGGCACGATCGCCTCGCTGCCCGCGGGGTCGCCGCTCAAGGTGGCGTTGCAGCAGGTGGTCGACTTCTCCAACCTCGCGATCGAGGGGCTCGGGTTCGCCAGTCCGGTGCTGGGGTCGATCGGGACTCCGCTGACGGTCAACCGCACCGAGCTCTCGGGGTCCACAACGCCGACCGACGCCTACGCCGTCGCGATCGCGGTGGTCGTCTCGCTGATGTTCCTCGCGCTGCTCCTGGCCGCCGGCATGCTGGCCATCGAGCGCGAGGAGCACGCCTACTCGCGCCTCGTCCGCGGGTTGATCTCGCCCGGGCGGCTGCTGGGCGAGAAGGTCGTGCTGTCGGCCGTGTGCGCGGGTGCCGTCGCGCTCCTGATGGCCGCGTGCGTGTCGGCGTTCGTGCACCTGCAGTGGGGGCGCTTCCCGCTCTGGGTGATCTCGCTCGCGTTCGCCGCGCTCGCCTTCGGCGCCCTCGGGGTGGCGATCGGCGGCCTCGCCCGTGAGGTCAGGGCGGCCTCGCTGCTGGCGTTCCTGCTCGCGCTGCCGATCGCGTTCGTCGCTCTCGTGCCGGCGAACGCGGTGTCGGGCGGCCTCAAGGCCGTGCTCGACGTGGTCGCGTTCGTGTTTCCGTTCAAAGCCGCGCTTCAGGCGGTCGGGAACGCGTTCAACGGAACCGAGCCGGGAATCGGCTTGCCGTTGCTGCACCTGCTCGTGCTCACGGTCGTGTTCTGGGTGATCGCCCGGATCTCGCTGAGGCGGTTCGCGCAGTGACACCGACCGGCGATCATCACGTGATGCGCGCCGCCGACACGGCCAGCAGAACCGAGGCGGCCAGGGCCTGCCTGCAGGCGCTGCGCGAGCTCGCCGGCGGCCCGGACTCGGCCATGGAGCGCCACTGCCTGCGCGTCTTCGAGATCGCGTGCGAGTCGGGTGCCCGGCGCGGGCTTACGCTCGACCGCGCGCTGATGACGGCCGCACGTCAGCGCCCGTTGACCGTGCCCGCCATCCTCGTGCGTCGATAGCTACCGCTTGCTCGTCATGCTGCGGAAGATGAGTCCGCACACCGCGGCAATGATGATCAGGATGATCGGCCACCCAGCGCCGATGACGCCGAACACCGAGAGCACGAGCCCGGCCACGCCCAGCGTGCCGGTCACGCCGCCTGCGACGGCCAGCCGGTATGCGCGCTGCTCACGCACCCGTCGCGGTGTGTAGGAGCCGCGCTTTTCGAGATTGCTCACAGACGCAGCGTAGCGCTCCGCGGCGCCCATGCGGATAGGGTGCAGGCAGTGAGCGAGTCGGGGCTGCACCAGATCCTGTTCTACGACTACGTTGATGACGTGCTCGAGCGCCGCGCGCCGCACCGTGAGGCCCACCTCGATCGGTTGGCGGCCGAGCGCGACGCGGGGCGCGTGGTCATGGCCGGCGCCCTCGGCGATCCGGTCCACGGAGCCGCGATCGTGTTCCGTCGGGTCGATCCCGAGCACGTCGAGGCTTTCGCCCGCCACGATCCGTACATGGAGGCCGGTCTGGTGACGGCGTGGCGCGTCGAGCCCTGGAACGTCGTGGCGTAGCGGCATCACCGGGCGCCGCGCGGCCCGCCGGCATCACCGGGCGTGGCGTGGCGCGGCGGCATCACCGAACGCGGCACCGGCCGCCGGCGCGAGCTGAGCCCCGCCGGGGCCGGGCTTTGGCGCCGGTATGCTCAAGCGGGCGATGGCATTTCCACAGACCCGCCTGCGACGACTGCGAGCGACTCGCGCCCTGCGTGGGCTCGTGCGCGAAACCCGCCTGGACCCGGCCGATTTCGTGTTCCCGATGTTCGTCGCGCACGGGCTCGACCGGCGGGAGCCGATCGCCGCCATGCCGGGCCTGGACCGGCTATCGATCGCCAACGCCGTGACCGAGGCCGAGCAGGCCGCCGGCCTCGGGATCCCCGCGGTGCTGCTGTTCGGGATCCCCGCGAGCAAGGACGAGGACGGGTCGGGGGCTTGGGACGACGAAGGCGTCGTTCAGCTCGCCACCCGGGCGATCAAGGACGCCGTGCCGGCGCTGATCGTGATCACCGACCTGTGTCTGTGCGAGTACACGACCCACGGCCACTGCGGCGTCGTGCGCTCCGACGGCACGGTCGACAACGACGCCACGCTCGAGTTGTTGGCCCGCACCGCTGTCTCGCAGGCTCGCGCCGGCGCCGACGTGGTCGCCCCCAGCGACATGATGGACGGACGTGTCGGCACGATCCGGGCAGGGCTCGATTACGAGGGCTACTCGGCCACGCCGATCCTGGCCTACTCGGCCAAGTTCGCGTCTGCCTTCTACGGCCCGTTCCGCGAAGCCGCCGGCTCGACCCCGGCGTTCGGTGACCGCCGCGCCTACCAGATGGACCCGGCCAACGCCGAGGAGGCCGTGCGTGAGACGGCGCTCGACGTGGACGAGGGCGCCGACATCGTGATGGTCAAGCCCGCCCTGCCCTACCTCGACGTGATCCGGCGAGTCAAGGACGAGACCCGTATGCCCGTCGCCGCCTACAACGTCAGCGGCGAGTACGCCATGATCAAGGCGGCCGCCTCGGCCGGCTATCTCGACGAGCGGGCCGCCGTGCTCGAGACGCTCACCTCCATCCGGCGCGCGGGCGCCGACTTCGTGATCACCTACCACGCTAAGGATGCCGCGCGATGGCTTCAGGAGACGTGACCGCAACACCCAAGCTGAGGAGCCGCAAGCACGGCGCGGCGATCCCCCTCGACGAGCTCGATCGGCGGCTCCTGAATCTGATGCAGGGTCGCTTCCCGATCGCGCGGCGCCCGTATGCGCACGTCGCTGAGGCCGCGGGCATCAGCGAGGAGGAGACGATGCAGCGGGTCCGGCGCCTGCTCGATGAGCGCATCATCCGCCAGGTCACGCCGATCTTCGACACGCGGGCGCTCGGGTACTCCTCGATGCTGGTCGCGGCCAAGGTCGATCCGGAGAACCCGTGGCGCGCCGCCAACGTCATCAACGCCCATCCGGGCGTGTCGCACAACTACCTGCGCAACCACGAGTTCAACATCTGGTTCACGATCGCCACCGAGTCCGACTCGCCGCTCGGGCTCGAGGGCACGCTCGACGTGCTCGCCCGGATCGCCGGCGCCGAGTCGATCCGCCAACTCCCGACCCTGAAGCTGTTCAAGATCCGGATGGACCTCGAGATGGAGGGCGGGACCGACGCGCTGGCCAAGGCGGCCGAGGCCGCCGAGCCCGCGGAGACCGAACGCCAGCCCTACGACGAGCTCGACATCGCGGTGATCAAGGCGCTCCAGGGCGACCTGCCCGTCGTCGCGGAGCCCTTCGCGCCCGGGGCCGCCGAGCTCGGGATGCCCCAGGAGAAGCTGCTCGCCCACCTCGAGGGGATGCAGGAGCGCCGGCTGCTGCGCCGCGTGGCCGCGATCCTGTTCCACCGCCGCGCCGGCTTCAGCGCCAACGGGATGGGCGTCTGGAAGGTCCCGGACGAGCAGATCATGGAGATCGGGCCGAGGATGGCCGCCTTCCGGGGCATCTCGCACTGCTACCAGCGCCCGACCTACGCGGACTGGCCCTATTCGGTGTTCACGATGGCGCACGGGCGCTCGAAGGAGGAGTGCGACGCGATCCTCGACTCGATCGCCGAGAGCACCGGGATCGAGGAGCGCTCGACGCTCTATTCCTCGACCGAGTTCAAGAAGATCCGCCTGCTCTACTTCACCGACGACTACCGGAACTGGGAACGCGAGCACGCGGGGGTATGACGGCCGCGGCGTGCATCCAGGACGACGGCCCGTGAGCGCCACGCGACTGAACTCCGCACGCTCGGAGGAGCTCTACCGGCGTGCGCTCGAGCTGCTCCCAGGTGGGGTCAACTCGCCCGTGCGCGCGATGCGCGCGATCCGGCGTGACCCGTTGTTCATCGCGCGCGGGGCGGGATCGCGGATCTGGGACGTCGACGGAAACGAGTACGTGGACTGGGTCGGATCGTGGGGCCCGCTGATCCACGGCCATGCACATCCGGCCGTGGTCGAGGCAGTCATCGCGGCGGCGCAGGACGGGACGACGTTCGGAGCCCCGACCGAGGCCGAGGTCTCGCTCGCGGCCGAGGTCGCCGTGCGCATCCCGGGGGTGCAGATGCTCCGGATGACGTCATCCGGCACCGAGGCGACGATGAGCGCGCTGCGACTGGCGCGGGCGGTCACCGGGCGCGAGCGGGTGCTGAAGTTCGCCGGGGCCTACCACGGGCATGTGGACGGACTGCTGGCCGAAGCGGGCTCGGGACTCGCGACGCAGGGCATCCCGGCTAGCCCGGGCGTGACAGCGGCCGCCGCCGAGGCCACCGTGATCGTCCCCTGGAACGATTTCGATGCTGTCCGGGCGGCGACCGAGGGCCACCCGCTGGCCGCGATCGTGGCCGAGCCGGTTCCGGCGAACATGGGCGTCGTGCCCGCGGCGCCGGGATTCCTCGAGCTGGTGCGCGACCGCGCGCGTGCGAGCGGGGCCCTACTCATCTTCGACGAGGTGATCACCGGCTTCCGGGTCGCGCGTGGCGGAGCGCAGGAGCGCTACGGGATCACGCCGGACCTGACGCTCATGGGCAAGGTCCTCGGCGGCGGCCTTCCGGCGGCGGCCTACGGCGGGTCGTGCGAGCTGATGCAGCGCATTGCGCCGGCGGGTGACGTGTACCAGGCGGGCACCCTGTCGGGCAACCCGCTCGCCGTCGCGGCCGGGCTGGCCACGCTCGCGCTGCTCGACGCCTCCGCGTACGAGCGCCTGGACGCGGTCACCTCGCGCCTCGCGGCCGGCCTGCGAGAGGCGGCGGCGGAGTCCGGCTGCGCGGTCGAGGTCCAGCACGTGCCGGGACTGCTGACTGTGTTCTTCGCTGCGGCGCCGGTCGGGAACTATGCCCAGGCCGCAGGCTGCGACTTCGATGCCTACGGGACGTGGTGCCGGGCTCTGCTCGACCGTGGCGTGTATCCACCACCGTCGCAGTTCGAGGCCTGGTTTCCGTCCCTCGCCCACACCGACGCCGACGTCGACCGCACCGTCAACGCGGCGGCGGAGGCGTTCACCGAGGTCGCGTCCCGATGAGGAGCGCTCGCGACCGCGCGCAGGCGCTGCAGGCGGCGCTCCGGGCCGAGGGCGGAACGGTGGCCGAGCTGCTCGACGCCGAGACCCCGGTGGCGTCATCGCTCGAGGACCCCGGCCCCGCTCAGCTCGCTGCCGCGGGGCCCCGCACGCGGGCGCGCGCGGCCGACTATGAGCTGCTGATCGAGATGATCCTCGAGGGCTCCCGGCTGCACTACGGCGCGCCCGCCGTCGTGCGCACCGAGGATCGCGATCTGGCGCTGCTCCTCGGCGACCAGCTGTATGCGCTCGGCCTGGCGCGGCTCGCGTCGCTCGGCGATGTCGTGGCGGTCGCCGAGCTGGCGGATGTGATCTCGCTCGTGGCCCAGGCCCACGTCGCCGCCGACCCGTCGCTCGCGGATGCCGTGTGGCAGGCGGGGGCGGTCGCGGTGGGATGGGGCGAGTCGGGCGAGCACGAAGCGGCGAAGGCACTGGCGCGCGGCGGGCAACCCGGTGCTGTCGCGGCGCTGCAGGGAGTCGCCGCGCCGGCGCTTCGTGACGCTCGTATCGATGTTGACGATAGGCTTCCGCGCGCGCTTCAATGATCGAGCCGGTCTGGAGGCGAGGCATCAGTGGCTGACAGGCACAAAGAGACAAAGTCGAAATACACGATCGACCGGAACATCCCCGGGGCGTTCGAGGGCGAGACCGTCACGCGCCGGCGGTTCATGGACGTCGCCGTCAACGGCGCCGGGATCGTCGCCGCCTCCGCCTTCCTGCTGCCGGCGCTCGGCTTCGCTCTCGGCCCTGTCTTCAGCCGCGAGCCGTTCGCCTGGCAGCCGATCGGACCGCCGTCGGACTTCACCCAGGACACCTACAAGACCGAGACGATCACGATCGTTCCGGGGCTCGGCGAGGTCGGCAAGTCGACCGCCTACGTGCGGGCCCGCAACCCCGCCATCGACACCGAGCCGGCCGACCAGTGGAACCAGTTCATCGCGCTCTCGTCGCGCTGCATGCACCTCGGTTGCCCGGTGCGATTCACGGCCGCCGCCGCGCGGTTCATCTGCCCTTGCCACGGCGGCGTCTACAACTTCCGAGGGATTCCGGTCGGCGGCCCTCCGGTGCGGCCGCTGGATCGCTTCTACACCCGCATCAACAACGGACTGGTCGAAATCGGCCCGCGCTACTCGGTCAATTCCGAGCTGCGGCGCTTCTCCGCTCGTGATCCCGGGCAGCCGCTGGACGGGATCGGGCAATATCTATACCCGGCGCGCTTCTCAACCTCAGTGCGACCCTCCAACTAAGAGCCATGCCCAAACTTCCCGCACCACCCCTCCCCAAGTCCTTGAAGCCGAAGCCCAAGCGGCCCGGCACGGGCAACGGCAACGGCAACGGAGCGCCGGCCCATCACCCCGCGGCCGAGGCGGGGATCAGCGCCGTCGACTGGATCGACGAGCGCACCTCGCTCTCCGGCGGCATCCGCTGGATGCTGTTCCGGAAGGTCCCGCGCGGGGTCAACTGGTTCTACACGTTGGGGTCGGCGACGATGTTCACGTTTCTCTCGCAGGCCGTGACGGGCGTGTTCCTGGCCATGTACTACCGGCCCGACGCGACCGGCGGCGCGTACGAGTCGATCCGCTACGTCACCGACCAGGCGTTCCTCGGCCAGTTCGTGCGCGGCATGCACAAGTGGGGCTCGTCGGTGATGGTGATCCTGATCTTCCTGCACATGGCCAGGACGTTCTTCTTCGGCGCCTACAAGTACCCGCGTGAGGTGACGTGGATCATCGGCGTCGTGCTGCTGATCCTGACGATGTTGATGTCGTTCACCGGCTACCTGCTCCCGTTCGATCAGCGCGCGTACTGGGCCACGATCGTCGGCGTCAACATCAACGGCACGGGCCCGTTCATCGGTCCCTACCTGTCGGACTTCCTGAGAGCGGGGCCCGAATTCGGGGCGACGACGTTGTCGCGCTTCTACGCGATCCACATGCTTGCCGTGCCCGGGTTGATGGCCGCGCTGATCGGGGCACACCTCTATCTCGTGACGAAGCTCGGCATCTCGGCTCCCCCGTGGCTCAAGGGCGAGCCCGCTCCCGAGCTCGAAGAGACGGAAGTGTGAGGACGCTGCCGTGAACCAGGCTGAGAAGGAGGCCTACCTCCGCGAATACTCGATCCTGAAGAACGAGGGCAAGCCGTTCTTCCCGTACATCGTCGCCAAGGACGCGACGATGGCCGTGATCGTGATGGCCGTGATCATCTTCCTGTCGCTGTATCTCGGCGCGGAGCTTGGTCCCAAGGCCGACCCGACCACGACCACCTACGTGCCGCGTCCGGAGTGGTATTTCTTCTTCCTGTTCGAGGTGCTCCGGGTCGTCAAGCCGCCGGCCTTCACGCCGTTCGCCACCATCGGCGTGCCGACGATCTGCATGATCCTGCTGTTCCTGCTGCCGTTCTACGATCGCAGTCCCGAGCGCCGCATCGAGCGCCGCCCGATTGCGCTGGTCTCGGGCATCGCGGTGATCCTGGCGATCGCCTACCTGACCTACGAGGGCGCCGCCGCCGGCTCCCCGAACCAGGTCGATCTGAAGCCGCCGTCGACGCTCAACGCGCAGCAGGTGGCGATGTTCGACGCCGGCAAGCTGGTGGTCGGTCAGTCGGGCTGCCTCGCCTGTCACAAGCTCGGCGACAACGGCAACGACGGGCCCGGACCGCAGCTGACCCACATCGGCTCCAAGTTGCGCCCGGCGGCGATCGCGCAGACACTGCTCAACCCGACTGCGCCGATGCCGTCGTTCAGGGGCCTCCAGCAGCAGTATCCGCAGAAGTTCACCAACCTCGTCGGCTTCCTCTCCGAGCTTCAGTAGCAGCTGAAAGCAGTGCCGATGACGTCGAGCTCATCCTCGGCTGACCGTGGTGCACCCGGCACCTTGGAGGAGTCCCAGGTGCAGGCGATGTTCGACCGCATCGCCGGGCTCTACGACCGCATGAACACGGTCATGACCGCGGGGCTGCATCACGCCTGGCGCCGGCGGGCGGCCGATCTGGCCCAGCTCCGCGCCGGCGATCGGGCGCTCGATGTGGCCACCGGCACCGGGGACCTGGCCTTCGAGCTCGCCCGACGCGTCGGAGCCGGCGGCGCGGTGGTCGGCTCGGACTTCTCGGAGGGGATGCTGGCGCTGGCTCGCGCCAAGGGTGAGGAGGGTGGCGCCGGCGGTGAGGCCGCGGCGGTCCGCTTCGAGCACGGCAACGCGCTCGCGCTGCCCTACGCGACCGGCGAGTTCGACGCTGCAACCGTCGGCTTCGGCGCGCGGAACTTCTCCGACCTGCCGCAGGGGCTGCGCGAGATGGCCCGCGTGGTCAGGCCCGGCGGACGCGTGGTCGTGCTCGAGATCACCTCGCCGCAGCGCCCGCCCCTGTCGACCTTCTTCGAGCTGTGGTTCGACCACGCGGTGCCGGCGCTCGGGCGGCTGGCGGGCGACCCGCAGGCCTACAGCTACCTGCCCAGTTCAGTGCGGCGCTTTCCCGGCGCGGAGTCGCTAGCCGCCATCATGTTCGAATGCGGCCTGCACGATATTCGCTACATCCTCACCGCCGGGGGGATCATCGCGCTGCACGTGGGGACGGCGGCGTGAGCTCCGTGACCGCGGTCGTGATGGCCGCCGGAGACGAGATCCCGGCTCTGATGGATCGGCTCGAGCGACGCATGGCGACGCTGGCGGAGGGCCACGGACCCGTGCTGGCCCGGCACGCGGGGGACACGCTTGCGGCCGGCGGCAAGCGGCTCCGTCCGCTGCTCGTCTTCCTGGCCGCCGGCGTTCCACCGCCCACCGGCGACGGGATCGTGCGCTCCGCGGTCGCGGTCGAGCTGGTGCACGGCGCCACGCTCGTGCACGACGACGTCCTCGACGGCGCCGCCCTGAGACGCGGCCGACCGACCGTTGTCGCTGCGGGCGGGCGTCTGCTGGCCACCGCGGCCGGCGACCTGCTGTTCTCGCGGGCGTTTGCCGAGCTGGCCGTGTCGGGCTCCGCCGAGCCGGTGCGCCTGCTGTCCGGCGCCACCTCGGAGCTCGCCCGGGGGGAGTTGATGCAGCGCGCCGACGCCTGGAACGCCGAGGTCACACCGGAGCGCTACCTGGAGCGCTGTCGCCTCAAGACGGCCGTGCTGTTCCGTGCCGCCTGTGAGCTCGGCGCGCTGGAGGCCCGCGGGCCCGTTGATCTGCTCGGCGGCTTCGGTGAGCAGATCGGCGTCGCGTTCCAGATTCTCGATGACGTGCTCGACGTCTCGGGTCCCCCGGAGCGGACGGGCAAAGCGCGGGGCACCGACCTGCTCGACGGGACCGTGACGCTGCCCTTGATCCTCGCCCGCGACCGGGATCCGGAGCTGGCCGCGCTGGCTCTGCGTGCGATTCGGACGCCGGCCGACGCGGACGGCGTGTGCGAGCGGATTGCCGGCACCGGAGCGCTCGCTGCCGCCAAGGCCCGCGCGCTGGAGCTGGTCGCCGCGGCCAAGGGGACGCTCTCGGGGCTGCCCGAGCGGCAGCGTGCCGCGCTCGAGCTCGTCGCCGACGGCGTCGTTGAGCGCTACGCCTAGAAGTCCTCGGGGAGGATCAGGTCCGACTGCAGCGCTTTGGCGAAGCGATCGACCTGATCGGCCATGTTGGCGTGGGTCAGCCGCTGGAGGTCGCGCAGGATCGCGTCGACGCCCTCGTCGAGCTTCTCCTCGAAGCGCTCGATCTCGCGCTGGTGGTAGAGGCCCTCGCCGACCCACATGCAGTTGGGGCAGCGCAGCGTCAGCTCCCAGTTCTCACCGCCGGCGTCGGTCCAGGCGACGGGCTGCACGAGCTCGCAGTCACACTGGGGGCAGACGTGGAGGCCAGACTGGACCTGCTCGGCCTCGTCGTGGAAGCGGACGACCTCGATGGTCCGGCCACTCGGTAGGACGATGCGGCGGACGGAGTGTTGGTTCGAGTTCTGATTCATGATCCCGGCTCGCTGGCTGTCCTCATCATCGACCGCTCGTCGCGATTGCTTTAGCCCTTCGTCAGGACGAGGGAGAGCCCGCTCGCTACCCTTGGAACTTCCCTGTCTGGAGGCGTGGCAATGCTCCGTAACCCCACTGCAGATCTGCTTGTCGTGCTGCTGATCGTGCTCCTGTTCCTCGGACCCAAGCGGCTGCCGACGCTCGGGCGCGAGCTCGGTCAGGGGCTGCGCGAGCTCAAGGACTCGATCACGGGCAACCACGGCGAGGAGGAGCAGTCCGAGCTGGGTGGCACCGCGGCCGGTGCCCCGCCTGCGCCACCGTCGGGCCCCGGGTCCGAGCGCCACTCCTAGGGCGGACATAAGGCGGCTTCGGTGATGGCGAAGGTCCTACGGCCCATCGGGCACGAAGACCATCTCAGCATCGTCGATCACCTCGACGAGCTGCGCTCGCGCTTGATCGTCTGCGGCGCCGTGCTGGTGGTCGCGTTCGGCGTCTGCTTCTGGCAGAACCACGCGCTGCTCAAGATCCTCAACCGCGCGCTCCCGGCCTCGCCGAAGACCAGCGCGAACCATCTCTCGGGCCTGACCAGCGACTCGGTCAGGGCCGCCCACGGCCTCGCGCTCGCCGCGGCGGCCGAGGCGAAGCTGGCCCAGTCTCGCACCCAGTCCAAGGCCGACCGCCAGGCGTTCGCCCAGGCCGCCGCGGGCGACGCCGCAGCGGCGAAGGCGCTGCCCCAGGCGACGCCGCAGCGGCTGCCGATCACGATCGGGATCGGCGAGCCGTTCGCCACCACGATCACGGTCGCGTTCTACTTCGCGCTGCTGTTATCGCTGCCCGTCCTGATCTATCAGGCCTACGCGTTCGTCCTGCCCGCCTTCACGCCCGGAGAGCGACGGGTCGCGATCCCCCTGATGCTGCTCGCGCCGCTCCTGTTCCTCGTCGGGGTGTTCTTCGCCTATTTCGTCGTGCTGCCGCCGGCGGTCCACTTCCTGCAGGGCTTCAACAGCCAGAACTTCGACATCCTCGTGCAGGCCAAGACGTACTACTCGTTCCAGGTGATGACGATGCTCGGCGTGGGCCTGGCCTTCCAGCTGCCCTTGGCCCTGCTCCTGCTCCAGCGCCTCGGCGTGCTCAGCGCGCGTACGCTCACCCACCAGTGGCGCTACGCTGTTGTCATCTGCGCCGTGATCGCGGCGGCGCTGCCAGGAGTCGATCCCGTCACCACGGCGCTGGAGATGGTGCCGCTCCTATTGCTCTACCTGCTCAGTATCGTGATGTTGCGCTTCGCCGACAGACGCGCCGCCAAGCGCGCCGCCGCGGAGTTGCAGCAGATCGACCACGGACTCGACCCCACCTGATTCCACCAATGCTCTTCGACCTACGTGGCCGCGGCCGTCGCCGCACTGTGCAAGTCATCTACCTCGGCCTCGCCGTGCTCATGTTCGGCGGCCTGGTCCTGTTCGGGGTCGGCGCCGGGAATGGCTTCGGCGGCCTGCTGAACGCCTTCACCGGCAACGGGTCGAACACCGCTGCGGTCCAGTACGTGAGCCAGCAGGCGAAGGACGCCCAGAAGCTGACCGTGCAGCAGCCCAACAACCCCGCGGCCTGGGCGGCGCTGGCGCAGGCCCGAGCCTACGATGCCGGCCAAGGCTCCAACTACGACGCCAACGCGGGCACCTACACCGCCGCGGGCAAGAAGGTCGCGCAGGGCGCGGCCGATGCCTACACCCGCTACCTGGCGCTCCAGCCTCACCCTGATTCCGACCTCGCCCGATTGATGGCCGTGCGGATCTACGCGCCGCTGCTCGACTACGCCGACGAGGCCACGGCCTGGGAAGTCGTGACCGCTGCCAACCCGACCGTCTTCACCAACTACGAGTACCTCGCCGCTGCGGCCTACCAGGCCGGACAGACCCGCAAGGGCGACCTCGCCGCGGCCAAGGCGATCAGCCTCGCACCCAAGGTCCAGCAGCTGACCGTCAAGCAACAGCTGCAGCAAGCCAAGTCGGCAGCCTCGGGGTCGTCCACCACGACCACGACGACGCCATCGACAACCACCGCCGGCGGCTAAGATCCCCGACTTCAAGGGCCGTTAGCTCAACTGGTAGAGCAGGGGACTCTTAATCCCAAGGTTGGAGGTTCGAGTCCTCCACGGCCCATGACAAAAGGCCCGCAAACGCGGGCCTTTTCACCGCGGCGGCATTGGACGGCGGGTACCGAACGGGTACCCAAACGGCGATCGCCACCGACGCGATCGCACCTACCGCGAACCACAATGGATTCGGTCGCGACCGTCGCGACCGCAACCCCGAGCACACGCCCACCGAACGCGCACGGCATTGCCGTGGCATCTAATGGCGTGGCGTCGCCGAGAGACTCCAACCGACGGCGTCAGACCCTAGGGGGAGGTCCCGTCGCCTCGGTCGCCGGGACCAGGGACCCAGAAATCGGGGGGGCCGAGCTGAGGGCGTAGCTACATCGGGCCTTACAATTGGTTAGCGATGCACACGGTCCAGATGCGCATGCCCACCCCTCTGCTGGAGGCTGTCGATCAGGCAGCGGTCTCGCGTGGTTTGTCCCGCTCCGAGTACGTGCGCGGCGTGCTCGTCGCGGCGTTGAAGGGCGAGACGAAGCCGGTCAAGCCGCCGGCCAACGTCGCGCCCACCTTGGACGAGGCGGTTGCGCTGCTCGCGGAGCAGGCCCGCAACGGCTCGGCCAGCTCGACGGTCGCGCTGGTGAAGCACTTGACCGCCCACGATGGCGCGCCGGCGCCGGATGACCCCCTGGCCGTGGTCAACCGGATAGCCGCCGAGCGGGAGCACGCGTGACCGGCGCCGAGGAGCTCGGGGAGTTCTGCGCGTTCTGCTCGAATGTCCTCACGACCGAGGGCGGGACGCCGCTCGAGATCGAGCCCTTCCAGCGCGTCATCCTGGCCGAGTTCTTCGCTGGCGCGTTCGAGACGGTCTGCCTGATCCCCAAGAAGAACGGGAAGAGTTCCCTGATCTCGGCGGTCGCGCTCTGGAATCTGCTGTCGACCAAGACGGCCGAGATCATCATCGTCGCCGCCGCCCGCGATCAGGCGGGCATCCTGCTCCGCCAGTGCGCCGGGTTCGTGAACCGCTCGCAACCGCTCCGCCGCCGGCTGAAGATCAGGCAGCGCGAGATAGCCGATCCTCAGACCGGCGGGCGGATCCGGATCATGGCCAGCGACGTGGATACGAGCGACGGGACGATCCCGTCGATGGTCTGCGTGGACGAGTTCCACAGGCATAGGTCGGCCGAGCTGTACAGCATCCTGCGCGACGGTCTCGGCCCCCGGCACGGCCGGATGATCTCGATCAGCACCGCCGGGAGCGATGAGACGAGCCCGCTCGGCGTGCTTCGCCATAAGGCCCACCAGATGCCCGGCCTCGAGCGCGACGGGGCTCACACACACGTCTCAGGCTCAGCCGGAGGACCGATCGCTATTGTCCTGGCGCTAGTTCCTGCTCCGTCTCCAGCCCAGATCCCACGTGCGCTGCGCGGAAACGGCCGCGTGGGCCGTGGCTGCACCCACGAACCCTCATTGCTCGCGCGCTGGCACTTGCGGCCGGCGCCTGGGAAGCCTAAGCGCCGCGGGCAGGGCCAGGGCGAGCCTGAGGTCACCGTGCAGCCTGAGCTTGCCTGCAACCACGAGTCGCCCTGGGCTCGTGGTACCACCAACCAGGCGCAGGAACGCCACCGGCTCAAGCTCGAGCGTCAACGCCGGCCGGCGTCTGCCGCGTCTTGATCTCCTGCACCTGCCGTCGGCGAGCGTGAACTGGTAGCGGTCGATGCCGCCGTCTCGCCGGCCGGTGATCGTGAACTCCACGAGCGCGTTGACGCCCATGCCGGGCTGTGCACGCTGACGGATCGTGCGAAAGATCTGCCACAGCAGGATGCCGCGAAGTCGGCTACCGATCACCGACTGGAGTGCCTGATCTGAGGCCCTCCTCACCCATCACGCAAGCGCCTCGGCCCTGAGGTCAGCAAACCAGCGTCTGTGAGGGCGTCGCTCAACAGTCATCAGCATATCGTGCGCGGCCCGGAGAACCACTCCACCGGCTCCGACACCGGGGGCGCGGCCCGCGTCACTTGAGGTGGTCGCCCGGCCGACCAGCGCGTCCGTCACGTGCGGGCGGCGATCGCCGCTCTCGATCGATGGGCCGCCCGAGGTCTGGACTCCGCCAGTACCTGGGCGGCTTGCGCTCTCTCGGTCACCCGTGAGAGCGCGAGTGACCCATGCGCTCGATCGTGTCCACGATGCCCTTGTCCTTCGGCGCCTCGTAGCCCGACAGCAGCACGAGCTTGGCGATGTTCACGCACTGATCGCCCATCAGCTCCACGCAGCGAATGACCTGCAGCAGCGCGCTGCTCAACGACCAGGTCCAGGCCGCCGAGCGTCTGCTGCTCGAGCAGCTTGAGCGATTCGTGGAATTCGTGACGCGTTTCCAGCATCTCGCTCAGCCCAACCGCCCAGAGCGACTTGCGATACTCTCGCGTTAGGGGCAATTAAGAGAAGGAGGATGAGAATGGCTGAGAGCGTCTATCGCGTGACCGAGTTGGTTGGCGTCAGTAGCGAATCGTGGGAGACGGCTGCCCGCAACGCGATCGAGACCGCCGCGAAGACTTTGCGGGACCTGCGTATTGCCGAGGCTCACCGCTTCGACGTCACGATCGAGAACGGCAAGATGACGAACTACCGCGTCCGCCTGAACGTTTCGTTCAAGTATGAACCGAGCGTCACCGCGTCGCAAGTTGATAGCGCTGAGGAATGGGAACACACGCGTCACGAGCTGGAGTAATCAGGACCGTTACTTGTTTGGGGTGACTCAGGGGTTTGGGGGCCTCTCGTGGAGCGGTCCTCCCGACCGCGACGTCGGGTTCCGACCCACTTGGAACGTGGGTGTCGCCGTCGGCCGGATCGCGGAGACCGCCGATCGTCGTGCGAGCCGGGCCGGAGGCTGCTGGTAGCAACGTGCGTGCTGGACGGCTGAGTCCGCGTAAGCTGCAGCCCGAGCGTCCATGCCCCTAACACCAAGGAGCCGCTATGACCAACCACATTTACTCAGTCAGCGAGATCGTCGGATCCTCGCCAGACACGATCGAGGACGCGATCAACAATGCGCTCGCCCGCGCACGCAAGACACTGCGCCAGCTCGACTGGTTCGAGGTCACCGAACTCCGTGGCCACCTCACCGCCGAGGGCACCGTCGACCACTACCAGGTCGCGCTCAAGCTCGGGTTCCGCATGGAGGACTGATCACCGGTGCCCGGGCCTGTATCGCTGCTGTGGCCGTCTCACGCGACGGTGACGCGAGGCTCGAGGATGAGCAGCGCCCACTTCGGGTACAACACCCACGCACGCGGAGCTGATCCCGCCAAAGCGCTCTGTCAGGCGGCGAGACCCAGCCATGTGGATCGCCGGACCACCCTCGCTCGGCTTCGGGTTTCGTCTCACCGCAGGAAGTGCACGGCCTGATGCCCGACGCCGGGCTCGAGCCCGGGCGCATCCGTCGCGCCGGACCCCGGATGCTGGTCGAAGGCGTCGCGCCGTAGGCACCCCGATCGTCACTCCTCGACGCTCCTGCGTTCAAGATATCCGGCCAACTGGAGGTCGCGTGCGCCGTTCCCGCTTCCGCACGGATAGCGGGACGCTCGCATCCATTGGCGCTGGTCGCCCATCCGCTGGCTGGGGGCGATGGCGGTCGTGCCTGGATGCAACTGCGGCTTACGTTCCCGGGGTTCGCGTGTCCCCTTTGGGCGGACCAGGGTCGTTTAGACGCCGACCGGTTTCCCGGCGCGCGTGCGCGTCAAGAAGTCGGCCTCGTCGAATCGCGCGAGTCGGCGCTTGAACGCGTCGGAGAACGATGGCCACAGCGTGTGATTGCGCCCGTCCGGGCCGACGTACCAGCTCTTACAGCCGCCCTCGTTCCAGACCGTGTGCTGCAGGCGCGCCTGGATCTCCTCGTTGTAGCGCTCCTCAACCTCCTCGCGAACCTCGACGCTCGTCAGACCCCGCGCGTCCATCGCCTTGAGCGCCTCGACGACGAAGTCGGCGTGCGCCTCGATCACGTTGATCATCGAGTTGTTTCCGAGCCCCGTGTTCGGGCCCATCACCATGAAGTGGTTCGGGAAGTTGGCGACCGCCGTCCCGAGGTAGGCGCGGATCCCCCCGTCGCTCCATTTCTCCTTGAGCGTCCGTCCGTCGCGGCCGAACACGCCTGAGGCGTGCGGCGGATCAAAGACATGGAAGCCGGTCCCGAGGAGAATCGTGTCGAGCTCGACGTGTCGCCCGGTGTTCGTGATCACCCCATCCGCCACAACCTCGCGAATACCGTCGCTGACGAGCTCGACGTTCGGCTCGGCGTAAGACCGGAGGTAGTCGTTGCTGAACATGATGCGCTTGCAGCCGATCCGGAAGTTCGGGGTCAGCCGCAGGCGGACCTCGGGATCCGGCACTTGCTTCTTGAGATGCCGCCGCGCCACGTACTCAACCGCCTTCAGCAGGCGCTGGTCGTATACGAGCCCGAGCACAAGTCCTTCTGCCGAGTAGTACAGCGACGATCGGACCGCGCGCTGCAGCACCGGAAAGCGCGCGAACAGACGCTTCTGCGTATCGGAATGGGGGTGATCCAGGCGCGGCATCACCCAGCCGGGGGTGCGCTGGAAGACGGTCAGCTCGGACGCCAGCCTCTGAACCTCGGGAATGAACTGCGCCGACGAGGCGCCGGTACCGATCACGCCGACACGCTCACCGCGCAGATCATGGCCGTGATCCCAGCGGGCAGAGTGAAAGCACGCTCCTTGGAAGGAGGCAAGCCCAGGAATGTCGGGGTACTTCGGCTCGACCAGCCCGCCGGCCGCAGCGACGAGCACCTCGGCGCTCAGCGACCCGCGGCTCGTGTCGACGTGCCACAGCTGCGCGTCCTCGTCCCACCGCGCGCCTTGGACCTCGGTCCGGAACCGCAGATGACCCTCGATGCCGCGCTCGCGCGCGGTGCGCCGCAGGTACTCGAGGATCTCCGGCTGCGGCGCGAACATCCTGCTCCAGTTCGGGTTCAGCTGGAACGAGTACGAATACAGGTGAGCCGGCACGTCGCAGGCGCACCCAGGGTAGGTATTCGCCCACCATGTGCCACCGAGCGCCTCGTCGCGCTCGAGCACCAAGAAGTCGTCGACGCCGGCCTCGCGCAGCTTGATCGCCACCCCGAGACCGCCGAACCCTGCGCCGATGATCGCCACGCGCACATCGCGCAACCCGCCATCAGAGCCATTCGCCTCCGCCGGAGCCGTGCTCCCAGTCATGTTCCGAACGATAGCCCCTTCCCCGCGGCCTGGAAGGGGAGGCGAGGCTGGCGGAGACCAGGGGCGTCAGAGACGGGGTCGTGGGGTTTCCGCATGATCAACCGTGTCTCATACCGATGTCACGGACCCCCGAAAGGAGGATCCTAGGACCTGTTCCGGATAATCGGCGACTATCATCTGTGCCGAGCATCGTCAAATGGCCCATCTAGTTGCGTGTTGGTCAGTGGTTGTGGGTGTCCGTTCGGGCGATGCTCGTCACGAGAACGGTGCGCTGAGGCTTTCGGCGCGCTAGGAGGAGGGATTGCTCATGCCAACCATCTCTGGACCACCGCCCCGGCCAGGGGCTCAGCCGGACGATGCGACACCGCGCGCAACTTCTGAGCTCAACGGCGGGCTCCCTCGCTCACCGGCTCTGGACGACGGCAAAGGCCAGTCGGCCCTCGATCCGGGTGCGGAGGCCAAGTCCGGGAGCGACAAGCACCAATCCAAAGGACGAATCGAAGGCCTAATCGGCAAGCGTGTCTCCGCCGCTACCGAACACGCCCTCGAAGGCCCCAACCAGACACTCTTGCGCGCTCAGAAGCCTGTCTGGGATGCCCTCTGCAAGTTCTACTTCCGGCTTGAGACCTCCGGCTGGGAGCGACTGCCCGACGAGACCTCGCTGCTGATCGGCAATCATTCAGGCGGGTCGCTGACGATAGACGCTTGGACGTTCGTCTACGCCTGGTGGCGTCGATTCGGCACTGAACGCGTGCTTCATGCGACCGCCCACGATGTCCTGATGGCCGCGCCCGGCCTCGGCGACTACTTCCGCCAGTGCGGCGTGATCCCCGCCTCCCGCCAAGGCGTCAGCGCGGCGCTCAGCGCCGGACGCGACGTGGTCATCTGGCCGGGGGGTGACGTCGACGCGATGCGCAACTGGCGCAGGCGCGATGAGGCTGTCCTTGGCGGGCGCATGGGCTTTGTACGCACGGCGATCCGCTCGGGCGTGCCGATCGTTCCCGTGGCCAGTGTCGGCGGGCATGACACCGCATTCATCCTCTCCGAGGGCCGCTGGATCGCGAACGGCCTCGACCGCGTCTCGGGGCTGAAAGAGAAGCTTCGCGGCTCGAGGTTGCCGATCGTGCTCGGCATCCCCTTCGGCCTGACGATCGAGACGATTCCGACGCACCTTCCGCTGCCGGCGAAGATCCGGACCGAGCTGCTCGACCCGATTCACGTCGACAAGGACCCGGAGCGGGTCAACGATCGCGAGTACGTCAACTCGATCTACCTCGAGGTGGAGTCCGCGATCCAGGACGCAATGGATCGACTCGCCGAACAACGGCGCTTCCCGATCTTCGGCTAGCCCGTGGATCACTTCGGTGGGACCCACGAGCTGGCTACTTCCCCCGGATAGACGGCCCGGACTGAAACGGCCGCGCTGGGACGGCGCGGCCGAGTCAGACTTGTGAATGGTTGCCCCGCTGGACGTGTGCCGGTCGGCACCCTGTTCGCTCCGCGCCGGTCCTCCGTGGAGGGACGGTGCGCGGTCTGCGGGGGTCTCGTAGTCGTCCCCGATCTCGGTCAGTAGTGCGCGGTGGCCGCTGCGCGGCGTTGCACGCTGGCGCTCGTGCTCGAGGGAACTTAGTGTTTCGCTATGGACGCGATCGAGGAGCGTCTGAGCCCGCTTGACTCCACGTTCCTGGAGCTCGAGCAGGCGGACGAGGGCGCGATGATGCACATCGGCGTCGCCCTGATCTTCGACCCACGGATCGAGACGGGTGGGACGCCTTCGCTCGAACAGGTGAGGGCGCTGCTGGACGAGCGTTTCGGAACGCTGCCCCGGTTTCGTCGGCGGCTCTCCGAGTTGTGTGTGCATGGATTGCGCCGCCCGGCCTGGGTCGAGGATCCGACCTTCGACCTGGGCGCGCACGTGCGTCATGCGGCGCTGCCGGCCCCGGGTGGAGATGGCGAGCTGCATGAGTGGCTTGGGGACTTCTGGTCGCACCGGCTCGACCGCGGCCGGCCGCTGTGGGAGCTGGCGCTTGTCGACGGTCTCGAGGATGGCCGCTGGATGCTTGCGACCAAGACTCACCACGCGATGGTCGACGGCGTCGCCTCGGTCGACATCGGTCACATCCTGCTCGATGCCGAACCGCAACCCGCCCCGCGAGCCCCCGGCGAGCGGGCGCCGACAGACGTGCCCGACGGGGGTGGCCTGCACCTGCCGGACTGGCTGCCGTCGGCGGTCGCGGCCCAGATTGCGCGCACGGCGATCGACACCGCACGTCACCCGCGGCGGCTCATACGCGCCGGTGAGGCGACGCTGGCGATGGGCGAGATGGTCTGGCAGGACGAGATCATGGCGGCCCGTCGCTCGTCGCTCAACGTTCCGATCGGCACGACGCGACGGTTCGCATCGGTCGCGTTCGAGCTCGCCCAGATCAAGGAGGTCAAGCAGACGCTGGGCGGGACCGTCAACGATGTGGTCCTGGCGGTCGCGGCGGGAGCGTTGCGGCGCCTACTGCAGCACCGGGGCGAAACGCTCGACCGCCCGTTGCGCGCGATGGTTCCAGTCAACCTTCGAGGCGAGGATCACGACAGCCTGGGCAACCAGGTGACCTCGCTGTTTGTCGAGCTTCCGATCGGCGAGCCAGAGACCCGGGGCCGCTACGACCGAACACGCGCCGCCGCCACCCGCCTGAAATCCGGGACCGCCGCGCTCGGGGGCTCCACGCTCCTGCTCGTCGCCGGTCTCGCGCCGCCGCTGTTGCACGAGTCGATCTCGCGAATGCTGTTCGCTTCGAGGCTGTTCAACCTCACGATCACGAACGTGCCCGGGCCACGGATCCAGCTCTACGCGCACGGGGCCCGCTTGCGCAGGATCGTGCCGCTAGTCCCGCTGGCCGCAGACCACGCCGTCGGAATGGCGATCGTGTCCTATGACGGCGAGCTGGTCTTCGGCATCAACGCCGATCACGCAGCCATGCCGGACCTCGACGTTCTCAAAGCTGCCCTCCACGACGAGTTCACGGTACTCCTGTCGCTCGCCCGAGCCTGAACGTTGATCGTGGATCAACGGCGCGTGTGGGACCGCGAGCCAAAATATATTGCCGACGCTGGTGTCCCCGTGGCTAGGATGGGTCGGGCAGGCGTCGAGGAGAGGTGGGCAATGTGTTCCTGAACCAGTCCTTGCCAGAGCGGTTGGAGGAGCGTGGCGTTAGCCGGCGGGCGTTCATGGCGTTCTGCGGCGTGATGGCGTCGACGCTCGCGCTGCCGGCGAGCTATCGCACGGCGATCGCGGAGGCGCTCAGTACGGTGCGCCGGCCGGTGTTGATCTGGCGACAATTCCAGGATTGTGCCGGTAACTCGGAATCGATCCTGCGCTCGCCGCAGCCGGACGTCGCTCAGATCGTGCTCGAGACGCTTGCGTGGAATTACCACGAGCTGATCATGGCCGGCTCGGGCGAGCAGGCCGAGGCGCAAAGCACGGCGGCCGTACGCGACCTCAAGGGCCAGTACATCGCTGTGATCGAGGGCGCGATCCCGACCGGTGACGGGTTCTGCACGATCGGCGGTCGCTCCGCGCTCGACATCGCGCGGGAGGTCGCCGGCAACGCGAAGTTCACCCTTGCGGTCGGCGCCTGCGCGTGGGACGGAGGAATTGTGCAGCACGGCCCGACCGGCGGGGAGGGCGTGCAGGACGTAGTGCCGGGCGCGACGGTCGTGAACCTCGGCGGGTGCCCGCACAACCCGGTGAACACGGTCGCCGTGCTCGTGCACTATCTGACGTTCAACGAGATGCCGGCGCTCGATCAGTACAACCGGCCGCTGTTCGCCTACGGGGACCTGATCCACGACCAGTGCGAGCGGCGCGCGTACTTCGACGCGGGGCTGTTCGTCGAGTCGTGGGGCGATGAGGGCCACCGCAAGGGTTATTGCCTGTACAAGATGGGCTGCAAGGGCCCGATCGCCACCTACAACTGTCCGAACGTGCGCTGGAACGACGGGACCAGCTGGCCGGTGCAAGCCGGCGGGACCTGTATCGGCTGTGCGTCGCAGGACTTCTGGACGAACTCGAGCCCGTTCTACGGGCGGCTCCCAAACGTGTCCGGGTTCGGTGCTGACACGACGGCTGAGACGGTCGGCGTCGGCTTGGTCGTGGGAGTCACCGCGCTGATGGCCGCGCACGGTGTCGGCAAGGGACTACAGGCGGCGCGTGCTCACGAGACCGCCGGGGCGAGCACAGAGGAAGCCGGTACCCAGGAAGCTGGTGCACCGCCGGCCGAAGCTGCCGCACCGCCCGCCGAAGCGACCGCGGAGGACGGCGTCGCGGAGCCTCCGCCGCCGCAAACGCCGGACACAGGATCGGAGGGTGGGCGTGACGCGAATCAAGATTGACCCAGTCACCCGCATCGAGGGCCACTTGCGGATCGAGGCGGAGGTTTCCGGTGGCAAGGTCACCGAGGCATGGGCGTCGGGAACGATGTTCCGCGGGATCGAGAAGATCGTCGAGGGCCGTGACCCGCGTGAGGCTTGGATCTGGGCGCAGCGGATCTGCGGCGTGTGCACGACCGTGCACGCGATCGCTTCGGTGCGTGCCGTCGAGGACGCCATTGGCGCGACGCCACCGCCGAACGCGGAGCTGGTCCGCAACCTGATCGCGGGCAGTCAGCTCGTCCACGACCACGTCATCCACTTCTACCAACTGCACGCGCTCGACTGGGTCGACATCACCTCGGCGCTGAAGGCCGACCCGGCGAAGACGTCGCGCCTCGCACAATCGATCTCCGACTACCCGAGCTCGAGCCCCACGTACTTCAGCGGCGTTGTGAACAGGCTCAAGACGGTTGCGGACTCTGGCCAGCTGTCATTGTTCGCGAGCGGGTATTGGGGACACCCGGCGTACCGGCTGACGCCCGAGGAGAACCTGCTCGCGGTCGCGCACTACCTCGACGCGCTCGAGTGGCAGCGCGACGTGATCCGGATCCACGCCCTGCTCGGCGGCAAGAACCCGCACCCGCAGACATTCGTCGTCGGTGGGATGGCGACGCCGATCGACCCCAACAGCCCGCAGGCGATCAACCCGGCCGCAATCGACTTCCTGCGCGCGCGGATCGAGTCGATGCGGACGTTCATCGCGCAGGTGTACATCCCCGACGTGCTGCTGGTGGCGTCCGCCTACCCGGAGTGGACGACGATTGGCGGCAACACCCGCAACTTCATGACCTACGGCGGCTACGGCAGCGGCTCGGTCAGCGACACAGCCACGTATCTCTTCCCGCGCGGGATCATCATGGACCGCGATCTGGCGCATGTCCTCCCGATGGACCAGGAGGAGATCACCGAGCAGGTGGCGCGCTCCTGGTACAGCTACCCGGGTAGCGGCGAGGCGACCGCGCTGCATCCCTACCAGGGCGTCACCGACGCCAACTACACCGGCCCGACGCCACCGTATGCGTGGCTCGAGACAAACGGCAAGTACTCGTGGCTGAAGGCGCCGCGCTACGGCGGGGCGGTGATGGAGGTCGGACCGCTCGCGCGTGTGCTCGTCGCCTACGCCGCCGGCGTTCCCGCGGTCACTACGCTCGTCAACAGCACGCTGAAGAAGCTCGGCGTCGGCCCCGCCGCGCTGTACTCGACGCTCGGCCGCGTCGCTGCACGGGCGCTCGAGAGCGCGATCGTTGTCGAGCAGCTCAGCGGCTGGGTCGACGAGCTCGACCACAACATGACCTTTGGCGATCTGCGAATCGCCGACACCGCCAAGTGGGACCCCTCCAGCTGGCCGTCCAGCGCGCGCGGGTTCGGTCCCCACGAGGTCCCGCGCGGTTCGCTCGCCCACTGGGTGGAGATCTCAGACGGAACGATCAAGAACTATCAGGCGGTGGTCCCGACGACCTGGAATGCTTCTCCGCGCGACGCGCAGGGCCAGCCGGGCGCCTACGAGCAGGCGCTGGTCGGCACGCCCGTCGCCGATCCCACGCGCCCGATAGAGCTGCTGCGCACCGTGCACTCGTTCGACCCCTGCCTGGCGTGCGCGGTGCACGTGCTCGATGCCGAACGCGCCGGCGAGCGCACGATGGTCACGGTCGAGGCCGGGCGCTGATGGCCGTCGTTTCAGACCCTGCGCAGCGGCGCGAGCCCGAAGCCGCCGCCCGGCCTGCCCGCCGCGAGGTCTACGTGTGGGAGCTGCCGGTGCGGATCGTGCACTGGACGATCGTGCTCGCCTTGATCGTGCTGTCGTTCACCGGCTACTACATCTATCACCCGTTCTTCAGCGGCAGCGGCGGGCCGGGTCATCCGGGCTTCACGATGGCGACGATCCGTTTCATCCACGAGGTGACTGGGTTCGTGTTCATCGCCGCCGTCCTGTTCCGGGTCTACTGGGCGTTCGTCGGCAATCGCTACGTGCACTGGCGCGGCCTGCTCCCGGTTACGCCGGCGCAGCGTCGCGACCTGCGCCAGATGATCGACTACTACTCGTATCGCAGGCGCGATCCAGCGCCATCGATCGGCCACAACCCGCTCGCGGGCATGGCCTACGTCCTCCTCTACGCCCTTTTTGCGGTATCGATCCTCTCGGGGCTCGGCCTCTTCGCGTGGGTCAGCCGGATCCCCGCCTGGAGGACGCTGTTCGGCTGGACGTGGAGCGTGCTGCCGATCGAGCAGTTGCGGCTGGTGCATTTCTTTCTGATGTTCATGTTCATCGGGTTCGCGATCCATCACGTTTACTCGGCGTTGCTGTTCGACGTCGAGGAGCACAACGGCGAGCTCTCATCGATGATCACCGGCTACAAGGTCGCCGCGGACGATGGTGTGACGCCCGCCGAGGAGTCGCGGGAGGCGCCGGAATGAGACCCGCCGGCACAGTCGTCATCGGCCTCGGCAACGTGGTGTGCTCGGATGACGGGGTGGGCGTCCAGGCCGTGGCCCGGCTGCGCGAGCGCCTTGTCTCACAACCGGACCTCACCCTGGTCGAGGGTGGGACCGCCGGGCTGCTGCTGCTGCACCATCTCGCCGATGCCGAGCGCGCGATCATCGTCGACGCGATCGATATCGGCGCCAAGCCGGGCACGCTGGTCCGGCTCGGCGGCGATCAGTTCGCTTCCGCGTTCTCCGCTGGGACGACCGTTCACGACGTCGGCCTACGCGACCTGCTGGGCGCGGCGCGGTTGACCGGCGCGTGGCCGGAGCAGCTCGTGCTGCACGGCGTGCAGCCCGGCTCGACGGCGCTCGGAACCGATCTCACCCCGACCGTGGCGGCCGCCCTCGACGGCCTCGTTGACAGCGTAGCCGGCGAGCTCGCCGCCTGGGACGCGGCGCTGCCGCAGGCAGGAGCGGCGGCCGGGTGAGGGCGCTCGCGACCGCGATCCATGAGCGCGTGGCGCTCGCTGCCGCCTGGAGGAGCTCGCAATGTGCCTAGCGATCCCCGCCCAGATCCTGGAGTTCGTCGATGCGGAGCGGTTCCTCGCCCGCGTCGAGGTCTCCGGCGTCCGCCGGACCGTCAACGTTGCGCTCGTCTCCGGAGGCGAGGACGGCGCCGAGGTCGGTGACTGGGTGCTGCTGCACGTCGGCTTCGCGATCTCGCGCGTCGACGAGGACGAGGCGCACGCCACGCTCGAGGCACTCCGAGCGCTGGGTGAAATCTACGAGCAGGAGCTGGACGAACTGCGTTCGAGTCAGGTCTCCTGAGATGGGTGCACAGAGCCTCCGGTGACCCGCCGCGGAGCGCGAGTGGTGGGCTACCGATGCCGACCAGCTCAAAGCGGTCCTGACTTTACGTATGCTCCCGCGGCGCCGGCAGGGGCGCTTGAGGATTGACCCGAGGTCATGATCCGTAGTCCGGTCGGATGGCCGCAGTCGGCCTCGGCGTTACCGTATCTCGGGCTTCAGGCACTTTGAGGAGAGATAGTGTACGCCAGCGTACGGCGTTATCTGGTCGGCGTCGGTCCCGTTGATGTGTTGATGCATCGCATCGACGAAGAGTTCGCTCCCGCCCTCGGTCAACAGCCAGGGTTTGTCTGCTACTTCGCACTCGACGTCGGCGACCGGTCGATCGAGACGATTAGCGTCTTCCGTGATCGGGCATCGGCTGAGCGATCCGACCAACTCGCCGCTGCATATGTGCGCAAGAACCTTGCTGAGTTCAGGATCACGCGTACTGATCTGACCGCTGGCGAAGTGCTTGTCAGCCGGGCGACGTTGGAAGCACTCGAAGATGCGCATCGGTGGCGCACGGCGCGTGCCCGCGCGCGATCCACGACCATGGCCGATATCTCCAAGCGTCCCGTACTCGTCGTCGGCGCGACGGGCCGAACAGGCAGGCTGATCGTCGATCGTCTTCTCGAGCTGGGCATTTCCGTCCATGCCCTGGTCCGAGACGAAGTCATGGGCCGCGAGCTGCTTGCGTCCAGTGTGAAGACATTCATCGGGGACGTTCGCAGCAGCCATACGCTGATCGCGCCGATGGCGGGGGTGGGCGCCGTGATCAGCGCTAGCTCTGGTGGCGCCCACCGGGAGAACAGTGCCGAGCTTGTGGACTACTTCGGGACAAGCAATCTCGTCCGGCAGGCGCTTGCCAGCGGCGTCGACCTCGTTGTCTTCATCTCCACAATCGGTGCGACACGTCCTGAGCGTTACATGGACGTGGAGCCGACGAGTCTGGGGTGGAAGGCAAAGGCGGAGGAGGTCATCCGACACTCCGGCATTCCCTATTGCATCGTCCGGTGCGGTTGGCTGACGGATGGACCTGGCGGTGAGCCCCTCTCGGTGTCGCAAGGCGACACCGCCGAAGGAAGGATCTCCCGGTCAGACGTTGCCGGCGTTTGCACCCGGCTGCTGTTCCTGCCGCACGCGCGCGGAAAGACCATTGATGTGGTCGCTGCGCGAGCGGGATCAGCGTCGAATGTCGACGCCGCGATCGCCAGCTCGGCACCCGACACCGTGCCCAAACCGCAGAGCGGCGCCAGCTCGACCAGCCCAAGCGGTCTCGCCGAAAGCGTGTCCCAGTAGGAGGGCCGACTGCAATGTGCAGGTACAGGTCGTGGCGGTTGGTGGGCGCGCTTGCGTTCTCGTCGGGGAGGAGTACGGTGGGCGGGGACGATCGTGCCCGTGCGGCTGTCGATCGGGTGGCCGCCTTTGGTAGGAGGGTTGAGGGATGGGTGTAGAGGATCGAGTGCCGTCCGCGGCGGAGGTTGCGGAGGCTGGGTTGTCGGAGGCGCAGATCGCGGTTCATTGGCGTGAGGAGGAGTATTACCCGCCGCCGCCGGCGTTTGTGGCGCAGGCGAATGCGAGTGATCCGGCGATTTTGGAGCGGTTTAGCGAGGAGCATTTTCCGGATTGTTTTGTTGAGTATGCGGAGATGTTGGCGTGGGATCGTCGGTGGGACACGGTGTTGGATACGAGCGATCCGCCGTTTTGGAAGTGGTGGGTTGGTGGGCGTTTGAATGCGTGCGTGAATTGCGTTGATCGGCATTTGGAGTCTCGGGGCGGCAAGAACGCGTTGATCTGGGTGCCGGAGCCCGAGGACGAGGAGACGCAGGAGATCACCTATGAGGAGCTCCATCGCCGGGTGAACGAGTTCGCGGCGTTGCTGAGGGACTTCGGTGGTGTGAGGACGGGTGATCGGGTGACGTTCCATTTGCCGATGGTGCCTGAGTTGCCGGTGTCGATGCTGGCGTGCGCTCGGATGGGGGTGATCCATTCGGAGGTGTTCGGTGGGTTCGCTGGGGCGGCGTGTGGTCATCGGATCGCGGATTCGCGGAGCAAGATCTTGGTGACGATGGATGGCTATTACCGCAATGGTGAGCTGATCGATCACAAGGAGAAGGCTGATGAGGCGGTCGCGGCTGCGCGCGAGGAGGGCGTGGAGGTCGAGAAGGTGCTGGTCTGGAGGCGGCATCCGGGTCGGTATTCGTCGCGGACGCCGATGGTCGAGGGCCGCGATTTCTTTATCGACGAGTTGATCGGGGATTACCGCGGTGCGGTTGTCGAGCCGGTCTCGATGCCGGCCGAGGCGACCCTGTTTTTGATGTACACGAGCGGTACGACCGGTCGGCCGAAGGGCGCGCAGCACTCGACGGGCGGCTATCTGTCGTATGTCACGGGCACGGCGAAGTACTACCAGGACATCCATCCCGACGACACGTATTGGTGCTTTGCGGATATCGGCTGGATCACCGGCCATTCGTACATCGTGTACGGGCCGTTGTCGTTGGGGACCGCGAGCGTGATGTACGAGGGCGTCCCGACGTACCCGGACCCGGGGCGGCCGTGGCGGATCGCGGAGCAGCTCGGGGTGGACATCTTCCACACCGCGCCGACGACGATCCGGATGCTGCGTAAGCTGGGGCCGGGCGAGCCGGCCAAGTACAACTACCACTTCAAGACGATGACGACGGTCGGTGAGCCGATCGAGCCGGATGTGTGGCGTTGGTACTACGAGTTCGTGGGCAAGGGTCAGGCCGCGATCACCGACACGTGGTGGCAGACCGAGAACGGCGGCTTTTTGGGTAGCACGCTGCCGGGATTGCAGCCGATGAAGCCCGGTAGCTGCGGGCCGGGTGTGCTCGGGATCTACCCGGTGATCTACGACGAGAACGGCGAACAGGTCCCGAAGGGGAGCGGCAAGGCCGGCAACATCTGCATCCGCAACCCGTGGCCCGGGTCGTTTTTGACGATCTGGGGCCAGCCCGAGCGGTACGTCGAGACCTATTACGCGAAGTACAACCGCGACAAGGACAGCAAGGACTGGCACGACTGGCCGTACTTCGCCGGTGACGGCGCGGTCGATGCCGCCGATGGCTACTTCCGGATCCTCGGCCGGATCGACGACGTGATCAACGTCGCCGGGCACCGGCTCGGGACCAAGGAGATCGAGTCGGCGAGCATCACCGTCGATGAGATCGCCGAGGCCGCTGCCGTCCCGGTCATCGACGACGTGCGCGGAAAGGTCGTGGAGGTATACGTCGCGCTGAAGCCGGGGGTCAGCCCCAGCAAGGAGATCGAGCAAAAGGTCAGCGACGCGATCGACCGAGAGATCGGGAAGATCGCCCGCCCGAAGAACGTGTGGATCGTCGCCGACATGCCAAAGACCCGCTCCGGCAAGATCATGCGCCGAGTGATCGCCGGGATCTCGAACTTCGCCGAGGTTGGCGACACGACCACGCTCGCGAACCCCGAGATCGTCGACGACATCCGCCACCACGTACAAAGCGAGAAAGTCGCGCGCGGCCAGCAACCACGCGAGCTCTCCGAACAAGAGAAACAAGAAATCGCAGCATTCGGCCACGCCGAGTAACCACCTCCCAACCGCAACCGCGACCCTCGCATAAGGCACAACGCCTCACGCGTGACCGCTCAAAGCCCGACGACTAGCAGCAGACGCGGCGCCGAGACGACCGACAACGAATCGGCAGGCGCAGAGCTGGGCCAAACTCGTGCGCTGCGCGAGGGATCAGGTACTCAGATTGCCTGTGGTGGACTGGCGGACCGCGTCTCTGATCGCTGCGCCGGTAACGGTCGCGGCGGCGGTCCCCACGACGGTTAGTGCCCAGGACGTAGCCGGCCCAGGCGCAGGGGCTGGTCCGGTTCCAGACGCCAGGCAGAAAGCGACGTCGCCGTCGTTGGGGGTGAACGCCGGGTCAACCGCCCTCGCAATCCCAGCGCTGGCCACCCGCGCGACGATGCCGCAGCCGCGCTTGTCGAGCGTCGCGTCGGTGCACACGCACGTGAGCGTCGTGTTCTGGCCAGGACCCGCCGCCCAATGCGGGAGCTCGCACATCTGCCGAGCGAGATCGGAGCTGCGCAACAGCTCGCCGCCCGCTCCGTGCGGGCCACCGAGCACTGTTCCATCTTCGGCGAGCACGTCGCCGAAGGCGTTGGCAACAGCGATCGCCGCGACGGTCACCCCACCGGCGAGCTTCATCGCGGCGTAGCCCACGCCACCGTGGGTGGCGTGCTCCCGGCCCAGCATCTTCCCGACTGCGGCCCCGGCGCCGGCGCCCACGCGGCCGCGCTCGGGCGTGCCAGGGTGGGCCGCTTCACACGCCGCGTAGCCGTCATCGGGCGCTGGTCGCTCGCCGGGCTCCCCCGCGCTTCGGTCGAACACGACCGCTGTCGGGACGAGCGGAACGACGCCGATCGGGGTTGGCCGCCCGAGTCCGCGCTGCTCGAGCCACCGCATCACACCATCAGCCGCCGCCAAGCCGAACGCGCTCCCTCCGGTCAGGAGCACAGCCGTCGGACCCTCCGCGTTTGCGATCGGCCACAGCGGTTCGAGCTCGCGCGTGCCGGGCCCACCGCCCCGCACATCCACCCCGCCGCGTGTCCCCGGAGGGCAGATCACGACCGTGCATCCGGTCTCGGCGTGCGTTCGGGTCGCGTGCCCGACGAGAAACCCTACGGGCAGCGAAAGTTCGCTGTCGGTCCTCATCAGACCAGCATGGCATGCCGGCATCGGCTTTCACGCACCCTCACCACTCCGAGCTGGCCCGGGCCGCCCGCCCGGCTCTGGGCGCGGCCGCGCCGAGTCGATCGCCGGACGTCTGACCGTGGCGGTCCTCGGCCGGGCGCGGGATGATCTAGAGTCTTCCTTTCGCGCGCGCTTGCGGCACGACTTGGAGCGGAGACGCCGCTGGTTGCATGGTGAGCGGCGGCCCCACGGAGTGCCAGCGAGAGCAGCGTCGACCCCATAGAGCCGGCGGACGCCACGACTCGGCGGTCCGCCTCGGAGGTGAGGACATCATGAAAGCACTCGTCTACCACGGCCCCGGCGAGAAGTCATGGACCGATGTGCCCGAGCCGCAGATCCAGAAGCCGACGGACATCATCGTGAGGATCGACACGACGACGATCTGCGGCACCGACTTGCACATTCTCAAGGGCGACGTGCCGGCGGTCACGCCTGGCCGGATTCTTGGTCACGAGGGCGTCGGCGTGATCACTGAGGTGGGTAGCTCGGTGACCCAGCTCGACGTCGGCGACAACGTGATCATCTCGTGCATCAAGTCGTGTGGTCACTGCAGTTTCTGCCAGCAGGGCATTTTCGCGCACTGCCTGGGTGACGAGGGCGCGTCAGGGATTGGCTGGGTCTTCGGCCACCTGATCGACGGCACCCAGGCGGAGTACGTGCGGGTGCCGTATGCCGAGACGTCGGTGTACAAGGTTCCCGAGGGCGTCACGAACCACCAGGGCGTGCTGCTGAGCGACATCCTGCCGACTGGATTCGAGATCGGCGTGCAGTACGGGCAGGTGAAGCCGGGGGACGTGGTCGCGGTGATCGGCGCCGGTCCGGTTGGACTTGCCGTGATGGCAACTGCCGGCCTGTACGGGGCGGCGAGGATCATTGCGGTCGATGTGGACGCCAACAGGGTCGAGCAGGCGAAGAACTTCGGGGCTACGGATGGTGTGAACTCGGGCGACCCGGACTGGAAGGACCAGGTCATGGCGTTGACCGACGGCTGGGGCGTGGACGTCGCTGTCGAAGCGGTCGGCATTCCTCAGACGTTCCAGATGGCCACGGAAATCGTCCGCCCGGGTGGGCGCGTGGCCAACGTCGGCGTACACGGCACATCGGTCGAGCTCCAGCTGCAGAACCTCTGGATTCAGAACATTGCGATCACGATGGGGCTGGTCAACAGCAACACGACGCCGATGCTGCTGAAACTGGTGGCCAGCGGAAGACTGAACGTCGACAACTTCGCCACCCATCACTTCAAGCTCCACGAGATGATGGACGCCTACGACACGTTCGGCCGGGCCGCGGAGACCAATGCATTGAAGGTCATCATCGACCGCTGACGCTCAAGCGAGGGTTAGCCCGGGACGCGATGGATCCGGTTCGGATCGACGAGTTGGACACGCCGTTTCCGACGGTGGACCTCGACGTCTTCGAATACAACGTGCGGTTGTGCATCAACAGCCTCGACGGCGTTCGTGTGCGTCCTCATCTGAAGACCGCCAAGAGCCCGGAGGTGGCACAGCTGCTTCTCAGCGCCGGGGCCTCAGGTTTGTGCGTGGCCAAACTCGGCGAAGCTGAGGTGATGCTGGCTGGAGGTCTCGATGACGTGCCCATTACCACCGAGCTCGTGGGCGCCATCAAAGTACGCCGCCTGGCACAGCTGATGTCGCGCTGGCCCGACGCGCGCGTGCGTGTCGTGGTGGACTCGTGGGAAGGCGCCTCGGTGATCGACGCCGCTCTGCCCGGGGCAAAGTGCAATAGCCGCATGCAGCAACGGGACCTGGCGCCGAACGGGCGAGTCCTCGGACGTTCGCATTGCGAGCGGCGTGGTGGTGCTTGCAACTTTGCAAGTGATCTGCTAATCTGCAAGCAGAGAATCTCTCCTCGCCGACGTCGAGAGTACGAGTTTGTTGAAGAACTAGCGGAGGGTCGCCAGCGACGACTGCGGCCGCCGGCAGCGAGTCCTTCGCAAAGGCATCCGCGCCCGCAGAACGCAAGACGCGAGATACAACCGAGAAAGAACGAACAATGTCCGAGAATGTGGTCACGATCACGCTGACGTTCGACGAGCCCGGCCTACCCTCACGCGGCGCCGAACTCGATCCTGAACTCGAGGAAGAGTGGCTCGCTCGCCCCAGTAAGCCATGGCAGCAAGCCTTCTGGGCCGAGGTCGATGCCGCGCCATCCAGCGCGCCCGAATGAGCGTGTCTCCTCGGGCGTCCCGTCCCGAGCCTTCCGGTGAGCGCTCGCGCGGTGCGCGCGAGCCGCCTCCGCGCGCAGCGCTGCGCGCGGAGGCAGGTTGGCGCTGGCTCGTGTCCGTCTGACGCGGCGAGCTCCTTACGGCGCGACGCCGACGGGCGAGCCACGAGCGTCCGCGCGGCGCCATGCGCGAGCAGATCATCGCGATGCGCGTCGTATCCCGCGGAGACCGCACGAGCTGTGGTTCGAACGCGCGGGCGAGCGCCACGACGACGTGCCGACGGGCGACACACAGACCTCCTCGCGGAGGTAGCGCGACTGGCGAGACGGTCGAAAGTCCGATAGACATGTTCGCCGAATCAGGTATGCACCGATGAGCGACATCCGCAGCGAGCGTTCGCTGGGGTTGCGGCACTGATGCCGTGCGGCCCATCGAGCAGCAGATCATCCTCATCACGGGCGCCACTGATGGCCTCGGGCGGGCGGTGGCGAGCGAGCTCGCCGATCAAGGCGCCACGCTTCTGCTTCATGGCCGCAGCGAAGAACGGGGCAAGCGCACGCTCGCCGCGATCAAGGCGCAGAGCGGCAACAACAAACTGAAGTACTACCGAGCTGACTTCGAATCATTGGCCAAAGTTCGCGACCTCGCTGGGCGCATTGCGGCCGAGCACGATCGGCTCGACGTCCTACTCAACAATGCAGCGCTCGGGATCGACCCTGCGCGGCGTGTTACGGCCGACGGGCATGAGTCAACGTTCCAGGTCGACTACCTTGCGCCGTTCACGCTCAGCTACCTGCTCGAGACCTTGCTGATCGCATCGGCACCGAGCCGAATCGTCAACGTCGCGTCGGCGGGACAGGCGCCGATCAACTTCGACGACATCATGCTCGAGCGAAGTTACGACGGAATGCACGCCTATTGCCAGGCGAAGCTGGCCGACGTGATGCTGACGATTGACCAAGCCGCAGAGCTTTCCGGCACCGGTGTGACGGTCAACTGCGTGCACCCAGCTCTCAACATGCCAACCAAGATCGTCACCCACATGTTCACACCCCAGAGCACGATTGCCGACGGGGTGCACGCGACCGTCCGACTCATGATCGACCCGACCCTGGAGAATGTCACCGGCCGCTACTTCGACCAAACGCAAGAAGCTCGCGCGCTGGCCGATGCCTACGACGAGCGGGCGCGTGCCCGACTGCGGGCCGTCGCTGAGCAGCTGACGGGCGTGTCCCGCCATCGCTCGCGGTCCACACCAGACTGAACCAGCAGCCCTGGCGCCCGCCTCGGCATCGACCGCTGGGCGTGGGAGCAGCTCGCGCGTCGGCGGGCGATCAACTCCTCGATGCCGATCGCCGCGCTGTTCTGCATTCCAGCTCCCACCGGCCGCGAAAGAAAGAGCGAGCGTTCGGCTATCCGCGCGAAGCTGGGCGAGTGGGTGGACGTCCTAACCGATCAGCTCCGGGAGTACTTCAGCGGCGAAGCGTTCGTTGGACTCCCGAACCGCGGCGGTGCCGGCGTCGAGCGAGCACGGAACGATCACGAGGCGTTCGATGCCGGCGTGACGGATCGCGGCGAGACGATCCCGGACGTCCTCGGCGGGCCCGGCGAGGGCGAACCGGTCGATGAACGCGCCATCGAGGAGCTGGGCGTAACTGGCCTGCGCCTCACCGTGGTGGCCTGCGTCGTAGCCGGACGCGAGCCGCTCGATGCCGCTCTTGGTGACCGGTGACAGCCCGTCGGCCGGCGCTCCTTGTGTCGCGAAGCGAGCGAAGGTCGCCACGCTGCCGCGCACCAGCTGGCGCGCTATCTCCCGGTCGGGATGGACCGCCACGTTGAGGTAGGCGCCCACAGTCAGGCGGCCAGGGGCAGCCTTGCGGGCAATCCCGGCGGCCCATCGCAGGCGCTCGAGCTCGGCGCCGACGGTGAGGTCGACGCCCTCGGCCACCCGGACTGGTTCGCGTCCGATCTGCGTCAGGGCCGAGTCTCCACGCCCGAGTCCGAGCGTCGCGCGTCCCGCGGTCTCCACCTGCAGAGTCGCCGCCGCTGACGCCGTGACCGCCAGGTGACGGGTCACGGGATTGGTCACGCCGGGGCCGATCCGATGACGCGAGGTCACGGCCCCAGCCAACGCAGGCTCAATCCAGACGTCCGCGTTCAGGTTCTGACTATCGGCGATCAGCAGGCCGGTGAATCCCCATTCCTCGGCCTCGCGCGCGAGCTCGGCGATCCGGCACGGGAACGAGAACGCATGTAGCCACACCTCCACCCCTCAGGATCATGCCCGATTCACCCATCGCACGCCAGGCGCATGGTGCACAGCGCGTCCGGTCAACGCCGCGCGCTTGAGCAGCGGGCGCCCGGCGGGTGGCTGGATCGCCGTTCAGTTCGTGGGTGCGCGGGCATGCACGGCGGTGAAGGCGATCGTCTGGGTCCACCACGCCGGATCGTCGCAGTGGGCGAGGAAGGTGTCGATCGATCCGTCGTCGAGCTTGCCTGATGCAACCAGCCGTCCGCGTAACTCGATGATCGTCTGCTGCCAATAAAGAGCCCATGCCGAACCGCCGTTGTAGAGCGCGGTCTCTGCCGTCGCGTCGATGCCCTCCAGGCCCAGAGCCGCCACGGTCGCCGGGAGCCGGCGACCGATCATGTAGTCGATTCCCTGCTCGCGTGACCATGTCAGCCAGCCCTCCCAGAACGCCCTGATGCCAGGTGGCTCAGCGACGCTCACCGGCAGGAAATCCGGCTCTATCAGCAGGATCGCCCCGCCCGGTCGCACACTGGAGACGAGATTTGCCACGGCAGCCTGGGCATCCGCGACATGGTGAAGCACTGCGCGCGCCGTCACCAGATCAAAGTCGCCCGGTTCGACCGGTCCCGCGACGATGTCCGCCTGGCGAAGCTCGAGGTTCGGCTTACATGCGTCGACGAGCGATAGGTCGAGATCCACCGCCACGGCGCGCCCCCCCGGCGAGATTCGCTCAGCGAGCCAGGCAGAGATGGAGCCGTTACCACACCCGACTTCAAGTGTTCGCGACCCAGCCGCGATGCCGATCCGCTCGATGTGACGGCGATGCATCGGGTCGAGCAGTCGCGACATCAGAGCCAGCCGCTCGCGCTCCCCTTCCTGGTGATGCCCCAGGACGTACTCAGACATGACAATCCAGATTGTGCACCACTCGCTGGGTCCCGTCGCAGGGTTTCACCGCGCACTCTACATCGGGCGCCATAGCGGGCCCCGTGGAAACGACGCCGGCGGGCCTGCCCCCGTCGGGTGCTGTGATCAGCGCTCCCGTGTGGGTCAGAGGCCGGGAGTCTCCTCGTGCTCGACGCAGCCGCCGCCAGCAACGCTGGAGCTGGCGACCGCGCACCTTCACGAAATCGTTACGGCCAGGGCCGGCTTCTTGACGTGGCCTTGATGCGGTGCCGACGACACTCTGATTGCGGCAGTGCGCCGTCGAGTCGATCAGAGAAGGAGTCAACCGATGCGGTTACCTCACGGTCATCAGTCCGCCAGCGTCCGCGGCCGTCGACTCCGACCCGACCCGCACAACCACGTCCGCGGAGCGAGCGACGTCAGCTGGACCTGCGCGTGCTGCGGCGCGGTCGTCGGCAACCTGGCCGCCGCGACCGAGCACATTCGCGTCCAGACATGCCGACGGCCGCATGTGTGGGCCCGACGCGCCCACGATCGAGTTCGACTCCCTTGCCGGCTGATTCAGATTGCGGGAGCGGGCGCACCCGGGAGTTGCTGACCGAGGTCGAACTCGCGGTGCTCGCGGGTCGCAACCTCGATCAGATAGAGGCCGAGATCCTCGACTCATCCGGACTCGACGAGGACTCGCAGTCGGCCGCATGGCTCTATGCCTGGGGCTATGATCGGCACGCCTCGTGGACAGAGCTCTCCCTCCCACCCGGATGAGCCGGAATACGCTCAGCGTGATCGACAATCGCACCGGTCGCAGCTGCGAGCTGGCGATCGAGGACGGAGCCTTGCGCGCTGAGGACCTCCGACGGATCGCGCTCGACGACGGTGACGGGTTGATGTCTTTCGACCCCGGCCTCACCAACACCGCTGCGTGCCGGAGCGCGGTCACACACGTCGACGGTGAGGCCGGGATCCTCCAGCATCGGGGTTATCGGATCGAGGACCTGTGCGAGCGCTCGACATTCCTGGAAGTGGCGTACCTGCTGATCTACGGCGACTTGCCCACCGCCACGGAGCTGGAGCGGTGGATACATGAGGTGACCATCCACAACTTCGTGCACGAGAACATCAAGAGCTTCCTGCAGGGGTTTCGCTACGACGCTCACCCGATGGCGATGCTGGCGGCGTCGGTCGGGGCGCTGTCGAGCTTCTACCCGGACGCCGGCGATGTCCATGACCAAGAAGCGAGGGAGCGCCAGGTCGTGCGGCTGTTGGCCAAGATGCCGACTCTGGCCGCGTTCTCCTACCGCCACCTGGTCGGCCAGCCCTATGTCTACCCCGAAGACGACCTGACCTCCACGGGGAACCTCCTGTCGATGATGTTCAGGATGAGCGAGCTCAAGTACGAGCCCGACCCGCGGATGGAGCGCGCGCTCGATGTCCTGTTGATGCTGCACGCCGACCACGAGCAGAATGCCTCGACCACCGCCGTGCGCGCGGTCGGGTCAACTCATGTCAACCCGTATTCGGCGGTCGCCGCGGGCATAGCGGCACTGTCGGGCCCCATGCGCGGCGCGGCCGACGAAGCGGTGCTGACGATGCTCAGACGGATCGGCACGCTCGCCAACGTGCCGGACTTTCTCAGCAGCGTGAAGGCAGGCCACGAGCGGCTCATGGGCTTCGGACACTGGATGTACACGACCTACGATCCACGGGCGAGGATCCTGCGCGAGCAACTCGATGACCTGTACGAGGGTCAGGAGAAGAACCTGCTCGTGGCGATCGCCCACGAGCTCGAGAGCCGTGCGCTGGAGGACGAGTTCTTCACCTCCCGCAGGGTGTACCCCAACGTCGATCTCTACTCCGGCCTCACGTACGAGGCGATCGGCGTCCCCACCGTGATGTTCCCGGTCATGTTCGCGCTGGCGCGAGGCGCAGGCTGGGTCGCCCAATGGCACGAGATGGTCAAGGATCCCGAGCAGCAGAGCGTCCGCCCGCGGCAGATCTACACCGGTGAGCTCGACCGGGGATACGTGCCGATCGCCGAGCGCGGCTGACCCCGGCTCTCATCAGACGATGTCCTCGGCAGCGAATCAGAAGCCCAGCGGGCCGTCCCAGGTCGAGCGATCGCCCAGGTCGAACGTCCGCGCCTGTGCTTCGGCGTTGCGCACCCGGTCGAGGGCCAGGAACAGCATCCCCCGCTCGAAATGATGGCGCCGCCGGTGAATCCAGTCATCCGTCTCCGGGCCATTGGCATCGTGCTCGGCGATGAGGTCGAGGATGGCTTGCTCCGCTGGCGTTGTCATGACTACCCCGATACTGCGTAGTCGCCGTTTTCCCGGCACAGGTCGCCGGGTCAGACGGCGCGAGATCGATTCTGCTGATCAGTATTGCGAAAAGCCCGAGCCCGGTCGGGGCCGACCGAAACCGCGGACCTCACGATTTGGCGCCGGGCGGCGCGGCCGCGATCGAGGACCGGGGTGGGTACAGGAATTGCCCGATCCCGTCGAGCGGTTCACCCGGGTCGCGGGGCGAGAACCGTCGCAGCTCGGAGTTGAGGCTGAAGCGCGGGCCGAGCAGAACGCGCCCGCCGCGCACGAGCGTGTAGAAGCGGTCGAGCGGCCGGGGGGGCGGGCCGCCGATCCGCCGCCCGCGGAAGTCGTACACCCCACCGTGGCAGGGACAGATGAAGCTCCGAGCCGGCGCCGCGTAGCGGACCGGGCATCCGACGTGCACGCAGCGTGAAGAGATCGCGATCACACGGTCGTAGCGGTCCTTGGCCGGCCCGTCGACCGAGAGACTGTGACGACGGACGTAGGCGATCGAGTTCCCGGCCTCGCCGACTCCGGCCGCGATCGTGATCTCGACCGGGACATAGTCCCAGTCGCTGAACCGCGCCAATGGTCCGATGTCCTGCCACGCCGCGGGCGCCCGGTCGAACACCGGACCGAGGGCGAAGCCGAGTGCGGGCAGGGTGAACGCGGCGGCGGCGATCAGTCCGGCGCCGTTGGCGCCGGCCGCCATGAACCGCCGGCGCGTGACGGTCTCTCCGTCCAATGCGCCGGGCAGGTCCAGCTCTTGCGTGTACGTCTCCCGGCCCACTCGCTTCCTGCGCTTCATCGCCTCGAGCTCGTTCTACTATGCTGCATCGTACGATACAGCATCGTAGATATGTGGCGACGTCGGCGGAGAAGTCCGGGACGGCGCAACCGCGGTCCGGTGCGTCAGCCGCCGCGGGCCAGGCGCTGGAGCGCCCGGCGGCGGGCCGGGTCAAGACCCGCGACCTGGGCGGCGAACTGGCTGAGCGCGAGGTCGCCGTACTGCTCGACCAGACCCTCGACCTCCGAGCGTGCCCGCAGCGCCATGTACGCGCCGCGCGTGTGCACCGGGGCGTAATAGTCGGCCTTGCCCTCGCGACGCCGGTGAAGCAGCCCCTTCCTGTCGAGCCGCGCCATCACCGTCATATAGGTCGTATAGGCCCGTGGTTTCGGCGCGCGCCCGTTCAGCGCGTCCATCACCGCGCGGACGCTCGACTCGCCGGTCGCCCACAGCTGCTCCATGATCTCTGCCTCGAGCTCGTGCAGCGCGGGTGGCGCGAGCGGCGCGGGCTCCGGTTTCTGCGCACTGGACCGACGACGCGCCATCTACGACGCAGCGTAGCATTCGAGGCCCGAGGACCGGGGACGATGGTCTACGATTTCCCGTAGGAGATGCCGGACTCCGCGCTCACCCCCACGCTCAGGAGGACGCTCCGGGCCGTACGGTCGCGGGCTGCAACCCCTGGCCGATCGGCCGCGCGCGCAGAGGCGGGGGTCTCTCGCGCCGGGTCGGTCCTCGGGGCGCTCGGGCTATGCACCCTGCTGTTCGTACTCGTGCGCATGTTCGAGTCGTGGCGGGTGTCCTCCCCCGCGAGCTCGGCCCACGTGACCATCCTCGGCCACGAACTGAGCCATCCGACTGCGAACGCCGACGCGATCGTGATCCTCGTCCTCGCCGCGCTCGGCGCGATCGCGATCGCCCTGGCCATCGCCGGCGCCGCACGCGAGCTCGGCGCAGCGAGGCGATTCTCGCCTCGCCTCGGCCCACCCGATCCGCGTATTCCGCAGGGTGTGCTGGTGATCGACGACGAGCGGCCGCGGGCGTTCTGCGCCGGGCTGCTACGGCCCCGGGTCTACATCTCGACCGGTGCGCTGACCGTGCTCGACGACGCGGCACTCGCAGCGGTCCTGACCCATGAGGCTCACCACGCCGGGCGTCGTGACCCACTGCGTCTCGCGGTGGGCCGGGTCCTGTCGCGAGCCCTGTTCTTCGTCCCCGGGCTCGCGGCGCTGACCCGCAGCCAGCAGGCGCTGGCCGAACTGAGCGCCGACGAGCGCGCGACCCACTCAGCGCCAGAGGGCCGCTCGGCTCTCGCGCGGGCGATGCTCGCCTTCTGCGATTCGGCGCAGTCCGGCCACGAGGCCGGGATCGATCCCGAGCGCATCGACCATCTGCTGGGCGAGCCGCCGACCTGGCGCTTCCCCGCTGCACTCTGCATCGCCGCGTTGGCCGTGATCGTGCTCGTCCTGGGTGTGGCGATCCTCGCCGGCCGGGCCGCGAGCGGGTCCGCCTCGCTCGCGCCGCCGCTGCTCTCGGCCCAGCCGTGCATCGTGGCGCTCGCGCTGATCCCAGCCGGAGTGGCCGCGGTGCTCGCCGGCCTGCGGCGGACCGCCCGGGCCTGAGCGCCCTCCCGTTCCGCTCATCCGACGAGGACGGCGCCTCCGCGGTCCGGTGTGAGGACGAGCATGCTGCGCCGTGTGCGCTCGCTCTCAGGGCGAACCGGCCGGAGCTTCAGCGGCGCCGCAGCGCGCAGGACCTCACGCATCTCCATCTCGGCAAACGGCGCTCCGGCGCAGCGCCGCACCCCGCCCCCGAACGGGATCCAGGACATCGGGTTCGGGGCCGTGAACTCGAGCCAGCGCTCGGGGCGAAACGCCGCCGCGTCGGGCCATAGGTCCTCGCGGCGCAGCGCGAGCCACAGGCAGGCGGCGATCTGCACGCCGGCCGGCAGGGTCCGGCCGGCGATGCGCACCGGCTCGCGCAGCAGCCGCGGAGCGATCGTCAGGGCGGGGCGCACCCGCAGGATCTCCTTGACGACCGCGTCCAGGTAGGCGGGGTCGCCCTCCCGCAGCCGCGCGTGCACGGCGGGGTGTCGTGCGAGCCGCTCGAACGCCCAGGCCAGCGAAGCGGCCGAGCTGTCGTGACCACCGACGAGCAGGGCCACGAGCTGGTCGCGCAGATGCCGATCGGTAGGGGCGTTACCGTCCTCGTCGCGCTGCTCGAGCAGCAGGCCGAGCACCGAGTCATCCCCCGGGTCGGCCCGGCGTCGTGCCAGCAGGTCGATCAGGAACGCGTCGAAGCTTTCCACCGCGAGCCGAAACTGTCCCCACGGGCTGCGCGGCCCCAGATCACGCTGCACGAGCGCCATGGCCAACATCCGGGGCAGCGAGCGCACTCGGCCGAGCGTGTTCTCGACCGCGTCGCCAAGCCGCGCCACCTCGTCCTCGCCGCGGGCGCCGAACACCACGCGCAGCATGATCTCGAGCGTCAGCATGCGCATCCGCTCCAGCGCGATCACCTCGCCGCTCCACGAGCCGAGCTCCCGCCGCGCGAGCTCGGCGACCAGCGGCGCAAACGCGCGCATCCGCTCCCCGTGGAACGGCGTTTGCAACAACCGCCGCTCCCGCAGGTGCTCCTCTCCGTCGAGCACGAGGATCGAATGCGGCCCGGCGAACGGACGCAGGAACTCCCAGCTCTGCCCAGCGGGAGCGATCGCGGGATCGAGGCGGAACACGTCGCGCACCGCGTCCGGGTGCGAGAACAGCACCATCGGCTCCGGCGTCCAGTACGTCCGGATCGTCACCGGATCGCCGAACCGCGCGTGCGCGCCGTGCAGGAACGCCGCCGGCCGTGCCATCCACGCGACCGTCTGCCACGCCGCGGGAGCCCGTGGACCATGGGGAAGCTCCATGACCCGATCGTACGGAAGCCCTGGCGCCACCGGGCCGGCCGGGTAGGCGCGGCCGCCGCGTGGGTGGACGCATGTTCGGTCAAGCCCGCCGCGCGTTGCGCCCTTGCGTAGCGGGAGACGACCACCCGGGCCGATGTTGGCTGGCGGTATCGATGATCAACGGCTGGTCGAGCCGCGTCACGCCGGCGCGGTGTCTTGCCGGTGCCGGCGTCCCCGACGTCGCGGTCCTGATCCCGACGCTGGGGGAGCCGGTCCCGATGGTCCTCCGCACCGTCCTCAGCGTGATCGATCAGGACTACCCGTCGGAGCACATGCTGGTCCTCGTCTCCGACGACGCCGGAAACCCGGCTCTCGCAGCCGAGCTCGACGGCCTGGGCGTCGTCGTCTACCACCGACCGCGGCCCCGCAGCGCGCCCGGACGCGACGGCGCGGCGAAAGCCGGGAACCTCAACTCCCGCGATCCTGATCTCGGCCGGCTACTGGGGCGGGATGAACTCGGCCGCCCTCGCCGGCTTCGTGGTCCGCGGGTGGTTCGGCATGTCGCCGACCCAGGCCCTTCGCACCCTCGACCGCCGGCACCACACCCCACCCGTGCCCCTGCCGGACGGCTCATCGCACGGCGGTCTCGCCGACCAAGCGATCCTCGTCGCGGCCGAGTGACCCGACGGGCTACGTCGAGGCTCGCTGCGGTTGTGAGCCGGCGGAGGCCCGGCCGGCGCGCTCCGCCGTGCCCCGGAACAGCGCCCCGACGCAGGCGCCGGCCACATACATCGAGGCGGCCGTTCCGGCCACGTCGGCGGCTAACCCGTCGCGCCGTCCGTCACGCGGCGCGGCGCAGGTCCGCGGACGGCGGACCAGCCCCGGCCGTGACACCCCGTCACCAGCTCACATCGACGACGTCGACCGGCGCCGCGAGCCCCTTCAGTCCCACAGATCGCGACTCGGACACGGCGTAGCCCTCTCCGGCGCCGCCCACGGTGTCAGCCGTGGCCAGGATCTGCCCGGCGCCGCCGGCGGCGGCCACGCGCGCCGCGATGTGCACGCCCTGCCCGAAGAAGTCGCCTGCGCGTCGCGTCGCCTCCGCGGCGTGGACACCGATGCGGACCCGGGGCGCAAAGCCGTGCTCGCGTCGATGCTCGCTGAGCGTCCGCTGCAGGGCGATGGCGAAGTCCAGTGCCGTTCCCGGGTCGGGGAAAGCAATGAAGAACCCGTCGCCTTCGTGCTTGATCTCGCGGCCATCGTGCCGGCTGAACTCCGCCCGCACGGTGCGGTCGTGCCAGCTCAGCAGGCTGTCCCAGCCCTCATCGCCGAGCAGCTCCACCAGTCGCGTTGAGTCGACGATGTCGGTGAACACGAATGTCCGCAGCTCGCGGACGCCGGCCGCCATCCCCGCTTGTTGTCGCTGGACTCGTTGTTCCTCGACCGGCGCGCCCAGCTCGGCGAACGTTGCCTCGGCCCCCTCCAACTCGAGTCGTGCGGCCGCCTGATCGCCGATGCCGGCGTAGGCTTGGCCGAGCAGGCCCCGGGTCTGGGCGGCATCGAACCGCGCACCCAGATCGCACCACGCGCGCCACCCCTCGCGCAGTGGCGCGATCGCGTCGCGAGGATGCCCTTCGGCCACCGCCACCGCGCCGCGCGCCACGGAGGCGCTGGCGAGGATCGCGGTGGCGTCGCACTGTGTGGCCACCTCGTCGAGCTCGGCCGCTGCCGCCCGCGCCAGATCCAACTCGCCGGCCGCGATCGCAATCGTCACCTGGGCAGGCAGCAGCAATGCCCGGCTCTCCTGCGTGAAGGCGTCGCGATCTGCCATGCGCCGGTTGATCGCCGCCAGCGCAGCGGCGGGATCGCCCTCGTCGAGATGCAACAGAGCCAGCCCGGGCTGCGGATCGAAGCCGACATCGAGTGCTCGTCCGAACGCCATCCGAGCGGCCGAGAGATCCCCCCGACGCCGCCGCACCTCCCCGAGCTCGTGGTAGGCCCACCCGGCCCAGCGCGGCGCCCACGCGAGCAGCTCGTCGCACGCGTCCTGCGCGTGGCGCTCTGCGTCCGCCAGCGCTCCACGCATGCGAATGATCTCGGCTCGGTGCAGCCGACATAGACCTGGAAACCCGCTGACGGAGTGGCGGTCACACCAGCGCAGCGACTCGGAGGTCCACTCCGAAGCCCGCTGCCAGTCGCCAATGTTGCGGCACGCGACGATCGTGGCGCAGTACACGGTGCCCGCGGTCGCGAGCTCCGTGGCGTCGCTCATGGCCAGAGCCGTCGCTTGATCGAGCAGTGGCGATCCCTCGCGCACCCGGCCGGCGGTGATCAGTGCATGGCCCTGGTCGAGCAGGCCGAGCGCCTCCAGATCCGGATCGCCCAGGCGCCGCGCGAGCTCGACCAGCTCGCGCGCGCGATCGAGCGCCGCCGGCACATCATTGGCCACCAGCAGCAGTCCACGGACCTTCATCCACAGCAGCAGACCGGTCTCGTGACAGTCCGGTAGCCCCTCCAGCAGGTTGGCCGCCCGGGCGAGCCACCCGCCCATCACCGCATCGTGGTTGCGCTGGTAGTGCTCGCGGGTGAGGGTGAGCGCCATGCGCGCGGCCCCGCGCCGGTCGCCCTCGCGCTCGTAGCCGGCCTCCGCCCGCTCGAGCAGCGTGAGCATCTCGTCGTAGCGCCGCGTCCAGCATGCGGCCTCGGAGATGCGCTCGAGATCTGCAGCAGGGAGCGGCTCCTCCGCGTCAGCGGACCTCAGCAGCTCATAGGCACGCTCCCACTCCTGGGCCGAGAATGCCTTCCGGCCGTCGTGCAGCGGGTCGTGGGAAACGGCGCCCATGAGCGCGCCGTGATTCTACGACCGCCCAGCCCCGCCGACTAGATGACCTCGGCGATCAGGTCCGCCGCGCGGGCGGCTCCATCGCTCGCCACGGAGAGGTAGTCGACATCGCGGCCGATCTCCTCCACGATCGCCGCAGCGATCACATCCGGCGGCGAGTGGTCGAATTCCATGCGCCGGCCGGCGCCGTAGCGCTCGAGCCGATGGCGGACGTGCAGGTTCTGCTCGAAGTGGTGCGCGAGCGGGAAGTAGATGAACGGCCGCCGGGTCGCGGTCAGCTCCATCGCCGTCGTGAGACCGCCCTGCACGATCGCCAGGTCGCAGGCCGCCAGTTGGCGGTAGAGATCGTGGACGTAGGAGTGCACCTCGAGCCCGTCCACAGTGGGAAGGGCCGAGGGGTCGATACGGGGTCCAGCGACGACGACCATCCGCAGCCGCGGAACCACGCGCTTGGCCTCGGGGAAGGCGGCGATCACCCGTCGCAGCAGATCGGCGCCGACACCGGACCCACCCACGGTGACGACACAGACCTGCTCGTGCGGGCCGTAGGCACACTCCGCCCGCAGGGCCGGCCGATCGGCCAGGGTCGCAGGATCGAAGCCGTTGACGTAGCCGGCGAAGCTGAAGTGCTGCTCCGTCCACTCGCGGATCGGCGGCAGCCCCGGGCCGAACGCGTCGGGGACGATGTCCTCCGGCTCACCGACGAAGATCGATCGGTCTCGCACGCGCGGGTAGCGTTCGATCTGCTCGATCATCTCGGCGTTGTAGTCAGCCGTCAGCAGCGCCTCGCGTTCGCCTCCCTCGGCCATCGGGAGCCAGCCGACGAAGTCCGTCAGCCAGACGTATGCGGCCGTCTTGCACTCCGGGTTCTCGTGCAGGAAGTAGTCGAGCTCCCAGGCCTCGTCGCCGATCCACAGGTCGTACTGCTCCGCGGCGGCGACGTCGTGAAACAGCATGAAGTTGGCGACCAGGATCTCGTCCATGCGACGCCAAGCGTCAAAGCAGGGCAGGCCATGCCCTGCCGATTCCGACTCCCAGTGCGCGACCTCGCTGGCGAGCTGTGCGCTGGCCGGATGAATGCGCTCCCCGTGCGCCTCGAGCACGGCGGTGACGGGATGCTGGGCGAGCCAGTCGACCTCGAGATCGGGCCGGCGCAGGCGCAGCTGCTCGGCGATCGCGATGTCGCGTCGAGCGTGGCCGAGACCGATCGGCGAGGAGACGTACAGCGCACGCCGCCGCCGTGATCGAGCTCGGGACCAGCGGCGAGCCGGAGCCGGTGGACAGATGAAATCGCGCAGCAGCAGGTTCGCCTTGACCGGATCGCGCGCGATCGGCAGGTGCCCGGCGCCAGCGAGCGTGACGAGGCGGCCGCCGGTCGCCTCGGCCAGCGCCGCCCCTTGCGCGTGCGGACGGATCCGGTCCCGGTCGCCGTGAATGACGAGCGTCGGGCAGCGCACGCGAGCGCACGTGTCACGGAAACTCTCCTTGCCAGGTAGCCCGATCCCGCGCACCGTGTCGGCCAGCGTCTCCGGCGTCGTGTCCAGACCCCAGCTGACGCAGTCCTCGATCTGCTTGGTCGAGTGCGGCTCGTTGAGGCACTCGGCGAAGAAGAACTCGAGGAAGTGGCGGTACCCCCGCGACCAATAGGCGCTGTTGTACTTCGCCCATCCCCCCTCGTCGTCGTAGCGCTCGTCGAACGCGTACACGTCGCGCTCGGGATGCCCCGGCACCAGCCCCACAGAGGGGGAGATGTAGACGATGCCGTCGACCCGCGAGGGGTGATCGGCGGCGAGGATCGTCCCCCACAGCGCGCCGCAGGAGAGGCCGGCGAGGGTCGCCCGATCGGTCGCCGTCGCGTCCATCACCGCGAGCGCATCCCGAGCGAACTCGTCCGTGGTGTTGGCCTCGGCGCCGGCCGGCCGGTCGGAGCGGCCGTTACCCCGCCCGTCAAAGGTGACAACCCGGCAGTGCCGCGCGAGGTACGGGATCTGGAACTTCCAGAACCGGGAGTGGACGATCGACCACGTAGGAAGCAGCAGCACCGTCGGCGCCGCGCCGCCGTGGACCTCGTAATACAGACGCACTCCGTCGCGCTCCACGTAGCCCTCGACGTCGGGCAGACGCGCACGCGTCGGAGCACGCGCGCCGGCGCCCGCGAGCTGGACATCGCTCGCGGGCGCCGTCACCGACCGCGCAGCCGTGCTCACAGACGCGCCTCGTACACGATGTTGAACGGCGTCTCCGCGACACGGCGGAACCGAGCGAACCCGCCGGCCTCGACGACGTCGCGGATCCGGGCCTCGCCGGCCTGCGCACCAAGCGCGAGCCCGCCTTCCTGTGAGAGCGATGCCGGCGTGCACAGGAGCGTCGAGAACGCGTAGTAGGCGCGCCCAACCGGATTGAGGTTGTCCTCGACCCGATCGCCCGCGCTCGGCTCGACGATCATCCACGTCCCGTCGGGCTTGAGCGTGCTGCGCACGTGGCGCGCGGCCCCGACGGGGTCGCCCATGTCGTGGAGGCAGTCGAACATCGTCACGAGGTCGTAGTCAGATCCACTGTACGCCGCCGCGGGAGCGATTTGGAAGCGAGTCCGGTCCTCGAGCCCGGCCCCCTGGGCCCGACGGCGCGCCGTCTCGATCGAACCGTCGTGGTAATCGGAGCCGACGAAGGTCGAGTTGGGGAACGCGCCGGCCATCAGGATCGTCGAGGCGCCGTGGCCACAGCCGACGTCGGCGACGAGCGCCCCGCGCGCGAGCTTCTCGATCACGCCGTCGAGGGCGGGCAGCCATTCGGCGACCAGATGCGCGTGGTAGCCGGGCCGGAAGAAGCGCTCACATCCCTCGTGGACGTCATGCACGTGCTCGTGCCAACCCAGCCCATCGCCGCTGCGAGCCGCCTCCACGATCCGCGGGGAGTCGAGAACCGAGCCCACGGCGATCTGGAAGAAGCCCGGCAGGTAGGCGGGGCTCTCGGGATCCGTGAGCGCGACGGTTTGCTCGGGCGGCAGCGTGTAGCGGCCGCTCTCGGGGTCATAGGCGACGTAGCCTCCGGCGGCCTGGGCGTTCAGCCATTCGCGCACGTAGCGCTCGGCGGCACCGGTGCGCTCCGCAAGCTGGGCCGACGACAGGCCCCCGGCACCGGCCAATGCCCGGTACAGCCCGAGCTTGTCGCCCATCACCACCAGCGCGGCGTTCAAGGTCGCCCCGACCTCGTCGACCGCGCGGAACACGAACTGGTGGAGCTTGTCCATGTCGATCTCTGGTGTCTGCTCGATGGTGCTCACGATTTCCCTCCTCGGGATCGGTTTGGGAGCACCGTACGTCCGAGGTGGACGAGCTCGCTTCCGGCCCCCCCCTAGTCTTCGCCGCGCCTGCCGTCGTTCTCATCGGGGCCTAGAATCGCGTCATGCTGCTCGGACGCGAACGAGAGCGGCAGGAGATCGAGTTGGCTCTGGCCCAGGCGCGATCAGGCGTCAGCGCCACCCTGGCGATCGTCGGCGAGCCGGGCATCGGAAAGACCGCGCTGCTCGGTCACGCCCTCACACGCGCCGACGGGATGCAGATCCTCCGCGCACGGGGGATCGAGTCTGAGGCGCAGATCCCGTTCGCGTCCCTGCTCGAGCTGGTGAGGCCCGCGCTGCCGATGGTCGAGCGGCTCCCCGAACCGCAGGCAGTGGCGCTCGAGAACGCGCTCGCACTTCGACCCGGCCCGGCCCAGGAGCGATTCGCTGTCGGCGCCGCCACCCTCAGCCTGCTCGCCGCCTACGCCGAGCAGGGGCCCGTGGCCGTATTCGTCGATGACGCCCAATGGCTCGACGGCTCGAGCTCGCAGGCACTGCTGTTCGCCTTCCGCCGCCTGGTGGCGGATCCGATCGCCATCCTCATCGCGGTCCGCGACGGCGAGCCATCAATGCTCGACGGCGCCGACCTACCGGCGCTCCGGATCGGCGGCCTGACCCGTGACGAGGCGGCCTTGCTGCTAGCGGGGCTGGCCCCGGAAGCAGCATCCCGGCTACACGGGGCGACCGCCGGCAACCCGCTTGCCCTGCTCGAGCTGGCAGTGGACACACACGACCTGATGCTGGCCCCCGAGGGCGCCCCCGTGCTCGTCTCGGCCCGGATCTCGCGTGCGTTCCTGCGCCGTGCCAGGCTGGTCGACGCAGCCACCCGGCGCGCTCTCGTCCTGGCCGCGACCAGCGACAGCGGTGATCTGGCGATGCTCGAAAAGGCCGCCGCCCGGCTCGCGATCGACCTCGCCGCACTGACGGCTGCCGAGCGCGCAGGTCTCGTCACGCTGGGTGCTGGCTCGCTGGAGTTTCGCCATCCGCTCGCGCGGTCGGCGATCTATGCCGATGCGACTGCGCAGCAGCGCCGAGACGCGCACCGGGCGCTCGCCGCCGCGCTGCCTGACCGAGATATAGACCGCCGGGCCTGGCACCTCGCCGCCGCGGCCGTCAGCGCCGACGAGACGGCCTCGGCGGCGCTCGAGCAGGCGGGAGCCCGCAGTCGTGATCGCAGCGCGTACGCGACCGCGGCGGCCGCATTCGAGCGGGCCGGGCGGCTCGCCGCTGACTCCGAGCGGCGAGCCGGCATGCTGTGCAAGGCAGCTGAGATGGCGTGGCTCGCCGGGCTGGCAGAGCGCTCGGTCGCGCTGCTCGGAGAGGTCCGGGAGTCCACCGGTGATCCCGCGAGGCTGGTCGAGGCCGATCAGCTCGCCGGCCACATTGCCACGCATCGCGGGCCCGTGATGCGCGGGCATGCGATCCTCACCGCAACCGCCGAGCGCGCCGATCCCGAGCGCGCCGTCGCGATGCTGGCGGAAGCCGCGACCGCCTGCTTCTATGCCGGGAACCCGGCAGAGATGCTCGCGGTCGCCGAGCGAGCGCGAGCGGCCCTGACCGACACTGCCTCGAACAGGTCCCGCTTCCTGGCCGCGATCGCCATGGGGATGGCCCGAACCCTGGGCGGAGACGCGGCGGCCGGAGCCGAGGCGATCCACGAGGGAATCGCTCTCGCTGAGGCCTCGGCCGAGCTCCGTGACGATCTCGGGCTGCTTCCGTGGCTGGCGGTCGGACCGATCTTCTTACGCGAGACCGGCGCCGGGCGCTCACTGCTCGAGCACGCGCTCAGCAGCGCTCGTGCGCGCGCAGCCGTCGGGGTGCTCCCGTATGTGCTCAACCTGATCGCCCGCGACCAAGCCACCACCGATCGCTGGGCAATCGCCGAGGCCACCTATCGGGAGTCGATCGAGCTGGCGCGCGAGAGTGGCCAGCAGGCCGAGCTAGTGTTCGGGCTGGCGGGGCTGGCGTGGCTGCAGGCACGGCGGGGACGGGACCAGGAGTGCCGAGCCCTGGCCGACGAAGCGCTGACGCTCAGCCAAGAACTCGGGACGCACCTCTACGAGGTGTGGGCGACGGCTGCGCTCGGCGAGCTCGCTCTGGGTCTCGGCGATGCCGCGGGCGCCGCCACGCACTTCGCCCGGCAGCAGGAGCTCCTGCGCAGCCTCTCCATCACGGACGCCGATCTCTCGCCCGCGGCGGAGCTCGTCGATGCCTGTGTGAGGCTCGGGCGCATCGATGAGGCCGAGCGGGTCTCGGCGGAATTGGCGGCCGCTGCAAGCGCCAAGGGCCAGCCCTGGTCCCTCGCCCGCGCACTACGTTGCCGCGGCCTGCTCGCGCCGGACCGCGAGATCACCGCGCCCTTCGAGCGGGCGCTGAGGCTGCACGAACAAACCCCGGATGCGTTCGAGACGGCCCGCACGCGGCTGGCCTACGGAGAGCGCCTTCGGCGAGCCCGGAATCGCGCGCAGGCACGAGAGCACCTCCGCGCCGCGCTCGATTCATTTGAGCACCTCGATGCCGGCCCGTGGGCGGACCGGGCTCGAGCCGAGCTCGCGGCCACGGGCGAGACGCGCCGACGACGGGATCCGACCACGATCGACGAGCTGACGCCGCAAGAGCTGCAGATCGCCCTCCTGCTCGCCGCGGGCAGGACGACGCGCGAGGCCGCGGCGGCGCTGTTCCTGAGCCCGAAGACGATCGAGTACCACCTGCGGCACGTCTACCAGAAGCTCGGCATCCACTCCCGCGAGGAGCTCGCTCAGACGCTCGCCGAGCAAGCCCCTGGTGGCAATGATCAACGCGAGCCGGGCTCAGCTCGCTGATGCGGGCTCCGCCGCCCGCGTGGAGTCCTCGCGCTCCCAGCGGGCGATCGTCCGGCGCAACGCCGGGATCGCGGCCATCGCCACCGGCGTCGGCAGCCACACGGCGACCGTGCGGTAGGCCAGGACGGATGGGAGCGCGACCTCGGCCGGAACGCCGAAGGCGATCAGCACCCCGGCGATGCCTCCGCTGACCGAGCCGGGGATCGGGAGCGTGTTCGCGACCTGCCCGACGAGATAGGCGAGCGCGAGCACCGGCAGCACGGGCGGCGAGCCGAACGCGTGCAGCATCGCCCACAGCACGCCGGCGTCGAACGCCCAGTAGGCGATCGCCCCGCCCAACCTCCGGTCGCCCGATCGGAGCAGCCCGCACGCGTCGTGGACCGCGAGGCCGATCGGCACTGCCAGGCCGCGCACACGCGCGACCACGCGCGCGCCGGCAGTGCCGCCGGCCACCACGCCGGCGCCGCCGCCGACCGATCCGCGATGCGCGAGCGCAAGGGCGAGGCACACCCCGATCGCGAGCAGGGCCGCGACGGCGGGGATCACGCTGAGTGCGACCGGGCCGGAGCTGCTGACCAGGCCGAGCGCGAGCACCGCGCCCGCGACGGCGATCGAGGACAGGAAGACGGCGTAGAGCACGACCAGGAACGCGAGCAGCGTCCGCCCGGCCGCCCGGGCCGGCAATCCGGCCCGCCGCAACGCCCACAGGGTCAGCGCCGCTCCGCCGGCACCGGCGGTCGGGAGCAGACGCGTCGCCGCCGCACCGGCCAGCGCGATCTGCGCGCTCTCCCGGGCACGGACCCGAGGTGTCGCTCGACCGGCCACGAGCGCCAGCAGCGCCACGTATCCTGCCAGTGAGACGGACTCGAACGCGATCCCCACGCTCACCCAGCCGGGGTTGACGCCGAGCCCGCGCCGGAGTGCGTCGGCGACGGCGTGCACGCGGCCACCGAGCACGAGCACGGCCAGCAGCGCCGCGCCGGCGAGCGCAACCGGCACCGCCGCCCGGCGTAGCAGCGAGCGTGCGTCGAGCGTCGGGAGAGTGAAGTCGGTGATGGTCGGTTCGGGGGCGAGCATGTGGGTTTCCGTGGGCGCGCTACGAGGTGATGAGTCTTTCTACGCTCTCGGCGAGGGCGTAAATGTGAGGTCGGTCGCACAGCCGTCGAATGTCCAGACCGAGGTCAGGTCCGACCCGTAGTGATCGCCGCCTCGGGCAGAAGCGATCCCGGCTCGGAGCCTGCCGGCAACGGCGACCTGCAATCCTGATCGCGACGCCCGCGAGAAACGGATTGGAGCCGCAATGAAGACGCGCATGCTTGGGTCGCTCGAGGTCTCCGCGCTCGGCCTCGGATGCATGGGGATGTCGGCCTTCTATGGGTCGACGGATGAGGGCGAGGCGGTCGCCACCATCCAGCGCGCACTGGAGCTGGGGATCAACTTCCTCGACACCGCGCAGCTGTACGGCCCGATGACCAACGAGCAGCTGATCGGCCGCGCGATCGCCGGCCACCGCGACGAGTACGTGATCGCGACCAAGTTCGCCCGGCGGATCGAGCCCACGTCGACGCCCGGCGACCTGTCGACGCTCGGCCCGCTTGACGGCTCGGCCGAGCACGTGCGCAGCTCGATCGAGGGCTCGCTGCAGCGGCTCGGCGTCGATCACGTCGACCTCTACTACCAGCACCGGGTCGATCCGAACGTGGAGATCGAGGAGACGGTCGGCGCGATGGCCGAGCTCGTGCAGCAGGGCAAGGTGCGCCACATCGGGCTCAGCGAGGCGGCGCCGGACACGATCCGCCGCGCCCACGCGGTCCATCCGATCACTGCGCTGCAGACCGAGTACTCGCTGTGGTCCCGGGATCCCGAGGCCGAGGTGCTCCCGACCTGCCGCCAGCTGGGCATCGGCTTCGTTCCCTACTCCCCGCTCGGCCGCGGCTTCCTCTCCGGACGCTTCAGCTCCCCGGACGAGCTCGACCAGGGCGACTTCCGCCGCTACGGCCCCCGCTTCACCGGCGCGAACCTGGAGGCCAACCGGGCGCTGGCGGCCAAGGTGGCCGAGATCGCCGGGGAGAAGGGGATCACCCCGGCGCAGCTCGCGCTCGCCTGGGTACTGGCCCAGGGCGAGGATCTGGTTCCGATTCCCGGCACCAAGCGCCGGAAGTACCTGGAGGAGAATGCGGCAGCGGCCGACGTCGAGCTGACCGCCGAGGATCTGGCGCGGGTCGACGCCGAGCTGCCCCCGGTCGCCGGCGACCGCTACGACGAGGCCGGAATGGCCTCGGTCAACCTGTAGCAGCCTCGGGGCGCGGCGATCGGGTCACCCCGGCGCCAGCGGCGGCACGACGGTGCCGGTCTGCTCGAGCCTCGCGCCGAGACGCTCGTGCAGCCGGCGGCGCTCGCGTTCGGCCGGCGGCGTGTGGGCCCGTCCGGATCGCACGTCGAGGAGATTGTGAGCCTCGGCCGGGTCCGCCTGGTGGTCGTAGAGCTCGTACTCCGGCCCCGCCCGCCCGGCGTCCGCGCCGGCCAGCGCGAGCAGCGTCGGCACCACATCGACCAGCGACGCCGGCGCCGCGCTCGTGGCACCGCCCGCGAACAGGAACGGGTTGGAGACGATCAACGGGACGTGGATCGTACCGCCACCGAAGTGATGCGCCTTCGCGTCACCGCCGGCGTCGGGCGGCTCCCACCCGGGGCCCGCTGCTGGTCGGTGATCAGCAGCAGGAGATTCGGCGGACGGGACGGGCGGTCCATCCCGAGCCACCATAGTCACATCCCGGCCGCGGGCGCCTTGATCAGGTCGCTGGTGCGGACCGGCGGCGGACCGGCGCTCGTCAGTCTCTCGCGGCGCGGACGCCGTCCGCGATGGCCCGCGCGACGAGGTCCGCGGCCACGGCCTCGACCGCGTCATACGGCGCCTGCACGGCGCCCGTAGCGAGGCAGAAGATCGTGTCGCCGTCGTACATCGTGTGCGAGGGACGGATCGCCCGCGCAAGGCCATCGTGGGCGACCGTGGCGAGGCGGTTGGCCTGCTCCTTGGTCAGCTCCGCGTCGGTGACGACCACGCCGATCGTCGTGTTGGTACCGGGCACGAGCACCGACGCACGGTCCCAGACGGTGAACTCCGCCACCCATGCGTGGCGCTCGTCGTCCCAGACCCCGCCGACGCTGTTGACGACCATCACGGCGGTGACGGCGGCGCCGCCGGCCTGCGCGCTCGTGATGCCGAGCCCGCCGGGGCGGATCTGCGAGGCGTCGCCGCCCTTGGCGACGCTGGCCCCAGTCCCGGCGCCGACGGCGCCGACCGCGGGAGCGTCGGTGGCCGCGGCACAAGCGGCGTACCCGGCCTCACGATCCGGACGCGCCCTGGGGTCGCCGATCGGCAGGTCGAAGATGACCGCGCCGGCGACGATTGGAACCCGCACTGACACGAGCTCGTAGCCCACCTCGTGCTGCTCGAGATAGCGCATCACGCCGCCGGCGGCCTCGAGCCCGAACGCGCTCCCACCGGTGAGGAGGATCGCGTGTACGCGCTCGACGAGCGTCCCGGGGCGGAGCGTGTCGGTGCACAGCGTGGACGACGCCGCGCCCCGCACATCGACTCCGCCGACCGCCCCTTCCGGGGCGAGCACGACCGTGCACCCGGTGCGGCCGACGAGGTCCGTCCAGTGGCCGACCGAGATGCCGCGGGGAAGCTGTATGCCCTCGGTCGCCATCGGAACTAACGGAGGTGCACGATCCGCGTCGCGAGGTCGTACGGGTAGACGTACATGGTCAGGTTGCCGACATGGTAGACGGCGCTCGGGCGTCCGAGATCAGGCGTCGGCGACGGAACCAAGGGAATCGCCGAGTCGGTGAGCAGGAAGCTCCGGACGCCCGGGTGCGGGGTGTACCAGCTGCTGATCGTGTGGAGGTCGAACGGGCACAGATGGGTGTTCTGGACGCAGACCGACACCGGATAGACGCGGACGCGGAAGTGGCCGGCCCAGGTGATCGGAGCCGCGTCCCAGTAGCCGGAGTAGCCGAACTGGAGATGGTTGGCGACGGCGAGCCGCCACACCTGGTTGGCCACCGCGGCCGTGGGGAACCGGTCCGTGTCGTTGGTGACGGTTCCCTTGGCCATCGCGATCACGCCGCTGAGCGCGAACACGCACGTCCCGATCACGGCGGCGGCCTCGGTCCGCACACGGCCGGCCGCGATGACCGGGATCACCGCGGCGGCGGCATAGACGAGACCGACCAGGTAGCGATCGCCCTGGATGTCGACGGGCGTCGCGCTGAGCACGAAGGCGGCGCTGAGCACGATCGCCGATGAGCACCAGAAGACCATGAACGCGAGTCGGGCCGACGCCTCGGGCGACGCGGCGTCATCGGCACGCAGGCGCAGCGCCCGCCAGCCCACCCGCGGCAACACAGCGACGGCGCCGATGCTGAGCGCCGCACAGGCGACCGCGAGCGCCGACACGAACGACACGTCGAGGCCGAAGAAGTCGCCGTTGCCGAGCACCGCGATCGACTGCCACCACAACCTGAAGTTGGTGCCGATCTTCGCCGCGGTGGCCAGCGTCGTCGTATGCACGCCAGCCTCCGGCGCCACGTTCAGCGCCGACATCACCACGAGCGTGAGCACCCACGAGACGCCGGCGACCACGAGCGTGGCGAGCGCGATCCGCAGCGCCCGGGCGCTGCCCGGCCCGCGCGCGAGCACGGCCGCGGCCAGGACCGCCAGCACGAACGGCACCAGACCGGCGAGCACGAGGAGCGGGTCCGAGGCGGCATTCATGCCCACGATCAACCCGACCACCAGCGACAGCGGGATCAGCACGACCGGTCGCAGCGCGAGCGCGCGCCGCTGCACCAACACCACGAAGGCCGCGAGCAGGCCGAGACAGAACCAGTCGGGAGCGTGCTGGGTCATCGACAGCAGCAGGTGGAGCGTGTCCGGCGCCGCGCAGACCAGCAGCACGGCGGTCAAGCCGGCGGCCCACGCTCCGGCCACCTGCCACACCGACCACGCCGCCAGGGCGACTCCGGCCAGAGCCATGGCGTACGGCATCGCCTCCCAGACCTGGATGTGGGCGGGCAGCCACTTCGTGGCCAGCTCGAACAGCAGCGTCGCGTACCAGCCGAATTCGCCCAGCACCACGTTCGCGTGTGGGCCGGCAGCCCCGAGCAGCTGCCCGATCACCGGTGCCGACACGGCGTCGGCATCCAGGTTCCTGGCGCCGATCACATCTCCGAACTGGACCGCCAGGAAGATCAGATAGAGCACCCCGAACGGAACCGCCGCCCAGCGCCACAGGCGCTGCGGAGAGCGAGCGCTCGCCTGCGGCCGCGCGGGCCGAGGGACGGTCTGGTGCTCGCGATAGGCGGGCAGCATCCCAGCGAGCGTACCCGGGACGCCGGTTCGCGTTCCGGGATTGTCGCCGGCGGGGGCCGCGAGTCTCGTGCGCGCGAAGTAACCTAGCCCCCCGGCATGAGCTTCTCGACCTTTGCGGCGGTGGCCGTCACCCTCGCCGTTCTCGCCGTCGTCGCCGCCGTGGTCACGGGTGTGCTCGTGGTGGCCCGGCGCCGCCGGTGGGCCAACAGCGCGCTCACGGTGATGGTCGTTCTGCTCGTCGGCTCGACCGTGTCGGCGCTGATCGCCGCCACCCGCAACGAAAGCGACCTGGCCACACAGAGCCACGTGGTGCTCTCGCTCGCCGCCCGGGCCGAGCGCATCACGCACGCGCGCTCCGGCCGCTACACGACCTCGGTCGCCCACCTGTGGCACATCAGCCCGAGGCTGGCGGCACAGATGCGTCTCGACGGCGCCCGCTTGAGCGCGCAGACACGCCGGAGCACCCGCAGCGTTCGCCTGCACGTGTTCCTCGGCGCGTACAACCCCCACGGGATCACGCTCTACGCGATCGCGCGCTGACGCCACGGACCAGCGCGGCCTGCTCTCGCGAGCGCCGTCCGGTGGCCTGGTGGTCGCCGCGATCGCCTCCGTGCAGTTTGGCTCTGCGCTCGCAGTGACCCTGTTCGCGCGGGTCGGGCCGGGCGGCGCGGTGTTCCTTCGCCTGCTGTCGGCGAGCATCGTGCTGGGCGCGATCTGGCGCCCCCGTGTGCGGGGCCGGACGCGGCGCGAGCTGCTGCTGGCGGGCGTGTTCGGGGCGGTGCTGGCGGGGATGAACCTGAGCTTCTACAGCGCGATCCACCGGATCCCGCTGGGGATCGCGGTCGCGATCGAGTTCGTGGGGCCCCTGGCGGTTGCGGTGGCCGGGTCGCGCCGTTGGATCGACCTCCTCTGGGTGGTGCTCGCGGCGGCCGGGATCCTCGCGCTGACGCGCGGCGGGGGCGGTGGCCTGAGCCTCCTCGGGGTCGCCTTCGCGCTCATCGCCGGATGCCTGTGGGGCGCCTACATTCTGTTGAGCGCGCGCGTAGGCCGGGCGTTCGAGCGCGGCACCGGGCTGGCGCTGGCGATGTGTGTGGCCTCCCTCGTGGCGCTGCCGGCCGGCGTCGCCGACGGCGGAGGCCACCTGCTGGTCCCCCGGACGCTGGCGATCGGAGCAGCGGTCGGGATGCTGTCCTCGGCAATCCCCTACTCGTTCGAGCTCGAGGCGCTGCGGCGGATCGCCGCCTCGGTCTTCGGCGTGCTGATGAGCCTCGAGCCGGCAATGGCGGCGCTCGCCGGCTGGATCGTGCTCGGACAGAGGCTCAGTGGACGCGCGCTGATCGGGATCGCCCTGGTCGTGGCCGCCTCGACGGGAGCCTCGCGCCGGACGCGCGAGGCTCCGATCGCCGTGTGATGCACGCGCCGTGGCGAGTGGCGGGTCACCCGCCCGAGCCGCGGGGCAGGACGAGAGCCGACGGATGCGCGGCGCCGCGCAGCACCTCGATCTCGACCGGCCGCAGCGTCGTGCCGGTGGCGAGATCCTCACCGGTTCCCGAGTTGCGCGCGTAGCGCGGGTGCGCGCCGGAGGAGACCTGCAGGCGGATGCGATGCCCGGCAGCGAAGCGATGGCCGATCGGCCACAGCCCGAAGCTCACCCGCCGGGTGCCATCCGCCGACGGCTCGAAGCGGCCCGGTGCGACGCGAACTAGGGCATCGCAGACGTTCCACGAGGCGCCGCCGGCATCGACTTCGCACACACGCGCGAATACGTCGAAGTACGGCGAGTCGGCGCGCAGCCACAGCTCCACCCGGACCGGGCCGATCGCCTCGAGCGTCTCCGGCAGCGCCGTGGTCGTGTAGGTGAGCACGTCCGGGCGCGCCTCGAGCGGGCGGTTGTCGACCACCGGCTCGCGCGCCAGCAGTACTGGTCCGCCGAGCGACGGAGTCGGATCGGCCGGGTCGTAGCGGTAGCGGTCGCCCGACGCCGGCTCGGCCACGGGCTCGAGCTGCCACAGCTCGCCGTGGTCGGCCAGCCATAGCCGCCGCTCGGTCGTGCCGGGCGGCGGCCAGCTCGGCAGCGCGCGCCAGCCGCCGCCGGCGCGCTCGCCGGTCACCAGCACGCGGACGTTCGACCGGCTCACGAGCCGATCGTCGTCGAGCAGGTGGGCACGGAGCCACGCCAGGCCCTGCCGGATGCCGGCGGCGAGCAGGCCCGGTGCAGTGTGGGTCCACGGACCGATCACCAGTTGCGCGGGGCGCCCGGCGGCCTGCAGGGCGGCGAAGTCCTCGAGCATCCAGGGCAGGAAGATGTCATACCAGCCGCCGATCAGCTGCACCCGCGCGGTCACCTTCGCCACCCCGGCCGCGAAGTCCCGCGTGACCCAGTAAGCGTTCTCGCGCCGGGGGTTGGCCAGCGCCTCGCGGTACCAGTCGACCTCCGACCCGGTCGCCCGCTCGTCGAGGCCGATGAGCGGCAGCTCGGAGAACAGCACGGGGAGCCGGCGCAGGCCGCGGACCATGCTCAGTGGGGCCAGGCGGCGCTGCTGCGCGGCGACGAGCACGAGCCACGATGCGGCGGTCTCAAGCGACAGGCTGCCCCCCGCATAGGTCGGGCCGTGAAACTGCGACGCGCTGACCTGGATCGCCAGCGCGGCGAGGTCGTCGCCGGCGTCTGGGGCGATCGCCCATTGCACGAGGCCCAGGTAGCTCGGCCCGATCATCCCGATCCGTCCGTCATGCCACGGCTGTTCACGCAGCCAGCGCAGTGTCGCCAGGCCGTCGGAGCGCTCGTCGAACGGGCTGAAGGTGCCATCGGAGCCGAACGTGCCGCGCACGCTCTGGATCACGACCTGGAGCCCTCGCTCGGCCAGCAGCCGTCCGAAGATCAGCCCGAACAGCTGCCGGCGCCCGTACGGCGAGCGCACGAGCACCGTCGGCTGCCAGCGGTGGAGCGCGGCCCGCGCCACCCAGCGATCGGCGAGCAGCACCGCCCCGTCGTCCATCGTGACCCGCAGATCGCGCTCGCACACGACGTCGCGTGTCTGCGCTCGCGGCAGGCGCATCCGGCGGCCGAGGAGCTCGCTGGCAAAGCCCATCGCACGATCGTAGGGATCCGATCAGGCGCGGCGCCTCGGGGACGTGCTGAATCGCGCTCGCCGACGACCCCGTGGTGTGCAATCAGCTCATGCTCGCGTGGGGAGTCCATCCGTTCACGCTCGCCCCGGCCGACTCGGTCGACACACTCGCCGAGTCCTCGTTGCTCGCCGGGACCGGCGTAGTCTGCCCCGACACGATTGGGAGTTCCCACGGATGGCGCGGGCGTGGGCGTGACTTAGCGTCGCACGAGACAGGCGGAGGCCGGTGACCCGATCCGCGGCTGAACTGGAGATCGGCTGGTCGGCTCTCGCGAACCAACCTGCGGGACCGAGGGTCCCGAAGAGGGTGAAGACATGCCCGCAGCAAAAGCCAAGCCACGCCCGGCAGCCAAGAAGGCGCCGGCCGCCTCCAAGCGCCCCGCGGCCAAGAAGGCGACCCCTGCAGCCAAGCGCCCGGCGGCGCGCAGCGAGCCGAAGGACAAGAATGCGGTCGAGCTGACCACAGAGCTGTCCGAGGAGGTTCTACAGTCGCTCGAGGACGGCGCGCGCGCCGCGATCGATGCGGTGCGCAAGTTCGTCGAGACCGTCGACGAAGCGCTGCCGCTGCCCAGCGAGGGTGCGTCGAAGCGCGAGGAGATCACCGACTCGGCGCTGGAGATGGCGCAGCGACTGGTGACGATGCAATACGACTTCCTGCGCAAGGTCGTCGACAGCGCCGGCAAGGCGCTGCCCGGACTGGACGGCAAGAAGAAGTAGGGGAGCCGAGAGGGAGCGACCGACCCCGGGTCGGGCGCTCCCGCCAGGCTCAGCAGCATGCGCAGGATCGGCGTCGCCCCGGCGGCGCCCATCACGCGACTCAGACGGCCGCGGCGGCCAGCGATCGGCGCTCGAGCTCCATCACCTCGGCCAGCAACTCGTAGGAGCGGCGGCGGGCACCGTGGTCGTGCGTGATCGTGACCACGATCACCTCCTCGGCGTTGTAGTCGGCGGCGAGCTGCTCGATCCCCGCCCGGACCGTGGCCGGAGAGCCGATGATGCCGCGGCGGCCCGGCAACCCCCCCGCCGCCGGGCGGCCCTCGCGCTCCAGGAACGCGGTCGCCTTCTCAGGCGAGGGCACGGCGATCAGCTCGCCGCGGCGCAGCAGGGCCAGCGTCATCCGGCTGCTCGTTGCCAGGTGCTGCGCCTGCTCGTCGGTCGGCGCGCACAGGACCCAGGCGGCGACGGCGGTCCGCGGCGAGGTCAGGTCGCGGTGAGCGGCGAAGCGCTCCCGGTACAGCGTCGCGATCTCGGAGCCGGCGGGGTTGATGAAGTCGGCGAACGCGTACGGCAGGCCCAGCTCGCCGGCCCAGATCGCGCTCTGAGGCGAGGACCCGAGCAGCCACGGGACGGGCAGCTCGGGACGCCCCGGCAGGGTCGTGGCGAGCCGCCGGAAGGGGTGTGAGGCGGGCAGGCTGTCGTCGAGGTAGCCGAGCAGCTCGGCGAGCTGCTGGGGAAAGTCGTCGGGCGCGGCGTCGCGGCGGTCGCGCTGCAGGGCGAACGTGGTCAGCGGGTCGGTCCCCGATGCCCGGCCGAGGCCGAGGTCGATGCGTCCGGGAAACAGCGCCGCGAGGATGCTGAACGACTCGGCCACCCGCAGCGGACTGTAGTGCGGCAGCATCACGCCGCCGCTGCCCACGCGGATCCGCTCGGTGGCCGCGGCGACCGGGCCGATCAGTGCCTCGGGGGCGGCGCTGGCCAGCATCGGGCCCCCGTGGTGCTCGGCCACCCAGTAGCGGTGGTAGCCCAGCTCGTCGGCCAGCCGCGCAAGGTCAATCGTGTTGCGCAGCGCGTCGGCGCCGGTTGACCCCTCGGGGATCGGTGACTGGTCGAGCACGGAGATACGCATGCCTTCGATACTAGAGATGCCGCCGAGCAGGCTCCGCGGGCGCCCCGCAAGCACCCCGTGAGTGCCCGCGCACAGCGACCTTCACACGATCGTCACGGCCAACGCCGACTTCTGTATGCGGCCTTGATAGCGGCGGGACGAGACTCGGAGTGCGGCGCCGCCGCCCAGAGTCGACCGGCAAGGAGTGAGATGGCATGACGCTCGCAGGCTGGGCGCAGATCATCATCTTCCTCGTCGTGCTGACCGCGCTCACGCCGCTGCTCGGCGGCTACATGGCGCGGGTCTACCGCGGCGGCGAGGTGCGCGCCTATCGCGGCCCGCAGGTGTGGCTCGCGCGCGTGGGAGCGCCGGTGGAGCGGCTTCTGTACCGGCTCCTGCGCGTGGTCCCCGAAGAGGAGCAGGACTGGAAGTCCTACGCCCGCTCGGTGCTGCTGTTCAGCCTGGCGAGCTGGCTCGTGCTCTACGTCGTGCTGCGGACCCAGGGCAGCGACCCGTTCAATCCGCAGCACTTCGCGGCCGGCCCGTGGGACCTCTCGTTCAACACGGCCTCGTCGTTCGTGAGCAACACGAGCTGGCAGTACTACGCCGGCGAGACCACGCTGTCCTACTTCTCGCAGATGGCCGGCATCACCGTGGCCAGCTTCACCTCGTGCGCCGTCGGCATGGCCGTGGCTGTCGCGCTGATCCGCGGGCTGGTCCGGCGGGAGACCGACCGGCTCGGCAACTTCTGGGTCGACCTCACGCGCACGCTGCTCTACGTGCTGCTCCCACTGTCGGTCCTCGGCGGCCTGTTCCTCGTCTCGCAGGGCGTGCTCCAGAACCTGTCGCACTACCTGCAGTTCAGCGGTCGCACTCATCTCGGCCAGACGATCGCGATGGGACCGGTGGGGTCGCAGGAGGTGATCAAGCTGCTCTCGGGCGACGGCGGCGGCTTCTTCAACACGAACTCCGCGCACCCGTTCGAGAACCCGACCGGGCTAGCGAGCGTCTTCGAGGCGCTGCTGATGCTGCTCATCCCCGCCGCGATGACGTACACGTTCGGGCGCATGGTCGGGCGCACCCGGCAGGGCTGGGCGCTGTACGCCGCGATGCTCGTGCTGTTCGTGGCCGGCGTCGGCATTCTCTACGCCGCCGAGGCGCACGGCACCCCGGCGATGCACGCGGCGGGTCTGCACGGCGCCAACCTGCAGGACAAGGAGCAGCGCTTCGGCACCGCCGGCTCGGCGCTGTTCGTGGGCGCGGGGACGGCCGGCGGCGACGGGGCGGTGAACAGCGGCATCGAAGCGTTCACGGGCCTCGGGAGCGCGGTCGCGATGGCGAACATCATGACCGGCGAGGTGATCTTCGGCGGGCCCGGGTCGGGGTTGTTCGGAGTGCTGCTGCTCGTGGTGCTGGCGGTCTTCATCGCCGGCCTGATGGTCGGGCGCACACCGGAGTACCTGGGCAAGAAGCTCGGCGCGCGCGAGGTCAAGCTCGCGGCGCTCGGAACGCTGTTCGTACCGGCCATGGTCCTCGGCCTGACCGCCGTGGCGATCTCCTCGCCCGCGGGCCGGCAGTCGATCTCCAGCCCGGGGCCGCAGGGGTTCTCCGAGTCGCTCTACGCCTATCTCTCCCAGGCCAACAACAACGGATCGGCGTTCGCCGGCTACACCGGCTTCATCCAGCCGAATCCCGGCAACATCGGCTCCCACGGGATCCCGTTCGCCGACATCGCCGGCGGCCTGACGATGACGTTCGGTCGCTTCGTCCCGATCCTGATCGTGCTGGCGCTGGCCGGCTCGCTGGCCGCGGGACGCGTGACGCCGGCCGGCCTGGGGACGCTGCGAACCGACACGCCCACGTTCGTCGTTCTCCTGATCGGGTTCATCATCGTCTTCGCGCTGCTCAACTTCCTCGCCGCGCTGTTCATCGGGCCACTCGATCAGGGCCTCACGACGCACCTGTACCCGTAGGGCCGGCCGGCGGCCGGCGCCGCTCACGCCTCCGGGCCGGGCAGCCGGTCGAGTCCCGGGTATACGCCCGCAGCGACGCCTCCGATCAGCCCCGCCCCCCGCGCACCGGCCTCGCTCACCGCCGGCGCCGGCACCGCGCCGAGCCTCCGCTTGGCCGCCATGACGGTCGCGTCGTGCGTCCATCCGCCCGTCGCCACGATGCGGCGGCTGGGACCCACGAGCCCGTCCATCACGCTCAGCATCCGCGCGGCATCGCCGGTGGACGAGCGCACGGCGCCGATCCAGGCGGCGACGGGCTCCTGCACCGGCACCGTCAGGCCAAGCTCGTCGAGCACCTTCTGCAGGGCGAGCCCGGACCACAGGGCCCCGAGCAGCGCCTGGCGATCGGGCGCCAGATGCCAGCCCACCGTGAAGCCGGCGGCGACGCCGGCGGCAACCCGCTCGGGCGCGAGCGGGGGAGCGAGCACGCGCACCAGCGCCTCGGCCGTGCCGCACGAGTCGAGCACGTCGCCCGGCGACAGAACCCCGACCCCGACGCCCGCACACAGGTGGTCCATGCCCGCCACCGTCAGCACCGCGCCGCCCGCACCCGGGAGCACCGCCTCGGTGACGGCGCCGGCGGCCGTCCCCGAGGGCACGAGCTCGCCCAGCAGGTCATCCGGCAGGCCGGCCCACGCGAGGGCCTCGCTGTAGGGCGCGCGGGCACCCAGGTCGAGCAGGCCCGTGCGCGAGGCGAGCGAGAGCTCGCTCAGCTCGGCTCCGCCGAGCCCCCGCACGACCCACTCGGCCACGTTGCACCACCGCCGCGGTGCACCGGCGAGCCGGCCGTGGTCGATCAGCCAGCGCAGCTTGGCCAGCGAGCAGAGCTCTGACACGGGTAGCCCGGTGCGGCGCGAGAAGCTCTCGTGTCCCAGGTGCTCGCCGAACGCGGCCGCCTGCTCGGCCCCGCGTTCGTCGTGCCAGGCGATCGCGGGGCACAGGACGTCGCCGTCGTCCCCGAGCAGGACCCCCGCCTCGGCCATGCTCGTCACGCCGAGCGCCAGCACGCGGCCTGGCGGGCCGCCGGCCAGCGCCTCGCTCGCCGCCAGCCGCGCGGCGGCGAACAGCGCGTGCGGGTCGATCTCGGCGCCGCTGCCCACGCGCTGCCACGGGGTCGGGACGCGTCCGTGGGCCAGCTCCTGACCGCGCTCGGCGTCGAGCACGGCCGCCTTGCACGAGGAGGTGCCGACGTCGATCCCCAGCAGCAGCGGCCTCATCTGTCTCGCCACGAGCGGCGCGTGCGCGGCCGGTCCCGACCCGGACCGACGCGATGGCGGATGATGTGCATCGCCCTGCACCTTGTCACTCCCGCTCACCGGAAGGTCAACGCGACGCACCCCCGACCGTGATCGCCCGCTCAGCGATGCACGACGACGACCTCGAGGCGGCGCGGGCCGTGCACACGCTCGACGCGCTTGAGCTCGACGTCCGAGGTGGCGGACGGGCCGCTGTCGATCGAGTGGGAGGATACGGGGATGGACCGAGAATGGGGCGCGCAGGACGCGCAGGCGTTCGTGCGGCGCCTCGACTTCCCGCGCTCGGAGTCCGTGTTCGGCGCGGCGATGCAGAGGAGCGAGTGATGAGTGAGGGGTCGGTCGGGTTCGTCACGCAGGCCACGGCCGCCGCGTATGGCGCGGTGGACGAGATCGGAGTCGGCATGCTCGGCTACGCGTTCATGGGCAAGGCCCATTCCAACGCCTACCGGACGATCAACTACATGACCTGGCCGCCGCCGCTGCGCCCCGTGCTGGTCGCGGTCGCCGGCCGCGACCAGGACGCGGTCGCCGAAGCCGCGCGCCGCTACGGGTTCGCCGAGGCGGTGGGCGATTGGCGGCTGCTGGTGGCCGACGACCGCGTGGGGCTGTTCGATAACTGTGGCCCGAACAACCTGCACGCCGAGCCGACTATCGCCGCGGCCGAGGCTGGCAAGCACGTGCTGTGCGAGAAGCCGCTCGGGCGCAGCGCCGAGGAGGCGCACGAGATCTGGCGGCGCACCGCCGCCGCCGGGGTGCAGCACATGTGCGCCTTCAACTACCGCTTCGTCCCCGCCGTGCGCCTGGCGCGCCAGATGATCGAGGCCGGCGAGCTGGGTGAGATCTACCACTTCCGCGCCCGCTACCTGCAGGAGTGGATCATCGACCCCCAGTTCGAGATGGTCTGGCGACTCGACAAGAGCGTCGCCGGCTCCGGGGCCCTCGGCGACCTCGGCGCCCATGTGATCGATCTCGCCCGCTTCCTGGTCGGCGAGATCACCGACGTCTCGGGGCTGACGCGGACGTTCATCAGCGATCGATCCGGCGGCCACGTCGACGTCGACGACGCGTTCGAGTCGGTGGTCAGCTTCGAGAACGGCGCGGTGGGAACGATCGAGGCGTCGCGCTTCTGCCACGGCCGCAAGAACTCGATGACCTTCGAGGTCAACGGCTCCAAGGGCTCGATCGTGTTCGACCTCGAGCGGCTCAACGAGCTGCAGGTGTATCTCGCGGGATCCACGCCCGGATCCGACGCCCAAGGTTTCAGGCAGGTGCTCGTCACCGAGACCACCCACCCATTCTGGGAATGGTGGTGGCCGCACGGTCATATCATCGGCTGGGAGCACACCTTCGTGCACGAGATCCACCACCTGCTGCGCGCGATCGCAGGCCAGGGAGAGGTGCGGCCCTACGGCGCCGACTTAGAGGATGGCTATCGCGCGGCTGAGGTGTGTGATGCGATCGTGCGCTCGAGCGAGAGCGGGCGGCGCGAGGAGATCAGCTACCGCAGCCTGTGAGGAGACCCCATGCAAGACCAATACGCGCCGACGCCCGATGATCGTTTCTCGTTCGGCCTGTGGACCGTCGGGCACCGGGGCGGAGACCCCTTCGGGCTGCCGACGCGGCCGCCGATCGAGCCCGAGGCGATCGTCGCGCGCCTCGCCGAGGTCGGTGCATGGGGCGTCTGTCTGCACGACGAGGACCTGATCCCGTTCGGCTCCTCCGCGGCCGAGCGCGATCGCATCACCACCCGCTTCAAGGCTGCGGTGAGCAACGCCGGCCTCGTCGTCTCGATGGCGACGGTGAACCTGTTCACCCAGCCGGCGTTCCGCGACGGCGCGTTCACCGCCGCGGATCCGGCTGTGCGCCGGCTGGCGCTGTCGAAGGCGATGCAGGCGATCGACCTCGGGGCCGAGCTCGGAGCTCCGGTGTTCGTGCTCTGGGGCGGCCGGGAGGGCATCGAGTCCGGCGCCGCCCGCGATCCGCGGCTGGCGCTCCAGCGCTACCGCGAAGGGGTCGACTTCCTGTGCGAGCACATCCGCTCGCAGGGTCTCGACATGCGGGTCGCGCTCGAGGCCAAGCCGAACGAGCCGCGCGGCCACATCTATCTGCCGACCACTGGTCACATGCTCCACTTCATCAGCATGCTCGCGCACCCGGAGATGGTCGGGGTCAATCCCGAGATGGCGCACGAATCGATGGCGGGGCTCAGCTTCTCGCAGGCCGTCGGCCAGGCGCTGTGGGCGGGCAAGCTGTTCCACATCGACCTCAACTCCCAATACGGACCCCGCTTCGACCAGGACTTCCGCTTTGGCGCCGAGGAGCAGAAGGAGGCCTTCCTGACCGTGCGGGTGCTCGAGCGAGCGGGCTATGACGGCGCCCGCCATTTTGACGCGCGCGCATACCGGACCGAGGACGACATCGACGTGTACGAGTCGTTCGCCCGCGGCTGTATCCGCAACTACAAGATCCTGGCCGCCAAGGTGGCGGCGTTCGACTCCGATCCCGAGCTGATCGAGGCGTGCCGCGAAGCCGGCGCCGAGCAGCTGGCCGAGGCGACGCCCGCGTTCTCCCCCGACGAGGCAGCGCGGATCCGCGACGAGGACCAGCTGGCCGGCATCGACGTCGGCCGCGGCCGTCGGCACGAGCAGGCCGACCAGATGATGATCGAGCTGCTGCTCGGGGCCCGCTGAGCGCGGGCGGGGCGCGGCAGTGCCGCCGTCGGTGGACGGCGCGACGGTTGCTAGAGTCGGGCCGATGGTGAGCGCAGGCTCGACCACGTCGGCGCCCACCGCAGACGCACGTGAGCGATTGCTCGCCGCCGCCTACGAGCTGTTCTCCCAGCAGGGCGTCCGGGCCACCGGAGTGGACGCGATCATCGACCGCTCCGGCGTCGCCCGGCAGACGATGTACCGGCACTTCGCGTCCAAGCAGGATCTCGTACTCGCGTTCCTCGAGCGGCGCGAGGCGCTGTGGACCAAGGACTGGCTCCAGAGCGAGGTCAAGCGCCGCGCGAGCTCGCCCGGACAGCGCCTGCTGGCCGTCTTCGACGTGTTCGACGAGTGGTTCCGGCGCCCCGACTTCGAGGGCTGCTCGTTCATCAATGTGATGCTCGAGCATCCCGACCCCGAGCACCCGATCCACCGGGCCGGCGCCTCCTACCTCGCGGGTATCCGTGACTTCCTCGCCGGACTCGCCGAGAGCGCCGGCGTCGCCGATCCCGAGGGTTTCGCGCGCCAGTGGCACATCCTGATGAAGGGCTCGATCGTCGCCGCCGGCGAGGGCGACCACGAGGCCGCGCGCCGCGCCCAGAGCATTGGCCGGCTGCTGCTCGAGCAGGCCACCGTCGACGCGCGGTAGCCCCAGCCGGGAGATGGTTGGCGTAGGCTGCGCCGGGATGGCAACGAGAACCGAGAACGCGGCCGTCAACGCCGCCGGGCTGGTTCAGGGCATCACCCTCGTCACCTTCCCCGCGGCGAGCTCGATCTTCACCGGACACCACGAGTACGGGCTCTCCACCGGTCTCTACGGGGACATGTTCCTGCCCCAGGTCGCGCTCGCGATCACCGCCTCGCTGCTCGGGCCGAGGCTGGCGCGGCGACTGAGCACGAAGCGCGTGCTGATCCTCGGCCTGCTCGCCAACGCGGTGTCGATGGCGCTGCTGATCGCGAGCACAGGGGTGAAGACCGACGAGGGTGTCGCCTACCCCGTGCTGCTGCTTGCGACGGCGTTCCTGGGCCTCGGCTTCGGGCTCACCGTCCCGGTGCTCAACACGTATGCGTCGGTCTTCCATCCCGACCGCGTCGACCGCGCCGTGCTCGTCCTCAACGCGCTGCTCGGGCTCGGCACCGCGCTCGCGCCCGCGTTCGTGGCCATGTTCGTCGGGCTCGGCTTCTGGTGGGGACTGCCCGTGCTCTCGGCCGGGCTGTTGCTCGTCCTGCTCGCCGTGACGACCCGACTGCCGCTCCAGGCCGGAGCGCCCGCGGCGCCGGAACCGCGGCGGCGGGGCGCAGCGATCCCGCGGCGCTTCTGGCTGTTCGCCGCCTTCGCGGTGCTGTACGGCATCTGCGAGACGATGAACGGCAACTGGTCACAGCTGCAGATGACCACCCGCCTGGGCGCGTCAGCGACCCAGGCGTCGCTGGCCCTGATGGCGTTCTGGGCCATGGTCACCGTGGGCCGAGTGGCCTTCGCGGAGCTCGGGCGCCGGCTGCCCACCCGCGTCGTCTATCACGTGCTGCCGTTCGTGCTGGTGGTGACGTTCGCGGTCGTGTCGATCCTGCCCGAGGGCAACGCCGGGCTCGGGATCGTGATCTTCGCACTGGCCGGCCTGGGCTGCTCCGCGCTGCTACCACTGACGATCAGCTTCGGGCAGGAGGAGCTGGCCGCGATCTCCGCCGCGATGGCCGGAGGCGTGATCGCCTTCTACCAGGTGGGATACGGCCTGGCCGCGTTCGGCGTCGGCCCGCTGCACCAGGCCGGTCTCAGCCTGTCGTCGATCTTCGCGCTGGCCGCCGTCGCGGCCGCGCTGATGGGAGGCCTGTCGCTGCTCGTCGCCCACGGCCGGCCGTCGCCAGCGCGCCTGCATCCACTGCCGCAGCCCGTGACGGAAGGGTGACGGTCGCGGCGCTCAGGCGGCGAGGGGCGTGATGCCCCAGGTGCTGGTGACGCTCTGGCCGGGCTCGAGTGTGACCATGGCCTCGCCGCTGCGCAGCGCGTTCGGCGGACACGTCATCGGCTCGACGGCGAGACTGCGCCGGTTGACGTCGGGCAGCGGATCTCCCGTGAACACCATCAGGTAGGGGTAACTCTCGTCGACCCACAGCTCGAGTCCGCCTCCGGTGGCGTCGCGCAGCTGCACCCGGGTGACTCCGTCCGCACCGCGCTCGAGGTCGGTGAAGGCGTGGTCGAGCACGGTGTCACCGATCGCCCGCGGGCGGCGGAAGTCGTAGGCGGTGCCGTCGACCGGCCCGGACCCGACCGGGATGCCGTTCTCGTTCGCGCGCAGGACGGTGCTCGCCGGGAGCCGCAGGACCACCTCGTCCACGGTGGCCGGACCGGCGCGCAGATAGGGATGGGCGCCGCTGCCGAACGGACACGGGTCCGGTCCGGCGTTGGTGGCCGTCGTGCTCACCCGCAGGCCGTCGCCCGACAACTCGTACTCGACCGCGAGCGCGAGCGCGAACGGGTAGCCGGGCTGCGGCTTCAGCTGGTGCTCCATCACCACGCGATGGGGCTCTCGCTCGCCGACCGTCCAGCCCACCCAGCGAACGAGGCCGTGGATCGCGTTCCCGCGCTCCGGCTCGTTGAGCGCAAGCTGGTGGCGTTCACCGCCGAACTCGTAGCTTCCCTGCTCCACCCGATTCGGCCACGGAATCAGCACCTGGCCGCGCCCCGAGCGGCTCATCTCCTCGGGACCGAACCCGTCGAGCAGCTCGCGCCCGCCGTCGACATACGAGCGGAGCGCGGCACCGACCTCCACGACCACGGCCAGCTGCTCGCCGAGCGCGATGCCGATCTGCTCGCCGGACGGAGCGTTGATGTCGGGTTGCTCGGACGTGATCTCACCCTAGCGTGCGCGGTCGGTGTCACGACACTCGTCGCATCGGTGACCATGCTCGCCACCCGGCCACAGCGCTTGCGGTACAGCGCAATCACCCCATTCGGATGATGCGCCGAGTGGGGCCAGAACCCAGCGTGTGCTGCCTGGGCCACGATGGCCTCGCAGTCCGTTCCCCAAATGGAAACAGGAGCGTAGAACGTGTCTTCATCTTCCGCGGTCGCCGCGGGCGCCGAGAGTGCCCAAGCCGAAGCGCAACAGCCCGACGACGGGCCGGTCGGCGACGTGCTGGTGGTGTTCGGGATCACCGGCGACCTGGCCAAGGTGATGACTTTCCGCTCGCTGTACCGGCTCGAGGCGCGCGGTCTCCTGCAGTGCCCGATCGTCGGCGTCGCGGTCGAGGACTGGAACGTGGACCAGCTGCGTGACCGCGCCCGCGAGTCGATCGAGGCGACCGGCGAGACGATCGACGAGGAGATCTTCAAGCGCTTCGCCGACCGGCTCTCCTACGTCAGCGGCGACTTCACCGACAGCGCCACGTACAAGCGCGTCGGCGAGGCGATCGCCGGAACGACGACCCCCGTCTTCTATCTCGAGATTCCGCCGTTCCTGTTCGGCACCGTGGTCAAGGGCCTGGCCGAGGCCGGGCTGACCGACGGCGGGCGCGTGGTGGTGGAAAAGCCGTTCGGTCACGACACCGAGTCCGCCGCCGCGCTCAACGAGGAGCTGCACCAGTACATCACCGAGTCCCAGCTCTACCGGATCGATCACTTCCTGGGCAAGATGGGCCTGCAGGAGTTCCTCTACATCCGGTTCGCCAACTCGATGCTCGAGCCGATCTGGAACCGGAACCACGTCGCGCTGGTCGAGATCACCATGGCCGAGTCGTTCGGGGTCGAGGATCGCGGTCACTTCTACGATCCCGTCGGCGCCCTGCGCGACGTGGTCGTCAACCACCTCATGCAGCTGCTCGCCGCTGCGGCCATGGAGGCGCCGGCCGGCGACGACGCCGACACGCTGAAGAACGCCAAGTTCGCGCTGTACCGGTCGATGCCCGCTGCCGACCCCGCCCACTACGTCCGCGGGCAGTACGACGGCTACCTCGGCGTCCCCGGCGTCGCGGCCGGCTCGAGCACCGAGACCTACGCGGCGATGCGGCTGGAGATCGACAACTGGCGCTGGGCCGGGGTCCCGTTCTACATCCGCACCGGCAAGTATCTCCCGGTGACGCAGACGGAGGTCCGGCTCGTCTTCAAATACCCACCGCGGCTCGGCTTCGTGAGTCACAAGCGCCTGCCGGAGCCGGCCCAGCTCGTGGTCAAGCTCGACCCCACGACCGGGATCCGGCTGATTCTCGACGCTCGGCGCGCCGGAGCGAGCGCACCGGAGAAGATCACGCTCGACATGGAGTTCGCCGAGGAGGGCGGCGAGGGACCGACGCCCTACGAGGTGCTCCTGAGCGACGCGATCGCCGGCCGCAGCGCGAACTTCACCCGCTGGGACAGCATCGCCGAGACGTGGCGGATCATGCAGCCGCTGCTCGACTCCCCGCCGCCGGTGCACACCTACGCCAAGGGTGCCTGGGGGCCGGCCGAGGCCGACCGCCTCGTCTCCGGGTTCGGCCGCTGGCAGGGACCGTGGATCACGGGATGAGCGTCGCACCCTCCAAGCCCCCCAAACCCGACACGCCCGAGGGGCCTGCCACGGTCGACCCCGCGCACGCCGACGAAGGACCCGGGGCGCGGGCCGGCCGGGGAGCACGACGCAGCGCCGCGGCGCCGTCCCCGTTTCCGCCCATCGCCGACTTCGCGTTCCTGTCCAACTGTCACACCAGCGCGCTCGTGGCTCCCGACGGAGGCATTGGCTGGATGTGCGTGCCGTGCTTCGACTCTCCGAGCGTGATCGCGACGCTACTGGATCGCGAGGCCGGATCGTTCCGGATCGGGCCGTTCGGGATCAACGTGCCGACCGCGCGGCACTACGCAGCGGGCACCAACACGCTCGAGACGATCTGGCACACGCCGAGCGGCTGGATCGTTGTGCGCGACGCCTTGACGATGGGCCCACGCCGGGGCGAGGACACGGTCACGCCGCACACGCGCCCACCGGCGGACATCGACGGCGATCACCTGCTGGTGCGAACGGTCGAGTGCATCGGGGGCAGTGTCGAGATCGAGCTCGTGTGCGAGCCCGTGTTCGACTACGGGAGCACCGCCGCCGAGTGGGTGCTCCTGGGCGATGACCGTCACGCCGCCGACGCCAGCGGCGCCGGACTGACGATCCGGCTGCAGACGGACATGGCGCTGTGGATCGAGGGTGGCACCGTCCGCGCACGCCACCAGTTGCACGAGGGCGAGAAGCTCTACTGCGCGCTGTCCTGGGCCGAGGGCTTCGACTCCCCGTCGAGCGTCGAGGAGGCCGACGCGCGGCTGGAGGCGACGACCCACTACTGGCGCGGCTGGCTGGGCGGCGCCCGCATCCCCGACCACCGTTGGCGTCACATGATCGAGCGCTCGGCGCTGGCGATCAAAGGACTGACCTATATGCCAACCGGCGCGACCGTCGCAGCGGCCACCACGTCGCTGCCAGAGACCCCCGGCGGAGAGCGCAACTGGGACTACCGCTACACCTGGATCCGCGACTCGACGTTCACGCTGCAGGCGCTGCACTACATGAACCTCGACTGGGAGGCGGACGAGTTCATGCAGTACGTCGCCGACCTCGAGACCGACAAGGACGGCGGCCTGCAGATCATGTACGGCATCGACGGCCGCCGCGACCTGACCGAGCGGACGCTCGACGAGCTCTCGGGCTATGCCGGTGCGCGGCCGGTGCGAGTCGGCAACGGCGCCTTCGACCAGCGCCAGAACGACGTCTTCGGCGCCGCGCTCGATTCGATCCTGCTCCACACCCGGCGCAGCCAGCGGCTGCCGAGGCGGCTGTGGCCGATCGTCGTCGCACAGGCCGAGTGCGCGGCCGCCGTGTGGCGCGATCCCGACCAGGGCATCTGGGAGGCACGCGGCGAGCCCCAGCACTACGTGTCCTCGAAGCTGATGTGCTGGGTGGCGCTCGACCGCGCCGCCCGGCTCGCCGGGATCCGGGGTGACGATCAGCGCCGAGCGGCCTGGCAGGCCACGGCGGAGGAGATCAAGGCCGACATCCTCGAACACGGGGTCGACAAGCGGGGCGTCCTGTGCCAGCACTACGGGACCGACGCGCTCGACGCCTCGACGCTGTTGGCCGCTCTGTTCGGGCTCCTTCCCCCCAGCGACAAGCGGATGCGCGCGAGCGTGCTCGCGATCGCCGACGAACTGACCGAGGACGGGTTCGTGCTGCGCTACCGGACCGATGAGACCGACGACGGCCTCTCGGGCAAGGAGGGCACGTTCCTGATCTGCTCCTTCTGGCTCGTCTCGGCCCTGGCCATGATCGGTGCGATGCAGCGCGCGGTCGACCTGATGGAGCGGCTGCTCCGCGTCGCCTCTCCCCTCGGGCTGTTCGCCGAGGAGTTCGACACCGAGACCGGACGCCATCTCGGCAACTACCCACAGGCGTTCTCCCACCTGGCGTTGATCGAGGCGGGAGCCCGCATCATCCTGGCCGAACGACTCGAGGAGTTCGCCTGATGGACCGCTACGACGTGATCATCATCGGCAGCGGCGCCGGCGGGGGGACCCTGGCCCGCCGCCTCGCACCCACCGGCAAGCGCATCCTGCTGCTGGAGCGTGGGGACTGGCTCCCCCGCGAGCCCCAGAACTGGCTTGCCGAGGAGGTGTTCGTCGACAACCGCTACATCTCCGCCGACACCTGGTACGACGGCGACGAGAAGCCGTTCCAGCCCCAGATCCACTACTTCGTCGGGGGTGCGACGAAGCTGTTCGGCGCGGCGCTGTACCGGCTGCGCGAGCGGGACTTCGAGGAGCTGCGCCATCACGACGGGATCTCGCCGGCATGGCCGATCGGCTACGACGAGATTGAGCCCTACTACACCCGCGCCGAGCGGCTCTACCACGTCCACGGCGCGCGCGGCGAGGATCCGACCGAGCCCCGCATGAGCGCGGACTATCCGTTCCCCGCCGTCTCGCACGAGCCGCGCATCCAGCAGCTGGCCGACGACTTCGCCGGCGCCGGACTGCATCCGTTCCACGCTCCCTGCGGCGTCATGCTCGACGAGGCCAACATGCCCTACAGCGCGTGCGTGCGCTGCAACGACTGCGATGGCTTCCCGTGCCTCGTGCACGCCAAGTCCGACGCCGAGGTCCTCGGCGTGCGGCCGGCGCTCGAGCACCCCAACGTCACCCTGCTGCGCAACACGCAGGCGGTGCGACTGGAGACCAACCCGGCCGGTACCGAGGTGACCGGCGTCGTGACCCTGCGCGAGGATCACCAGGAGACGTTCGCCGCGGACATCGTCGTGGTCTCCTGCGGGGCGGCCAACTCCGCCAAGCTGCTGCTCTCCTCGGCCAACGATCAGCATCCCAACGGGTTGGCCAACGGCTCCGACCAGGTCGGCCGCAACTACGTGTTTCACAACAGCGTCGCCGTGCTCGCGCTCTCGCGCGACGAGAACCCGACGGTGTTCCAGAAGACGCTGGGCATCAACGACTTCTACTTCGGCTCCGACGAGTTCGCGTATCCGATGGGCAACATTCAGATGATCGGCAAGTCGCAGGCGCCAATGTTCCGCGGCGAGAAGCCCGTGATGACCGCGCTGGCGCCGACCTGGTCGCTGGAGCAGGTGGCCCGCCACGCGGTCGACTTCTGGCTCTCGACCGAAGACCTCCCACTGCCCGACAACCGCGTCACGGTCGGCCACGACGGTCGCGTCCGGATCAACTACACGCCAACCAACGAGGAGCCCAAGAAGCAGCTGTTCAAGCAGCTGAAGTCGATGCTCAAGCACCTCGGGATGCACGACGAGCTGTCGCCGCGTCACGCCTACCTGAAGAACGACATCCCGGTCGCGGGCTGCGCGCACCAGGCCGGGACGTGCCGCTTCGGCGCCGACCCCGCCACCTCGGTGCTCGACGTCGACTGCCGCGCGCACGAGGTCGACAACCTCTACGTCGTCGATACGAGCTTCTTCCCCAGCATCGGCGCCGTCAACCCGGCCCTGACGGCGATGGCCAACGCGCTCCGGGTCGGCGATCACATCGAGCAGCGACTCGGCGCCCAGTCAACCACCGGAGCGACGCCGTGAGCGCCACCGACGGGCGCCGGCACGTCGTGATCGTCGGCGGCGGCTTCGCCGGGCTCGGTGCCGCCAAGAAGCTGGCCGGCGAGGACGGCGTGCACGTGACGTTGATCGACCGCAACAACTACCACCAGTTCCAGCCCCTTCTCTACCAGGTGGCGACATCGCAGCTCGCGGGGACCGACATCGCCTACCCGCTGCGCAAGCTGTTCCATCGCGATGAGAACGTCGACGTCAAGATGGCCGAGATCGCGACGATCGACCCCGTTGCCCGCACCGTCACCGCGACCGACGGCGAGACGTGGTCGGCCGACGCGATCGTCCTCGGAGCCGGCTCGCAGCCGAACTTCTTCAAGACCACAGGGGCGGAGGACCACACCTTCCCCCTGTACTCGCTGACCGACGCCCAGCAGCTGCGCTCCCGGGTGATCGGCGTGTTCGAGGATGCCGATTGCGACCCCTCGCGGATCGCGCAGGGCGCGCTGCGATTCGTGATCGTCGGCGGCGGCCCGACCGGCGTCGAGCTGGCCGGGGCTCTCGCGGACATGATCCACGACACGATGACGGCCGAGTTCCACGACCTCGCGGTCTCGGCGGCGGAGGTGCACATCGTCGATCTCGGGCACACGCTCCTGGGCCCGTTCTCCGAGCACGCCCACGACTACGTCGCCAAGATCCTGCACCGCAAGGGCGTCCACGTCCATCTCGGCGTCGCTGTCACCGAGGTCACGCCGGACCACGTGGTCCTCGGCGACGGGACGACGCTCGAGACGCGCTGCGTGATCTGGGGCGGCGGGATCAAGGCGCCGTCGCTGGCCGCCTCGGCCGGCCTCCCCCAGGGCCGGGGCGGGCGCATCGACGTCGCCCACGACCTGACCGTCGAGGGCTTTCCGGGCATCTACGTGACCGGCGACATCGCCAACATCCCGGGTCCGGACGAGCACCCGTTTCCACAGCTCGGCTCGGTGGCGATGCAGAGCGGCGCCTGGGCCGCGCGCAATATCCTCGCCGACTTTGCGGGGACGAGCCGATCCCCGTTCCACTACAAGGACAAGGGCATCATGGCCATGATCGGCCGTGGCTCGGCGGTGGCCGAGGTCGGCGCCCACCGCCACGAGCTCCACGGCGTGATCGCCTTCTCGGCCTGGCTCGGCGTGCACGCGATGCTGATGACCGGCGTGCGCAACCGGATCGACGCGTTCGTCAACTGGGGCTGGGACTACTTCTCCAAGACCCGTGGCCCGCAGGTGCTCGACCGCTCCGACGAGGCCCGAATCGACTGGGGCGACAACGACGACGGCGGCGGCGGCGGCGCCGAGGAGACGCTGGTCACGGGAACCTCGGCATCCTGAGCGGCTGCCGTGCTGCTGCGCGTCTACGGCCGCTCCGATCAGCTCGCCGATGTCGGCAGCGTGCTGGAGCGCCAGGGCTCGGCCACGCACGCCTCGCTGGCTCCCGGCGTCCGCTCGGGACAGGCGCTGCTGACCGCGGACATCGACGGAGCCCGGGCCGACGCCGTGCTCGCGTTCCTGCGCTCGCGGGGCTTGGCCCAGGAGGACATCACGCTCTCACGCGTCGACGACGTGGCGCCGATGGCCGCCAGCCATCCCGCGGCGTCGCTGATCTGGGCCGACGTGCTCGGGCAGGCCAACCGCAACGCCCGACCGGTTGCACGCTACCTCGTGTTCATGATCGTCGCCGGCGTGATCGCCGGGTTCGGCGTGATCTACGCCAACTCGACCCTGATCGTGGGGGCGATGGCGGTCAGCCCGGACACGCTCGCCATCACCGCGGTCTGCGCCGGCGTCGTCGCGCAGCGCTGGCGGCTCTCCGGCCGCGCGCTGCTCACGCTCGCCATCGGACTCGGGGCCACGTGCCTGGCCGCGGGCATCATCACCGACGTGCTGCGCCTCGCCGGCGGCCTGCCGAGCGGCGCCCAGGCCAACAACTCCTCCGTCTCCGGTCTGACGACGATCAACTGGGCGACGGTCGGCGTCGCGCTGGCCGCCGGCGTCGCCGCCATCCTCGCCGTCGAGACCCGCGCCAGCGCCGCGGTGGGCGTCGGCATCTCGGTCACCACCGTCCCGGCGTCCGCCTACCTCGGCGTCGCGGCCGGGATCGGGCAGCTGACCAAGGCCACGGGCGCAATCGCGGTGCTGGCCGTCAACGTCGCCATGCTGGTGATCGCAGGGACGACCACGCTCCAGGTCCAGCGCCGGCTGGCGCGCCGTCGCGGCGCACCCCTCACCGGTGCGGAGACAATGGACACGATCGCGCCCTGAGAACCACAACCGAGGAGCAACCATGCAGAGCTGGGACATCCGTTCACTCGACGTCGAGCCCCACCGCCCGGAGGTGCTGCGCTCCGACGACGAGAGCCGCGCGATCGCGGTCAGCCTGCCGGCGGGCGAGGAGCTGCAGGAGCATCAGGTTCACGAGCGGACCTACCTGACCGTGGCCGCCGGCGAGGTCGAGATCGATCAGGACGGCACCACCGTGGCCGGCGGCCCCGGACTGCTCGCTCACTTCGAGCCCGGCGAGCGCCGCACCGTGCGGGCCGTGACCGACGCCCGGATCGTCCTGCTGCTGTCCCCGTGGCCCGGGGTGGGCCACCCGTCGCGGGGGTGAGGGCGCGGACCGGCGGCGCCCCACCGCCGTCGGAGAACAGCCCCCTATTCCCGCGCGATCATCGCGGCGGCGGCCCGCTCGAGGTCGACGTAGGGCTCGCCGCTGACGTCGACCGCCGCGAAGTGGATCTCACCGCCGGCGAACCTCCACGGCCGCTCGCCGGGGTAGTCGTAGGTGATCGCGTGGGCGCTGCGCCCGATCGTCAGCCCCGAGCCGGTGAGGCCGAACAGCGAGGGCTGGGTCTTGATCCGGCCCTCGCCGACCTTCTCGGGCCCGTGGTGGAGCGAGAGGATTCCCGTCGCCATCCCCGGCGCTTCCTCGCCGTCCTTGACGAACTCGGCCGAGACGATCTGGTTGGCGCCGATCGGCAGGTCGATGGTGGCGTCGATCTTCTGCTCGAGCATGCCGACGAAGTTGTAGACGTAGTGCAGCCGGTGATCCTTGACGTAGAGCGTGTGCCCGCCGAACTGCGAGCCGTGGGCGAACAGCACCCCGCTCGCGTCGGTCCCGGGGATGTCGAGCCACACACCGATGATGTAGTCGCGGTTGCGGATGTTGACCGCCAGCGCCTCCGGCACCTCAGCCACGCCGGGGAAGTAGCGGTAGCGGTTGCGCGGACTGGTGATCTGCGGCCGTGGTGTGTTGAGGATCTCGGTCGGCGAGCGGTCATCGAGCGGGAACGCTGCGTTGCGTCCCGCCTCCGCGAACCACAGGTTGATCAGCTCCCGCAGCCTGCCGGGGTGCTCGTCCGCGAGGTCGTGCAGCTCCGAGCGGTCCGTCTCGACGTGGTAGAGCTCCCACGTGTCGTCGTTGAAGTGGCTCCAGCCGGCCACGGTGGGATGGGTGCTGATGGCTTTCCATCCGTCGTGCCAGATCGCCCGCGAGCCGAGCATCGAGTAGAACTGCGTCCGCCGTCGGCCGGCGGACTCGGCATCGTCGAAGCTGTAGCGCATGCTGACTCCGTCGATGCCGCTCTGCACATGCCCCTTGATCGTCTGCGGCGGCTCGACCCCGAGGCAGTCGAGGATCGTGGGCATGATGTCGATCGCGTGGTGGTATTGCTCGCGGATCTCGCCCCTGGCCTCGATCTGCTTGGGACACGAGATGATGCACGGGTCGCAGCTGCCGCCGTTGAACTCGTAGCGCTTCCACATCTTGAACGGCGTGTTGAACGCCATCGCCCAGCCGTTGGGGTAATGGTTGTAGGTCTTCGGGCTTCCGAGCTCGTCGATCATCGCCAGGTTCGTCTCGATGTCGTCCGGAACGCCGTTGAAGAACTTGTTCTCGTTGAGCGATCCGTTCGGTCCGCCCTCACCGCTGGCACCGTTGTCGGAGACGAGCACGATCATCGTGTTCTCGAGCTGCTCGGTCTCCTCCAGATAGGCCAGCAGGCGGCCGATCTGGTGGTCGGCGTGGGCCAGGAAGCCGGCGTACACCTCGGCCATCCGGCAGAACAGCTTGCGCTCGTCATCTGACAGCGAATCCCACGGACGCGTGAAGTCGAGCGGCGGGAACGGCTGGCCCTCGGGGCCCGTGCGCGTCTGGGGCGTCCCGATCGGGTTGAGCGGGGGCAGCTCCGTGTCCGGCGGAACCAGACCGATCTGCTTCTGGCGCTCGAGCGTCTGCTCGCGCATCGCCTCGTACCCCATGTCGAAGTGGCCCTTGTACTGCTCGATCCACTCCCTCGGCACTTGGTGCGGCGCGTGGCACGCGCCGGGCGCGTAGTACAGGCAGAAGGGCTTGTCCGGCGCGACGGCCTTGGCGTCCTTGATGAACTCGAGTGACTTGTCGGTCAGGTCCACCGTCAGGTGGTAGCCGTCCTGCGGCTGATAGGGCTGGTCGACGGGGTGGTTGTCGTAGACCAGGTCGGGATGCCACTGGTTGGTCTCGGCGCCGAGGAAGCCGTAGAAGCGCTCGAATCCGCGGCCCGTCGGCCAGTTGCGACGCGTGGAGGCCAGATGCATCTCGTCCGTCGGGCACAGGTGCCACTTGCCGGTCATGTACGTGTTCCAGCCCAGCTCGCCGAGGATCTCCGGCAGCATCCCGTTCTCCGGCGGGATCGTGCCGCTGGCGTTGGGGAACCCGATCGCGGCCTCGGTGATGCAGGCCATGCTGTTGCGGGTGTGGTTGCGTCCCGTCAACAGGCAGGAGCGCGTGGGTGAGCACAGGGCCGTCGTGTGCCACTGCGTGTAGCGCACGCCCTGCGCCGCGATCCGGTCGATGTTCGGCGTCTGGACCGGGCCGCCATAGCACCCGAACGCGGCGAAGCCCACATCGTCGAGGACGATGTACAGCACGCTCGGCGCGCCCTCGGGCGCCTGCGCCGGCTCGAACGGCGCCCAGTCCGCCGTCGAGTCGCGAATGTCGATGTCGATCACGCCTGTGAACGGGATGGCCATTGCTCTGCTCCTTCGAGGTCGCGATCGAGATGCCGTGGTGGCACGGCACTGAGTCGATCCTCGCTGAGGTCGCGCCCAGATCCATCACCCTGTGCGGGTGATAGGGCGACCCGCTCGGTGCACCGCGGGCGCTCGGGCGTCGCTCAGCCGAAGCGCCGGGCCACGGTGACCGCCACGCTGCCCGCGTCGAGCGCCACCCGGCCGGCGCGCGTGAGGTGGTAGCCGAGCTCGCCCAGCGGCGTCGGGGCCGAGATCAGCAGCCCGCAGATCTGCAGCGCGGCGAGCGCCTCGTCGAATGGCAGCTCGGGGTAGGCGGATGCCGCCGGCTCCTGATCGCGGGCGAGCTCCGCGACGATCTCGGCCCGGGTCAGGAACTCGGTGTCGTCCTGCGGCTGACGCAGCTGGAAGGCGCTGTGCAGCACCAACTCGGCCAGCTCGGGCAGCGGCAGCGCGCTGAGCGGATCGAGCTCCACGACCGGATGAGGCTCGGGGGGCGGCTGGGTCACCGCGTCGGGCGGCCAAGGCGGCGCGACCGCTGCGTCAGGCTGCGGCTCGGCGGGCGGCACGAGCGGCGAGCCCTCTCGTCGCCGGAGGCCGGCTTCGCGTCGATCCAGGAATCCCACCGCCGCCACGATACCGCGGCTGGACAGCCTCCTACTCCTGCGGCGGCTGCCTGAGCGCCCCCACGATCCCGACCGCGAACAGCACCAGGATCAGCACGGCCAGGATGCCGACGACGGTGACCCCGTTGTTGACGAAGTCCGAGATCGTGAGCGCGCCCAGAACCACGATGAACACCAGCGTGATCGTGAGAACTAAGATCCGCATGGTCAGTACACGGGACGGGGTGGAGGGATCGCCTTGCGCCGCGTCGCCAGCAGGCGAACCGTCACGGCGCCGAACGCGAACGCGCCCACGCCGGCCAAGAACGCGATCCACGCGCCGCTCGCGGTCGGATTGGTGACGCCGGTCGCCGCGAACAGAGCCTGCATCCCGAACCACAGCCCGAGCATCAGCGCGATCGGCAGCTCGATCACGGTGAAGAACAGGATGATGAACACGAACGCGAGCACACGGGCGCGGTGGTAGAGCAACGTGTAGCCGCCGATCACGGCGGCGATCGCCCCCGCCGCGCCGACCGTGGGCGAGGTCGAGCTTGGCTGCACCGCAACCTGGATCGCCAGCGCGACGAGGCCGCCCAGCAGGTAGAAGGCGAGGAATCGGAGCCGACCCATCGAGTCCTCGATCGTATTGCCGAAGATCCATAGGAACAGCATGTTGCCCGCCAGCTGGATGATCGACGCCTGCAGGAACATCGAGGTGAACACCGTCTCCCAGGCCGCGATCGTGCCGCCCGGCCGGGCATGGGCCACCGCATGGGTCAGCGAGTAGGGCACGGCACCGTACTTGAGCAGCTGGGCGGTGTCGGGGCCGCCGATCAGCGAGCCGCCTCCGAGCGCCGCGAGCACGTAGGCCACGAGGTTGATCGCGATCAGCGCGATCGTGACCGCGGGCAGGCGATCGTTGGAGATGTTGTCCTTGATCGGGATCACCGGCGCGGGAGCTTATGGGTTGATTGGGGTGGCTCCGCCACCCCAGTTTTCGCAGGCGGCCGCCCCTGCGTCAGGCGGCTACTGCGGTCGGGCGGCGGGCACGCCCACGGCCGCGATGCGCCAGGGCTGATCAGCGGGCCCGTCGAGCGCCAGGATCCAGCGCTCGGTGAAGGTCACCGCGCGCGACCGGTTCCCGGCCACCACCGCGGCCGTGTCGCGGTCCTCGAGGTAGCGGCGGCCCGTGAGCTCGACGTCGATCGTCATCGTCGGCGGCTCGGCCGCCGCGTCGAGTGAGGCGATCTGGATGTGCCGGACCTCGAGCCCGCGGACGACCAGCCGCGTCTGGAGGCTCGGGTCGCCGGGGTGCAGCAACTCGCGCGCGGCGCCGGGGTGCGAGATCGCCCGCAGCGCACCGTCGTCGCCGTCGACCGCCTCGGCCCAGGCTGCGACCGCGCGGCGAGCCGCGACTTCCAGCACGTCGGGCGCGAACCGGCCGTCGGCGACCGAGAGATCGAGCGCCGCCGCCCGCCCGTCGCCCTCGAAGTCGAGATCGGCGAGCTCGGAGATGCTCGTCCCGGCGGGCACCGCGGCGGCCACCGCACCCTCGATCAGGGCCTCGTCGCGCAGCGCGGTCTCGTCGCCCCACGGCGTCGCGATCAGGTCCTCGCGCAGCGCGTGGGCGCCCTCCGCTCCCTGCTCGATCGAGCTCAGGATCCAGTGACCGTCGCGCAACCCGAGCGTCCAGTATTCGCGGATCCGCGCCGTCTCGGTGATCCGGTCCGAGCGCTTGATGCGCCGGCCCTGACGGTCTTCGACGACGTCGCGCAGCCGCGCCTCGATCCGGACCACGACGCGATCGGCCTGCTCGCGGCCCCGCCGGGCCAGGCCCACGTACTGGACCTTGGGCTCCTCGAGCAGCTGCACCCGATTGCGCCAGCCGCGGCGATCGAAGTCGTCGAGGCGCCGCTCCCACTCGGTCAGCAGATCGGAGCCGACCAGCCCGCGCAGGCGGATACGGTCGCCGGCGTCCCATGCGGCCTGGATGTCGGCGAACAGCTTGGCGGCCGCCGGTCGCACGACGTCGGGCGCATAGGCCGGATCCTCATCGGCGGCCTCGGCAGCCGCGAGCTCGACCCGGCGCTGGCGGCGCGCCACCTGGCGCCGCGCGGCCTGACCCGTGTCGCGCCGGCCGTGCCAGAAGGCCTGGACCCGGGGGCGCAGGTAGAAGTACAGAACCGCGCCGACGATGAGCGCGATCACGATGATCCGCGCCACCCCGTGCGTGAACAGGATCAGCCGGATGAACAGCTGCAAGATGATGTAGAGACCGGCGCCGTGACCGCCGCCGCCTCCGTCACCGCCACCACCGCCGCCGCCCCCGCCAAAGCCCGAGGAGCCGCCGCCCGCGGCGGCCAGCGCGACCGGCGCCACGACCAGCGCGGCGAGAACCACGATCAGAAGGACGAGCAGCGCCCGGCGCCGGCGTGCGGATCCGAGCCGCCGGCGCATCATCGCTCGGCCGCGGCCAGCGGACCGTCTCCGGGCTGCTGCTGGGCCACGTGCTGATCGGCGTGGTAGCTCGAGCGCACGAGCGGGCCGGCCGCAACGTGCTCGAAGCCGAGCGCGTAGGCGACGCCCTCGAGCTCTGAGAACTCGTCCGGATGCCAGTAGCGGACGATCGGCAGATGCTGCTCGGTCGGGCGCAGGTACTGACCGACCGTGAGCACCTGCACGTGGTGCTCACGGAGGATCCCGAGCGCCTCGACCATCTCCGCGAAGCTCTCGCCCAGACCGACCATCAGACCGGACTTGGTGAGCACTTCATCGCCGCCCATCTCCTTGGCGTTGCGCAGCACCCGGCAGGAGCGCTCGAACTGTGAGCCGCGCCGCGCCACCGGATAGAGCCTGGGCACGACCTCGACGTTGTGGTTGAACACGTCGGGGCGCTCGGCGATCACCTTGGCCAGCGGCATCTCGGCCCCCCGGAAGTCCGGGGTCAGGACCTCGACCTTGCACTGCGGCGCCTGGTGGCGGATCTGCCGGATCACGCCGACGAAGGCCGACGCGCCGTAGTCGGGCAGGTCGTCGCGGTCGACGGAGGTGATCACGGCGTGGCGCAATCCCATCTTGGCCACCGAGCGGGCGACGCGCGCGGGCTCGAGCGGATCGTTCCACGTCGGCTTGCCCGTCTTGACGTTGCAGAACCCGCAGCGGCGCGTGCACGTGTCGCCGAGGATCATGAACGTCGCCGTGCCCCGCTGCCAGCACTCGCCGATGTTCGGGCAGGCGGCCTCCTGGCACACGGTGTGCAGGTTCTCGCTCTTGATCATCGCGCTCAGCTCGCGATACCGGGATCCGCCCGGGGCGGGGACCTTGAACCACGGCGGCTTGCGAGCCCGGTGCGGCTGCACGTCGGGCCCGAGCACGCTGAGCACGTTCATCCCGCCCGGATTGGAACGCGACCGGGTCACATGCTGGCGAATCGGCTCGACGCTCATGTACCCAAGGCTACCGCGGCGAGGACTCCGACCTGCGCAGTTCGTCGCTCAGGCGAGCTGGCGGGTGCCGGCGGCGGCCTCGAGCCTGGTCAGGCTAATGAGCCGCTGCCGGCGTCCGAGCGCCTCGGCCACCCGCCACGCGACGCGGCGGCGCAAGCACGGCAGCTGGCCCTGTAGACGCCGCGCCTCCCGGATCACCGACGTCATCTGGACGCCGTCGAGGCCGCAGGGGACGATCCACTGAAACGGCTGCAGGTCGTTCTCGACGTTGACCGCGAAGCCATGCGTGGCCACCCCCCGGGCGACGTGAACGCCGATCGACGCGATCTTGCGGTCCTGTACCCACACGCCGGTGTAGTCGGGGCCCTCGTCCGGTCGCGCCCGGGCGGAGATGCCCTCGTCGCCGAGCGCCGCCACGAGCGCCTGCTCGAGCGTGCGCACGTATCCGACGACGTCGTCGACGCCGACGATCGGATACCCGACGAGCTGGCCGGGGCCGTGGTAGGTCACCTTCCCGCCGCGGTCGGTCGCCACGATGTCGATGCCCTGCATCAGGTACCAGTCCTCGCCCATCGGCAGCTCGCCCGCCGACGAGCGCCGGCCGCGCGTGTACACCGGCCAGTGCTCGAGCGTCAACATGACGTCGGGCAGCTCACCCGCCTGCCGGGCGTTGCGGATGCGCTCCTGGAGCGCGAGCGCGTCCCGGTACTCGATCGTCCCGAGGTGACAGACCCACAGCTCCGGGCGGTCTCCGCGCATGCTCAGATGGTAGCTGCGCGGGCGCGGTCCCCCTCAGCGCTACGTACCCGTCCAGGCCTCCAGGTGGCGTTTGACGGCGGCCAGGAACTGCGCCGCGATCGCACCGTCGAGCGCCCGGTGATCCCAGCTCAGCCCGAGGATCGTCGTCGGGCGGATCGCGATCGCGTCGTTGCCGGCGGCGTCGGTGATCACGACCGGCCGCTTGGTCACGGCCTCGAGGTCGAGGATCGCGACCTGGGGCTGGTTGATGACCGGGGTGGCCATGATCGTGCCGTACTGGCCCGGGTTGGTGATCGTGAACGTCCCCTCCCTGACCTCATCGGGGCTCAGCCCACCCGCGCGCGCCCGACGCGCGAGGTCCCTGATCCGCGCCCCGAGGCCCTCCACCGAGAGCTCGTGGGCGTCCTTGAGCACCGGAACAATGAGGCCGTTCTCGCCGAGCGAGACGGCGATCCCGAGGTTCACCGCGTCGTGCCGGATGTAGCTCTCACCCTCGAGCCACGCGTTGAGCGACGGGTGCTCGCGCAGCGCCAAGGTCGTTGCGCGGGCGACGAACGCCAGCGCGGTCAGGTCGAGCGGCGCTCGCGCGGCCTCGACGGCGCTCATGTCGACCTCGATCCACGTCGTGCAGTGCGCCGCGGTGTCGAGTGAGCGCTTCATGCGCTCCCCGATCTGGCGCCGCATCCGCGAGAGCTGGCCGCCACCGGCCACCGGTCGAGGATCGGGGCGGTACGGGCTCTCGATGTGCAGCGGTGGCTCCGGGGCGGTCTCGGTCGCGCCCTCGGTCCCGCCCTCGGCCTCGACGAAGGCCAGCACGTCCTGCTTGCGCACGCGGCCGCCGCGCCCGGTGCCGGTGACTCGTCCGAGGTCGACTCCGTGGGCGGCCGCGATGCGCTGCACCACGGGCGAGTAGCGCCGTGGCGCGCCCGTCGTGCCGTTCGACGCTGCCGGTGCCGGAGCGCCGTTCGACGCGGCCGCAGCCCCACCGGCACCGTTGTCCTCCACGGCGCCCTCCGGCGCGATCCGCGCCAGTACCACCCCGACCTCGACCGTGGCCTCCAGCGGCACCAGGATCTCGGCCACGACGCCGCCGGCCGGCGCCGGCACCTCGGTGTCGATCTTGTCGGTCGAGATCTCGCAGATCGTCTCGTCGGCCTGGATCCGATCGCCCACCTGCTTGCGCCACTGTACGACCGTGCCCTCGGCCACGGACACGCCCATCTGCGGCATCGTCACGTCGACGAGCTCAGTACGCGAGGAGCTCACGGCAGGCCTCCTTGACGCGCTCGACGCTCGGGAGCACGGCCTGCTCCAGGGGCGGCGAGAAGGGGATCGGGACATCTGGCGTCGACACCCGGACGACGGGACCGTCGAGGTCCTCGAAGCCGCGCTCGGCAATCAGGGCGGCCACCTGGGCGCCGGCGGCGCAGGTGGAGTTGGCCTCGTCGAGGATCACGACCTTCGAGCATTGGGCGACCGCGGCCAGAATCGCCTCGATGTCGAGCGGGACCAGGGAGCGTAGGTCGAGCACCTGCACCGAGGCGCCGTCGAGGTCCTCGGTCGCCTCGAGCGCGACGTGCACCATCGCCCCGTAGGCGATCACGACCAGATCCGATCCCTCCCGCGCGACGCGCGCAGTCATCGAGGTCTCGTAGACGCCCTCCGGGACCTCGCCCTTGATCCGGCGATACAGGTGCTTGTGCTCCATGAAGCAGACCGGGTTCGGGTCGCGGATGGCGGCGTGGAGGAGGCCCTTGGCGTCCTCGGCGGTGGCCGGGGCGAGCACCTTGATGCCCGGCGACTGCATGAACCATGCCTCGGGGTTCTGGGAGTGGAAGGGGCCACCGGAGAAGCCCCCGCCCGACGGCAGGCGCACCGTGATCGGCACGGCGAGTCCCTGGCGGTAATACATCTTCGCGGCCACGTTGACGAGCTGGTCGAAGCCGCACGAGATGAAGTCGGCGAACTGCATCTCGCACACGGGGCGCATGCCGACCACGGCCGCGCCGACGGCGGCGCCGATGATCGCCGACTCCGCCAGCGGCGTGTCCATCACCCGGTCGGCGCCGAACTCCTCGACGAACCCGGCGGTGACCTTGAACGCGCCGCCGAAGACGCCGATGTCCTCGCCCATGACCAGCACCCGGTCATCGGCGCGCAACTCGTCGCGGAGCGCCGCGGAGATCGCCTGCAGATAGGTGAGCGTGGGCATCAGGAGGCCGCCTCTCCGCGCCGCGCCGCGAACCCGCTCCAGGGCGCCAGGCCGTCACCGAGCGGCTCGGGCTCGCCCTCGCAGAAGACGCCCTCGGTGGCGCTGGCCGGGTCGGGCATCGGCGACGCCAGAGCCTCCTCGGTGGCCGCGTCGATCTCCGTCTTGACCGCGGCGCGGATCTCCTCGACATCGGCGCCGTCCGCCTTGGCCCGAGCCTCCTGGCGCTCGATCGGGTCGCGCTTACGCCACTCCTCCACCTGTTCCTTGGGCACGTACTTCATGTCGTCGTGAGCGGCGTGGCCGTGCATGCGCATGGTCTCGGCCTCGATCAGGGTGGGACCGGCACCGGATACGGCCCGCTCACGGGCCGCGCGGGCGGCCTCGAACATGGCCTCGGCGTCGTTGCCGTCCACGGTCACCCCGGCGAAGCCGTAGGCCGCGGCCCGCTCGACCGGGTCGACCGCGAACTGCTTGTCGGTCGGGGTCGAGTACGCGTACTGGTTGTTCTCGAGCACGAACACGACCGGCAGCTTCTGCACCCCGGCCCAGTTCATCGCTTCGTGGAAATCACCGCGCGAGGTGGAGCCGTCACCGAACCACGTGATCGCGCAGCGGGCCTCGCCGCGAAGCTTGAACGCCATTGCCATGCCGGTGGCGACGAGCATCATGTCGGGGAGCATCGAGACCATCCCGACGCAGCCCAGCCGTCGGTCCCCGAAGTGCACGTTGCCGTCCCGGCCCCGGGTCACGCCGGCCTCGCGCCCGAGGTACTGGGCGAGGATCCGCGCCGGCGCGACGCCGCGGATCACGTGCGCGGCCAGGTCGCGGTGCAGGATGCACAGGCGGTCCTGCGGCGCCATCGCGAACGCCGCGCCCGCAGACACCGCCTCCTGCCCGAATCCGTCGTAGAACGAGCCGGGGACCTTCCCCTGCCGGTACAGGCTCATCGCGCGCTCCTCCAGGCCGCGCATCAGGAGCATCGCCCGCAGCAGGGCGATACGGTCCTCGGGCAGCAGGTAGCCGCCTCCGGCCTGCGCCTGCTGCGCTGTCTCGGTCGCCATCGCGCGCTTCCCTTTCCTCCGTGGGCCCGAATCGGGATCTCCGTCCGGACCCGCTTCCCGGGCCCGCCCGGGATCTCCGGTCGGACCCGCCGATGGGGCACTCGGCGAGCTTACCCCAAGCGACGGGCATCGACGCCTGCAGGGGTCCCGCCTTACCCTGTGGAGCGTGGAGGAAGCCTGGCTGAACCGCGTGCGATGGCGTCGCCGGGGCGCCTGGATGTGGCCTGCGTTCGCGGCCTTCACCGTGCTCGACGCGATCGTCGGCCACCTCCTGCCCGCCTCGGGCGAGACCCAGCGACTGCTCGGAGCGCTGATCGCGGCGATCGTGATCAACCTGCTCGTGATCGTGCTGCTGTCCCGGCCGCTGGGCGCGCTCGTGCGCCGCGCGCGCGGCGACCTGCCGGCGGTGGTCGCCCGCGACTACGCCGGAACCGCGCTCGTCGCCGCCGTCGCCGTCGTCCTGCTGACCGCCGGGCTCATGCATCACAGCACAGTGGTCGCCCATCGCCGGGCGATGCAGGACGCGATCGCCCGCGCCCAGGCCTGGATCGGCGACCGCGCCCCGGCCGAGTTCCGCCGCAACCTCGGGTACGTGAGCACGGTCACGATCGAGCCCGGAGCGATCTACCGAACCTGCGTGGTCAGTGTCGATCACCGCCACACCTACTGCGTGATCGTCAAGACGCAGCTGCCGTTCCAACGCAGCGTCTCGTTCGACGGCTACGAGTCGAACGCCGTCTTCTCGGAGGGGACCGGCTAGCTCCTGTCCTCCGCCCCCAACAAGCGGCTGGTCCTGATCGCCTGCATCCTCGGCTCGGCGGTCGTGTTCCTCGACGCGACGGTCGTCAACGTTGCGCTGCCGGCGATCCGCGCCGGCCTGCACGGCGGCCTCGCGTCGCAGCAATGGGTCGTCGAGGCCTACCTGCTGACGCTCTCCTCGCTGTTGCTGGTCGGCGGCTCGCTCGGCGATGTGCTCGGGCGCCGGCGCGTGTTCGCCGCCGGCCTGGCGGCGTTCGGGGCCTGCTCGTTGCTGTGCGCGATCGCGCCGAGCAGCACGTTCCTGATCGGCGCGCGGGCGATCCAGGGGATCGCCGGCGCGCTGCTGGTCCCGAGCACGCTGGCGCTGATCATGGACACCTTCGCTGAGGGCGAGCGGGCCACCGCGATCGGCTCCTGGACCGCGTGGACCGGGATCGCCACCGTCGTCGGCCCGCTCGGCGGCGGTGCCCTGATCCAGCTCGCCTCGTGGCGATGGATCTTCGCCATCAACGTGCTGCCCGTCTCGATCACGCTGTACCTGCTGCGCGCGCTTCCCGCCGACCGGCCGACCGGGGGCCACGTCGACTGGCCCGGCGCGATCCTGGCCGCGTTCGGCCTCGGCGGCCCGGTGTTCGCGCTGATCGAGCAGGGACGCTTCGGCTGGAGTGATCCGACCGTGGTCATCCCGCTGATCGGGGGCATCCTGCTGTTGATCGCGTTCGTGTTCTGGGAGCGCCTTACGCCGGAGCCGATGATGCCGCTGGGGCTGTTCCGCTCGCGCAACTTCACCGTCGGCAACGTGACCACGCTGCTGCTCTACTCGGGCCTGAGCGTGGCCACCTTCTTCGTGGTCCTGTTCATCCAGCAGGTCGGCGGCTACACGGCGCTGCAGGCGGGTCTGGCACTGCTGCCGATCACGATCCTGATCTTCGCGCTCTCGAAGCGGTTCGGGGCGCTCGCCGACCGCTTCGGGCCGCGTCTGTTCATGGGCGCCGGACCAGTGATCGCCGGCGCGGGCCTGCTGTTGCTGACGCGCATGACCGCGAGCGCGGACTATGTCAGCGCGGTGCTCCCGGGCATCATCGTGTTCGGGCTCGGCATGGCGATGACCGTCGCGCCGCTCACCGCGACCGTGCTCGGCGCCGTCGAGCCCGGGCACTCGGGTGTGGCGAGCGGGATCAACAACGCCGTCGCCCGCGTCGCCGGACTGCTCGCGATCGCCGCCCTCGGAGCGGTCGTGACGGCGAGCTTCCAGAGCCGGCTCGACCAGGACCTCGCCGGCCGGCCGCTCCCACCGCAGGCGCGCTCCGCCGTCGCCGGCGCCCGCACCCGCCCACTGGTGATCGATGCGTCCGGGGTCAGCGGCCCGGCGCGCCAGGAGGTGCACGCGGCGCTGGTGGACGCCTCGGTGGAGTCGTTCCGGGTGGCGATGCTGATCGGAGCCGGACTGGCGCTCCTCGGCGGCGTGTTCGCGCTCGGCGGGATTCAGAACCAGCGCCGCCGCGTCGCCTGCGCGGACTGTCCCGGCGGCGCGCTCGCCGGCGCCAGCAGCGACCTGGCGCTGCCGCGCGAGCTCAGCTCCGGGCAGCCGGCAGCCTGAACCGATTCCGGCACGCATCCCACCACCTACTCGGTCAATAACTCGATCTCCGCCGTATCCAACGGCAGGCACACATCGCAGAAGTCCTTGCCGAACGGGGTCAGGTGCACCGAGCGACGGACGGTCTTCGCGCGGCCGGCGCTCTTGATCGCCTGCATCGCGTCGGGCTGGGCTTCGATCACCTGGTAGCGCATCGGGTCCTGGACCGGGTCGTGGGAGAACCAGATCAGGCCGAGGCGGAAGAGGTTGTTGAGGTAGGCGGGGACGCGGTCGACGTAGCGGCAGCCGGCCTGGGCGCCGATCATGTTGAGGCCCTGGGCGACGAGCTGGGAGCCGACGCCGATCAGGTTCGCCGAGCGGACGTCGATCGATGGCTGCGGGCCCTCGGTGGCCAGCATGCGCAGGACGCGGCCCTCGTCGGGAGCGAGCTCGGAGAGGATCCGCGCGTAGGCCGGATGCGCTCCGTCTTGCACCGTCACATCGGCCGACTGCCGCAGGAGCTCGGCGCCTTGTTCGCGCAGGGCGATGTCCGTCTGATCGCTGCCGTTGCGGGCCGGTGGGCGCGGGCGCACCCCGGGTCGCGCGGGGCCGGCCAGCTGGCGCACCCGCTCGTCGAGGTCGGAGATGCCGAGCAGCTCGCGCGCGTAGTCGCGCATGCCGGAGGCGAAGTCGCCGGCGAGCCTGACCGACTGGTCGGGCGAGGTGGCGGCTCGAGCCACCCGGGCACCGAGCGCGAGCGACTTGCCCACACCCCAGGCGGCGGTGCGGATCCAGGCGCCGGCCGCGAGGCGGGCCAGGCCGGGCAGCGCCTCGACGACGCCGCTCGACGGCTCCAGCTCGGCGCCGTGGACCTGCGGCGGGGACGGCGGATCGACGCCTCCGGCGCCGATCGGGTCGTGGCCGTTCTCGCTCATCCGAAGATCGCCAGATGTATCAGTCCGGCGCCGAATCCGAGCACGGCGCCGTGCAGCAGGAGCAGCCATTCGTCCTGCTTGGTCGCCGTGTGCAGCAAGTCGGCGAAATCTCGGTGCTTCATCGCCCGCATACGATCACCGATCAGCTTACGCATCGAGGCGCTGCGGTCGCGGTTGAAGTCGGGGTCGCCGAGGGGGTTCATCATGCGATCGGCGGGCTCGGCGGCGAACGACTTCGAGATCCGGTCGTACTCCTTGGTCCCGAGGGCGACCCGGACGGCGCCGCGTGCGGGCCCGGTGGCGCGATCGATAGCCGGCTCCATCGCGACCTCGATCAGCTGACGGGTGCGGTCGGCGCGCGGGCCGTTGAGCAGCTCCCGGCCGAAGTTCCGCATCGTCAGGATCTCGTCGGCCACGATCCGCGCATACACGTCGGCCACCTCCGGCTGGCGTCGCACGAACAGCCCCTGAATCAGGAACGGACCGACCCGGTGCGGGTCGGGCGGCTCGTAGATCATCCACAGGGCGAGCCAGTTGGTGACGTACCCGACGATCACCCCGAGGATCGGCAGCAGCCACCAGTAGGTGACGAAGTGCGTGAGCAGCGCCACCGGGATCCCGAGCGCGAAGCCGAAGAAGAAGCCGAAGTTCTGGATGAACTCGAGCTCCTTCTGGCCCATGTCGAGGAAGATTCGGTTGGCCAGGTCGGGCTGGGCCTCGAAGCGCCTGATCACCATCAGCTTCACGTCCACCAGCTGATCGATGTTGCTGCCGATCTGGTCGGTCAGCTCGTGGACGATCCCGGGCATCTGCTGCTGCACGCGAGCGTGCACCATCTCCTTGACCGCCGGCGGCAGCTCGGCCCACAGGCGCGGATGCTCACGCCCCATGATCCGATCGACGGTCGCGCGCATGTCGTCGCGCGTGGTCTCGACGATCTGGTCCGCCATCTTGTCGGGCTCGAACTGGTGCCAGAACTCGCTCGGCGTGCCGAGCTTGGCGATCCCGCTGTCGACCGCGAGGCTGCCCATCTTGGCCGCCCGCGAGGGCACGATCCCCTGCCACCCGATGCCGCCGATCATCACGCCGGGGATCTGCTGGATCCTGCGCGGCAGCAGTCGCGCGAGCCGCTCGAGGGTGTTGGAGCGCAAGCCCCGGAAGTGGACCGGGTAGAACAGCATCAGGACGCCCGTCCAGTTGGTGACATAGCCGATCACGCCCGTGAAGAACGGGATTGTGATCAGGGCAATCGTGCTCTTGCTCACAGCGGGAGCAACGGTATCCGCCCGGGTTCGGTTGAGTAGGCTTGCCGCTCATGGCAACGGGATCGGCAGATTCGCGCGTGGCCGTCGTCACGGGAGCGTCGGCCGGGATCGGCAAGGCGACCGCACGACGGCTGGCCCGAGACGGATGGCAGCTCGTGCTCGTCGCCCGCCGCGAGGAGCGCCTGCAGACGTTGGCCGGCGAGCTCGGCGGCGCGACCGTCGTGGCGCTCGACGTCACCGCGTCGGACGCTCCCGCCCGCGTCGCGGACGTCGTGCGCCGCGAGCACGGCGTGCTGCACCTGCTGGTCAACAACGCCGGCGCTGCCTGGCGCGGGACGTTCGCCGACACGGGCTGGGAGAACGTGCGCCGCCACATGGAGCTGAACTTCGAGGCGCCGGTGCGGATGACCGAGGCTCTGCTGCCGCTGCTACGGGAGACCGCCGGCGCTCCCAACAACGCGGGCGCAAGCCCGCGCATCTCCATCGTCAACGTGGCGAGCACCGCGGCGCGTGTGTCGCGACCGGCGTCGGGCGCCTACTCGGCAAGCAAGTTCGCGCTCGCCGGCTGGAGCGACGCGCTGTACGGCGAGGAGCGCCCGCACGGCGTGCACGTCGGACTGGTGCTGCCGGGCTTCGTCGAGACCGAGGGCTTCCCGGCGACGGAGCTCAAGGCCAAGGCGAGCACGCGCTGGCTGGTCTCGCGACCCGAGGTCGTCGCCGAGGCGATCCTCGAAGCCGGCCCGGGGGGCACGGCCGAGCGCTACGTCCCGCGCCCGTACTGGGTGGCAGCGGCAGTGCGGATCCTGGTGCCGTCACTGGTCCGCAGAGCCACGGCCGGGGGCGGTCTGACAACCGCGACGCGGCCGGGCTGACCAAAGCTACGGTCCACAGCTGGTCAACACGCCGATCGGGCGGTGTGTGACGAGGTCCGCTCCCGAGACGGTGTGGCTGGTAATAACCTCCCCCATCGATGACCAGTTCGCTCACGATCCTCGGTGGAGGGGGCTGGTTTCCGGCCCACGGACGGCATACGGCGTCCGCGCTGCTGCGCCAGGACGAGCACGCGATCATGATCGATGCGGGCACTGGCGTCGGACGGCTCGCCGAGCGCCATGACCTGCTCGACGGCGTGCAGCGGCTCGACCTCCTGCTGACCCATTTCCATCTCGACCACATCTGCGGGCTGGCCTACCTGCCGGCACTCGACCGCTGTCCCGAGACGACGATCTGGGGACCGGGCGCCGCGCTGTACGGGACGCGCACACAGGACATCCTCGACCGGCTCTCTCACGAGCCGTTTCACCCCGTGCCGCTCGAAGCCCAGCGAATCGAGGTCCGGGACCTGCCGGAGGGTGAGCTCGAGCTGTCGGGGATCAGGATCGCCACGCGCGCCCAGACCCGCCACTCGGCCCCCACCTTCGGCCTGCGCTTCGGCGATGCGCTGGCGTGGGTGACCGATACGGCCTACGATCCCGGATCGGCGCCGTTCGCCGCCGGCTGCGCGACGCTCGCGCACGAGGCCTGGTTCACGTCCGGGCACCCGCGCAATCCCGATATCCACACCGCCGCGGCCGACGCCGCGACCGTAGCCGCCGACGCCGGGGCGGCGCGGCTGCTCTTGATCCATCTCTGCCCGCTCGGGGCGAGCACGGACGCGTTGCTCGACGAGGCCCAGCCGGGGATGCCGGCCACCGAGGTGGCGATCGACGGGTGGACGGCCGAGGTCGACGTCGGCGCGGCGCAGACGCTCGGCTAGGCGCGCGACGGGCGAGCGGGGCGACGGGATCCGGGGCTTAGGCGGCCACGGCGGTCGCGGCCAGCGCGGTCGCGGCGTCCGACTTCGGCGCCGGTGCCCCCGAGGCGAGCGCGACCCCGACCGCGAGCAGCACCCACGTGACCGGATCCTCGAGGAAGTCGGCGTACAGCAGCGTGTGCAGGATCAAGGCCAGGAACGCGGCGGCGATCCCGGCCCGAGCGGGGTGCGAGCGCGCGCCCCGCAGCAGCGCCACGACGGCGACGATCACCAGCGCCAGATAGACGAGCTCGCCGATCACGCCCTGCTCGGCGGCGATCGTGATCGGGATCGTGTGCGACGCCGACAGCGTCTGCGAGCTGCTCGGATGCCGGCGCCGGTACTCGTTCACGAATGATCCCGACCCATAGCCCCACACCGGCCGCGCGGCGAACAGATCGGAGCCGCCGGTGACGAGGTCGGCCCGCCCGCTGGAGGCGCCGTTCAGGCCTTGGTTGAGCCCGAACGTCTTCGGTGAGATCGCCACGGCGGCGGCGCCGACCGCGATCACCGCGATGACCACCCACAGCGTCCGCGTGACCCGCCAGCGCAAGGCCGCGAGGGTGGCGAGGCCGATGAGCAGCGCACCCAGGCTCGAGCGCGACAGCGTCAGGACCAGACCGCCCCACAGGATCGCCAGCACCACGCTGACGCCGAGCACCTGCTTGATCCGCGTCGCGGAATCCGGGGCCCGGTCGTACAACAGCACGACGGCGAGACCGATCATCACCAGCGCCAGGAAGCGCCCGAAGATGTCGGGATCGAAGAACACCGAGTTGACGGTGAAGTACGTGTGCAGATCGTTGGCGACGACCAGCTTGGGATTGAGGAAGATCGTCTTGGTCGAGTACTCCACGAACCCGATCGCCGCGAACACGACCGCGAGCGCGACCACCAGCGTGAAGCAGAGCTTGATCAGGCGGGGCGTCCAGTCGAGCTGGGTCAGCAGGACGAACAGCAGCGCGAACGGCACGTAGAAGAAGACCATCTGCTGCAGCGCCTTCTCGAAGTCCGTCGAGTAGACCGACTGCACGGCGTAGACGACGATGTACAGGGCCAGCAGACGCTGCACCCAGCCGGGCTGACGGCCCTCGTCGGGATCGTCGACCACACGCACCGCGGGGACGATGTAGGCCAGCGAGCCCGCGGCCACGACGAGATACAGCGGCACGAGCAGGTTCGACGTGGTCCCGCCGGCCTGGATCGGGATCCGGAACGGGAGCGCGGCCACCGCCAGCACCGCGAGCACCGGCGGGCGCCGGGCGATCAGGACCGCGAGCGCCGAGAGCAGGGCCAGCGCCACGACTGCGCCGATCGCGGCGGGCAGCGGGTGGCGGTGGACCAGGCGTAGCTGCGGCGAGCTCCAGATGTCGGCCACCAGCAGGATCGGGGCCAGGACGAGCGCGCCGGCCATCGCCCACGCGCGAAGCTTCGCCGTGCCGGCGGTCAACGCCAGCGCCGCGAGTGCCGCGACCACGATCACGCCCGCCTTCGGGAGCGGCCCGCTGAGGGCGGCGAACGCGATCATCGGGCGAGGAGTCTAGACCAGGATCTCCCGCGACAACCAGCGCCGATCCTCTACCCTCTGGCCGGATGTCCTCTGTGAAGATCGCAGCGGCGTGCGGGCTGGCCGCGGTCGTCCTGGCGGGATGCGGCAGCTCGGCGAAGCCCGAGGCCGGCTCCGTCGCGACGCCACGACCCCCGTACGGCCGCGGGCAGATCGACGACCCCCGCACGACCCACGTGACGTGTATGCGCGACGACGGACTCCCGGTGGTGGAGGTCGGGCAGACCGGCGTGCAGGTCGGCTCGCCGCCGGCCGGCCCGACGATCCAGTTCCTGCCCACGCCCGGAGCGGCGCAGCAGGCGCAGATCTCCGGGCAGATCCAGGGCGCCGAGGTGATCGGCAGCGCGGTGCTGTACCCGAACCAGTCCTCGGACGGCGAGCTGACGAAGGTCGAGGACTGTCTCGCCGTCGGCGTCCAGGGGTAGCCCGTGGCCGGGCTCGTCGCCGTCCTCGCGCTGATGCTGACGGCAACCGGGGCGCCCGTGACGCACCGTGCGACGCTCGCGCGGACAGCTCCCGTCAGGCCGGCGCGCGTCGCGATAACCACGACGACCACGGTCTCCGCCGCCGACGCCAAGCTCCTCGGGCAGCGGATCATGGTCGGGCTGAACGGCACCAGCGCCGACAGCGCGCTGTTGACCCAGGTCCGCCGCGGCCAGCTCGGCGCCGTGATCCTGTTTGCGGCCAACATCGTCTCGCGCAGCCAGCTCGAGGGGCTGATCGGAGCGCTCCAGCAGGCCGCTCGCCAGGGCGGCAACCCGCCGCTGCTGATCGCTGTCGACCAGGAGGGCGGCGCGGTCAAGCGCTTGCCCGGCGGCCCACCCGATCTATCGCCGCCGCAGATCGCCGCGACCGGCAGCACGACCGTCGCCACCCGTGAGGGGCGCGCGACGGGGCACTACCTCAAGGGCCTGGGGATCAACATGGACCTGGCCCCGGTATCGGATGTGCCCACCTTCCAGGGCGCGTTCATCTGGCTGCAGGGACGTGCGTTCTCGTTCAGTCCACGCGCCGTGGCGCGGTACGCGCCGGCGTTCGCGCTCGGGCTCCAGTCCCAGCGCGTCGCCGCGACGGCGAAGCACTTCCCGGGGGTGGGCTCGGCCGGCGTGGACACCGACTTCAAGCTCGACGAGCTGCACCCGACCGCGGCGCAGCTGCGGGGAGCGCTGATGCCCTATCAGGCCGCGATCCCGCTCGGCTCGACGCCGTCATGCTCTCCACCGCGGGCTTCAAGGCCTACGACCCCACCGGCGCGCCCGCTGCGCTCTCGCGCCCGATCGCGCAGGGACTGCTCCGCGGCCGGCTCGGATTCCGCGGCGTGACGATCACCGACGCGCTCGGCACGCCCACGGGCCACGACGAGATCACCGCCGGACGGCTCGCCGCACGGGCCGGAGCCGACATTCTGCTGTTCACCGACTCAGCGCCGGGTGAGCTCACGGGCCTCGAGCGCGACCTCGCCGACGGTCGCCTCGGTCGCACCGCGGCGACCGCCTCCTACCAGCGGATCGTGGCCCTAAAGCGCCGGGTCGGCGGCGCCTGAGGCAGCGCCACGCCGGCGCCGGAGGCGGGTACCGAGGCGGCGCCTGGGCGCCACGGCAACGCGACCGGCGTGTAACTGTGACACCCTGAGCGTGTAGTGCCCTCTCGAACGCCCGCGCCGCTGTCGGGGGGCGCTCTAGAATGGCGCCTCACGCTCGCGCATGCGCGAGCCAGCGTGCGCTCGCCGCCCGTGCGCTCGGCCACGGCTTCGCAGGACAACATCTCGCCGGCCCCGTGCCGGCAGCGCCCAGAACCGTGTTCGGACACCTCCTCGCCACCAGTCGCCTGCTTCCGTTCCCGCTGAGGACGGAAGCGTAGAGACGCCGATGGCCCTCCCAGCAACAGAGGTCGCGACGGCTCCGACGTCCCACCGTTCGGGCCACGCCGGCACCCCCACGCTGGCCGGGCGGCTCGCCGGCGGCCGCCTGTACTTCGCGCTGGCCGCTGTCGGCCTCGTGATCTGCGCGTTCTCGCTGCTGATCCCCTCGACGCCGAGCTACGACCCGTGGGCCTGGATCATCTGGGGCCGGGAGATCGTCCACCTCAACCTGCAGACGACCGGTGGCCCGTCGTGGAAGCCGCTGCCGGTGATCTTCACGACGCTGTTCGCGCCGTTCGGCAAGGCCGCCCCGGACATGTGGCTGGTGATCGCCCGCACGGGCGCGCTGATGGCCGTCGCGATGACGTTCAAGCTCGCTCTGCGGCTGACCCACCGGATCCGCGCCGGCAGCGCAGCGGCCGAGCGCGCCACCGGCCTCGCCCGCGCCGGCGAGCTGGCGCCGGGGCTGCTGGCGGCAACGATCGCCGCGCTTGGGCTCGTGTCCGCCGGCGGCTTCGTCAACGACAACGCGCTCGGCTACTCGGAGGGCTTGATGGCCGCAATCGTGCTGATCGCGATCGACCGCCATCTCGACGGCAAGCGCCGCCAAGCCTTTGCCGTCGCCTTTGCCGCGGCACTCGACCGGCCCGAGATCTGGCCCTTCTGGGGCCTCTACGGGCTGTACCTGTTCTGGACCGACCCCGGCGCGCGCAAGCTCGTCATCGGTCTGTTCGCGGCCATCCCGGTGCTCTGGTTCCTGCCCGAGCTGTGGGGCTCCGGCCACTTCTTCCGCGGCGTCAACCGGGCGCAGCACCCGCGCTCCAACAGCCCGGCATTCGCCAGTTGCCCGTTCTGCGCCGAGCTCAAGGACCACGCCTGGCCGCTGATCCTGCTCCGGATCAAGGCGGCGGCCGCGTTCGCAATGGCGCTGGCCGCCTGGGGTCTATGGCGGATCCGTAGCGGCGGCTCGGGCGACGAGCCCCAGCGTCACAACGTCGCGGTGCTTGCGCTCGGCGTGCTCGGGATCGCCTGGCTCGTGCTGATCGCGATCATGACCCAGGCCGGGTTCTCGGGCAACAATCGCTACCTGGTGCTCGGTGCGGCGCTGGTGTGCGTCGTCGGAGGCGTCGGCTGGGGCTGGGCGGCCCAGATCTTCGGCAGCCTGCTGTCGCGCCTGGCGAAGCCCGCCGTGGCGGCGGTCTCGGCAGTGGCGGTGCTCGCCCTCGCGTTCATGTTCGTCCCCTCGTGGATCGGCGCCAACGTCGTCGACCTGCCCGCGACGCACAAGTCGCTGGCCTACCAGGCGCGGCTGCGCTCCGACCTGACCAAGGCCGTGGCCGAGGCGGGCGGGGGGGCCAAGCTGCTGCGCTGCGGCACGGTGATGACCGAGGGCTTCCAGGTGCCGATGGTGGCCTGGACGCTGGGCGTGCACACACTCCGCATCGAGGGGCCGCCGGCGGGCACGCCCCGCGGGGCGCCGCTGCCCCCCGCTCCCAACGTGATCCTGCAGGCCCGCGCCACCCGCCATGCGGCGCTGTTGCCGCTGCTTCCGCGCAACGCCGCGTACACCCGCGTGGCGGCGACGCCTACGTTCAAGATCTTCTCGACCTGCCGGTAACCTGACCTCCCCAATGGCCACCACCGTCGCCGCCCCTCCGCGCTCCGTTCCGAACTTCGACGTGCACGAGCCCCGCTGGCTCGAGCGGGTCCCGCCGTGGCTTCTCACGACCGGCGTGCTCGTGCTGCTCAGCGCCCTGTCGCTGTTCATCCGCACGCGCATCATCAGCGGTCAGTTCTGGATGGACGAGGCCCTGTCGGTCGGCATCTCGTCGCGATCGCTGACCGCGATCCCGGGCGTGCTCCACCACGACGGCTCGCCCCCGCTCTACTACATGCTGCTGCATGTCTGGATGAGCGTGTTCGGATCCAGTGAAGCTCAAACGCACGCGCTCTCGCTCGTCTTTGCGCTGCTCAGCATCCCCGTCGCCACGTGGGTCGCGTGGAGCCTCGCTGGTCGCCGTGCCGGACTGATCGCGGCGGTGCTGTTCGCGCTCAACCCGTTCCTGACCGCGTATGCGCAGGAGACGCGCATGTACACGCTGATGGCGCTGCTCGGACTGCTGGCCGCGCAGGGGTTCATCCAGGGCTTCGTGTACCGGCGACGGGGCTATCTGGTCCTGTTCGCCGCCGCCCAGGCGGTGATGCTCTACACCCACTCCTGGGGCATCTTCTTCGGCGTCGGGGCGGCCGTCGCGCTGATCCCGGTGCTGCGCCTGAGCGAGGAGCCGAAGGCCGTGCTGCGTGACGCGGTGCTGTCGTTCGGCGCCGCCGCGGTGCTGTTCCTGCCGTGGCTGCCGACGCTGCTCTATCAGGCCGCCCACACCGGGTCCCCGTGGGACCCGACCCCCAACTTCGGCGCCCCGGTCCAGATCTCCCGCAACCTGATGGGCGGCGACCGCGCCACCGCCGCGCTCGTGCTCGGGTCGGCGATCGGGCTGAGCGCGTTCTTCAGTCGCGCGCACCGGCGCAGCCGCGAGGCGCTCACGATGTGGGTGCTGATCCTGCTGCCGGTGGGCACGCTCGGGTTCGGCTGGATCGTCTCCCGGTTCTCGCCCGCCTGGCAGTACCGCTACTTCGCCCCGATCCTCGCCAGCTTCCTGCTGCTGTTCGCGATCGGGCTGGCGCGCGCCCGCGGCGTCGGTCTGGTCGCGCTCCTGCTGTGCGTCATCTTCTGGGCCAACCCCTCCTCCTACACGGCCAAGTACAAGAGCGACATGCGCGACGTCGGCGGCGAGATGGCGCCCCTCATGCACCAGGGCGACCTCGTCGTCGTCGGCCAGCCCGAGCAGGTGCCACTGGCCTACTACTACCTCCCCGGCGGCCTGCGCTACGCCGATCCCACCGGGCCGACCAAGGACCCCCAGTCGGCCAATTGGGTGGACGCGTTGAAGCGGATCGAGAACGCCGATCCGCGCGCCACACTCACGCCCCTCGTTGCTAGTCTCAAGCTGGGCCAGCAGCTCCTGTTCGTGCGTCCGCTCACCGAGGGCGCCCAGAGCTGGCAGGCGACCTGGACTCAGCTTGTGCGCCGGCGATCGGCTCAGTGGGGGGCGTTGCTCTCCGCCGACCCGAGCCTGAAGCCAGTTGCCTGGGCCCCTCATTCCTATCGCGGCGCGTGCTGCGTGGGTGACAGCGCCGTGCTCTATCGGAAGGTCTCCTGAACATGACAGACACACCCAGCCCCGGCGACCGCGTGCGCCCCGCTCCGGCCTCCGCGGCCGCTCCCGCCCCCGACATCAGATCCGACCGACCCGTCGTCGTGCTCGGAGGCGGACCGGCTGGGCTGACGGCCGGCTACCTGCTGGCCAAGCAGGGCAAGCCCGTGATCGTGCTCGAGTCCACCGACCAGGTCGGCGGTATCGCGCGCACCGAGGTGCGCGACGGCTACCGCTTCGACCTCGGCGGCCACCGCTTCTTCACCAAGGTCAAGGAGGTCGACGACCTCTGGCACGAGATCATGAAGGAGGAGTTCCTCAAGCGTCCGCGCCAGTCGCGGATCTACTGGAACAAGAAGTTCCTCGAGTACCCGCTCGACGGCATGGACGTGATCAAGAAGCTCGGCCCGATCGAGCTCGCGCGCTGTGGCTTCTCGTACCTTTGGGCGGTGATCAAGCCCAAGGGGCGCGAGGAGACATTCGAGCAATGGGTGTCCAACCGCTTCGGCAAGCGCCTGTTCAACCTGTTCTTCAAGACCTACACCGAGAAGGTGTGGGGCGTCTCGACCTCCGAGCTGCGCGCCGAGTGGGCAGAGCAGCGGATCAAGGGTCTGTCGTTCTTCTCGGCCGCCAAGTCGGCCTTCTTCGGCAACCGCGGCAACAAGATCAAGTCGCTGATCTCCGAGTTCAACTACCCGCGCTACGGACCGGGTCAGATGTGGGAGCAGATGACCGACGACATCCGCGCGCACGGTGGCGAGGTGCGCCTCAACGCACCGGTCACGCGGCTGCACATCGAGCACGGCGAGGTGATCGAGGTGATCGCCGGTGGTGAGACGCTGACGCCGTCGCACGTGATCTCGTCTCTGCCCCTGCGCACGACGGTCGGGATCGCCGACCCCGAGGCTCCGGTCGACGTCCGTGATGCCGCACGCGGACTGCGCTATCGCGACTTCCTCACCGTCGCGCTGGTGATCGAGAGCGAGGATCTGTTCCCCGACAACTGGATCTACATCCATGAGCCCGGCGTGCAGGTCGGGCGGATTCAGAACTTCCGCTCCTGGAGCCCGTGGATGGTGCCCAACGACACCGACGCCTCGATCGGGATGGAGTACTTCTGCTTCGAGGGCGACGAGCTGTGGAACATGGCCGACGACGACCTGGTCAAGTTCGCCACCCGGGAGATCCAGCAGCTCGGCCTGGCCAAGGCCGAGAAGGTCAAGTTCGGATTCGCAGTGCGCGTCCACAAGGCGTACCCGATCTACGACGCGGAGTACCCCGACCGGATGGTCGAGATCCGCAAGTGGCTCGACGGGATCGACAACCTGATCCAGGTCGGCCGCAACGGGCTGCACCGGTACAACAACTCCGACCACTCGATGCTGACGTCGATGCGCGCGGTCGACAACATCCTGCGCGGCACTCATCACGACATTTGGGCGGTCAACGCCGAGAGCGTCTACCACGAGGAGGACGTCGAGGCGGAGCAGCCCTATCGCGATCCGCCACAGACCCCCGCGATGGAGCAGCCGCTCGCCTCGGAGCGGTAGCCAGATGGCGAGGACGCGGGGAGCCTGGCTGGCCGCCGTCGTGCTGATGCTGGGCGCGCCGGCCGCGGCCACCGCGGCTGCTGCGACGAGCCCGTTCACGCCCGGGATCCCCGCATCGCCGGCGCCGGTGCAGACGACGACCAGCACCCCGCCGGTGGTTCTCAGCACGCCCGGCAGCAGCTCGTCCGGCGGACTCAGCAGCGCCGACGCATTCGCGATCGGGGTCGGTGCGATCGCCGTCCTCGGTGGGATCTGCTTCTTCATCTGGCGCGACGCGCGCCGGCGGGCGCCGATTCGGCACCATGCCCCGGTTGGCGCGAACGCAGGGCGCGGCGGCGCCCAGAAGGCGAAGCCGAAGACCCGGAAGCTCAGCCCGGCTGAGCGCCGGCGGCGAAAGCGCGGTCGGGCTCGGTAGCGCGGTCGGGCTCGACTGCGACGGCCGGCCCCGTTGCGGCGATCCGGAGGTGGCCGCTGAACCGCGGCTTGGCCAGCAGGTGCTGGGCGACCTCAATCCGACGCTCGGCGAACCCGCCCTGGCTGTAGCAGAGGTAGAAGGCCCACAGACGCTGGAAGCGCTCGTCGTAGCCGAGCTCCGCGACTTGCGCCGACGCGGCCGAGAACCGCGAGCGCCAGGCGGCGAGCGTGCGGACGTAGTGCGGGGTCATGTCCTCGATCTCGACCGGGCGCATGTCGGTCTCGCGCGCCACGCAGCCGTCGATCACCTCCAGCGACGGTAGGCAGCCGCCGGGGAAGATCAGGGTGTTGGTGAAGCTGCGACCGCCCTTCTCGACCTCGTACGCACGATCGTCGATCGTGATCGCCTGCAGCAGCATCGCACCGTGCGGCTCGAGCAGCTCCGAGCAACGGCGGAAGTAGGTGTCGAAGAACTGCCACCCGACCGCCTCGATCATCTCGATCGAGACGAGCTTGTCGTAGGTCCCACTCAGCTCGCGATAGTCCTGGAGCAGCACCGTGACCCGGCGCTCGAGACCCGTGGCCCGGACGCGCTCAGTGGCCAGGGCGTGCTGCTCATTGGAGATCGTGGTCGTCGTCACCCGGCAGCCGTAGTGCTCCGCGGCGTGAACGGCGAGGCCGCCCCAGCCGCTGCCGATCTCCAGCAGGTGGTCGTCGGGACCGAGGTCGAGCTTGCGGCAGACCCGGTCGAGCTTGGCGACCGATGCGTCGTGCAGCGTCGAGCTCGGCGATTCGAAGAAGCCGGCCGAGTAGCTCATCGTCTCGTCGAGGAACAGCGCGAACAGGTCGTTGCCGAGGTCGTAGTGCGCGGCGATCTGACGGCGGCTGCGGCCGATCGTGGGTGCGTGGACGCGGCGCGCGGTGCGCTGGACCGGGTGCCACACGGGGGCGATCCAGGCCCGCAGGCGATCGAGGCCGTGGACGTTGCGGGCGGCGATCCGGGTCAGCGCGACGAGGTCGTCGCAGTCCCACCAGCCGTCCCGGTAGGAGGCGGCCAAGCCGAAGCTCCCGCGCAGGAAGGCGCTCCACGCGCGCGGGTCGCGGATCGTCACCGTCGCGACGAGGGATGACGGCCTCCCGAGCACGGTCTGCCGTCCTGACTCGACCACACGCAACTCGCCCCCGCGGAGGTTGCGCAGCATCCCGAGCACGATCGTGCGGGCGGACCGGCTGTTCATCGTGTCACCGCCTTCGGATGTGGGCTCGGGCGGATGCCCTTGAGCCGCAGGCGAAGCGCCTCGGCGTAGATGGCGCCGCTGACCTTCATCGTCATCGGCGGGTGGCACAGCAACAGCGCGGTCAGGGAGCGATTGGTGATCTCGCGCCGGCGGAGCGCGAGCGTGGCGTCGAACACTCGCTCACCCTCGCGGTCGGCCCCGATCGACACGTGCAGGCGGTCGCGGGGCTCGCCGATGCGCCAGTCGTACTCCATGTTCATGCCCCAGAACGGCGACACGTGCAGCTCTTTGCCCTGGCGGCTGTTCAGTGCCGGCGAGACGTAGGCGTGGCGCTCCCCCCAGGGCGTGTTGGTGACCTCGGCGACGACGAAGTCGACGCTCCTCCCGGCCGCGTCGAAGCAGTAGTAGAAACTGACCGGGTTGAAGCAGTGTCCCAGGGAGCGGAGATTGGTGAGCACCCGTACGGGTCCCTGCGGCCGCCCGCCGGTCCGCTCGGCGACCAGGCGGCGAACCGATTCGTCGAGCGGCACGCTCGGGTCGCCGAGGTAGTCGGCCCGGCGAAAGCGCGCCGGCGCCGGCCGGCGCGCCGACCACAGCGGGTGGCGGTCGAACAGCTCCGGGAGCTCGCCCAGGTCGAGGTACATCATGAACATGCGGTAGTCGAAGGCGTGCTCGCGTGGCGTCCGGCGGCGGTGGCGGACCGTGCCCTCGTAGATGCAGCTGGCCCGGCTCACAACCGTCCACCCAACGGCTCGCACGCCCTCATCGCGCTGACAACTCCGTCTTCATGAAAGCCCCAACCCCAGTAGGCGCCACAGTAATGGATCCGGTCGGTCCCGTCGATCTCCGCCCGCCGCCGTTGGGCCGCGACGCCGTCGCTCGTATACACGGGATGCTCGTAGCTCCAGCGCCCGAGGACCGCATCCGGGTCGATCCGGTCGGTCAGGTTGAGCGTGACGCACAGCTCGCGGTCGGCGGGCAGCGACTGCAGTCGGTTCATGTGGTAGGTGACCTTGCTCGCGCCGTCACCCGCGTCGAGGTGGTAGTTCCAGCTCGCCCACGCCGCCCGGCGGCGCGGCAGCAGCGAGCGATCGGTGTGGAGCACGACATCGTTGCGCTGATAGGGGATGGAGCCGAGCAGCTCGTGCTCGCGGTTCGTCGCGTGCGCGAGCAGGCGCAGTGCCTGGTCGGAGTGCGTGGCCATCACCACGCGGTCGTAGCGCTCGGGCTCGCCGCGCTGCGGCGTCAGCAGAATGTGATCGGGCTCGCGCGTTACCGACCTCACCGGGGTGGCGACGCGAATGCGGTCGCGGAACGGCCGGATCAGGGCCTCGACGTAGCGGTGCGAGCCCCCCGCCACGGTCCGCCACCGGGGCCGGTCGCGGAAGCTGAGCATGCCGTGGTTGGCGAAGAACTGGACCAGGAAGCGGGCGGGGAAGGACCACATCTGCTCGGGGTCGGAGGACCACACGGCGGCGGCCTGGGGCACGATCAGCCTGTCCACGAACGGCGCCGAGTAGCGCCCCCGCTCGAGGTACTCGCGCAGCGAGGGACCCTCCCCGTCGTGGGCCAACAGCTCCCGCGCCTCACGCTGGAAGCGGCGGGCGTCTGCGAGCATCCGCAGGAAGCGGGGCGAGACGACGTGGCGACGATTCGCGAACAGGCCGTTGAGCGAGGTCGAGCTGTACTCGAACTCGCCGTCGGAGACGCTGAAGCTCATGCTGCTGGGCTGCGTGGCGACGCCCAGTTTCGACAGCAGCCGCTCGAAGTTCGGGTAGTTGCGATCGTTCATCACGATGAACCCGGTATCCACCTCGTAGCTCCGGGTCTCGGTCTGCACCGGAACCGTATGGGTGTGTCCGCCGATCCAGTCTGCGGCCTCGAACACGGTGATCTCGTGTTCGCGGTGGAGCAGGTGGGCGGCGACGAGGCCGGAAACGCCGGCACCGACGATCGCGATCTTCATTGGGCGGGCTCGCTCATGTCTCGAATTGATCGGGCGCGCCACGGGGCGGGCTCAGGGATTTATACGCAAGGTGAACGCCCGCGGTTCACCAAGCGCGAGTTGGACCTCCTTTAGGTCGGCCTCCGGCGCCCCGCCCCTACCGCTCCAGCCCGCCGTCGCCACGCACCCTCCCCTTGGCCCGCAGGAGCTGGCGCTCGACCGTGCGCCGGGTTAGGCCGTCGTGGGCGGCCATCTCGGCGTAGCTGTAGCCGAGCGCGTGTAGCCACAGCAGACGCTGCTGGCGCTCCGGCAGGGCTCGTAGGCGAGCCAGGCGCTCGCGCTGCTCGAGCACCTCATGGGGACCGGGCGAGCGCGGGACACCCGGTAGACCGTCCGCATGCTCGAGCGCCGCGTCGAGGGACAGCTCACGGCTCTCGCGCCGGGTCAGCTTGTACGCCTCCCGGACCGCGGTCGTCGCCAACCACGAGAGCACCGCATCCCTGCGCACCCGGTCCGCGTTGCGCACGAGCCGGATCCACGCCACCTGACAGGCATCTTCGATCACCGCCTCCGGCGCCCGAACGTCCATCCGGACGAGCTGCTCGAGCCGGCGCGAGAGAGCCAGGTACAGAGCTTCGAGCTCATCGGCGGCCACAGAGACTGGTGCGTGCTGATCCATTGAGTCTAATTGAGGCTAAGTTGGTGCGAATAAAGCTAGCAGGACCAATGCATACTTGCTAGGGTCATTTAGGTCAATTTAGTCTCGATTTGCTTCAGGAGGTCTCGATGGTCCACGTTTCGCTGGTCAGTGTCGCGCCACTCGCCGCCGCCGGTCAGACCGTCAGCGCCCACCCGAGCCTCACCGCTCTGCCAGGGAGCAACGTGCTCCAGCAGCTCGTCAACGGCACCGAGGCCTGGGCGCTCGCGATCGCGCTGATCGGGGCGTTCGTGGGCGCTGCCCTGTGGGCGGTCGCGTCCCACTCCCACAACCACCACTACGCGGCCCGGGGACGCATGGCGGCGCTGATCTCCGGCGCCGCTGCGCTCGTGGTCGGCGCGGCGCCCGGGCTGGTGAACTTCTTCGAGCACCTCGGCACGACGGCGAGGTAGGGCATGTGGTTCCGGACACCGACGGTCGCGACCTCCCTGTGCACCGCCTCCCTGTGCGTGGCCTCCCTGTGCGTGGCCTCCCTGTGCGTGGCCGGCGCGGCGGCGCCCGCGGCCGGCGCGAAGCCCAATCCACTGAAGCCGATCTGCGGCGCGGCCAAGCTCGCGAGTGGGGTCGCCGGGAAGGCCTGCACCGTGCTCCAGGCACCGGGCAAGGCGCTCAGCGCCGGCAAGAAGCTGCTCACCGGTCACGTCGGCGGCGCGGTCACGACGCTACTCGGCGGCGGCGGCTCAGCCGCCGGAGCGGCCGTCGGTCTGGCGGCGCTCGGAGCCTGGGTGGTGGGTGGGGCCCGGTTCGCCCTCGGCGAGACGGCGAAGGTGATCGGCCGGACGACGAGCCCGCAGCTCGGAGGCGCCTGGTTCTCCTCCGCGTACTGGCGGATGGGCGGGATCGCGGCGCTGCTGACGATGCCGTTCCTGTTCGCCGCCGCGGCCCAGGCCGTGATTCGGGCCGACCTGGCGCTGCTCGCTCGTGCCGCACTCGGCTATCTACCGCTGGCGCTTGTCGCGGTCGGGATCGCTGCCCCGCTGACGATGTTGCTGCTGGCGGCATCCGACCAGCTCTCGGCGGTGGTCGCGAGCGCGGCGGGCGGAGACGGCACCCGCTTCCTGGTCAAGGCTGGAGGGATTGCCGGCGCGCTGGCGGTGTTCAAGGGCTCGCCGTTCCTCGCCTTCCTCGTCGGCCTGCTCGCGGCCGCCGGCGCGCTCGTGCTGTGGCTTGAGCTGCTGATGCGCGAGGCGGCTGTGTACGTCGTCGTGCTGATGCTCCCGCTGGCCTTCGCGGCCATGGTGTGGCCGTCCCGGCGCGTGTGGGCGACCCGAGCGATCGAGCTGCTCGTGGCTCTGATCCTGGCGAAGTTCGCGATCGTGTCCGTGCTCTCGCTTGGCGGAGCGGCGCTCGGCCAGCGTGGTGGAAGTGGCATTGTCGGGGCGCTCGCCGGCGCCGTGCTCGTGCTGATGGGAGCGTTCGCACCGTGGGCCTTGTTGCGTCTGCTCCCGGTCACCGAGCTGGCCAGCCGCGCCGCCGGGCCGCTGCGAGCCGAGGCGCGCGCGTCCCGGCTCCCGGCTGAGGAGGGCGCCTACGCATGGGCCGGCGCCGGGACCGACTGGGCCGGTCACGTCACGGCCGCGATGCGTCGCGATGCCGATCGCGTCGACGGTGCCGACGGGTGGCCGGCGGGCCGGACGCCGGCGGCAGGGCCGGCGGAGGACGGCACCACGCCGGCGGGCAGAGGCCGCCTCGACGTCCCCGACCCCGAGTTGCCCACCACGCCGGAGTCCACCACGCCCGAATCGCCCACCACCCCCGAGTCCACCACCCCCGAGTCCACCATGCCCGAATCCCCCACCACACCCGGATCACCCACGACTCCCGCGCCGCCGCCTACCCCCGCGGCAGTCCCCGACCCGGGCGACGGCGACACCTGGTCCGGCGAGCGCCAGCCCGGCATGGAACCGATGTGGCAGGCTCCCGACGCGACGTTGACGTTCGCGGCTACGCCGGAGCGCTTCTCTGCGCCCCTGGCGTGGGAGGGCGACGAGGATGCTGGGCCGGAGCCGGAGCCGGAGCCGCACGAGGACCACGTCGCGTGAGCTCGCGCCTCACCTACCGGTTCGGTCCGCTCGAGCGACGCGGGATCCTGGGGCCGCTGCGGGCGGGGCAGGCAGTGGTACTCGGTGTCGGCGTGGTGCTGGCGATCGCCGTGGTCGATCAAGTCCCCACGCCACCGGGCGCACTCGTCGCGATGGTGCTGCTCGCCGGCTCGGGCGCGCTCGCATTCGCGCCGGTCGCGTCGCGCTCTCCGGTCGAATGGATGCCGGTCGTGGCTCTGTTCGGGGTGCGCCGCGCGCGCCGCCGTCGCCGGCGCTTCCGCTCGCCACTGCCCGCGCGCGGGATGTCGGCGGATCGCCGCCTGCCGTCCGGGTCACTGGGTCTGCGCGCGCCGGCGCCGGGACCGCCGCCCGCCCTGCAGGGAGCGCGGATCGCCGAGATCGCGTACCGGGAGCGTCCACTCGGAGCGCTGTCGGAGCGGAGCGGGCGGCTGCTGACTGCCGTGCTTGCCTGCCGCGTCGTCGCCTTCTCGCTGCTCGACGCCGAGGCCCAGGAGCGGCGGCTCGCGCGTTGGGGCCTGGTGCTCACCAGCGCCGGCGGAGCCGCGATGCGACGGATCCAATGGGTGGAGCGAAGCGCGCCGGCCCAGGGGGACGAGCTGGCGCGGTGGCTGGCCGCCGAGCGCGATCCGACCGTGCCGCTGCGCGGAACCCCGATGATCGAGTCCTATCTGGAGCTGATCGGCACGACCACCAGGGCTGCGCAGGAGCATGAGATCCTGCTCGCGGTTCAGGTCGACGCGCGCCGCGTGCGAGACCGCGACCCGGGGGCACCAGCCCGCGCGCTGGTCGAGGAAGCCGAGCGCGTGGCGATCGGCCTCGAGGCCGCCGAGGTCACGGTGCTCGGCGCGCTCAGCCCGGGGCAGCTCGCACGGGCGCTGCGCACCGCCTTCGATCCCTTCTGCCGCGCCGAGCTGGCGGCCCTGGAGACGGCCGACCCCGCGCGCGATGGCCTCGCCGAGGCGAATGCGTGGCCGCTCGGTGCCGAGGAGAGCTGGGACCACTACCGCAGCGACGGCGCGCTGCACGCGACGTACTGGATCGGGGGCTGGCCGCGCTCCGAGGTCTCGCCGATGTTCATGGACGCGGTGCTGGGACGGTCGAACGCGGTCCGCGCGGTGGCCGTGACGTTCGAGCCGATTGCGCCCGAACGTTCCGCGCGCGAGGTGGAGGCCGCGGTGACGCGGGAGCGCGCGGACGTCGAGCTGCGCCGCCGCTTCGGGCAGTCCGAGACCGCCCGCCAGCGCCAGGCCCAGGAGGCGACCGTGCGCCGCGAGGCCGAGATCGCCGCCGGCCACGCCGAGGTCCGGCTGAGCGGCTTCGTCACCGTCTCGGGCCGGGACGTCGACGACCTGCGCCGCGCAAGCTCGGAGATGCTCGAACACGCGGCACGGGCGCGGCTCGAGCTGCACCGTATGTACGGGCAGCAGGCCGAGGCGTTCACGTTCACGCTGCCGGTGTGCCGGGGGCTCGCGTGAGCCCGCCGCGCGCCTTCTCCGCCGAGCGCCCGGGGCACCGCAGCACGACCCGGCACGCTCAGGCCATCCATCCGTTCACCGCGGCGGGCGGCCTCGGGGGTCGCGGCGCGTTCATCGGGCGCGACTCGAGTGGCGGGGCGTTCTGTTACGACCCCTGGCTCCTCTACGGCGAGGGCATCCTCGACGACCCCAACGCGATCGTGCTGGGCAAGCTCGGACAGGGCAAGAGCTCGCTCGTCAAGACACTGTTGTGGCGGATGCTGCTGTTCGGTCGCCGCGCCTTCGTGCTCGACGTCAAGCGCGAGTACGGACCGCTGTGCGAAGCCGTCGGCGTGCGGCCGATCTCGCTCGTCCCCGGCGCGGCCGTGCGCCTGAATCCGCTCGCCTCGCGGCCCGAGGAGCACGCACAGCTGGAGCTGCTGCGCGCGGTGACGGTGACCGCGATCGGCGGCGCCCTGTCGCAGAGCGAGGCCGCGGCGCTGCGCGAGGCGCTGTACACGGTGCGCAGTCGAGGCCGCGAGGAGCCGACGCTGCCGGCGATCGCGGCGATCCTGTTCAACCCGACGTCGGACATGGCCCAGCGGCTCTGCACGACGCCCGAGCATCTCGCCGCCGATGCGCGACGGGCCGCACTCGCGCTCCAGGACCTGTGTGAAGGACCGCTCCGGGGGATGTTCGACGGCCCCACCTCGCCCGGGCTCGATCTCGACGGCCGTCTCGTCGTGCTCGACCTCCACGCGGTCAAGGACTCCCCGGCCGTCGGCATTCTGATGGCCTGCGCGACGGCGTGGATGAGCGCGCTGCTGGCCCGGATGGCGGAGCGGCCGGGACGGGAGCGGTTGATCAACGTGGCCGACGAGT
>CAWFKF010000107.1:0-28997 GCA_963816005.1 uncultured Solirubrobacteraceae bacterium | reverse complement strand
CGAGCCTCTGGAGTCGCTCGCGATCATGCGTTGCCTGATGGCCGCCACACCCCGAGGCCCCAGGCGACGAGCCCGGCCGCGAGCCGCGGCCCATGCCGCGCTACTCCGTTCGGGGTGCCGTCGAGAATCGCCCCCGCCACCATCTCCACGCCAGGCACGAGGGAGCGCTCGAGTTCGTCGAGCCACCCGGATGCCGGGATCGTGTCAGCGGCCAGGAATGCGAGCAGCTCGCCGCGGGCAATCGATGTGCCCAGGTTGCGAGCCCGCCCTCGGAGCATGCGCCGCGGGACGCCTTGTAGGCAGGGATGATCACGCTGACTCTGGGAGGGGTCACCGCTTGATCGTCCCATGGCGTCGTGCATTGTGCGATAGCCTGACCACGGGTGAGCGCTGATCGTTCCCACGTCGGGCGCTGCGGCACCTGGTGAACGTCGGAGGTCGCGAGCTGGCACTCGGCATCGTCGGGTGTGGTCTCGCCGTCGAGCGTGGGCACCTCCCTGCGTTGGCGGGGCTGGAGGGCATCCGGCTCACCGCGGTCGCCGATCCGGTCGCTGACCGCCGCCGGATTGCCCCCGGCGCGGTGGGATACGCCAACCTCGACGAGATGCTCGCCGCCGAGCGCCTGGACGCCGTGCTCATCTGCTCACCGCCGGGGTCGCACGTGCAGCACGCTGAGACCACCGGGAAACTGGGATCGTGCTGACGGCCCGACTGACCCGCTCTGGGACTTGGGCTGTCACCTCGTCGACCTTGGGGTGCTGGATCACGGGCACGAGCCCCGCCAAAGCCCGCTCACGGTGGACATCGGCGCGACGCAGCCGCAGCTCCACGGCGGCCGCGATCGGGAACAGCGCCGCTCGTGTTGCGCGCTGGCCGAGCGACCAGCTCCCGTGCTTGCCCGGCCTGCACCCCACACGCGTCCGCCGACCCAGGCATGCACGAGCAATGACCGCAGGCGTGAGGGATTGAGGTGGTGCGCGACAGCCGCCGACTCGAGTACCAAGGTGTGCCCGGCCCTGACCAGATCCGCGTGCAGAAGGCCCTCGTTCTCGAGCAGATCCTCCAGCCCGGGCCCGAGCGGCAGCACGTCACGCGAGTAGGAGCACCGATGCCACGGCAGAATCGCGCTCCGCCCCCCGGCGACCGGCATGGCGAACGGCCCGACGCTCTGCAGGTGGCTGGCCCAGCTCACCACCGTCGCCGGGTTGGCATTGCGCAGGGTGCCGCCGACCACGGCGGCACCGGCGGCGTGGGCGGCAAGCCGAGCTTGCACCCAGCCGGGCTCGGGAAAGGCGTGATCCTCGCAGTAGGCCACCACCGCACCCCGAGCGGTGCGCACTCCCCGTGCCAGCGCCATCGAGGTCGTCGGCGACGCCCCGCTGGCCACGAGGGTGACCAAGTCACAGGCGGCGAGCTCGGGATACCGGTGCCGGGCGGCATCGACATCGGGCGCCACGAGGACGATCTCGAGCTGGTCGGTCGGTCCCTTGCGACCACAGCGCACGCAGGCTCTCGCCGACATCGCCGTGCAGGTCGATCAAGACGACGCTCATCTCGGGTGCGGGCAAGGGCCCCATCCTTGCAGACACCCCACCCCCCGCACGCGCAGGCCATCGCTCTATCATCACCGCGGTGTCCGTGGAGATCTTCGAGGACCACATCTGGCAGATGTCTCTCGGCGAGCGCGCCGCGGTCGAGGGGGTGCTCACGCAGCTGCCGCCGGCGCTGGCGATCGAGATCGGCTCCGCCGAGGGAGCCTGCCTGCGCCGGATCGCGGCCCATGCGCAGGAGGTCCATTCCTTCGACCTCGTGTCGCCGAGCCTGTCGATCCCCCCAAACGTGACGCTCCACACGGGCGACTCCCACGAGCTGTTGCCCCGATTCCTCGCCACGCTCGCCGAGCAGAGCCGCAACGTCGACTTCGTGATGGTCGACGGCGACCACTCTCCGGAGGGGGTCCGGCAGGACATCGAGGATCTGCTCAACTCGACGGCGCTGGCACGGTCGATCATCCTGATCCACGACACCGCCAACGAGCTCGTGCGGCGTGGAGTGGACGCGGTTCGCTTCGATGCGTGGCCAAAGGTCGCGCACGTCGAGCTGGATTGGATCCCGGGGCAGTTGTTTGCCGAGCCGGCGCTGCGAAACGAGCTGTGGTATGGCCTCGGGCTGGTGATCGTCGACACGGCCCGGCTGGCGTACCTGAACGGGTCGGTGTACGAGCCGCGCTACCACCCGGCCGCCGCGCTGCTCGCGCACGCCCGCGATCTGGTCCTGACTCGTGAGCTTGTACCCCCGGGCGCGGAGAGCGTTGACGGAGACCCGGGGGCGGTGCAGGCCCGCCTCGCCATCCTGGAAGCGGAGCTGGGCGCCCGGCTCTCGATCCGCGAACGCGTCAGCGCGCTCGAGGCCGAGCTGCGGGCCGCTCGGCGCCGGCTCCTCGCGCTGGACGCGGAACTCCAGCAGGCGCGGCGTCGCGAAGCGGAGCTCGAGGCCCAGCTGGTGGCGCTGCGCCACCGGCAAGAGGGGGCACAGCGGGCGCTGGAGGATGTCACCGGGTCGGCCAGCTGGCGGATGACCGAACCGCTGCGCACCGCCAAGCGGCTGGCGCGTCGACGGGCGGACTGAGGGCCGGCCGCCGCGCTCGAGGATTGCCGTTGCAGGTTGCACTCGTGTCCCGTGAGGTCTACCCGTTGGCGGGCGGGGGCATCGGTGCGTACGTGGCGGCGGCGGCGCGGCTGCTCACAACGATCGCCGACGTGACGATCATCACGAGCTCGGTGTATCAGGACGTCTACGGGCGGCTGCTCGCCGAGCGCGATCCGCGGCTGCCTCCAGAAGGCGTGCGGATGGCGTTCGCCCGAGAGCCAAGCCCGCATGAGGTAGGCGGCTGGTATGACGTCACGCAGTGCTACGGCGCACGCGTGTTGCAGCGCCTGCGCGAGCTGTATCCGGATGGCGGGCCGGACGTGATCGAGTTCCCCGATTTCCTCGGTGAGGCGTTCGTCACCCTGCAGGCCGCGCAGGCGCTTGACCGGTTCCTGCAGGACACGTGCGTGTGCGTGCGCATCCACACCACGGCGGAAATCACCGAAGTCCTGAACGGCTACTGCAGCAGCGAGCTCGCGCGACAGGCGCTGTACGTGATGGAGCGCTACTCGCTGGCCTATGCCGACCGGTTGATCTGGCCCTTCGGTGACGTGCTCGGGACCTACCGCCGGTTCTATGACGCCAGCCAATTGGCACCAGCCGTTCGGATCGGCTATCCGTATGCTGGACCGTCGGTGAGCGCCGAGCCCGACTCCGATTTCTGCGCGAGCTCGCCGCTGCGATTCTTGTTCATGGGACGCCTTGAGCGCCGTAAGGGCGTCGCCAACCTCGTTGGCGCAGCACGCGGGTTGGCACGCGATGATTTTCGCTTGACAGTGGCCGGCGGCGATACCGCCACGGGGCCTTTGGGCACGTCCATGCGCGAGTTGCTGCGCCTGGCGATCGCCGACGATGAGCGAATCGAACTGCGTCGGGCGGTGGACCGGATCGAGCTTGGCGACGTGGTCCGCGAGCATGACGTGGTGGTGGTGCCCTCGCTGTGGGAATGCGGGCCATACGTCGCGCTGGAGGCGCTGGCTCTGAACCGGCCGGTCATCGGAACGCCGGTGGGTGGCCTCGCTGAGCTGGTCGAGCCGGGGCTCACCGGGTGGCTCGCCCGCGACACGGATCGGGCCTCGCTGGCCGAGACGCTCGAGCAGGTGCTGGACTGTGGTGGGGACGTCGCGCGGCGGGTGCGGTCGGGGAAGCTGGTCGCGCGCGCGCGCTCGCTCTGCGACGAGCGTGAGATCCTTGATCGCTACCAGGAGCTGGCGCGCCTGAAGCCGCGACACAGACGCGCACGAACGCGACTGCCGACCCGTATGCCGCTGGTCTCGGCAATCGTTCCCTACTACAGGTCCTCCCGGTATGTGCGCGAGACGATCGAGTCGCTGCTCCAGCAGACGTATCCCCGCCTGGAGATCGTGCTGGTCAACGATGGGTCCTTCGAGGACGACGATTGGGTCGTTGCCGAGTTGTCTGCGCGGGCGCCGGTGGTCGTCGTCACGCAGATGAACAGCGGCTTGGGAGCTGCGCGCAACTTCGGCGTCTCGCAGACCCGCGGCCGCTATGTGTTCCCGCTCGACGCCGACAATCTCGCGCACCCCGAGTTTGTGGAGCGCTGCGTGGACGTGCTCGAGCACCGGCCCGAGGTCACCTACGTGACCTCATGGTCTCGCTATGTGCAGGAGGACGGAACCCCCAGGCCAGGCCCTCTGGGCTACCAGCCGCTTGGTAACCACGCACGTCTCGTCACGCAGGACAACGTGGCCGGCGATGCGGCGGCACTGATCCGCCGGCGGATCTTCGATCTGGGCGTTCGCTACAGCGAGGAGCTGGCCAGTTCCGAAGACTGGCACTTCTACCAAGAGCTGCGGCGCGCCGGATACTTCGGCGCGGTGATTCCCGAGCGGTTGCTGTACTACCGTGTGCGTGCCGATTCCATGCTGAGGCAGATCGGAGCGCCCCGGCGAGCGCGGATCGAGGCCGAGATCGAGGCGCTGGTCCGCGAGAGCGCGATGCAGTGGACATCGAGCGGGGAGCCGACTATCAGCTTTCAGCCAGGTTGAGGGTGACGCTTGCGAATCGCCCTCGTATCCCGTGAGGTATATCCGTTCGTCGGTGGTGGACTCGGCGCGTTTGTGGCTGCGGCCGCCCGGCTCCTATCGTCGGTCGCCGAGGTGACAGTTGTCACGACCGCATCGTTCCGGCCCGTGTATGAGCAGTTACGGGCGGCGGAGGATGACCGCTTGCCACCTGAGCCGGTTCGCGTGGCGTTCGTGCCCGAGCCGACCGTGGAGGAGGCGCACGCCTGGTACGACGTCGTGCAGTGCTACGGAGCACGCGTGTTGGAGCGCCTTCGCGAGCTGTATCCAGACGGCGGGCCGGACGTGATCGAGTTCCCGGACTACCTCGGCGAGGGGTTCGTGACCTTGCAGGCAGCGCAGGCGCTCGACCCGTTCCTGAAGGACAGTTGCGTGTGCGTGCGCCTCCACAGCACGCAGGAGATCTGCGTCATTCTCAATGCGCACTACAGACGAGACTTTCAGTCCCAGACGCAGTTCGAGATGGAGCGCTATTCGCTCGCCCACGCCGACCGGTTGATCTGGCAAGGCGGCGACGTGCTTGGTACCTACCAGCGGTTCTACGGCGCACACGCGCTGGCGCCCGCGACACGCATCCGCTACCCGTATGCCGACGCGGCCGTCAGCGCCGACGCGGACGCCACGTACCGCGCGGGCTCGCCGCTGCGGTTGCTGTATGCCGGACGGTTGGAACGTCGCAAGGGCGTGCAGAACCTGATCCGTGCGGTCACGGGATCAGGCCGCGATGACTTTCGGTTGACGGTGCTCGGTGGGGACACGCCGACCGGGCCTCTCGGCGTGTCCATGCGCGAGCTGCTGCGGCTGGCGATCGCTGACGATGAGCGGATCGAGCTGCGCGAGCCGGTCGATCGCGCGGCCGTCTCCGATCTGATCCGTCAGCACGATGTCGTCGTGATCCCGTCCTTGTGGGAGTGCTGGCCATATGCGGCGTTGGAGGCGCTGCATGTCAACCGGCCGGTTCTCGCTACGCCGGTGGGGGGGCTGGTCGAGCTTGTCGCGCCTGGAGCGAGCGGGTGGCTGACCGCTGGAACGGACGCCGAGGCGCTCGAGCAGTCGCTCGAGTGCCTCCTCGATCGCCGGCAGGAGGCCGAGGGCCTGATTCGCGATCGGGCGCCGATCACTAGGGCTCGAGCGCTCAGCGATGACCGCGAGATCGTGGACGGCTATCAGCAGCTGGCGCGGCTGAAGCCGCGGCGTCGGCGCGAAGCGATGCGCCCGCCGCTTGGGCTGCCGCTGGTATCGGCGATCGTTCCCTATTACAGGGCTTCGCGGTACGTGCTCGACACGGTCGAGTCGTTGTTGGAGCAGACGTATCGGCGGCTCGAGATCGTGCTGGTCAACGATGGGTCCTTCGAGGACGACGATTGGGTGGTGGCGAAGCTCGCCGCGCGGGCGCCGGTGGTCGTCGTCACACAGATGAACAGCGGCTTGGGCGCCGCGCGGAACTTCGGCGTCTCGCAGACCCGCGGCCGCTACGTGTTTCCACTCGACGCCGACAATCTCGCGCACCCCGAGTTTGTCGAGCGCTGCGTGGACGTGCTCGAGCACCGGCCCGAGGTTGCGTACGTCACCTCATGGTCTCGCTACGTCGATGCGGACGGGACGCCGCGCTCAGGTCCCCGGCTCGGTTACCAGCCGCTTGGTAACCACGCACGTCTCGTCACGCAGGACAACGTGGCGGGCGATGCGGCGGCACTGATCCGTCGGCGGATCTTCGACGCCGGCTTTCGCTACAGCGAGGAGCTCACGAGCTTCGAGGACTGGCACTTCTACCAGGAGCTGCGGCGGGCCCATCACTTCGGAGCGGTGATCCCCGAAAGACTGCTCGACTACCGCGTCCGCGAGGACTCGATGCAGGCCCAGATTGCCCAACCGAGACGAGCGCGGCTGCAAGGCGAGATCACAGCCCTACTTTGCGAGAATGAGGTCCAATGGAAGTCGTCGAGCGCCTGACGCTGGAAGCTGCCCAAGCCGACACGATGCTCGCCTGCGAGCATCGCCAGCGCTACGAGTTCGCCGCGCGGCTGTGCGGCGGCGCGCGAGTGCTCGACCTCTGCTGCGGCAGCGGGTACGGCAGCGCGATCCTGGCGGCGCACGCGCAGGCGGTGACCGGCGTCGACAACGACGCTGCCACGATCGAGACAGCGAATACGACCGTGGCTCGCGAGGCTCCGAGCACGAGCTTCGAGCTCGCGGACGCGGTCCAGTACCTCCGCGGTGGCATCAGGGAGCGTTTCGACGTCGTGGTCTGCTTTGAGGGACTCGAGCACCTGCCAGATCTCGACGGCGCGCTGACGCTGCTCCGCCAGCACGCTGAGCAGGGGCTGCGGGTGATCGCCTCGGTGCCGAACAGCAAGCTGTTTCACGAGCAGAACCCGTTCCACCTGACCGAGTTCGGATACGACGAGGCGCTGGCCGCATTTGCTCCGTTTCCGGCGACCGTGATGCTGCCGCAGTTTCTGGCCGAGGGATCGCTGATCTGTCCTCCGGGGGCCCGTGAGACCGAGGTGACGGTCGCGGTCGATGGTCGCGATGAGCTGGAGTACGCCAACCACTTCCTCTTCTGCGTGAACTTCGACTCCGCGGAAGTCGAGTCGGTCCACCACGGTCACATCCAGCTGAGCACCGCGCCGATCTTCAATCGCTGGTCTGAAGGCCTCAAGCACGCGGTCACTGCCCTGCGACACGAGAACGCGCGGCTGGCGCGGGCGCGGCTCGGCAAGTCGGGATCGGCGGCTGCTTCGGCACTTGCCACGCTGGCTGACAGCGAGGCGCAGATGACGGCCCTGCAGCAGCGCTGCCGGTTTGCCGAGGCCCGGGTGCACGAGCTCGAGACGGCGCTTGCGCGAGCGAACGGCGGCGCCGCAATCGCGCCCGAGGGCCCGTCACAGGCCGCGTCAGAGGACGTCGTGATCGCACCGCCAGAAGGCCGGATCGCCGCAACCATCGGCGCGGGCGATAACGCCAACAGCTGGGAGAGTCGGCGGCGCCGGGCCGCCGAGTACCTGATTCCGTGGATCGAGCAGACGGTCCCGCTCGCCGGCAAGACCGTGCTGGAGTATGGATGCGGGAACGCGGCGGTGAGTTGCGCGTTCGCGCAGCGGGCGGCACGGGTGATTGGCGTCGACATCGATGCCGATGGGATCGAACTGGGCAACGAGGAGATTCGTAGGCGCGGCGTGAGCAACGTCGAGCTGGAGTGGCATCCTGTCGAGACGATCCTTGACGCGGTCGCCGCTCGTCGTGGCGAGATCGACGTGTTCCTCCTCTACGCGGTGCTCGAGCACCTCACCGTGAAGGAGCGCCTCGCAGTGCTGAGACTTGCGCGCGAGGTGGTCAGCGCCGATGGGGCGATCATCGTCTGCGAGACGCCCAACCGGCTGATCTATTTCGATCATCACACGGCGCAGATGCCGTTCTTTCATCTGCTTCCTGACGAGCTCGCGGCTGAGTACTACCCGTGGTCCGGGCGGGCGGACTTCAAGGCTGCGGCCGCGGCAGCCGCCGAGCGTGGCCGCGATTCGTTGATGGAGGCGATCGTGCGATGGGGACGCGGTGTCAGCTTCCACGAGTTCGAGGTCGTGTTCGAGGACCTCTCGCGCCACGTGATCGCGTCGAATTACGATCTGACCCTGTTCGGGGAGCGCCCGGTGCACCCGGACGAGGTCATTCTCGCCCGCTATCTCGAGCGCTGGCGCCCGGACCTGGCGCCGGTGTGGTCCCGCTATTGGCTCGATCTGATCCTGTCTCCTCGCCCCGTTGACAGGCGAGGCCCGCAGCTGCGGCCGTGGACGGCCCAGACGATCGAGAGCCAGGCAGTCGCCTGGACGGAGTCTGAGACCCTCTACCTGCGAGGAGCTGACTCGACTCTGTGGGCAACGCTTCCGCATCCCAGCTCGCGCCTCGTGGTCGGCGTGATGACGTCGGCCGGCGAGTTGAGACTGCACGTCCGCGGCGAGGGCGCTGCCGCCCGCCCGGTGGACGCGCTTGTGGTGGCCGACCGGGGCCAGCAGGCGTTCGTGTCAGTCGCGCTCGGCACGTCCTCCCAGCGCATCGCGGTGAGCGCCAGCGAGCCTTGCCACCTCGTATTCGTGGGCTACGAAGACTGAAAGCAGCGTTGGGGACGCTGCCGTCGCGGCCTCCACGCGCACGCTGCCCTTAACGAGCAACCGCCGCGGGCGATGGCCCGCGGCGGTTGTCCTTCAGCCACAACTCGGGCTCCGCCCGCCCCGCGAGGGGCGAACGGAGCGAGTCATGTCCTAGTGCTTGCTGTTGTGGTGCTTGGTCTTCGCCAGCACGTGCTTCAGGTACGCCCTCGTCATCCGCTTATGCGACCAGCGGTTGCTCGCACGCAGATGCGCGTGGGCTGCGACCGCGGTCGGCGAGAGGATCTGCTGCACGTTGCCTGCATCCAACGGGTCGATTGGATTGGTCACCGTCACCGGGTTCCTGTTGAACACGTCGCCGCCGACGGCCGCGAAGCCGAACGCCGGCGAGGCGCCCACTTGCCCGCGGATCTCCAGGCCCTTCGCGTTGCCGACCTGGACGGCCGGCGACGGGTAGCTGACCCACACAGTGGTCGCCTGGGGCGGTGTGTAGCGCGGGCTACCAGCTGTGGTCGGGTTGGTCGGAATCGGGCACGGGAATCCGACCGTGCTTGGCGAGCAGGCGCTGATGTTGGTCCCGCCAGCGATCGCGTTGCCATTGGCGTCGAGCAGCTGGAAGTTGTTCGCCTCCGCTGCGTTGGTCGTCACCCATGGTCCCGGTGGTAGGGCCGGGGGTCCTGCCGCTGTCGGCGCGTACGTCCGCTGATCGAGCTGCACCGAAACGGTGTTGGTCTGCGTGTCGAACTGGGTCGAGAACGCGTCCGGCGCGGTTGAGTATCCGGCCGCGAACCCGCCCGTGTTGCCACCGATCGGTGCCGAGCCAGGCGTATTCGGATGACCGGTCGTCGTGCTGATGACGCCACAGAAGCTAGTCGGAGACGTCTGAGTGGTTAGGCAACCTAGGTTGAACGCCCCGGCACCCGTACCAGCGAGACCTGGGAGACCAAGACCGGGAATCCCGGTGAACGTGGCTCCCGAGACGCCAGCCTTGACCAGGTACTCGTCAAAGCCACGGGCATCAGCCAGAGGCACCGAGTAGAAGGCGCGCACCGTCGTGCTGCCAGAGAACGTGTTAAGCAGCTGGGTACCGCTTGGCTCAGTCACGAACGCCGGATTCACGTACGACCCATTCGACAGGTAGGCATAGAACGCGCCCAGCGTTAGCTGATTGACGGACACGCCCTCGTTGAACGTGTAGTCGACGGTCACGCAGTCGGTTTGTACCGCCGGCGCGACCGTGCCGCAGGCCGGGTTTCCAAACCCGAGCGTGCCAGCGGCGACTCCCGGCTGACGCTTGTAGTTCGCAGAGAGCAGCGTCGGGATGCCCGTGATCACGCCGCTGCTGCTGCCGGCGTTCGGAGCGCTGTCCCACCCGTCGGGGGTGCCGTTCGTGGCGCTTGTCACCGCTCCGGGGATCACGTAGCCCCGGACCGCATTCGTGACCAGCGGCGTGCCGCCGCCAACCGGGAACTGCACGATCACCGTATTCGGATCGGTTTGGCTCAGGGTTGCGGTCTGCGATGCGACATCGCAGCCAGGAACGGTCGCTGGACAGTTGGGCTGTCCGGACGAGGTGACGAAGTGGAATCCGCCGTTGCCGACGATCGTGTTGGGGTCCACGGGCTCATCGAACGTGAACGCGATCCGCTGCGGGGTAGTCGTGTCAACCGAGATTCCGGTCAGATCGGGAGCGGTCGTCCGGCCTCTCGTCCCGTTGTTCGTGCTCGAGCCGGCCAGGGCCACGGAGTCGGCGCGGTTGCTGACGTTACCGGTCGTACGAACGGCACCCTCACCCACCTGCCCGAATGAGAAATGCTGGCTCGTGGAGACAGTGGCGTTGACGCAGTTCCCACTGGCCACGGCGTTGGTCGACTTCGCGGTCACGTTGGCCTTGTAGCCGCCGAGATAGAAGCCGCCGACATCAGCGATGGCCGTGACGGGCTTGTCGAAGCAGAACTTCGCCGCGCCCGGCGCCGTGATGGCTGCGCTCACGAGATCTGGACGAGACGTCGTTACGAGCTGGTTGGCGCCCGCCATCGCCGCTTGCGCGACGCTGGCGCCCACCAGCGGTATTGCCACGGCCATGAGCCCCGCGGCTAGACGCACAGAGCGCCTGAATTGGAACGACATGGGATCGTGTCCCCTTTCAATAGGTTTACCGAGATGCCGACAACGTGTGCCGTTTCTCGGCAGCGAGTACCGAGCGAGATGCCCTTTGCGCTGTATTCGTAGCACATAGACGAGGAGGGCGATGAAAAGTTGCGCTCGGATGTCCGCCGGCCACGATTTTCCCGGCCACGATTTTCCCGCGGGGATCCCGCAGCTGCTGGGGTCGCTCGCCTGACAGCGGCGCCGCTGAGCGTGGTCGCTGGGCCGAGTCGGAGCTCTCCAACTCGCGTGTGCGCAACTTTCTTCCCGAGAGCCGTGTTTCATGGGCCGTGCCCCCTCGCGCGACACACGGACCGAAGGTCAATGCCCGCCGGGTCCATCCCGCATGTGGTTTCATGGCCGTCGGTATGCGGATCGCGGTGAAGCTGTGTGCCATCGTGGCGATCCTCGTGGCCGCCGATCCCAGCGCTGCCGGCGCCGCGCCGTCTCCCGGTCCGCTGACGCCCGCGACTTTGCACTCCGCTTACGCGCTTCCACGGACTGCCCCGAGACCCCAGACCGTGGCGATCGTGGTCGCCTATGACGATCCCACGATCGAGCACGACCTCGGGACCTTCAGCAGGCGCTTTGCGCTGCCCGCCTGCAGCCGGGCAAACGGCTGCCTGCGACGAGTCAACCAGCGCGGTCAATCGGCACCGTTGCCGTCCAAGGATCCCACCGGGGGCAATTGGACGACCGAAGCGGCGCTCAGCGCCGAGACGGTGCACGGGGTCTGTCACAACTGCCGGCTGCTGATCGTCGAGGCAGACTCGGAGGCGAACACCGACTTGGCCGCCGCAGTAGATACCGCCGCTCGTCTCGGCGCGCGTGAGATCTCGACGAGCTACATCTTCACGGAGGGCCTGTTCGACTCCTCGCTGGCGTCCCACTACGATCATCCCGGCGTGGTGATCACGGCGGCCGCCGGTGACGGCGGCTTCTCGTACGTTACAAACGTGCCCGCGTCGTACCCGGGAGTCGTGGCGGTAGGCGGAACCAATCTGCGGCTGGGCCGTGGCGGGCGTTGGGTCGGCGAGAGCGTCTGGCGGAGCGCCGACGGCACAACCGCCAGCGGCTGCAGTGCGTTCACCGCCGCGCCGGCGTGGCAGGCTCCATTCGCAGCGAAGGTGGGTTGCGCAGGCAGGCGGGCGGTCGCGGATGTGGCTGCGGCGGCCGGACCGGGCGCGCCGCTGTACAGCTCGACGGCGCTGAACCCGGAGGGCCAGCGCGGCTGGTTCGAGGCAGATGGGACCAGCCTCTCCTCGCCGATCGTGGCGGGAGTGTTCGCCCTCGCTGGCGGCATTGGCGCCCGACAATCAGCAGCCGCGGTCCTATATGGTCACCTGCGCAGCACCCGTGGCGCGTTTCATGACATCGCCACGGGCTCAAACGGCAGCTGCGCTGGCCAGGAGATCTGCCGGGCCAGCCGTGGCTTCGACGGTCCCACGGGTGTCGGCACGCCTCATGGCATCGCGGGATTCCGCGCCTCCTGAGCTCAAGAAATGAATGGACTACGAAACTTATGCGCCACGGTGATGTTAGGTCTCCTATATACGAGAGTGGGTTAGAGATGAGTCGTCCGCGTGTGTTGTTGCTGCTGCTGGTTGTCGCGGTGCTGGTGGCGCTAGCGCTACCTGTGGTCGCAGCGGCCGCCCCTGGGGATCTCGACACGACCTTCGGTACCGGAGGAGTGACCTCGCTTGCCGCCGGCACGCAGCTGAACGGCGTCGCGGTGCAGGCTGATCGCGAGGTCGTGGCGGTGGGATCATCGGGGATTTCGCTACTCGCCGAGCGCTTCAGCGCGACCGGCTCGGCCGCGGGCACATTCGCGGCCGGCTCGGGGGTGGGACGCGCAGTCGTGGTTCAGCCTGACGGCAAGCTCGTGGTCGCCGGGAATGACGCGGCCGGCATGTTGGTGGAGCGGTTCAACTCCAACGGCAGCCTCGACCCGGGCTTCGGTTCGCATGGCGTGGTGCATGCCGTTGCGGGCGGGCGTGCGAATGCAGTTGCGCTGGGGCCGAACGGCACCATCGTCGCTGCTGGGCAGGCTCCCGGAGTCGACGCCTTCCAGCGCGTCGCCATTCTTCGCCTGAACTCGAACGGCGGCGCGGACACGACCCTCGGCGCGCGCGGCGTGCGTATCGTCGACCTCGGCCAGGACTCGATCGCCAACGGCGTCGCGGTGCAGGGCGATGGCAAGATCGTGCTCGCGGGCTCGATCGGGCCTGGGGCTCATCAGGTCACGAATGCGTTCGCCGCGCGGCTGACCTCCGCCGGTGCGCCCGATCCCACGTTCGGTACCGGCGGCCTCTACGTGGTATTCCCCCAATCTGGGGGCGCTGCAATCACGTTCAACGCCGTCGCGCTTGATCCTGCGGGCGCGATCGTGGTCGGCGGCGGCGCGACCACGCTCAACCAATCGGCCGCGGTGTTCACTCGGCTGACGTGCGCCGGCAAGGTCGATCGCAGCTTTGCCGGCAGCGGCGTTCAGTTTGCTCCGTCCTCTCGAAGCTTCGTGAGCAACCCCTACGGAGCGAACGGAATCGCTGTCGTCGCGGGACGGCGTGTCGTCGGCGCCGGCCAGTACCAGGACTCCGGGCTCGCGGAGGCAGCGCTGTGGGGCTTCGAATCGAGTGGTGCCGCCGCCTTCGCCAAGACGGCGCCCCTTGGCGCCAGGGCAATGGGCCTTGCGGTGGATCCCGCGGGCAACCTGGTGGTCGCCGGAACGAACGTTCCTGCCGGCTTCCTGCCCAGCGGATTCGTAGCCCGGTACGTTGGCTTTGGAGGCCGCGCCTCAGGCTCGAGCCCCTGCGGTGGCTCGATCCCGACCGGCCCGACGCTGACGAGCGTCGGCCAGTCGCACCGCATCTGGGCGGAGACGAAGTCGAAGAACCGCAAGCGGCCGGTCGGGACAACCTTCTTCTTCACGCTCAACCAGGCGGCGCGCGTGGCGTTCACCTTCACCCAGGGCGCCGGCGGCCGCAAGCTCAGCGGCAGGTGCGTTGCGCAAACCAAGGCCAACCGGCACAAGCCGTACTGTCGGCGGACCGTGACCAAGGGCACGTTCTCCGTCGCCGGCCACGCCGGTAAGAACCGGGTCTCCTTCAACGGCACGATCTCGCGCTCCAACAAGCTGAGTCCCGGCACGTACACCGTCACGCTGACGGCGACGAACGCGAGCAGGCAGAAGTCGAACTCGCAGTCGCTCAGATTCACGATCGTGCGCTAGCCGTGCGGACCAGCGGAATCAGAGGCGTGGTCTTGCCGGATCAGATGAAGCGTGCCGGAGCGTCGCTGGTGCTGACGGTCACGGCGGTGCTTGCGTTGCTCTCGCTGCCGGCCGTCGCAACTGCTGCGGCCGGTAGCCTCGACCCGACGTTCGGTAGCGCAGGGGTCACCTCGCTCGCCGTCGGTACCGAGCTGAACGCCGTCGCGCTGCAGGCCGACGGCCAGATCGTTGCCACCGGAGATTCCGGGTCCTCCGTGCTGGTCCAGCGATTCAGCGCGAGCGGCGCCACCGGGAGCACGTTCGCGGCCGGTCCCGGGGTCGGCCACGGGGTCGTGGCCCAGTCTGACGGGAAGATCGTGGTCGCGGGCAACGACGCAGCCGGGATGCTGGTGGAGCGCTTCAACTCCGATGGCAGCCTCGATACCGGGTTCGGCTCGGGCGGGAAGGTACATGCCCTTGCGGGCGCCCGCGCCAATGCGGTTGCGCTGGGACCGAACGGCACCATCATCGCCGCCGGGCAGGTGACCGCGGGAGATTCGTTCCAGCGCGTGGCGATTCTGCGCTTGAACGCCAACGGCAGCCCCGATGCGAGCATCGGGCCGGGCGGCGTGCACGTGGTCGATCTCGGCCAGGATTCGGTTGCCAAGGCTGTCGCTGTGCAGGGCGATGGCAAGATCGTCGTGGCCGGCTCGACCGGCCCCGGCACCCACCAGGCCATGGCCGCATATGTCGTACGATTGGCCGTGAACGGCGCGCTCGATACGAGCTTCGGGAGCGGCGGGGCTTTCGTCTCATACCCGCAGGCCGGCGGCGCGGCGTCGACGTTCAACGCCGTTGCGCTCGACCCCTCCGGTGGGATCGTGGTGGGAGGTGGCAGCACCGCGACCAATCAGTCGCGAGCAGTGTTCGCACGGCTGACGTGCGCGGGCGCGCTCGATGCACGCTTCGGCGGCAGTGGGCTGGAGGTCACGGGTTCGTCGGGGTCGTTCGTGACCGCTCCCCTCGGGGCGAATGCGGTCGCCGTCGCGGCCGGACGCCGTCTCGTTGGCGCTGGCGACTACCGGGCCTCGGGACTCACATCGGCCGCCCTGTGGAGCTTTGAGGCGAACGGTTCGCCTGACTTCGCCAACTTCGCACCCTCCGGCGCGCGGGCCACGGCACTGGTCGTCGACCCAGCAGGAAACCTCGTCGTCGCCGGCAGCAACGTTCCTCTGGGCTTTGCGCCGAGCGGCTTTGTCGCCCGCTACACCGGCTTCGGCGCGCCCTCATCACCCACCAGCCCATGCGGAGGCATCATCACCTCGCCCCCACCGCCGCCGCCGGTGCGGTTGGCGCCGAGCGTGAGCACTGGTCCCGCTTCGGGGGTCACGTCGAGCGGGGCGTCCCTGTCGGGGTCGGTGAACCCGAATGGTGGGGCCACCTCGTACCACTTCGACTACGGGACGAGCACGGCGTACGGATCGCACACGCCAGCCACCCCGGCCGGCTCGGGAACGGCCGCGGTCGCCGCCTCGGCAACCGTGTCGGGCCTCGCACCCGGGACGAGCTACCACTATCGCCTCGTGGCGTCGAACGCTACGGGCACCACCTACGGCGCCGACGAGCCCCTGACCACCGGCCGCAACCCGCTGCCGCGACCGCTGATCTCTGGCCTCAGCCAGTCGCATCGCATCTGGGCAACGACCAAGTCGCGTACGCGCAAGCGACCAGTCGGTACGACCTTCTCATTCGCGCTGAACGTGAGTGCGCGCGTCGACTTCGCATTTACGCAACAGGTCGGCGGTCGCAAGGTCAATGGCAGATGCATCGCCGAAACCAGGAAGAACCGCGGCAAGCCATCCTGCACGCGCTCGGTGACGAGCGGAACGCTCTCCTTCACCGGGCATGCGGGTCAGAACCGCTACAGCTTCCAGGGACGCATTTCGCGCTTCAACCGGCTGAGGGTCGGTGGCTACACGCTTGTCGTTACCGCCACCAACGCTGCTGGGCAGAAGTCCAAGCCGCAGTCACTCCGCTTCACGATCGTTCCCTGAGCGAGCGGCCGCCGCGCGGGGCGTTACGCCTATCGTTAAACCATGCAGACACTGACCACAAGGCTCGATGGTCCGCTGTTGCTCAAGCCGGTGGTGTACGCCGATCAGCGAGGGTTCTTCATGGAGACCTACCGGGAGAGCCAGTTAGTCGCGCTCGGGATCGACGAGCGATTCGTTCAGCACAATCATTCACGGTCGATGCAGGGGATCGTGCGCGGGATGCACTTCCAGCCAGGTATGTCAAAGCTCATCCGCTGCGTACGCGGCACGATTCTTGACGTGCTCGTCGATCTCCGGGCCGGTTCTGCCACCTTCAGCGAATGGGAGGGCTTTGAGCTGAGCGACGAGAATCACCTGCAGCTCTACTGCCCGGATGGCTTCGCCCATGGCTTCTGCGTGCTCAGCGACGTGGCCGACGTGATCTACGGCTGTTCCGAGTACTACGACCCGGCGCGCGAGGGCGGATTCGCGTACGACGATCCCGAGGTCGGAATCGAATGGCCCGCCGGGATGACCCTGACGGCGTCGGCACGGGACGCGGCGGCGCCGCCGCTGCGTCAGCTGGACCTGACGGCGGTGGGCTACCGTCGACATTAGCTTCGAGGTCCCAAGCCGCTCGCGGTGAGGCATCCTGTGCGTTTCATGCGTGCCCATCTGACAGTCACCCCCGCTCAGTACCGCCGTGTCGCCTACATCACGCTTGCGGCGCTGACCCTGATCGTCCTCACCGGCGCGGCGGTACGCCTGACCGGGTCGGGGCTCGGCTGCCCGGACTGGCCCAAGTGCTACGGCAAGGCGCTGCCGCCGCTGAGCTCGCATGCGCTGATCGAGTTTGGCAACCGCGCTCTCTCCGGGCTGGTCGGCATCCTGACCGTCGTGACCGCGGCGCTGGCGTTCACGCGCCGGCCGTTCCGCCGTGACCTGGCCTGGCTGGCCCTCAGCCTGCCGCTCGGTGTCGTCGCTCAGGCCGTGCTCGGCGGCTTCACCGTCCGCGAGCACCTCGCCCCCGGCTTCGTAATGGGCCACTTCGCGCTATCGATGATCGTGCTCGTGGCGGCGGTGGCGCTCGCGTGGCGGGCCACCTATGAGCCCGGGGACCGTCCCCGCGCGACCGATCGACTGACGGTGTGGTCGATTCGAGCCATGGCGGTGCTGGGTGCGGCGACGATCTTCGCCGGCACCGCCGCCACGGCGGCCGGTCCCCATGCCGGCGGCTCGCCGGGCCAGCGGATCCACCGGCTTCACTTCAAGGGCAACGCGACGCTGAACTGGGTGATCGACAAGCACGCGACCCTGGCGGCGATCCTCGGGGTCGTCGTGATCGCGCTCTGGCTGCTGCGCCGGCATCGCGGCGCCTCGGAGACCGTGCTCGAGCCGTTGACCGTGCTCGGGGTGCTGATCGCCGGTCAGGGACTCGTCGGCAGCGTCCAGTACGAGTTGCACCTGCCGACCGACATCGTCTGGGTCCACGTCACGCTCGCGACCCTGGCGTGGGTGGTGATCCTGTGGGCCGTCGCCGGGGCCGGCCGGCTGGTGCCCAGGCAGGCGCCGGTTCCCGCCGCCCCCAGGGTCCCGGCCGGGGCGGATCTCGAGGCGGTCGGCCGGTAGGCGGGCAGCGCCCGCGGGAGGGACGGTGAACGGCTGTGCGTGTCGCTACGATCGGGGCGCCACATGAGCTCAGAACGTTCCGCGACCGATGGATCCGCTCAGGCATCAGCCCGCACGGCTGATGCCTCACTGAGCATCCTCGTGGTCGATGACGAATCCGACCTGCGGGAGATGCTCACGCGTTCGTTCTCCCGCGAGGGCCACCGCGTGATGGCCGTCGCCGACGGCCGCTCGGCGATCGACCGGGCGAGCACCGACCACTTCGACATCGTCCTGCTCGATGTCGCGCTCGGCGCCGGTCCCGACGGGTACGAGGTCTGCCGGACACTCCGCGCGCGTCGCAACGTCGTCCCGATCATCATGCTCACCGCGCTCGACTCCGAAGCCGATGCCGTGCTCGGGCTCGAAGCCGGCGCCGATGACTACGTCACCAAGCCGTTCGGTCTCGCCGAGCTGCGCAGCCGCATCCGGGCCGTGCTGCGCCGGGCGGGCACGCGGGCGATGGGCGACGAGGTCCTCGTCGTCGGCCCGATCATGCTCGACCGGGCCCAGCGCGAGATCAGCATGGACGGCGAGCCGGTGAAGCTCACGTTCTCCGAGTTCGAGTTGCTCGACGCGCTGATGACCGACCCGGGCCGTCTCCTCAATCGCCAGGAGCTGCTGCGCGCCATCTGGGGCGACAGCGCCTACCGCGATCCGCGCGCGATCGACGTGCACATCCGCCATCTGCGGGAGAAGCTCGAACCGGAGCCCGAGAAGCCGCGGTACATCCTCACCGTGCGCGGTGCGGGGTACCGGCTGCGAGGGCCGTAGTCGTGCCGCCGCGACCGCGGCGCCTGTCCTTCGGCCTCCGCGGCCGGATCGTCGGTGCGCTGCTGGTCACCACCGTGGCCACGCTGGGGATCGCCGCCGTGGCGCTGCTGGGACCGCTGGAGCAGCAGCTGCGCAACTCCGCGCTGGCGACCCTGCAGCGGGAGGTCTCGCAAGCCACCCCCGGATTCCAGAAGCTCGATCTCAGCGCCTCCCAGACGAGCGCGATGGCGCAGCGCCGGCTGCAGAGCGCCGCCAATGCCCTGGCCGTCCGGATCGGCGCGCCCAACGTCAGCGTGTTCGCCTACCCGCTCGTGCAGCTGACCTTCTACGACGCCGAGAGCGAGCGCGGCGACACGTTCGACGATGTCGCGGCAGCCTTCCAGAACCTGGCCGAGGGCAAGAAGGGCAAGACGGCCGCGGTCCCGAGCTTCGGCACCGTGGAGGGCACCGACGTGGCGCGCGTCGCGGTGCCGATCACGCTGCCGGCCCGGGGAGGCCAGGCCTACGTGCTCGCGGTCCGCAAGACGATCGAGGAGATCCCCGGTGCGGTCAAGGTCGTGCGCACGGCGTTTATCACCGCGGCGCTGGCCGGCGTGGCGCTGACACTGATCCTCGGGATCCCGCTCGCCGCGACGCTGGTGCGGCGCCTGCGCCGGCTCCGTGACGCTGCGCTCGGGCTGGCCCGCGGCGGGCGCTCCGTCGAGGTCCCGGTCGATCGCGCCCGTGACGAGGTCGGGGACCTGACCCGGACGTTCGCGACCATGCAGCGCCGACTGCAGCACCAGGAGGACGCGCGACGGGCGTTCGTGGCCACGGCCTCGCACGAGCTGCGGACGCCGCTCACCTCGCTCGACGGCATGCTCGAGCTGCTCGATGACGATCTGCGCAGCGGCCGCCCCGACATCGAGGATGCGATCGGGCTGCTGGAGCGCGCCCGCGCCCAGTCCCGCCGCCTGGGTCGGCTGGCCGCCGACCTGCTCGACCTCTCCCGGCTCGATGCCGAGGTGGAGCTGCGCTCCGAGCCGATCGAGCTCGGCGAGCTCAGCCGGGCGGTGATGGCGGAGTTCGAGCTCGGGACGAGCGACCGCGGGATCACGTCGCGCCTGGAGGGCACCGACGGTTCGTGCTGGGCGCTGGGCGATCCGGGGAGCATCGCCCAGATTCTGCGGATCCTGCTCGACAACGCGGTCCGCGCGACGGCGCCGGGCTCGGAGATCCGCGTCGAGCTGCACGATGGGCGCGGTCCGGTCACCCTGAGCGTCTGCGACGAGGGCCCGGGCGTGCCCGAAGCCGAGCGCGAGTTGATCTTCCAGCGCTTCCAGCGCGGCCGCGCGACCGGGAGCCGTGGAGGCTTCGGGCTCGGCCTGGCGATCGGCCGCGAGTTGGCCGAGCGGATGGGGGGAGACCTCGTGCTCGAGGACCGGCCCGGCCCAGGAGCAACCTTTACGTTGCGACTCCCGGTCGCCCGGGCGCCCGACGAGGACCGCGTCCCGGCTGTCTAGCTGACAGCATCAGCATGATGGACGCACAACTGATGAAGACGATGCTCGATGTCGACGAGCATCACTGGTGGTACCGAGGACGGCGGAGGATCATCCGCGCCGAGCTGGACAAGCTCACGCTGCCACCGGATGCCCAGGTCCTCGATGCGGGCTGTGGCTCCGGCCGCACGCTCGAGGAGCTGCAGGATTACGGCGAGGCGCGCGGGATCGAGCTCAACCCCGAGGCCGCCGAGCTGGCGCGGTCGCGGGGCCACGGAGAGGTCGAGGTCGGACGGCTCGAGGATCTGCCCTGGGACGACGAGACCTTCGACCTGATCACCTGCCTGGACGTGATCGAGCACACGCCCGACGACCGGGCCACGCTGATCGAGCTGCGGCGGGTGACCAAGCCCGGAGGCTGGATGCTCGTGACCGTGCCCGCCTATCAGGCGCTCTGGTCCTCCCACGACGAGGCGAACCATCACTACCGCCGCTACCGCCGCTCGACGCTGCGCGCCGCCGCGCGGGAGGCCGGCTGGACGGTCGAGCGGATGACCTCGTTCAACACCCTGCTGCTGGCGCCGGCGGCCGCCGTCCGGGTCGCCCAGCGCCATCGCCGGCGCCCGGCCGAGGAGCAGACGCCGGATCTGCATCTCGGACCGCAGTGGCTCAACGGAGTGCTGGAGCGGCCGATGAAGGTTGAAGCGCGATGGTTGCAACGGGGAAGGACTCTGCCGGCCGGCCTGTCGCTGATGGCGATCTTGGCCAATCGCGGCCGGAGCGGATGAGCGCGGGCCCAGCGGGGCCGGGCGAGGGGCTTTCGGCGTGAGCCGGCTGTTCGTCGGACTGTCGCTGGCGCTGCTCGCGTCCGTGGCCCTGAACATCAGCTACCTGATGCAGCACGCCGGGGCCGCGAACGCCCCGGCGGTCGATATCCGCCGCCCGCTGCGCACGCTCGGCGGCTTGGTCTCCAAGCCGCTGTGGCTGGCCGGCGGGGCGCTCGGCCTGCTCGGCTGGCTGATGCACATCGCCGCCCTCACGCGGGCCCCGATCTCCCTCGTCCAGGCGTTCGTGGTGGGCGGGATCGCGCTGGTCGCCCCGCTGGCCGTGCATTTCCTCGGCCACCATCTCACCCGGAGCGAGATCGGCGGCGTGATCCTGATGGGGGTGGCGCTGTTCGCGCTCACCGTCGGCCGCGGTCACGTCGGGATTCACAGCGGCTTTCACGCCTCGGTGCTCGGCGCCTACCTGATCGTGTCGTGCACGCTGGCGGGCGTGCTGCTGCTCGCCGAGGGCCGGCGCGCCCCGGCGTTCGGCCTCGCCGGCGGGATCCTGTACGGGGCCGGCGACCTGGCCATCAAGGCGCTCACCGGGATCGGCGCCAACGACGGAGCCACGGCGGTGCTGAAGTCGCCCTGGCTGCTGGCCGCTGCGGTGACGAACATCGCCGCCTTCTTCTGCTTTCAGCGCGGGCTCCAGAGTGGCAACGCGCTGCCGGTGATCGCGCTCATGACTGCGGGCACGAACGTGATTTCGATCCTCGGCGGCCTGATCGTGTTCGGCGACCCGCTCGGGCGCCGGCCGGCGTTCATCCTGCTGCATCTGGCGGCGTTCGTGCTGGTCGCGGTGGCGGCTTGGCTGATGGCGCCGGCACAGGCCGCCGTGAGCACCGGCGGTGAGCCGCACTGATGCCCGCGCTGGCGGCCCTGATCAATGTCTCGAGCAACCTCGGCTATCTGCTGCCGGCGATCATCGGCCTCGAGTCGATGGGCGTCCCGTCTCCCGGTGAGACGGGGCTGGTGGCCGCCGCCGTGCTCGCCAGCCAGGGCCGGCTCAACATCGTGCTCGTGATCGCGATCGGCGTGGCCTCGGCGATCATCGGCGACAACATCGGCTACCTGATCGGCCGCAAGCTGGGCCGCGAGGTGCTGTCGGCTCCCGGTCCCGGACAGCAGCACCGGATCAAGGCGCTCGACGCGGGCGACCGGTTCTACGACAAGCACGGGTCCAAGGCCGTCTTCTTCGGCCGCTGGGTGGCGCTCGTCCGGGTGGCGGCGGCCTGGCTGGCGGGCATCAACCACATGCAGTTCCGCCGCTTCTTCTTCTGGAACGCGCTCGGCGCCCTGACCTGGGGGATCACGGTCGGCGTGCTCGGCTACGTCGCCGGACACGCGATCGTCAACGTGATCTCAGAGGTCGGCGTGATCGCGGCGATCGTGCTCGCGGTGGCCGCCGTGGTCGGCCTTGGCTACGTCAGGGTGCGCAAGCGCCGGCGTGAGCTGGACTCCGCCGGGGCGGATCCAGTCGGAGCGGAGTCAACCGGGGCGGAGTCCGCGGAGGCGGACCCGGCCGGGGCGGACTGAGTGCGAGCGGGCCGCGCCCGGTGGTCGCGCAGCACCACGGCGGCTCCGCGCGCCGGCGTCATCGCGACCGGGCGCGAGACGCGGCGCAGGGTCTGCAGCAGGCGGGGGGGTGGCGGGGCCGGGCGGCAGGGCGGCGGGGGACCGCGCGGGAAGGCCGGGCGGCGGTCACCCTCTGCTCAGGCCTCGCCCTCCGGCGGGGCGCCGGTCGCCTGCGGGGCCGGCGCGCCGGTCGCCGGCTCGGCCGCGGCGGGCGCCGCCGCGGCGGGCTCGAGTGCGAGCGCGCCCGAGTTGATGCAGTAGCGCAGCCCCGTCGGAGCCGGGCCGTCGTCGAACACGTGGCCGAGGTGGCCGCCGCAGCTGCGGCACAGCACTTCGGTCCGCACCATCAGGAAGCTCCGGTCCTTGCGCAGCTCGACTGCCTCGGCCACCGCCGGCTCGTAGAAGCTCGGCCAGCCCGTGCCGGAGTCGAACTTCGTGTCGGAGCTGAACAGCTCCGCCCCGCAGCCCGCGCAGTGGTAGGTCCCATCGGCCTTCACGTCGACGTACTCGCCGGTGAACGGGCGCTCGGTCCCATGCTTGCGGAGGATCTCGTACTGCTCGGGCGTGAGCCGCTCCCGCCACTGCTCGTCGGTCAATTCAGGGTCACGTCTTTCCATGCGCCCAACGGTAGCGACCCGTCGAGTTGGGTAGGGTGAACGGCGATGAAATTTGGCCTCGCGATGTTCGTCACCGAAGACACGCCGAGCCCGCCCGAGCTGGGGCGGATGGCCGAGGACCGTGGCCTGGAGTCGCTCTTCTTCCCGGAGCACACCCACATCCCCGCCAGCCGCGAGAGCCCGTATCCGGCCGGCGGCGAGCTGCCGCCCGAGTACAGCCGCACCTACGACCCGTTCGTCGCCCTGACCGTCGCGGCCGCGGCCACCGTGCGCCTGCTAGTCGGCACGGGCATCTGCCTCGTCGTCGAGCGCGACCCGATCATCACCGCCAAGGAGGTGGCGACGCTCGACCACATCTCCGGCGGCCGGTTCCTGTTCGGCGTCGGCGCGGGCTGGAACGTCGAGGAGATGCGCAATCACGGCACCGACGCGTCGCACCGGTTCGGCCTGATGCGCGAGCGCATCGACGCGATGAAGGCGATCTGGACGGAGGACGAGGCGAGCTACCACGGGCGCTACGTCGACTTGGAGCGGATCTGGGCGTGGCCCAAGCCGCTCCAGAAGCCCCACCCGCCGGTCCTCGTCGGCGGCAACGGCCCGCGCGTGATCGACCGCGTGCTCGCCTACGGCGACGAGTGGATGCCGAACCGGATCGCTGGCGACGACGCGTTCATCGCCCGGCTCGACGAGCTCGCGGCGCGGGCCGCCGAGGCCGGCCGGGCGCCGATCCCGGTCACCCTCGCCGGCATCATGCGCGACCCGGTGCGGATCGAGCGCTTCGAGCGCGCCGGCGTCCACCGGGGCCTGTTCTGGCTGCCGGCGGCCGGGCGCGACGAGGTCGAGGCCGCGCTGGACCGGATCACGGCCGCGGTCGAGGAGTACGCGTCGGCCGGGGGGTAGGGGGTCGCGGCTGTCCGCCGCGGCTGTCCGCGGCCGGTGGTGGCGGGTCGAACGCAAGAACGGCGGCTGGGGATGGGTTGCGGGTCCCCGGCGGAACCGGCATTTCGTAGCGTCTCGCTGGTCCGCGGCGGCGGCGGGCAACGTTGTGCCGGTAGGCGGCCGAACGTTGCCCGCGATCTCGGAAGTGCGCCGAGATGCAACGCTTGAGCCGGTTGATCGGCCCGCGCTACCCCAAATACCCCCCGCCCACCCGCGGATCCAGCTCGAGCATCTCCATCACCAGCGTCGACCAGCCGAAGTCCACCGCGCCCATGCCGTGGGTCGTGCACGGGTCGTAGTACTCGCGCAGACCTCGCATCGCGATCGCGGTCGCGACGCTGCGCACCAACTGAGCCGCCTGTTCTGCGTACCCGAGGCGGATCAGTCCCGTCCACACGAGCCACGAGGCGTTGATCCAGGTCGGGCCGCGCCAGTAGCGCTTGACCCCGGCCGGTCCGCGGTCATCGCGGGAGAAGGTGGGATCCGACACGGACACCGAGGGCGGCGCCAGCGGCGTCCAGAACGCGTCCGGGTCGAGCAGGTGCTGCTCGATGAGCCGGCGCCCGATCGCCTCGGGCAGGTCCGGCAGCGCCAGCGGGGCCAGCGCGGCCCAGGTCACGGCGGGCCGGCGGTCCGGCTCGGGGACCGAGAGCGGGTGGAACAGGCCGCTGTCCTCGTCGTACATTCGTTCGACGATCACGCTGGTCAGCGACGACCGGCCGAGCGCCATCAGCGACAGGTTGTGCAGGACGTTGGTCAGCACCTCGGCGCACACCGGCCCGCCGGCATCCGCGACCCGGCGCAGGTCGTAGCCGAGACGTCGGTTGCGGCGCACGAGCGGCACGAAGCCGGGGAGGCTGTGGGCCTGCGCGCCCCAGATCGCGTCGAACTGGGTCGAGGCATCGAGGCCCGACTCGTCCGGCTGGACGATCCAGACCAGGCCGTCACCGTCGAGGTCACGCTGCGCTGCCAACCAGTCGTGATGGCGCACGATCCCGGGCACGAAGGCGGGATCGCCGACCACGATCCGCCACGCCCAGGCGAGCAGCGGCGGCTGGATGCTCGCGGTCATCGGCGCGTCCGGCGTGGTCACGTTGTAGGTGAAGCGGCGCCGGCCCGACAGCGGCCGGTCCCAGAAGATCGTGTGGCCGATGAAGCCGTCGGGACGCTGCGCGGCGAGCAGCGACTCGAGCTCCCGGCGCCCGCGTGCGGGATCGAAATGGCGCCAGGCGATCGCGGTGAAGCACGAGTCCCAGTACCACTGCCACGGATAGTGGCCGGGGCTGGGGCAGGTGTAGGCGAACTGGACGCCGTCGGAGCTGCGGACGCCCTGGCGCCAGTTCTGCCTGAGCTGCGCCTCGCACAGGATCCGGATCCGGGCGGGGTCGATCACCGTGGGGATTCATATCGGTTATCGCGCCGGCACTAATCTTCCCCTCGCTCGTCGAACAGGAGAGATCACGCCATGAGCTGGCCAGACACCTACGTTCCCAATCCCGACCGCTATGACGGCGTCGCATACGGCCGCTGCGGGCGCAGCGGCCTGCGGCTGCCACCGATATCGCTCGGCCTGTGGCAGAACTTCGGCGACGACCGGCCGCTCGACGGCCGGCGGGCGATTCTCCGGCGGGCATTCGATCTGGGGATCACCCATTTCGATCTGGCCAACAACTATGGGCCGCCGTACGGCGCGGCCGAGCTGAACTTCGGCACGCTGTTCGCCGCGGACTTCCGCAACCTCCGTCACGAGCTCGTGATCTCGACCAAGGCGGGCTACGACATGTGGCCGGGCCCCTACGGCGATTACGGCTCCCGGAAGTACCTGCTCTCCAGCCTCGATCAGAGCCTGACCCGGATGGGCCTCGACTACGTCGACATCTTCTACTCGCACCGCTTCGATCCCGGCACTCCGCTCGAGGAGACGCTCGGCGCCCTCGACACGGCCGTGCGCCAGGGGAAGGCGCTGTACGTCGGGATCAGCTCCTACTCGGCGGGGCGCACCTCCGACGCGGTCCGGATCCTGCGCGACCTGGGCACGCCGCTGCTGATCCACCAGCCGTCCTACTCGATGCTCAACCGGTGGGTCGAGGACGGACTGCTCGACGTGCTCGAGCAGGAGGGCGTCGGCTGCATCGCCTTCTCGCCGCTGGCCCAGGGGCTGCTGACCGACAAGTACCTGAGCGGGGTTCCCGACTCCTCACGCGTGCGTCGCGGCGAGGCGTTCTCGGAGCAGCTGCTCTCCGAGCAGAACCTCGAGCGGGTGCGGGCGCTCAACGAGATCGCGCGCGGCCGCGGGCAGACGCTGGCCCAGCTTGCGATCGCGTGGGTCCTGCGTGACCCCAGGATCACCTCGGCCCTGGTCGGCGCCAGCAGCGTGGAGCAGCTCGAGCAGAACGTCGCCGCCCTGGAGCGGCCCGATTTCGCGCCCTCCGAGCTCGAGCAGATCGAGCGCTACGCACAGGAGGGCGAGGTCAACATCTGGGCGCCCTCGAGCGCCGGCTGACCCGCCGCCCGCGGGCGGCCCCGGGGGCGTGTGTCCCCAACTTCCCTCAAGGCCGTCCGGCGATCGGTCGATCATGATGCCTATCAGACCCTCGGCCCCAGTATCTGGGCACTCGGATCCGGCTGCACCGGTGGTCGAGTTAGGAGAAGGCCATGACCGCTGACCGACACGCCGCCTACGTGCGCTTCAAGGGAAAGCTCGACGATCTCGCCCCCAGCAAGCTCCTGCCCGCCGAGCGTGAGGTCCTCCAGGAGGGGGCGGAAGGGCTCCTCCTGACCCACGATCCCGACGAGGCCGCGGCCTCCTACGAGCTGGCTGCGCGACAGCTGCGGGTGCTGATCAACAACGGGCGCTGGTCGGAGACGATGGCGCTGCCGCTGCTCGACGATCTCGCCGCCGCCAGCCCGCCGGCCTTCGTGCTCGCCGCCTGATCACGCTGGACCCGCGATCCTTGGCGTCGGAATGACGCGGATCGCGGTCGTGGGACACGTCGAGTGGGTGGACTTCATACCGGTGGCGCATCTGCCGCGGCCGGGTGAGGTGCTGCACGGCGCAGGCGCGTTTGCGCGCGCGGCCGGGGGCGGCGGGGTCGCCGCCGTCGTCTTGGCCGAACTGGGCGCGGAGGTCGACTTCTACTGCGCGCTGGGGCGTGACGACTGCGGCCGCGCGACGGATGCGCAGCTCACCGACCGAGGTGTGCAGACCCACGTCGCCTGGCGCGAGGAACCGACGCGGCGGGCGATGACGCTGCTCGACGAGGCCGGCGAGCGCGCGATCGTCACCCTCGGTGAGCGCCTCGAGCCGCTCGCATCCGACGACCTCGACTGGGAGCGCCTGCGCAGCGCCGACGGGGCCTACTTCACCGCCGGCGACGCCGGAGCGCTGCGATGGGCGCGCGAGGCCCGTGTGCTCGTGGCCACCGCGCGGGCGCGGACGGCGCTCGAGGGGGCGGGGCCGACGCTCGATGCGCTCGTGTACAGCGCCGGTGATCCGCACGAGACCGAATGGGCTGGGCGCGCCGCCCCTCGCGCGCGCCTGCTCGTCGCGACCGAGGGCGTGCGTGGCGGGCACTGGTCGGGCGAGACCGAGGGGACCTGGGCCGCAGTTCCACCGCCCGGCTCACCGCGCGACAGCTACGGCTGCGGCGACTCGTTCGTCGCAGCGTTCACGCTCGCGCTCGGCGCCGGCGCGTCGGTCGCCGAGGCCGCGGCGCGAGGAGCGGAGTGCGGCGCCCGCTGCCTGACCCGCCCCGGCGCACCCTGACGCCGGCGCGCACTGCCTGACCGGCGCCGCCCGAGCGCGCCGGCGCCGCGTAAGCGCCGCCCGCTGGCGCGCTCCTCAGCGCTCCAGCGAATCGGCCGTCTCGAGCCAGACGGTCTCGAGCTCCTCCCGCTCGGCGAGCAGGCGCTGCAGCTCGTTCTGCAGCTCGCCGAGCCGGGAGTGGTCGGTTGCGTGTGCCGCCATCTGCTCGTGCAGCTCGTGCTCGCGCTCGGCGCTGCGCTCGAGCGCCCGCTCGAGTCGCTGCAGGCCCTTGCGGGCCGAGCGAGCCCGCGCACCCGGGGCGACCGCGGTGCGTGCCGCTCCCGCCCCCGCTCCCGCCCCGGGCGCTTCCGCCCCCGCTGCCCCCGCCCCCGTCGTCGCAACCGCCCCCGTCCCCGTCGCGGCTCGGCGCAGCTCGAGGTACTGCTCCATGCCTCCCGGCAGATGCCGGATATCCCGGTCATCGGTGAGCGAGAACACGTCGTCGCAGACCCGCTCGACGAAGTACCGGTCGTGGCTGACCACGACGAGCGTGCCCGGCCAGCCGTCGAGCAGGTCCTCGAGCGCGGTCAGGGTGTCGATGTCGAGGTCGTTGGTGGGCTCATCGAGCAGCAGCACGTTGGGGCCCTCCATTAGCAGGCGCATCAGCGCCAGCCGGCGGCGCTCGCCGCCGGACAGGTCGTCCACCAGCGTGCGCGCGCGGTCGCCGCGGAAACCGAAGCGCTCGCACAGCATCCCGGCGGTGATCTGGACGCCGTCGCTGAGCGTCGCGACGCCGCGGACCGCCTCCAGCGATTCGAGCACGCGGAGCGATCCCGGCACCTCGGCCGTGCCCTGGGAGAGGTGGGCCAGGCGCACCGTAGCGCCGCGCTCGATCACCCCCGCGTCCGGAGTCAGCTCCCCCGCGAGCAACCGCAGCAGGCTCGTCTTGCCCGATCCGTTGGCTCCCACGAGCGCCACCCGGTCGCCGGGACCGAGCCGCCAGGTCGCGCGGCGCAGCACGGCGTGCTCGCCGAACGCGAGCGACACATCGACCGCGTCCAGGACCTTGTCGCCCAGTCGCGCGCCGGCGAAGCGCAGCAGCTCAGCCCGGTCGCGCGCCTGCGGCTCGTCGGCGATCAGCGCATTCGCAGCCTCGGTCCGGAACTTCGGCTTCGCGGTGCG
>CAWFKF010000106.1:0-132192 GCA_963816005.1 uncultured Solirubrobacteraceae bacterium | reverse complement strand
CGGTGATGTCCATGATCCCCTCCGGGGGTAAGGTTTAGACTTCCCCCTGTACTGTAGCTGTTTCCCGTGTACTGGGCCTAGCTCCCCGTGTAGTGGGTAGCTCGCTTGGCGAGCCACCCATCAAGCTCGTCCTCGCGGAACCTGATCGCCCCACTGGGCAGCCGAATCGCCGGCAAATCGCCGCGACGAGTCCAGCGGAGCACGGTCTCAGTGCTCACGCCGAGCATCTCGGCGAGCTCGCGAGCGGTCAGCAGCCGGCCGGTCACGCGGCCAACCTCGAGGGCGCCGCGTCTGCCTCCCGCGGCGGATAGCACTCGGCACAGAGACGCGCTCCGCCCGGATAGGCCCGCCACTGGCCGGCGCCGGGATGGTCCCAGCAGCGGATATGAAGTCCGGTGCGGGTGAGCACAACGGTCTCGGTTGCGGCCGGCGGTCGCTGTAGGACGGCAGCGGGCACCTCACCGCTGAACCATTCGGTGGGCACGACCTCGAACCAGAGTGTCGGCTCGGCCTCGAGCGGGGCGGCCATGGCGGCCTGCTCGGCGCACCGCTCGCAGTCGCACGGTGGGCAAACGCACTTCGCAAGGCGGCTCCCGCCGCGGAGACATTGGGTGTGTGGGCAGGCCTCCAGCGTGGGACAGACGGCGTCCTGGTTACGGGTAGTTACGGCCTTATACGCGCGCGCGTCCACATAGGCCAGTGAGAGGCCTCGCGCGCGCGCGCGTTTGACCGGGAACCACCCGTAACCGCGCGGTCATTCGTCGCACTCCAGGGCGTCTTCCCAGCCCGGCACGACGACCAGGAACGCCCAACTGATCGGATCGGCCTCGCCGTTCGGGTCGGTCGCCTTGATCCGTCCCGTTGAGCCACGACGCTGCCACCCGAACGCGCGCCTCATCCGATCGATGATCTGCGCGTTCGGCCCGATCTGCGGCTCGATCCGACGGACGTGGCTGCAGAACCAATCGGAGCGGACATACAGCACGCCATCGTCGTCGAGCAGCGCGTAGGCAACGTCTCCGCGCTCGAGCTCCGCTGCGATCTCGCGCAGCTTCTTGAACGCTTGCCAGCGCGAGATCTGATCGGCCATCACGACCGGCACGTGCTTCGCGCGGTAGAGGTATTGGTCCAGTTGGTCGCAGACTCGTCCTCGGTCATCGACTGAATCCGCTCTGCGGCGGTCCGGAGACACGCCAGGAACCGCCGCACGGCCTGGTCGTCGAGCACGATCTCGGCGCTGGTCGCAAACGTGAGCTCGTTTCCGAGCGTCCTCGCGTTCGACGCCTCGCGGATCGTCGCGAAGTGCATCCGCTCACCGTTGGACAACTTCAAGTCGATGGCTGCGCGCAATCCAAGCGTGCCGACGACCCGCAAGGACGTGAACGTCACGCCGTGCTTCGCGATCCCGACCACCTCCGACATCTGGCGCAGCGCGTCCTCGACGCTGCGCGGCGCGCTCGTCGGCGTGACCGGGACGTTGTCGCCGACCTCAGCGAATGCCTTGGTGACGGTGCTCTCGAGGTAGTCGCTGCGGTCGCCCTTGCGTTTCTCGTCGGGATGCATCCGGCGCGCGTGCGCAAGCAGCGCGACCGCCTCGGCCTCACTGATCGGCGGCGTGACATTCCGGCGCGCCTGACACGCCAGCAGGAAGTCCCACACGTGCCCGGATCCGTCTCCGGGCGCCTTGCCCTCGCGGCGCGCGATCCTGGCGAGCTTCGGATAGGCCTCGAGCAGCTCCTCAGGCCCGCGGCCCGGGTTGGCGGCCGCGTCTCGCGGCGTCGCGCGCGGGCGCTGCGGACGGATGGCATGCTGGCCGATCTCCTCGAGCGAGTAGCGCGGGCCGCCGTTGCTTGCGAGTACGACGGGCACGGGCTCGGCGCCCTTGCCGTTGAAACTCCCCGGCACGCGCAAGACCCGCGCGAGATCCTGCGTGCTGTCAATCCCGATGCCGGACTCTCGGCGCAGCCGCTCCTGCCAGCCATGCACAAGGTCGAGTGCGCCCTGTCGCTCGTGCTCGTCGCCGAGTATCCACGCCTCGTCGAATAGCCAGTAGGGATGAATGCCGTAGCCGGAGCACACGATCAGCGTCGGCTCGAGTACCGCGTGCGCGAGCTTGATCGCGTGCGTGACCGACTCGGCGCCGTCATCGACGACCTTGCCGTTGGAGGTCGGGCCGCCGTTGACGTCGAGCTCGGCCCACACGCCCGGGATCGCAACGCTGTCGCGGGCGGTGCCGCGTCCGCTCGCTGGCCGGTGTGCGAGCAGCGAGACGCGGACGTAGACGTCGCGCTTGCCGACCACGTACGGGAGGCAGTCGGCGGGCGTACGCACGAAATGCGGTTTGCGGACGTCGCCGCAGGCGATCACCGTGTGGGCCGGCTGGCGTGCGAACAGGCAGCCGAGGAACATCTCGGCATCGCGCTGTTGCTGCTCGCTCACGGCATGCCCCCAAGAGCCAGCTGCTCGGGGTCGGAGCGGCGTCCTTCGCCCGGCGTTTCGCCGACGTAGAGATACGAGCGCGCGGTACCCAGCCTGTGGCTGTACCAGTGGACCGCGGCGGGGACGTGGAAACAGACGAGCGCTGGGCCGAATGCGGGCACGTCTCGCCGCTCGCCGTGCAACGGGCCGCCGCGGAACGTCGCAGGGGCCCACTTCCGGATCGGACCACGGACCATCGCGTGCCCGCTCACCGCTCACCCCCGCGCATCGCAGCCCAGCATCGCCACTCGTCATGGGCGAGCTGCTCCGCTTGGGCCTGCAGGTCCGTCCGCCCCCCAAGACAGCGGATCTGGCCCAGCAGAAGCCCGAGCGCGTTGACCGCGCACTCGAAGCGCTTGACGCGGGCAAGGTCTTCCTCGTAGAGCGGACTTGAGGCGAGAAGAGTCCGGCGCGTGTACTCCAGCGCCTCGCTCCAGGCTTGGTGCTCGTCCTCGACCAACGCGACTACGGCTTCCGCCGTAAACGGCGAGGAGGTAATCTCTGAACTGGACATTCGGGTGTCCTTCCTGCGGGCGGCCCGTGCAGGGTCCTCCGGCGGTTGTCGGGTTTGGATTAGGTCTGATCGGTTGTTTTCAGGAGCCCTGAGGTCGGTTCGCCTCGGGGCTCCTCTTCCTTATGTGGCCGCGCGTGACACGGACTCCAGTTCCCGGAGCGCGCACAAGATCTGCGGCACAACGCGGGACCGCTGTGAGATGGCCCCGCCCTCGACGTACTGCAGCATCGAGATGGAGCAGCCGGACTGCACTGCGAGCGAGAGCCTCGAGACCCCGAGTGCCTCTCGTCTCGCCCTGATATCTGCACCTACGCTCAGGTTGGTAGTCGCCATGCCATCTATCATCGGGCGGGTACCTAGTAACGCCCCCCTTTGACGCTCCCCCCCTACCAGGCCACCGCTCCGCCTCGTCGGCGCCTTCCCAGAGTTGCCGTATCGACGCGACGGCGTCGAGACCGACGCCGTCTATCCATGGGCCGCCTTCGCCTGGCGCAACTGGACCGCTCTCAGCGAGGAGGCCAGGCGCGAGCTGATGACACTGTTGCTGACCATCTGGCCGCGAAAGCGCGGTGGCAGTCGCCCGTCCGAGTATCAGAACTACGCCGCAGCAGCCTTGGGCGCGCAGATCGACGGCGCCCCAGCTCTCGCGCGCAGGAAGGACATCGCCGCTGCCTACGCCATCACCGAGGACGCCGCAAAGGCCAGGGTCCGCAAGGGACGCCGTTACTTCAAGCAGCGGGAAGGCCGGGTGAGGATCGAAGTGGTCCCTCCGATGGAGGCCTGCGAGATCCTCGGGTGCGAGCCCTCCGAGATCCTCCGCGAACCCATCGACCGCGGTCCGGAGCTGGAAGCCAGGCAAGGATTCGTCCTGCCGTCGGGGGGCGACGACGGGCGCGGCATGAAGGCTCTGGCCTCCTCGCTCCTCAGCGGTCGAGCGGAAACCATGGACGCGCTCCGCCACCATCTGGCGCCAGTCAAGGCCGGCGACGAGCTGCCTGAGCCGGCGCGCCAAGCGCAAGACCTAGGAGGAACGATGCTGGATAGCCCCGGACCGCTGGAAACCCCCACACCACCGCCGCCAGAGAGGCCAACGCCACAACCGCCCGAGATACCCCGGCCCCCTGCCCCGGAGACGCCCGAGACGCCGGCCCCTAGTAGTGCTCCGTTAGGTATTTGAAGGACTCTGCGTTTTGCAGGCGAATCTTCTTGGCGACGTTGCCGTCGTCGAGGAGGTCATGATGCAGCCTGTGGCTGGTCTGTCGGAGCGGGAGCTTGCGCGGGTGCGCGGGCGACTGGTCGAGTTCAGCGAAGAGATGTTCGCCTCGATGGCGCGCAGCGATCAGCGTCGGTGGGGGGAGTGCTATCTGCGCGGGTTGATGCTGGACGGGAAGCGCAAATCGATCGAGCCGATGGCCGCGAGGCTGGCGGACGGTGATGAGCAGTGCTTGCAGCAGTTCGTGAACCAGTCGCCGTGGGATGAGGTGCCGGTTCGCAAGGCGTTGGCGCGGCGGATGAGCCGCGAGCTCTCGCCGGCGGCGTGGGTGATCGATGACACGGGGTTCCCGAAGTTCGGCAAGTATTCGGTCGGGGTCGCGCGGCAGTACTCGGGGGCGTTGGGGAAGATCGGCAACTGCCAGATCGGAGTGTCGATCAACGCGGCTACCGAGGATGCCTCATGTCCGCTTGACTGGCGGTTGTTCATCCCGGAGGAGTGGGACGAGGACAGCGAGTTCAACCGGGATCGGCGTCAGAAGGCGAAGCTGCCCGAGGGCGTTCATCACGTCGAGAAGTGGCGGCTGGCGTTGGAGATGATCGATGAGCTGATCGGCTGGGGGATCAAGCCGCCGGTGATGCTTGGGGATGGCGCCTACGGGGATGTCACCGAGCTGCGCAGCGGCTTGGATGAGCGGGAGATCGAGTACGTGCTGGACGTCAAGGGCGCGACCTCGGCCTACAGCGAGGCCGTCAAGCCCACGCAGCCGCCCAGGCCCGAAGGCCGCGGCCGACCGCCCGGCTTGCGCTACCGCGAGGATCCCTCCTCGCTCAAGGAGCTTGCGCTCGCCGCCGGTAAGAAGGCCGCGGTCACTGTCACGTGGCGGGAGGGCACGCGCGGGAAGATGAGCTCGCGGTTCATCGCGCTCAGGGTCCGCCCAGCGAACATCCACCTGCGCCGCAAGGCGCACGAGGCCGCAGAAGAACTCCCGGTTCGCTGGCTAATCTGCGAATGGCCCTCCAAAGAGAAACAGCCGACCAAGTACTGGCTCTCGAACCTGCCCGCCGACACGCCGCTCAAGCAGCTTGTGTACCTGGCGAAGATGCGCTTCCGGATCGAGCAGGACTACCGCGAGCTCAAAGACGCGCTCGGGCTCGATCACTTCGAAGGGCGCGGCTGGCGCGGCTGGAACCATCACGTCACGCTCGTCTCGGTCGCGCAGGCGTTCCTCACGCTGGAGCGACAACGCCGCCCGCCAGCCAGGGCGGCAGCCTGACCCTCTTCGGAGTCGTCCGGGAGCTACAAGCGCTCTTGGCCTGCTGGCACGGGACCTGTCCCGTCTGCCGCAGAGAGCTGCCGCCCGACCACCACCTACGAGCCCCGCCCACCTAACGGAGCACTACTAGGAGCGTGGGTCAGTAATACTCAGTCTCATTAACGACGCTCTGAGAGCCGTTCTGCGGCCATCCGAGCGATCGCCGCTGATGAATTGATCCCCTGAAACGGGCCAAAACGGCGCTCTGCGGGCATTGTGACCCACGCTCCTAGGCCGAGTTAGGCGCGTCGACCTCAGAGGAGGAGAACCCCGTGGAGGAGAAGGACGAGCGGATCAGGGACGGGCTGAGGGAGTGGTCCATCGAGCCAGAGCGAAACGGCACTTGGGCCGCCTGGCGCAAGATCGGCGACAAACGGATTCGCTACGGCCCTGTGTACCCGACCGAGAGTGATGCGCGGGAAGCCGCCATCCGCGTGATTGTGGGGAAGGACCTCGACCCGTTCCGCGCGCCCTAGCGCCGGCCGGCGCGCGCCACTGGTTGAGGTAGGCCCTCGGGACATCGTCGAGTCCTTAGCCCGTGCCGCCCCGACCGGCCGCGTCGCGCTCGATTGCGATCCTCGTCCGAGTCTCGAACGGCGACGGCAGCACCACGGCTTGGCCGGCCAGCCTCCGGGCCTCGTCCGCGAGCGCCAACAACTCGCCGCGCAACGTCACCTCGTGCGCTCGAGCGCTGCCTCACGGACTGCCATCACGCGCTGCCCGAGCATCGAAAGCGAACTCACTGCGCGCTCGTCCCCGAGCGCCTCCTCGACGCGGTAGGTGCGCTTGCGCGCCGTTGCGCTCACGGGTGCGGAATCGTAGAGGTCGGTGCGGGCGGGCAGTGGGACTAGCGATGAGCGGCCGGCAGCCGCTCTTGGCTCTTGATCCCACCGACGCGCACGTCCATGGCGTCGCCCTCGAGCTGCCGGGCCTTGAGTTCCCGCTCGTCCCACGGAACCTCGTTCGTGACGCCGACCACGCAGTGGTAGCAACGCCACGTCTGCGGTTCGGCCGAATACCACTCGTGGTCGCCGCAATTGTGCGGCCCCTTCGGGATCAGAGCAGCGATTCGCTCCGGGAGGTTCTCCCGTAGCGCGGTGCGATATCGGTACTTGCCTCGACGCATCTATAACTCACTGTATAACTGATCGGACTCGCCGCCAAGGAGCCCTACCGCGGACGGCGTTTCTGGACGTTGCGGATCCCACGAGCCTTGGCCTCGCGCTCGACGCGCAGCCTTATCGCGGCGTCGAACTCCTCGCGGCGATCGTAGAACCGAGCCTTGAACTCGGCATCCGTGAAGACAGTAAAGGCGGTGTCTCGCTGCCGCCCCTTTCGCTTGCCCACGCCAGCACGCTATCGGAATCCGCCCCGACCGGCCCGACCCGGCCCGACCCACTTGCGCAGGCCGGGCCGGGAGGGGAAAGGAGGCCCACCATTGCGCCGACCCTTCGCGAGTAGCGTGGCTTTCGCCGGCAGGGCGGTGGGGGCGCGGGATGTCCCGCGCTGCTTGTGCCTCACGGCGCAACTCTCATTCTGGGATCCCTCGCGGCATGAATCGCCGCTGCAAGTAGTTCTCCATCTCGCGAGAGGCTCGGTGGCGCGTCCAGTCCTGCTCGGCGCGATCGCGTGAGGTTGGCCCTCTCGCCGCACGAGTGAGCCTCGAGCCGGCGACCGCATGGCGCTCGAGCTCGAGCTGCATCTCGACGATCGCGGCGCTGCTATAGCGATGCGGGATCGTCGTGGTCGAGCGCGAGCTCCCCTTGGACGTCCCGTCGCTGGCCCACGTCGAGGGGATCCTCGAGGAGAGTCTCAGCTGTCGGGCCCTGCGGATGATGTAGCGCCGGACCGCGGCCGGCGGGCTCTTGGTGGCGCGCCCGGCCACGGCGCGAATTGCGTTGAGGAGATCCTGCTCGTCGACGATCGGGAAGGCGTAGCTCCCGATCGGATGGCGAAAAGCCTTGCCAGCCTTCCCGAGCTCGACGATCTCGGCCGCGGTGTACTTCGAGCGTTCGGTGTCGATCACGCGAAGGTCGACGCAGCGGTATTCGACCCCGTCGGCCGAGCGCGTCTCGTGCCGCACACTCGTGATCTGCGCCTGCTGATTCGCGGGCCGCTGCACGAGCGAAACCTCGGACAATGACGCCCGTGTGATCGTCCTCAAGCTGGTCCGGTTGTCCGCAGCGACGCCCCACTCATCGGCCTCGACCCGCATACCAACCGATAGACCGGCCAGTCGGCCTGCGCGTATGTCGGACACGGCGAGTTGCGTGTCCGGATCGGACTTCGACAACGCACCGGCGAGCAGCAGGCCCGGGTCCTGGTCATCGAAGGCCAATGTCCCGTCCGTGGTTCTCGCGAACACCGGGCCGGTCTGGTCGTGCTCGCGGCGCAGCTCGACGGGCTCGCGGCCCGCAGCAGCGTCGGCAAACGCTCCGCGCTCAACCTGCTCGAGGAATGTGCCCATCGCCGGGTCCGCCACGAAATACGGGTGGCCGCGGGTGGCCCAAGTAGTTGCCCATCCGGAGGCCTGCCAGTAGTTCTCGCTGACATCGCGAATCTCGATCATCGTCCCGCCTCTTTCATCTGGCGCTCGCGCTCCGCGATCTCAGCCGCAAACGTGCCCGCGCCGCCGTCCCCAGCCCGACCGGATGCGGCGAGCTGCTGGTGATGCGCAACCTGCGCGAACGGATGCCCGGAGAGAAAGTCCGCCCTGGCGAGGTCCTGATAGTCGGGGTCCGGTGGAGGGGCTGGCTTCGTGCCGTCACCGCGCGGACGAGTGAGCGGAGAGGCAGCCTGACGCAGCGCCTCGGCGCGAGCCTGAGCGCGGGCCTCGAGGATCTCGTCGATGCTCCTCTGAGCGGATGGCTGACCGGCTAGACGACGCAACTCCGCGGTCGCCTCGCCGTCCTGTAGGTCGACGTCGAGAGCTTCCCGGATGGCGGCGCGAAGCGCGTCCCATTGCTCGATCTGCGCTCGCGCAGCAAGGTTCGCGCGCTCGTAGGTCCGGTGTGCTTCGGAGCTCGGGAGCCTTGGCTCAACGCCCTCTACCCACTCTCGTAGGCGCTCAGCGGCTCGGGCCCGGTAGGGGTCGATGTCAGTCATGCTGTTGCCTCCACGGGCGATTTCGTGACGAGGATGCGGCCGGCCCGATCCCGCTCGAGCCATGTGCCCGCCCGGATGCGCTGACTGTTTCCCCCAGCAATGATCCACAGCACGGTTGGAGCCGACTCGTCCTCGCGGACGGTTGCGCTCGAGCCACAGAACTGCACGACGTCCTCGCGATTCGCCCCGGTGAATTGGCAGAGCACCCGCGAGTCTTCCATCCGGTTTCGCAGCCGCTCGCGGACCTCCCCCGCGAGGGATGACAGCTCGCTCCGGACCGAATCACGCAAGCCGGCAGTGTCGACGCCGGCTCCGCCGTACCGCTCGAGCAACAGCAGCACGAGCCCGTCCTCGAGCGAGTCCAGGCGCCGGGTGAGGTGCTCGTCCACAGCCGTCATCTCCTCTGGGTGGCCGAGCGCGCCGCCGGTGGCAATTTCACCGCGGTGCCCGTGCCCGTGTCGTGTTCGACCAGCGTCGGGATCAGCGTGTGGACGTCGACTACGGTCGACGGGCGCTGCGCCGGTGTCACCGACACCCCCGTGTCCACAAACGGACCCATGTCATCTGTGCCAGTAACCATCTGCTCATCTCCTTTAACAGCAGCCGACGCCGGGTATCAATCGGGCCTGTCATCTGTTCCTCTCGTTCGGGACGTTGCGCGTCAGTCCACCGACCACGTGGGCCACGGAGCGCTGGAGTGCCCCTCTGCGCTCGGCCGTGAGCGTCAGACGGTCAATCTCGACTTGGAGCGCGCGCACTACCTCGAGCGCGCGGACGATCTGGCGCGCTTCGTGGTCGGCGGTCGCGCGAACGTAGAAGGCGAGGTCTCCACGGCGCTCGAGGCCTCTCATTTCAAGTCCCAAATGCGGAGGCTCCGAGGATCCTCGCCGCGCTCGAGGTAGCCGTCGATCGCCCCGACGACGGCCTCGGCGAAATCACCGGGCACGTAGCTCTCATCCCCCGTGAGCGGAACCTCGCCGCTGACCATCTCCCGGAACGCCAGCAACGTGCCGTCGTCGCGCTGACCGAGCTCGCGAATCAACTGCTCGACCGCGCTGATCGTGGGCCCGATCCGGTCGCTGAGGTCGGCCAGGACATCGAACGGAGTGGTCATGGACACACGCTCCGGTTGATTGGCGTGACCTCAAACCACGGGCCCGGCCGGCGCAGAGGCTCCGCGAGCTCACCCGTCAACTGGTCGATGGGAGCGGGACCGGGCTCCCAACGCTCCGCGCAAACCTCCCGGAGCACAACCTCATAGTCCGATAACTCCTCGCCGAGAGCGTGCTCATCCGCCCACGCGCGCCGGTCGAGATCCATCCGCCGGCGAGCCGGAGATTTCGTCTCCAATTGGGGACGTTTCGGGCGGCGCAGCAGCCAGGCCATCGTCAGCCCTCCTCCGGGTCCACGACCCGCCCGTAGGAGGTCAGCCTGGGGGAGCTCATAGCGGCCCCTGTCATGCTCACGCACAGCCTCCCGGGCCCCTGCGCGCGCCTGCCGCTCAATACGGTCGAGCTCGGCATCCGCTCGGCGCTCGATGAGCTCGACGACGGCCTCGGTGCGGTCCTCGCCCTCAAGTCGGAGCGGCACCTCCTCCCGGAGGTCGAACGGAACCTCTCTGCGCGCTAGTTCGGTGCAGCCCAGCCCGCAGTAGAGCCTGCCATCGACATCAGTGAAACCGTCCTGCGGGGTCGGGACGATCGCAGCACAACGCACACACTCACCCATCACAAATCCTCCAGATCAACGCCGAACACGGCGATAGGGATCCCCCTCGGCCTACGGGCGGCCTGGTGCACGAGCACGGCCGCCACGAGGGGAGAGATGTCCGAGCTGGACCCTCGCCGGGCGAGAGCCCAGGCATCACCTAGCTAGCGTTCTCTTCTTGGCCCCGTCGATCGCAGTCGTCAGCTCGGCGGTCCCGCGGTGGGAGATCTTGCCCTCGATGACCGCGGACAAGAAGCTCTGGCACGCCGAGGTCATCTCGCCCGCGGTGGTCAGGACCAACCGTCGCACGCCCGCCTGCTCGAGATCCTGCGCGAGGCTCGCTGCCGGTCCGCGAGCGTCGAGGACCACCTGTCTCGGGCTGTGTGCTTGGAACAGCGCGGAGACCCGCTCTGCGACCCAGCCGGTGCCCGGGCCGTGCTCGAGCACACCAACATGCACACGCCCGTCAGGCAACCGTGCCGCACCAGCGATACAGGCGGTTGCCCCCCCAGGACTTGCGTCGATCGCGAGCACCTGCGGAGCCGGCGACGGCGTGAACGGGTCGGCCAGCGCGGCCCAGCGCTCGGGCGCGACGAGCGGCGTGCTTGCCGGTGCGCGCCACTGATTGAGATAGGCCCGTGCGAACTCGCCCGGAGCCATGCTCGCGAAGTCGGCGGCAATCGCGTCCTCGGGCACGGTCAGGCCCAGCGCGGGCATACAGGCCCGCCAGACGTCACGATCACCGATGTCCGCGTCCTCGGGCGCGCTGTACTCGAAGTACGCGACGCCCGAATCCAGCCCGGCGCCGGCCAACTGACGGCCGATCTCGACCTTGCCCCAGAGATAGGGGCTCTCGCTCGGCACGCCCGCCGTGGAGACGATCCACAGTTGCGGCGAGGGCCGGGTCACCATCGCGGGCTTGAGCGCCTGCTCGAGGCGCGCGTCCGGGAGCGCGAAAGCCTCGTCGATCACCGCAAGGTCAACCACGAGCCCGTGCCCGGACTTCCTGGTGCCGGCGACGAGCTCGATCCGCGAGTCGTTGGCGAACTTCAAAGCCTCGTGCCCGTTGACGAGGCGCGTCGTGAACATCGACGCGAACCTCAACTGCCGCAGCTCGGGCAGCCAATCGTCGATCAGCTTGCCGCGGGCCATCAGCCCGGACTGCGCCGTGTAGCGGATGCTCTGGCGCCGCTCCGCCAGCGCGCGGACCAACATCACGATCAGCAACAGCCTGCTCTTGCCCTGCTGGCGGGGCACGTGCACCACGAGCTCGCGGTAGGCGAGCTTTCCCGCCTCGGTCAGTTCCAGCCCGACATCGGCGACCTGCTGCTGCCACGGAAGCAAAGGCGTTCCGAGCTGACGCGCGATCTTCGCCGCGACATCCCCGAGCGTTCTGCGTGCCTCCGTGCGCGGCGTGGAGAACCTCGGGGCGCAGTCAGTCATCGGAGCCCCCGAACAGGTCGGCCATCAGCGACTCCGCGGCACCGGGCCCGGCGATCAGGATGCCGAGCACCGCTCTGAGTTCCTTGGCGAGCCCTGCCGCTGCCGCCGCGGCGCTTGCCTGCTCGAGCTCCCCGACGGCGTCGAGCTTGCGAGCCAGCGCATCGGCGATCGCCGCATGAGCGCGTCCCGCGGCATCCAGGTCCAGACCCGCGACGAGCTCGGCAACGGCCCGGCCTACCACTGGCCGACGCTCCTACTGACGTGCACTCTGCGCCGATGTCCGGAACCACGACGAGAGTTGCAGCCCACATGAACGGCTCTGAGGTTGGCCGGGTCGAGTGCGAGTTGACGTTGCTCCGCGTCGTCGAGTCCGCGCATCGTCTTCAGAGCGATGATGTGGTCGACGGACGGAGCCCATCGCGACCTCGGCGGCGCCTCGAGGTCAAACGGGCGTGAGCAGATCGCACAGACGTCCGCGCCTGCCAAGACTGCGGCTCGCGCCCGCTCCCACGCAGCGCCACCGCGGCCCGGATGGCGCTTGACCGTCACCCTCCTGCCTTTTTGTTTCGGGGGGAGAAATTTGGCGACGGCGGGCTGGTCCTGAAGACCGTCGACCAAGATTCTGACCCGTCGTCGGATTCGCGCCTCCGCCTGGCCCAAGCGGGCAAGAGCAACGCGTACATCGGCGCGCTCATTGCCGAGACCTCCTATCAGGGACCCCCCGTGGGACCCCCGGCCTGGACTGTGTACCGCCATCCTCGGTGAGCCACGCCCTCAGTGCTTGCCTGAGCACGCTGGACCGGCTCCTGTCCTCGGCCACCGCACGCTCGTCGAGGCGGTCGATGAGGTCGGGTGGGAAGGTGGCGGAGAGGACTCGCATCACGTTCGGCGTCCTATTCATTCCGCCTATCAGTCTACGGCAAGTGATAGGCGTTTGTCTATGCCTCGAAGCGAGGTCCACACAATCCGCGGTTGGCGCGCGCGAGGCAAACGTGCCGTGGCCCAATCGTGGCCCAAACGTCCGTGCTGCGCGTCCCGTAGTTATTGACGTCGCTCTGCCACGGCGCTTCAGAATGTCGCCATTAGCAGGGGTTAGTTGCCAATCGTCGTCGAGCGTCGTTCTGCTCGGCGCGGTCTAGGGAACCGAAGGTCGGGAGTTCGAATCTCTCCGGGCGCGTAGGGAAGCCCCGCTACGGCGGGCTTTCTTTGTTGGAGTGGATGCCGCCGGTGGGGCGTTCATGTCCCCAATATGTCCCGAGGCGGGCGTGGAGTTTGGTGTGTGAGCGCGTTCCGTCCCCCGACGGGTCAGGTGTTCCGCGTCGACCCGGCGCGCGGCCCGGTCTGGTATGCGAAATACCGCCTGCCCGACGGGCGCCAGGTGCAGAAGAAGCTCGGGCCTGCCTGGAGTGAGCGCGGGCGGCCGCCGACCGGGTACCTGACCAAGCGGACCGCCGAGGATTGGCTGCGCTCGGTGCTCGACGAGGCGGCCGCGGGACGCTGCCCGGCATGGTCCGTACCGGCGTGACGTTCGCCGACGCGGCGGCCGAGTTCCTGCGCTACTCGGAGCAGGACCGCGGCTGCAAGCCCTCGGCGCTGCGGGACTACCGTTCGAACCTCCACGCACATCTCCTGCCGGCGTTCGGGGACAGCCCGGTGGAGTCGATCACCGCTCGCGAGATCAATGCGTGGCGCCCGTCGCTCGGGCAGCTGTCGAACGGGACGAAGAACAAGCTGCTCGTGGTGCTGCACGGCGTCTTCAAGCGCACTCAGCACGTCTGGGGCTGCCGGTGAACCCGGTTGCCGGCGTCGAGAGGCACGCGCAACGCGCCAGCGCCGACATCGCCGTGTTCGCGCCGGACGCGGGCGGCCAGCTGACCCGCCGAAGTCCGGCAAGGTCCCGTCAGTGCCGATGGCTCCAGACGTCGCCGTGGCCGTGGCCAAGCTCAGCGGCCGCGAGCGCTGGGTCCGGGAGACGGTTCGGTCATCGTCGGCGCGCTACCGGCCGCAACACTCCGGCTCGTCCAAGCACGGACTCAGCTGCACCGCGAGGAGCTGATCGCCAACTGGGAGCGAGCCCGCCGACACGACCCCCCTCGAGGCGATCGATCCGCTGCCGTAGCATGCCCGGCGTGGAAGAGCTCGTGGACGTCATCGATGTCGAAATACTCAGCGACTACCGCCACGACTGAACTTCGAGGACGGCGTGATCGGGGACGTGAGCTGTGAGGATCGCGAATGGCACGGGCATTCGAGCCGTTCAACGACCCGTGGGTGTTCGCGCAGGTCTACGTGGATGCCCAGTACGGAACGATCTGTTGGCCCAACCGCCTCGACATGGCTCCGGAGCCCTTCTACGAGGCCCGCGCCGGCATCCGGCTTCAACTGCGCCCTCCGCCGGCTCCCGCCGCCAGTAGCGCCGACCGGCCCGGAGCCACGGGTCGTGGACCGAAGTAAGGCTGGGCGCCCGCGCGCACACAATCCGCTCGATCCAACGCGCCCACGTACCCCCCGCACGGAAGTGCTTCAACACTCCACCAAGAAGCGGCTGCTTGACACCAGGCGCCGGGACAAGTAAGGAGGTGTCCGCATCGACGACCCGGAGCGGCTGTTCTGCATCCGCGCGGCTCAGTCGTAGCCCAGCGCCGGGAAGCTCGAGTCGGTGCCGCGGCCTTCCGGCGTCACATCCAGCACATTCCAGATCGGCCAGATGGAGTCGACGTGGCGGGCCTCCATACCCTCGTCTCGCGGCGCGTACATGAGCTCCGAGGCCCACACGTGGCGGAACTGGTCGCCGCCGCGGACGAACACGTTCAGAATCGGCATCTGCTCGCCTTCCGGGGTCTCCGCGTGGTAGTCACGGTTGTAGCCGTTGCTGCGCGAGGACAGAAGCCGCAGGTGGCGCCAGCCACGCTCGCGCGCGAAGTTGCGGATCCGGTCTGGATCGGACTTCCCGACCACGGCGAGGTTCACCAGCCGGCCCAGATGAACGGCGGCGCCGTCGAGCGAGTCCAGAATCGAGGTGCATGACGCACACGGGGTCTCCGACAGCGGAAGCCGCGCCGTCTCGCCCTCCGCGGGTCCCGGCCTGGGATCCCCTGAATACCGCGGGAACATGAAGCTGTAGACGACGAGCGTGTCCTTGTCCGCCTCGAACAGCTCCCTGAACCGTACCTCGCCGCCGTCGGACGCCTCCTCGAAGCGGTAGTCGTCGGGAACGACGCCACCCGGCGGCAGCGCGCGCCGCTGCGCTGCGACCTGCTCGATCGCCCGCCGCAACCCGACCTCGGCATCCAGCAGACGATTGCGCTCGCGACGGTACTCCTCGGACTCGCCAGGAAAACGAATGCCAGGATCAATGTCGGTCATCTACCTGCCTCCTCGTGTGGTGCTGAACGGTGCGCGGGGGCCGAGCTCCAGTAGTCTCGAGCGGCCCGGCGCTGGCGACCCGGCCTCCGGTCGCCAGCGACTGATGCTTCAGGCCCAGCCGCTGATCTCGCCGCCCGGGTAGGCGTTGAAGCCATGGCCTTCGCTCCGGACTTGAGGCTCATCAGGTAGGCGGCCCAGTTGGTCGAGCAGCCGTTCATGAAGTGGTTCTCCTGCTGCCAGCCGTCGTGGCTGAACAGCAGCGTGGTACCGCCGTCGTCGCGGGGTTTGAGGGCGTAGGTGATACGGGCGTCGATCCAGTCCTGCGGGTTGCCGACGCAACGCCAAACGACTTGTTCGGGGCTGTGTTCGACGACTTCGAAGGTTGCAGCGGGGTCGGCGGGGTCGAAGTACACGGACAGCTGCGCGCCGATCTTATCGTCGCCAGCGACGGGTTGGCCCGTCCACCAGCGCTGGATCCCTTCCCTGGTTGCTGCGAGTCGGTGCACGCGCTCCGGCGGCGCGTCGATCGTGAGGCGGTGCAGGATGTTCGGCACCGTGTGTCTCCTTTCTGCGGTGGGCGGTTCTTGGGGTGGTTGGGTTCAGGCGGCGACCAGCAGGTCGGCGGCCTCGACGGGGACGATCGCTGCTGTGCGCCGCGGGCTGATGCAGAACGCGGTCAGCGCCGCCAGGACGGCGAAGCAGGCGCAAGCCCACAGAGCGGGCCTGAAGCCGGCGGTGACACTGGCCGGACTGCCGAGGTGGCCGTTGGCGGAGAAGACGGCGCTGCCGATCGCGATCGCGAAGACCGCGCCGAAGCGTTGCGCCATGTAGTTGATCCCGGATGCCTTGCCCATCTCGTGCGGCGCGACGGCGCACAACACTGCGGTTGGCACTGTCGGGAGGGCCATCGAGATCCCCACGCCGGCGATCACGAGCTCGATCCAGCTCGTGGCCAGGGAGCCGTGCCAGGCGACCCAGACGAACCCGGCCGTCAGCATGCTCAGCCCGGCGACCATGATCGGCCGGCGGCCGATCCGATCGGAGAGAGCGCCGGCGATGGGTGAGACGAACATCGGCGTCGCGAAGAACGGAAGCAGACGCACCCCGGCGCCAACCGGCGAGTAGTGGCGCGCGAGCTGGAACTCCTCCGTGACCAAGAGCCCGGCGGCGAAGATTGCGCCGGACATGAGGAACGTCGTCAGGTTGCCGATCGCGAAGTCGCGGACCGAAAACATGCGCAGCGGCACCATCGGCTCGAGACCGAGCTCTCCCAACAGATGAAGGCGATGAGGAGCACCGCCCCCGCGACCAGCGTGCCGACGACCTCGGCGCTTGACCAGCCAACATTGTTGGCGCGGCTGAGCGCCCAGACCAGGGAGACGACGCCGGCGGTCACGAGCCCGACTCCCATGAGGTCGAGTCGCTCCGGTGCCCCGTAGCTCTCGGGTAGCAGCCGAAGGCCGAGCAGCACGGCGATGACGCCGATCGGGACGTTGATCCAGAAGATCCAGTGCCAGTCGATGCCTTGCGTGACGGCGCCGCCGACGATCGGCCCCATCGCGACTGCGAGACCGGCGAGGCCGCCGTAGATCCCGACGATCATCCCGCGCCGCTCAGCCGGGAAGGCGGTCGTCAGGATGGTCAGGCTGAGCGGCAGGACGATCGCGCCGCCGAGCCCCTGCACCGTCCGGGCGGCGATCAACTCGGACGCGTTCGGCGCCAGGGCGCAGACGACGGAAGCGACGGTGAACAGGGCGAGCCCGCTGGCGAAGACCTTCCGCCGTCCGAGCCGGTCGCCGAGCGCGGCGGCGGTGATGATGCCGGCGGCGAAGGCAATGCCGTAGGCGTTCAACGTCCACTGCAGGGAAGAGAGACTGACATGCAGGTCGCGTTGCATGCGCGGCAGCGCCGTGATCACGACGACCGAGTCGAGAATGACCATGAAGTAGCTGGTCGAGGTCAGGCCGAGAACCCAGCCGAGGCGGCGCTTCGTTGCCGGTTTGTCTGTCATCTGTCCTCCTTTGGTCCTGGCCGCTCTCGGCCGGTTCTGCCTCAGTGACGAACGGACGAACGCCAGACGGACAGGCAGGCCCACAGAAGAATCAGGGTTGTCCGTCTTCGACCGCGCGATTCGCCTAGAAGGCGAACAACCCACATCCACGCGGGACGGAGACGTCTTGAGATACGCACTCTTGGTCTAGACCGAAGTTCCCGCGGTCTAGAACGACATCGAGGTTCGCGATCGGACACCTGACGAGTAACGACGGCGGATCAACGCTGGGATAGTCGAGGTTCTGGAGCGACCGAACGTGAGCGGCTGGCTACGGCTGCAAGACGTCGAGCCAGCGACGACTGTGCGCCACGAGCACGACAGGACGCTGTTGACCGATGGACCGTTGCGCGAGGACGAGCTAGTCGGTGCTTGAGCAGGTCTTCCGCGAGGACTGGGGCCGCGTCCTGGCTTCGCTCGTCGGCTGGCTCGGCGACATCGAGCTGGCCGAAGACGCCGCCCAGGAAGCGTTCGCAACCGCCGCCGAGCGCTGGCCGCGCGACGGCGTCCCGGCTAACCCGACCGGTTGGCTGATGACCACCGCTCGCAATCGCGCGGTTGACCGCATCCGGCGCGAGCGGACGCTAGCGGCGAAGACCGAGCAGCTGCTGTGGCTCTGGCGCTTTCAGGGGCATGTTGGGTGGCGCGGGTGAGGGGCTGGGCTGCCGGTCGTCGATCACGCCGCGTTGAGGCGCGTCACCACGTCTTGGTGCGCTCGGCGGGACGCCGGCGCTCGATGCGCATTCGCGTGTCGAGCACGACGCAGCCGTTTGTCGTGCACCGGACAGTGTTGAGGTCAGCCTCGACCATTTCCGGGATCCTCGCGAGCAACAAGGCAAAGCGCAGGATCAGCTCGCGCAGCGCCTCACGATCGAGCGGAGCGACGCCCGGGAACCGGTCCAACTGGGTGGCGACACCCTCGGCCGAGTCGATCAGCTCGTCGGCTTCAGCGTCCGTCGCCGGCGGCAGGCGAACCGCAACCGGTTCGCCGAGGCCAGCTTGGCGTCCACCGAGGCCGACCGCGATCACGGAGCCGAGATCGGGATCGCTGAAGGCCCCGACCAGCACATCGGCGCCGGGCGCCACGAGGGGCTGGACGATCGCTCCGATCCATTCCCGTCCGGCCGTCCTCACCCGTCGCTCGAGCTCGCGCCAGCCGGATCGTACCGCCGTCTCGCCCTCCAATCCGAGCAGCACGGCGTCGATCTCGCTCGCATGGGCAGGAGCGGCAAAGTCCGCCTTCAGGGCCACCGGGCCGCCGAGTTCCTGAGCCGCCGCGACCGCGCCCACGAGACCACGGCAGCGATGCGAGGCGGCGGTGGGGATTCCGTGGGTGGCCAGCAGAGCCTCGGCGTCGGCGAGCGAGAGCCAGCCGCCGGTGGGCTCATGATCGAGAAACGAAGCGATCAGCGCGCGTGCCGCCGTTCCATTGAGGTCGGGGTAGTGCGGGGCCTCGCCGAGCGGCCGCGACAGCCAGCCGCGACGTTCGGCCGCATGCGCGAGCACGGCGGCACATGACTCGGGGAACAAGAAGTTAGGCACGTCCGAACCGTTCCTCGCGGGCAGCGCGCCGTCCGAGCGCACGACCGATGCCACAACCGGCTTGGACTGTCCTGCCGAGACTGTCGAGATCGCATGCATGACGGCGTCCGGGTGGCCGTCTTGATGGTCGACGTAGTAGACCATGAGCGCGTCGATGCCGGTGTCAGCGAGCAGCTCGCGGATGCTCGCGGTGTATTCGTCGGGGCCGGCGCCGACCCCCAGGACCAGCGGGTTCTGCGCCTCGCTCGCCTCGCTCACCTGCAGCCCTCGCGTTGCGCAGGCGTCGGCGGCGAGCGTCGCCACCCCGCGCGAGTTGCTCAAGATCCCGATCTCCCGTCCGCGCGGTAGCGGCTGGCTCTCGAACAGCTCGGCGGCGTCGAACAGTTCCTCGCCGCTGTGGAACCTCAGAACCCCGGCTTGACGCAAGACCGCGTCGACTACCGCATCGCCGCGCAGCGCCGCCGCCGTCTGGGAGCTCGCTTCGCTACGCGTCCGCTCGGCGCGTCGACTCCCCTTGACCGCGAGGATCGGCTTCTCGCGGGACACCCCCCGCGCGATCCGTGCGAAGCGCTCAGGATCGCCGAACGACTCCACGTACAGCATCACCGCAGCCGTCCGCTCGTCGTCCTCGCACCACTCGAGTAGGTCGTTGGCCGAGATGTCAACGAGGCTGCCAAGCGCGACCAAGATCGAGACTCCCAGCTGCCGGGCTGCCGCATGTCCGAGCAGCCCGAGCCCGAGCGCGACCGCGTGCGAGCCGATCGCCAGACGGCCGGGGCGCACCCTCGCGCCACTGAACGTGGCATTCAAGCTGACGTCGGCGGCGGTGTTGAGCACACCCAACGAGCCCGGCCCCACCACCCGCAAGCCAGAGCCCCGCACGATCTCCAGCAGCTGCTCTTCTTGCTCTGGGGACGCCTCGCCGTAGTCCTCGGGACCGGCGGGGAGCACCAGCAGCGCCTTCGCTCCGCTCGTGGCTGCCTCGGCGGCGAACTCGAGTAGCTCTTCACCCGCGGCGGCGATGATCACCAGCTCCGGAACGACCTCCAGCTCGCCGAGGCTGCGAGCGGCCCGCATCGAGCACACCACACCACCCGCGCGATTGACCGGTGTCACCGCACCCTGAAAGCCGCCAGCGACGATGTTCGCCAGCACCGCCCGGCCGACATTCCCCGGCGTCGCCCTAGCCCCCACAACAGCGACCGACGAGGGCGCGAGAATTGGCCGCAACGAGGCGACCGCGGCGAAATGGTCGCGCTCCTCGATCCGCTCCAGCAGCGCCTCCGTCGGGGCGATATCCAGCGATACCGTCAGCTCACCAAACGAACCCCGGCGCCGCACAGCGAAGCCGGCGTGCTCGAACACCCGCAGCATCGCCCGGTTGTCAGCCAACACCTCCGCATCGAAGCGCGTGATCCCACGCTGCGCCGCGATCTCCGCGAGCTGCTCGAGCATCCGAGTTCCGGTCCCGCGGCGCTTAAAGCCGTCGGCAACCGCAAACGCGACTTCGGCGGCGCGGGGCTCGCGCAGCCCGTCAAAGCCCGCGACCGCCACCACCGGGCGGTCGTGCCGGGCGATCAGCCAGACCCGATCAACGCCACCAGCCTCAGCGGCGGCGCGCGCGGCGGTGTCAGTGCGACCATAGCCATGAAAGCGCATGTAACGGCTCTCCCGCGACAAGCCGTCATAGAACTCCTTGATGTCGTCGTAGTCCGCCGGCGTCGGGGCCTGCATGCGCAACGTCGACCCATCGCGCAGCAGCACATCCCGGACCACCGGCTGAGACTCGCCCGTCGGATCGAGCATCACAGCTTTCCGCCGCCGTTGACCGCCCACGCCTGACCGGTCATGGAGACGAAGGGGCACTCCTCCGCCGCGATCTTGCTGCGGACGGCAACTTCCGAGCGCTGCCGCGCACGCGCCTGCTCGTGGGAGGGGATCGCCGTTGTGGAGCTCATAAACTCATCATCACCCCAGCGGGCGTCAGACGCAAGGCGGAGTAGGGTAGGCGCCCCGCTTCGATGAACCTCGCCCGGCGTGCTTGCTCGCAACTGGCTCGCCCCCGATCGTCGCAGCAGTACGTTGCGAGTGATGTTGATGTGGACCTCGGGCTTGTCTTGTTCTTCGGTCGCGAGGCGGTTCCGATGGCAGCCTCCCGATCTGTTCGACGATGCCGGACGGCGCACGTTCTGTTCGCCGACGTGGGCGGCCCCCGATGGGGCCGAGCCTGGCGCGGGCGTCGGCCGAGACGGCGGCCGAGACGGCGGCCTCTGAGGGTGGCTTATACGGCCCGCGACTGGATTGCGGTGAGCGCGAGCGTGTAGACGATGTCGTCCACCAGAGCTCCGCGGCTGAGGTCGTTCACGGGCTTTGCGAGCCCCTGAAGCATCGGGCCGACGCTGACCACGTGTGCGCTGCGCTGCACAGCTTTGTATGTCGTGTTGCCACTGTCGAGGTCTGGGAAGATGAAGACGTTGGCGCGTCCGGCTACCGTGCTGCCGGGCCGTTTGCTTTGCCCTACCGAAGCGATCGCGGCGGCGTCGTACTGCAGCGGACCGTCGACGGCCAGCTCGGGTTCGCGTTCGCGCACGATCCGGGTCGCCTCGGCGACCCGGTCGACATCGGTGCCGACACCCGAGGTGCCGGTACTAAAGCTGATCATCGCGACTCGGGGTTCGATGCCAAAGGCCGCTGTCGACGCCGCGCTCTGGATCGCGATGTCGGCGAGGTCCTCGGCGGTAGGCCGTGGGTTGATGGCACAGTCGCCGTAGACGACCACCTCGTCAGGCAGGCACATGAAGAACACCGAGGACACCAGGCCGCAACCTGGCTTGGTGCCCAGGACCTGTAGCGCCGGGCGGACGGTGGCCGCGGTGGTGTGCACCGCCCCCGCAACCAAGCCGTCCACCTCATCTTGCTGGAGCATCATCGTGCCGACCATGATTGGGTCAGCGAGGCGATCGCGTGCGATCTGTTCGCTCCAGCCGCGGTGGCGCCGCAGCTCGACCAGCGGCGCAACGTAGCGCTCGGCGACGGCCTGAGGGTCGACCACGGTGACTTCGTCGGGCAGCTGCAGCCCGAGGCTTTGGGCCTTCGCAGCCACCTCGTCGGGCGGTCCCAGCAGCACGCTGCGAGCGATCCCTCGCTCCGCGCAAGCGACCGCGGCCTGCAGGGTGCGAGCCTCGGTGCCTTCGGGCAGGACCACGCACGCGTCGGCGGTGCGGGCGAGCTCAACCACCTGGTAGCGAAAGGCGGCAGGGCTGAGCCGGCGGGGCCGAGAGGGGCTGGGCAACGACTCCAGCCAGGACGCGTCGATCGCATCGGCGATCCAGTCGGTGACGCTCTCGATCCGGTCCAGGTCGTCGATCGGCAGTCCCGAGTCGAGGTCACGCACCCGCGTCGCGGTCTCGTAGCTGTTGTCCTCGACGACAAGAATCGGCAGGCCAGTCGCGCACGCAGCCCGAGTCAGCTCCCATACCCGCGGGTCTGGCTCGACTCCGGCGGTCAGCACCAGTGCGGCCAGCCGGGTTCCGTTGAGCGCGGCGAGGCAGGCAGCCATCACCACGTCATGTCGGTCTCCGGGGACAAGCACGAGCCGGCCGTCGCTGAGCACGCGGAGGCCGCCGGGGACGGCCTGAGCGAACACCGCCACGCTCTTGATACGCCGGGACAGGTCACCCTCGTTGAACACGCGCGGACCCAGCTCGCGCACAAGGTCGCGCACCCGCAACCAGGTCAACTCGGGCCGACGCAACACCAAACCGACCAGGCGCAGCCCGCGCTGTCCCAGCGCCTCGCCAAGCTGTGATGCCGCAGACGGGTCAATGTCCGGCACGCCGTTGACCACACAGCCAACCACCCTCGTGTCCTCGCCCGACAAGTACCCGCCAGCCGTGACAGCGAGGGACTCGGCCAAACCCTCGATCGTGTCCGCGACCGCGTATCGCCCGGGCTCCGCCACGCCGTCCGCCGGGTCCTCGCCGCTCCCTGCGTCCAGCGCCGGCCAGCTGCAGACAAGCAGAACCTCGGCGTCGAGGGCTGCGGCCAGGGCCTGGTTCAGTTCGCTGACGTACGTCTTGGTCGGGCGCGGGGTGAGCCCCTCGACCACGACAATGTCCGATCGGTCATAAACCTGCTGCGAGGCACCGACGATCCGCTCGAGCACGGCGTCGAGCCCGCCCGTCCCGAGCTGGTGCTCGACCTCGGTGCTGGAGAGCGGATCCGGGGGACGCAACGCAGTCGTGGCCGTGACCAGTGCAGTCGAGCGGTCAGGGCCACCATCAGGCCGGGGCTGAGCCACCGGCTTGACGAACGCGACGTGCGCACCCCGCCGGTCAAGGGCCCGCACTACCCCGAGACACGTCCTGGCCAGCCTAACGCCGTCTCCGGCCGGGACGACAAGCAACGTCCGCGCCATGACGTGATCCTAACGCGACGAGAGCCGTCAACCGGCAGCGATCACGCTGGCAGTGTCGCGGGCGATCAGCAGCTCCTCGTCCGTCGGGACGACTAGCGCCAGGACCGGCCCATCGACGCTGATCCGGCCGCCAGTCTGCCGCCCGTGGCCGGCATTGGCCTCCGCATCCTCAGCCAGGCCGAGGAAACCCAGCCGGCTCAGGACCACGCTACGGACAACGGCGCTGTTTTCCCCGATGCCGCCGGTGAAGACCACTGCGTCCACCCGTCCAAGCCCCACCACCAACCCGGCGATCGCCTTGGACAGACGGTACACAAACACGTCGAGGGCCAGCCGCGCCCGCTCGTGTCCCTCAGCGGCCGCTGCGACGACGGTCCGCATGTCGTTGCCAACACCGGACAGGCCCTGAAGCCCGCTGTCGACGTTCAGCGCCCGCGTGAGCTCGTCGACATTCATGCCGGTCCTACCGGCAAGATAGGCGAGAAGGCCCGGATCGACATCACCTGAGCGGGTCCCCATGACCAGCCCCTCCAACGGAGTGAGCCCCATCGTCGTGTCCACCGAGACGCCGTCGCGCACCGCGGTCGCGCTGCACCCGTTGCCGAGGTGGGCGGTGACCAGCCGAAGCTCGCGGAGTGGCCGGCCGAGCATCGAGGCGGCCTGCTCGCTGACGAAGCGGTGACTAGTGCCGTGGAACCCATAACGCCGCACCCCGTACCGCGTGTACCACTCCTCGGGTACCGCGTAGCGAAAGGCGTGGGGCGGCATCGTCTGGTGAAACGCGGTGTCGAACACCGCGACTTGGGGCAATTCGGGCAAGACCGCACGGACAGCCTCGATGCCGGCGAGATTCGCCGGGTTGTGGAGCGGCGCCAGGTGGCTAAACGACCGCACCGCGGAGATCACAGCGTCGTCCACCAGGATCGAAGAAGCGAACCGCTCACCGCCATGCACCACCCGATGCCCGGCCCCGAGCAGGAGAACGCCCTCGTGCCCGGCTTCGGCCAAGTGATCCAACACCCGGGCCATGACAGCCCGATGAGTGCCATCGGGAAGCCGTTCCACAACCGCCTCTGCCGGAAACCATTGGACCCGCAGCAACGCCTCAGGCGTGCCCAGCCGCTCGCCGATCCCCCCCATCAGACGCTCCCCGCTCCCGGGACGCAACAGCGCAAACTTGACGGACGAGCTACCCGAGTTGAGCACCAACACCAACGATGACTTACTCATCACGAGCGCCAGCTTGCCATTAGCACAACGACAAGCCATCGGGGATCGGGTGCGAGATGGCGATCCCTAGTTGGCCGCAGATAGGTGGGCACGCGAACGCCAACAATAGGGCAGGAAGGGTTGGAGCTCGTCGCGGGCTGAACAGCAGCACGAGCCTCCACGGCGTTGTCGGAGCGGTCGGATTTGACGAGGGCGGCTCGGTCAGCGTGCTCGCGGTCGTGTTCCACGGAGGTAGTACCGCCACCAGGCTCTCCGTCGGGCCGATGCTCGTGAACGTACAGAGCGCCAGCTCCAACCCCCAGGCGGAGGAGCGGCAGCCTGTCCGAGGACCGCTGTCCGATGCCGATCGCCCAGTTGAACACGCCGATTCCGCACAACTTGTATCCGATCGGCTTGCCGCTCAGCGTCCAGACCGAGCTGCCTACGGGTAGGACAGAACCGTAGCCCGGCCGTGCCCGCTGGTCGCGCTGGAGGCCGGGCCGGCCGGCTGCGGCGAACACCTCGCGGGCGATGTCGTGCCGGTCGCGGGCGATCGCCGCCTGGGCGAGCGCGACGATCGGCATCCAGTGGTCCGAGCCGAGTCTTGCGGCGGCTGGAGCGAAGCTTGTGAGGCGCCCGGCCCGATCCGCTCATCGCCGCCGCCAACCGTCGAGCACGCGCGCGACGTCCGCTCGCACCGCCGCGCGGGCCCGCCCACGCTCGAAGCCGGACATCAGCAGCTCGTCATAGCGCGTGTCCTGGTGCCGGACGGCCGCCACCACGGCGAGCTCGATCGCCTCTGCCTCGAGCGCGCGGCCGGCCGCCGAGCGGCCGACCCTGCCCGAGCCGCGCACCGCGGCGTGAGAAGCGATCGCCAGCGCCCGAGCCTCCGGACAGCCGGGAAACAGGCGCGCGATCTCCTTCGTCATCAGCGCCTGCAGCTCCACGTCCTCCTCGCCGCGCCTGAGCGCGTCGCGTTCGCGGCGGCGCGCCCGCGCGTTCTCGTCTGCCAGGCACGCGTTCTCGGCGCGCTCGAGTGCGCCCTCCTCGACCAGGATCCCCTGGCGCTCGTAGCGCTCCCGCGAGCGGCTGAAGCGCACCACCACCGCCGATAGGCCGCTGTTCGCCTTCGCCCGCCGCGTCAGGGCCGCGTCACCGGACGGCAGAAAGACCAGGTGCTCCATGTCCGCACAGGTCAGGCACACAGGGCCGGAGTCCTCCATGATCAACCAGCCACCATCGTCAGTGCCGCAGAGCGAGCAGCTCCAGTCCTTGACCGGAGAGACGACCACCAGATCGGGCGGGCGGCTCTGGCGCTCTGCCAGGCGGGCTCGCTTGCGCTCGGACAGCTCCGGTGAGACCCAGTGCGTACGGTACGCCCGCTCGATCCCCGGGTCCCCGGACTTCGAGAACCGCAGCGGCCGCCGATCGCGGGTGCGCGCCACATACCCCGTCTCGCTCGGCTCAAGCCCGCGCGCCTTCGCCCAGCGGCGAAAGCACCGCATCGCGGTCGAGATCTTCCCCAGGCTCGCAATCACCACCCGCTCCAGATAGTCCACGCGACCCTGCCGCCACTCATCCACCCGCCGCGGCTCAAGCCAACCCATTCCGACCAGCACGTCGATCGCCGTGACGAACTTGCGCTCCGCCAGCGCCGCCTCCGCGGCACGCACGACCCGCTGCTCGAGCTTGCTCCCGTTGCCTGCACTCACCTCGGTTGCAAACTACACATGCCGCCAGCGGCAAGACCACAACGCCCGCGTGCGGAGCGCCGGATCATGGATGCCAGGGCTCGGCTGCGTCAGCTTCGCGAGCAGGTCGCTCGCGCCGAGATGATCGCTGGGATCGAGCCACAACAGCGCCGACCTGCCGGGTGCCAGCTCGGCGATGCTCGCAAGCTGCCGCGCCACCGGCACGGGGTGGCGCAACGGGAGCAGATACAGCCCGACGTACACGGGCAGGTCAGCTTGGACGCTCAAGAGCGAGTGGCAGGAATGTGCCCACGCGAACGCCGCTCACACCGCCAAGCCTCTTAGAGCCGCGTGCATCCGGGTTGGTCACCTCTGGGACGAAGGAGCCCGGCCGGCTGTGACGGGTGGGGTCTGGACCGCTGATCCTGCACCGATGGTGGCCCGACCGACGACCAGCGGGCGGATGATCGGCGGCATCGCCCGCCAGGCGGCGGGATGCGCGTCGGGCCGGAATCCGCACGCAGCCATCAGCTCGAGTGTCGCGCGGTTGCAGCGGCACCCCTCGGCGAAGCGCCGCCACGGCCCGGCGAGGCGATCCTGCCAGCGGGCGAGGCGCGGCGAGTCGGATCGCACATGCTCGATGAACAGCAGCTGCCCGTCCGGGCGCAGCACGCGCTCGATCTCACGCAACGCCACCTCGGGAGCGTCGACCGTACACAGGACGAACGTCGAGACGACCGTGTCGATGGTCGCGTCGCCGAATGGCAGCCGCTCCGCGCTGACTTCGATCACCTGCGCCTTACGCTCGCTGCGACGCACCGCGCTCTCGAGGCGCTGGCGCATCGACGGGTCGGGCTCTGCGAGCACGAGGCTGTCGAGGTCGTCTGGGTAGTGGAGGAGATTCAGGCCGGTGCCGCTCCCTATCTCCAAGGTCTGCCCGCGCGCCTGGGTCAGGAGGTCTTGGCGGTGGCGGCGCATGCCAGCGCGCTCGCCGGTCCACAAGAACGGGTCGTACATCGCGGCGAAGAGGCGCGTCCAGGCGTGTGAGTCGGTGGCGGGATGCAGTTGCAGTGTGTCGGTGGTCATGCTGGCGACGATAGGGCTCGGGCGACTGGTTGCGCATCGCCCGGAATGCTCATTGGTGGGATATGGCCCGTTCCGGTGATCGAGGTGCTCGGCGGAGCGCGGAGCGGCGGGCTCTGCCGCCGTAGGGACTGTTCAGAGCAGGCCCAGGCGAGCCGCTTCGGCGACCGCCGCCGTCCGCGATCCGCGGCCGAGCTTGTGACGGATGTTCGCCACATGGCGGTGCACCGTGTGGGGACTCACGATCAGCTGCTCGGCGATCTCGCGGTCCGTGAGCCCGTGCGCGACGAGCTCGAGCACCTCGCGTTCGCGTCGCGACAGCAAGGTCACCGCCGGCTCGTGTTCGGCCGAGCGCTCGGGACGGCTGTCCGCCGTCAGCCCCGCGCGCAGCGCCCTGACAACGCTATCGGCATCGCCGGCCCACGGGAAGTGGGCGCTCCCCTCCAGCGGGACCAACGTCGCGCCCGTGATCCCCGCGGCGACCTCGCGGCCGAGCCGGTACGGGATCGCGCGGTCCTGGCGGCGATGAACGACCAACGTCGGGGCCTTCACCAGCGACAGCCGGTCGCGAACATCGTTGCCGTACACCTGCTCGAGCAGCCTCGCCGCCGTGTCGGCGCTAGCAGCCAGCCGCTGAAACCGAGCGAACCGTTCTTGCTCTTGGCTGCCGACCTCACCGAGGAAGATGTCCGACAGCAGCCGCGAACCGATGCCCCAGTGCGAACGCACCGTAGCCACGATCGCCTCACGCACCGCCGGCGGCGTGATCGCGGGACCGTCCGCATAGGCGCCGTAGAGCAACAAACACTCGACACGCTCGGGAAAACGCGCCGCGAACGCGATCGCAGCGCACCCACTCGAGGAGCCGCCCAGCAAGCCCACCCGCTCCACCCCGAGCTCATCCAACAACGCACCGATGACCTCGACCTCCCCATCCACAGCCAAATCCTCATCCCGCAACTCACGATCCGACACACCAACACCCAGCCGGTCATAACGAACCACCGAGAACCCACCACTGACCGCCCCCCAAAACCGCGCAAACGCCAGGTCGCCCCGATCAAGCTCCAGATGACTAACCCACCACGCCGGGCAAAGCAACAACGGCCCCTCACCGCTCACCTCATACCCAAGACGACGACCGCCAACCGACAAGAACCGAATCTCCGCGACCGGCGACACCACAGCACACAGACTAAGCCCTCTCCCGCGCAACCCGCGAGCCGATGCGCAAACGACGCTCATTAGCCCAGATGCAACTCGCGCTCGCGTCGGCGCTGGAACCACGGACCGACGGTCGGGAGCTCGAATCTCTCCAGGCGCGCTAGTGCCCTGCGCCTTAAGTTCGGGCCAGAAAAATGGTACACTTGGGCATGCCAATCACTGGACGTCCCAAAGCTGTCTTGGAGTTGACCGAGGAGGAGCGCGAGCAGCTGGTGCGGTGGGAGCGGCGACGGAAGTCCTCCCAAGCGTTGGCGTTGCGCTCGAGGATCGTGCTCAAGTGCGCTGAGGGCTTGCCAAACACGCAGGTCGCTGAGGCGGTGGGGGTGACAGCCTCGACGGTCGGCAAGTGGCGCTCGCGGTTTTGCGAGTTGCGGTTGGACGGGCTGTCTGATGATCCGCGGCCGGGTCGGCCGGCGACGATCACCACCGAGCAGGTCGAGGACGTGCTGGTCGCGACGTTGGAGTCAACGCCCCCGAACGCGACGCATTGGACGCGCGCGTCGATGGCCAAGCGCAGCGGCCTGTCGAAGTCCACGATCGGCAGGATCTGGCGGACGTTTGAGCTCAAGCCCCACCGGACCGACACGTTCAAGCTGTCAAACGATCCGTTGTTCGTGGAGAAGGTCTATGACGTGGTCGGTCGGCCTGTACCTGAACCCGCCCGAGGCCGCCGTCGTGTACTGCGTGGATGAAAAGAGCCAGGTCCAAGCCCTGGCACGATCGCAGCCGGCGTTTCCGATGATGCCCGGGATGCCCGAGAAACGCACCCACGACTACCTGCGCCACGGCACCACCAGCCTGTTCGCCGCGTTCAACACCGACGACGGGACGGTCATCAGCAGCCTGCATCGCCGCCACCGCACGATCGAGTTCAAGAAGTTCCTGCAGAAGATCGACAGCGCGGTCCCCGACGAGCTTGACGTGCACCTGGTCTGCGACAACTACGGCACCCACAAGAGCCCCGCGATCCGCAAATGGCTCGACGCCCATCCGCGCTTTCACGTGCACTACACCCCCACCTACTCCAGCTGGATCAACCAGGTCGAGCGCTGGTTCGCGTACCTCACCGACGACCTGCTGCGCCGCTCCGATCACCGCTCAGTCCAAGCGCTCGAGACAGACATCCGCAACTGGGTGACGGCTTGGAACGAGAACCCGAAGCCGTTCATCTGGACCAAGTCCGCTGAGGAGATCCTCGCCAAGCTCGGACGACTTCTACGACGAATTAACGGCGCGGGACACTAGATGGAGACCTCGACCTCGCTCGCGTCAGCGGTGCATATCTCCACGGACCACATGAGTATCCCGATCGAGCCCGGCGAGAAGCCCGCCCAGCGGTTTCACGAACTCCTGTTGGTTGTTCCAATAGTCGTGTGCCTGTAGGCCGCCGCCGCCGCTGTTGTGGACGTTGTCGACCTGCGTGTCGATCACGTTCACGTGGTGTCTGCGGCCTGCCGGATCCCGGGCCACGAGCAGTCCGTCGTCGCCGGCGGGGTTGTCGCTCAACGGTTTCCCCGGATGCCAGGAGCCCGCGGGGTCGAGCGGGTCGGCGACGGGGTCGCGGGGATCCCAGAAGTTGTGCCACGAGAAGTCGCCTTGGCCGGGGGCGACGAGGTCGGCCAGCTCGCCGACCCGTCCGCCCCAGGCGTACATATCGACGTACTTGCGGATCGGGCTGCCCGCGGTGATGAGGCTGCGCACGAGCCACGCGCGGCGGTCGCCGTCGGCGCTCCAGCTGTAGAACGGCAGGCGGCAGAGGACATCCCAGCAGACGAGGGTGCCCTGGCTGTGGGCGTTGACGACCAACCCGGAGACATCAGGCCGGTCGAGCAGTCCGAGCAGCGCTGCCTCGACGAAGCTTCGGACCCGCTCGCGCAGGTCGTTGCGCACCACGTAGGTGGCGACGTCGTCCTCGAGCGCACGCAACGTGCCGAAAGCGCCCGGAGTGGAAGATGACGACGGTGCCGACGCCGGCTGCGCGCCGTGCCGGCGCTGGTGGAGCCAATGAACGAGCCGCCGGTGATGTTGGCTCAGGTCCATGTCGTCGCGCCGGCGCAGCGTGGAGGAGGCGGTGCCGGTCCGGCGCTCCAGGAGCGCGGCACGTGCATCGGAGATGATCAGGCGGAGCGTTTCGGTCGCAGTCGCGTAGCGGCGGTGCATGATGGCGGCCCGCGTGACCGCGTCGGCGACCGATCCCGGCCGGTCCTCGAGCGGTTCCGAGGGCGCATACACGAGGGCGACGTGAGCGATCCTTCCCTCGGCGGCGAGCGGCCTGTGAGGATCGAGCCGCGCCAGGCCGTCGCGGGGCGAGCCGTCCCACTCGCTGCTGACATACACCGGGCCGTCATGTCCCGTTCGCTCTGGGTCATCGCCCAGGCGATCGGGCAATACGACGCGCAGGCTCTCGTGGAGCGCATCGGCGTAACCAGGTCGACCGTGGTTCGGCGGCTGCTGAAAGCCGATCCCGTGGACGGTGACGAGACAGAGCGATCCCGACATCAGGTCCCCCTCGATGAGTGGTGAGGCGCCAGATCCGCGACGCGGTCAACAGTCATGGGAGCGAACAGATCAGCGTGGCCGACACCGTCGAGAGCGTGTACGGATTCGGCGTCGCAGGTGGTCTGATCAGGATCCCATCTGAGTCGCGCCTCGAGCCTGAGCGCGATCGGGCCCGACATGGACGATTCGCTCGTCACAGAGATGAAAGGTGGGTTGCGCCACACGGGTCGCCTCCGGCTGGCGGTTCTGACCCCCACTCTCGTCCTCAAGGACGCGACTCGTTGTGACGTTGAGCACATGCCGCACGACGGAGGCGTCCGACGCCGAGGACCGCCGGCCCGCGCGGGCGTTGTTGCTCGGGTACACCCATTGCGTGAATACGATCGGGTCGCAAGAGCTGTGACGGGAACGCGGGCGGTCCCGTCGTGCGTCGTGCCACCGATGCCGACGTGAGCACCATCGGCGCGCTTCTCGACGAGTTCAACCCGAGAGTTCGACGAACCCACGCCCGGCCCGGCGGCGCTGTCCGATCGACTCCGGCAACTGCTCTCGGAGGACACCCGTGGTGCTCCTCGGGTCCGGAGAGCGTAGGCTGATCCGCAGTCGTGATCACCGGCGTTCACGCAATTATGTTCACGAAGGATCCGGAGCGTGTCCGCGCCTTCCTGCGCGACATTCTCGGCTTCCCGGCCGTGGATGCGGGCGGCGGGTGGCTCATCTTCGCGCTGCCGCCCGCCGAGCTCGCCGCGCACCCAGCCGACGACGGCGCTCGCCACAAGCTGTACTTGATGTGCGACGACGTCCACGCGACCGTCGCCGACCTCGAGGCCAAGGGCGTCGAGTTCACGACGGCGATCAGCGAGGAACCATTCGGTTTCGTCACTTCGCTGAGGCTCCCAGACGGGAGGAGCTCACTCTGTACGAGCCGACGCAAGCAAGTCCGCTCAACCGGGTAGGCGAAGGATGAGGGCATAGCCCTGGCCACCGCCGCCGCAGAGAGTGGCAGCGCCGTACTCGACGCCACGGCGTCGCATTTCGTGCACCAAGGTGACCGCCATCCGCGCTCCCGGTGAGCCGAGCGCTGTCCGAGCGCGACCGAGTTCCCGTTGACATCTCAGTGATCACGGCCTGGGCGTGTCGGCGTGTCCGTGAGCTCGACCCCGACGATCTCCTCGGCGAGGCGGCCACTCGCGCGAGTGTGGCGCGCACCGGCGCGAGCGTGCTGACCACGCGTCCCGGTCCTCGCTTGAGATGCCAGGGGCGGCGTTGACTTCATCGGACGACTCGCCCACGTGCTGTCCGTTGAACGTTGCCAGAGTCCTCGTGAACCGTCGCGTCGACGAGATCCGCGTCGCCGAGGGGTTAGCCCACCGCGACCTTGGCAGCAGGTACGGTGCATTTCTCATCGACTCCATGCCGCCCGCGATCGCGGTTTCGATCTCTCCGAGGCGGATCAGCTGATCGGCATAGGCGATTGCCGTCAGGCTGGACAAGCACACGTCGTTGAGGGCGATCGCCGGGACATCAATCGGTACTCCGGCGGCGATGGCTGCCTGCCTGGAGGTGATCTGTCCGGCAACGGCCTGGAGCACGTGCCCCATCACGACGTGATCGATCGCGGTGGGAGATATGGCCGCGCGAGCCACCGCTTCGCGGATCGCGACTGCCCCGAGGTCGACCGCCGAACACGGGCTCAGTGCCGAGCCGAACCTTCCGACCGGGGTCCCGACGGCAGAGACGATGACCCAGCGCGTCATGTGTGGCGCATGCCCTCCGCGCCAGTGTAGAGTTGGCCCGCAGCGGGAGCGCCACGATTCGGGGAAGGGGCGCACGAGGATGGACACAGAGCTGTTGGTCATCGGGGCCGGGCCATACGCACTGTCGACAGCCGCGCTCGCGCAAGAGCGCGGGGTTGACACCGTGATTCTGGGGCGGCCGATGGGCTTTTGGCGCGAGAGCATGCCCGAGGGGATGTTCCTGCGCTCGGGACCCGACTGGCATCTCGACGGCTCCGGCGTGGAGACACTCGAGGCCTACCTGCAGGAGCGGAAGATCCGGCCGGACGAGGTCGATCCGATCCCGATCAGCCTGTTTCTGGACTACGCCGACTGGTTCCGTGAGCGGAAGGGACTCGACGTCCGAGAAGACTTCGTCACCACGCTGGACAAGCCCAACGGGCGGTTCGAGGCCACTCTCACCAGCGGAGAGCGGATCAGTGCCGACGCCGTCGTGGCCGCACCAGGAGTCCAGCATTACGCCCACGCCCCCGAGTGGGTGGCGTCGCTCCCGCCTGAACGGTTGGCCCACACGTGTGATCTGGTCAAGTTCGATCAGCTCGCCGGCGCACGCGTGTTGATCATCGGTGGCCGGCAGAGTGCCTATGAGTGGGCGGCGTTGATCCGGGAGCATGGCGCCGAGCGAATCGACATCGTCCACCGCCACGACGTCCCCCGCTTCGACCGGGTGAGCTGGCGATTCGTCGACGCTCACGTGGATCGCACGCTGACCGTGCCCGGCTACTGGCGCAATCTCCCCAGGAGCGAGCAGGACGCGATCGCCAAGCGCTTCTGGGAGATCGGCAGGCTGACGCTCGGACACTGGCTGACTCCGCGGCTCGACTCCGACCGCGTCAACCGGTGGCCCGGCGGACACGTCGTGGAAGCCGACTCCGGCCGCCACCATGAAGCACTACAGGTGACCCTCTCCAACTCGACACGGCTCGCCGTCGACTACGTCGTCATCGCCTGCGGATATCGCGCCGACCTCGGCAACGTCCCGTACCTGCGCGGCGTGCTCGACCGACTGCAGCTGGACGACGGCTTCCCCATGCTGGACGGGGCCTTCCAGACGACGCTCGACGGGCTCTACATCACCGGCTTCTCGGCCACCAAGGACTTCGGTCCCTTCTTCGGATTTGTCAAGGCGTCGCCGGCCGCGGCAACGCTGATCGTTCGCGACGTGCTGTCGCGAACCGGCGCCCGCGCATCGGCTCGACCGCATGAGCACCCTGCCGTCCGGCGCGGGTGAAATCGGTCATCACCTTGCCCGATTCTTTGCCGTGCCCCGCGGAGCTCCCCGTAATGATCACGAACCCTGGTGCTGGTGGGTCGGTGCGCGAAGTAGATGCGCCTGAGGTGGCAGTTCGGTCAGACTAAGGAACGTGGCGACCGGCCGGCAGCTCCTGCGTGGCGAAAGGAGCAGGAGTTGCTCGGACGCGCGCACCCTGCTTGGCATCTCGCCGCTTCTCGCACCGAGGATTGCCGGCAAGACGTTCCTTCTGGACCCCGATGACAACCCGCAGCTGCGGGTGATCGGCCGCATTTGGGGCATTCGCAACCTGTCACTCGCCGCCGGGATCGACGCAGCGACCGGTGCCAACCGCGCTCAGTGGTGGCGACTCCAGCCCGCGGTTGACGTGCTCGACTTCCTCGCCATCGCCGCGGAATGGCGCCGTGGTTCGATTCCCGGCCCAGGGGCCACGTTGATGGCCGGCACAGCTCTGGGCGCGACGGCCCTCGGAGCCCTGTCGGTGGCGGCCGATTCCGGGTAATCGGGCTAGCGTGTCATGCGCCGCCCGGCGCGTACTCGCCACCGCGGACGTGCTCTGCGACCCGGGCCCTCACCGCCCCCGGCCCTGGTTTGTCGGGTTCGCCACACCCGCGACGCCGACGACAGCGAGTCCGGTTGCGCAGACGGCCCGCGCCGCGGTCGCCATCGCTCGCTGGAGTGTCGGCGCCTCGCGAAAGAAGTGCGCGAGCGGAACACCATCTTCGACACGGAAGATCGCGTCTCGGCAGCGAGCTGCGTGCAACTGCTCGAGGAACGGCTCGGTATCTCGGTCGAGGATCAGCGTGAAGGCATGCAGCGACACTCTGGTTAGCTTCTCAAACCCCCCCGCGGCGTAGGTCTTCCAGCTGTCGGATCGCCTCCTCGCACTTCTCGATGGTCAAATCGTTCGGGCGTGGCTACTTCAGGGCGAGTTGGAATAGCCTGGTAATCCGAGGGTTTTGGTGTCGTGGGGTGGGTTTTTGGGTGCGCTCATCCCGGGGTTATCGCCAGGTCGGGGCGATAACCCGGGTTTGAGCGGCGTTCAGGCGGCCCGGTGGCGGGGGCGGTCGGGGCCGTGGAGGGGTCGTCCGCGGGTGGCGAGGATCTGCTCGCCGGCTTGGTGTGAGAGGTCGCGCATCTCGGCGAGGATCTGGTCGAGCGCGCGGCGGTTGGCGATCCAGTCGCGGTAGAGGGCGGCGTCGTCGGCCGGTAGCAGCCGGGAGACGGTGCGGCCTGCGTGCTTCCAGGAGAGCTGCCAGTAGGGGCCGTGGCGCTGTTCGGGGTCGGCGCAGCGGCAGTTGGGGTTGTTGCAGCAGCGGTAGCGGCAGACGAGTGATCCCTCGCAGGTGAAGCCGATCTCGGCCAGCCGGGCTTTGGCGGCCTGGTAGTCGGCGCTGATGCGGTCCAGGTCGGACGGTGGTTCCGTCATCTACCAGCATCATACTGGTAGCTTGGATGGAGGATCGGTCCTCTCCGCGCAGCGGGATCGAGGCGTTCCAGGACTTGGAGCGCTATCTGTCGGGGCAGGCAGCAGCGAGCGCCGGGCTCTCAGAGCTCGAGCGCGAGTCCGAGCGCCGCGGCCGGGAGATCCTGCGGCTCGCGTTGCAGGCGCACATCGACGCGCGCGGCGACGGCGATGTGGGTGCCGCGATCGTGCTCGAGGACGATCACGGGCCGGTCCGGCTGGCCTACAAGCGCGTTCACGCGCGCCCGCTCGTGACCTTGTTCGGCGAGGTCAAGGTCACACGGATGGGCTACGGCGCCCCGGGCTGCGAGGCGGTCCATCCGCTGGACGCGGAGCTGATGCTGCCCGGACGGCTGTGGAGCTACGAATGCCAGCGCCGACTGATCCGCGCGGTCATCTGCGGCCCGTTCGACGAGGCGACCGCGCTGATCGCCGAGATCACCGGCACCACGATCCCCAAGCGCTCGGCCGAGCAACTCGTCCAACACGCCGCCGAGGACTTCGAGAGCTTCTACGCCGCTCGCGCCGCCGCCGCGATCGCGCCGGCCGACGGCGAGATCCTCGTCGGCGCGATCGACTGCAAGGGCATCCCGATGGTCAAGGTGGACGGCGCGATCAAGGTCGTCCGACGAACGAAGGGCGAGAAGGCCAACAAGAAGAAGATGGCGACCGTCGCCGCCGTCCACAACCAGCCACCGATCGTGCGTACCCCGAACGAAGTGATCGACAGCCCGTTCGGAAGCGGCCCGGCGTGCCAGCAGCGCCCGAAGCGACCCAAGCCCAGCCACAAGCGCGTGTGGGCCAGCCTCACCGCCGGCAAAGATGCGTTCATCGCCGACGTCAAGGCCGAGATGACCCGCCGCGACCCCGAGCACGAGCGGACCTGGGTGATCGTCACCGACGGCGAGCGCGCGCTCCAGCGCCGCGTCATCAAGAACTTCGAGAACGTCACACTCGTGCTCGACCTCCTACACGTGCTCGAGAAGCTCTGGAAAGTCGCGCACGCCCTACACGCCGAAGGCAGCCCCGAAGCCGAAGCGTTCGTCCGTGCGCGCGCCGAACGGATCCTCTGCGGCATGACCGGCCAAGTCGTCAAAGGACTCCGCCAGACCGTCACCAAACGCCAACTCACCGCCGTCAAGGCCAAGACCATCCACGGCGTCTGCGACTACCTCTACCGCAACCGCGAACGGATGCGCTACGACGAATACATGCGCAACGGCTGGCCGATCGCCTCAGGCACGGTCGAGGGCGCGTGCAAGAACCTGATCCGCGACCGGTTCGAACGCTCAGGAATGCGCTGGACCACCCCGACCGCCGAAGCGCTCCTCAAACTCCGAGCCGCCCACCTCTCCGGCGACCTCGACGACTACTGGGAACACCACATCAAACACAACCAGCAACGGCTATACCGCAAAGACTCCTGGCAACTCGTCCTGAAGTAGCCACACCCAAATCGTTCGGCGCGCATCCCCGTGGGCGGTCGGCCTCATCCGGCTGATTTCACGCGGCGCGAAGGACTCGGATGTCACCGCTCACGGTGTTGCCGCGAACCACGACTGTCGGGCCCGCCTTGTCGCCGGGGATATCCGCGAGCGGGACTTCTGAGCTGAGCGCACCGGAGGCCGACCGTGCGTCAACGTCGACGCATGTGCCGCGCGCGATGCCGAGCTCGATGTTGCCGGAGACGTTCTGGACGGTCACCGTGCCCTCCCGGAGCGAGTGGACGCGCACGTCGCCGGAGACCGACTTCACCGACACACAGCCGTCGACCGATTCGGCGGCGAGGTCGCCTGAGACCGTCCGCACGGTCACGTCGCCGACGACGCGGGGCAGGCGCACGTCACCGCTCACGGTCTTAGCGCTCGCGTTGCCGTCGAGCTCGCCCGTGACCCGGATGTCGCCGGCGGTGGACGTGAGCTCGAGCCCGGCGAAGGTGCCATCGAGCGTCGCGTTGCCCGAGGCGGTCACGATCTCGACGCAGCTGTGGTGCGGGATGTGCGCGCGCACGTGGAGCGATCCGTCGAACCGGCTGAGGACGCTGCTGAACGTCTTCCGCTGCGGTTCGACCACGAGCCGGTCGTGGACGAGCTCGACCTTCATCGTGTTCACGAGCTTCGGCGAGCCCCCGAGCGTGACCGTCGACTCGCCGCAGCCGTCCGTAACGACATCGACCTCGGCGCCGGGGACCTTGATCTCGAGCCGGATGGGCTGCGGCGTGGCCAAGGATTGCATGGGAACTCCTCTCAGCTCCGGCCGTAGCCGGTGAGGCGGCGGCTGCCGCTGGTGGATGAACGCGCCTGGAGCACGCGGTCGAGCGCCTGCACGAGCCAGGTATTGACGGAGACGCCATTGGTCGCGGCGGCCGCCTCGAGGCGGGACTTCAGGCTTTCCGGCAGGCGCAGGCTGATGCGCGCGCTGAACGCCTCGTCCGCCGCTTCGGCAGCCGCGGGCTCAGCGGCGTTGACGTGGACGAGCTCCAAGTCGCCGCCGGCAACACGGACCTCGACGCTGCCCTGCTCGAGCTGCGCCGAGAGCTCGAGCGCCGCCTCCGCGAGCGCCTCCTGGAGGCGCCGGGCGAGTGACGATTCAAGCGCGATCGCGAGCAGCTCGGCGGCTCGGGCGGTCGACTCGTCGCCGACCGCCGCGACGCGACCGAGGTCTTCGCACACCGCCTTGACGTAGTCTTCGACCTGCATGATGTCATGATGACATCGTTATGATGTCGTGTCAAGTCATAGCGATGTTCCATCCGCCACCGTCCCCGCCGGATACGACTCCAACCAAACGATTCGGGTCATATTCGCCGAACGACGCTGGAGCGAGGGAAAGCTGATCGCGCGCGCGGTCACTCCTACGAGGCAACGCACGGCCGCCGCTCGCCGGCCGCGATCAACCCGCGCTTCGCCGCTGCCTGCAACCGGTAGCTTCGCCGTCGGTGGGTCCTATGCTTCGTATTCGTCGTGCCGGCGGAGCCAGACCTGGATTCCTTCGCGCTCGTCTCGGGCCTTTGGCGCACGGTCGAGGATCGGGCAGTAGCCCATCAGCAACTCGAGGCCGCGGGGCTGTCGTCGAGTGGGTGTGGTACACGACGCGCGCCTGCGACTCTGCGCCTGAGCGGTCACGCTGGCCGCAGGCCATAACGGCCCCCGAGCGGAATCGGCTTGCTCGAGCGGGCCGCTGACCACGGCGGCGAGCTGGGTGGTGACCCGGAGCAGATGATCCTTGCAGGACTCCGTGCGGGAGCCTGTGTCGCTGCCGGCGTTGCTCTGCACGCCCGGGACGAGGGCTGGCACGACAGCAGCTCGCTGGGCTTCTCGCTGCCACGCGTGAATTCCGCGATCGCCTTGCCGTAGAGGAGGGAGCGTTCCGGCGCCCCAACTCGTAAGTACAGGAAATCCAACGGCGGCGGCGAAACAACGGCCATGGAAAGCTCAGGTCAGATGCCCGCACCTCCTCCGGGCGATGGGGTGCCGCCGAGCGGTGGCTACGACTATCCGCTCACCTTCTCGGTCGACTATCCCGACCGCAGCCTCAACCGCCTCAGCACCGCCTTTCGGATCTTCACGATCATCCCGATCGCGATCCTCGCCGCAACGCTCGAGGGTGGCAGCTTCGGCGCCGAAGCCGGAGCCCAAGGCGTCCGGTACGCCGGCGGCGGCATCGGGATCCTCGTCATCCCAGTGCTGCTGATGCTGCTGTTCCGCAAGAAATACCCGCGCTGGTGGTACGACTGGAACTTGCAGCTGACCCGGTTCACCAACCGGATCGCCATCTACTTCGCACTGATGGACGACCGCTACCCCTCCACCGACGAGGAGCAGGCCGTCCACCTCAACTTCCCCTATCCCGACGCCGAGCACGACCTGAGCCAGGGCCTGCCGCTGGTCAAGTGGCTGCTCGCGATCCCCCACTACATCGTGCTGTTCTTCCTCACAATCGGCGCGCTGCTCGCCGCCATCTTCGCCTGGTTCGCGATCCTCTTCACGGGTCGCTACCCACCGTCCGTGTTCGACTACATCGAGGGCGTGATCCGCTGGCACAACCGCGTCGCGGCCTACGCCTTCCTCCTCATCACCGACCGCTACCCGCCATTCAGTCTGCAGGCCTAACGGTTTGCAGTCGCGAGCCGGTGTGGGTCTGGGTGGAGCCGCCGGCATCCACCCGCTCCGATGCACTGGATTTCCGCGTGGAAAACGTGCGCGGGTCGCGGCCTCAGGGGCCGGATTGAGCCCGTCCAAGCCCACGATGCACCGGATTTCGGAAATGCACATGTCGACAAACTGCAGAGCGCGAATCGAGTTTGCGCGCCTAAGCACCGTATGCGTGCTTAGGCGGCCGAGGAGCTCCTGCCACGGGTCAATTTGACGACATAAGCACGCTGAGAGCCCCCCAGCGAGCTCGAGATGCAACGTAGGTGTGCTCCAGAAGCGGTCGATCGTCGCTCGCACGGTGTGGGTGCCGGGCACCACCTCTACGTCGACCGTCTCACCTCGTCGGACCTTGGCGACGTTTCCGATCGTCGACAACGACGGTCTAGGCACGAAGAAGGTTCCGAACTGCATCGACTCCACCTGCGGGCGCCGACCCAGTCCGTCCTGACCTCTCCCCGATGGGTCTTGCTGTCGATGACCAGAACGCCGGCTGGGCCGACGGCGATGTCGTCAAATGTTCGCCCTCCCATGTCCGGGCACCAGGCGGTCGCGCAGCAGACGGACCTCGGAGCCTTCGAGGTGCTTCGCGAGGCGCTTGCCGGTCGGATCTCGCCGCGGGCGCCCGGTTTCAAGCAAGGCGGCGACCGCGGCACGTCGTAGGGAGCTGGCTCCGAGCGACGCCTGCCACGTCGCCCACCAGCCGCTGGGCGGCGCGGGATCGATCCTCACCGCGGCGCGGGGCGCCGTTCGCTCGTGTTCGGGGTAGCGATCATGCGCGCGAGGCCAGACCGAGTTGAGGCGCTTGGTCGCCAACCCCGGCGAACATCTCGCCATCCAGCCACCGATCTCCGGGGCCTCGGCCGCCGGCACAGACCTGGCCGCCACGGCCTCCTTCGCCCCGACGAACGTCGCATCCACACCCGACATTGTTGCCGCGCCGGCTGCCGACACGTCTCATCGCGCCCGCTGAGCATCTCGCGGCGCTCGCCGGTACTCGAGATGCGCGACCTCGTCCTCGCCGGGCCCGAGGCGCGCGGTGAGCTTCAGCCCCTCATCCTCGAACCAGCGGAGCTCGGAGAGCTTCAACGGCCACGGCCGCGAGAGCGCCGGCTCGTCCTCACTGCGAACGGCTGTCCGGAGGAACATGCGGCCACCAGGCGCGAGGCAGGTGGCGATCGCTGCCACCGCTGCTCGGTGTTCGCCCGGTGGCAGCGATTGGATCGTCTGGACCTCGACGATGAGCTCAAACCGCCCGCGCCAGCTCGAGGGCAGTGCGAACAGATCGGCCACGAGGTACGTGACACGCGAATCGGGGAAGCGGTGGCGCGCCGCGTCGATGGCCGTCGGTGACACATCGAAGGCGTCGACGACACATCCGCGGCGAGCCAACTCCTCCGCGTCGTCCCCCAACCCACACGCGATGACCAGCGCCCGCGTCCCGACGGCCGGAGGTTCGGCGTCAAGCCAGTCCACGAGGACCGGCCTGGCTGACAATTGCGCCCACGGGATCTGCGAGTAGTCATCGCCCGCACCGGCGTAAAGCGACTCGAAGAACTCGGGTGTGCGGTCGCCTTCGCGCATCTTCAGATGGTGGCACGGCCGTGCCTGAACATCGCGTGTCCATGTTGTGAGCGTTGCGGCCTCTGACCTCCTCGCGGAGATGCTGCCGGCGAAGGCCCGTGGGCGCGGAGTGCCTGAGAGTCCTCGCTGGTCGGCGACAAACGGCCGCGAGCAGGAGGCCCAGGAGGTCGCCGAACTGCTGTCTCCCGTTCCGGTCGAGATCACCCCGCCGATACCGTGCGCCGGGAGCCGGCGCCGAGGGGATTCAAGGCATTCGTCGGACCGCAGCGGTTCCGGCCAACCCTGATCCGGCGAACGGATCTTCACCGCCGTTCCGTGGTTTCTGATGGACATCGCGACCTATGGGGTAGCGGCAACGCTCACCTCGGCATGGTCATTGTCGGCTTGCCTTGTTCTGTTCGACACGTTCATGAACGCCGGGCCCAACGCCACCACCTACTCCATCCCCGCCGAGGTACTCCCGTCCGAGGTGCGCGCGGCAGGGCATGGCTTCGCCGCCGGCTGCGGAAAGCTCGGCGCCGCGCTGGAGGTATTCCTCTTTCCGATCCTCCAGGACGGAGTCGGAAACAGCGCCCTGCTCTGCACGATTGCCGGCGGCTGCGTGCTCGGGCTGCTGGTGACGGTGCTGTTCAGGATCGAGCCGAAGGGCCGATCGCTGGACGATGTGTCGGGCCAGGATCTCGACGCGTTAGACGCGCGGGCCGTGCCCGCCTGAAGTGCGCTGAGCGCGGAGGCCCGCGTATGCCACGATCTTGCGCATGCAACTGGGTCTGCACGCATTGGGGATCGGCGCGGGCGCGCGTCGTGAGGTGATCGACGCGGTCGCTGTGGCTGCCGAGGCTCGAGGGTTCTCGACGCTGTGGTCCGGCGGGCACGTCGTGATGGTTGACAGGTCCGAGTCGCACTATCCCTACTCGGCCGACGGACAGATCGCGGTGCCGGCTGAGGCCGATTGGCTTGACCCGCTCGTCGGGTTGAGCTTTGCCGCGGCCGCGACGCGCCGGATCGGGCTGGCAACGGGCGTGCTGCTGCTCCCTGAGCACAATCCGCTGTTGCTCGCCAAGCGAGCGGCAAGCCTCGACACTCTCTCGAGCGGGCGGCTGACCCTCGGGGTCGGTATCGGGAGGTCGCGGGAGGAATTCGCGGCGCTGGCCTCCCGTTCGCGCGTCGCGGCAAGCGCACCGCGGAATACGTTGCGGCGATGCGGGTGGTCTGGCGTGAGGACGTCGCGTCGTTCGACGGCGAGTTCGTCGCGTTCGAATCGGTACGCGTCAATCCGAAGCCGGTCCGTGGTCGGCAGATCCCCATCGTGGTCGGAGGCAACAGCGACGCCGCGCTTCGTCGGGTGGCCGCATGGGGGGACGGCTGGTACGGATTCAACCTCGCCGGCGTCGACGCGGTGCGCGAGCGCCTCGCGGTGTCGGCAGAGCTGTGCCGGGAAGATGGGCGTGACGTCAGAGAACTGCACCTCGCTGTCGCACTCGACGGAGGCGAGCCGGGCGACGTATCCGCCCTGACGGCACTGGGGGTCAAGGAACTCGTACTCGTCGAGGCGCGGCCGGAGGATCCGGAAGCGGCCACAGATTGGGTTGGCGTCCTGGGGCCTCGCTGGAGCGCAAGCTCCTGACGGCCCCGCAGCAGCTGCCCGAGGCTGCGACCGCGTAGCGATCGGCCCCTGACCCGGTTACGAACGTGCGGGGTCCTGCGGCGTCGGGAACGCCCCGCCGTCGATGAGCTCGGTCCGGTACCCGTCGGGGTCGGCGACGAATGCGATCAGCGGCAGATCGGCACGGCCACCCGGGTGGTAGGGCGGCTTTTCGGGCTCGGCGCCGACTGCGCGGAGATCCGCGAGCGCCTGATCGATGTCGTCGACGGTGATCGCCATGTGGTTGTAGCCGGTGCCGAGCTCGTATGGCTCCGTCTGCCCGCGGTTGACCGCCAACTCGAGCACATCCCCGTCGCCCGGTAGGCCGAGGTAGAGGTTGTACGCGCTCTCGAACTCGAGTCGGCCGCGAGGCTCGAAGCCGATCGCGCTGTAGAAGCGCTGGGAGGCTTCGGGGTCGCGGACGCGCAGACAGGTGTGGACGTAGCGCTTCGCCACAGTGTCGCGATCGTATCGCTTCAGGCCTGAGCCAATCGGTGGATGCGAGCGGCGAGGTCGGCCACGTCGACGGGAGCACTCGTGTCGACGACGATGACCGGAGCAATTCCCAGTGGCGAGGAGTTCTGCTCGTTCCAGAGCTCATCGGGTTGTCGTTCGAGATCGAGGTGACCGCGGTGTCGCGTGCCGCCGCGCGCGCGATAGCGCGCCTGCGCGACTTCTTTCGGGCAGCTGCAGCGCACTTCGATCAACGGTCCGGGAAGGGCGGTGATGCGCGGGAACGCGTACGGGAAGAACGTACTCTCGAGGACCGCGCCGCGGCTTGTGCTCGCGACCCCGAGCATCGCCATCACCGCGGCGCGTCCGGGCGTGCGACTCTCCTCGACGGAGGAAGGCCAGCCCAGGACATCCATCAGCGCCTCCTTGATCGGATCCTTCGCGATCAGCGGCAGACTCAGCTGCTCGGCCAGCGGCCGCGCGAGCGTGCTCTTGCCCGACCCCGGTGGTCCTGCGACGAGCACGAACATGACCCGCTCCTAGGCGAGAGCGAGCTCGGCGAGCCGCTTGATCCCCGCCCGGGACCCGGCGACTACGAGGAATCGCTTGGCGTGGCAGAAGAGCGCGTCCTCAACGCCTGTGGCCGCGACGAGGTCGGCGCCGTCGAGGCCGCCCCACGCGGCCGGCAGGTCGCGCCGGTTCTCGAACGAGCCGAGCTCGAGCGGCACGGCTTCAAGACCGAAGCCCTGGCGCTTGGGGTAGATCACGAACAGGGCATCGGCCGTCTCGGGGACGAGCACCTGCTTCCACGGGGCGTTGACCGGCAGTTCGACGACCCGCGGGTCCGGCGCCGCGGCGATCGCCTTGCGCACGATGCGCTCGGCGCGGCGAACGGAGGCGGCGGAGTCCACCTCGCGGGCGAGAATCCCCTGGGCCAACGCGACGGCCGCGTCGAAGCGCTCGCGCTCCTGTTCGGGTGTGAGCGTTTCATCCCAGCGCGCGTTGAACCCGCCGATGATGCCGTTGGCGGTCAGCGGACGCACACCGTCGAGCAGCGATTGCGTCAGCCGCTGGCCGGTGTCGTTGGCGTCCACGGGCTGCACGAGGGTTGCGTCGACAGCGGCGGCGACATCCTGGTCGCCCTCGCAGATTTGCGCGCCGAACTCGCGCCACACGAGACCGAACGAGGCGTAGCGCACGCCGTTGTCCCGCGCGCGGTCGAAGCCTCGCTGATGGTGGTCGAAGTCCCCGGTCGAGGCGTCGTCGCGAAAGCCGACGTCAACGCGCAGATCGGCCCGCGCGAGGTCGTCGCGGTCGCGCGTGCGCACGACCTCGACCGGATCGCCCAGCAGACCAAGCGCGGCGATGGCGAAGACCTCGTCCGCATGAAACGAACCGTTATGGGTCGCGATGAGCATCCGGCGAGACTTTAGAGCGGTCGTTACCCAACGGACCTGGGGCGGATCATGTTTCCCGAGGGAGACGGCGAGATGGTCAGCGACTTCTGGGGCGTGCCGGAGGCGGGTCGGCCGGTTCGAGGATCTCGGCGTGCTCGTCCTCGGGTGGGTAGCCGTAGACGCAGAGCACGAGGTCTTCAACCCCGTGGTTGACGCTCTGCAGCGGTGTCCGTGCGTCGACGTGGATCAGCCCACCCCGCCGCACCTCGACACGCCGAGGGGGCTCCCCCAGATACATCGTCAGCGTTCCCTCCAGAACCACGAACGTCGCTTCCTGCTGCGGATGCCGATGGCGTCGTCCGCGAGCTCCGGGCTCATACCGCCACCATGTTGGCTCGGGTGTGCGCGAACCCGGCGGCGTCGCTGAGCTCGGCGACATGACGCGCCGGCTCGCCCTCATGTGTGGGCGGGCGATCCATTCGAGATCGTTGGGCGAGACCGCTCGAAACGGCATCGCCGGAAGGTACCGCGTGGAGTGTTGGCGATGATGATGAGGTGATCGTCGGGGTCGAGGCCCCGCGGTCCGCTGCGCCGCGTCCACATCGGGCGACCGCGCTGTTCCGCCAGGAACTACGGACAAGAAACCGCGATCAACGCGGAGCCGAGCGCGGACTCGAAGAACTAGCCTCGATGCCGTGGCACAGCCGCGAACAGCACCCGCTGGAATCGTGGTGCGACCGGTACGTCCCGATGACCGCGTGCGGATCGTCAACGCGCTCGCCTACACCTCGGCCAACACGTACTACCGCCGCTTCCACGCTCCCAAGCTCCACTTCTCCGCGAGCGAGCTGGCGCACCTCACGCAGGTCGACGGACACGACCACGTGGCGCTGATCGCGACCGAGATCGATCGCCCCGAGCGGCTCGTCGCGATCGCACGCTTCGTGCGCTACGCGCACTCGCCGACCGAGGCTGAGCTGGCGATCACCGTGCACGACCCGTATCAGCGCCGCGGCATCGGACGGCACATGCTCACGTTGCTCGTCGACGCCGCACGCGAGCACGGCATCAAGCGCTTGCACGCGAACGTCCAGTTCGACAACGAGGCAATGATCGGGCTGCTCCACGACGTCCTGCCCCAGGCCGTCCTGGCTGGCCGCTCCGGCTCGATCGGCGACTATGCAGCCGACATCGCCTAGCGGGTGGTCTCACCCGGACAGGAGTGCGGCCTGCTCCGGCCTCGGCGGCGACGGGGCTTGGGGTGGCTGCGTCGCGATCGTGGCGCCGCGAAGGCCGCGTCGCCGTGGGCGCCACACGCGCAGGTATTGAGCGGCGAGGTAGGAGCCGAGCACGATGGTGACGGCGAGCACCTGGGCGGCGATCGTCTCGACGTTGGGGAAGATCGAGAACCATTGGCCGGCCCAGCCGGGGATCTGCACGCCGATGTTGGTGGTCGGGATCCATCCGGCGAGTTGCATCTCGTTGATCTCCTCGCCGACCATCACGAACAGCACGACGACGAGCATCGCGCCGGTGATGATGAGCAGGCGCTTGTACGGGAGCCGCTGGTGGAGACCGAAGGTGAGAACGCCCACGGCGACGGTGAACAGGCAGCCGAGCGCCACGCCCTCGAGCACGACGCTGGATCCGAATGTGACGCGGAGGTTCTGCAGGAACAGCACGACCTCAAATCCCTCGCGATAGATCGACGTGAACCCGAGCAGTCCGAGTCCGAGGAGCGCCCATCGTGCGTTGTCCCCGTCCGTGGCGGCGAGCAGACCGCGCCGTCGCTTGTGGTGACTGGCGATCCAGCCGGTCCAGTAGATGCGATGAAAGAACCAGTTCATCACCAGCAGCAGCACGATGATCGCCGGGATCCCGGTCGCCGCCTGCAGGTCCAGCCCCCGGCCACCCAGCTGACCGATGATCCACACGGCCGCAAACCACGTCGCGATCGTGCCCAGCACCCCGACGCCGGCTCCGGCGGCGACGGGACGCCGATAGGCCCGGTTGCTGCCCAGGAAGCTCGCTGTCACCGCCGCCAGCACGAGGATCGTCTCGAGGCCCTCTCGGAACACGAGGATCGCGCTGTTGATGACCGCCGACGTGCGGCTCATGTGGAGCGCCGCGCCAGCGGCTGTCGGGTCCGGGGTCCCGCCAGAGGAGTCCCAGCCGAGCACCACCGCCAGCACCGCGATCGCGAGCACCAGCATCGTCCAGACGTAGAAGCTCGCCTTCGAACCGCGCTTCGTCGACCGACGACTCAGCGGGGTGTTGCCCGACTGGATTGAACCCTGCACCGGCGTCTCCCTGGTCGGTGGCATCACCCGGGCCGCATGGATGAGGGACCGTATCACAACTTAGGCCACCCTAATTAGGCGACCCGAAGTGGCGAGCGGCGGATCGTCCTCGATGAAGGCGTGCCAGCTCTCGCTGGGGAGCCCGAAGCCCACGACCGGGTACGCCTCGTCCTGCGCGATCTGGACGCTCCTTCCGGTGAGATCTAGCTGCTGGTGTCTGCGAAGCGGTGTTCGAGCTCGCGGATCTCGGCGATGCCGATGAAGTCGAGGAAGTCCTCGAAGCCCGGCATGGAGGGGAGCACGTCGATCGGCGAGCCCTTCGCCTTGATCTCGCGCAGCACGGACCGCATCGCCGCCGTCACGACCAGCAGCGTGCTGATCGGGAAGATGACCACGCTGAAGCCGAGATCGCGGAGGAACTGGTGGGTGACCGCCGGCGTCTTGCCGCCCTCGGCATAGTTGAACAGCAGCGGCACCTCGAGGAGGGCGGCGGCGATCGTCTCGATCTCGTCGGTTGATTGCGGGGCCTCCACGAAGAGCAGATCGGCGCCGGCCTGCCGGTATCGGCGAGCGCGCTCCAGAGCGCCGGCCAGTCCCTCCACCGCCCGGGCATCGGTTCGCGCGATGATCAGGAACTCCGCAGACCGCCGTGCCGAGACTGCAGCGGCCACCTTGGCAGACATCTCACCCGCGGGAATGAGCTGCTTGCCCTCCATGTGCCCGCACTTCTTGGGCATCACCTGATCCTCGATATGGATCGCGGCAACTCCCGCGGCCTCGTATTCCTGGACCGTCCGGATGACGTTGATGGGATTGCCGTAGCCGGTGTCAGCGTCGGCGATCACCGGGATGTCCACCGCCTGGGCGATCCGCCGCGCGTTGTCCACCATCTCCGACAGCGTCATCAAGCCGACGTCGGGCCGGCCCAGCCGCGACGCGGCGCTGCCAAAGCCGGTCATGTACGCCGCCGGGAACCCGGCCTCCTCCACCAGCCGCGCCCCCAGCGCGTCGAAGCAGCCCGGTGCCAGCACCATCTCCTCGGAGTCGAGCAGCTCGCCGAGCCCCTGTGCACGCCCCGGCTCGGCGCCGAGCAGGCCCGCCACCTAAACCACTCTCGCTAAGAGGCCGACGAGTTGCACACTCGCGGCGAGCTTAGGCGGCGCGGCTTCCCCCCGTCAAGAGCCAGGCGTTGCCGCCTATATTGTCCCGGTGTTGAAATGGGGTTCGCCTTGCGCGGGCGACGGCTCGGCGATTTCGACGTGTTGCACGGAGCGAGGGGTCGATCGGATTGGAGCCTCATGTTTGAGCACTGGGAGCCAGCTCAGGCGACAGTCGTGGCGACGCGGCGACTGTCGAACTGGAGTCGGCAGGGTCTCGAAGGCCCTGCCTGCCCATACGAGTACATCGTCGATGTGCAGCCATCAGATCAGCCGCCCTTCCGGGCCACGTTTCACGATGCCCTGATGCACGGCTACGTGCAACATCCGGCGCAGGGCAACGTGGTGAACGTGCTGTTTGACCCGAAGTCTCACAAGGTGAAGCTCGGCGGCGAGTACAGGGGCTCCTCGAGGCAGGACGACAAGGAGAAGGACGAGCGCTTCCAGGCGATGGCCGGGGCTCCGCCCGGGACCCCGAACGCGGCCGGCGGCGGCGAGAGCGGTGTCACGCGGATCTCGAGCGAGGGCAGCGCCAGGCGGATCGTCCCGTAGTCATGGCTGTTGCTGCGTCCACCTCGGCGCTCCTGTCCCGACGCGACCTGCGGTTCCTGCTCCACGAGTGGCTCGGCGTCGAGCAGCTGTGCGAGCGGCCGAGGTACGCCGACCAGTCGGCCGAGCTCTACGACGACGTCCTGAAGCTGGCCGAGCAGCTCGCCACGGACAAGTTCGCGCCGCACAACCGCGCGGCGGACGCAGCCGAGCCCTACGTCGGGCCGGACGGGTCCGTCGTCCTGATCCCCGACGTCAAACCGGCGGTCCAGGCCTTCGCCGAAGCGGGCCTGCTCGGAACGACGATGCCCGAGTCGGTCGGCGGCATGGGGCTGCCCCACGTCATCGGCAGCGGCGCCTTCGCCTGGTTTCAGGCCGCCAACGTCGCCACGTCCGGCTACTCCTTCCTCACCGTGGGAGCCGCGAACCTGTTGTTGGCCAACGGGTCGCGTGAGCAAATCGAGACCTGGGTCACCCCGATGGTCGAGGGCCGCTTCTTCGGGACGATGTGCCTGAGCGAGACGCAGGCCGGCTCGTCGCTGGCCGACATCGCCACGAGGGCGGAGCCGCAGGCGGACGGGACCTACCGGGTGTTCGGGACGAAGATGTGGATCTCCGGCGGCGATCACGAGCTCAGCGAGAACATCGTCCACCTCGTCCTGGCGAAGGTCCCAGGCGGGCCGGACGGCATCAAGGGAATTTCCCTCTTCATCGTCCCGCGTTTCCTCGTCGATGAGGACGGCTCCGCCGGAGAGCGCAACGACATCGTGCTGGCCGGCCTGAACCACAAGATGGGCTACCGCGGCACGGTCAATACGGTCCTCGGCTTCGGCGAGGGGACCCACCAGCCGGGCGGGCAGCGCGGCGCCGTCGGCTACCTGGTCGGCGAGGAGCACCGGGGCCTGACCTACATGTTCCACATGATGAACGAGGCCCGGGTGGGCGTCGGGCTGGGCGCCACCTGCCTTGGCTACACGGGCTACCTGAAAGCCCTGCGCTACGCGCGCGAGCGCCCGCAGGGACGGCTCCTCACCGCCAAGGACCCCTCCTACCCGCAGGTCCCGATCATCGCGCACGCCGACGTCAAGCGCATGCTCCTGGCTCAGAAGGCCTACGTCGAGGGCGCGCTGGCGCTCGTCCTCTACTGCGGCAAGCTGCTCGACGACGAGCACTCGCTGGAGGACGAGGAGGCACGGGCCAAGGCGCACCTGCTGCTCGACGTCCTGACGCCGATCACGAAGAGCTGGCCGTCACAGTGGTGCCTCGAGGCGAACTCGCTGGCCATCCAGGTCCACGGCGGCTATGGCTACGCGCGCGAGTACGACGTCGAACAGCATTACCGCGACAACCGGCTGAACCCGATCCACGAGGGCACGCACGGCATCCAGGGACTCGACCTGCTCGGGCGCAAGGTGACGATGCAGGCCGGCGCCGGGCTCGGGCTGCTGGCCGAGGCGATCGGAACGACGGTGAAGCGCGCGACCGGTGCCGGCGGTGAGGCGGCAGCGCTCGGGGAGCAGCTCGGCGCAGCGCTGCAGCGGCTGCTCGAGGTCACGGCCGCAGCGTGGCGCTCCGGCGAGTTCGCGCCCGTCCTCGCCAACGCGACCGCCTACCTGGAGGCCGCCGGCCACACGGTCGTGGCCTGGCTCTGGCTCGAGCAATGGCTCGCGGCGGAGGGCAAGGAGGGTGACTTCTACGACGGCAAGCGCCAGGCCGCGCGGTATTTCTTCCGCACGGAGTTGCCGAAGACCGGTCCCCAGCTCGACCTGCTCGCCACGCTCGACCGGACGTCGCTCGACATGCAGGACGCCTGGTTCTGAGCGGGCTCAGGCGCGGCGAAACGCCCGCACCGACAGGGGCACGAAGACGAGCAGCAGGCCCACGAGCCAGGCGAGCGTTCCGGGCGCCGGCGCGAGGGCGTGCCCGTGGCCGATGGTCAAGGCGCGGGCGGCGTTGACGGTCAGCGTGACGGGATTGACATCGGCGAACGTGTGCACGACGCCGGGCATGGAGGCGGTGGGGACGAAGGCCGAGGAGGCGAGCCCGATCCCCTTCACTCCACCACCTTCGAACACCAAGTCCACGGAACCAGCCATCAGGTGGCGAACCTACGCGCTCGCCCACCGCGTCAAGACAGCCGAGGACCGGCTCGCGCTCGGTCTCACGACGATGTCGGCGCTGCGCCCGACGTGCAACCCGCCCAGGATGCTGCTACGCGCGGTTCCTGCGTCAGGCCGGCCGCCGAACCCGCCCCTGCCCGCGAGCGGCTGATCAGAGGCCCTCTGCGCGAGTGTCACCTCATCTGGGTGACGACGAACCGCCCTGGGCTCTCTCAACGTGGGAAGCGTGTGTGTCCGACGGCCTGCTGAGAGCGTGGGCGAACGATGTCCGTGAGTGATGCTGGTGCGACGGGACCTCGGGTTCTGTTTGTGTATTTCACGTATACGCAGCAGAGCCGTAAGGTCGTGGAGGCGATGGCGGAGGTGCTCCGCGAGCGGGTTGCGAGGTGGACGAGGCGGCGATCGAGTTCACGGATCCCCGCTATGCGGAGCGGTTCTCGTCGTTCCCGCTTCGGCACCTATATCGCGACCTCTTCGGGATGATCCCGGCGTAGGTGCGTGGCGTGACCGGGGAGATCCGGCTTCCAGAGATCGCGACCGACGGCGCCTACGATCTCGTGGTGATCGGCTCGCCGACGTGGTGGATCAAGACGAGCGTACCGGTCCGCTCGTTCCTGAAATCCGACGCCGCCGGGCGGATTCTCAATCACACGCGTTTTGCCGCGTTCGTGGTCTGCCGTCGCTACTGGAGCTTCAATCTGAGGACTGTGAAAAAGCTCGGTATTGAACGGGGCGGGCAGTTCGTCGAAGGTACCGCGTGAGTCTTTCCTTGACCGCAGGAAGATGATCCAGCGAGCCAGCGCAACGAGAGAGAGCGTCACGTGAGCGACGAGACGATTGATCGCACCAGCCTTCCGATTCGCCGCCTGTCGTTCAGCGGTATCACGAACCAGACGCTGGGCGGTTCGCAGCCCGACTGGGCGCGGATCGGCCATGTCAAGCCGCCGGCCGGGGCTCCAAACGTGCTGGTTGTGTTGATCGACGACGCGGGGTTCGGTAATCCGGGCGCGTTCGGCGGCCCGATCAATACCCCGAACTACGATCGGATCGCTGCCGAGGGACTCTGCTACAACCGTTTCCACGTGACCGCGATGTGCTCGCCCACGCGGGCGGCGCTGCTGACGGGGCGCAATCATCACGCCGTTGGCATGGGGGGAATCCCTGAGGCCTCAAGCGGCTTCCCTGGCTATTCGGCGATGCTGCCCAGGGACGCGGCGCCGTTTCCGAAGGTCCTGAAGGAGAATGGCTACTCGACCGCGGCGATTCCGACCTCCACATCCCTGACGGCGGCGCCGAGGGAGTCATCGTTGCCGAGGCGAGCCATCTCGGAGGCTTCTCGCTCTTCGTCCAAGACGGGAAGCTGAAGCACACCTACGCTTTCCTCGGCGTGTTCGAGTATCACCAGCAGTCCGAAGAGGACGTGCCGACCGGTGATGTGAACGTCCAGATGGTGTTCAAGGCAGAAGAGGCCAGGCCCGCCACTCCAGGTGATGTGACTCTGCTGGTCAACGGCGAGGCGGTCGGCGGTGGCCGGCTGGATCACACCATGCCGTTCATCTTCAGCGGCTATGCGGGTATGGACGTCGGGCTAGACAACGGTCTTGTGGTTGATCGCAGCTATGCCGACAAGGCTCCGTTCGCTTGCACCGGCACGGTCAAGAAGGTCGTCTTCGACGTCGCCCCACACCTCGACGAGAACGATGAGCACGCCATCCACGAACACTCCTCACAGGCGGATATCGCCCGAGGCATCAGCGGATAAGAGGCAGCGGCATGAACGATGACCGGAAGGATGTCTTGATCGCGGCTTACCTGTTCGAGGATCTCGCCAAACGGGACTTCGATGCGCTGATCAAGCTCGCCGAGGACAAGACGATCACCGTCGAGGGTGTCGTCATGGTGCAGAAGGACCGTGACGGCGAAGTCCACGTGAGCGAGACCGGAGACCACCTCGGGCGCAAGGGTCTGAAGATCGGCGGTGGCGCTGGCCTCGTCGTCGGGCTCTTCGCGCCGCCGCTGCTGGCAGCGACCGCGGTCGGCGCGGCCGCCGGCGGGGTGATGGCGAAGTTCGCCAAGCATCGAGTCGAGAGTGGGATCGGAGAAAAGATGGACGACGCTCTGCCACCAGGCTCGGGCGGAGTGATCGCGATCTACGACTCCGATGGCGCCGACGCGGTCGATCAATCCGTCGTCAACGCCGTCAGGAAGTCCGTAGCCCACATCGATGGTACGAGCGCCAGCGAGCTGAAAGCCGGACTCGCCGAGGCGCAAGCCGGCATGGGGGGCTGATCCAAACCAGTCAGGATCGCGAGACATGCCATCGCGATTCTTGACAGGCAGCGTGCACGACCTGAGCGCGTGCGCACACCACGCTGTGGCTACCGCCTGATGATTCCCCGGCCGATGAGGTTGATCCCGAGCGCGACCCCGGCGGTCTGCGCGACCGGGTGTGACGGTCCGGCGCAGCATGACCACCGGCGCGCCGGCCTGATCGTCCGTGAGGGCAGACGCCGACGTGGGCCCAGACCGCGCCCGGCGACGACGCCTGCGTCGTCCTCGAAGATCAGCTCGTTCGGCTGGGTGCATTCGCCACGCCTCGGCCACGCGGTTCGCGCTCATCGCCCGCAAGCGCTATCCGGGCTTCGCGACCACCGAGTCTCGGACCTACCGCCGCAGCGCCCCCTGACCGCGCGGATGCGCTGTCGGGTTCGGATGGCCCGGCTACGAGCCTCCGAGGACCTTGGCTTTCATGGCCGCGAACTCGGCGGCCCTCGCACGGGTTCCCTCATCTTCTTGGTCTGTCCCTCGGCCTTCTTGGCCTGCTTGGCGACGAAACGGCCTCCATCGAAGAGCGCCACGATCCACCTCCAGTAGATTGCGCGCGAGCACAATGCGCGGACCGGGCCCGTGGCGAGCGGCGCATCCTTGTTGCAACTGATGTCGCGTGTCTGAACCTGCCCTTCCATCCGGCTGGCTCCCCAAGGCCGAGTTCGACGCGATCTTCAGCCGGGTCCCCCGCCTCTGCGTCGAGGTCGTGATCGTGGACCCGGAGCGCGGCGTGCTGCTGACGCTGCGCGACATCCCGCCCAACGTTGGGGCCTGGCACATCCCGGGAGGCACGGTGCTGTTCGCCGAACCGGTCGTTGACGCCGTCCAGCGCGTGGCTCGCTTCGAGCTCGGCCTCGACGTCGAAGTCGGAGAGCTGCTCGGCTACATCGAGTACCCCAGTCACTACAACACCGGCCTCGATTCGCCCGTCGGCCTGGCCTTTCGCGCGGAGCCGGTCGGCGGCCCGCCGAGCGCGGAGCAGCTGCCGGACGGCTGTGTCTGGTTCAGCCGCCTTCCCGCGGGCCTGTACGAGGAGCAGCGGGAGTTCCTCGCTCGCCGGCTGAGCCTCCCGCTCGAGCCGGCCTGACGGCCCGACGCGACGCGGCCGGGCGAAACGGCGCGCTGGCCACGCTCGCCGGAACGGACTGGTGCAGTCGCCGCCCCAGTCGTGCTGCCCGCCCCCGCGGGCATGCTCGACGATCCGCCCGCCGGGTCGCGGCTCGAAACGAGATCGCCGAGGGGTCGCCGCTCACGGTGTGGGCCGACGGCCACCAGGTGGCACACCGCTGCGTCCAGGTGTCGAACGCCTGCGCGGGCGGCACCCCCACCTCGAACTCGATCACGAGCGGGTCAGAGCTCATCGGCTCGACTCGCCGGCGGCCCGGTATTCTCGGCGACGATCCGATAGCGGGCGATGGCCTGGTCCCAGACCTCGGCGAAGTACTGGCGCACCGCCTCGATGCCTTCGGCGCGCAGCTCGTAGATGTGCCGCGTGCCCTCGGCTTGGTCGCTGACCAGGCCGGCGTCCTTGAGCAGTCGCAGGTGCCGCGACACCGCGGGCCGGCTGATCGGGAGCTGATCGGCGATCTCCCGCACCGACCGACCGCCGTCGCTGAGGATCTCGACGATCGCGCGGCGGTTGGCGTCGCCGAGAGCGTCGAGCGCGTCGCGGTGCAGGCTCTGCGCCATCTCAGCTCGGCGCCGACTCGGACGCGACCTTGAGGCCGTCGGCGAACTGCCCGAAGGATTCGGTCAGATCCGGGACCGCCCGCGTGATCAGCCCGGCGAGAGCGCCCGTGTAGGTCTCCTCCATCGAGAACTCCGTCCGGTCGTCCTCGAGCGATCGCAGCGAGAACGTCTGCACGCCCTTGAACAGACCGAGCGGCATCCCGGCGGACCACACCATGCGGCGCTCCGGCTCGAGCTCCGTGACATTGAGCGAGAACGTGCGCTTCGGATTCACGGCCGAGACGAGCTTGAGCGTCTCGCCGGGAGCGATCTTCCCCTGCAGCGGGACCACTGCGGGATTCCAGCTCGTGTAGCGGGCCGGATCGGTGAGCAGGCTCCAGATCCGCTCAGGACGCGCGTGAATCGATCGCTGCACCGAATAGGTCTTGGCCACGCCGAGCTCTTCTCAGGTCTCGCCATTAATCGTAACTGCAGAGCTACCGTAGCACACAGGTTACCGATTTAGCGCCCGGTCCTGAACCCCGGTTGACATGCATCCATTCGGCTGCCTATACTGGATATGCAGCCCTTTGGCTGCATATCGATCACCGCGAGGACGCATTGGATGAGGTCTTCAAAGCACTGAGCGATCCGAGCCGCCGCCGGCTGCTCGACCGGCTCAATGCGCGCAACGGACAGAGCCTGACGGAGCTGTGCGCGGACCTCGACATGGCCCGCCAGTCGGTGACCAAGCACCTGGCGTTGCTCGAGGCGGCGTCGCTCGTGACGACGGTGCGGCGCGGCCGGGAGAAGCTGCACTACCTCAACCCCGCGCCGATCAACGACATCGCCGACCGCTGGATCAACCAATACCACCGCGATCGGGTCCACGTACTGTCGGACCTGAAGAGAGTCCTGGAGGACAGAGAGATGACCAAGCCCGAGCTCGTCTACGTCACCTACATCCGCACCACGCCCGAGGATCTCTGGCGCGCCCTGACCGAGCCGGCGTTCACCCGGCGCTATTGGGGCGTGGCGCACGAGACCGACTGGCAGCCCGGGTCGGCGATGGTGTGGGAGAAGGAGGACGGCACGCGGCAGAGCGACCCCGAGCAGGTCGTCCTCGAGGCCGAGCCCTACCGCCGCCTCGCCTACGCCTGGCACGCCTACACGCCGCGATGGAACAACACCGTCGGCCTCAGCGAGGAGGTGCAGGCGCAGATCGCCGCCGAGCCGCGCTCGCACGTGAGCTTCGAGCTCGAGCCACACGGCGAACTCGTCAAGCTGACGGTCGTGCACGACAACTTCGAGCCGGGCAGCAGGATGGCGGAGATGGTCAGCGGGGGCTGGCCGATGGTTCTCTCGAGCCTCAAGACCCTGCTCGAGACCGGCGACGCGAAGCCGGTGCTCGCGGCGTGAGCGAGGACGGGATCGTCGTCGGCGGCGACGGCGTCGCGCGCTGCTGGTGGGCCGACTCGGCCCCGGAGTACCGCGCCTACCACGACCACGAATGGGGCTTTCCCGTCTCCGACGACGTGCGACTGTTCGAGAAGCTCAGCCTGGAGGGATTCCAGGCTGGGCTCTCGTGGCTCACGATCCTGCGCAAGCGCGAGGCGTTCAGGCGCGCGTTCGCCGGCTTCGAGTTCGAGCGGATCGCGCGCTTCGACGAGCGCGACGTAACCCGCCTGCTCGGCGACGCAGGCATCGTGCGCCACCGCGGGAAGATCGAGGCGGTGGTCAACAACGCTCGGCGGGCGGTGGAGCTCGCCCTGGCCGAGGGATCCCTCGCCGCCTACGCGTGGCGCTTCGAGCCCGAGGCGCGCACCGAGCGACTCGACCGCGGACGGCTGGCCGAGCTCGCGGCCACGGCCGAGTCGACGGCGCTGGCCAAGGACCTGAAGCGGCGAGGCTGGCGGTTCGTGGGCCCGACCACGGTGTACGCGTTCATGCAGGCGATGGGGCTGGTCAACGATCACCTCGGCGCCTGCGACGCCTGGGAAAGCGTGGACGGCGCCCGGAAGCGCTTCGAGCGCCCCGGAGCGCCGACGTGACCTGAGGTCGATGGGCATCGACGAGCGGGTTCCCCTGTCCGCACTGCTCTCCCGCACGCTGGTCGCGTTCACGATCGAGCTCCACCCAGCTGCGACTCGCCGCAAGGTGACTCCAGGCGAGAGCGCCGAACGCGAGCTGAGCCCGCACGACACCTCGCCAGCCGACACCGCGCCCGCACGAAGCAGGCGCGGCGCCGCGCACAGCGGTCCTCAGGCGGCCGTCAGCTCGCGCTCGGCGCGCAGCCAGTTCCCGAACTCGTCCGGCTCGCCCGACTCGACGTGGATGAAGTAGGCGCGCTCGGCGATCTGGGCGTGATCAGGCGTGCGCCGCTTCGTCCTGGGCTTGGTCGAGCGGGCACGCTTGGCGGCCGGCTTGGCGGCGGGCTTGGCGTTCTTCTCGGTCATGGTGGTCCTCCTGGTCTCGGTCATTGTGGTCCTCCCGCGGCTGCCAATGGGCATGCGCGCTCCGTGTTCGACGCGGACGCGGTGACACCTTCGTCGTCGGGGCAGGTTTCGCCGCGTGGTCAGAATAGAGCCGATGCCGTTTCACGTCCGCCTCCGACGGGGCCTCCGCACCACGGACGCGTTCAACCTCACCGAGCAGGAGATGAGGGATCGCTTCGCCGGCTTCTGGCGGCGCGGCCAGCCGACCACCGCTCGCGGCCGGACCTGGCCATCGCACGAGGCGCGGATCCAGATCATCGAGGGCCCCGCGCTCACCGCCGCTCAGCGCGCGAAGCGTCGCGGGTGGCTGAACGCCTCCGAGCTCGGCGAGGACGTGACCGAGCGGATCGTGCACGCCGACCTCGCCGCGGGTGGCGCCATCGTGGCGGGCGGACCCCGCCCTCGCGACCACACCCATGGCCTGCGCGTGAGTCTGACCGCGGCGATAGCCGGAGTGCTCACGATTGCCGTCGCGGGCCTGATCGTGGCTCGGATGCCGGGCAGCGGGGCCCGGATCGCGCACGGCTCCGGCCCGGCCGCGGGCGCCCCGAGCGACATCGCCTCGGCGGCTGATCTTCGGCGCTATGTGCTCAGTCGACCGCTGTGGCGGACGACCCCGACGACGTTCCCGGGTTCGCTCCAGATCGCCTTCCGCCAGCAGTTCGTCAGCGGTAGCCCGACGCTCGCCGCCGTCGACGGCGGCGCCGCGAGCGCCTACTCGGTCGCCGAGCTGATCGGGGACGGCGCCAGCCTGGCCGGCGAGCCGATCTACGTCGTCGGTCGGGTCGCGTCGAGGACCTCTTCGCCGGTGGGTACCGACGGCTGGACCCGAGAGGGCGCGCTCGACGTCGTCCTCGCCGGCCCGAGCGGACCCGACCGCGTCCGCGGCCTGATCAGCTACGGCTACGCCGCCCCGCCCGTCGGCGCCGTGGTCTTCTTCCGGGCGGTGGTGGCGGCGGTCGGGACGACGGCGGGAGGGCGTTCCACGACGTACGTGATCGGCCTCGAGGATCCGGAGCCGACGACCGCCTTCGGCCCGACGCACACCGACACGGTGACAGGCCTCGCCCGACAGTTCGGACGCAGCGCGCTCCCGTAGCGTCCTGATGCGGACTTCCGGATCGGGGCACTGGCCGCGCTCGGCGCCGACCCGCCGGGCGCCGGGTCAACCACCGCCGAGTTGGATGGCCTTGACGACCAGCAGGACCACCGACACGACGAGGTAACCGCGGAGCGTGAGCATCGCGACCTTGCGGCCGGTCGACCATTGCGGTCGGCCGAGGAGTGCCAGCGGCGGCATCGTCCATTGCTGTTTGGGAATGGTCGGTCCGGTCTCGATCACCGTGACCGCCGCAGCGCCGCGCCTCGAGCGCAGCGTGAGGAGTCCGAACACAAGCAGCCCGAGCGCCAGGAGCGCCCCGCCGGTCAGCGCGACCTTGGTCACATCGATCTTGGGGAACACCGTGGTGGCCATCAGGATCAGCGAGAGCAGTACCAGCACCGCGACGATCACACTGGCCAGCACGTTCAGCCACCCCGCGTTGCGCCACGGGCCGAGGACCTCACGGTCATTGCAGAGCAACAGCAGGAACACACTCGCGCTCGGCAGCAGCACCCCGGCGAGCGCCTGGACCGATTCGGTGATCACGCCAAGCGGAGCGCCGGGAATCAGCACGATCGCGCCCGCCGCGACGATCATCGCGGCGAACAACGAGTAGAACAACTTCGCGTCGCGGAAGGTGCGATGCAACGAGCTGTGGGTACCGAACACGTCCCCGAACGCATAGCTCGTCGACAGCGTCAGCGCACCGGCGCCGATCAGCGACGCGTTCAGCAGCACGATCGCGAACAGGCCACCGGCGGGAGACCCCAGATAATGCTCGAGGCCGGTTGCCGTCCCGCCGGCATCGATGAACTGACCGGCCGCCGGGGTGCCGCCGAACGCAAACGCCGAGACGCACATCAGCGCCGCGGCCCCGATCACGACCACGAACGCGCCGATCCACGTATCCAACCGCTCATAGTTGATCCAGCGCGGCGTGATCCGCTTATCGATGATGTTCGACTGCTGGAAGAACAACTGCCACGGCGCCACCGTCGTGCCGACGATCGCGATGATCAAGAGCACAGACGCCGAATTCGCGCCGCCCTGAATCCCGGGAATGAAGAGGTTGTGAACGATCGTCGAGCCCTTCGGGTGCGCCATGAAGAACAACGGGATGACCAGGAAATTGGCGAACACGAACACGAACATCGAACGCTCCCAGGAACGAAAACTGCCCGTGACCGTGATCGCGACGAGCGCCACCGCCGCGATCGGGACCGAGATGTATTGCGAGACCCCGAAATAGCCCAGCGCGAGACTCACACCGATGAACTCGGTCACGATCGTCAAGAAATTCAGCAAGAACAGATCGCCGACCGAGAACCAGCCCCAGAACCGCCCGAAGCGCTCATTGATCAACCGCGCGTGACCGACACCCGTCACCGCCCCCAGCCGTACCACCATCTCCTGGTTGACGACCAGAACCGGAATCAACAACAGCAAGACCCACAACAGGCTCGTACCGTAGTTCTGCCCCGCCTGCGAATACGTCGCCACCCCCCCGGCATCGTTATCGCCGACCATCACGATCAAGCCCGGACCCATGATCGCCAACAAAGCGATCGTACGAGCACGCAAACCACGCCCCGCGGCCTGATGCTGGCCGATCGTCCCGAACGCACCCTGAATATCACCAACATGCGCCGAATCGAGCACGAAACGCTCGCGCGCCGGCGTCTCCTCGCCGCTCGCCGCGCCGCTCGCCGGCGTCTCCTCGCCGCTCGAAGCACCGCTCGGCGGGATCATCCCCGGGCGCCCCCGGCTCGCCGTCGCCATTCGACCGGGAGCAGCAGTTCGAGCACGTCGTCGAAGGCGACCACGCCGATCGGCTGCTCGTCGCCGTCGATCACCGGCATCGCCATCAGGTTGAAGTCGGCCATCAACCGGACGACCTCGGGCAGCTCGGTCTCGGGCGAGACTGTGGGCACGGCGGTCTCGATCAGAATGGTGACGGGCTCCGGCTCCGGCGCGCGGACGAGCTCGGAGGCGAAGACGCCGCCGACCAGACGTCCCTGTGCACCGGTCACCCACAGCACGAGCAGTTGCGACGGCGCGAGCTCGCTCCTGCGCACGTACTCGAGCCCCTCGGCCACGGTCGCCTCGGCGGGGAGCGAGGGGAAGTCGGGGTTCATCAGGCCGCCGGCGGTCGACGGGTTGTAGCCCAGCAAGCGCTTGATCTTCAGCTGCTTGGCCGGCGGCAGCAGGTTGAGGACCGGGATCCGCCGGCCCTGCTCGATCTCCAGCAACAGATCGGCGGCATCATCGCTCGCCATCCGCGAGAGCACCCCGGCGACCTCCTCGGAGGAGCGCTCGCGCAGGAACTCGACCTGGTGCTCATCGTCTAGCTCCTCGAACACATCCGCCTCGAGCTCCTTGTCCTGCCCCACCGCCGCCAGGATCTCCTCACCCTCGTCATGCGACGCCGCCTCCACGAGATCGGCGATCTGCGCCGGATGCAACCGCGCCAGCCGCCGGTGCGCGAGCCGCAGGCGCGAGGTCGGGACGTGCGCGACGAACGGCTCGGTCTGCGGCCACGGTACCGCCTCGGTGTGCTCGCGCTCGTGGCCGCGCAGACGCCGCGGGAGCAGACGTCTGATGCTGGCGCCGAGGCTCGGGTCGATCCCCGCGACGCGCCGGGTCCCGTCCCGCTGGACCAGCTCGACATCGCGTACCCTGACCAGCCGGGCCGTCGTAACGTCGATCACGCTCCGGCCGAGCAGGTCGCCGCGCAACATCACCTCACCGGGGCGGCGCTCGAATTGGGCCAGGTTCGCATGCGCATCAAGGCTCCTTCACATGAGGTCGTCACTTGTGACCGGGTCGTGAACGTTGCCCGAGGCCGCCCAGGCCCCTTGCAGCACGCCGATGGTTAGGAGACGGCGCGGCGCGACGCCCCGTCACGGACGCCGAGTCCGACGTGCTCGATGTGACCCACGGCCTGATCGATCAGCTCGGCCACATGCACGCCGTAGAGCGAGTAGACGACCCGCCGGCCGCGGCGCTCGCCGACGACCAGCCCGATGTCCTTGAGCAGCCGCAGCTGATGGGAGACCGCGGATTGCTCCATCCCGACGGCCTCCACAAGCTCGGTCACCGAATGGGGACGCTCGCGCAGATGGGCCAGGATCAGGACGCGGCTGGGAGCCGCCAGACCCTGCATCGCGTCGGCGACTCGTGCCGCCACCTCCGCGGTCATCCGGCCTCGAGCAGCGTGACCGGCGACTCCGTGGCTCACAGCGCTCCAGACCTCGCTAGCATGAGCAACCCTTCATTGAACATCCGTTCATACGGAAGCCTATCCCACCGGCGGGACAGCACATGAGGGTCGGTTGGGCGGCCTGAGCCCGTTGGCGCCCGACACCTGCGTACCATCTGCCCAGTGTCCCCAGGCCCCATGCGACCCAGGCCACGCGACCCGGGGAAGAGTGAGCCGTGAGCGCGACCGCCTCCCCTCCGAGACGACCGCCGTCCCCGCCGTCCCCGCCGTCCCCACCCCCCGGCCAGCCCGGCGCCGCTGTCCCTGTGCCCGACGTCCGGCGCCGGCCGAGTGTCTGGCGGATCGGGCTCGGGTGCGCGATCGTGGTCCTGTTCAGCGCCGCGACGACGGTCGTGTTCATCAAGGGAGAGATCAAGACGCTGGCCCACGACCTGAGCTTCAACGGAGCCGTCAAAGTGTCCCGCGGCTCGCTGGCCCCGGTCGGCTTCGGCGATCCCCAGACGCTTCTGCTCGTGGGCAACGATCAGCGCAAGCACACGACCACCTCGCCGGTGCTGCCACATTCCAACGAGATGTTGCTGGTGCGCATCGATCCGAGCAAGCCGTGGATCTCGATGATGTCGATCCCGCGCGAGCTCCAGGTCTTGATCCAGACACCGGGCGGCCCGGTCACGACGCGCCTGAACGCGGCACTCACCTACGGAGGCACGTCGCTGCTGGTCTCGACGATCCGCCAGCTCACCGGCCTGCCGATCAACCACGTCGTGATGATCGACTTCAATCACTTCAAGAGCGCCGTCGACGCGATCGGGTGCGTGTACTCCACCGTCGACCGTCGCTACTACCACGTCAACGTTCCCGGCGACCCGCAGCAGTATCAGGAGATCAACCTCCAGCCCGGCTATCAGCGGATGTGCGGCACGCAGGCGCTCCAGTTCGTCTCCTACCGCCACGGCGACACCTCGCTCGTGCGCGACGCCCGCGATCAGGACTTCCTGCTCGACGTCAAGAAACAGTACGGCCCCTCGCTCACCGACATCGGCAGCATCCACAAGTTCGAGAGCGTCTTCGGCCACACGGTGCAGGTCGACCGGGGACTGCAGTCGGCGAGCGGCGTCGAGAACCTGCTCGGAACCCTGATCTCCTCCGAGAGCCTCCGGGTGCGCCAGGTGCAGTTCCAGGTGACCCTGCAGCCGACCGGCGCCAATCCGTGCTCGTGCGACACCGCGACCCCGCAGCAGATCGCCGCCAGCGTGCACTCGTTCCTGCACGGCGCGGACGCGATCCCGAAGGGGAGCACCGCAGCCGCGGCCCGCGCCGTCCATCACCACAGCCTGGCCGCCAAGCTGCCGCTCGTGCCGATCACGGGCGCCGGCCTGGATCCGGTCCGCGCGGCCGCCGCCAGCTTGCCGTTCGCACTCGAGTACCCCCGCGTGCAGGACGCCGGCGGCAGCTTCGAGTCCGTCACCCACCGCAACTACCTGATCCACACGCCCGACGGGAGCGCCTATCCCGCCTACGTAGCGGTGTTCTCGGCCGGGCAACTCGGCCAGTACTACGACGTGCAGGGCACGACCTGGACGGGTGCGCCGATGTTCGCCAATCCCGACCAGACGGTGACCGTGGGCAGCCGGACCTACTCCCTGTACTACTCCGGGGCCCACCTCATGCTCGTCGCCTGGTTCGAGCACGGCGCGGTGTACTGGGTCCACAACTCGCTCACCGACGCGGTCCTCAACGGCGAGCTGCTGGCCATCGCCGAGCAGACCGCTCCCGTCGGCACGCCCGGCCACTCGGGCAGCCCCGTCGGCGGGACGAGCGCGCCGGGTCACGCGAGGTTGAGAGACGTGGTCGTGCCGACGCGGATCGGCGCCGCCGCCACCAAGACGACCTTGGCCGAGACGATCGGCTCGATCGGCGGCCTGCTGACTCTGATCGCCGTGCCGCTGCTGTGCTTTGCGTTGCTGCGCCGCCGCCGGGAGCTGTCCGCTCTGCGCAGCGAGCTCCACACGACGCTCACGCGCGAGTCTCAGCTCCGGTCGCGCCTCCAAGGTCGCGGGCGCTGAGGCGCCGGATTTCGGCCCCGGCAGCAGGCGACGGCCGTGCTGGCGGCGCGCGGATGAGCCGTGCCCGGGGCCGTCGGTCAGACCCGACCGGTGTCCCGTCGGTAGGACCAGGCCGCGAGTAGCGCGAGGACGACCGCCCATGCCGCGACCGTGACCCAGCCACGCGCACCCCAGCCGTGACCGTTGATGGCCGTGTGGCTGGCCTGGACCAGCCACCACGAGGGCAGGAACGGTCCGAAGCTGTGCAGGAAGCCGCTGGTGATCGGGAACCAGGTGCCACTGACGAAGGCGAGGATCGAGACGAGGCCTCCCATGATCGGTCCGACCGAGTCGGTCGTGACGAGGTGGCCGATCAGGATCCCGAACGCCGCGAAGGGGAGCAGGCCGACGAGGATCAGCCCGGTCATCGCGGCCCAGCGCGGCGCGGACAGGCTGACGCCGAGCGCCGCGCCCGACACGTACAGCAGTGCGAGGCTCAGCAGTGCCATGACGTAGGCCGTCACCACCCCGGCGCGAAAATAGGCGCGCGGCGTCAGCGGGCTGATCCGCAGCTGCCGGGTCCAGCCGACCTGACGCTCGCCGGCGATCCGCGCCCCCGTGGAGATCATCGCCGCCATCGTGCCGAACGAGGCCAGGCCCACCATGTAGTACAGCGGGAACGAGATCCCGGTCCCGGCGATGTTGTGGTTGTTGCGCTGCGGCGCCGCGATCACCCAGTACAAGACCAGCGGAAAGCCGAGCGAGAACAGGTAGAAGCGGCGGTTGCGGAAGGTACGCAGCAGCTCGTAGCGGGTGTAGGCGAGTCCGTTCACGACCTCACGAGCTCCTGGGCATCCTCGTCGGGATCGCCGGTCAGCTGCAGGAAGGCGTCCTCGAGCCCGGCGCCGGTGATCTCGATGTCACGTGCCGCCGGGTACCGCCCGAGCAGCGCCCTGATCGCCGCATCGGAATCGGAGCAGCTGAGGATCACGGCCTCGCCGTGTCGCTCGACGCCGGTGACGCCCGGCAGCTCGGCCAGCCGCGCGGGCTCGACGCCGGGGAGCGTCGCCCGAATCGTCCGCAGGCCGACCCGGGCCTTGATCTCGGTGGTGGCGCCGTCGGCCACAATCCGACCGTGGGCCATCAGGATCGCGCGGTCGGCGTTGGCGTCGGCCTCCTCGAGGTAGTGCGTCGCGAACAGGACGGTCTTGCCGCGGGCCGCGAACGCGCGCATGATCGCCCAGAACTCGCGCCGGCCCTCGACGTCCATCGCCACCGTCGGCTCGTCGAGCACGAGGATGTCCGGATTGCTGACCAGCGCTACGGCAAAGCGCACGCGCTGCGTCTGGCCGCCCGACAGCTTCTGCGTCCTCTGGTTCGCCGCCTCCTCGAGCCCCGTGAGCTCGAGCACCTCCCCGAGGTCCAGCGGATCGGGATACAGCGACCCGATCATCGCCACCACCTCGCGGACCGACAGATCGCGGATCAGCTCACCGGTCTGCAGCATCGCGCCGACCATGCCGGCGTCGACGGCCTCCCGCGGCGAGCGACCGAACACCGACACGCTCCCGGCGTCGGGGGCCGTCAGGCCGAGCAGCATGTCGATCGTCGTCGACTTGCCGGCCTCGTTGGGCCCCAGCAGCGCGACCGTCTCGCCGCGCCCGATCGCGACCTCGATTCCGCGCACCGCGCGGATCGGGCCCTTGGGCCCGCGAAAGCTCTTGGTGAGGCCGTCGAGCCGGATTCCCTCTCCGCGCCCAGGGGAAGTCTGCGTACTCATCCGGGTTGCGGTTTGCCCATACGCGGGCATCATCAAACCAAACTCGGCCGCGGTAGCGTTGACGGATCGTGCGCGACGTCCCGATTCGAGGCCCGATGATCCGGCTCGGGCAACTGCTCAAGCTGGCCGACGTGGTCGACAGCGGCTCCGAGGTCAAGGCCTTTCTGTCGACCGAGCCGGTGTGGGTCAACGGAGCCCGCGAGGCGCGTCGTGGCCGGCAGCTCAGCCCCGGCGACGTGGTCCGAGCCGGCGAGCACGAGCTCCGCGTGACTTCGGCGCGCCTGGAAGCGTCGTGACGACGGCCGGCACAGGAAGAATCGGGCCATGGGCTCGCTCCGCCTGACCGCAACCCTCGCGCCGCGCGGCCAGGCTGCCGCGATCGTGCTCGACGAGGAGCAGGTGAGCGCCGTGGGCGAGGGCGCCAAGCGGTTTCCCGTCGTCGCCACGGTGAACGGCTTCAGCTGGCGCACCACGGTCACTCGGATGGGCGGGGAGTTCCTGCTCGGCTTCAGTCGCGACGTGCGCCGGCAGGCCGGGGTCGAGGCGGGCGACACGATCGAGCTCACGCTCGAGCTCGACACCGCTCCCCGCGAGGTCGAGGTGCCGCCGGCCCTCACCGACGCGCTGGCCGGCGATGCCGCGGCCCGCACGGCATTCGGCGAGCTCTCCTTCACCCATCGCAAGGAATACGCCCGCTGGATCGCCGGGGCCAACGAGTGCAGACGCGCGAGCGACGCGTCGCGCAGGCGCTGCGGATGCTCCGCGAGGGAAAGACCCGCAGCTGATCCGCGTGCATCTGACGGAGGGCTCCAGCCTCACCTCGCGAGAGGTTGTGATCGTCTCGGTCCTGCCCACCCACGAGCAGGCCTGGATCGCGGCGCTCGCCGCCTACGGCCGGCCGTCAGCCCCGCCGAGCATGCACGCGAAGCAGCCGCGATCGAGCTGCACCGTCTGGCGTACCTCGCCGCCCTCGAGGACACGCACACAGCGCCGGTCGGGGACGTCGGCGTACCAGACCGCGCCGTCGGCATCGAGGCACAGGCCGTCGGGCACGCCGTCGCCGAGGTCGGCCCACACACGTCGGTTGGACAGGCCGCCGTCGGGCGCGATGTCGAACGCGGTGAGGCGGTGGGCGTAGGACTCGGCCAGGATCAGCGTCGAGTCGTCGGGCGTCACGACCATGCCGTTGGGAAACGCGATCCCATCGGCCACCGCGCGGGCCGAACCGTCGGGGGCGACGATGGCGACGATCCCTGGAGCGAACGCCTCGCCGGCCATCAGGTCGCCGCGCCGTTGACGTAGGCGCTCCCGCGGCCGTCGACGACGATCTCGTTCCAGGCGTACGGCGACAGGTCGGTCAAGTCCCGCGACCACCTCCTGGGCACCCCAGTTGCAGAGCCACAGGCGGCCGTCGTGCCACCGCGGCGACTCGCCGAACGCGAGCCCCGTGATCAGGGTCTGGTGATCAGGCATGGGCGCTGCCCCCACGGGTCCGGGCCGGTCGATAGGTGGCGATGATCACGCCCGTCGTCGTGGTCACGCTGTCGACGAGCCGCAGCGTGGCTCCGACGCCGCCGGGAAACAGCCGGCGACCGGAGCCGAGCACGAGCGGGTGGATCAGCAGCACGTACTCGTCGATCAGATCGCGGCGCATCAGCGAGTCGATCAGGACTCCGCTGCCGAGGATGCCGAGATCGATCTCGGCCTGCTCCTTCAGGCGCGCCACCGCATCAGCGGCGTCGCCGTCCAGGCGCGTCGAGTTGATCCACGGCAGGGGCTCGCTGAGCGTGGTCGAGGCGACGTACTTCTGGCGACTCTCGAGCACCGGGGTGATCGGGTTGTCGGTCCGGCCGCCCCACGACCTGGCGAGGATCTCGTAGGTCCGCCGCCCGAACAGGAGCGCCCCCTCCCTGGCCATGCCCTCCCCCAGCACTCGACCCATGACCTCGTCGTTGCCGGGCACCGCCCAGCCGCCATGCTCGAAGCCGTCCCGAGGGTCCTCCTCGATCTCGCCGGGCGCCTGCATCACGCCGTCGAGGGTCACGTGATTGGTCACGACAACTCGGCTCATCTCGAATCCTCCTCCGTTGTTAGTTGGGCGCACGATGGCCGCGCTCGCGGACGCGTTCGCGCGCCTCGCCGAGCGGCAGGTGCTGCGGCTCGAGGACCCGAGCCTCGCCGCCGCCCACTTCAACTGGCTGATCATGTCGATCCCGCTCAACCAGGCGATGTTGCAGGGACTCGACGCGCCTCCCGCCGCCGCCGACCTCGATCGCTACGCCGATAGTGGCGTGCGGGTGTTCCTGGCCGCCTACGGCGCCTGAGGCTGATCGGGGACGACCTCTCCCGCCCGCTCGTCGCGGTCGGCCCATTCCAGCAGGGTCTCCAGCGAGAAGGCGACATCGTCGATGCCGGCGTGCAAGTCGCCGAGTCGCGCAAACCGGTCGGGAACCGTGGCGATCGTGCAGTCCTGCGGGAGCACATCGTCGATCTCCTCCCAGGCGATCGGCGTGGACACGGTCGCCTCGCTGACACCGCGGACCGAGTACGCGCTGCGAATCGTGTGGTCGCGCGCGTTCTGGTTGTAGTCCACGAACACCTTGTCCGGCTCGCGATCCTTGCGCCACCACGTGGTCGTGACGTCGCGGACGGCACGGCGCTCGGCTTCGCGCGCGAAGGCCAGCGCCGCCCGTCGCACATCGGCAAACCCCCAGCGCGGCTCGATGCGGACGCAGATGTGGATGCCCGAGCCGCCGGAGGTCTTGGGCCAGCCCAGGATGCCGAGCCCGTCGAGGAGCTCGTGGGCCACGTGGGCCACCCGCCGGACGGCAGCGAAGTCGCATTCCGGCATCGGATCGAGATCGATGCGCCATTCGTCGGGTCGCTCGGTGTCGGCGCGGCGGGAGTTCCAGGGATGGAACTCGACGGTCGACATCTGCACGGCCCAGATCACGCTGGCCAGGCTGGTGACGCACAGCTCGTCCGCATGCCGGCCGGAGGGGAAGTCCACCCGCACCGTGTCCACCCACGGCGGCGCGGCCTTGGGCAGCCGCTTCTGGTGCACCTTCGCGCCCTCGACGCCGCGCGGGAAGCGATGCAGCATGCACGGCCGCTCGGCCAGCGCGCGGACGATCCCGTCACCGACGCTCAGGTAGTAGTGAGCCAGATCGAGCTTCGTCTCGCCCCGGGCGGGGAAGTACACCCGGGCCGGGTTGGAGATCCGCACCGTCCTCCCGGCAACCGGAAGCTCGACCGGCTCGTTGCCCTCGGCGGCGGCCACGATCACGCCACGATACGACGGACAAGTGTCGCGTCGCGACACCAATAGGCTCTTGGTGCTCACCACGGCGAACGAGGCAGCATGGAATATCGGCAGCTGGGCCGCTCTGGGCTGCGCGTCAGCGCGCCTCGGCCAGCGATCGGCTGAGCGCCGCCGATCTCTCGCTGATCGCTCCGCATCTGGAACCCGACCGTTGGCCAGCGCGCCGTAGCGCAGGCCGGCGCCGCAGGAGACCGTGCCCGCGCGTCGAGCGCCTGTGTAGAGTACGCGCGCGGTACACGTAGTTGCCAGCCCAGTTCGTGCGCCGCATGGGGCAGACCCTAGCCGCCGCGCTAGACTGGGTGCGAAGGGTCGAGCTTCCTGCTCGGCCGAAGCAGTGCCCCGCGTTTTCGCAGTCGTTGCCTCGCAGCACCCTCCGCGTTTCGCAGTGCACATACCCCGGAGGGGGACCAAGATGGCAACCGGAACCGTGAAGTGGTTCAACGACGACAAGGGCTTCGGATTCATCGAGCCCGAAGAAGGCGGCAAGGACCTGTTCGTGCATCACAGCGCGATCCAGGGCAGCGGCTTCAAGTCGCTGACCGAGGGTGCGAAGGTGAACTACGACGCTGAGCAGGGCCCCAAGGGACCAGCGGCGGCGAACGTCCAGCCCGTCTGAGCCGAGCGGCTTCGAACTGCGACGGGGGGCCCAACGGGTCCCCCGCTCGCTCTCGCCGCACCCGAGACGTCCGTCCGCGTGCGGAAATCCACGACTAAGGACGGACAGGCATGGCCTCCAGCGGCAAGAAGAAGACCACGATGGCTAAACTCGCCCGTGAGAGCCGGCTCCGCGAGCGTCGGGCGACCAAGGCGGCCCGCAAGGACGCCAGGAAACTGGCCGCGGCGCACGGCCCCGAGCTGCCCGCCGAGGCCGTCAGCGAAGAGAACGTCGAAGCGAACGTGTAGGGATCGCGACCGCGACCGTTCGGTTACGGTTGGCGGTCCGTCGCCGCACGCTCCGACGCTTGCCATGACATCGAATCCCAGTACCAGTGAGCTCGTCGCGCTCGGCGCGCCGACGGTGCTGCCCGACGGGTCGCACGTGCGGCTGCGGCAGGGCAGGCCGGCAGACAAGGACCTGCTGCTGCGCGGCTTCGAGCGCTTGAGCGAGGAGTCCCGCTACCGCCGCTTCCTGGCGCCGATGCCCGAGCTGCGCGAGCCGATGCTGAGCTATCTGCTCGACGTCGACCACCACGCCCACGAGGCCATCATCGCGCTCGACGAGCGAACCGGCGATGGGGTCGGGGTGGCGCGGTATGTGCGCAGCGAGCAGCGTCCCGATGCAGCGGAGGTCGCCATCACGGTGATCGACGACTGGCAGGGCCGCGGGCTCGGCACGCTGCTGCTCGATGTGATCGCCGCCCGCGCGCGCGAAGAGGGCATCACCACCTTCCAGGCGATGATGCTGGCCACCAATCAGGACATGATGGACATCTTCGAGCGGCTGGGTCCCGTCCACGTGATCGATCGCGAGTCCGGCACGGTCGAGATCGAGATACCGATCCCCGAGGTTGGTCTGTCAGCCGCCCTGCGGAAGCTGCTCGCCGTGGTGGCCCGCAACGACGTCGCCGCGCCGCTCACCGAGCGCCGCGCCGCCGGCCGGTGATCTGCCACGGCCCGGGCGCGAGGTCGAGCACCAGGTTCACGAGCCAGACGATCAGCGTCGCCTTGACCAGGGTCCAGAACCCGTAGATGTGAAAGCCGCCCACGATGTCCGTCGTGAGCACGAGCATCAGCAACGACACGAAGAACCAGGCCAGGCCGAAGGTGAGGATGGCCAGGGGAAGCGTGACCAGCCGAAGCAGTGGCTTCAGCACCGTGTTGAGAACTCCGAACACGGCCGCCGCCACCAGCAGCGCCCCGGCGTCGGTGACGTCCACGCCCTGGATCGCCACGGTGAGGATCGCGAGCACGAGCGCGTTCGTGAGCCACGAGACCGCGAGGCGGACCGGCAGCGACGGCTGACGGCGTCGATCAGCGCGAGTAGAGCTCATCGAAGGCGCTGGCGTAGCGGTCGTAGACGACGTTGCGCTTGACCTTCATGGTCGGGGTGAGCTCGCCGGTCTCCTGGGACAGATCGTGGTCCAGGATCGCGAAGCGCTTGATCTGCTCGACCTGCGCGTAGCGCGCGTTGGCCTTGTCGAGCACTTCCTGCACGAGGGCGAGCACGCCGGGATGCTGCGCCAGCTCGCCGACCTCCTCCGGGAGCCCGCGCTCGCTCGCCCAGGGAAGGATGGACTCGGGATCGAGCGTGATGATGGCAACCGGGTACGGCCGCCGGTCGCCGTACATCACCGCCTGCGAGATGAAGGGCGATTGCTTGAGGTCGTTCTCGAGGTTCGACGGCGCGAGGTTCTTGCCGCCGGCGGTGATGATGATGTCCTTCTTGCGGCCGGTGATGCTCAGGAAGCCGTCCTCGTCGAGCGACCCGAGATCGCCGGTGTGCAGCCAGCCCTCCGGGTCGAGGATCTCCTGCGTGGCCGCCTCGTTGTCCCAGTATCCAGAGAACACGTGTGGTCCGCGCATGAGGATCTCGCCGTCGTCGGCGATCCGGACGTCCACCCCGGGGAGCGCGCGCCCGACGGTCCCCAAGCGGAACGCGTTCTGGAGGTTCACCGTGCCGATGCCCATGGTCTCGGTCATCCCGTAGCCCTCCATCACTGGAACGCCCGCGGCGTAGAAGAACTCGAGGATCTCGGGCGCGATCGGTGCGGCCCCGGTCAGCGCCTCGCGCAGGCGGGCTCCGAACAGCGCCCGGACCTTGGAAAAGATCTCCTCGTCGGCGCGCTCGAAAGACTCGCGCAGGTCGCGCGGCACCGGCTCGCCGCGCGCCTCCAGGCCGCGGACCCGAACCCCGAGGCGGGCGGCCCGGACGAGATCCTCGTGGCGCTCGGGCGGGACCTGGGCCATCGCCAGTGCGTAGAGCTTCTCGAAGATCCGCGGAACCGACGGGAGATAGTCGGGGTGGACCTCCATCAGCTCGGGGATGATCTGTCGCGTGTCCCCACCGAAATAGGCGATCGCGGCGCCGACCTGGAAGGCGGCGAGCAGGATGATCTGCGCGAACACATGCGCGAGCGGGAGATACAGGTAGACGACCTCGCCGGGGAGGAGCGTCCGGATCTCGAGCACGATCGAGCACACCGACATCGCATTGCGGTGCGAGAGCACGCAGCCCTTGGGCGGCCCGGTTGTGCCCGAGGTGTAGATGATCAGGGCCGGGTCCTGCGGCGAGACCGAGCGGCGATCCCGGGATGGCGCTTCGGCGGCGGCATCGTTCGCGATATCGGCGAGTGCGACAACCCCCGGAGGAACGTCATCCGCCTCGACCATGAACACGCAGCGCAGCGCGGGCAGCGCGCCCCGTACCGCGTCGATTTTGGCCAGCTGCGCCGCATCCTCCACGATCACCGCGACCGCCCCCGAGTTGCCGGCAACCCACTCGCACTCCTCCGGAGAGTTGGTCGGATAGATCGGGACCACCACCGCCCCTGCGCTCCACAGCGCATAGGCGGCAACCGACCATTCCGGGCGCGTGTTGGCGAGGATGCAGACGCGGTCGCCGGGCTCGACCCCCTGCGCGAGGAAGCCGTCAGCGAGGCGTTCGATCTCCTGCGTGACCTCGGCATAGGAACGTTCCTGCCACGTGCCGTCGCGGCGCCGGCGCGCCGCCGCGTGGCTGCCGTAGTGCTCTCCCGCGAACGCCGGCAGCTGCGCGGCCGTATGCGGTGCGGCGTCGGTCTGGGTCATCGCAGCTCTCCTCTCCCTTCTCCTCGAGTGGGCGCCAAGCCTGTCGCTCAACTGCGCATCATAGGCTTCGCCGCGTGAGCTCCAGGTTCACGCCACTGCACCGGGGCGGCCCGGGGGCCCCGCTCGTCTGCGCGCACGGCTTCACCGACACCTGGCGGACCTGAGAGCTCGTGCTGCCCGAGCTCGAGCGCCACCACGATGTGCTCGCTCCCACCCTCGTCGGGTTCACCGCTGATCAGCGGCCGCCGAGGACCTCCTGCACGACCTCGAACTCTGATCTCGTAGGGCCCGTCGGGCCCGGGACGCATCCGCGCGGCGGTCATGATGCAGGCGTGCGCCTGCACGTGCTCAGCGATTTGCACCTGGAACGGAGTCCCTTCTCACCACCCGTCCTCGACGCCGACGTGGTGATCCTGGCCGGCGACATCGCCCGGGGAACCGGCGGTGTCGAGTGGGCCCGCGCGTGGGAGCGCGAGCGCCCCGTGCTCTACGTGGCCGGCAACCACGAGTTCTACGGGCACTCGATGCCGGCGCTGATCGACCAGATGCGGACCGCCGCCGAGGGCTCGTCGGTGCGGGTGCTCGAGAACGATGCAGTGGAGATCGACGGGGTCCGCTTCCTCGGCTGCACGCTGTGGAGCGACTTCGAGTTCGACGGCCCGGGGCACCGCGAGGCGTCGATGAAGCTGTGCGAGCGCGTCGTCAACGACTACGAGCACATCACATTCGGATCGACGCAGCGGTTGCTCAGGCCACGCGACACGCGGTTGATCCACCTGGCCAGCCGCCGCTGGCTGAGCGCCCGGCTCGCCGAGCCGCACGACGGGCCGACGGTCGTGCTGACCCACCACGCGCCCCTGATCCGCATGCGGCCACCGCTGCCGCTGCAGCGCGCGCTCGCCGGCGCCTTCGCCAGCGATGTGACCGAGCTGATGGGCGCGAAGCGGACGGGACTGTGGATCTACGGCCACACACACCGGGTCGCCGACCTCGAGCTGCGCGGAACCCACGTCGTCAGCAATCCGCGCGGCTATCCGCACCAGCCGGCGGACGGATTCGATCCCGCCTGCGTCGTCGAGGTCGTAGCCTGAGGACGCCGGGCGACCGGAGCTCAGCTCCGGCGCGCGCTCGATCTCGGATCGTGTTCGCATCCGCCGGGGTCTGGCCGGTTCGCGAATCGGGCTCGGCGCCACCCCGCGCCGTTCACACTAGCGTTCAGCCTTCCTACACCGCGAGGTCGAGGCCGGGTTGCACGCGTCGTTCACCGCAAACCGGTAGAAGAGGGCCTCAAACGCGGACTCTGGAGGTTGCGCTGATGCTTCAGTACCAGGTCGCCCACAGCTATGAGACGGTGACCCTGCTGCGCGACGGGGCGGCGGCGCGGATCGAGCTGAACCGGCCGGAGACGATGAACGCCTGGAACAAGCAGTTCGGGCGCGACCTGCTCGATGCCGTCCGCACCGTCTCCGACGACGCCGGCGTCCGCGCGGTCGAGATCGGGGGCGCGGGCCGCGGCTTCTCCTCCGGAGCAGACCTGCGCGCCGGATTCGATCCCGCGCCCGCGGGCCATCCCGACGTGCAGAACGTCCTGCACGAGATCTACCACCCGATCATCCTCGGCCTGCGCGAGATGCCGAAGCCGGTGGTGGCGGCCGTGAACGGACCCGCGGTGGGGATCGGATGCTCGCTCGCCTTGGCCGCCGATCTGATCGTCGCCGCCCGCAGCGCTTACTTCCTGCTCGCGTTCGTGAACATCGGACTCGTGCCCGACGGTGGCTCATCGATGTTCGTCCCGGCGCGCGCCGGCTTCGCCCGGGCGATGGAGATGGCGATGCTCGGCGAGCGGGTGCCCGCGGAGCGCGCACTGGAGTGGGGTCTGATCAACCGCGTCGTCGATGACGAGGAGCTCGCGGCCGCGGCCGGCGCGCTGGTCGAGTTTCTGGCCGCCGGGCCGACGCGTTCCTACGCCGGCACCAAGCGCCAGCTCAACGCGCGCGTCTACGCCGGCATCGAGGCGCAGCTCGAGCTCGAGGCCGAGATCCAGCAGGAGCAGGCCGCCACGGCCGACTTCATGGAGGGCGTGATGGCCTTCGCCGAGAAGCGAGCGCCCCAGTTCGAGGGGCGGTAGCGGCTGCGGCACAAGGGCTGCCGGGGGAAGGCGGCGTTGAGGCCGGCCTGTTGGCCGCCTGAGCGGCATTTCGTAGGCAGTCGCCCATCTCGGCGGGCGAGGAGCAACGTCATGCCGGTGATACCGGCAAAACGTTCCGCGCGAGACGCCGCGGGCGTCAAACGCAGAATCGCCGTAGTCTGCCCCGATCGTGTCGAGGGATCGTACGGATGAGCCCCACGTGCCCTCTGCCTAGGGTTGGGCTCGCATGTCCTACGCACTCCCAGCCGACGTCGACGAGCGCCCGATCGCGATCGACGGCGCCGGCACGCTCGGCCAGCGCATCGCCACCGTGTTTGTGGCGGGCGGGAGCGACGTGCGGATCTTCGACGTCTCCGAGGCCCAGCGCGAGGCGGCCCGCAACTACGTCACCCGGAACGCGGCACCGGTGAAGCAGGCCCTCGGCCTCGAGGCCGACCGCCCCGGCGAGGTGGAGGTGTGCGCGGAGCTGGCACCCACGCTCAGCGGGGCCTGGATGGTGATCGAGGCCGTGCCCGAGCGGCTCGAGCTCAAGCAGGCGGTGTTCGCCGAGCTCGACCGGCTGGCCGACGCCGATGCGATTCTGGCCAGCAACTCCTCCTCGTTGCCGACCAGCCGCCTGATCGATCAGGTCACACATCCCGAGCGGGTCCTCAACACGCACTACTACCAGCCCCCACAGCTCAACATGGTCGAGCTGATGTCGTGCGGCTGGACCGACGAGGGCATCATCGACGCGCTGATGGGCAAGTTCCCGGCCTACGGGTTGGTGCCGTTCCACGTCCGGCGCGAGAGCGACGGGTTCATCTTCAACCGCATCTGGGCCGCGATCAAGCGCGAGTGCCTGATGGTCGTCGAGGAGGGCGTGGCCGAGCCCGAGGACGTGGACAGCCTCTGGAGCATCTTCGTGCGCGCCGGCATCCCCCCGTTCGAGCTGATGGACCGGGTCGGACTCGACGTCGTGCTCAACATCGAGGAGCACTACGCGAGCCTGCGGCCGGGCCTGCCCGAGGGCCCACGCCGACTGCTGCACGACTACATCGAGCAAGGGCGCCTCGGCGTCAAGAGCGGCCGCGGGTTCTATGAGCACCCGCCTGCCTAGCCGCGCCCCCGGGCGCCCAGCCGAGGCCCCGGCGGCCGGCGTTCGCTAGCTCGTCATCCGGTCGTAGTTGATCCGCAACGCGAACTCACCGCGCCGGCGAGCGGCCGGGGAGCTCACACCGGGCGGCGGCGAAGACCTCCTCGACGATCGGCGCCTTCAGGCGGAGGCGTTTGACGAAGGCGTGCAGCGCGCGAGCCCACTCGCCTCTCCACTCGCTGGTCCATGGCCGCCACCGAGGCGCAGTGCAGAATGTGGGCGTGGAACACGCCAACGCGCTCGGAGCCGGCGCCCCGCCCGTTTCATCGCCCGCCGGCGGCGAGCCGGCCGGCCTGAGCGAGGCCGAGGCGCAGCGCCGGCTGGCCGCCGCGGGGCGCCCCGAGCGCCAGAGCACGAGCCGGTCATACGCGAGCATCGTGCGCGCGAACGTGCTCACGGTGTTCAACGCGATCCTGGCCGGGTTCGGCGCCGTGACGCTGATCTTCGGCGACCCGCGCGATGCCCTGTTCCTTGGCATCATCGTCGCCAACGCGGCGATCGGGATGACGCAGGAGGTGCGAGCGAAGCACGCCCTGGATCGGCTCTCGCTGCTGGTCGCACCGCACGCGCGGGTCATGCGCGACGGGGCGGTGAGACAGCTCGCGGTGGAGGAGGTGGTCGTCGGTGACCTGGTCGTGCTCGAGCCGGGCGACCAGGTGATCGCGGACGGACGCCTGCTCGACGCCCGCGACCTGCGGCTCGACGAGTCGATCCTCACCGGGGAGTCCGAGCCCGCCGCGCGCGCGGTCGGAGAGGAGGTGCGCTCGGGCGCGTTCGTCGTCGAGGGGACGGGCGGCTACGAGGTCAACGCCCTCGGCGCCGAGAGCTTCGCCGCCCGCCTGACCGGCGAGGCACGCTCCTTCCGCCACCCGCGCTCACCGCTCGAGCAGGCGGTCAACCGCCTGCTCTACGCGCTGGTTGGGCTGGTGATCGGGCTCGGAGCGGTGCTCGGCTTCTCGCTCTATCACCGGCACGTGCCCCTCCATGCTGCCGTGGCCACGTCCGCCGCCGGCGTCGTCAGCATGATCCCGGAGGGTCTCGTGCTGCTCGTCGGGTTGACTTATGCCGCCGCCGCCGTGCGCATGTCGCGGCGGGGGGTGCTGGCCCAGCAGCTCAACGCGATCGAATCCCTGGCTTCGGTCGACACGATCTGCGTCGACAAGACCGGGACGCTCACCGAGGCCTCGCTGCGCGTGGTGGAGGTGGTGCCGGCCGAGGGGTCCTCGGAGGAGCGCGTCCGCGCGGCGCTCGCGGACGTCGCCGCCAACGCCTCGGCGCGCAACATCACGCTGCAGGCGATCGGCGCGGCGTTCGCGGCCGAGCCGAGACCAACGGTGGGCGAGGTTCCGTTCTCCAGCCGGCGCCGCTGGAGCGCCGTGGCGTTCCCGGATGGCAGCCTCTATCTCGGGGCGCCGGGACGTGTGCCGCTCGGGGCGCTGGCGTCGCTCGCCGAGGTGCGCCAGCGCGAGGGACGCCGCGTCCTGGCGGTGGCCGCCGCGCGCGGCCCGCTGCCCACTGAGCCGGAGGACGAGCCGCCGGCGCGGCTCGAGCCGCTCGGGCTCGTGGTGCTCGCCGAGGAGTTGCGACCCAACGTCAAGGCGACGATCGCCTTCCTGCGCGACCAGGGCGTGGAGGTCATGGTGCTCTCCGGGGATGCGCCCCAGACGGTGGCCGCGATCGCGCGTGACGTCGGAATCCCGGTGGCGGGGGTGCGCGAGGGGAGCGAGATTCCCGAGGGTCCACAGGAGCGCCGGGCGTTCGCGCTCGAGGCGACGATCGTGGGCCGCATCTCACCGCAGGGCAAGCAGGAGATCGTTCAGGCCCTGATCGAGGACGGGCGCTACGTGGCGATGGTCGGCGACGGCGTCAACGACGTGCCCGCTCTGAAGAGCTCGCGGCTCGCGATCGCCCAGGGGAGCGGCACCCAGATGGCGCGCAGCGTGTCCGATCTGGTGCTGATCTCGGGCGATTTCGGCAGCGTTCCCGCGCTGGTGGCCGAGGGGCGACGTGCCCTGCGCAACCTCGGGCGGGTCACCAAGCTCTACGTCACCAAGTCCGCCTTCGCTGCCTTCCTGATCCTGACCATCGGCACCAGCTCGGAGGCCTACCCCCTGCTGCCCCGGCATCTGACGCTGGCGGCGAGCCTGACAATCGGGATCCCGACATTCTTCCTGGCGCTGGCCCCGAGCACCGGCCCGTGGCGGCCGGAGCGCTTCGTCCGCGGCGTCGCCCGCTTCGCGGTCCCGGCCGGCGCGCTGCTCGGCGCCGGCGTGGTGGCCGGCTACCTGTTCGCCGTGCACGACCTCGACCTCTCGATCACCGACTCCCGCACCGTGGCCGTCACGATCCTCGTCGCCTGCGGCCTGTACCTGGTGCTGGCGCTCGAGGACGAGGGCTCGCGGCGGCGCTCGACGTTGGTTGGCGTCATGTGCCTGGTGCTCGCCGGCGTCTACGTCGCTGCGGTGCTGCTCCCCGCCTCGCGCCGGTTCTTCCAGCTCAACCCTCTCGACCCCGGCATGATCGTGACCGCGCTGCTGGCGAGCGCGATCTCGATCGCGGCGCTGGCGCTGTCGGGGTACACGGTGGGGCTGGGGCCGCCACGCGCGGACGGCGACGCGGACGTCGACGGCACCGACGCCGACGCCCAGGCCGCGGACCCGCCCGGGGACCTGCCCGCCGACTGACCCTCAGACGCCCGACAGGGCCGGGACTTCACCGGCGGCGACTGCGCCGGCCAGGCGCTGGTGGTCGAGTTCGTTCTGATCGGCGTACGCAGCCGAGAAGCGGGCGATCGCCTTGTCGAACGCCGGGCCGGTGCCGAGGTACGCCGCGATCGCGAGCCGGTCGCCCGAGCGGGCGTGCGCGCGGGCCAGTGACCATCCGCAGGCCCGCGTGTAGGCGTGCAGGCCGGACGCACTCATCGTCGAGAGGTCGATCGACGCCTTCCAGTCCCACAGTTGGCGGACGTAGAAGTCGTGCTCCTTGCCGTCGAGGCCGAGGCTCCGCTGCCAGCCGAGGAAGATGTCGCTGGCCGCGTGCGAGATCCGCTGGCCGCGGACGACGCGCTCGCCGTGGTTCTCGAACTCGCTGGCGCCGAGGTAGGGCTCGAGCACCGATGCCTGCGCCTCCTTGGCCTGCAGCATGAGCGGATCCTTGCCGCCCCGGCCGACGAACAGGAACACCCAGGCCCGAGTGCCGACGCTCCCCACGCCGACGACCTTGCGCGCCATGTCGACGAAGCGGTAGGTCTCGAACAGGAAGCGCCGGTCCTCGCCGAGGCTGGCGTCGTACTCGGCGATCAGCTCCCGAACGTAGTCGCCCTCGTCCGTGACGTGGTCCGGGAGCGACAGGTCCCGGACCGGGACCAGCAGCGGTGGGACGCTGCGGAAGCGCAGCTCGCCGTCGACGCGCTCCGTGAGCTTCGTGACGGCGCGCAGGCTCGTCTTGCGCCGTCCTCTGGCAAACGGCTTGGCGAACAGGATCCGGCCCTTCTTGCCCAGCCGGCCGCCGAAGCGGTCGACCAACTCGCTGGCCGTGAGGCGGTCGTACCACACGTCGAGATGGCTCTCGTCCGCGAAACCGCGCATCCCCTCGCGGTACTCGCGCACGCATTCGCGCACCAGCCACGCCCTCCGGTCCGCAGGCAGTCCCACGTCGCGGCCCGCGATCTCGACGCTGGCCGCCATGCGCTTGACGTCCCACTCCCAAGCTCCGGGCAGCGTCTCGTCGAAGTCGTTGGGACCGAACACCATCCGGCGGTCCGGGGCGGCGAAGCCGCCGAAGTTCGTGATGTGCGCATCGCCGCAGGCCTGCACGACGATGTCCGTATCGGGGGTCGCCGCGAGGTCGGCCGACATCACCGCCGCGGCGCCGCGGTAGAAGGTGAACGGGGAGACCAGCATCCGCCCGTAGCGAATCGGCACCAGCTCCTGCACGCGGGTCGCCGCCTGGGCCGACAGGGTCGCGATCGGATCGGGCCGGTCGGGAGCCGGGGACCAGTCGCCGTGGGCCGATCTCGGCAGGACCCGCCGCGCCTCGCGGCCGCGCTCGGCCGACTCGCCGGACTGCAGCCTCGCCTGTCTGGGCCCCGACGGCATGGGCCCACCCTAGCGGGCGGGCTCGGGCTCCCGCACCGCCGCCACCGGGACCGGTTCGGCCGGCGCAGCCGCGCCGGCCGAACCACGCTTCGCCCTCGAGCGAGAGCGGTGGCGTCGCCCGGGCCAGGCACCCGGGGATCCACCACGCTCTCCGGCCGAGCAGCGCCAGCACGGCGGGGACCAGGACACAGCGGATCAGCGTCGCATCAACGGCGACCGCAACGGCCATGCCGAGTCCGAACTGCTTGATCGTGGGACTGTCGTTGAGCAGGAAGGCGCAGAACACCGCGACCATGATCAGTGCGGCGGAGGTGATCACGCGCGCGGTCCCGGCCAGACCCTCGACGACCGCGGTGTGGGCGTCGTCGGTCTCCTTCCAACGCTCGCGCAGGTGCGTCATCAATCATCAGGAACACTTCGTAATCCATCGAGAGGCCGAACAGGATCGCGAACATCATCAGCGGGACGATCGCGACGACGGGCGAGACCCCGTCGAGCCCCAGTAGGCGCGCGCTCCAGTCGTGCCCGAACACGTAGGTCACGATGCCGAACGCGGCGGCGATCGAGAGCAGGTTCATGACGACGGCCTTGAGCGCCACCAACGGCGCCCGGAAGGCGACCAGCAGCAGCAGGAAGGAGAGCGTGAGCACGACGCAGATCACGATCGGCAGCCGAGCGCCGATCCCACTGGAGAGGTCGATGAAGCCGGCCGTCGAGCCGCCGACGTAGGCGGTCAACCCGGTCCCGCGCGTGGCGGCCGCAACGGTGTCTTTGCGTAGCGTGCCGACCAGCGTCACCGTCGCCAGCGCGGACGGAGCGCTCGACGGCGTGACGCTCAGCAGCGCCTGCGACCCATCCCGGGAGACGAGCGGCGGGCTCACCGCCACGACGCCACGCACGTGGCGCAGCGCGAGCGCCAGCCGGGTCAGGGCGGGCTTCGCCTGAGCGCCGCCGCTCGGCAGCGAGACCGCCACCAGCAGCGGACCGTTGAAGCCCGGACCGAAGCCCTGGCTGAGCAGATCGTAGGCCTGACGGGCGGTCGTGTCGTGCGGCAACTGCCCGTCGTCGCTCTGACCGAGGTCGGCGCGGTCACGGGCGCCGCAAGCAGCGCCACGAGCGCCACCGCGATCAGCAGCGCGGGCCACGGGCGCCGCGCCACGAACCGCGCCCAGCGCGCCCAGCCATGCGGGCGCTGATCGTGGTGGACGCGCAGGCCGGGCACCCGCAACGAGTGAATCCGCAGGCCCACCAGCGACAAGGCGGCCGGCAGGAGCGTGATCGCCGCCAGCACGGCCACGATCACGACGATCGCCGACAGATAGCCCATCTGCGTGACGATCGGGATGCGGGCCAGGAGCAGCGAGCACAGCGCGATCGTGACCGTCGCGCCGGCGAACACGACTGCGCCTCCGGCCGTGGCCACCGCCCGGGCGACCGACTCGCGCAGCTCGAGGCCGTCCGCGAGCTGCGCGCGATGGCGCGTGACGATGAACAGCGAGTAGTCGATCCCGACCCCGAGCCCGACCATGGCGGCCAGCGCGGGCGCGCTGCTCGGCACCTGCGTGAGGTGGCTCAGCAGGGCGATGATGCTGAGCCCGGTGCCGAGCCCGAACACCGCCGTCAGCATCGGCATCCCCATCGCCACCACGGTCCCGAACGTCAGCAGCAGAACCACAACCGCGGCGAGCAGGCCGATCGCCACGCCACCTACGCTCACGATCCGGGGGTCATCGGCGCGATCAGCCCGCTCAGCCCCGCCGGCGCCGCGCAGCTCTCGCGTCACGGCCGCATCGGCTACATCGCGCTCACGCTCCGGGCGGCCCGACCGCGCTGACGTTGCACGGCCGCCCGCTGACGCGCGCCGGTGAGCGTCGCGCCCGTCGGGGCGCGCAGGACGATCGGATTGGAGCCGTTGACGCCGGCGGTGCCGAAGCCGTCCTGGAGCACGTCGGCGGCGCTCTGGCTCCCGGTGCCGGGCAGCGTCACGTTGTTGGTCACCTCGGTGCCGCCGAGCTGATGCGCCCACACCCCGAGTCCGGCGGCGAGCACCAGCCACACCCCGAGCACGAGCAGCCGCCGGCGCGCGCAGAACTGTCCGATGCGGTAGAGGAGCGGGGTCATCGGCCGGTCCTCGCAGTAATCGGCCACAGGCGCTCGCATGTTGAGGCGCGGCGACCCCGATAATGTGGACGTTGTACGCAGGGCTTGATCGCGCACGTCTCTCAGGGGGCACAGATGACCGACATCGGCGATGGGCAGTTCCACAAGGGCCAGGCGGTCTGGGTGATCGAACCCGGCGGCTCGCAGCGTGCCGCCGAGTACGTCGGCGAGGGCGAGTTGGGCGCGTGGTTCGGAGGGCCGCCCACGGTGATCGTCGTCTACCCCGATACGCGGAGCGGGGAAGCCGTCGAGCTCGACCGCGTCATTCCCCGCGAGACGTAGGCTCCGGATCAAACCGGCCCGGTTCGCGCCGGGCCGATCTGTCGCTCAGCGAGGGCGTCCGATCCTCGCTCGGGCACGGCCTAGCGGATCGCCTGCACACTCAGGTAGACCGGTCCGCTGCGGGAGCAGGCCCGGAACGGGAACGGGATGACCTTCGACGCGGTCTGGTTGGGCGGGTACACCCGCAGACCCGCGGCGGTCACCGGGCGGCACGCGGAGGGTGTGAACAGACTGACATCGACGATCCGCAGCACCTCAGTCGCGGTGGCGCCGTCAGCCAGCGTGACCAGCTTCGGCTGAGGCGAGCTGGTGCGGGACGCCGCCTTGCCGAGCTGACGGCCGCGCAGGTTGACCGCGGACACGCCCGAGTAGGCGATCAGCGTGCAGGTGTGGCCGGACAGGTTGGTCAGCTCGAGCATGTAGTAGCTGCTGCCGGCCGCGCCACTGCCCTGAGTGTCCAGCCAGACGACAAGCCCTGATGTCGCACATCGGGGCGTGCCGGACGCGGCACGGGCACGAGCGGTGGCCGTCGACGAGACGCCGAGGGCGACCGCACCGGCAGCCGTCAGCGCCGCGGCGGCCGCCACCAGGATCGCTCGTCGGGACGGGAGAGTGAGTGCGTGCACGGCATGCCCCTTCACTAGGCGATAACACGTTCGAGCGCGAGTATGACCCGATCGGTGGTGGACCCCGGTGCGGTGCTATACAGGCACCACGACAGTGCTCGGCCCTCACGACAGTGTCTGACAACGGCCCCAGCGGCACCGCCGTCGAGGCGCGTGACCTCACCCGCCGCTACGGCGAGGGCGCGACGGCGGTCGACGCGCTGCGCGGTGTCTCGCTCGACGTCGAGCAGGGCCATCTGGTGGCGGTGATGGGGCCGTCGGGCTCGGGCAAGTCGACGTTGATGCACTCGCTCGCCGGCCTGGACAAGCCGACCAGCGGCACGGTCAGGATCGCCGGCACGGAGATCACGGATCTCGACGACGCCGCGATGACGCGTCTGCGGCGCGAGCACATCGGGTTCGTGTTCCAGTTCTTCAACCTGCTCCCGATGCTGACCGCCGAGGAGAACGTACTGCTGCCGCTCACGATCGCCGGCGAGAAGCCCGATCGTGAATGGTTGGACGAGCTGCTGTCCAAGACGGGCCTCGACGGGCGTCGCTCGCACCGGCCCTCGGAGCTCTCCGGTGGCGAGCAGCAGCGCGTGGCGATCTCCCGTGCGCTGGTGACCCGCCCGACGATCATGTTCGCCGACGAGCCCACCGGCAACCTCGACTCCCGGACCGGCGGAGAGATCCTGGATCTGCTCCGCGACTCCGTGGCCGACTACGGCCAGACGATCGTGATGGTGACCCACGAGGCGCGGGCGGCCTCGATCGCCGACCGCATCCTGTTCATCGCCGACGGGCTGATCGTCAAGGAGCTGACCGAGGCGAACGCCGCCGACGTGCTCGAGGTGATGGGGTCGCTGCAGTCGTGATGCGCGTCGCGCTCAAGGGGCTGCTCGGCCGCAAGTTGCGGGTGGCGCTGACGGCGATCGCGATCGTGCTCGGCGTGGCCATGGTGAGCGGCACCTACGTGCTGACGGACACGATCAAGTCGGCCTTCGCGACCGTGTTCACGCAGGTCTACAAGAACTCCGACGCGGTGATCACCGGCAAGAGCGCGATCGGCAACGACAACAGCGGCCGCAGCGCAGCGCCGTCGCTGCCGTCCTCGCTGCTGGCCGAGGTCCAGCGGCTGCCCGGTGTCGCCCTGGCCTCCGGCGGCGTCTCGGACACGGCGCAGATCGTGGGCCACAACGGCAAGGTGATCTCCCGCGGCGGCGCACCCGGACTGGCGTTCTCCTACGAGCCGAGCGGCCAGCGCTTCAACCCACTGGTCCTCACCAGCGGCACGTGGCCGAGTGGCCCGGACGAGGTGGCGATCGACTCGGACACGGCGAGCAAGGACGGGTTCGCGACCGGACAGGAGGTCGGCATCATCGCCCGTGGACCGGTGCGGCGGTTCCGGATCGTCGGCACGGCCAAGTTCGGATCGGTCTCTTCGCTCGGCGGCGCGACGATGGCGATCTTCACGCTGCCCACCGCGCAGCAGATCTTCCAGAAACAGGGCCGCTACGACGCCATCAACATCGCCGCCAAGTCCGGCACCTCGCCGGCGGAGCTGGTCAGCGAGATCCGGCCGCTGCTCCCATCCGACGCGCAAGTGAGGACCGGCCAGGCGCAGGCTCAGCAGGCGACCAAGGACACGAGCGGCTTTCTCAACATCTTCCAGTCGTTCCTGCTCGCCTTCGGCGGGATCGCCCTGTTCGTGGGCAGCTTCGTGATCGCCAACACCCTGTCGATCACGATCGCGCAGCGGACCCGGGAGCTGGCCACGCTGCGCACGCTCGGCGCGACCCGCCGCCAGGTGCTCCGGTCGGTCATGCTCGAGGCGCTGGTGATCGGCCTGCTGGCCTCGATCGTGGGGCTGTTCGCCGGCCTCGGGCTGGCCCGCGGGCTCAATGCGCTGCTGGTCTCGTTCGGCATCGACCTGCCCCAGACGGGCACGGTGTTCGCGACGCGGACGATCATCATCTCGCTGCTGCTCGGGGTGCTGGTGACGCTCGCCGCCGCGCTCCGGCCCGCGTGGCGGGCCACGCACGTGCCGCCGATCGCCGCCGTCCGCGAGGGCGCGGTGCTCCCGCCGTCCCGGTTCGCGCGCTTCGGTCCCGCCGCGGCGTTCGCGACGATCGCCGTCGCGGTCGCGCTGATGCTCGTGGGAATGCTGGCCGGCGGCCTCTCGACGACCGCCCGGCTGCTGGGGATCGGGATCGGAGCGGCGCTCGTCTTCGTCGGCGTGTCGATGCTCGCCCCCACGCTGGTGCCTCCGATCGCGCGCGTGCTCGGCTGGCCGGCGACGAGGTTCGGCGGCGCGGCGGGAGTGCTGGCGCGCGGGAACGCGGTCCGCAATCCGAGCCGCACCGCTTCCACCGCGTCGGCGCTGATGATCGGGCTCGCGCTGGTCACCTTCGTCGGAGTGCTGGCGGCCGGGCTGCGGACGCGCTTCGAGGGCTCGGTCAATCAGCTGTTCATCGCCAACTACGCAGTCACCGCGAGCGACAACTTCAGCCCCATCAGCGTCGCCTCCGCCAACGCGCTGCGCGGGGTGCCCGGAGTTGAGACGGTATCCGGCGTGCGCGCCGGCGAGGGCCGGGCGTTCGGATCCAGGATCAACGTCACCGGCGTGTCCCCCGACGTCGGCAAGGTGATCTCGATCGACTGGACGGCCGGCGGTCCCGAGACCCCGGCCCGGCTCGGCAGCGACGGCGCGTTCGTGTCCAAGGACTACGCCAAAGCACAACACCTGCGCGTCGGCGGGACGGTCTCGGTCGAGACGCCGACCGGCGTCACCGTGCCCTTCACCTTGCGCGGCATCTTCTCGCCGCCCAAGGGAGGCTCGCCCTACGGAGACGTGACGATCTCCACCGCTCGCTTCGACTCGCTCTACCAGAACCCCCAGAACCTGTACACGTTCGTCAACATCCAGGGCGGCGTCACGAGTGCCAACACGCGCGTCCTCAACGCGGCGCTGACGGGCTTCCCGGACGCGAAGCTGCAGACCAAGGCGCAGTTCAAGAGCAATCAGCTGCAGGGACTGAACATGCTGCTGAACCTGCTCTACGTGCTGCTGTCGCTGTCGATCGTGGTCAGCCTGTTCGGGATCGTCAACACGCTCGTGCTGACCGTGTTCGAGCGCACGCGGGAGCTCGGCATGCTCCGGGCGGTGGGGATGAGCCGGCGTCAGGTCCGGCGCATGATCCGGCACGAGAGCATCGTCACCGCACTGCTCGGGGCGACGTTCGGCATCCCGCTTGGCGTGGTGCTGGCGCTGATGGTCGGCAAGGCGCTCAACTTCGCCGCCTTCACGGTGCCGTGGGGCACGCTCGTCGTGTTCGTGATCGCGGCGGTCATCGCCGGCATCGTGGCGGCGATCTTCCCCGCGCGCCGAGCGGCGCGGCTCAACGTGCTGGCGGCGCTGCAGTACGAGTAATCGCGGCCTCAGCCGTCGGACTCGCCGAACCGGGACTCGGTGTACTGCTTGGCCACGCGCTTGGGCGCCCGGGCCAGCCACGCCTCCACGATCAGCTCCTCGAGCTCGTCGAGCGTGATCTGCTCCAGGCGCACGAGCACTGCGGGGTAGCCGTCGAAGTGCGGCGTGGTGAAGAAGACAGCCGGGTCATCGGCCAGCAGCGCCTCCTTGGCGCCGAGGTGCTCCACCCGCGCGCCGAGGATCGGCCCCGTGGGCGCGTCGTCGCCGAGGGCGCGCAGGTCCGAGGCCCGCAGCGGCCGCTCCCACACGAACAGCTTGTCGCGCACCCGCCACTGGGCGCGCTCGCGTGAGACGCGCTCGCTGCACTCAGGCAGCGCGAGGGCGATCCGGCGCACATCGTCCCAGCCGGCCACGGAGACAGATTAACCCCCCGGCTCGAACGCGTGCTCCTCCCAGTCGCCGACCCGGCGAAAGCCAACCTCGGCGTAGATCTTGTTCGACGTCGGGTTGGCGAGGTCGGTGAACAGCAGGCAGCGTTCGGCGCCGTGGGCGAGCGCCCAGCGACCGGCCGCCGCCACGGCATTGCCCGCATACCCCCGGCCACGATGCGCGGGCGGCGTGTACACGGGACCGATCCGTACGACACCGGCGACCGGGCGCGTGATCCCGAGCATCGACACGGCGCCGGCGTCGTCCCAGATCCAGAGCCCGCCACGCCGCAGCCAACCGTCGACGACCGCCTCCGCTCGATCGGCACCGGGGACCCCTGCCTCGCGCGCGAAATCGGCCATCCAGATCACCAGCAGCGGGCGCTCACCGGGCTGCGCGCGGCGCAGATCTCCAGTCGCGGGGTGCGGAGGGTCGCGCACCGCGTCGAGCACGTGCATCGCTTCCTCCATCCTGCGCCGGGTCACGCCTCGACTTCGGCGAGCCCACGCGGCGCCGATCGCGCGGACGGTCTCCGGCGGCCCGCTCACCCCCGGCACATCGGGATCCGCAACCAGCCACAGCCCGACCAGCCGATCGGCAAGGCCGGCGTCGAGCCCGCAGACCAGCAACGGCCAGGGGGGCACGCGCAGCGCTGCGAACTGCACCTCGCCGTCGCCGGCGACGGCGTAGGCGAACAGCGGCGCGGCGTCGGGGAAGGCTCCGTCGCGCACGTTCATCGACACCGTCGCGAGGATGTTGCAGTCGAGCCGGCGCGCGAACAGCCCGTCCGCACGCGTGGCGAACTCCGCGGGATCACGCGTCAGCACGAACCGCATCGCGCGTGGGACTCAGGTCTGATCAGGTCAATCGCCTCCTGGTGCGCGGAATTGGTGTCCGGTCAACGTATCCGACGCGGCGGCGGGGCGGCGGAGTCGCCGCCCACCACGGTGATCACCCATCCGGGCTCTCGCAGGAACCATCCGTGCTGGACGGTCGCGGCATCGTCACCCCACTGGACGCGCAGCGCACGCCACCCGTCGGCGTCGGAAGCCGCTGCCCCCAGACCGAAGGTCACGCGGGCGCGGGCGACGTCGAGGCGCAGCCCCTCGCCGATCGCCTTGGTGGCGGCCTCCTTCGCACTCCAGATCAGGTTCGCCAGCCACGGACGCTCATCGGGCGGCGCCGCCTCGACCAGCGCTCGCTCCCCGTCGGCGAACCACTGCCTGACGAACGCAGTGCTCCGTGGCTCGACCAGCTCGAGGTCGCACCCCAGGGCGGGTCCGGGTGGAGCGACCACCGCGACCGCGCGTCCGGCGCGGTGGCTGAGCGACAGCTCGAGCCGGGCGCGGGTGCCGTCGAGCACGGCCACCGGGGCACCGCCGGGCGAGGCGACGACCTCGATACGCCCATCCTCCACCTCCAGGAACGCGGCAGCGGCGGCTTTGGCCGTGTAGCGGCCCAGCCGCCATTCAGTGCGGCGCCTGAGCAGCGTCAGGCGAGCCAGGACCGCCCGCTCTGAGGGTCCGAGCCACCCGTCCTCGGCGGGGACCTCGGCCAGGGAGCAGGTCAGCCACCCGGTCATCGCTCATGATCCGGCCGTCGTGTGGAGGTCGGTGCGGACCAGGGCCCGGCGCCCGGCGACGAGCGGGCGCTCGGTCGTCGATTCCCGCTCGTGGGTGGCGCGGATCCCGCGCTCCACGGCCTCGATCAGGTACGGGCGCATCGTGGCCGGGGCGATCGTGCGTGACACCGAGCCCATCCGCACCGCTCGCTGCACGCTGTGGGTGGCGTCGAACCGAGCCGCGAAGTCGCCCCGCTTCTCGGCCACGACCTCGGCGAACAATGCTGCCCGCTGGGTCCGCAGCTCCTGGCGCGCGACTCCGTCGGCGCCCTCGATCCTGGCGTCGAGCTCAGTGATCCGCTGATCGTCGCGGGCGGCCTGCTCGACCTCGCGCGCGAACACGACCCCGGCCGCGGGAGCGCCGCCGATCACCGATGCGTGCGTGCCTTCGAGCGCGACCGTCTCGAGTTGGTCGTTGAGACGCTGGGAGAAGACGACGAACGCGCCGCCGTGGAAGCGGGAGACCACGCAGAAGACGATCGGCCCGTCGAAGTTGACCACCGAGCGTCCGATCTCGGCGCCGAACTCGAGCTGGCACTCGCGCATCGACTCGGGCGAGCCGTCGAAACCGGCGAGGTTGGCCAGCACGACGATCGGGAGACGGCCGCTGGCCGCGTTGATGGCCCGTGCGATCTTCTTGGCCGAGCGCGGGAAGAGCGTGCCCGAGGACCAGCGCTCGGGCCCGTCGGCCGGGATGAACCCGTGCCGCGCCAGCGGCCGGGACTCGATTCCCAGCATCGTCACCGGCCAACCGCCGAGGTGGGCGTTCCACACCACCGCCGCCTCGGCGCCGTGCATGTCCGGCCAGCGCTCCAGTGGCTGATGGTCAGCATCGATCGTCGCCCGCATCACGCTGCGAATGTCGAACGGCTGCTTGTGGCCGGGGTTCGTCTCGGCGGAGAACACGTCGCCGACGGTGAGCAGCGCCGAGCCGGGCGCGGAGTGGGGCGAGCTCGAGACGTCGCGGTCGCGCGGGTCGCTGCTCGTTGCGCGGCGCGGGAAGCGCTCGCCCGGGGCCACGTAGGCGTGCTCGTGGTGCTCGAGCAGGATCCGGCACGCCGCGGCCAGGTCGGGCGCCCAGTACTGCGCCTGCCCGTTCGGGCCCATGATCCGCTCGTAGCCGCCGATGCCGAAGTTGTCCTCGGCCGAGACCGCGCCTGAGTAGTCGAGGGCCTGCTTGCCGGTCAGCACCATCGCACTGGCTGGGGTCATCACGAGGATGCCGCGGGTGTGCATCAGCATCGTCGCCTCGGCGTTCCAGTACGGCTGTGCGCCGACGTTGATCCCAGTGACCACGACGTTGATCTCGCCGCCGGCCTGCGTGAACTCGATGATCCGCCGCAGCACCGCCGAGATCCAGTCCATGCTCTCGGTGCCCGAGTCCATGGCGATCTTCGCGCCGGCCGAGAGCGCGAACCAATCGATCGGCAGGTCCTCGCGCTCGGCCATGTCGAGCGCGGCAATTATCCGCACGCATTCGGGCTCCGACAGCGACCCGAGCGCATGGGTCGGATCGCCGAGCAGCGTGATCCGTGCCATTCCCTCGGGGTAGCGAGCGGTCCGGTTGCGCATCACGCCGACGACCACGCCGGCCATGTTGAGCGCCGCTGTCCGATCGACCGGAGCGAGCTCACCGTCCTCGCCGAGGTCGTATTCCTGGAACTCCCCGTCGTGTCCGGACGTCATTCGCCGGACGATCTCGACCGGGTGGGCCATGCCGCGCCGCCGCGCCGCGACGATCCGGCGCGCGCCCTCGTCGAGTGGCTCGAGCATGCGCGCGGGCTGGTCGTCGACCTCGAGCACCGTCTCGCCGCCGGTAGTGAGCATCCGCAGCAGGCGCGGGCGCACCTGTCCGTCGGCTTCGCGGATGCGGCCGCTCACGAGCAGCATCTCCAGCCCGAGCCCGGTGGCCGCGGGAGTCAGACGCGCGACCAGACCGGTGATCTCCTCCGGGGTAAGGTCGATCTCCGGCCACACGTACAGGAACATGCGGTTCCAGTGCAGGCGGCGGCTGGGGGAACGATGGCTCTGGAACGTGCGAATTCCCTCGAGTCCCTCGACCAGCATCCGCTCGAGCTCGGGCAGCGCGACGACGCGCCCGTCCTCATCGCGGACCGGCGTCAGGTCGCGCACCTCGGCCAGCGCGAGCAGCCGCTCGTCGCGCGGGTTCTCGCGGGCCACGCCATGGAAGAGGTACACGTCCTCACCGGCGGGAATGCGCTTGAGCGCGAAGTGCTCGAATCGCCACAGCAGCAGGCGCTCGCCCATCGTCGGGTGCAGTCCGCGCAGCGGTTCGTCCTCGACCAGGCCGTTGGGCCCGGAACGGAAGGTGAACAGGTCGACCGCGGACATCCCGCGGCCGCGGGACGGCGAGGCGATGCCGACGACGATCCGCTCGGTCGACGCGGGGAACGGCACCGCGTCGAGGGTCTGGCGCAGCGCCGGCGCGAGGTCCGTGCTCGACCCGTCCTTGCGCTCGGAGTACAGGTCGACCATCACCGGCTCGCGCTCGGGCAGGGCCGCGGCGTGGGCCGCGCAGGCCCGCGCCGCCGTGGCGAGCTCTGACAGCTCCACGAACGCCGTCAGCACGTGATGCGTGCGCCCCCCACGCTCGTAGCGGGCGGCGAGGATCGACTGTCCGTCGAGCTCGGCCTCCTCGAAGCCGTGCAGCTCTCGCGTGCGGTAGTAGCGGCGCATCATCACCTCGAGCAGCGGCCGCCGCAGGCGCGGCGGCGCCGTCGTGAGGCGCTGGCTGAGCAGCGGCGCGAGCGGCCGCGAGCAGTCGACCAGCGTGAGGATCAGGCGCTCGCGGTCCTCGGGGCTCAGGTCCTGTTCGAGCGCCTCCAGCTGCGCCTCCATCTCGACGTAGGTCTGCTCGCGCGAGGCGGTGATCACGGGCTCGTCGAAGTAGCGGAACCGTGTCTCGCGGGCGAGGTCGGCGATCATCTGGTCGCGGCCCTCGGTCGCCTCGATCAGCCGCGTCAGCGCATCGCGGAAGTCCTCGCCGATATAGCCGACGAGATCGGCGGCCTGCTCGAGCCGGCGGTCGAGTACCGCGACCGTGGCCCCACGGGCGGCCGCGTCGCGCTGATCGGAGAGGAACAGCCGGTAGCAGGCGTCCTCGAGCGCGGCGGTGCGCTCGAGGCCGGTCACGCCGTAATGCGCCAGCGCGCGCTCGAGCCGGACGACAAAGTTCGACGGCAGCCCTTCGGCCCGGGCGTCGAGCGAGCGAAGGTACTCGTACAGATGCTCCTGCGGGCTGCGCAGGAGATCCTCCCGGGGCTCGACGAGCTCGCGCCGCGGATGGGTTAGCGCGCGCAGGTCGGCGTACATGCCGAGCAGCTCGTGCTCGCCCGGGATCAGCGCGGGGTCGCAGGCGAGCATGTCCGAGCAATCGCCGTGGAGGTCGGTCACGATCCGCGTGACCTCCGCCGGCTCGATGTCGAATCCGAGCGTCAGGCGCTGGAGCCTGAGCAGGTTGTCGCGACAGCGCCCCGGCGCCTCGAGTGGGACCATGCGCAGCGGTTCGAAGTCGAGCGTGACGCCTGTGACTTCGGGCTCGGCATCGTCGAGCGGCTCGATCCGCACGATCGGGGCCTGAGCGCCGAGGTGGACGTTGGGTGCCGCCATGACCTCGCGCACCCAGCCCCGGAACGGGGCCACGTAGGAGGACTCCATCTTCATGCTCTCGACTACGGCTACGACATCGCCCGCGGCCACGACGTCGCCGGCGGCCACCGGGATCGCGACCACGACTGCGGGGGCCCGGCTGCGCACGATCCCGCCGTCGTCCCGGGCGACCCGATGCGAGACGCCGTCCACCTCGACCAGCAGCTCGGCGCCCTGCGCCGAGACGACAGTGCGGTGCAACCGTTCGCCGATCTGGAGACGGCGCTCGTAGCGACCGAGGCGGTGCACCTCGAGCTCGACGATCACGCGGTCGACCTCGAGCCGGTAGGACTGCGGCCCGATCTGGTTCACCACGACGCGGTGGCGGTTGCCGCGGTGGCGCAGCTCGATCGTGCGCGATCGCTCGGTGTCGACCTGGGGACGCCCGCGCCGGGCGAAGGCGAAGAAGCGGGCGCGATCGCCGGCCGTGGCCTCGTCGGCGAGCTCGATCGCGGCGGCGAGCACGGCCACCTCGCTGTGGCGCGCCGGCAGTGTCTCGCCGCGCACCTGCAGGCGGTCGAGCCAGCCGGTGTCGACCTCCCCGGCCAGCAGATCGGGACGCTGCAGCAGCTCGAGCAGGAAGGCCTGGTTGGTAGTGCCGCCGTCGATCACCACGGTCGTCTCCGACAACGCCCGGCGCAGGCGCGTCAGCGCTTCGCTGCGGTCGCTGCCCCAGGCGATGATCTTGGCGATCATCGAGTCGAACTCGGCCGGGATCACGTCGCCTTCGCCGACGCCGGTGTCGATCCGCAGCCCTGGGCCCGTCGGCAACCGCAGCAGCTCCACGCGGCCGGGCGCAGGCGCGAAGTCGAACGCGGGGTCCTCGGCGTTCAGCCGCGCCTCGACGGAGTGGCCTCGGGAGACCGGCGGCTCGCCCTCCAGCCGCCCGCCGGCGGCGACATGCAGTTGCAGCTTGACCAGGTCGACGCCGGTCGTGGCCTCGGTGACGGGATGTTCGACCTGCAGCCGGGTGTTGACCTCCATGAACGACAGCTCGCCCGTCGGCGTGTGGTAGAGGAACTCGACCGTACAGGCGCCGCGGTAGCCGACCTCGCGGGCGAGCCGCACCGCGGCTTCGCGCAGCTGCTTGTTCTGGCCTGCGCTGAGCGCCGTGCTCGACGACTCCTCGATCACCTTCTGATGACGGCGCTGGACCGAGCAGTCGCGCACGCCGAGCGCCCACACCGAGTCTTGGCCGTCGGCGATCACCTGCACCTCGACGTGGCGGGCGGGGGTGATCAGCCGCTCGAGCAGCACCGATTCGTGCCCGAACGCCTCCCGCGCATCGGCCCGCGCGCTCTCGAACGCGGCACTGAGCTGCTCGATCGAGTCAACTTGGCGGATCCCGCGGCAGCCGCCGCCGGCCGCTGCCTTGATCATCAACGGAAAGCCGATCGCGGCCGCATGCTCGATCGCGTCCTCGATCCGGGCCACGCGCCCGCCGCTCCAGGGCGCGACCGGCACGCCGGCCCGCTCGGCGAGCCGCTTGGCCTCGATCTTGTCGCCGAGCCGACGCATCACCTTGGCGTCCGGCCCCACGAACACGATCCCGAGCCGCTCGCACAGCTCGGCGAACGCAGGCTCCTCGGCCACGAAGCCCCACCCGACCCAGACCGCGTCGGCGCGCGTGGCCACAAGCGCCCGTTCGAGCGCCGCGTGGTCGAGATAGCCGCTGCGCCGGCGGCCATCCCGGTCGACCGTCGTCGCCGGCCCGAGCCGGTGGGCCTCGTCGGCCTCGCGTGTGAACATCGCATCGCGCTCCGGGTCGGTGTACAGCGCGATCGTGACGATCGGCTGCTCACGGGCTCCGTTGAGCTCGCGCACGGCATGGATCAACCGCATCGCGGGCTCCCCGCGATTGACGATCGCGAGCCGTCGGAACGGGCGGGCGAGCGACATCAGTCTGACCCTGTTCTCGCCACAGCCAGCCGGATCGGCTCGCGGACGTCCGGCTCCAGCGTGCCCGGAAGTGCCGTCGTGCTGTAGCCCTCGAGCCGGACCAACACGCGGCCGCGCCTATCGACCACGTCGGCGTCCACCTTGGCGGGTGCTTCGCCGTCGTCGTCGCGCGGGCTGACGACGGCGTAGATCGGGCCGGAGCGCTCGATCCCGTAGCTGACCACGCGGTCGACGTGGGTCGGCAGCGCCATCCGGCCGGCGTCAGCGATCTCGGACAGGCCGGCCGTCTGGAAGCAGAGCTCGATCAGCCGCGGCGCGAACACCGTCGGCTGCGCCGGCGGGTCGTGATCAGGCGGAAGGTTCGCGTTCAGACGGCCGACCAGCCGCCCGTCCTGGCGGTAGGCGGTGTCCAGGACCTGATAGGCGGGTCCGTGGAAGTACACCCGATAGACGTCCTCGGCCCCGACGCCGTCGGCCTCGGCCGGCGGGGCAGCGGCCTTCGGAGCGACCGGCGCCTCGCGCGCCAGGCGCACGCGGCCGGTGAAATGGAGCGTCTCCTGCTCCCCCTGGCCGGGCAGCTCGCGACGTCCGACCAGACGGCAGGCGGCCAGCAGCGTCCCGTCACCGCCGTAGCGGATCAGCGCCTGCAGTTCGAGCACCCGCGGAGCGTCGCGGTAGAACTTGAACGGCGCCAGCAGCTCGACGTCCTCGATCGCGATCACGGACCAGTCGGGCAGCAGCGCGCGGGCCGTCTCGGCGAACCCCTCGACCCCCATCACGCCGGGTAGTACCGGAGTGCCGTCGATGCGGTGGTCGTCGAGGAAGCGCTGGCGGGCCGGGTCGAGCTGGGTCAGGATCTGCAGCCCGCCCCCAATCGTCATCGCTTCGATGCGGCCAATCATCGGGCCGTGGGGATCCGTGAGACGCTGCTGCGCCGCGTCGGCGTCGAGGCCGCCGGTCGGATGGCGCTCGGCCCCGAGCACGCCGATCGCGCCGGCCACGAGCACCTCGCCACCCGGGCTGGCCTCGATCTCGCGCCGTATTGCCGCAATGCCTTCCTCGGGCGGCAGCATGTCGATTCCCGCCGTCTTCATCATCTTCGGGATCGAGCCGCGGGTCGCCATGCCGATCCGTGCCCACGCGGTCCAGTCGACCGCGATCGCCCGCGTGACGCCGTCGGCGCACAGGCGCGTGGCGCTCTTGCACATCAGGTCGTTGGCGGCGCCGTAGTCGGTCTGCCCGGCGTTGCCGAACCGGCCGGCGATGGAGCTGAACACGGCTGCCGTGCGGAGCTCGACCCCCTGCAGTGCGTGCAGCACGTTGAACCAGCCCTGGGCCTTGACGTCGAACACGAGGTCGTACTCGCGCTGTGGCTTCTCGGTCAGATAGTGGCTGATCTCGATGCCCGCGCAGTGGAGCAGCAGGTCGACCACCCCTTGCTCGCGAACCTCGGCCAGCACGGCAGCGACCTGGTCCGCGTCGGTCAGGTCGACCTGGTGCCACACCGCGGTCCCGCCGGTACGCTCGATCGCCGCGATCGCCTCCTGGGCCGCCCGCGCCCGCTCGATGCGAGCCAGCTCGCGCTCGACCAGCTTCGGCGTCGGTCGCTCGCCGGCTGCTCTGAGCCGGTCGGCCAGGTCTCGGGTGAGCCCGTCGTGGTCGGAGGTGAGCCGGTCCAGATCGGGGTCCGCCGGGTCCGGCGCGGGCGTCAGATCGAGCAGGTGGAAGTGGCCGCCGCCGGCGTGCGCCGCCAGGTCCGCCGTGATCGCCGAGACGATGCTGCCCGCGGCGCCGGTGACGACGAACGTCGCATCCGGGCGCAGTGGGCTCTCGACCGCGGCGTCCGCGTCGCGCTCCACCAGGCCGACGGTCCAGCGCAGTCCGTCTGCGTGACCGACGTCGACGGCGCCGGGGTCGCGCAGCGTCTCCTCAATCAGCAGGTCGACCAGCGGAGCCGTCGTGCGGCCGGGCTCGAAGTCCACGATCTTTACCAGCGTATCCTCGCGCTCCCGGGCCAGCGCCTTGCAAAAGCCGCTGACCGCTCCCCCCATGACCGAGGGGGCGCCGCGCTCGTCGTAGCCGTGGCGGCCGCCCATGCGGGTCGCCGCGACCAGGAATGCGCCGGGGCCACCGTCGCCGGCGAGCAGGCGCATCGTCGCCGCGAGCAGCTTCACCCGCACGTGCAGTCCGTCTCGCCACCCGGCGGGCTCGAGCTCGGCCAGCGGACCCTCGTCGTCGAGCGCCGGCAGCCAGTAGACGCCGGCAATCGGACCCTCTGCGGCCCAGGCCGCGATCGTCTGCTCGAGCTCGTCGACCGGGGGCTCGCCCTCGATCGTGAGCACGGTGACGCCGCGCTTCTCGAGGCGCCCGGCCAGCGACGCGGCGACGCGGCCGCGGTCGGGCATCAGCACGACCCGGTCACCCGTCGCGAGCTCCACGCCCGTCGGCACGCAGCAGTCCAGCGGGGGCCGCATCACCGGGACCGGGACGCGGCGCGGGAAGCCGGCGCTGCCCGGCGACTCATCCGTCTCGGACGCGCCCGCGGCCGGGTCGGCGCCGTTCGAGCTGACCGGCTCGGCGGCCGCGGCCTCCTCGGGCGGCAGGTGATCGATCACGAAGCCCACGACGCTGTGGATAGTCGGGTAGTCACGCAACTTCAGCGACTCATCCCGCTCGATCGCATACGACTCACGGATCGCCGCGAACACCTCCGCCTGCTTCACCGTGTCAATCCCCAGATCCGCCTCCAAATCCAGATCCGGATCCAACAAATCCGTCGGATACCCCGTCTCCTTCGCCACCAACTCCAACACCCGCTGCGTGATCTCCTCCTCACGCGAGGGCGCGGCCGCGGGTGCTGCCGGCGCAGGTGCCGCGGCCGGCGCGGCCGGCGCAGGGGCCGCGTCCGGCGCGACGGCGGGTGTGGGCGTCGCGGACGGCGCGGCCGGCGCGGCCTCCGGCGGCAGGTGATCGATCACGAAGCCCACGACGCTGTGGATAGTCGGGTAGTCACGCAACTTCAGCGACTCATCCCGCTCGATCGCATACGACTCACGGATCGCCGCGAACACCTCCGCCTGCTTCACCGTGTCAATCCCCAGATCCGCCTCCAAATCCAGATCCGGATCCAACAAATCCGTCGGATACCCCGTCTCCTCCGCCACCAACTCCAACACCCGCTGCGTGATCTCCTCCTCACGCGAGGGCGCGGCCGCGGGTGCTGCCGGCGCAGGTGCCGCGGCCGGCGCGGCCGGCGCAGGGGCCGCGTCCGGCGCGACGGCGGGTGTGGGCGTCGCGGACGGCGCGGGCGCCGCCACGGCCGGTGCGGGCGCTGCGGTCGCGGAGACCGGGTGGGTGGCCGCCGTCACCGACGGCAACGTGGAGGGAGTGCTCACCCCATCGGAATTCACGCGCGCCTCGGTCCGGGCGTCGAGCACCCGCAGAGTCCTCGCGACGACCTCGAGCCGCGGATCGGCCACGCCGCTGACCCGCCGCATCCACGCCGACCACGTGTCGTGATCGGCGATCCGGTAGTAGAACCCGAGGTCTTCGGGACTGCGCCGGCGGCCGTCGGCGACGGGCGTCCAGCGCAGCAGCGTCATGCCGATCTGGGAGCCGAACCCGGCCGCCAGGCGCAGCGCGTAGCGCACGGGGTACAGGCCGCCGCGTGAGAGGTTGAGCTGGCCCAGGTCCGGGTCCACCTCGCGGAAGTTCGGCACCGGCGGCACGAGCCCGGTCTCGAGTGCCTTGATGGCCACCACGTCCTCGATCCCGACGGCCATCGGATGCCCGGTGAAGCCCTTCGTGTTGGCGATCACGATCTTGCCGGCGTGGTCGCCGAAGACCTGGCGGAGCGCGTGGATCTCGGCCGACGCGCTGCCGCCGCGCGCCGGGGTGTAGGTCTCGTGCGAGACAAACACGGTCTCCGAGGCGATCTCTTCGCGCCGGACCCCCCGGCGCTCGGCCTGGCGCACGACGTCCTCCATCACGCCGCCGATGTGCTCGACGTCGAGGCGGGTGCCGTGGAAGGCGCTGTTGGCGATGGTCGTGCCGAGCACCTCGCAGATCGGGGTGATCGCCCGCTCGCGGGCCGCGGCCGCGCTCTCGACGACGATCGCCGCGGCCCCCATGCCGAGCAGCATCCCGTGCCGGCGCCGGTCGAACGGCAGCGCCGCGTCCTCGACCACGTCGTCGGTCGCCGCCGCACCGGAGGCGAGGAAGCCCGACCCGACCCACGGCAGCAGCTGCTCGGAGGTCACATCGTCGGCCGCGATCACGATCACGCGGCGGGCACGGCCGGCGCGGATCCAGTCCTGCGCCAGCGCGATCGCCTGCGTGGTGCTCGCGCAGGCGGCGTTGATCTGGGTGTTCGGGCCCCGAGCACAGATCAGCTCGGCAAACTGCGAATGGCCCATCGACAACACCCGGAACAGGAACCGGCGATCGAACTCGTAGGGCTCGGACTCGAGCTCGAGCTCGAGCTCGTGGATGTGGCGCTCGACTTCGGCCAGCCCGACGCCCGCCCCATTGCCGTCGCTCAGGCGGGAACGGAGCGAGCGCAGCATCTCCAGCTGCTGACGGCGAGAGCGGTCGGCCCAGTAGCGGTTCAGCTCGTCGGTGAAGTCGTTGACCCCCGGGAACGCGGAGGCGAAGACGATCCCCGTGTCGTCGCGCAGCGACTCCGGCAGGACCCAGTGGTCGGGAAGCTCCGAGCCGGTGGTGGTCATGCGGTAGCGGAGCACGAGCGGGATCCCGGCATCGCGCAGCGCGTCGATGCCCGCGGCGAGCGCGAGCTGCGTCTCGCGACCGAGGGCCGGCACCCGGTCCTCCGCGATGCCGAACTCCTTAGCCAGCTCGAGCGCGCCGGCGCGCGCGGCAAGCTTGATCACGTCGCGCTCCTGGTCGATCGACTCGAACGTCGCGCCGCCGTCCTCGCCCTTCACCAGGCGCGTGATGTGGTGGTCGACCATCTCGTGGCGCAGCTGCGACGGGATGACGTCGATGAACTGCTGGCCGTGTAGGATCCGGCCCACGTTCGCGTCATCGAAGGTCCGCTCCACGCCCGGCAGCCCGAGCGCCGCGCCGGTGATGACCACCGGCTCGGTCCGGGCGCCGTCGCCGCCGCCGATCAGGGCGTGGGCGCGCTCGATCGCTCCGGCGAACATCTTCCCGAGCTCGCGGTAGCTCTCGTCGGCCAGCGGACCCGAGACGGCGGAGCCGCTTGACGCGACCGGCGGCGCGGGCGTGTAGGTGGCGGCCGGCACGGCAGGACCCGCCGTCGCCGCCACGGGCGGCGGGGCCGGGACGAGTGCCGGCGCGGGCGGCGGGCCGGCCGCGGCGGGAACACGCCCGACGCCGGCGCCGGCGGCGTAGAGCCCGCACAGCGCGTGATTGAACGACGGCAGGTCGCCGAGCTTTGGATGGTTGGAGTACAGGCTGACGGCGCCGTCTCCGAGCACGTCGGCGGCGAACCCCCACAGGGCGCGCTTGGGCCCGGCCTCGACGAACACCGAGGCGCCCGCGCCGTGCAGGGTCTGCAGTCCCTTGACGAACTGGACCGGTGAGGCGACCTGGCGGCCGAGTATCTCCACGATCGTATCCTCGATTCCGGGGCCGCTCGGATAGAACTCTCCGTCGACGTTCGCCACCACCGGGATCTGCGGCGGGCCGAGCTTCAGGTTGCGCAGCGTGGCGCGCAGCGGCTCGGCGGCCGCGGCGACGATCTCGGTGTGGAAAGCGTGGCTGACGGGGAGCGGGATCGCGTCGCGACCGCGCTCGGCGAGCTTGGCGATCGCGTCCTTGACCGCGGCCGTGGCGCCGCCCAGCACCATCTGGGTGGTCGAGTTGACGTTCGCGATCACGACGTAGCCGTCGACCTCGGCGATGACCTCCTCGACCTCGGCCAGCGGCGCGGCCACGGCCGCCATCGCTCCCGGATCGCTCACCTGCAGGTTGGCCATCTCGCTGCCGCGGGCGCTGACGGCCCGCAGGGCGTCCTCGAACGACATCACGCCCGCGGCGACGAGCGCTCCGTACTCGCCCAGGCTGTGGCCGATCACGAAGTCGGGCGTGATCCCGTAGGCGCCGAGCAGGCGCGTCAGCGCCAGGTCGGCCGCGAGCACGGCGGGCTGGGTGATCTCGGTGCGCCGCAGCTCCGCCTCGGCCTGCTTGACCGCCTCGGAGTCCTCGGGATCGACGAAGATCAGCCTGGACAGGGTGCGTCCCTCGAGCAGCGACGCCATCACGCTGTCGGCGAGCTCGAACGTCTCGGCGACGATCGGCTCGCGGCGGGTCAGCTCGCTGAGCATGTTCGCGTACTGCGAGCCCTGGCCTGTGTACATGAACGCGACCTTGCCGGGAGGACCCGAGCCGCGGAAGATGCCGCGCGCGGTGAGCGCGCTCCAGGCCGCCGGCGAGTCGTCGTCGAGCACCCGCAGGGCCAGCGCCGCCTTCTGGGCGAGCTCGGCCGCGTCGCCGTAGTCGATCGCGATCCGCTCGGGCGCGCGCAGGTCGACTTCCATCGGGGCGCGCGGCTCCGGCGCGTCGCCGCGCCCGGCCGCCTCGGCGACCTCGCGCATGCGTGCGATGAGGCCGGCGCGATCGGCGGCGCCGATCACCAGCGCTCCGCGGAGCGGAGCCTTCGCCTCTGGCGCCGGCGCCGGGGCGGCCGGCGCGGGCGGATCGGCCGGTGCCGCGGGGGACCCGGCGGGAACCTCCGCGGGCACGGAGATCGACGCGTGGCCGTTCCTCGTCAGGCGGCCGGGGACGTGCTGCTCGAGCACGGCGTGGAAGTTGGTGCCGCCGAAGCCGAACGCGCTCACCCCGGCCAGGCGCGGGTCGCCGTTGGAGCTCTCCCACTCGCGCAGCTCCGTGTTGACCTTGAACGGCGTCGCGTGCCAGTCGATGTTCGGATTGGGGCGCTCGAACCCGAGGCTCGGAACGAGCTGCTTGTGATGCAGCGAGAGCGCGGCCTTGAGCAGCCCCGCAGCGCCGGCAGCCGCCTTGAGGTGACCGATGTTCGACTTGACCGAACCGAGCGCGACCGACCCGGGCGCGAGCTCCGCGCCCTTGAACGCCTCGGCCAGCGCGGTCAGCTCGGTCAGGTCTCCGACCTTGGTCGAGGTTCCGTGGCCCTCGATCATCGAGCAGGCCGACGGATCGAGCCCGGCGTTCGCCCACGCCCGCTCCACGGCGAGGCGCTGGCCGACCGGGTTGGGCGCCGTGATGCCCTTGCCCTTGCCGTCGCTGGCGCCGCCGATGCCGCGCACGACGGCGTAGATGCGATCGCCATCGGCCTCGGCGTCGGCGAGCCGCTTGAGCACCATCAGCGAGGCGCCCTCGCCCATCACGAATCCGTCGGCGCCGTCCGCATACGGGCGCGTGCCCGTCCCCGACAGGGCGCCGATGGCGCAGAACTTGATGTACGTCGACGCGCCCATGTTGCGATCCACGCCGCCGGTGATCGCCACGTCGAATTCGCGGTCGACGAGGCCCTCGACCGCATTGGCCATCGCGGCCAGAGCCGAGGCGCAGGCGGCATCGACGGTGAAGTTGGGGCCGTTGAGGTTGAACAGGTTCGCTACCCGTCCGGCCACGCAGTTGCTGAGCTCGCCCGGCATCGTGTCCTCGGAGACGGCCGGCAGCCACGCGTCGAGGTTGGCGTGGAGATCGCGCTCGATCTGCCCACGCTGCTCGGTCGACAGCGAGGCGAAGCTGGGCGAGCTGCCGAGCTCGCGCGCGAGCTCGGGGAAGGTCAAGCGCAGCGCGGTCTGGTAGTGCTTCTCGCCCGAGAGCGCGTTGCCGACGATCACCGCAGTCCGCTGCAGGTCGAGGGGGCGCTCCGGCCAGCCGGCGTCGGCGAGCGCCATCCGCGTGCAGGCCACCGCCCACTTCTGGGCGTCGTCCATCGAATCGCCGACGGTCGGCGGGATCGGAAGCTTCCAGCTCAGCGGGTTCCACTCCCAGTCGCGAACCCACCCGCCGATCTTGGAGTACGAGCGCTCGGCGGTTGGCGTGGGGTCCCAGTACAGCGCCGGATCCCAGCGCGACGGCTCCACGTCGCTGATCGAGTACCGGCCGGCCATCAGGTTGCTCCAGAAGGCGCTCGCATCGGGAGCGTCGGGGAGGATCGCACCGACGCCGACGATCGCCACGGCGTTGGCTGAACTGTCGGTCATTCGGTTACTCCGATTAAGTCAGCCCCGGCCGTACACACGGTCGGTGAGCTGGTCGAGGTCCGCGATCAGGCCGTGCTGGGCACGCCTGATCGCGGGCAGGGCGAGCTGGTCCTCGAGTGAGCTTAGGTCGCCGTCCTCGGCGCCCGCGATCCAGCGGACACCTTCGGTGGCGACAGCGTGCGCGACGTCGCGCGCGTTGATGCGAGCTGCGATGGCCACGGCCTCGGACGAGAGCCGCCGGTCGGCCTTCTGGTCCAGGTCGCCGCGGTCCGCGGCCGCTGCGCGGCGGACCAGCGCGGCTGCGCCTTCGACGCGCGCCTCGAGCTGACCCAGTCGCAGAAGGATGTGCTGGTGGCGCGTGAGTCGGGCGGTGCGGCACCCCTCTAGCACCTCGGCTAGCGCATGATGGGCGAGCGCCGCGGTTGCGGCACCGAGCCCGGGATCGGTGGGCTCGAGCGCCTCGAGCTCGCGCGCGGCAGCGTGGTAGTAGTCGCCGCGGGTCTTCAGGTGCTCCTGCCAGCGACCACGGGAGATGGTCATCTCCATGATCTCCGACGTGCCCTCGTAGATCCGCGTGATCCGGACGTCGCGCTTGATCTTCTCGACCATGTACTCGTGCGTGTAGCCGTACCCGCCCAGGGCCTGGATGGCCGCGTCGGCGGCGGCGTCGCCGGCCTCGGTGGCGAGATACTTGGAGACCGCTCCCTCGATGTTGAGGACGCCCTCGCCGGCGTCGATCCGCGTGGCCGTCTCCTCGATTGCGGCTCGGGCCGCCTCGAGCGCGACGACGTGCGGAACGATCAGCTTGTGGGTGTAGCCCTGCTTCTCCGACAGCGGGCCGCCGGCCTGGATCCGCTCCTTGGAGTAGGGGATCGCCAGGTCCAATGCCGCCCACCCGGCGCCGAGGCCGAACGCGGCCACCATCAGGCGCGTGTAGCCGAACACCTGCTGAGCCTGGACGAGGCCCTGACCCTCGACCGCGCCGATCAGCTGGTCGGCGTCGACGTACACGTCATCGAGGAACAGCGCCGCCGTGTTCGACAACCGGATGCCGTGCTTGTCCTCGTGCTCGCCGTGGGTGAAGCCCTCGGTGCCGCTCTCGACCACGAACCAGCTCGGGCCGCCTGGCGCCAGCGCGAGGACCGTGCTCACCTCGGCCACGCCGCCGTTGGAGATCCACTGCTTGGCGCCCGACAGGCGGTAGCCGACGACGTCCCCGTTGTCGGATACCGGAACCGCCGTGGTCTTCAGCGACGCCAGGTCGCTGCCGGCGTCGGGCTCGGTGGCACCGTAGGCCATCAGGATCCCGTCCTCGGCGATCCGGCCCATGAACTGCTGCTTTTGCTCGGGCGTGCCACCGACCGAGATCGGGTCGCTGCCGAGGAAGGTGGCCAGGACCGAGGTGGCCAGGCCGAGGTCGATCGTGCCCATGCGCTCGCAGACGCGGTAGATGTCGAACGCGTTGCCGCCCATGCCGCCGTATTGCTCGGGCACGAACAGGAGCTGGATCCCGAGCTCCTCGCCGCACATCCGACGCACGAGCGCCTCGGGGAACTCGTCGCGCTCGTCGAGCTCGATCAGCAGCGAGTCCGGCAGCTCGCGGCGTGCGAACTCGCCGATCGATTCCAGCGTGAACTCGAGCGTTTCGAGATCCACGCCGCTGCTTGCCGTGGCCTCTCCTCCTGACATGTACGGATTCTCAGGCTTGGGCCGCCTCCGCTCATCCGCTTTCCTCCGCGGAGGACAGGCGGAGTAATTACGGATGCGCGGGCGACGGGGCCTGTCCGGGCCTCCCAGCGCGCCACACGAGCATCCGCTTCGGCACCGTCGGGCCTGCTCCCCGTTCCTTGTGGACTCAACTATCTGCTATGCTGTGGGAATGGAGCTTGGAGTAGCCACCTTTGCTGACATCGCCGGGTCCACTTCGCCCGAGCAGCGGATGCGAGATCTGATGGAGGAGATCGAGCTCGCCGATCAGCTAGGTCTCGATGTGTTCGCGATCGGGGAGCATCACCGTCCCGACTACCTCGTTTCCGCGCCCACCGTCGTGCTCGGCGCCGCCGCCGTGCGGACGCAGCGCATCCACCTCTCGAGCGCGGTGACGGTGCTGAGCTCGGAGGACCCGGTGCGCGTGTTCGAGCAGTTCGCCGAGGTCGACCTGCTCTCGGGCGGCCGCGCTGAGATCATGGCCGGCCGCGGGTCGTTCATCGAGTCCTTCCCGCTGTTCGGCTACGACCTCGATGACTACGACGAACTCTACGCCGAGAAGCTCGACCTGCTGCTGCGGATCCGCGAGCAGGTTCACGTCACCTGGAGCGGCCGCCACCGCGCACCGCTTCAGGACGCCGGCGTCTGGCCGCGCCCCGTGCAGGACCCGCTCCCGATCTGGGTCGCCGTCGGCGGCACGCCGCAGTCGGTCGTGCGCGCCGGCACGCTCGGGCTCCCGCTGACGATCGCGATCATCGGCGGCCAGCCGGAGCGGTTCGCACCGCTGGTCGAGCTGTACCGCGAAGCTGGCCGCCGCGCCGGCCACGACCCGGCCCAGCTGGCCGTCGCCATCAACACGCACGCATTCATCGGCGAGACGTCCGCGGCGGCCGACAGCGCGTTCGCCGCCCCCTATCTGGCAGTGATGAATCGCATCGGCCGCGAGCGAGGCTGGCCTCCCTCCGGGCGCGAGACCTACGAGGCGCTGCGCTCGCCCCGCGGTGCACTGGCCGTCGGCTCACCGGAGCAGGTGGCCGAGAAGATCCTGTTCGAGCATGAGCTGTTCGGCCATCAGCGCTACATCGGCCAGATGAGCCTCGGCGCCGTCGAGCACCGGGACGTCCTGCGCTCGATGGAGCTGTTCGGCACCCAGGTGGCGCCCGTCGTCCGCGCCGAGGTGGCCCGTCGCGAGGCCCAGGCTGACGCGCCCGCCGCCGTGGCCGAGCTGGCCGACTAGCCCACTTCTGAATCGGGGCACCAGCCGTCGCCCGCCGGGCGGTCGCAGGCCGGGCGCACGACGATCTCCATCTCGCGCAGTGCCCGCAGCACTCGGCGCTCGAGATGGTGCGGGCGGCCCGTGTAGATCAGCGTGTCGAGCGGGTACCACATGCCGACCCAGGCGGCGACGACGAACAGCCCGTCGCCGAGAAACGACCGGATCTCTTTCGGCAGCCCGCTCCGCAGCACCGCCTCCGACAGAGCGAGTCCGACCGCGAGCAGGATCGCGCCGGACATCAGCGCCCGCCAGCCCTCGCGGCGGATCGCCGTCAGTAGCGTCTGCTCGCGCGCGATGCCCGCGTCGCAGTAGCGCGTGATCGCCTCCCGGATGCCCTGCTCGACCTCCGGCGTGGCCTTGGCCTGCGGCAGCACGATCACCAGGCTGAGCGGCTGACGCAGCGATCGCGCGCTGAGCTCGGCGCGGATCTGGTCGACCCCGGCGTCGAGCAGCGTCCGGCCCGCCTCGACATCGGATTCCCGGGGGTAGAACAGCTCGTCGGGCGTACCCAGCTCGATCTCGAGCTCCGGTGCGCTGCGGACGCTCATGCCGACACGCTACTCGCCCGCGGCCCACCGCCGGGTGATCTCCTCCCACCCGGGCGCCGGGCCGGCCAGCGGATCGGCGTCGGGCCGGTGCAGCGCATCGAGCATCAGGGTCAGGTACCGATGGCGCAGCTCGCGCGAGCGCGCCTGGGACCCCACGCGGACCGCAGCCAGCTGCTCGAAGATCAGCGACAGATCGTGCGCCTCGATGCCGGGCCGCAACCCGCCCGCGGCCTGCGTGCGATCGAACAGCTCGACCATCAGCTCGTTGGCCAGCGTCGCCTGGGCCCACAGCTCGGGCGTGGGCGTGAACGTGCCGGCGAGGGCCGTGGTGAGCGAGCTCGTGTCCGCGTCCACCGCGCGGCGCATGAAGTCCGCGAACACGATCCACGGGTCGCGCTCATCGGCCAGCGCCGCGTGCGTGGTGTCGATGAACCGCTGCAGACCGTCGCCGCACAGCGTGCGCAGCAGGTCCTCCTTGCCCGCGTAGCGGCGGTACAGGGCGCTGATGCCCACGCCGGCCCGGCGCGCCACGGCGGCGATCGGCGCCGTCGGATCGGCGATGAACACCTCCCGCGCGGCCTCAAGTATCACCCCGTCGTTGACGGCGGCCTGCGCGCGCCGGCCGCTGAGGCGGGCGGTGGGGGGGGACGCCATGAAGCCGATTCTAGCCGGAACAAATCATTCCGTTCTGATACTCTGGAACAGAACCGTTTGTTCCGTTTTCCGGCGTCGATCGAAAGGACGCGCACATGGATTGGAAGCTCGAGCTCGTGGCGATCCCCGTCTCCGACGTGGACCGCGCCAAGGCCTTCTACACCGAGCAGGCCGGCTTCAACGCCGACCACGATCACGCCGTCAGCGACGAGATCCGCTTCGTCCACCTCACTCCACCAGGATCGGCCTGCTCGATGACCATCGGTCGGGGGATCACCGACGCCGAGCCCGGATCCGTCCGTGGTATGCAGATGGTCGTGTCCGATATCCATGCCGCTCGCGCGGAGCTCGCCGGCCGCGGAGCCGAGGTGAGCGAGGTCCAGGTCTTCCCCTGGGGCTCGTTCGTGTTCTTCGCCGATCCGGACGGGAACCGGTGGGCGGTGCAGGAGTTGCCGGCGCGGGGGTAGCGCGGTAGGGCCTTCGTCCGCGTGACGCGATGAGCAGTGAACGGCGACCGGTGAAGTGGGCCTGAGAAAGGGCGCGGGTTGGCGCGGCTCGGCGGCCAGCGGGTCGAGGACCGCGCGCGGACCCTCCGGAGCGTCAACGCACGGGGTTTCGGCGTGCTTATGTCGACAAACTGCCTGCACCTGCGCCACTTTGCGCAGATAAGCACGTCATGCATGCTTATCTGCGCAAGGAGGCCCGGCGACCGAGTGATTTGTCGACATGAGCATGATCAGGAGGCAGGTGCGGCGGGTGTTCTCAGGCTGAAGCGGGCGCGGGTGGCGTCCTTAGGAGGTCGCGGACTCCGCGGCGCCGCCGAAGGCTGAGCACGCCCGCGCCCGTCGGCACGGACGTCAGCGACCGCTTCAGAGTGCCCGGACCCCGGTCCGGGTACCGTGGTCGGGCATGGACAAGATTCTCGACACGGCGCTGGACTGGACGGTCGTCCCCGGCTACACGAACATCGGCTACCGGCTGCGCAGCCGAGCCTGGGACGCGGCGGGGTTGCCCCGCATGGACGGCCGGGTGGTGCTCGTGACCGGCGCCACCTCGGGCCTCGGGCTCGCCGCGGCCGAGGGCTTCGCCCGCCTCGGCGCGAGCGTGATCGTCGTCGGTCGCAACGAGGAGCGCGGCGAGCGGGCGCGGCGCGGCATCGTCGAGCGGACCGGCAGCAGCGATGTCACGCTCGAGCTCTGCGACCTGAGCTCGCTCGAATCGGTCCGGGAGCTCGCCGCGCGCCTGGCCGCAGGGCGCCCGCGGCTCGATGTGCTCGTCAACAACGCCGGCGTGCTGCCGCCTGAGCGGACGCTCTCGGTGGATGGAGTCGAGCTGACCTTCGCGACCAACGTGCTCGGACCGTTCCTGCTCACCAGCCTGCTCGAGCCCCTGCTGGAGCAGGGTGAGCCCGGCCGCGTGATCAACGTCTCCTCCGGAGGCATGTACTCGCAGCGGCTGGCCATCGATGACCTCGAGAGCAACCAGGAGCCGTTCGAGGGCGTCAAGGCCTACGCGCGCAGCAAGCGCGCCGAGGTGATCCTGACGGAGCTGTGGGCGCAGCGGCTGCGCGGCAAGGGTGTCGTCGTGCACTCGATGCACCCGGGCTGGGCCGACACGCCCGGGGTGGAGACCTCGCTGCCCCGCTTTCACACGGTGGCCAAGAAGCTGCTCCGGACCCCCGAGCAGGGTGCCGACACGATCGTGTGGCTCGGTGCCGCCGACGAGCCGGCGGCCAGCTCGGGCGAGTTCTGGCACGACCGGCGCCGCCGCTCCACGCACCGCGTGCCGTGGACGAGGGAAAGCCCGCAGGACCGGGAACGCCTGTGGGCCGAGTGCGAGCGCCTGAGCGCGCTGGCGCCCCCCGCCCCCAGCGCCTGAGCGCGCATTCGTTGTACGGCCGGTCCCGCCGCCCGCACGGCTCGTCGGACGACAGCCCGGTGATCGGTAGCTCTGTTCCGAACTTGAGCCGATCACATACCGCTCGGACGACCGGACGCCCGGCCGAGCGACAACCCCCCGCGACCTACTCGACGAAGAACGGCCCGCTCTCGCCAACCGAGAACCAGCGCGACGTGATCGTCTTCTTACGCGTGAAGAACTCGATCGCGTCCTGGCCGTGGGCATGCAGATCGCCCAGGAACGAGGCCTTCCAGCCGCTGAACGGGAAGAAGGCGACGGGAGCGGCGACGCCGACGTTGACGCCGACCATGCCCGCCTCGACCTCGGTTCGATAGTGACGCGCCGCCCCGCCGGACTCGGTGAAGATCGAGGTGCCGTTGCCGTACCGGCTCGCGTTGACGAGCTCGATGGCATCGTCGAGGGATCCGACCTCCACGACCGACAGGACGGGGCCGAAGATCTCCTCGCGCACGGCCTCGGAGTCCGGCTCGAGGTGCTCGATGATCGTTGGCCCGACGAATGCGCCGCCGCTCTCGGGCCCGCTCGCGCGCCCGTCGATGGCCAGCTCGGCGCCCTCGCCGAGCGCCCGCTCGACGCAGGCGAGGATCCGGTCCCGCGCCGCGGGCGAGATCACCGGACCGACATCGACGTCGGGGTCCGAGCCGTCCCCGGTCCGCAGCCGGCACGTCTGCCCGACCAGCTCGGGGCGGAGCTCGGACCACCAGGCTCGTGCGTTCGAGCCACGAGCGCTGGGACGGCGGCGGCTACCCGGACCGGCTCCCCGGCACGGCGATCCCGCTCGGCGCCCGGATCGTGTCCGTGTGCGATGCCTTCCATGCGATGGTCAGCAACCGCCCGTACGCCGCCCCGATGACGCCCACGCAGGCGCTGGCCGAGCTCGAGCGCCAGGCGGGCAGCCAGTTCGACCCGTACGTCGTCGCGGCGTTCGTGGCCGTCTGGGCGGACCGGGAACGCCAACCCGAGTTGGTGCCGCGATAGGCTGCCCGGCCGATGGGCACTCTCTCCGGCGAAGCAACGGCTGAGGTCGAGGCTCCGATCGAGCGCTGCTGGGCCCTCGTAGAGGACGTCGCGATCGCTCCGCAATGGCAGCGCGGGCTCGAGCAGATGAACGTGATCGAGCGCGACGCCCAGGGCCGCGGCGCGGTCTGCGACAGCGTCATCGACGGCAAGATCCGGATGTTCCGCACGCGGGTGCGGTTCAGCTACGAGGGGCCACGGAAGCTCGCCTGGGAGCAGGTGCACGGCGACCTGAAGTCGATGCGAGGGTCGTGGGAGTTCGACGACCTCGGCGACGGCCTGACCCGCGCGACCTATCGCCTCGAGCTTGACCCGGGGCGACTCGGGCTGCTGATCCGCGGCCCGGTCGAGGCGTCGGTGCGAGCGGTGATCGTCGGGGCCCGTCCTGGTGAGCTGGCCACACGCCTGGCCGGCGCGCCGTCGACGTAGCCGGCGGCCACGTCGGCCAGCACCCGCAGCATCGTCTTGGCGGCCGGCGCCACGCCGGGGCCGCCCATCGTCGCGGCGACGACCTTGCGCGCGGGACTCGCCGGCGCCAGCGCCCGCACGACGATTCCCGGATGCACGCGGGTTAGCGCCAGGCCCGGGATCAGGGCGACGCCGACGCCGGCGGCGACCAGTCCCTGGACGGTCTCGTAGTCGTCGCTCTCGAAGGTCACGTGCGGCTCGAAGCCGGCGGCCAGGCACGAGCGCACCACGTGCCGGGCGCACGGGCTCGAGGCCGAGGTCTGCACCCATTCCTGCCGGCTGAGATCGGCGAGCGTGAGCGCCGGCTTGCCCGCGAGCTCGTGGTCCGAGGGCAGCACGACGTGCATCGGATCCTCGAGCAGCGCAACCGAGCGTAGCCCGGCTCCGGGCCGTTCTCGCACGCCGGGGAACTCGAACAGCAACGCAAGGTCGAACTCCCCCGCCCGCAGGCGGGGGGCAATCTCCTCGGGCTCGCCCTCGGCGAGCGTCAGGGCGACGTCGGGATGGCGCTCCCGGAACGTCGCCACCGCCAGTGGCATCAGCGTCGCTCCCGCGGACGGGAACGAGGCGACCCGCAGCCGGCCGCCGCGGACGCCCAGGAGCGCCGCCAGCTCGGCCTCCGCCGCCTCGACCTGGGCGAAGATCGCCTCGGCGTGCTCGACCAGCGTGGCCCCGGCGGCGGTCGGGCGGATGCCCTTCCGGTCACGCACGACCAGCGTTGCCCCGGTCTCGGCCTCGAGCCGCGCGACCGCCTGCGAGACGGCTGACTGTGTATAGGACAGAGACTCGGCCGCGGCCGAGAACGACGCGCGCGAGAGCACCTCGGCGAGCACCTTCAGGCGGATCAGGTTCAGCATCAGCAAATCTTATCCTGCAGATGATCAGCTTCACTGGCAGTTATAGAAGGCCGCTGTCATCCTCGCCCGAACTCCTACTTTCACGCAATTTCCGAACCACGGAGAGGTAACCGATGGGACCCAAGACGATCGTCTCCTACGACGACACACTCAACGATCACGACGCCCTCGCGCTGAGCCGTCTGCTCGCCGAGGCCGGCGCCGAGCTCGAGTTGGCCTACGTGCGCCACACCACGCAGTCGACCCGCTCGCGCGAGGAACTCGAGGAGCACGAGGCACAGGCTCTGCTCGAGCGCGGCGCGCGCTGGCTCGGCGACCTCGAGGTGCCCCGTCGCGTCGTCGTCAGCGCCTCGACCGGTGAGGGCCTCGGCTGGCTCGCCCAGCAGGAGCAGGCTGAGATCATCGTGTTCGGCTCTGACTACCGCACGGCCGCAGGCCATGTGCAGACCGGCCGCTCGGCGCAGCGCCTGATCGAGGGCGGCCCCGCGGCGCTGGCGATCGCCCCTGCGAACTACCGCAGCAACCGCGACATCACGGTGCGCTGGATCGGCGTGCTGGAGAACGGCACCGATCAGGCTGCCCGGCAGACCGCCCAGGAGCTGGCCGACCACCTCGGCGCCAGCGTCACCACCAGCACCCACGGCGTCGACCTGCTCGTCGTCGGATCGCGACCCGAGGCTCCGGCCGGCCGCGTGATGATCACGGCACAGGCCGAGTACGCGATCGAGACCGCGACCTGCCCGGTGCTGATCGTCGCCGCCGGCGCGCCGATCCACTTCGGCGCGCGGATCGTCGTCTACTAGTCCCTAGGCGCCACGGCGCCACCGGCTCCCACCCGGGACGCGACCACCGCAGGGAGGGTCGCGCCCGGGCGGGTGGACGGGCGGCAAGTATCGTGGCGCCCCTGTGCGGACCCTCGTCGTCTCAGACCTTCACCTGGGGACCCGCCTTCGCCACGACGTCCTGCTGTACCCCGAGCCGCTCGAGCGGCTGCTGGCGCAGCTCGACCACGTGGACCGGCTCGTGCTGCTCGGCGACATCGTCGAGCTGCTGGAGGGCCGGCCGGGACCGATGATGGAGGTCGCGGCGCCGGTCCTGCGCGCCATCGGCGCGCGGCTCGGGCCGGAGCGCGAGGTCGTCGTCGTGCCCGGCAACCACGATGCGCTGCTGGTCCACGATTGGGTCGCTCGCACGGGCGGCGCACTCGGCCTCGACAGCATCGTGCCTGCGGACGCGACGCCGCTGCTCGCCCGGCTCGTGTCCCTGCTCGCCCCCGCGCGGGTGCGCGTCCACTACCCGGGCGTGTGGCTGTCTCCCACCGTTTGGGCCACGCACGGCCACTACCTCGACCGGCATCTGCTGCCGGAGTCCACGTTCGGGATCGCTCGCGGGCTGCTCGGGCGCCTGCCGCGCGACGGTGCCTCGCCGGTCGACTACGAGTCCGCCGGCGGGCCGTCGCTGACCCGCTTCGAGGCCCTGATGACGCGGTGGCTGCCACGGCCGCTGGCGGCCATGTTCGAGGACCTGGCCGACCTCGTGCGGGCCGCGACGATGCCGCGCGTGCCGACGAACCTCTTTCCGCGCGACATCGCGCCGCTGACCTCCATCCTGCTCGGCCTGCAGATGCGTCGCGCCAGCCTGCCGGCGTTGGCGCGCGTCGTGCACCGGCTCGGGGTGAGCGCTGATTGGGTCGTGTTCGGCCATGTCCACCGGCTCGGACCGCTGCCCGGCGACGACCCACTGCGCTGGGAGGGGCCCGGCGGCAGGCCGCGGATGGCCAACACCGGCTGCTGGCTGTACGAGCCGCGCCTGCTGCACCGCGGCCGGCCGCCACATCCCTACTGGCCGGGCGGTGCGGTGCTGATCGAACCGGGTCAGGCGCCGCGGGCGCTCGGGCTGCTCGACGATCTCGACACCGGCGCCTTGCACTGACGCGGCACGGGTGAGCGCGCCTCGACGCCGCGGGGGCTCCCCGTCGCCGCCGTGGCTCACCCCAGGATCAGGTGGGAATCGCCGAACTCGTGCCACAGATACCGGTGCGCCAATGCGGCGTCGTAGCTGGCGGCCAGCAGCTGCTCGCCGGCGATCGCCTCGAGCATCTGCAGGTGCGAGGCCTCGGGCTCGTGCCACCCAGTGATCAGCCCGTCGACGGCGCGGACGCCGCGCTCGGGCCCGATCACCAGGCTCGTCCAACCCGAGCCGGCCCGCACCGACCCGTCACCGTCGGCCACCGTCTCCAGCGCGCGCACCGCGGTGGTGCCGACGGCCACGACGCGACCCTGCCACCAGCGCACCGCATTGACCAGCCGTGCGGTGCTCTCGGGGACCTCGAAGAACTCCGGGAACGACGGCTCGTGGCGCTCAGGTGAGGAAACGCCGGCGTGCAGCGTCACCGGCGCGAACAGGATCCCGCCGGCCACCATGCGGGTGATCAGCTCAGGCGTGAACGGGCGACCCGCGCTCGGCATCTCCGCGCTGCCGGGCGTGGTCGCGTAGGCGTTCTGGTACGCCTCGAGCGGCCACAGCTCGGGCACATAGCCGTAGCGGATCGGCTCGCCGTGGCGGCGCAGATACTCGACCAGCGAGCCCTCGATCTCGACCCGGGCCAGCAGCAGGCGGTGGCCCGAGGCGTACGGCGCCACGAGCTGGACGGCGGCACCGCCGACCAGCCGCAGCCGCTCTCCGCGCCGGGCACCGTGGGCGGGCCGCGAGCCGTCGGGGCTGCGCAGCTCGACCACGAACCACGGGTCGGGCAGCTGGCGCGCCCGCGTGGCGAAGTGCACCCGCACCGCGCTCCCGTCGGTGCGATGAGCGGGGACGGCCGCCGGGAGCGTGGCGGAGACGTTGAGCACCAGCAGGTCGCCGGGCGCCACGAACCGCGGCAGCTCGCTGAAGCTCGCGTGGACGATGCTCCCGTCCGAGCGCGAGGCGACCATCAGGCGCACGGCGTCCCGCGCGAGCCCGCGGGACTCGGCCGGCTCCTGGGCCTCGAGCGCTGGCGGCAGCTGGAACGCGAGCGCGCTCACGTCGTGATCCCGCTCAGCTCCCGGACTCGGTAGCGGCCGCTCGGGAGCTCGCCGCCGATCAGGGCGAGCAGGCCCGGGACGCTCTCCTCGGGCGCGGGACGGTCGGAGATGTCCTCCCCGGGGAAGGCTTCCTGGTGCATCCGCGTGCGCATGTCGCCGGGATCCACGGCATAGATGCGGAGTGCCGGATGCTCAGCGGCGAGGATCGCCGTCAGTTGCTCCAGCGCGGCCTTCGAGGAGCCGTATCCGCCCCAGCCCGCGTACGGCTCGACGGCGGCATCGGAGGTCACATTGAGGATCGCCGCCCCGTCCGGGAGCCGCGGCAGCACCAGCTGCGTCAGCGCCAGCGGCGCGAACACGTTGGCACGGTAGACGCGCTCGAGCTCCTCGAGCGGAAAGGCGCCGAGCGCCGGCTGGGGGCTCGGGCCGAGCAGGCTCGCGTTGTTGACCAGCAGGTCGACCCGGTCGCCCGCGGCCCCGACTAGCTCGCGACGGTGGGCGGGCTGGGTCACGTCGCCGGCGAGCGCGACCACCTCGGTGACGGCGCTGAGCTCGGCCGCCGCGGCCGCGAGCTCCGCGCTGCCCCGCGCGTCGAGCACGAGTCCCCAGGCCTCGCAGGCCAGTGCGCGCGCCAGGGCCAGGCCGAGTCCGCGGGACGCTCCGGTGATGATCGCCAGGGGCATGCGACCAAACTACGGCGCCGGCGGCCTCCCCACCAGTGGCAATTGGTCCTAGGACCTGAGGCCGATCGGAGACCCTCTTCAGGACGGCGCGTACGCGACGACCCAGTCGACGTACAGGTTCACGTGGGCGGGCGTCGTGGCGTTCGGGCACTGCTCCCAGGTCGAGGTGCCGCACGCCCACGCCTGCGTCTGGATGTCCAGGGTCATCGGGACCGAGGGCACGTGTGAGCTCGTGACCGTCGACCACGCCTGGCCGTCGAGCGTGTAGACGAGACGCCCCGGCGTCCACTCGACGCCCAGCGTGTGCCACTGCGTCAGGTCGACCGCCACCTTGCGCTGCACCTGGGTGTTGTTGGCCCCGTAGTGCAGAGTCGCGTAGGCCGTCTGGCGGTTGGCCCCGTTGTCCTCACTGAAGTCGATCTCCGGCGGCCAGCTGTTGTCGCCCGGCCAGAGCAGGATCGCGTGGGCGATGCCGACGCCCGAGTCGAAGCGGAACCGGACCAGGTACTTGCCGTAGGTCTGCACCAGACCCGGACTGCTCGAGACGCCGGCGGTGGCCCACTTGCCACCGTCGGCGGGATCGCGGTAGCCGGCGAGCACCATCTGACCGCCGGAGACGGAGACGTGCGCCGGGTCGAACCAGCCGCCCGGGTCGCCTCCGGGCTGACCCCAGTACAGGCGCCACTTCGAGGAGTCCAGCGCCGAGCCGGTGAAATCGTCCGCGAACACCTGATGCCATCCGGGGATGTCGCCGGCCGGCATCGCCACTCCGGATGGAGTGCCGCTGGCGGCGGCGTTGACAGCCCGGAGCGGCTGCAGCGCGCTGACGGCGCGCCGTGTGGCGTGGCGATGGCGGACGCTGCGGTGGCGGACGCTGCGATGGCGGACGCTGCGATGGCGGACGCTGCGATGGATCCGCGCCGTGTGCGCACCGGCCCGACGGGCGCCGGCCGTTGCGAGCGCCGGCAGCGCGCCTCCGACCAGGCCAAGGATGAGAAGAGCGATCGCGAGGGGAGCGAAGAGTCGGCGCGGCGGCATGGTCTATCCATCGGCATCCCGCTGCCGTGCCTTACATCCCCGCCCGCGGACAGCCGTTTGTTGACGGCCCGCTCCTGAGCCGGGGCGCTCGAACATCCGGCCAGAGATCGCGTGTTGCTCAGCGGGCCGGCGCGCGCGGCGATTGAGCGGGCATGATCGGCTTCCGTGATTGGGTGCTGCAGGACTGGGAGGTCAACGCCGGCCGCCCCGACTCGCAGTGGCTCCTGGCCTGGTTTCGCCTGGCCCAGTGGGCGATGCACCGCTGGGGTCGGCTGGCGCGCCTCTTCGTCAGCCCCTACTGGCTGATCTCATCTTTGGTGCTCGGCGTCGAGCTGCCCGTGACCACGGTCATCGGACCGAGGCTGCGCCTCTACCACCCGCACGGGATCGTGCTCAATCCGCACAGCACGCTCGGGAGCGACTGCCACTTGCGCCACGGCGTGACGGTCGGCAACCGGGTCGACCGCGACGGCACCGAGCTCGGCGTGGCGACGCTCGGCGACGCGGTCGACCTGGGCGCCGGCTGCATGGTCATCGGCGACATCCACGTCGGCGATCATGCCCGCATCGGAGCGCTCGCCGTCGTGCTCGCGCCGGTACCCGAGTGGGGTGTCGTCGCCGGAAACCCCGCCCGGCTGATCCGAGTCGAGGCGCCGGACGCGTTGGAGGCGCCCGACGGGCTCGAGGCACCGCACACGCTGGCGGCGCGGGAGGCCGTGGAGGCGCGAGCATGACCGGGGAGTCCGCCAGCGTCGTGATCGCCTGCCACACCGAGGATCGCTTCGATTCGCTGCGCGGCGCGATCGAGTCCGCCATAGCGCAGGCTCCGCTCGAGGTCATCGTCGCCGTCGATCACAACCCCGCCCTGTGCGAGCGCCTGCGCGCCACGGAGGAGGACGTCGAGATCGTCGAGCACGACGGCACCCCCGGCGCTTCGGGCGCCCGGAACGCCGGCGCGACGCTCGCGCGCGGCCCGCTGCTGGTCTTCCTCGATGACGACGTCCGCACCCGCCCCGGGTGGCTGCGCGAGCTGACCGCGCCGTTCGCTGACGACAGCGTGTCGGGACCGGCGGCATGACTGCGCCCGCCTGGCAGGGCCCGCGGCCGGCCTGGTTTCCCGACGAGTTCGGCTGGGTGATCGGCGCCTCGTACACCGGCCTCCCCGACGACCGCGGCCCCGTGCGCAACGTCTGGAGCGAGAACATGGCCGTGCGGCGCGAGGTCTTCGAGAAGGTGGGCGGCTTCCGCGACGGTTTCGGCAAGGTCGGCCAGACCTCCCGGCCGGAGGACACCGACCTCTGCATCCGGATCAGCGCTACCGAGCCGAACACCCGTTGGATGTACGTGCCGGCCGCCGTCGTTGACCACGAGGTGCCGCGCGAGCGCTCCACCTTCGCCTTCTTCATGAAGCGCTGCTACTGGGAGGGCGCGGGCAAGGTCGAGCTCTCGGCCCACCTGGGCGAGGACCGCGATCTCGGCGCCGAGCGCTCCTATCTGCTGCGCACGCTCCCGCTGGCCGTCCTGCGCGACCTGGGCCGGGGTAAGTTCGCGCGGGCGCTGGCCATCATCGCCGGCACCGCGGCCGCGGCCGCGGGCGCCGCCTCGACCGTACTGCGGTCGGCTCAGCGCACGGTCAGGCGATAGATCGTCACGTCGGCGTTCCGGTAGGCCACCGTCCAGCCGGGAGCTGTCGGGAGTGCGTGCGCCAGGCGCGTGAAGCCTGCCGGCGCTCCGAAGTAGTTCGCGTAGGCGGCCATCCCGTGGCTGACCACGACGTAGGCGCTCTGATGTCCGAGCCCCGCGACCCAGCTCTCGACCTCGGACACATTGCCCTCGTCGAGCCACGCCTCGCCGATCTGCGGGTCGGCGGGCATGACCTCGAGCTCGCGGGCGTTGTAATCGGCGGTGTCGAGCACGGGGAAGTTGTCCGCCGCCAGCACGATCAGCGAGCCCGCTGGCGTGTGGGCGTAGAGCCATGCGCTCGCCGCCAGCTCGTCCGGCGTGACCGCGTTGACGGCCACGGGTCCGTAGAGGCCCTGGAGGCCTGCGAACAGCGCCGCCCCGCAGACACTGCAGGCCAGCATCCAGCGCAGCAGGGGTCGGCCCAGCTCGCACACGGACCCGGCGATCAGCAGGGCGCACCAGGGCGCCGAGAACAGGTAGACGCGGTAGATCGCCTCGCCCCCGTAGCTCTGGGCCAGGAGCACGACGAAGGGACTGAACGCGAGCACGGCGGTGAAGGCCACACGCCCAAGGGAGCGCCAGCGGCGCGCGATCGCGGCGAGCGCGAGCAGCCACATGCACGCTGCCAGCCCGCGCACGATCAGCGCCGTGGCCGCCTGCGGGCCGCCGTGCGCGGTCCCGCGCGATCCGGACGCGTTCTGGATCGGGTTGCCGCCGCTGAACAGGCCGCCGAAGTTGTGCGCGATCAGGCCGTAGCGCGGCGCCAGGTAGCCGCCGGCGATCGCTGCCAGCACCAGCACCAGCCACCACGGGCCGATCAGCCCCAGCACCGCGAGCGCGGCCACGCCGGCCAGCGCGACGTAGGGCGAGAGCTGATGCGCGGCGACGATGGCCAGGAACACCACCGCGACGAGCACGATGGCCACGGCGCGGCGGCCACGCGTCGTCGTCGGCGGCGGCTCGAGCCCGGCCAGCAGCGGCGCCCGCAGGCGCGCGAGCCAGCCGCGGGGCTCGACCGGTGCCGGCCGGCCAGCGCACGAGCACGAGCACGAGACCGAGCCAGAGCAGATAGGCGAATGCCTGCGGGGACAGGTAGTCCTGTCCGACCCAGGCGATCAGGCCTTCGTAGAGGAGCACCGCGAGGTAGGCGATCCGGCGCTGCCCGCTGAGCAGGCGGAAGATGGCCAGCAGCGCGAGCGCCTCGGCCAGCTCGAAGGCCAGCGGCGTCCAGGTGGCGAAGGTCTGCGGGCCGACGTGGGCCAGCGCGCTGAGCGCCGCCGTGGCGGCGAACAGCGCCGGCCACTGCTGGTAGATGCTCGATGTGTCGGTGACGCGTCCGTTCTGTCCCAGCGCCAGGGCGACGCCGATGTGCTTGTAGACCCAGGCGTACTCGGGAGTCCCGTAGACGATCGGCACCGTCGCGTGGATCGCCACGATGACCGCGACGATGCCCAGCCCGAGCACCCAACTGCGAGCGTCCGAGCATTGCAGCTCGATCAAGAAGCCGGTCACCAACATCGCCAGGCCGAGCAGGAGCCAGGGGTCGGCGCTCGCCAGCAGGCCGTACGAGCCGATCGCCGGCGGCCTGAGCTGCCCGACGCCGAGCGCCCATGCGCACAGCCCGAGCACCAGCAACGCGGGCGGTCCGAGCGTGCGGATCACCGACGGCCACGGGGTACGGATCAGGGGACGGGTGAGGGTCGGCGATGTCATCGCCCCTCCGCCCGGGTCAGGCGCGCCAGGCACGAGACCGCGCTCGCTGCGGCGAGCACGAGCAGCGCCCACGGATGCCATGCCGCCACCCAGATCATGAGCGCGCTGGCGAGGCTGAATGCCGTCAGGCTCAGGATCAGCGTCAGCGCAGCCTGAGCGAGGTCTTCGCCGCTGTCGATCCAGCACATCACGGCGGCGCCCGCGGGGATACAGGCCAGCATCAGCGCCCCGATCAGGGCCAGAGCGGGCAATGGCGCGGTCAGCGTCAGCACCACGGCGGCGACGCTGGCGAGAACGCCGGCGTGGCGGTCAGCTCGGTGCGCGGCCGGCTCATCGCAGCCTCCGCGCCGGGACCCCGCCGGACAGGACGCCCGGCTCGCAGTCACGGGTGACCACTGCGCCAGCGGCCACGACGGCCCCGGCACCGATGCTCACGCCGGGCAGGATCGTCGCCCGGGCGCCGATCCAGCAGCCGTCGCCGATGCAGACACCGCGCTGCTCGCGCTCGCGCCCGACCTCGCCGCCGGCGCCGACGGGATGGGTGGATGTGAGCACCAGGACCTCGGGGCCGAGCAGGCAGTCACGACCGATCTCGATCCGCCCGGCGCCCTCGAACCAGCACCCGGCGTTGACGTAGGACCCGGTGCCGATACTCACCTCGGTCGATTCGAAGGTGCAGCGCTCGAGTCCGTAGACCATCGCGCCGATCCGCACTCCGCCCCGCCGCAGCAGTCCGCGCCTGAGCGCCAGCGGCAGCAGCGGTGAGGTGACGAGGTGGCCGCGGCGCAGCCATCGCAGCGCCCCGCGGGCGTCGTCGGGCAGCGTCCCGAGCGCCGCGGCGCGCGGCCGTGCGAGCTGGGCGGCCGATAGCGGCGGTACGCCGGCGGGGCTCATACAGCCTCCACCAGCCGACCGCGTCGCACGCGGCGTAGCGCCAGCGGCGCCATCACCGCGGCGGCGAGCGCCTGCGTGGCGAGGTTCGCCCAGCCACCGGCGACCAGCCCGACCCGCGGCAGCAGCAGCAGGGTCAGGCCCAGCATCATCGCTCCCGCGACCCCCTGGATCGCGGCCAGCAGCCACACCCGCTGATCCAGCCAGGCCAGCGTGCTGTAGACCGCCACCAGCGCGGCGAACGGCGCGCTGAGGCCGATCAGCCGCAGGAGCACGGCGCCGTTGGCGGCGTAGCGCGGCCGGCCAGCGCCAGCAGCGGCCTGGCTCCGAGCACGCACACGAGCAGCGCCCCGAACGCGACACCCGCCCACAGCAGCAGCTCCGCTGCAGCAGCGCGTCGGGGTGCCCGTGCGCGCCCGCGGTCTCGACCACGAACGACGAAGCGACGTTCCACAGCAGGAACGTGATCCCCATGCAGATCAGCCACGGCAGCGTGAAGTACGCGGCCTGTGCCGGGCCCAGCTGCCACAGGACCAGCAGCGGCATCAGCTGCACGGTCGCGGTCGTGAACACGTTGCCGACGTACTCGCCGGCGACGAACGAGACCAGGCGGCGGCGGCCGGGAAGCCGGCCCTCGACGGCACGCAGCGCGGGCAGCACACGCGCGAACAGCAGCCGGGTGACCACGACCACGGCGACGGCTGCCGGCACCACCCACGCGACGACGATCGCACCCGGCGCTGCGACCATCACCAGCAGCGCCAGCAGCACCAGCTTGGCGGCGGCGAAGGAAACGTTCTCGACCGGGACCACGGGGCCAAGCGCAGGCCGGTCAGGACCGAGTCCTGGAGCGCGAAGATCGCTAGCACGGCAACGCCGAGCGCAAACAGCACCCGTGGCTCCCAACCGCCGGTCACGACGCGAGCGCCCGGACCGCTCAGCACGAACACGGCCGAGATCACCAGCGCGACGCCGACGACGGTGAGGTAGGCCCGGCGGATCAGGATCGCGCACAGCCGCCCCGCCGTCGGCAGCAGGCGGATGAAGATGTTCGTCAGGTTGAGTTGCGAGATCGTGGCCAGCAGCGTCAGGGCCGCCACGGCCGCGGCGGCACGCCCCACGATGACGGGTGACTTCAGTCGGGCCGCGACGACCCAGAACACGAGCCCGAGCGCGTTAGTCGCCACCGTCGCGGTCATCAGCGATGCCGCGTTCACCGTCAGCGATTTGCGCCCTCGCGGCAGCCTCACGGCGACCACCTGAAGCGACTGCGCAGGTATGCCGCCGGGCCGGCGAGCATGCCGCGCAGCTCCAGGCGCGCCAGCTCTCGGGTGCGAGGATCGGCTTCGATCCGGGAGTCGAGCTTGTTCCGGTAGCCGCCACCAGGGCGAGAGCCCCGCGCGGAACGGTCCCGAGCATGCGGCCGAGGTGACGCGGGTCCTCCAGCACCAGCGCCAGCAGCAGGGCTCAGTAGCCGACGCCGTAGCCCTCGACCTGGCGCTGCAGAGCATCGTCCCCGCGCCGGTGGCTGTGGTGTACCGTGGCCGCGGGCTCGAACCCGACGCTGTGCCCGCGCCACGCCGTGCGCGCGAACATCACCAGGTCCTCGCCGCCGCGCGCCGGCGTCCCGGCGCCGAGCGCCAGGTCGAACCCGCCGAGCGCGCGCAGGGTCTGCGCCCTGAAGGCCATGTTGGCCCCGGGCCCCAAGCTGCCCGCGGCGTACAGCGAGAAGCTGCGCACGAGCCGCCCGTCGTCGGCGAACGCGTCGACGGTAGCCGGCCGCAGGAGCGAGCGCAGCCCGGGCGCGTGGCGCAGCCGGTGCGAGACGGGCGTAAACGTGCGCGGCCCGAAGCCGCCGTAGTACTCCTCCAGCGCGACCTGCGCCGGTGTTTCGAGCTCGCCCGGCAACGCGAGCCCGGTCACGCACGCCTCGTCGGCATGGTCACGGAAGCGCAGGCCGACGGCCAGCAGCCACTCGGGGTCCACGATCACGTCGTCGTCGGTGAACGCGACGATCTCCCCGTCCGCCTCCACGAGCCCCCGGTTGCGCGCCGCCGAGATCCCCGGCCGCGGCTCGCACACCACCCGCGCACCAGCGAGCTCCACCGGCGCCGACCCCGCCCGACGATTGTCGACCACGATCACCTCGAAGTCCGGGTAATCCAGCGCCGCCACCGAATCCAAACACGCCCGAATCCCCTCCACCCGCTGAAGCGTGCTCGGAATCACGACCGAGATCGGCGGCAAGCGCACCCCCAGCGGCGCCACCAACGGCGGCGCGGCGGCCGCGGGGGGCAGCTCGGCGATCGCTCGGGAGAGCTCGCCGGCGCCGATCCGCCCGGCGGCGAACGGAAGCTTGATCATGCCGCGCGGGCGCCGGTGCTCACGGACGAGCGCCCACAGCGCGGTGTCGTCCGGCGCGCCGCCGATTCCCTCCGGGCAGCGTTCCACATCGATCACCGAGACCTTGATCGGTCCCCACGGCGCGCTCATCCCGACCATCTCCGCTGCGCCCGCCGCGAGCGCGCGTACGCGAACGGGCCGCTCAGCATCCCGCGCAGCTCGGCCCGGGCCAGCATGCGCGGATAGCCGGCGTCGCGATGCTCGTGCTTGGACGAGTGCGGATCGCGCAGCGATCGCAGCCAGGCCGGAATCACCCGAGCCAGCCCGAGCAGATGCTGAGGGTCGCGCACCGCGATCGCGGTCAGCATCGCAGTGAAGCCGATCCCGTAGCCCTTGATCTGCCGCTCTAGCTCGGCAAAGGTCCTGCGGTGGGTGTGGTGCACGATCGCAGCCGGCTCGTAGGCGACCCGATGGCCGGCCGTGAGCAGCTCCACGAGAATGGCCAGGTCCTCGCCGCCGTGGGTCGGAGTGCCGGCGCCGAGCGCCTCGTCGAACCCGCCGCTCGCCCTCAGAACGCTGGTTCTAAAGGCCATGTTCGAGCCGAGGCCGAGCTCGCCGGTGGCGTAGAGCGACTGCACGCTCTGATCACCGCGTTGTCCGGCGCGGCGCAGGAGCCCGAAGCGGCCGGCGCGCTCGAACGTGAGCGGCTCGAAGCTGCGGTCCAGGCCGCTCCCGGACTGCTCGAACCAGATCTGCGCCGGCGTCTCGAGCTCCCGCGGGATGACCAGGCCCGTCACCGCGGCGAGGTCCGGCTCGCTCGCGAAGCGCTGAGCGATGGCCAGCAGCCACTCGGGGTCCACGATCACGTCGTCGTCGGTGAACGCGACGATCTCCCCGTCCGCCTCCACGAGCCCCCGGTTGCGCGCCGCCGAGATCCCCGGCCGCGGCTCGCACACCACCCGCGCACCAGCGAGCTCCACCGGCGCCGACCCCGCCCGACGATTGTCGACCACGATCACCTCGAAGTCCGGGTAATCCAGCGCCGCCACCGAATCCAAACACGCCCGAATCCCCTCCACCCGCTGAAGCGTGCTCGGAATCACGACCGAGATCGGCGGCAAGCGCACCCCCAGCGGCGCCACCAACGGCGGCGCGGCAGCGGCGAACTCCGCCGACCAGGCGGGGCCGAGCTGGCGGCGCAGCTCGCGCTCGAGCTCGGGCGCCGGGATCGTGATGCCGAGCAGCGGCATCTCGGCGATGCCGAGCGGCCGTCCGGACCGGCAGGCCAGGATCCACGCGCCCTTGTAGGGCGGCCCTCCGAAGCGGATGCATCCGAGATCCCCCAAAGGCTCGTCGAGGTCGACGACCGCGACGCGATACGGCCCTGGCGCGGTCATCCGAGCACCCCTTGCCGGCGTCGGGACTCCGGTGGCCCACAGGCGCCGCAGCCGGCCGGCAACCCAGGCCGACCGCTTCGCCCGGGCCCACCCGCGTGCCGCGCGGGAGGGCGCCCGGCTGACCATCGCCAGCAACACCTCTGAAGTCGTCTCCGGCGTCACTGCGAGCCGGCTCAGCGCCCAGCGATCGTCGCCGGGGCAGGCGACCAGGTTACCCACGGCGCACGCCTGGGCGAAGCCGGCGTCGCGGATCGCGCGTCGCGCGCCGGCGGTGTGGTAGCCGAACGGGTAGGCAAAGCTCGTGACGGCGATGCCGAGGTGGTCCTCGAGCTCGGTGCGGCTCTCCGCGGCGTCCCGGCGGACCAGCTCCGGCCGGTTGACGTCGGCGGCGAGATGCATCCGCCCGTGCGAGCCGATCTCGAACCCGGCCCGCGCGAGTCCATCGAGCTCGGACCAGCTCACCATCGCCCGGTTCCCGTCCGGTCCCAGCAGCCAGCGCGCTGTGCCGCCCACGAAGCCGCTGGGCACGAACAGCGTGGCCGGCAGCCCATCGGCGAGCAGCACAGGGGCGGCTTCACCGGCGGCGTCGGCAAGCCCGTCGTCGATCGTGATCGCGACGGCGCCGCGGCCGGCGGCGAGGGCGTCCGGGACCTCCCTGAACGAAACCACGTCAAGCGCCTGCTCGCGCAGCATCGCCATGTGCTCGGCGAACAGCACCGGGTCGACCGTCAGGTTCGTGAACGCACTTGTCGTGGTGGCGGCGACGCTGTGGTACATGAGGACGGAAACCGTCGTCTGCGGGCGCATCGCCGCTCACCGCCTCGCGGGGCCGCGCCCGAGGCGCCGGGCCCGCAGTCGTGCGCCGGGATACATGAAGGCGCCCTGCACCAGTCCGAGCTGGTTGGCGCGCACGAGCTCGTGCGGGAGATACCCGCCGGCCTCCGGCGCTCGCCGCCCCCGGCGCGAGAGCTGGTGGCGCATCGCCTGTCCGGTCAGCCGCAGCAGCTCGGGCGCACACTCCGGGCGGTGGACGAGCACGCTGGCGTAGAACGCGCTCAGGCCACGTCCGTAGGCGCGCATGTGGCGGCGCAGCGTCTCGTAGTCGCGCCGGTGGCAGTGGTGCACGATCGCCGTCGGCTGATAGACGACCGTGCCGCCGGCCAGCAGCAGCTCGGTGAGCGCGGCGGTGTCCTCGCCGGCCTGGGTCGCGGTCCCGGCGCCGAGCGCGCAGTCGAAGCCGCCGATCCGCATGAGCGCCTCGCGGCGCCACGCCATGTTGCCGCCGCAGCCGAACGGCGGCAGCGGATACAGCGGGCTCTGGTCGTGCACGGTCGCCGGCGACAGCACGGCACGCGCGAAGCCCCGACTCGCGCGAATGCCGTTGTACTCCTCGAACCACATCTGGCTCTGCGTCTCGAGCTCCAGGGGGATGACGGGCCCGCTGACCGCGCCGGCCTCCGGGACCTCGACGAAGCCCCGGGCCAGCTCCGCAGCCCACCAGCGATCGACGATCTCGTCGTCGTCGGCCAGGCCAGGACCTCGCCGTCCGTGGCCTCGATCGCGCGATTGCGCGCCCATGAGAGGCCGGGACGGGGCTCGGTCACATACTCGATGTCACGGTCGCGGGCGAGCTCGGACACGAGCCGCAGGGAGCGCTCGTCGGAGGGTGCGTTGTCCACGACCACCGTGCGCAGGCGCGGATACATCTGTGCGTGCACGCTGTCCAGCAGCGTCGCGAGGCCTTCGGGCCGGTCACGGGTGCAGATTGCCACCGTCATCTCCGGTCCGTCGCGTAGGACGCGTTCCCGGCTGCTCAGGAAACTTGGAAGCCGTGGGGGCTCCAGTCCGTCGACCGGCAGCTCACCGGCGAAGCGCAGCCCGCAGTCCTCGAGGCGCGCGCACAGCTCCGGCTCGAGCTCGGCCGCGATCGCCCTCGAGAGCTCGTGTGGCGTCAGGCCCTGTGCCGGGAGGGGCAGGCGCAGCATCCCAACCGGCTCGGTGAAGATCCGGACCAGCACCAGCGCGGGAGTGCCGGCGCGTGGCGAGGCGATCGCCGGGATGCCCTCCGCCACCTCGCACTCGACGATGACCCCGGCCGGAGCGGTGAGATCAGTGCTCATGGCGCAGCAGCTCGGCATAGATCGACACCGTGCGCTCGCCCACGTTCTCCCAACTCGGCACCAGGTCGGCGCTGGAACTGCTGCCGGGCGCCGTCAGGCGCCGGACTGCATCAGCGATCGCGAACGGCGATGCGCGCCGGGAGACGAACTCGGTGCCGTCCCGGCTCGTCTGGGCCGCGGCCTCGCGGTTCGCCGGAATGTCGGAGGCGATGATCGGCGCCCCGGCGCACGCCGCCGTGAGCAGCGTCCCACCCCACAGGCTCTCCTCTTTCAGGGTCGCGATCACCGAGGCGGTGCGCAGCCAGCGATGCAGCACGTCGTCGCTCACCGCGCCGAGGAACCGCACCTGGTCGGCGACCTGGAGATAGTCGGCGTGCGCCTCGAGCATGCCGCGGCCGCGGCCGTTGCCCGCCACGACCACCGCGTAGTTCGGTCCCAGTGCCGGCAGCGCCGAGATGATCCGGTGGACGCCCGCCCATCGCGTCAACCGGTCGACGGTCAGGATCATGCGCCGCTTGACCTGGAACGGCTCCGCGCCGGCGATCGCGTCGATGTCGAATCCGTTGGGGACGATCCGCACGGCGGCGTTCGGGGCGTAGCGGCGCACCTGGAGCGCTTCGCTCTTGGAGATGCAGAGCACCCGTTCGGCGCCGGACAACACCCGGTGATCGAGTCGGTGACGCCGGCCCTGGACCAGGTTGCGCAGGTGCGGCTGGGCGGAGGCGTAGTAATGCGGCGTGAAGATCACGTGGCGCGCGTCCCCCTCGGTCAGCAGCATGGCGGGCAGCATCCGCTGTCCGTGCGCGTGCACGAGATCGAAGTCGTCGGCGTGATGGCGCAGGTAGGACCACAGCCTGCCGGAGAGCGCATAGTCGTGGGCCGGGATCCAGGACGGAAAGCGCCGGACCGAGATGCCCTCCTCGTCGGCCGGCAGATGATCGCCGTGACCCGCGTACAGGAGCACCTCGACCTGCGCGCCGGCGTGCGCGGTGGCCGATGCGAGGGCCTGCACGTGACGGCCGAGCACACCGGACGCGCCGCCGTAGCCCGGGGTGAGGAATACGATCTTCATCGGGTCGGACTCCTTTCGAGCAGCGCGTCGAGCGTGCGCCGCTGGGAGACGCGGAGCCGCTCGAGCATGATCGTGCGCAGGATCCGCAGTCCGTCGCGAATGGCGCTCAGGTTGCTGAGCCCTTCCAGCCGGGGACGCTCGTAGCTCGGGACCTCGTGGATCAGGAGGCCCGCCCGGGCGACCCGCACCGCCATCAGCGTCTCGACCTCGAACCCGGGGACGTCAAGGCGGATGTAGGGCAGGCAGCGGCGCCAGAACGCGTTATAGCCGTAGCAGAGGTCGGTGTAGCGCGTGCCGAAGAGCGAGTTGACGAGCCAGTTGAGGAAGGCGTTGCCGAGCCGGCGCGTGGGCGTCAGGTCGCTGCTGCCACCTCCCGGCGCGTAGCGCGAGCCTTTGACGAAGTCCGCACCGGCGCACAGTGCCGCGATGAAGCGCGGGATCTCACTCGGGTCGGTTGACCCGTCCGCGTCGAGCATCACGATCGCGTCGCCGGTGCAGGCTTCGAAGCCGGCGCTCAGCGCGTCGCCCTTCCCCTTGCCCGTCTGATGGACGATCTGTACGTCGGGCCGCAGCCGGAGCGCCTCCTGCGGCGTGTCGTCGACCGAATGCCCGTCGACGATGATCACCTGATGGAGTCCGGCCGGCAGCCGCGAGAATACGTAGCGGAGGTTCCTGGCTTCGTTGCGGGCCGGGATCACGACGCTCACTCGCACCTCCGACGGCGTCAGCCGGACGGGCTGCTCGCGTCGCGAGTAGAGCTCGTTGTCGGATCCGGGGGCGACGTCGACGTTCGCCTCCCAGGCCGCGACCCTACGCTCCGTCGCGGTCCGGTGATCGGTGTCCTGGCGCCGGCGCAGTCGGTGCCCGTGTCGTTGAGTGGTGTTGTGGCGCATACAACAATCTGTTCGGTAGATGCGCCGGTGCCACGCACCGTTGCGCGCCCCGTTCTGGCTGCGGGTTTCTACGGTGTTGAAGCGAGGTGGTGCGGGCGGGGTCTACGAGGCGGGGCGGCCGAGCCCCTCACGCACCGCCAGCAACGCGGCCTGCGTGCGATCGGCGACCCCGAGCTTGGCCAGCACACGGCCGACGTGAGCCTTGACCGTCTTCTCCGAGATCGCCAGCTCGAGCGCGATCCGCTTGTTCGAGTAGCCGCGCGCGATCAGGTCCAGCACCTCGGCCTCGCGCGGCGTGATGTCGAGTCCGGGCCGGACCGAGGCCGTGGACGCGATCTCGTCCACGAGGCGCGCGGCGACCATGGGATCGAGCAGCGCATCGCCGGCATGCGCTGCCCGCACGGCTCGGGCCAGGTCCCGCGGTTCGACGTTCTTGAGCAGGTAGCCGGCCGCTCCGGCCCGGATCGCGGGCAGCAGCCGGTCGTCCTCGGCGAAGCTGGTCAACACGATCACGCGGCTCCCGGGCACCTCATCGCGGAGCCGGAGCATCGCCCCCACGCCGTCGAGCCGGGGCATCACCAGGTCCATCAGCACGACATCGGGTCGCAGGCGACCAGCCGCCTCGATCGCCTGCTCCCCGTCGGCCGCCTCGCCGACCACGACGATCCCGTCCTGGAGCTCGAGAAACGCGCGCAGACCCTCCCTCACCACCGCGTGGTCGTCGACCAGGAGGACCCGGATCGGCTCAGCCATCGCCCGCGACCTCGAGTGCGATGACCGTTCCCCGACCCGGGGCCGATCGGATCTGCAGCCGGGCGCCGAGCTCGGCGGCGCGCTCCTCGATCGAGGTCAGGCCGAGGTGCCGGGAGCGCAGCTCGGGGTCCTCGGGGTCGAAGCCGGAACCGTCGTCGGAGACCTGGACCACGATCCCACCGGCCGTCCGCTCGAGCACCACCGCGATGCGCCCGGCGCCCGAGTGGCGAAGCGCGTTGTGGATCGCCTCCTGCGCTATCCGCAGCACGTCGCCGTCGCGCTCGGGACCGGCCTCGGCGGATCCGTCGAGCCGCAGCTCGATCTCGACGCCGTGCAGGCGCTCGAGCATCCCGACCTCCTTGCGCAGCGCGCCGGCGAGGCCGTCGCGCTCGAGCTCGGGTGGCCGCAGCCCGAGGATCAGCGAACGCAGTTCCTCGAGCGCCTCGCGCGCCAGCTCCTGGAGTCGCTGCACCTGGGCATGGGCGGCGTCCGTGTCGCGGTCGATCAACGTCGCCGCGGCCTCGGCGCTCAGGATCAGGCTGAACAGCTTCTGGCTCACCACGTCGTGCAGCTCGAGCGCGAGCCGGTTGCGCTCGGAGAGGATCGTCAGCTCGCGGCTGCGCTCGTACAGCCGCGCGTTGGTGATCGCGATCGCGGCGTGGGCGGCCAGCAGCTCGATCAGCTCCTGCTCCTCGGACCCGAACGAGCGGCCACCCTCCTTGTCGGTGAGATAGAAGGACCCGATCACGCCGTCGGGCGAGACGATCGGCACGCCGAGGAACGAGCGCATGTCCGGATGCCGGTCCGGCCACCAGCCGTGGAACCGCGGGTGCGTGTGGATGTCCTCGGAGCGAAACGGCTCCGGGGCCTCGAGCATCGCGCCGAGCAGTCCATGCGTGCGGGGCAGCGGACCCATCGCCGCGATCAGCTCGTCGTCCATCCCGGAGACGAGGAACCGCCGGAAGCCGCCCTCGCCGTCCGGGATCCCGAGCGCCGCATATCGCGCACCAGCCAGCTCGCGCGCCGAGTCGACCAGCCGCTGGAGCACCTCGTCCACCGATCGTTGCGAGGCCACCGCCAGCACCGCGTCGCTGACGGCCTTCAGCGCCGGGCTGAGTCGCGGCTGCGCCATCGCCCGGGACGATAGAGGCGGTGGTCGTGGGAGCGCGGGGGCGACGGGCGCGCGCCCGCGCGAAGCGGCATGGACCATCAATATGTGCGACGTTCTGGGAACGGGCTCCGGCGGCCGGCGGCGGCTCCGTTTCGGCGCCGCGCTAGCGTACGTGTGGATGCCTCGTTCCTGGGTCTGGATGCAAGTCGCGATCCTCGTCTTCGTCGTGGCGGGGATGGTGATCGCGATCACAAAGCTGGCCTGACCGCTGGCCTACCATCACTCGTCCCCGATTCAGCTCAGGAGGCCCGGATGTTCGGTTCGATCGTCGTCGGCACCGACGGCTCGCAAACCGCCACCACGGCGGTCCGCTACGCCATCGATCTCGCCCGGCAGCTGGGCGCCAGGTTGCAGATCGTCAGCGCCTACGAGCCGGTCTCCGATTCGCGTCTGCGCAACGAGAGGGTCGAGGTGCCCAAGGACCTCCAGTGGATGGTCAACCCGCGTGAGGACGTGCTCGTGCTACTGCAGGAGGCCGCCGACGAAGCCCACTCCGCGGGCGTCACCGACGTCGAGACGTACGCCCGCCAGGGCGACGCGGCGGACGCCATCCTCGACGTGGCCGAGGAGCAGCGCTCGGACCTGATCGTAGTCGGCAACAAGGGCATGACCGGCGCCAAGCGCTTCCTGCTCGGCTCGGTGCCGAACAAGGTCTCCCACCACGCGCCGTGCTCGGTGCTGGTGGTGCGCACGACGTAGCGGGGTCCGTCCGCCTTTCAACGCGGCGGCGGTAGCCAGGTAGGCTAACGCGGGCGCTCCATGAGAACATCGCTCTCGGTCCGTCCGAGCCGAGTCTGAATTGTCGCTCTGGCCAGCCGGGCCTGAGCAGCCCGATCAGCGCGCCCGCGCCAGCCCGGCGATCGGCGCCGTGGCCGCGCCCGCGTCGATCAGCCCGTAGCCGTAGTCCGGGTTCGGCCAGCGCCCGCCGAGATGCTGCGCGGTCGTCTCCAGCCGGGTGAGCAGCCGGCTCGGAGTCGGGTGCGGGCCGAGGACCCGGCTCGCGATCACCAGCGCGACCGTGGCCGCAACGTGCGGCGCCGACATCGAGGTGCCGTAGATCCCGTCCGGCAATCCGAAGCGGTTCGGGTCCGACGGGTTCGTGAGCGTCATCTGGTAGATCGTCGGCAGCTCGCGGTCGGGGTGGCAGTTGGGATCCTGCAGCAGGCTCGTGTCGTCGCCGCCACCCGGAGCGACGAGGTCGAGCCCCGGGCCGCCGTTGGAGTAATCGGCCAGGCAACGGTCGCGGGTGGTGGCGCCGACCGAGATCACCAGCGGGGCGCGCGCCGGGTAGGCGAGCTGCTCGACGCCCTCGTTGCCGGACGCCGCGACGACGACGACGTCGTGCTGGTGGGCATACCGGATCGCGCTGATGATGTCGGGGATGTCGGCCGGCGAGACGTCGAGCGAGAACTCGAGGCTCAGGTTGATCACCTGGGCTCCGTGATCGGCGGCGTAGCGGATCCCCCGGGCGATCGTGGTCGCGTCGCCCGTTCCGTCGGCGTCGAGGACGCGGACGGGCATGATCGACGCGCCGTACGCGAGCCCGGTGACGGCGAATCCGTTGTTGGTCGTCTCGGCGATCGTGCCCGCGACGAACGTACCGTGCCCCTCGCGGTCGAGCGGGAAGGCGTTGTGCGAGACGAAGTCGTACGGCGCGACGAAACGCGTGCCGGTGAAGTCGGGCGACTCCCGGTACTGACGCCAGTTCCGGTACGCCACCCCGGTGTCGAGGACCGCAACCGTGACGCCGCGCCCGCCGGGTCGGCGGTCGGCGATCAGGTTCGCCCACGCCAGCGGAGCGTCGACGCCGGCCCCGGGCAGGAAGTTCCACTGCAGGCTCTCCCAGCCCCCGCGGACACGGGAGGTCCCGCGGTCATCGGGCACATAGATGCCGTCGGCGTGGGCGATGAAGTCCGGCACCGCGTAGGTGACGCCGGGCTGGCTGCGCAGCCGGGCGATCGCCCGAGCGACGCCCATCCCCGGCGGCAGCTTCAGGACATGCTCGCCCGGTGCCGGCGCGACCGGCAGCGAGCGTGCGCCCACGCGGGCATTGATCGCTCGCGTCATCTGCGCAGTGGGGACGGCGCTGTAGCCGACGACGACCTCGCCGGGCACGTAGTCCGCCGCGCGCGCGCCCGCGGCCGCCCCCGCGAGAGCAAGGGCAATCGTGAGGGCCGACGCTGCGAGTCGGCGGAGATTGGAGGAGGAGATCACGGGACTGGGGCGCGGCGCAGTGACGACCGCGCCACGCTTAAGACATCATCGGACCCTGGAAAGTTTCTCTGTTGGTCCCCGCCAGACGGTACCGACCCGCCCGCCCACCCGTGGCCTCACACTTCTTCCCGCGCGATGAGTACTTCATGCGCCTTGCCCTGCGCGAGGCCGAACGTGCGCTCGAACACGAGGACGTGCCCATCGGAGCCGTGATCGTGCGCGAGGGCGAGGTGATCGGCTCCGGCCACAACGAGCGTGAGATCCGCGCGGATCCGACCGCCCACGCCGAGATGATCGCGCTGCGCGAAGCCGCGCGGTCGCTCGGCAGCTGGCGCGTGCTCGACGCCGTCATGTACGTCACCCTCGAGCCGTGCGCCATGTGCGCCGGCGCGATCGTGCTCGCACGCCTGCCCCGCGTGATCTTCGGGGCCACCGACCCCAAGGCCGGCGCGGCCGGGAGCGTGTTCGACATGCTCGACGAGCCGCGCCTGAACCACCGCCCCCAAGTCGTGGGCGGCCTGCTGGCCGAAGAGTCCGCGGACCTCCTGCGCAGCTTCTTCGCTCCGCGGCGCTGACGCCCCCCGCCGGCGCCAATGGCGCTAAGTTTCCTCGCCCGCCTGGAGAGGTGGCAGAGCGGTTGAATGCGCCGGTCTCGAAAAC
>CAWFKF010000105.1:0-39409 GCA_963816005.1 uncultured Solirubrobacteraceae bacterium | reverse complement strand
AGCTGAGCTCAGACAGATGGCCGGTCGCCGTCCTCGCCAAGCCGACGACCGCAGCGGCGATTGGAAACCAGGTCGCCGATTGGAAACTGCGACTTGAAACTGCGTTTCATTTTGGAAACCTGCATGAGCAACAAGGAGTCGGCGAGGCGCGCGCGGAGCTCGAGGAACGCGCGCCCCTTCGTGTCGAGGCTCCACATTCTCGCGGCGAAGTCGTAGATGCTGCCTCCGGCGCCGCAGCCGTAGCAGTAGAAGCTGCCGTCCTCGTAGAGCTGGAGGCTGGGGTCGTTGTCGGTATGGAACGGGCAGTTGACCTTGCCGTCGCGGCGAGGCTCGAGCCCGGCGAGTTCTCGGACATAGCTGGCGGCGGGGATCGCAAGCAGCAGCTCGTCGAGCTCAGTGCGTGCAGCCCGCTCCCGGCCGCCGGCGGCCGCGGCCGGTCGTGAGGGCGCCGGCGTCAGGCCGTCGACGAGCTCGGCGAGCTCGTAATGGGCGGCCCCGTCGAGGTGCAGCAGCTCGACTGGCGCTGGCGGTCGGTGCTTGTGGGAGAGGGTGCCGGCGGGCCGAAGGATCCGCGCGGCGTCGACGCTTGCGAGGTCGCCGCCGAGGTGCGTCGCGAGCGTGCGGTTGGTCTGCTCGAGCTCGACCGCGCCCACCCGCGTGCGCAGCCGCCAGTAAGCGTGCGCGTGCCCAGCGGTCCCGGAGCTCACGATCATGGTCGGCGTCGTGGCGAACCGCTGCAGCCGGTCGAGCGCGTCGACAAAGTCGACCTCTACGAACGCGAGGTGCGATCTGGTCACGGCGTCGCGGCCGCCGGCGCGGTGTGAGCGCAGCAGCACTCCGCAGTAGACGTCGCTGCGGGGCGCGAGCGACCGGATCGCTCGCGCGGCGGCGTCCAGCCGCCGGATTGGGATGAACCGGCGGCGCATCCTGCCGTCGCCTGGGGCGTATCGGATCTCGAGCAGCTCGTTGCCGCGACGGTCGCCGGCGATCACCCGGAGGTAGCGCCCGAGCTGACGACCCGAATCGCCAGGTGCGGTCATCGTTGACGCTCCAGCTCGATGATGCGCTGGCCGCCCGCCACCGGCTGGCGCCACGGCCCGCGTCCGCCCGCAGCTGCGGTGGCGCCGGCAAGCAGCGTGATCAGCCATCGTGCCTGCTGCTCGGTCTGCGTCGGGCTGATGTAGATGGTGCCGTCGCTGTCGACCAGGCCGCGGGTTCGGTGCTCGACGACGATCACCCGGTAGCCGCTCATCTGGATCGCCGCCGCAGCGCCCGCAGCCGCCGCCGGCGGCGTCGCTGCTGCGCGTCGAGCTGCCGCCATTCGCGGATCGTCAGGCCCGCGGGGAATGTCGGTGTGTTCGTATGCGAACACACCGGCCAACTCGTGTGATCGGAGCCGGGTGGTCATTCGCAGACCTCGGGCGTACGGATCGCGATCCACTCGAACTCGCCGTTCAGCATCGGCACCTGTTCAGGGTGCCGGGCGCTCCAGGCGGCGAGTTGCTCGAGGGTTAGCTCGCCGCGTCGCATCGCCGCGACGCGCTGCTCCGGGGGCATCTGCCACAGCCGGCGCAGGCGGGCGTGGCGAGCGCGTTCGGCGGCTGCGAGCTGCTCGTGGAAGGTGGTTGGCACGACTGCCGCTCCTTGCGGGTCGGGGGCTCGATCGGCCCCCTGCGCCGGCGCGCAGCGGCGGCAATCATCCGGGCGGGCGAGTCCCCGGCTCGCAGCCGCGGTCGCGGTCATCGGTGCCACCCGGCGCGGTCGGCGGCTAGCTCGGCGGCACAAGCGCGACAGGTGTCCTCGCCCTCGCAGGGAAAGACGGTGTTGCGCCCGCAGGCGGCGCACCATCCCCAGTCCTCGCCGGGCTCGATCGTTCCGGCGCGCTGCGAGTACAGGGTGTGCAGGTGGCGCTCGAGCGCGTCGATTCTGTCGCTGAGCGATACCGGCGCCCTGCTGCGGCTGCCGCGTTGGCCCATCATCCGGTCGACGTCCGAGCGGCGGACCAGCAGCTTTCGTTGCCCCGGGCGAGTGGCGGGTAGTCGTCCCCGAGCGATCCAAAGCCGGACCGTCGCGGGATGGACGCGCAACTCGGCGGCGATCTCGGCGAGCGTAAGCCAGGGATCCTCCGGCGCGTCGAGATCGTGCTCGGCCGGCAAGTCCCCCGCCGCTTTCGCTTGTGGCGTGATGTTTGTGGGGTGTGTCATGGCGTTCTGTTCCGCGTCCGGGCGAGGCTGGCGGGACGCCCCGCTGCTGGGGGCGTCCCGCGCTTGCCGGCGCTGGCTATGCGGCGACCGGCTCGGCCTCCTCGGAGGCCTCGCCGCCGGTGCGCTTGGAGTCGAGGAACTCGACGCTCTGCGCGATCACCTCGAGCTTCTGGCGGCGGCCGTTCTCGCCGTCCCACTCGTCGTGGTGCAGGCGGCCCTCGACGGCGATCCGCCGTCCCTTGCCGAGGTAGTTGGCGCAGACCTCGGCCTGGCGGCCGAAGCACACGACGTCGACGAAGTCCGCGCCGCGGTCCTCGCCATTCTTGTCGCGGCCGCGCGGCACCGCGAGGCGCAGCTGCGCCACCTTCGTCTCGCCGCGCTCGCGGAGCTCGACGTCCTGGGTGAGCCGTCCGATCAGGTGCACTGCGTTCATTCCTGGTCCCTCCTTTGCGGGATCCGGGGGTGGTTGACGTAGTCCGGCAGCGCCGGCCAGACGGCCGAGCGGAACCGAGCGACAGCGAGGGGAAGGGAGCGAAGCGACCTTGAAGCGAGAGCCGGCGCCGGCGCACGATCCGGCGCAGACAAACCACCTCCGGCCTTCCGCACGGAGATCGGACCGGGTGAACGCAGCGCCCCGGTCGACCCCTCGACCTGGAACGTGTGCTCACGGGCGGCGGCGTGCGGGTGCAGATCGTCTCGATCGCCGCAGCGGCCGCGACAAGGACGAGGACAGCAGCGACGTAGGCAAGACCCGTGCGCTTTCGGGCACCGGTTCGCAGCGTCAGCCAAGCGGCCGCCGCAAGGGCGGCGGCGAGCCATTCGAGGGGTAGCTGAGGCACATAGGGCAGGAGGGCGCCACGGTCACGGCCCAGCGCGAGCCCGACGCGCAGCGCGTTCCCGCCGAGCAGCACGACGACCAGCAGGTCCCCGAGTTGGCGCGAGCGTCGGTCGGATGGGAAGCGGAATAGGGCCAGCAGGAACGGCGCGGACAGCACCCTGGCGTTGGCGATCGCGATCGACGCGACTTCGCCGGGCGTGCCGTGGAGCGTCGGGTGTGGGTGGCCGCCGGGCGCCAGGCCGGGCGCGGCAGCGCCGACAAGCACGCCGGCGCATGTGAACGTCCACAGGCCGGCGTAGGCAACCGCGACGCGCCGAGCGTGCGCGCGAGCGCGAGGGTGCTCGACAGCACAAGCGAGCGGGGGGCCCGCTTTACTGGTCAGTTCTGCGGTGCCCATTCGCTTACGACGCACCCGCGGCTGGTGCTGGTCAGTTGGGCGTAGATGATGTGCAGCGTCTGGGGAAGGCCCTGATAGTCGGGTTCGCCGCTGGTTTGCTCGCTGGTGACGATCACCCATTCGCCGGCTGCGTTGCCTTGCCCGGGCGCGATCGCGATGACGTGGCCGCGGTTCGCGAGGTGGCTGGCCGTGAGCTGCGGGTCGCGGGATGCGCTGGCGGCGGCTTGGAGCGCTTGCGCGCGGGCCTGCCCGAGCGAGATCGACGCCAGCTGGCGCTGGAGCCCGATCACGCGGTCGGCATCCCAGTTGAGATACAACGCGGCGTAGCGCGTGAGCGCCGCCTGGGGAGTCGGGCGAGCGGCGCCGCTGGCGAGCCTGTGCTGGACAGCCTGAGCTTGTGTGGGGATCGTCCCGCCGCGCTCGGGTGCTGGGTCGCGCCAGTCAGCCGGTGCGCTGGTCGTGGCTACTGGTGCGGTCGTGGTCGTGCGAGCGGTGGAGCTCTGGTAGGGGTCGGTGAGTCCGCAGCCGCCGACCGCGATCGCGATCAGAACGGCTGGAACGGCACTGGTGAGGAATGTGGGGTTCATCGCTCAGAGGCCTGGCGGGTGGCGGACGTAGTAGGAGAGGCCGTCGGCGAGGTTGCCGGTCGGGTTCTGCCGCCAGCGAGGCCCGGAGCCGGCCGGGATGTTCGGGCCGCCGTAGTCGGCGGTGTCGAACGCGAGCCCCGCGATCACGATCCACGTGTGACCGGAGTTGGCGTACACGGTGATCCACTTCCCCGGCCCGCTCACCCCCCAGCTCTCCAAGGTTCCTGAGACGTCGGGCCAGGAGTTGTGAAGCCCGGCCCTGTAGAGCACGTACGACGTCGCCCCCGAGCAGTCATACGCGGGCCAGAGCTGCGTGAGCGATCCGTAGTGGACGTCTGGTGACGGGTAGGGCTTGGTGTGGATCTGGTTGGCGGCGGCGATCGCGAGCTTCACCGCGGTTGGCGAGGTCTGTGGTGCGGCCGCGGTCCCGTCGGGCAGGATTCGCGCTTGCTGGCCGGGCGTCAGCTGCAGCGTCCCGGTCGCGGCGAGCTGGTCGCAGACTGGGCTGGCGCTGGTGTTCATGCTGGCGCTGGGCGCCGGTGTCTGCCCGAGCACGTTCCCGGCTCCGACGGGTGGTGCGAGCGTGATCCTGACCGCGTTCTTGGAGACGCCGAGCGGGCCGGCCGATTGCCACCAGACATCGAGGCGGTAGGGCTGGCCGTTGGGGATGAACTGGCCGGGGCCCTGGCCGTAGCCGATGTCGCGCTTGTGGAGGATCCGCTTCGCGCTGCCGTTGGCGATGATCAGCCCGGTCAGGTATGGGAGGGTGTTGAGCGCGTTGGCGTCGGCGAACGTGAACGCGCCGGAGTTCGCGGGGTTGTGATCGAGCACGGAGAGCTCGGCGAACGTGTCCGGGTGAGCGGGCAGGTAGCCCTGGCTTCCACCGATCGATCCGGAGCTCGACGAGGTGGGGTCCGCGGGCCCGCCGTACTCGGTCGCGCCGACCTCGTACCAACGACCTGGCTTGAGCTGCAGCGGCGCGGCATACATGCCACCCGGCGCCGGGCCGCCGGCCGGGTTGCTGAGGGGCCCGGTCGCTGCGGTCGGGCAGGGCGGGTTGCCGGCGCCGGCGAACAGCACCACCGGAGCGATCAGCAGCATGAACAGGAGCGCGCCGGCCGCCCCCCATCGCGGCGCTGCGCTGCGGCGTGTTGGCGGGGCGACGGGGATCGTGGCCGCGTCGGTCAAGCTGCGGCTCCGTGGGCTTGGCGGTAGCGCTCGTGCCAGGCCGGGGTGCACAGCAGGTTCAGCGCTTCCCAGGGGTTGTCAGCGGCGTCGCGGAGCGCGGCGGCGCGTCTGGGTTGGTCGTGCTCTGGGTCTGACGAGCAGATCCAGTACTCGAGGTCGCCGAGCGCGACGCGGACGGCGCCGCGGCCTCGGGCGGAGACCATGTACACGGTCGAGTAGACGCCTTGCCGTTTGGGGAGCTGCTGAATCTGCTCGATGTCGGTGTCAGAGAGGCCGAGCGGCTCGCGGGCGTGCTCGAGGTCGTCACGATCGTTCGGTAAGCAGAACGAGAGCGCACCGTTGGCCAGTAGCGCGCGGCCCTGCTCGTTTGCGAGGTCGCGGAAGTGCTGGGAGACGAACATCAACCAGAGCGCGTAGTGGCGCGAGCGGCGCGCGTACTCGTTCAGCCACGCCCCGGCCGCCGGTGACTGTGTGAGCGCCCAGCCTTCCTCGATGGTCAGCTGGCACTTGCCCGCCCACGCGCCCAGGTGATCGAGCCGTCCCTCGACGCGCGCGCGGCGCAGCCGCTGCACCTGGCGCTCGACGTACTCAACCGTGGCGAGCATCAGCGCGGGTGTGAGCCGCTCGGAGAGGCCGGTGAAATCGAACAGGGTCAGCGGCGTGTCCTGCGGCACCGTGGTGGCTCGGTCGGCGATGTGCGCAAGCGACCCGCGCTCGCCGTAGGGCTCGAGGCGCAACAGCAGCGATTGCAGCCGGTCGGCGTTGGCGCCACTGAGCTGGCCGCTTGAGGCGCGGTCTGAGAGGGCGTCGATCAGCAGCTGCTCGCGCGGGCGCTCGCCCGTCGACGCCGAGCGCGTGTACGCCGCTTCGATGCCTGTCCGGATGAGCGTCTCCTCGTCGGAGTCAAGGGTGCGCACGCGGCCTTCGGGGTCGTGCGCGTGCCCGATCAGCAACGCGTGCAACGCGAGCAGGAGCTCGGTCTTGTGCGCGGGCACCCGGGCGGGGTCTGAGACGTCCCACGGGCAGATGACGTCGCCGCCGGCGTGGCCAACCTGGACGCGGCGGGAGCCTGGGATCAGCGACGCGAGAGTGTCGTAGTGGCCGGTGCCCTGGGTGTTGCCGTGCTCGTCGGGGGTGGAGGAGCGGTCGAGGATGAACGTGCGACCGCCTTGGGCGATGTAGCGCAGGCACAGCGCGTTGGTCAGGACGGTCTTGCCGCCGCCGGACGGGCCGACGATCAGCGTCACCCGGCGCGGGTGGACGGGATCGAAGGGGTCGGCGCGCTCGAGCGTGCCGCCCGGATCGGCGGTTCCCACGATCACCCCGCCTGGCGAGCCGCAGCGGCTTGAGGTCAGCGCGACGCAGTGCGCGATGTTCCGCTGCGCGTAGCTACGGGTAGCGCGCAGCTCGTCGATGCCGAGCGGCAGCGTGGACGTGAACCCGGGCAGGCACAGCCTCCGGCCGCGGATCACCCGGGCGTTCGTGAGGGCGTGAAACTCGGCGGCGGTCTGCTTGACGGTCCGGTTGAACTGCTCGAGGCGGCCGTGCGGGTCGCGGATCGAGCAGTAGATCCCGACCCGGTACACGCTGGCGCCGATCTCCGCTGCGAGCTCGGCGTCGACAACGGCGGCCTCCTCAAGTGCCTCCTGCTCGTCGGACCCCACGAGCCGGGCGCGGCGCTCCTTGTAGAGCACCGCGGCGCGCAGCCGCTTCCACCGTCTGCGTTGCCGCGCCTGCTCGCGAGCACGGCCGCCCACGGAGATGTGGACGGCGAGCGTCGCCGGAAGTGGGCAGCACAGCAGGTGGGAGAGCCACGACGGGTCGGTGTGGAGGGGCGGCGATCCGAGGTGCAGGATCTCCTCGAGGGTCCCGTCCCGGTGGCGCAACCAGCCGGGATCTTCGCTGGCGTCGATCCCGCAGTCGGCGCCCTCGCAGCATGCTGTCACCAGCCGGTGACGTGCGCCACGCGCCTCCTCGACAGTGGTGGCCTCGGCGACTTCGCAGCCAGCCGCGAGCGCCAGGAAATCGCACTCCTCATCGGCCGCTGGGTGCAAGCGCTCCCACAGCAGCGCGAGCGTCTGCGTCCCGTCAAGGAGGTAGGTCTCGATCCCGGCCGCGCGCAGCGCGGCCTCGATCTGCGAGGTGACCCGGACGCTGTCGTCGGCCGCGTCGCGATGTCCCGACAGCATCGTTCGGCCGCGTGACCTGGCGGCGAGCGCCTTGAGCTGCTCCCGCGGATCCTCTAGGCGCGGGAGATATGGGACGGCGACCCACCAGCGCGCGGCGATGGCGGGCTGTTCGGCGCCGGCTGCGGCGAGGACGGTCTGCGTCGTTGCCTCCAGCAGTAGTTCGCGCGCGCCCGCGAGTTCGTCGTGCCCGCCGGCCCGATCGGCAGCCGCGGCCGCCTGAGCCAGCTCGAGATCCCCGGCGAGTGCTTCCTTCATCGGGACCGGGTCTGTCTGGGCGTAGACGACGATCCCCTGGTGGTCGGGGATCGCGCGGCACACGTTCGCGTAGGCGCGCTCGATCGTCGCAAGCGTCGTCGGGTCAGCGGTGACGGCGTTCGGGACCCGCTCGCACTCGATCAGGCGCACATACGCGCCAGCGGTCGTGACGATCAACCCGTCAGGCTCGACGAGCGAAACCGGCAACAGCTGCGCGAGCGACCCGCTCACGTGCCGACTCCCTCGAGCACGGGCTCGAGCTCAACCTCCGAATCCGGAGCGGCGTCGAGGACGAGGCCGTACCTGTCCGGCTCGGTTGGTGGCGCAAACTGTTTGGGCTGCCGGCGGTACCGGTAGAGCGCGAGCAGGTAGCGGCCGGGGCCGATCGTCTGGCCCTGCAGCGCGAGCGCGACGCTCGCGACGAACGCGAGCACCAGCACGACGACGGTCACGGTCGCGCGGAGCCCGAACGGTGAGACCCGCACCGCTCCGTAAAGGACGGCGCCCGAGACAGCGAGCGCGACCCATCCGGGCCAGGTCAGGCCGTAGTAGCGCTCGCGGTCGTTCAACCGCCGGAGTGTCGGGGTCATCGCTTGCCCCGTCCGGGACGGTTGCCAGTCCGCGGCGGCGGAGGCGGCTGTGTGAAGTTGCGGGTCGCTGGCTTCGGCGACGAGGCCGGTCGCGGCGGGCGCATCTCCGGCGAGCGCGGGGTGGGCGCACCGGGACGTGTCGCTGAAGGCGCAGCGTCGCGCTGCGCGGCCGGACGGGTTTGTCCGGGACTCGGCTGCGAGCCAGTCGCGGCGCGCGCGGCCGACTGAGCCGAGGCGCCGCCGCTACTCGCCGCTGGCGCCGAGCGCCCGCGGTCTGACCCGAGGCCAGCCTGCGCCCGCCCTCCCCCTTGGCGGGTGGTGCTGTTTGCGGTCGGTCCCGGAGTTGCCGGCTTGCCGCCTGGGGGTGCGTACCACCCCGCGGTTCCCGCCTTCGCCATCCGCACGGCGACAGCGCCGGCCCGAGAGCGGCCCACGACCGCCGAGGCGTGCGGACCAGCCGCTCCCGCCGCCGCGCGGCCGCCGGCAGCCGCGGTGCCGAGCACCCCGTGCCGGGCGACATAGCCAACTGCGCGGCCGCCGCGCACGACCGCCGCCCCTCCTGCCCCGGCAGCTGCCAACTCGCCGCCGGCGCCACCGGCTGCCTGCGCGACCCGCGCGCCGAAGCGCCGCAGCGAGCTCGAGGCGGTCGACTGCGGTGCCGGCGTGCGCACACTGCCGCCAGAACCGCGGTGGCTGAGCGCGAGCAACCCGCCGAGCTGCATCCGGAGCAATCCCATCGCCTCACGCGCGGCGCGCAGGCACATCCACAGCGACGCGGCGCCCGCGACCGCAAGCAGCACGCCGCCGAGTAGCGATCCGACCGAGCTGTTCCCCGCGATCAGCGGCCCGGCTGTGCCCGCATCCCCGACAAGCAGTGCGCCGACCGCGAACAGGGTCGCCCAAACGACCGGCACAGCGATCAGCAGCGCGACGGCCGACGCCCACGCGCGCGCTACGGCGGCGCCCGAGTCGGTCGCGACGAGTCCGATCGTGATCGGCCCGGTGGCGTACAGGAGCGCACCGAGCAGGATCAGCACGACCTTCAGAAAGATCAGCGACAGCAACTCGATCGCCACCAGCGCCATCAGCGCCAGGTCGACCAGCTGCCAGCCGCCCAACGCGACGCCGTCGACGGCGTAGAGCATCAGCTTGTGCAAGCCGGTCACGACCGCGGGCAGCGTGAGCACCATGTGCGTGACGGTGTCCGTCATCGCGGCCGCTTCCGTCCACCAGTACGGATAGGAGACCAGCAGCGCCGCGATCGCCACGACCCTCGCGATCGGCACCGCTACGTGCCCGCGCTCACCGATCATCGCGCGGGTCGTGCCGTACACCAGCGTCAGCGGGAGCAAACCAACGCCGATCCAGGTGAACAGATCGCGCAGTCCGTTGATGCCGGCGAACCCGTGGATCGTGTGGCCAGTAGGGCTCGTGACTGTGCCCGCGTAGTTCGGGATCGCGACGATCCACTCCATGATCTGAACGCCCTCGTTCGCCCACGAGCGCGGAATCAGCATCCGCACCAGCGCCCCGACGGTCGTCAGGATGAACTTGCTCGCCAGCCCGATCGTCCAGCTGAACGCGCCGAGAACGGCGTGTCCGATCGTCCCGAAGATGTCCCCGAGGATTCCCCCCATGACCAGGGGCACGTGGGAGCCGGTCGATGCTGCCGCCGGGGCGGCGCCGGTGAGCGACGCGGCGAGAGCCAGCGCCGCCGCGACCGCGATCGTTCTGCCCGCACGCATCGTCGACCGCGACCCGTCAGGCGAGGATCGCCGGGATCACGATCAGGATCAGCATGATCCCCCCGATCACCCGGAACAGATGATCAGGAGCCCGCTGGGAACCGGCGATCATCAGTCCAGCGATCAGGACCAGCACCAGGCCGACGCCGGTTCCGATCAGCCATTCCCAGTTGCTCGTAAGGGTCGAGATCAGCGTCTTGAACGCGCCCGCACCCGTCGGTGCCGTGCCGTTCAGCCCTGCGGCCCGCAGCGCAGCCATCTGAGCGCCGGCGCCAGCGAGCGCTACCGCCGCGGCGATGACGAGCGCGGAACAACGGACCCTGTTTGCCATCGAAGCCTCCTCTTGTAATAGCGGTTAAGCACGGACAGTACCAGATCTCAGTCATCGCTGAACGATCTCATCCGCTACTAACCACTATCTTCAGGGATCCGGCCCCACCTCAACGTCAGTGACGCGCGCCCGACGGTACGGCTGCGTCACGCCGCCGAGCGGTCGAAGCGCCCCAATTCGCCACTCGCCTCGCGGACACGCAGCGGACGCCAGAGGGCACACCTCCATGAGCCCGACGCCGTCCGGGCTGAAGGCGATCCTCCCGGTAATGGCCGATCCGATCGTCTGGGATCAGGAGCCCCATACCGCGGCGAAGCATCGAGTGCTGCGTTCGTACCTCGATGGCTGGATTCCCGTTATGGCCCAGCAGACGCTCAAAGCCCATACCTACCGCACTAGCCCGGCGCGCCTTCTGCTCGTTGACGGCTTCGCCGGCCCCGGGTGCTACACCCACGGCGAGCCAGGCTCGCCGCTGCTCATGCTCGATGCCCTCCTCTCCCACGCAGCGCGGAGCCGGTTCGACACCGTTGAGTTCCTTTACCTGTTCATCGAGCACCACACGGGCCGCGTCGCCCGCCTTCGAGAGGAGATCAGCGCGTTAGGAACGCTGCCTACCAACGTCAAGGTGCGGATTGAACACGGTGAGTTCGAGTCGACCTTCGGTGCTTTGCTGGACAGAATCACCGATCACGGCCGCACGTTCATACCGACGTTCGCCTTCATCGATCCGTTTGGCTACTCGACCTCCTCGATGTCCCTTACGGGACGCCTGCTCGCTTTTCCCCGTTGTGAGGTGCTCATATTCGTTCCCCTCTCCTACGTGCATCGCTTCGTCGGGCGCCACGGCCAGGACGCGGCCTTGACCTCGCTGTTCGGCTGTGAGGATTGGCGCGACGCGATCAGCCTAGAAGGAGACGAGAGGCGGGCTTTCCTGCTGAGCCTCTTCGAGCGGCAGCTTGCAGCGAACCCGACCGTGCAGCATGTGCGCTCGTTTCAGCTTCGGACGCAAGACGGGAACGACTATCGGCTCGTCTTCGGCGTTGGACACGACAGGGGACTCGACCTCGCTAAGGACTCGATGTGGAAAGTCGACCCGGTCGCGGGCACGTCCTACGCCGCGACTACCGAGACCGGTCAGGAGGTCCTCTTTAGCCCAAGCGTCGACACTGGAGCGCTGCTGTCTGCCCTGCGCACGAGGTTCGGCGCCAACCTGTTTACGACCGCAGAGGCAGAGCGCTATACCCGGATCGAAACCCCGTTTCGTGTGGAGCACCTGCGACGGAAGACCCTGTTGCCGGCGGAGAAAGCCGGGCACTTAGAGATCCAGCGGGCCCCTGGGACCCGTGGCCTTGACGGAGCAAGGCTGCGGTTCCCCGCCCGATAATCCCGGTCGCAAGAAGCGATCGATTCGATCCTTCCGTCCGAACCAGTCCCGAACATACGTTCGGATCGAGGGAGGTACCAGGCGGCGGCCGGCGAAACGAACACCATGGCGGACAACAGCGCAATCGAGTGGACGGAGGCGACCTGGAATCCGGTGACTGGCTGTCACCAGATCTCACCGGGCTGCGCCCACTGTTACGCCAAGACTTTTGCCGAGCGGTGGCGGGGCGTCCCCGGTCATCCATACGAGCTTGGTTTCGACCTTCAGCTTTGGCCCCATCGCATGGAGCAGCCGCTGAAGTGGACGCGCCCCCGGATGATTTTCGTCAACTCGATGAGCGACCTCTTCCACGAGGGCATCCCGATCGAGTACATCGAGCAGGTCTTCGACGTGATGGGCCGCGCTTCGCACCACACGTTCCAGATCCTCACCAAACGCCAAGAGCGTCTTGCCGAGCTCGCACCAATCTTGACGTGGCACCCGAACATCTGGATTGGCGTCTCGATCGAGAATCGCCGCTTCGTTCATCGCGCTGACACCCTCCGTCAGATAGACGCACAGGTGCGCTTCATCTCGGCGGAACCGCTGCTCGGCCCCCTCGAAGGACTCGACCTCACCGGGATTCACTGGCTGATCGCCGGCGGCGAGTCCGGTGCTCGCCACCGAGCGGTCCAGGCCGACTGGATCCGAGACCTGCGCGACCGATGCGAGGCGCAGCGCGTCGCGTTCTTCTTCAAGCAGTGGGGCGGTCGCACCCCAAAAGCTGGCGGTAGGGAGCTCGACGGTTACACCTGGGATCAGCTGCCTGACCCACGCCTGCCCGCTGCCGCCTGAGCGGGCCGAGAACCGCGGCACGAGGCTCGATCTCGTACTACAGCTCTGGGCGGTATGCCCGTAGCTCGGCCCCATGTTCAGAAAGCCAGGCTGCCTGCTCCTGCCAGCCGGCGGCGGCGGCTTCGAGCTGGCGCCAGAATTGTCTGGAATGGTTCGGGACGCGCAGGTGGCAGAGTTCGTGGATGACGACGTAACGCAGTACTGCTTCCGGCACGATCACCAGCCGCCAGTTGAACGACAGGTTTCGGCTGGCCGAGCAAGATCCCCATCGCGTCCGCTGGTCGCGGATGGCGACCGCGGCGAACTCGAGCCCCAACCGGGCTGCCTCCGACTGGGTCGCCTCGACGATGGCGTTCTTGGCGCTACGGCGATACCAACGCGCTAGTGCCTCCTCGCGAGCCGAATTGTCCGGGCCGCGCACGATCAGGACGCCGTCTTGCTCCGAAGCAGTGGCACGGTCAGCGATCACCGCATCGGCGCGCACGGGCTTCCCGCGCAGCCATGCGATACCTGATCGCTGTAGTCCCAATGCGAACGGGCGGTCGCGTGCCGCTTCGACTTGCTTGAGCTTCTCGGCGATCCAACTGCGGCGCTCACGGAGCGCGGCGTTGATCTCCTCGGCAGCGGTGCCAGCCGGGACGATGATCTCCAGTGGCCTCTGGGCACCAAGCAGGATGCGTGTCGTGCGCGCCGTTGACGACTCGCGCACGCGCACCTCGACCGTGCAGTCTCCCAAGTTGAGTTGTCGCGAGGGGCGGTCGACGAGCGCGCGGCTCACTACGCCTGCTCCGCAAAAGCAACGAGCGTGCCAACGGCGTCGTCGGCGAATCCGCCGACGACGAGCGCTCGGGTGCCCTCATCCTGAGCGAGTTCCTGGATGATGATCTTGCCGACGGCCTGCCGAACGTCGTCACGGGTCTGCCATCCGGCGAAGCCGGCGACTTCTCCGAGCCGACTGTCGATACGACGGACGCTCTCGAGTGTGCTCTCTTCGCCCGCCTCGGGCGACCGCGCGCGGACCAGATTGAAGAGGGCGTAGCCGCCCTCGCTGAGGCCGAGCCGTTCGGGTGCCGCGCGATGGTCGTCCAGCTCGAGGACAAGCTGTTCGTACTCGGCGAGCAGCTTCTCGATCTGTGTGTCGGCGGCTGCCTTCCGGTCGCGCAGCTGCTGGAGCTTCTCAGAGAGCCCTTGCATGACGGGGTCGTGCGGGCGAGCCTTGATTTCGTGGACCACGGCCGCCTCGATCTGAGCGGCCTTCTCCTCCGGCGTGAGGGAGCCGTCTGCGGCGAGCTTGTCGAGCAGCGTGCCGTCGATCAGCACGAGGGCGTGCTCGGCGTTGAGGGCGGCGATGTCGACGGCCGACTGGATGATCTCAGTCGTCTTCGCCATGTGTTCTGACGGATCGAAGACTGTGTCGTAGCGAGCGGCCCGCAGACGGGCGTGGATCTCAACGAGCTTGCGATAGTCGTCGAGGTAGTCGCGCAGCCCGGGGTCCGGGGCGAGCGTCTCGTAGATGGTTCCGGCTAGCCTGAAGCGCTCGCCGAACTTGTGGTCGAGCTCCTCGTTCTGAAGACGAGCCAGCAACCATGCGCCCTGCTTGTCGGCCGACGAGCCTGCGGGGTAGCCAGCAACGACCGCAAGGGCCTCCGCTACAGCGATGGGAAACCGCTGACGCAGTTCGTCGACCTTGATCGCTGCATGGGCCACATCGTCGGAGTTGAACACAGCCAGTGCTCTCTCAAGGTGGGCAAAGACCCCCCAGTAGTCGACGATGATGCCGTAGGCCTTCTGCTGCTCGGGCATCGGCCGGTTCGTTCGCGCGATGGCTTGGAGGAGGTTGTGGCCCGCTAGGAGCGTGGGTCAGTAATACTCAGTCTCATTAACGACGCTCTGAGAGCCGTTCTGCGGCCATCCGAGCGATCGCCGCTGATGAATTGATCCCCTGAAACGGGCCAAAACGGCGCTCTGCGGGCATTGTGACCCACGCTCCTAGGCCGCGGTCAAGGAACATCACCTGCTCGACCGGGGCGTCGAAGCCGGTCAGCAGCATGTTGTTGACGATCAGAACCTTCAACGGGTTCGTCGGGTCGGTGAAACGTTTGACGAGCTGCTTTACGGCTCTCTTCTCGCTCAAGGTAAGAGTGACGCTTCCGATCTCGGCCTCTCCTGCCGATTCCTCGGCGGCCTCTTCGGCCTCCTCGTCGTCCGTGTCATCAACGCCGCTCCCTATCCGTCCGAGCTGCTCGCTGGCGTACCAGCGACGCATGAGGTCCGAATCGTTCTTCCCTCGCGACATGACCACGGCGAACTCGTCGGGCTGGAGGTGTTTGGAGAGCGCGTCGGCGTACAGAGCGCAAGCCTCACGGTCGGCAGCCACCAGCTGGGCCTTGAAGCCATTAGGGGCGGTGCGCTTGTCCATGTACTCGGCAACATCATCGGCGATCGCCGCGACGCGATCGGGTGTCTTGGCGACGACGTTGAGCCGAACTGCGCGGACGCGCAGCTCGGCCCTCTGCTCCTCAGTGAGCCCCACGAATGCGTGCTCGAAGGTCTCGTCGAGATCGTCGAGTCGGACCGCCCACTGCGGCATGCGCGCCTCGTAGGCGATTGGCACCGTCGCGCCGTCGTCGATGGCCTCCTTGATGCGATACGCGTCGAGGTAGTTCTCCCGCTCCCCGTCTATCTCGGGCGAGAACCAACGACGGGTCGAGCGGTCGTGGGTCTCGATGGGGGTGCCGGTGAAGGCAAACAGCTTCGCCTTTGGCAGCGCCGAGCGCATGTAGATGCCGAGGTCTCCCTCCTGGCTCCGGTGTGCCTCGTCGACAAAAACGATGACGTTGTCGCGCGTGCTGAGGTCTGCCTCGGCGTCGCGGAACTTATGGACGGTGGTGACGATGACACCGCGGCGGTCCGCGGCCAGCGCCGTCTGCAACTCCTTGGTACGAGAGGCGCTCAGAACCCCGTCGAAGCTGCATGCCGTCAGCGTGTCGTTGATCTGATCGTCCAGATCGGTTCGGTCAACGACAACGAGGACGGTCGGATTGTCGAGGCCGGCCGCGAGGAGTTTGCGGGCTGCGAAGACCATCGTGAGGCTCTTACCCGAGCCTTGGGTGTGCCAGATCACGCCGCGGTCGTAGACGCCCTCGAGGACGCGTGCGACGATCTTGGCTGCCGCCCGGAACTGCTGGTAGCGGGCAAGCTTTCGGCGAGTGATGCCGTCGCGCGTCTCGAAGACCGAATAGTTGGCGGCGAGGTCGGTGAGTGTGTGCGGCGAGAAGACGCCGAGGAGCACTGTGTTCATCTCGGTGACGTTCTCGGGCCGAGGATGCGGGTGGGTGTCCTTCCACTCGGCGTAGCCGGACAGTCCTTCTGCGCCGACGGGTCCTACGCGGAAGTGGGTTCCGTTGCAGATGCCGGCGACCATCCCTAGAGCGATGAGCTGCGGCGCATCCTCCCAGTAGCGCTTCATGTCGCGCGCGGCCTCGACGACCGGCACGCCCGGCGCCTTGTTCTCGATGATGCCGAGCGGCAGCCCGTTCACGATGAACACGACATCGAGCCGGGGTTCGCGGGCGCCGCCGGTGGCGATCACCATCTCCTCGGTCACGACATAGTCGTTGTTCGACGGGTCGACGAGGTCGAGTACCTTGACGTCAGCGCTCGGTAGGCCCGCCACGCTCACGTTCAGGCCATGGCGAAGCCAGCCGATCACCTGCTCCGGGTCGGTGGCCCAACGGACACGCTCCACGGCCGCCTCGATGTGCTCGCTTGCGATGCCCGGGTTGAGCTTGCGGAGGGCACTCTCCAGGCGCGGGACGATCACAGCGTCGCTCATCTGTGTACCGCGGATCGCGTTCAGCGCGTCGCGGGGGATGAAGGTCCACCCGAGCCGATCGGCGCGCTCCAACATGTCCTGCTGGACTTGCCGTTCGCCGCCGGTGGAGCTCGTGTTCGCGGTGCTCATCGTCGTTTACGTTTGCAATAGCTCACGCACGATCGAGGCCCCCACAACGCGACTCAGATCCTGGGCAGCGTGTGCCTCGGTCTCAAGTGCATCGGCGAGGCGACAGAGTTTTGCGACCGCTTTCTGCTTCGTCAGCTCTGGAAGCTCAACCTCGATCTGCAGGAGGTCCTCGGGCTTCAAACGATTCCGCCGTTCGGCCGTCCCGGTCGCGAGGGACTTCATGTCGAGGTGGAAAGCCGGCGAACGGCAGACGAGCCGCATCACGTCGGGATCGATGTGCGAGCGGTCGAGCGAGAAGGTCGGGAACTCCGGGGACACGAAATAGCCCTCAAACGCTGCCGGAACGACGGTGATCGGCCCCTCCCACGCCGTGAGTTTGCGGTACACGAGCTGACCAGCATGGAGCTGTGTCAGTTTGGTGTATGTCGTTTCGGCGCCAGAAACCAAGTCGCGCTTGAACAGCCCTCCGCCGGCGATCCTGACGCCAGCGGTCGGATACTCGACCTCCGGAGATACTTCGACTTTGTGGAGGTCGAGCTTGGCGAACTCACCGAGCGGGATCACTCGTCCCTGTCCGTCCTTGAGCGCGTCTTGCAGCGCCGCGCTCGCCAGCCGCCGCACTGACGCCGCTTCGGACGCTTGCCGAACCGCGAGCGCGGCGAAGGCATCGGCTCTGGACACGGCTTCGCGCTGATCGCTGAGGTCGGGTAGCGGCACCTCGTATTACGGCGCGTGGCAATTACTACGCCATGTGGCAGTGCATTTGGGTGTGTCAGCGTGATAGTATTGACTGTGTGAAGAGTGACGCTAGACGGGTGTCAGGCACGACTCGGGAAGCGCTGCGTGAGCGGGGTGTGAAAATGGTGTTGGCCGGACGCACTCACGCGGTTGTGGCGCAGTCCTTGGGGGTGCATCTGCGGACGGTGTCGCTGTGGATGGCTCGCCACCAGCTCAGGGGGTTTGAGGGACTGAGGGAGGGGCGGCGTGGTCGGCGCTCGCGCGAGCAGATGGCGCTCACCGACGCCCAGCAGGCAGAGCTGATCCGACTGATGAAGGGCACGAACCCCGATCAGCTGCAGATTCCCGGCGTGTTGTGGTCAAGGCAGGCCGTCAAGGCGCTGATCGAGCGGCGGTTCGGGCTCGGGCTCAGTCGCCAGACGGTCGGTGTCTACCTGCGGCGCTGGGGGTTCTCGGGCAAGAAGCCGCAGCGGCGGTGGCTCGAGCAGGACCCCGAGCGGGTGCGGGTGTGGCTCCAGGACGAGTTCCCGGCGATCCAGGCGCGCGCGCGGCGCGAAGGGGCGCGGATGCTGTTCGGCGATGAGATGGGCGTGCGCGCCGGGCAGACCGCCGGCAAGAGCTACGCGCCGATCGGCGAGCGCGCGATCGTGCCGCTGACCGGCAAGCGCTTCTCGGCCAACGTGATCAGCGCGATCGGTGCCGACGGCACGCTGGTGTTCGAGATCTTCGAGGGCAGCTGCGATGAGATCCGCTTCCTGGACTTCCTCGACAAGCTGCTCGAGCATTTCCCCGAGCGCAAGATCTTCTTGATCGTTGACAACGCCTCCTTCCACAAGTCTCCCGCGGTCGAGTACTGGCTGCTGGACCATCCGCGGATGGAGCTGTTGTACCTTCCACCGTACGCCCCGGAGCTCAATCCCGATGAGCTGCTCAACCAGGACGTTCACACCCACGTCGCGCGACGCCGCCCATCCAACCTCGCCAAGCTCGTCACTCTCACCGTCGAGTATCTCGCAACCCGCACAAGTGAGATTGTCAGCAAGTACTTCGACGGCGAGTACGTCGCCTACGCCAAGTAACCACGCACTAATTGCCACGCAGCGTAATAGGAGAGGAACTCGTCGACTTGAAGGCGCTCCCTCCTGGCACCGATACCGGTGATGAGCTCGGAGAGTTCTGTCCAGATCCGAGGCGAGCGCAGGAGTAACGCAATGAACCGAGGGTCCGCGGCCTCGTCGTTGACGTCGAACGTCGGAAACTCGTTGGATACAAAGCGCCCGTCGGCCTCCAGTGGGACCAGCGCGAAGGCTCCCTCAAAGGCCTTAAGTCGGCTGTAAATGATTTGGGTGCAGGTCGTTTGTAGTGGGTAGATAGTCCTGATTTGTCGGGCGAATGGCGCGTCGGTCGGCGCTTTCTGGCAGGGTTATGCCCGTGGTTTCGGGAGGACTCCCGGTGAGCTGCGGCGAAAGTCAGGGGTGTTGTGTCTTTTTCGGACGGCGATACGGAGGTGATCGCGTGGCTCCTGATCTGCTGGACTTGTTCGTCGGCGCCCGGCAAGCTAACGGCTCTGTGAGCGAGCCGTCGTTGCCGTTGGTGGATGGTGATCGGCAGCCCGCGGGTGGCGAGGACCCGCGCGCGGCGGGGTTGGATGCGCGCCCGGTCGCGGGGTTTGAGCGCTCGCAGGCTCTGTTTGCGAGGTTGCTCGAGTGGGCGGCGGGCGAGGAGGCGTTGGGGCTTGAGCATTCAGGGCTCGAGGCGCGGCTGGTCAAGGACGGTCGTGAGTTAGCCCGCCAGGTGTTGCAGGACCAGTTCGATCTGCGGGCTGTGCTCGAGCCGCGCGTCGGTGGGGTGATCGGCGCTGAGGGCATGGCGCGGCGTAGTGTCGAGCGTGGCCACGAGCGCGATCTGCACACCGTGCTTGGCGAGGTGCCGGTCACGCGGCTGGCCTACCGGGCGGTGGGCAGCGAGAACTTGTATCCCGCTGACGCGCAGCTGAACCTTCCCGCCTCGCGCCACTCGCATGGGATCCGCAGGCTGGCCGCGCTGGAAGCGCCGCGCGGCAGCTTTGAGGACGCGCAGGCCGCGATCGTGCGTCAGAGCGGCCAGCAGATCGGCACCCGTCAGCTCAGAGAGCTGACGCTCTCAGCCGCCCAAGACGTTGCTGCGTTCTACGCGCAGCGCGAGCGCACAGCGCCAGAGGAAAAGGATCTGCTGGTGCTCTCGTGCGATGCCAAGGGGGTGGTGATGCGCCCCGAGGCGCTGCGTGAGCCGACTCGCACCCAGGCGCACAGCGCCTCGGGCAAGCTCAAGACGCGCCTGTCCAAGGGCGAGAAGTCCAATCGCAAGCGGATGGCGGAGATCGTCACCGTGTACGAACTCACCCCCGAGCCGCGCACCGCGGCCGACATCCTGCCCGACCCCGACAACCCTCCACCTTCAGCCACCCCGCGACCGAAGGCGAAGAACAAGTGGCTGGCCGCCAGTGTCACCGACGACGCCAGAGCGGTCATCGCTGGGATGCTCAACGAGGCCGACCGCCGCGATCCCGACCACAAGCGTCGGTGGGTGGCGCTGGTGGACGGGAACAATCACCAGATCGACCGGATCAAGACCGAAGCCCGCAAACGCAAGGTCAAGGTCCCGATCGTCGTTGACTTCATCCACGTCCTTGAGTACCTATGGTCAGGCTGCTGGTGCTTCTTTGAAGAGGGTGACCCGGCCGCCGAACGGTGGGTGCACGAGAAGGCGCGCGCCGTGCTGGAGGGCAAGGCGGGGATCGTCGCCGCCGCGATCCGCCGCAAAGCGACCCGCCTCGCGCTCGAGCCCAACAAGCGCCAAGCCGCCGACCGCTGCGCCGACTACCTCCTCGCGAAACGACCCTACCTCGACTACCCCACCGCCCTTCAGAACGGCTGGCCGATCGCGACGGGCGTGATCGAGGGCGCCTGCCGCCACCTCGTCAAAGACCGCATGGACATCACCGGCGCCCGCTGGGGCCTGGCCGGCGCCGAGGCGATCCTCACACTCCGCGCGCTGATCAGCAACGGCGACTTCGACCAATACTGGACCTTCCACCTCGCCCAAGAACACTGCCGCATTCACGCATCACGCTACGCCCTCGGCGTCATCCCGGCACCCGCGTAACTCCCTCCAATGGACCTGCACCCAAATGATTTGGCCGCGGCGGATCCGGTACAGCGCCTCGGCGGCGATGTCCCGTCCGCGGACAGGCTCGCGGAGCAACACACCACGCCCGAAACCGTAAACGCCCGCCACCGGGTACTCCGCCTCGTCGTCAAGAGGGACGCGGTCGCGACTCTCCGTGAGCGCATCGCTCAAGGGGCTTATCCGCGGGCTAATCATCAGTCGCCTCGAGCGCGGCGAGCACGATCTGGGCGTCTACTTCAGCGGCTTCGCGCGCCGCTCGGCTCGAGCGATACGCCACGCACGCCTCGCGGAGGGAAGGCGCGTCGAAGTCGTCGCTGAGCGTTCCTTTGACGTATCGGCGGACAGCGAGGTTGTACTTGCGCTCGAGCAAAGCTGACTTGTCGACAACCGCGGCAAAGCCCGGTTCTTCAGCGAAGGTCTCGAAGGCCAGTCCGATCCGCTCTACGTGATCGTCGTTCATCACGTTCTTGGTGTCGATTCGATCGAAGCATTCCGACGCGTCGACGAAAAGGACCTTCCGGAGGCGCTCGGAGCGCTTCGCACGGTTGATGACGAGGTAGCAGGCGGGTATGCCGGCCCCGTAGAACATGTCGTTGGGCAGCTGGATGACCGCTTCGACCAAGTCGTCGTCGACCAACTCCCTGCGAACCTCGAACTCTGCACCAGTACGGAAGAACACCCCGTTGGGGAGTACGACGGCCATGCGTCCGTGGTCGTTCATTGAGCAGACCATATGCTGGACAAAAGCCATCTCGCCGTGACTCTTGGGCGGGATGTGCTTGATCCGTCGGAATGGGTCTCCGGCCTTCTTCAGCCGGTCGTGACCCCAGTTCTTTGGCGAGAACGGCGGGTTTGCGATCACCAGGTCGAATTTTCTGACGCCGCCCGAGTCAAGGAACTTGGGCTCTTTGAGCGTGTCGCCGCGCTCGACCGTCGCGGCGCCGGACGCTCCATGCAGCAGCATGTTCATACGGGCGATGGCCCACGTCTCCGGGTTCAGCTCTTGGCCGAAGATGGCAAAACCGCGGGCGTCGTCTTCGTGTATGCGCCGAGCCTCATCGAGCACCTGGAGGAGCAGCCCGCCCGAGCCGCAGGTCGGGTCGTATGCCTCGTCGGTCGGGCCCGGGGCGAGCAGCCGTGCACCGAGCTTGCCGACCGCCGCGGGGGTGTAGAACTCGCCGCCACCCTTGCCAGCGCCGGCGGCGAACTTCGCAATCAGCCATTCGTAGGCTCCGCCCAGCATGTCCGGGGTGACACGCTCGTTCGTAAGCGGCCCGAGCGCGTGAAAGTGATCGAGGATCGCCTGCAAGTCGTCAGCCGGCAGCGCGGTCTTGTTGTTGAAGTCGATGTTCTCGAACACGCCGGAGAGCTGCTTTGGGTTGGCGCGCCCGATTTCGCGCAGACCGTCGTTCAGCGCCTTGCCCTGCGTCTCCTTATCGGCGCTCCGGACGTCGTCAAAGAAGTGGCCGGACGGGACGATGACGCTGTGGTACATCGCGAGGTTCGCCTCGATGATCTGAACCGCCGCCTCGGCAGGGACACCGCCGAGATCGTTCTCGAGGGCATTGGCGCGCTCCTCGTGGAAGCGATCTGAGGCACGCTTGAAGAACAGGAGCGGAAGGACGTAGTCCTTCTGGTTCGAGATCTTGTTGCGGAACAGGTCCGCGCTCTCCCAGAGGTGGTCCTCGAGGGCCTTGAGCGTGAGCGGCTGTTGCGGATCGATGGCCATCGGTCGAGGGTACGTCGACCCTACGGGCCGCTCCGGCGGCCGAGCGGAGAAGTCTCAGACCTCCGGTAGTTGATTCTGGCTTTGTGTGTTGAGCAGGGATTTTCTTGGCTCAATGGTATTGCGAAATCATCGCTAGTTTGGTAGTCTTGTGGGGTGGTGAACGAGCAGATGCCGACCGTCGAGACCGAGGATCAGCTGCCGGGGATGCCGCCGTCGCTTCAGCTGCGCCTGGAGGCGGTGGGTGACAGTGTGGTGGTGTCTTATGGCGGGCGGGCGTTGGCGTTGTATGAGTCTGGTGATCAGGGGATGCGTAACCTTGCGATCGTGTCGTTGACGCGGGCTGGGGTGCCGGGTGTGGAGGTCGCGGCGCTGTTCGGGATCCGCCCCGAGCATGTGAGCCGGCTGCGCCGGCACGCGGCCGAGGGCGGGGCGCGGGCGCTGTTGCCGCCGCGGGGGCGCCCGTCGAAGCTTGATGCTGGTGGGGTCGCGCGGGCGTATGAGCTGTCTGATCGGGGTGTGTCGGGCAGCGAGATCGCCCGGACGTTGAGTGTCTCGGGGGCGACGATCTCGCGGTTGCTGGCGGCCCGGCCGGCGCGTGCGGTCGAGCGTCTGGCGTTGAGCGAGTCGGGTGAGGTGAGCGACGGGGCGGACGTGACCGATACCGCTGAGGTGAGCGATACCGCTGAGGTGAGCGTGGCGGCGCGGATCGGGGAGGGTTCGGGCTCCTCGGTGTACGCGGGCGCGATGCTGCTGCACCCGTTCCTTGAGAAGGTCGGCGCGGGCGGCGTGTTCTCGGTCTTGGACTCGGGGGCGTCGCGGTCCTTTGACACGACCGCGGTCGCGTTGGCTGCCACGTTCGCGTTCGCGTTGGGCTTCTCGTCGCTTGAGGGCTCTAAGCACCTGCAGCTCGCCGACGCGGGACTGCTCGTCGGCGTGGAGCGCTTCCCGCATCTGCGGACGTTACGCCCGCGGCTCGGGACGCTCGCGGACGGGGTCGACCCGCTGACGGTGCAGCTCGCGCTCGCCAAGGCGATGCTCGACGCCGATCCGCAGCCGCCGGAAGTGTTCTTCGTCGACGAGCACTTCGTCGCGTATACCGGGTCCCGGCCGGTCGCGATGGGATGGAACACGCGTCGGCGTCATGCCGAGCCGGGGCGGCACGAGACAGTGATTGTCGACGATCGCTGGCGGGCGGTGTGCTTTGCCTCGGGGCCACCGCAGGGCCTGACCGGCGGGATGCTCGGACCGCTCGATCAGCTGCGCGAGCTGTGCGGGGAGCGGCGGGCGATGATCGGCTTTGACCGCGGCGGCGCCTACCCGAAGGTGTTCAGCGAGTTTGACGACCGCGGCTTTGACTGGGTGACATATCGTCGCGCGCCGTTGGTCACCGCGACCGTCGAGCCGCGCTCCTCGTGGGTGACGGTCGACGGTCGCCGCCACTACGTGCGTGTCGCTGATGAGACGGTCCAGCTTGACGGGTACGGACAGTGCCGGCAGCTGACGCTCTACGAGCACGGGCGCGTCGCGCTGCAGATCCTGACCAGCGACCTCACCACAACCGCGGCGCGCCTCGCGCACACGTTGCGCTGCCGGTGGTGCATCGAGAACACGTTTAAGTACCTCGAGGACCACCACGGCCTGCACTGGCTGTGCGACTACCAGATGGAGATCACGCCGGACACCGCCCTCGCGCGCAACCCCGAGCGCACCAAAGCGCTCGCGCTACTCCGCGGCCACGAGCACACCGTCGCCGAACTCCAGCGACAGATCGGCCAGCACACCACCACCCCCACCCCGACAGACCTGCACCCGGCCGCGACGCTCTGCATGCTGCAAGCAGACCTCTACACCGCCCGCGCCAACACCCGCGCAGCCAAAGCGGCGCTGAAGCCGATCCCCGCGAAGCTGCCCGCCAACACGATCGATCCCGACGCGCAGCGTGCGACACCGCGTGTCAACCGTCGCGCGCTGCAAACCGTCTGCCGCCTCCTCGCCTACAACGCTGAGCTTGACCTCGCGCGCGCCCTGAACACATACCTCGCCGACCCCGACGAGTACCGCGCGATCACCCGCCACCTCCTGCACCAACCCGGACAGATCCACTACACCCCGACCCACATCACCGTCACGATCGACAACCCCCACGCACCCCGCATCGCACGCGCCCTAGACCTACTGATCGACCAGATCAACACCACCCCACCCAAACTCGCCGGCGACCACCGCACAATCAGCTACCAAACCAGCATCAAACCTTGACATCCCACCAGCCCCTACTACCGGAGATCTGAGTCTATGGCGTCGTCGGAGGACGACGGCTTCGCTTTGGAGGAACGGCCTTCCCGTCGGCCGGGCTGCGCCGCCACCGGTCCGTTGAGGGTTCGCTCAACGAACAGGCGATTCTTCTATGAGCTGCTGTCGGTCGTTCTACCCACGACGTACTCGGCGGGGCTGGCCGTGGAAGGATCCTGACACGACGAAGCGCAGCCTCACGCGGACCTCCTGACGCCTTCCGAGTGCTAGCACGCACAAGGGAGCTCGGCTAACGCCGAGCAGATCGGTTGTGGGTCCCGTCAGCGGGCGGAGCAGTCGTCGCACGGAACGGCGACAGGCCCCTCGCGCGCGACCGGTTCCGTGGCGGAGCGCTCGCCCCGGCGCCGGCCATCGGCACGATCGTGCCGTCGCCCTTGCAATCGTCCGGTGCCGCGCCGGCGCGAGATCAAAGCAGTCGTGCGCAGCGGCGCACACCGACGCTCGGACCTGGACGGAAGCGGGCGCCTCGCGTTTCGCGGGGTTTGCTAGTTGCTGGCCGTCTGAGCCGATCGTCAGCAAGCGCTCCGGGATCATCCACTCATCCAAGGAGCAGCGCGAACAACGGACTCGGCGGCCGTTCCTACAAGACCCGCAAGCGGGTCGACAAACGCGTCGCGCAGATCATCACCACCAACATCGAGGGGCTGATCACCACCACCACCGCCACGCGCAACGGCAAGCCGACGCTCAGCTGGGCGCGCAACGACGACGCAATCGCCGCCGCAGCCCGGACCGACGGGATCTACGCGCTCGCGACCAACCTACCCGGCAGGGGCCTGACCGCCAGCCAGGTGCTGCGCACGTACAAAGGCCAGCAGATCGTCGAACGCCGCCACCGCGACTACAAGTAGACCCTGCAGGTCCGCCCGATCTTTCTGCACAACGACGACCGCATCCACGCGTTGACTAGCACCGTTGGGATCGGGCTGTTGATCTTCGGGCTGATCGAGACCGAACTACGCAAGCGCCTGCACGAGCACGAGTCGTTGCCCGGGCTGTTACCGGAGGGTCGCGCCGGCCAGCCCACCGGACGAACCGTGCTCAGCGCCTTCCAAGGACTTGGCCTCACCACGCCAGTGAATTAGCTGACCCGGGGGCCCGGGGGGACAGCGCGGGGCGACGGTTAGCCCGAGCGTGACGGGCGAGCGAAGGCGCGGAAGCGCTCTTGGAGGTCCAGCAGGGCGCTTTCGCCGCGCAGCACGCTGCCGATCAGGTAGAAGCCGGCGGCGCCGACCAGCGCGAGCACGGCCCAGCCGAGGCTCAGCGTAACTGCCACAATCACAAACGCGAAGCCCAGCGCGGCATTGAATTGGTTGGTAGTCATCTACTCGAGTTCCCTTCCTTTGCGGCGGTCATAGCCGGCGAGCGTGACAGTGACGCGCGCGCCGGGCAGCTGGTGTGACTCGATGTCCTGCGCAACGCGACGTTGCACGTCGCCCAACGTGTCCGAGAGCGCGTCGGCTTGGTCGACCGTGAGCTCAACGGTGAGGTTGTCGGAGGCGTAGCGCCCGCGGGAGGCCGTCACCGCGGCGTTGCGGTTGGCGGCTGCCTCGGCGATACGCTCGATCGTGCGCGGCTCGACGACGGTCCGGCCGCGCCCGTGCTCGTCTAGTTCGAGATCGTGGCGAGCGAGGTAGGGGCGCGGGAACATCCTCGTCGCCAGGTATGCGGCGACGAGGAAGACGACGACGCCGCAGCCGGCGATGATCGCACGCTCAATCCCGGTGACAGGACGAAGCCGGGCCAGGGTGTCGTAAATCGTGCGGTAAGCGCTGATCGAGTTCACCGTGTGCGGGGAGACCTTGGCCGCCAACAGGATGACCATCACGCCGTACCAGACGAGCGCGAGCGCGAGCAGCACGACGAGCGCTCGGGCGACGGTCGCCGCAGGCGGGACGCGGACCCTGACGCGCTGGCGAGGCATCTACTGCACCCTCCTGTCGTCGGTGACCCGTCGGGCATCAACGCGCGCAGCCAGCTCGAAAGGCTCGCTGAGCGGGGCGAGGCGCTCTTCGATCTCCCGTTCGGTCTGGCGGCGCTCACGCACTGCCTCTCGCGTGGCCCGCACCCGGACGGTTCCGCCCCGCCCGCCGCGACGCGGGCGCGCCCGCGCCCGCGCTTGGGTTACGCCCCGGGGCTGCTCGGCCAGCGCGGCCGCTACCCGGGCAAGCGCGCGGCGGCGCGCCAACATCGGACCCCGCTCGGTCTCGCCGAGCGCGATCAGCCGCTCGCGGCGGGGCACGAACACGCCCGCGAGCAGCAGCAGCCCGACGACGACCGCCCCGACGCCGGCGCCGACAGACACCCAGGCCACCGGCCCGGGGGCTTCCACGCGGCGCAGGTAGACGCCGACGTAGTGGCGCAGGTCGGGAAGGTGAATAAGCGTGGCCAGGTGGGCGAGGCTAACCGTGCCACGGCCACCATTGATCTCGAAGATGGCCGCGGCGAGCGCAACGAGCGCGAGCAGGGCCAGCAACACAAAGCCCAGCACGAGCACGATCCGGCTAGCCAGCGCAACCAACAGCACAGCGACCGCGACGATGAGCAGCGCCACGCCCACCGCCAGTCCGCGCAGCCCACCAGCGACGACGCGTATGACGGTCATCAAGCGACCTCCACGATCGCGGGGTCGGCGATATCCTCGAACACGATGTTGATCGGTCCGAGGCGATCGCCGAGATCCGCTACGCCCGCAGCGACCGTCACCCGCTCGCGGACGCGATCAGCCAACGCGTGCAGCGCCACCGGGCGGGCAATCAGCGCCAGCCCAAGTTCGTAGCGGCCCTCGCGGAGCGCGATCACGCTAACCCCCGCCAGCGGTGCCCCATCAACAGTCACAGCTCCGGCGAACCGGTTGCCTTGCCCGGCGGCGGCCACCCCGTCGACGGACAGTGCCGCGCCAAGCGCCACCTGGGCAAGGCGCACCCGGACCGACGGTGCGGGAACCACGACCAGTGAGCCGAGCCTACTCGACGCGGGACTCACCGCCGGTGTCATCGCCTGGGAAGTAGAGATCGTTCACCGAGATGTTGACCTCGGTGACCTCCAGGCCGGTGATCCCCTCGATGCGCTTGATCACGTTATCGCGCACCGCTTCGGTCACCTCGGGAACCGACACCCCGTACTCGAGGACCAGCGAAAGGTCGACCGCCGCCTGCCTGGAGCCGACCTCCACACTTACACCACGGGTGGTTTCGGTGCCCATGCCCACGCGGCCGCTGACCCCGCCCATCGCGCGGGCGACGCCGCCGCCAAGGTCGTGGACGCCACCGATCTCGCGGGCCGCGATCGCAGCCACCTTCGTCACCACGGCATTGCCCAGCGAAGTCGTGCCGCGCTCGGACCGCAACAGGTCCGCCTGCGAACCACCGCCACGGCGGGTGACCTGCCGACCCGGTGCAGTGCGCTCCGGCTCTACCTTCTGCTCGGGGGTCGTGCTCTGCTCTGCCATGTTCACTCCTTCCAAGGGCGGCCCGTGGGTACGGGCCGACGATTTCGGTGCTCTTAGCTACAGACCGGCGGCGAGTGCGAAACGTTACACTGGCCCGCCGGTCGCTACGGCTGGACGCTTTAACGCCGTCGACCAGGACATTGACCGCGAACACGGGCAGGCCGATCTGACCCTCCACCGCGTCGAGGACCGCCGCCCGGACCGCGCCGGCGACCTCCGGGACGACGCGGTCGTAATCGATCATCAACCGCAGTGCGACGATCACGCCCTGCTCACCGACTGCGACCGCCACCCCGCCACGACCATCGACCGCACCGACACCTGGCGTCGCCTCGGCAATTCGCCCGGCCCGTCCGGGCGATGAGCCGGTGGGCCACCCACGTCGCCGCCGCGGCCCTCAGACAGCAGCATCGGCCGGACCACCCGCAACGTGCCCGGCGTGGGCGTCAGCGCCGCCCGCGCGCGGCGGCGCGCTCACCCACCGCGCGCATCACGTTGGAGACCAGCCCGGCGGGAACCGTAACCTCCTCGCCTGCCAGCTCACGCAGCCGACGACGCGTTTCGTTTGAGCTCATCAGGGCCCGCCCGCACCACACGGACACGACGCCTGGTTGCCCGGGGCGCGCAGCCGCGGGATTGCCCACGGCCTGCTCGACGAGCTCGGCCAACGGCGTCCCGCATGGCAACCGGCCGGCCGCGTTGGCCCCAACTACCGCCACGGCCGCATCGGCTCCGCCAGCTCGAGACGCGCCCGATACAACCGGCCGTTCACCGCTCCAACGCTAACACCCAATACCCTCGCGACCTCCTCGTAGGTCAGTCCGCCGAACTCGCGCAACACCAACCCCGCGCGCGGATCAAAAGACAAGCGCATGATCGCTCGGTTCACACTACCCGCTGACCGGCCAGCTCGGCGCGCTGCGCTGGCCCCAGATCGGGCCCCACCAAGCCATCCTCAAGTGCCTAGCTCGGACGCCGAGCGGCGAGGTGAAGTAGGGCGCTGGCGCGGTGGCCTGCCTTGCCTGTGGGCCCGGTCGCCTTGGTCCCGGGGTTTCCCACCGATTGCTAGAATAGTGGGTCACCGAGAAAAGGGGGTCTCCCGGCATCGGTGTGGTCCGCGTGAGAGCGCGATTGTGGTCCTGAGCAGGATCTTCGTACCGGGAACGGGCTTTGCAAGTCGCGCACGAGTCGACCGAGCTGCAGAGGTGGTCGTCTTGACGCGCAGGTCGCCCTCCGGGGCGACGTTCGTTGCCAGCCAGCGGAGCTGGGCCGGTGCAGTCAAGGATGGCCCGAAGGGCCGAGCGCAGCGAGCCGCGCAGCGGCTTCCTTGACAGCTCGGAACAGCCCAGCTACCAGGGAGATCGCGTCCGACCAGCTCCCCCATGGAGCGCGGCCCGTTCGCACGAGCGCCATCCACGATCCGGGCGTATTGCCTCAAGCGTCGTGAGCGTCTGCCGTGCCTCCAAAGTCACCCGGTCCCATGGCCAGAAAGCCGAAACCTGACCACATCGATGCCGAGAGAGCCAGAAAAGGGAGCGAGGGAGCGGAGCCACGCCCTGTTTCGCGGCTCCGAACCCCCACGGTGCTGTCGTGCCTTCGCTCAGGCCGCCTGCTCGGCGAACAGCTTGTCGAGACTGACGATGCCCCACTGCTCGAGCACGAGCAGACGATCGTAGTACTGCCAGGCCCGCGTCACCTTGCCGTCCCGAACCTCGGCGATCCAAACCGACGGCACGTCGAACGGCTTTCCCGTCGGCGGTATCTCCCCTGCGGGACTGTGGAAGATGCCGGTGTGCGTGCCGACATTGCGTGCCTGTAAGCAGACCAGCTCGCCCTCGCCGAAGACAACCGGATCCTTGACCTCCCTGTCCGGATAGGCGTCCGTCAGCACGTCGTAGAAGCCCTTGCCGAATTCCTCACGGCCGGTGAGCTGCTGGCCCGTCGACTGATCAATGAAAACGACGCTGTCGTCGTAGAGCGCAAGGTAGCCGTCCCGATCGTGCGCGTTCCACAACTCGATCCCCTTGCGGATAATCGTCTTGGCGTCCATGGTTCACCTCCCTTCTGACGCCAGAGCATCCCCGGACAGGCAAACGGGACCCCGAACGGGGACACCGTGAAGTTTGCCCCCGTCGAGTCTCCGCGACATCCCGTGCGACTACTGAACCGGTTGTGCCTCGAAGTACTGACAAGGCGTTCCTTGTGCGGCGCAAGGCTGCCGACGGCGTCGGCGACGCCCCGAGTGACCCGCTCTTACTCCGCCGAGCCCTTAGTTACGCGGCTCGTGCGGCTCGCGGAGGCGGCTACCGCATTCCATGCAGAGGAGCAGCGTCGAGGGCTCTTCGCCATCGCAGACTGTCGAGTTGGAAGGATCTCAGCACTCTGGGCGTCGCGGTGGCCGGCGGCCCGCCGCGCGCGCGGTTTCGTTCCAATCCGGCAGCCAAGAGTTGCGATTGGAGACCGCCCTCGTTCATCACATTCACATGCATGCGCGCTACGGCGACTGGGCGTCGTGCCTGCTCGAGTCGCAGAGTAGTCACGTCGGCCCGGACGGCCAGCGCCAGGGTTTGGCGCGTTCGGACATCGTGGGTAGCGCTCTCTCGTGCCGCGTCGCGGACCTCGAGTCCGGCGAGGGAAGGGGGCGCGTGATGCGCCGATCACGTGCCCCGTCTTGGGCGTCGTTATGGCCGCAGGCCGGCGCTCGCTGGGATCACCGGCGGTCGGCGGTGGTAGACCGTCTCGACGATCTCGCGTGTGTCGATTCCCTGGAGGTAGATCGACGTGATCGCGAGGTGCACATGCCCGAGGTGCCTTTGGATGATCGGCAACGGGATCCCTTCGTGCTCACGAGCGGCAGGCCGCGCCGTCGGTGTTGCATTTGCGGGGTGATGAGCAGTGCGGAGGCTGGGGCTGCCCCGCCGTCACGCTATCGCAGGTCTGTCCGCCTGGCGGGTGGATTGTCGGATTTCGCGCGCGACCGCACCGTCGGACTGTGCGCTAGCGTGCTGTCATGAGCGAGGCAGCCCACTTCACGGCCGAGGAGGCCCGTGCCGCTGGCGAGCAGGTCGGGATCGACTGGGCGACATCCCGGTTCGAGGTCGAGCAGTTCCGGATGGGGATGGACGTCGAACTCGAGCACGGCACCCATGATCTCGAGACCAACGTCACCGACGACGACGTAGTGGTGACGGCGAAGATCGCCCGAGCGCACCTCAACGAGTTCCCGGACTACTATTCCCGCCTCGCCGTGATGGAGGCGGACGCGGAGGCCTACTGGGAAGCGCAGGACGAGTAGCACCTGGCGTCGACATGCATCATCCGCACGCCCAGAGTGTCGCACGGTGAGAAGCAGAAGCCTCGAGGCGCCGGTCCGGCCGTTACGACACGGCTGCTCTGGAACGAACTGGGGCGTCTCGCCCGCGCTGAGCGCCGCGGCCTCGAGAGTGGCGACTTCGTTCGGACTCGGAAGTGTTGTGAGGCCTTTGCTGGCGTCTCGAGACGCCCGAATTACGCCGGAAGGAGGAGCGTTGACGTTTCAGCTTGAATGCCCGGTTGTTGTCTCTCGCGCAGCCGAGCGACGGCGCTGCGGACAAGGTTGCTTCGGTGCCAGGGGGTGGGGCGTCTTTGGCTTTCGGCCGGTGCGGGGGTGGCTCAGTGCATCGTCTCGAGCGGGGTCACTGGCTCGTGTGGGTGAGCGCCGCGTTCGCGGCGAGCGACGCCGCTGGTGACTGCGGCGTCGGCGACGGCTTGGGCGACCGATTCGGCGACGTGGCGGTTGAAGACGCTGGGGATGATGTAGTCGGGGTGTAGCTCGTCCTCGGGGATGACGCGGGCGATCGCGTGTGCGGCGGCGAGCTTCATTGGCTCGTTGATCGTGCGGGCGTGCACGTCGAGCGCGCCCTTGAAGACGCCGGGGAATGCGAGCACGTTGTTGATCTGGTTGGGGTAGTCAGAGCGGCCGGTGGCGATGATCGCGACGTCGTCGCGGACCTCTTCGGGGTGGACCTCGGGTACCGGGTTGGCCATCGCGAACACGATCGCGCCGGGAGCCATCCGGCGCACCGCGGCGGCCGAGACGGCGCCCGGCCCGGACACGCCGACCAGCACGTCGGCGCCCCGAAGCACGTCGTCGGCCATGCCCCGGAGCCCGTGCTTGTTCGTGCGCTGCGCGAGCGCCGCCCGGTCGGAGTCGAGGTGCTCCGCGCTGGCGTACAGAGCGCCCCGCCGGTTGCACACGATCACGTCGCCGACACCGTGGGCGAGGATCGTGTCGGCACAGGCCAGGCCGGCCGCGCCCGCGCCGACGACCACCACGGTGATGTCCTCGGCCCGCTTGCCGACGACCCGCAGGGCGTTGAGCAGCGCTGCGAGCACGACGATCGCCGTGCCGTGCTGGTCGTCGTGGAAGACCGGGATGTCGAGCTCGGAGCGCAGGCGCCGTTCGATCTCGAAGCAGCGGGGCGCGGAGATGTCCTCCAGGTTGATGGCGCCGAAGGTCGGGGCCGCCGCCTTCACGAACGCGACGATCTCGGCCACGTCCTTGGTGTCGATGCACAGCGGGAAGGCGTCGACGCCGGCGAACTCCTTGAACAGCATCGCCTTGCCCTCCATCACCGGCATCGCCGCCTCGGGACCGATGTCGCCCAGCCCGAGCACGGCGGTGCCGTCAGAGATGATCGCGACCGTGTTGCTCTTGATCGTCAGCGCCCATGCCTTGGCCGGATCATCGTGGATCGCCATCGACACACGCGCGACCCCGGGCGTGTAGGCCATCGAGAGATCGTCGCGGGTCTTGATCGGTACTTTCGGGCTGACCTCGATCTTCCCCCCCTTGTGCATCAGGAACGTGCGATCCGAGACGCTGTCGACACGGACGCCCTCGAGCTCGCGCACCGCTCGCACGACCGCCTCGGCGTGAGCGGAGTCAACGCACGCGACCGTCACATCGCGGACGACCTGCTGGGATTCCACCCGCACGAGGTCGATCGCTCCGAGCATCGCCTCGGCGTCCGCGATCGCGCGAGCGACGCGGGCGAAAGCGCCGCCCTGCTGAGGCATGTGCAAACGCATCGTGAAGCTATAGGAGGCCGAGGGCTGCAGCCGCAGAGCCGATACGTTCGAGGCTTCCTCGGACATCGCAGCTCCCTCGCTCAATCGCCCCGTCCGCCGCTGGCCGGCCCCGCAGCGCAACGATCGGGACGTGTGCTCGCCAGATCGATCCGGAGCTCCACGATCCCGGCGTCGGAGGGCCCGACGGTCGCCGGTCCCAGCCGGCTCAGCAACCGGATGACCGCGTGGCTGCTAGCAAGACAGATCGCGATGAATTGATCGACGCCGACGGACCGCGCCCTGGCTGCGACCCGTTCGAGTAGCATGCTCACGATGCCCCGCCCCCGCCAGTCATCGCCCACCGCAACCGCGACCTCCACACTCCTGGACTTGCCGCTGCGTAGGTAACGCGCGACTCCAACCGTCGCTCCGTCAGGCGCAACCGCTGCGATCGCCTGGTTCTCGAAGTGGTCCACACGCGCCAACTCTGACTGAGCACGACACTCGAGCCAAGCGAACGAAACGAAGAAACGCACGGAGCGGGTCTCGACGCCGAGCCCAGTAAACCAGCTGGCGATCGCAGCCTTGTCGCCGGCGGCCAGCGGCCGGATCCTCGAACCGTCTCGCAACACCACCCGCTCGATGTCCGTCGGCGATCCGGCATCGCCGACACCATCGGAAATCGACGCGAACTCGGTCTCAAGACGCGTCAACATCAACTCGCACTCCTCACCCACGCAACGGTACGCCCCACCGCACCGACGAGCATCCGTACACACCCCCGATATCAGCCGAGGGTTTCCTCGAGCGACTCGGCAAGACGCGCGGGCGCCGGCCGCCCGCGTGCTCAAGTCCCAGTTAGATTCATCGGTTCGATCGCTCGCGAGCCGAACTCAGCGTTTCCGCGGTGCCGCTTGGTGTTGCCTCGAGGGGCGTTATTCGGCTCGGAGAGCACCGCTTGCGGGCGTGTAGATGCTCTCGTGGCCGTCGTCCCAGCGGATCCGGTAGCGAGGCGAGGGATCGCCTCGCAGGACTTCCTCAACGACACCGGAGCGGGGTCGGCGATCCGTTGACTCGGACTCGGCTACGACGCGCTTGCCCACTTCAAAGGCCATGCTCACTCCCGACTCGTTCGTGCTTGGGAGGATAGCCGGCGTCAGTCATCTCCGACAACACCCGTGCCCGATTCCACCGCCCGAACGTTGCCCGAACATGCTCGCCGCCGGATTGCGACCTGGACGTTCACACGCCGCCCCGTTGGACGCCCGATGCTCTTGCCGTGGCTCGGACACGGGTGCGCGTTTGGCCGACCGAGGCCCGTTGCTGGCGCAGGTTCCTCGCTGTAGAGTCGTCTGGTAGACGGTCGCTGACCAAGCCGTACGAGCCGGACGTTTTCTCCTTGCTGACCTGATTGGCTTCCGCCTCGGAAGCGTTCCCTTGCGGGACCGCGCCGGTCAAGGACATTACGCCCAGGGACGGGCGCCTAGCAGGAGGTCACATGTCGCGCTCAACACCCTCGCCGCCGCTCGAACGAGACGTCCCGTCGCAACGGGCCGCGCGAGCGAGGCCGGCGAAGACGAGCGACAAACCATGCACCGACGGACGGCGCCCCAGAGCCGATCGCGAACATTTGTTGCGGCCGCCGGCCGCAACAAGCAGCCAAACCGCACACAAACCCTCAGGAGGTGCATTGCGATGCTGATGCAGTTCGATCCGTTCCGCGATTTTGACCGGCTGGCCGAGCAGCTCGCGTCAGGCGCGCGGACACCGAGACCGTTTCCGATGGACGCGTACCGGCGCGGCGACGAGGTCGTGGTCTCGTTTGACCTGCCGGGCATCGCCCCCGGCGCGATCGACCTCACCGTCGAGCAGAACGTGCTCACGATCAAGGCACAGCGGAGCTTTGACGGCCAACACGGCGATGAGGTGATCGCCGCCGAGCGCCTCTACGGCGCGTTCACCCGCCAGCTGTTCCTGGGCGACACGCTCGACACGGAGCGGCTCGTGGCCAGCTACGAAACCGGAGTGCTGACACTGCGCATCCCCGTCGCCGAGGCGGCCAAGCCCCGCAAAGTGCCGATCACCGAAGGCGCCGACGAGCGAACGATCGAGGCCCAGACCACCGAGGCCAGCGCATAGCCCAAATCGTCGAGCCGGCCTGACCGCGTCTGGCCGGACGGGGCGTCAGAGAAGATGCCGCCGCGATCACGACACCAAACTCAAGTACCCAGCCAAACGCGCGGGCGACGAGCTCGCACCTCCAACATCTGGTGAGCGCCGCCATAGCCAGCAACCCGCCCTCTCGCTGCATCGCGACAGTCGCCCATCGGAACGCCAGCTCCTCCTTCCCCGGCGGCATTGCAGCAGCGTCATCAAGACTGCCGGACCCGGAGGAGCACCAGCACTCTGGACGCCGGAGAGCACGAGGCTGCCGTTCCGGGGCGATTGCAGAAGCCGACGCCTCCCAGCGTCAGCCGAATCAGCGCGCCGCAGCAAACGCTGGGTGCTTGCTCCTGACTGAACTCGGTCGGGCCGAGCTAACCATCGCACCGAGCCGCCACCGCGCTTTCGCGCAAATCGCGAGCGTCTGGCTGCCGCGGCCCGCACGATCGCTTTCACTCTCCCGCCGCCTCGCATCGCGCGATCGCGTTGGCGACATGTCGCTCGAGTCGAGCGAGCGCCGTGCGGGTGCGCGCTGACGACCGCTTTCGAGGTGGACGCCCGGGTGGGGTCGGCCGTCACGGGCGCGGGCGGGACGGGACCCGTCGCAGCGCGGGACGATCGTCGGGTTCGATCGTCCAGAGGAGGACGTCATGGAATCTGTACCACTGTTGGATTGCGCCGGCGGCGCCGATCGCCCGCGACCCTGTCGAGCTTCCACCAGGGCCGCACGCCACGGAACAAGGGCTTGCGGTATCCGCCGGACCCACCGACCGTGGAGGAGATCATCGCCGTGATGCGAGCCGCGGGCGACGAGCCCGACGGGATCAGGCTACGCGGCGTGATCATCACGCTGTGGCGGGCCGGGTTGCGGATCAGCGAAGCGCTCGCGCTGACCGAGACCGACCTTGACCGACAGCGCGGCGCGGTCCTCATTCGCGCCGGGAAAGGCGGCAGGCGGCGCGAGGTCGGGATGGACCGCTGGGGTTGGGACCACCTCGATCCCTGGCTGGAGCTCCGCGCGACCCTGCCCGTCGGCGCGTTGTTCTGCGTGCTGCGCGGCCCGACCCGCGGCCGGCCATGCGCCCCCGCGGGGATCCGCCGCCAGTTGCGTAGCGCGGCCGTGGCTGTCGGGGTCGTCGCCGGTTCGCGCCCCACCAACTCCGGCATGCTCACGCCGTCGAAATGTCCCGTGAGGGGGTCCCGCTGCTCGTCATCCAGCGACAGCTCGGACATGCAGACCTCGGGATCACCTCTGCGTACCTGCGTGGGATCGACAACACCGAGATCATCCACGCGGTCCATGAACGGCCGGCACCGATGATTCCCGCCGGCTCAACGCTCGGCCGGCGGTGAGTCCGCGTCCGCTCTCGATGACCTGACGGCATATGCCTGGGCGCCGGGGTCGCTGCTCAGGCGCCGTCGGCGTGCTCGAAAGCAGCATGCCGACGGGCATGACCAGCGCGAACCGACCACTCTCGCAAGACCTCGATGATCCCCGTGTCGCCGAAGCGATCGCGCGATCCGAGGCCGCGGCACAATCAAAGCGATCGTGCGGGTCGCGGCATCCGGACGCTCGAGATTGGGCGAATGCGAGAGCGGGCATGGTTTGGCTGATCGTTAGCTGCGTGAGGTCGGGCTGCATCGTCAGCAAGCGGCCGGCGGTCTCTGCCGATCTCCGGCACTGCTTGCTGGAACGCAACCGGTCAGCTAACAGCGGAGAGCTGCCCGCTCCTGAAATCGCAGCTCAGGGGCAGTCTTGACGCCGGTGGGTCGCAGACAGCTCCTTCTGCTCAAGACGAGCGGAGATCGCCGGCGGGCTCGCCACCGCTGCTCTTGCTGATCGGCTGCCTGTTCGTAGGCCGGGCCCCAGCAAGCGCCCCGCGGCACGGACTGCCGCTTGGTCGAGGAAGGAAGCGTCTCGGGGCTCGGCGCCACGAGACTGCCACTGGTCCTCGCGAGCGTCAGCGAGGTCGACGTCGGAGGGGCCTTGCGATCTTCGATGGCGAGCGCGCCGAGCCGCGGCCGCGGCTTCTTAGGCTCGTCCACGGCTGCAGCGAGCAACCCACTCAGGCGGTCGTCGTCTGGAACCACGGGGCGAGGTTTGGGCTGTCCTCGACCCTGCCGGGCCGGGCGTGGCCCAGGATTCACGCTGATGGTGTCGTTGACGGGTCAGCATCTGTTCGATGGATCGCGATTCGGTATGTCGCTGGATAGCTTGAGGAGCGATCGGACCGCTGCGCAGCGCGGCAGTCCGGCTGAGGGAGTCATGACGGATAGCATCAAGAACGGCGCGGATAGGAGCACGGTCGGCGCGGGGCTGTCTGAGCTGGCTCACTCGGCGGCGAGCGCGCTGGGGCCGGAGGGGGCCGTATCGATCGACCTTGACCCGGCGCTGTTCGGACGGGCGCTGGCCAAGGCGGCGGCGGCCGCGGCGCGTAAGCCCACAGCAGTGGCGGCGGCTGGCGTCAGGTGCGCCGCCGACCTGACCCGTGTGACGTTGGCAGCCACGTCCACGCAGTCGGGCGGAGCGCTTCGGTTCCGATGCCCCCGGACGGCTCGGATCGTCGATTTGCCGACCCCGCGTGGGAGGACAATCCCGTCTTCTTCTGGCTCTGCCAGTCCTATCTGGTGATCCGGCGGCTCGCCGAGGATCTCGTCGCCGCGGGCGAGCTTGACGAGCCTAGACGGGAGAAAGCGGCATTCGCGGTGAGCCTGCTCGCCGATGCGCTCGCGCCGACGAACTTGCTCCTGACCAACCCGGCAGCACTCAAGCGAGCGTTCGACACCGGGGGTGGGAGCGTGTTCGTCGGCGCCCGCAACTTCCTCGACGATCTGCGCCACAACAAGGGCCGCCCGCGGCAAGTCGACAAGAGCCCATTTCGGCTCGGCGAGAACATGGCGGCCACGCCGAGCAAGGTCGTCTTCCGCAACGAGCTGATCGAGCTGCTGCAGTACCTGCCTCAGACCGAGGAGGTTCACGCCGTCCCGCTGCTGGCCAGCCCGCCGTGGATCAACAAGTACTACATCATGGACCTCGCACCCGACCGTAGCCTGATCGAGTGGGGGGTGCGGCACGGTCGCACGGTGTTTGCGATCAGCTACCGCAACCCGGATGCGTCAATGTCCGGGATCACGATGGACGACTACGCCACAGACGGCATGCGCGCTGCGCTCGACGCCGTCGCTGAGATCACGGGCTCGGAAACCGTCGACATCATCGCCGTCTGCCTCGGCGGCGCCCTTGCGACGATGGTGGCGGCGCAGCTCGCTGCCAGCGGCGAACGCCGGATCGGCACGCTGACGCTGATCAACATGCTGCTCGACTACACCGAGCCGGGGCTATTCGCCCGCTTCATCGACGAGGGCACGATCAACAAGATCGAGCGCCGTATGGCGCGCAAGGGCTACCTCGACGGCGCCGACATGGGCGGCACGTTCAACGCTCTGCGCGCCAACGACCTCATCTTCAGCTACGTGGTGTCCAACTGGCTGATGGGTAAGCAGCCGCCGGCGTTCGACCTCCTTGCTTGGAACGACGACACGACGCGGCTGCCAGCCGCGATGCTCTCCTGGTACCTGCGCTCGTGCTACATGGAGAACCAGCTCGCGAACGGAACCATGGAGCTCGGTGGCCAGCGGCTGGACCTCGGGGCGGTAACGCAGGACACCTACATCGTCGCGGCCGAGCGCGACCACATCGTGCCGTGGCACTCGCCCTACCAGACCATCCGGCTGCTGGGCGGCGACGTGCGCTACGTCCTCGTCAGCGGGGGGTACATCGCCGGCATCGTCAGCCCCCCGAACCCAAAGCTTGGGTCATGAGCTCCGACGAGAACCCGCCAACCGCGAAGGAGTGGCGCGAAGCGGCAACCCGCAAGAGCGAATCCTGGTGGGAGGACTGGTCACGCTGGATGGCCGACGCGTGGTCGCCGGAAAGCCCCGCGCGTCGGCGACCGACGCCACCCGATCCTCGCGGACGGACCCGGCGAGTATGTACTCGGCTAGGAAACACAATCAGCGCCGTCTGGTGCGCGTGTCTCGCTGGACTTCACGTAACCCACAAAACACGCTCGCTGCGATGCGAATGGACACACGCTCCGGGCCCGCCAGAGTCATGAGCCCCACGGCGACTGGGCTCGAAGTCCCACCGACGCCGGTTAGTCACAGAAGCCCGGCCGGACTTCTTTCATACGCCCGGCGGCGATCATGCACGTCGGCCGGGGGGACGTATTGTTCCTGCTTGAATTCCTCATACAAAGAATTTGCGAATCATCTGAAGGACGTCGAGGCGG
>CAWFKF010000104.1:0-20680 GCA_963816005.1 uncultured Solirubrobacteraceae bacterium | reverse complement strand
CCACTTGACTGTTCGTTGCACGAACCGCCTCCTCGGACAGGGGCAGGCGGTACGTGCAGCGGGCGTCATCGCGACTGTCGATCACGATCTCCTTGACCAGAATCTGGAGCAGTGCCTTCCCCCGCTCCGGCGCGAGGCCGTGGATCCTGCCGAGCAAGTCTCGCGCCGCCGCGATGGCGCTCCCGGGGATCTTCTCGGGAAGGTCCGCGTCCGTGGTCAGCGCATTCAGGCGGCGCTGCAGCGCTGAGCTCTTGTCGCTCAATGCCTCAAGGCGGTCCTGGAGCATGGCCGGTTGGAGCAGGCCGGTCTCGAAGGCCTTGAAGTAGCGCTCGCGTGCCTCTTCGGTCTCTCGGATCTGGCGGGCGAGTACGCCGCTCTCGCCGCGGTCACGCGTGCTCTTGCGTCTCTCCTCGCGGGCCTGTGAGAGCGCGCGCTCCAGGAGCGTGGTGTCGGCGAGGTACCTGCTCAGCTGCTCAATGACGGCACGCTCGAGGTGGTCGCGGCGCACGCTCTGGTTGTCACAGGAGGTTTTGCCCTCTTTCTGGCGGCCCTGGCAGATGTAGTACTCGTAGACCCCGCCTCGTCCATGGCCGTTGATGCCGATGTAAGCCTTGCCGCATCTTCCGCAGCGCACTGTCCCGCTGAGCAGGTACGGCGACGTGTTGCCACGTCGGTAGCGCGGATGCTGAGCCCGCTTGTCCATGATCGCCTGGGCGGATCGCCACAGCTCGAGGTCAATCACTGGCTCGTGGGCAGCTGCCAGAAGTTCCTTGTTCCAGCGCACCATGCCGGCGTAGGCGGAGCTGCGCAGCACGGTGTTGATCAGCTGTGGTGTCCACTTCCGTCCGCGCGGGTTTGCGGCGCCTTCCGCGTTGAGAATGCGCGCGATGGTCGTTGAGCCGAGTCGCTCGCGCACGTACATCTCATAGATCCGCTGCGCGACGGGCAGGTGCTTGGGATCGGGTACCGGCCGGCCGTCGTCGTCGAACTTCAGGCCCGGCGGCAGGCTCCCGGTCCAGCCGCCAGCGAGCGCGCGGCGTCGCACGCCCTCCTTGATTCGGTCGCGGATCATCGCCCGCTCGAGTTCGGCCAGAGACGCGAGCATTTGCAACAGCATCCGCCCGACCGGGCTGCTCGTCTCAAACGGCTCGGTCGCCGACCGGATCGTGACACCAACGCGCTCGAATTCCATGACGAGGCTGAGGGTGTCAGCGACGCTGCGGGAGAAGCGGTCGAGCCGGTAGAAGACGAGCACCTCAAAGCGCCTCTCGCGCGCGTCCGAGAGCGCCCGCATCAAACCGGGGCGATCGGTCGACCCGCCCGACGCCTCGTCCTGGTACAGGGCGACGAGCGGCAGAGCGTTCGCCTTGCAGAACGCTTTGAGGCGTTCCTTCTGGGCGCCGATGCTCCACGGCTGGCGGGACTCGTCGGTCGAGATCCGCACGTAGATGGCGGCGCGCATCTGAGCCATTCCGTCGGATTGTGTCGTCGAGCAGCCTGTCGGTCCACCAGGGGCTGGCCGCTGTTCGCGCCGAGCGCCCCCGGCTAGGGGTCTCGCAGTCACCGTGGAGCCTGATCGTCGCGCGCCTCAACAGCAGCCGCCTCGCCGGCGCCGTGCTGCGCGGCGACCTGTGCAAACAAGTCGGCGAGTAGCTGAACGGCCTCCTGGGCCTCCGCGCGCCCCAACGGCACGATGCTAGGACGACGCAGCCGGAGCCTAGGTCGTTCTCCATGCTGCGAAGGTTCGATGGGATTTGGGGGTCGCGTTGGCACGTCTGCTGGATGATGTGCGAGCAAAGCTCTCCTGCCTGAGTGATCGCAAGTGATCACTCTAGCGCTCGTAACCGAGTACCTCGGGCATCACGGGCCAGGTGAGGTCAGTTAGCGTGCGCCTGTGGGTCGCACCGCTCCCCGTCACGCCCTCCTCCTGACCCGTATCGCTCGTCGCCGAGAGAAGGCGGGCCTCAGCCAGCAAGACCTGGCAGATCTAGTCGGGTACGGCGTCGCGACGATACGCCGGCTCGAGCGCGGCGAGGTGTTCGATCCAGGCATTCGTCAGCTGTCGCTCATCGCATCGGCGCTGCGCTGCAGCATCGAGGATCTCGTCGAGCCGGCCTGGAAGACGCGCGACGGGACCTTCTCCTCCAGCGACAGCACATAGCTCGAATGCGCAGGCGGCGTCACGCCGCGTCCTTCCCAGACGCTGCAGCTCGCGTGCGCTAGAGGCGCGAGGCCGTAAACGTGGGGACGCGCATCCGCTTTCGCCATACTGCAGAGCGAACCCATCACGAGCGGACGAAGGACCCGGCCCGATGACTTCGCCGCAACCGGCCTCAAGGGGCGCGGTGCGAATGCCGGGACCGATGGAGGTGACCGAGGGTGGCCAAGTCCCGAGACGAGTACGACCGTTCCCTGCCGCCTGAACTGGCGCTCTTCCCACCCGGGCTTGAGCTGTGCCGCGCATGCGGCGAGGCCCGCGGGATCGCGCTGCTGGGCACCCACGACGGAACACTGTTCACGAATGTCTCGCCATGCTCTGCGACAGCGTGTCCTGCAGGTGCGGCGAGGGGATGATCCGCCGGCCGACGAGCGACTACTACTCGTGGCGCGAGTGGTTCCACGTGCTGTGGTTCGGCCACCGGGCGCGGTGCGCGGCGTGCGTGGGCCGGGGTGAGATGCCGCGGTGAGTTTGCGCGATGTTCGCTGTGTCCTGAAGGGGCAGCGTTGAGCAGCGCGTCCAGCGATCCCAAGTAGCGGCGGGCCTCTGCTTCGCGTAGGAGGCTGACCAACGGCTGGTTCTTCCAGCTGACGGTCGTCGTCGAGCCGCCCACCGACTCGCCGATGGCCCAGGAAGAGGTCTTCGGCCCGGCGCTGCCGATCTGGCGCGTCAAGGACTTCGACGAGGCGATCGAGCGCGCGAACAACTCGCCGTTCGGTCTGGGCTCGGTGTGAACCTCGTCGGGGCGCTCGCCGGCCGCGCCGGCGCCCACGACGCGATCGTGGCGGGCGTTCACCGCCTGGACGTGATTGCGGGTGCACGCGAGCTCACCGCGCTCCGCCGCGAGCTGATCCGCCACGAGTTTTGGGCACAAGCACCCCCGATGACCACCAACCCGAAACTCACACAACCCCAGTCACCGTCAGCCCACGCGGCCGCCTGAGATCACGAAAGTCGAGGTGTCCACCGAACCGGGGGACGTCCACGAGCTCGTCGCCCGCGCGTTTGGCTGGGTACTTAAGTTTGCTGTCGTGATCGCGGCGACATGTTCTCTGACGCCCTGTCCGGCCAGTCCCGGTCAGGCCGGCTCGGCGATTTGGCTATGCGCCGGCCTCGGTGGTCTGGGCCTCGATCGTTCGCTCGTCGGCGCCTTCGGTGATCGGCACTTTGCGGGGCTTGGCCGCCTCGGCGACCGGGATGCGCAGTGTCAGCACTCCGGTTTCGTAGCTGGCCACGAGCCGCTCCGTGTCGAGCGTGTCGCCCAGGAACAGCTGGCGGGTGAACGCGCCGTAGAGGCGCTCGGCGGCGATCACCTCATCGCCGTGTTGGCCGTCGAAGCTCCGCTGTGCCTTGATCGTGAGCACGTTCTGCTCGACGGTGAGGTCGATCGCGCCGGGGGCGATGCCCGGCAGGTCAAACGAGACCACGACCTCGTCGCCGCGCCGGTACGCGTCCATCGGAAACGGTCTCGGTGTCCGCGCGCCTGACGCGAGCTGCTCGGCCAGCCGGTCAAAATCGCGGAACGGGTCGAACTGCATCAGCATCGCAATGCACCTCCTGAGGGATTGTGTGTGGTTTGGCTGCTTGTTTGGGGCCGGCGGCCGCAATGTTCGCGATCGGTTCTGGGGCGCCGTCCGCGGGTGCATGGTTTGTCGCTCGTCTTAGCCGGCCGCGCTCGTGCGGCCCGTTGCGACGGGACGCCTCGTTCGAGCGGCGGCGAGGGTGTTGAGCGCGACATGTGACCTCCTGCTCGGCGCCCGTCCCTGGGCGTAGTGTCCTTGACCGGCGCGGTCCGGCAAGGGAACGCTTCCGAGGCGGAAGCCAATCAGGTCAGCAAGGAGAAACGTCCGGCTTGGTCAGCGACCGTCTACCACACGACTCTACAGCGAGGAACGTGCGCCAGCAATGAGCCTCGGTCGGCCAAAGGAGCACTCGTGTCCGAGCGACGGCGAGACCGTCGGGCGTCCAACGGGGCGGCGTGTGAACGTCCAGGTCGCAATCCGGCGGCGAGCATGTTCGGGCAACGTTCGGGCGGTGGAATCGGGCACGGGTGTTGTCGGAGATGACTGACGCCGGCTATCCTCCGAAGCACGAACGAGTCGGGAGTGAGCATGGCCTTTGAAGTGGGCAAGCGCGTCGTAGCCGAGTCCGAGTCAACGGATCGCCGACCCCGGTCCGGTGTCGTTGAGGAAGTACTGCGAGGCGATCCCTCGCCTCGCTACCGGATCCGCTGGGACGACGGCCACGAGAGCATCTACACGCCCGCAAGCGGTGCTCTCCGAGCCGAATAACGCCCCTCCAGGCAACGGCAAGCGGCACCGCGGAAACGCTGAGTTCGGCTCGCGAGCGATCGAACCGTGAATCTAACTGGGACTTGAGCACGCGGGCGGCCGGCGCCCGCGTCTGGCTGGGTCGATCGCGCAAACCCTCGGCTGATATCGGGGGTGTGTACGGATGCTCGTTGGTGCGGTGGGGCGTACCGTTGCGTGGGTGAAGGGTGCGAGTTGATGTTGACGCGTCTTGAGACCGAGTTCGCGTCGATTTCCGATGGTGTCGGCGATGCCGGATCGCCGACGGACATCGAGCGGGTGGTGTTGCGAGACGGTTCGAGCGTTGTGATCCGGCCGCTGGCCGCCGGCGACAAGGCTGCGATCGCCAGCTGGTTTACTGGGCTCGGCGTCGAGACCCGCTCCGTGCGTTTCTTCGTTTCGTTCGCTTGGCTCGAGTGTCGTGCTCAGTCAGAGTTGGCGCGTGTGGACCACTTCGAGAACCAGGCGATCGCAGCGGTTGCGCCTGACGGAGCGACGGTTGGAGTCGCGCGTTACCTACGCAGCGGCAAGTCCAGGAGTGTGGAGGTCGCGGTTGCGGTGGGCGATGACTGGCGGGGGCGGGGCATCGTGAGCATGCCGCTCGAACGGGTCGCAGCCAGGGCGCGGTCCGTCGGCGTCGATCAATTCATCGCGATCTGTCTTGCTAGCAGCCACGCGGTCATCCGGTTGCTGAGCCGGCTGGGACCGGCGACCGTCGGGCCCTCCGACGCCGGGATCGTGGAGCTCCGGATCGATCTGGCGAGCACACGTCCCGATCGTTCCGCTGCGGGGCCGGCCAGCGGCGGACGGCGCGATTGAGCGAGGGAGCTGGCGATGTCCGAGGAAGCCTCGAACGTATCGGCTCTGCGGCTGCAGCCCTCGGCCTCCTATAGCTTCACGATGCGTTTGCACATGCCTCAGCAGGGCGGCGCTTTCGCCCGCGTCGCTCGCGCGATCGCGGACGCCGAGGCGATGCTCGGAGCGATCGACCTCGTGCGGGTGGAATCCCAGCAGGTCGTCCGCGATGTGACGGTCGCGTGCGTTGACTCCGCTCACGCCGAGGCGGTCGTGCGAGCGGTGCGCGAGCTCGAGGGCGTCCGTGTCGACAGCGTCTCGGATCGCACGTTCCTGATGCACAAGGGGGGGAAGATCGAGGTCAGCCCGAAAGTACCGATCAAGACCCGCGACGATCTCTCGATGGCCTACACGCCCGGGGTCGCGCGGGTGTCGATGGCGATCCACGATGATCCGGCCAAGGCATGGGCGCTGACGATCAAGAGCAACACGGTCGCGATCATCTCTGACGGGACCGCCGTGCTCGGGCTTGGCGACATCGGCCCGGAGGCGGCGATGCCGGTGATGGAGGGCAAGGCGATGCTGTTCAAGGAGTTCGCCGGCGTCGACGCCTTCCCGCTGTGCATCGACACCAAGGACGTGGCCGAGATCGTCGCGTTCGTGAAGGCGGCGGCCCCGACCTTCGGCGCCATCAACCTGGAGGACATCTCCGCGCCCCGCTGCTTCGAGATCGAGCGGCGCCTGCGCTCCGAGCTCGACATCCCGGTCTTCCACGACGATCAGCACGGCACGGCGATCGTCGTGCTCGCAGCGCTGCTCAACGCCCTGCGGGTCGTCGGCAAGCGAGCCGAGGACATAGGAGTGGTGGTCGTCGGCGCGGGCGCGGCCGGCCTGGCCTGTGCCGACACGATCCTCGCCCACGGTGTCGGCGACGTGATCGTGTGCAACCGCCGCGGCGCGCTGTACGCCGGCGCGGAGCAGCTCGACTCCGACCGGGCGGCGCTGGCACGGCGCACGAACAAGCACGGGCTCCGCGGCACGGCCGACGAGGTGTTGGTGGGCGCCGACGTGCTGGTCGGCGTGTCCGGGCCCGGTGCCGTCTCGGCCGCCGCGGTGCGCCGGATGGCTCCCGGCGCGATCGTGTTCGCGATGGCCAACCCGGTACCCGAGGTCCACCCAGAAGAGGTCCGCGACGACGTCGCGATCATCGCCACCGGCCGCTCTGACTACCCCAACCAGATCAACAACGTGCTCGCATTCCCCGGCGTCTTCAAGGGCGCGCTCGACGTGCACGCCCGCACGATCAACGAGCCAATGAAGCTCGCCGCCGCACACGCGATCGCGCGCGTCATCCCCGAGGACGAGCTACACCCCGACCCCCTAAACGCTTCTAGGGGTGCGTTCTGGCCGTGAGGATGCTCACTTGGATGCGTTGGTCGTCTGGCGTGGCGGCTATGTTGGCGCGACTGATGTCGTCGCTGGGGAAGAGCTGGAGCAATGCCAGGGCGGTGTGTCCGAGGCCGGAGCACGCCGGGTCGCGGGTGCGGTTCGACGGCCATTACGGTTCGCCGGAGCACCGCCGGCAGCGCTATCGGTGCGTCCCGGTCAACGGCGATCGCCCGCACTGGTTCACGGAGGTTCTGCCGCGCGAGGAGTCCTGGACGGACGCCTGCGAGTCTTGCGAGCGCGACGTCGGCTCTCACGAGGGTCCGCACGCGGCGCGGCGCTACCAGTTCGTTGCGCTTGGCATCGCCGAGGCGTTGAAGATGGTCGGGTCCGGCTCGACCTACTGCCAGGCGGCGCTGGTGGCGCGCGAGCGCGCCCGGCGGATGCGCACCGATCCCGCCTGCGGTGAGGTGCGCTTCACGCGCCATGGGTCGCTGGTGATGGACTGGGTGGAGGTGTTCGCGCCGGTCGTGTTCGAGCCCTACCGGCCGCGCGAGTGGCCGGCGAGCGGGTCGCTGTTACTCGACGACCTGCCGTTCAGCGTGCGTTTCGCGGACGGCGGCCCACCGCGGATCGTGTTTCGCGTTTTCTGCGCGATGGGCTACGAGAACGGCCGGGCGAAGATCTGGCGAATGGAGGCGTTCCCGTCCAAGTCCCAGGCCGACTGGGAGGCGTTCCTTCACCGTCTCGAGGGTGCGCCCGAGCGCGTGGTGTGCGACAACGACAGCGGCCTCACCCGCGCGGTGCGCGCCCGTTTCCCGCACGCTGAGTTGTACCTGTGCGAGTGGCATCTGCGCCACGCGCTCGAGCGGCTGATGAAGAACATCCGCGCCCAGCAGCCCCAGCACAAGGAGACGATCGACGAGCTGCTGCCGCAGGTCGAGACCGCGTTCACTGGCCCGTCGTTCTGGGCGCCGTTCCTCGAGCGCGCGCATGCCGCCGGCATCGCGCGCGTGAGCGACTGGCTGAACAGCACCGGACGGATCGTCGAGGATCAGTTCGGTCGGCGTGGGCCGCGCTCGACGCGAGGCGCCGACACGCCGTTGAGCACCTCGCCGATGGACGCCTTCATCAACCCGGTGCGCGACTCGATCCGCCCCCGCGCCTACGGGCTGAAGAACCGCGAGCGCACCAACCGGATGCTGATGCTCATGCAGCTGCACGCCAACCGCCGGGACGACGAGCGCGCCTACGTCAGGCACATCCGCGACCACCTTGAGTCCAACCAAGGCCGCCCCCGTGTCACTCGCCGCGCGATCGTCGACGTCGACCGCGTCGCGTCGCTGCGCTGACCGCCATCCCTACCTGGCCGCCGGCCCGCCCAGCGCGCCGCCAGAAGCAGACGAACGCATCCAAGTGGGCATTCCGGCCCTCAGAACGCACCCCTAGAAGCGTTTAGGGGCACCCCGACTACATCATCCCCAGCGTCTTCAACCGCCACGTCGCCGAATCGGTAGCCCAAGCGGTCGCCGACGCCGCAGTCACCAGCGGCGTCGCCCGCCGCGAACGCGGCGCTCACCCACACGAGCCGGTGACCCCGCTCGAAGCGATGCACTGAGCCGCCCCCGCGCCGGCCGAAGCCAGTGACGCCCCGCCCTTGAGACCGAAGCAACCTTGTCCGCAGCGCTGTCGCTCGGTTGCGCGAGGGACAACAACCAGGCCTTCGAGCTGAACGTCAACGCCGCTCCTCCTTCCGGCGTAACCCGGGCGTCTCGAGAGGCCTCACAACACTTCCGAGTCCGAACGAACTCGCCACTCTCGAGGCCGCGGCGCTCAGCGCGGGCGAGACGCCCCAGTTTCGTTCCAGAGCAGTCGTGTCGTAACGGCCGGACCGGCACCTCGAGGCCTGCTGCTTCTCACCCGTGCGACACTCTGCGCCGTGCGGATGATGCATTTCGACGCCAGCGGCTACTCGTCCTGCGCTTCCCAGTAGGCCTCCGCCTCCGCCTCCATCACGGCGAGGCGGGAATAGTAGTCCGGGAACTCGTTGAGGTGCGCTCGGGCGATCTTCGCCGTCACCACTACGTCGTCGTCGGTGACGTTGGTCTCGAGATCATGGGTACCGTGCTCGAGTTCGACGTCCATCCCCATCCGGAACTGCTCGACCTCGAACCGGGATGTCGCCCAGTCGATCCCGATCTCCTCGCCAGCGGCACGGGCCTCCTCGGCCGTGAAGTGGGCTGCCTCGCTCATGACAACACGCTAGCGCACAGTCCGACGGTGCGGTCGCGCGCAATCCGACAATCCACCCGCCCAGGCGGACAGACCTGCGATAGCGTGACCGGCGGGCAGCCCCAGCCTCCGCACTGCTCATCACCCCGCGATGCAACACTAACTGCGCGGCCTGCCGCTCGTGAGCACGAAGCGATCCCGTTGCCGATTATCCAGAGCAGCTCGGGCATGCGCACCTCGGGATCACGTCGATCTACCTCCAGGGAATCGACACACGCGAGATCGTCGAGACGGTCCACCACCGCCGACCGCCGCTGATCCCACCGAGCGCCGGCCTGCGGCCGTAACGAAGCCCAAGAGGGGGCACGTGATCGGCGCATCACGCGCCCCCTTCCGTCGCCGGACTCGAGGTCCGCGACGCGGCACGAGAGAGCGCTACCCACGATGTCCAAAGGGCGCCAAACCCTGGCGCTGGCCGTCCGGGCCGACGTGACTGCTCTGCGACTCGAGCTGGCACGACGCCCAGTCGCCGTAGCGCGCATGCATGTGAATGTGATGAACGAGGGCGGTCTCCAATCGCAACTCTTAGCTGCCGGATTGGAACGAAACCGGGCGCGCGGCGGGCCGCCGGCCACCGCGACGCCCAGAGTGCTGAGATCCTTCCAACTCGACAGTCTGCGATGGCGATCCGGAGGCTCTCGCTTCGAGGATTAGCGGCAGTGGACGTCGCGCTTCTCCTTCTCGATCAAAGCGGCATCGTCGTCGGGGCGCCCGTGACCCAGAGTCAGCGGCGAAGTTCGCGGCGCATGCGTACGGCCGGACCGAAGCGCGTCTGGGCATCGCCGAGGACGGTGAAACCGACTCGTTCATAGAACTCCCGGGCCGGGCCAGCGGTCACCTCCAGACCCACGGCCGCGGCGTCTGCCGCGCGCGTGGCAGCGTCTTCAACGAGCGCCCGTCCGACTCCCCGCTGCAACTGACCGGGTTCGACGAACAGTCCGTCGAGTTCGTGGATTGCGTCGTCGGCGGGAAGCACGACCGAGAAGCCGATCGGCTCGTCGCAGCCGTCGTCCGCGACGCGGACCCAGCCGTTGTCGATGAACGCATGCGGCAACACGATCGCATCGGGGTTGGCCGCGAGTTGCTCGCGATACTCGGGCCAGATGTCGGAGGATCGCCGCTGAAGCGCCTCAAGCGCCGAGGCCTCCCCCGCGGTCGCGTCCCGGATCCTCACCATCGCGACCCACACTACTCCGCGCGCTGCTGCCTCTCGATCAAACCGGCAGGTCGACGCGCCGCGTGGACCGCCCCGAACCCACTGCTCCCGCAAGTAGGGAGATCCGCCAAAGCTAGAAACTCGCCGCGAACTTCTATACACTATGGGAGTGGGACAAGTCAACTTCCGCCTCAGCGACGAAGACGAGAATCTCCTGCGCGAGTTAGCCGCTGATCGCGGCGTCGGTCTGACCGAACTCGTCCGCGGACTGATCGCCCAAGCCCGATCCGAGCACGGCCTCACGCGGGCCGCGGAACGCGAGTTCATCGCGGGGCTGACAGAGAAGTTCGGGGCGCGCGAGCTTGAGGTCCAGGTGCAACCGATTCCACTAAAGAGAGCCGTCGGAGTCGGTGCCGCCATCGTGACCATGCCAGGCGAGCGAACATGGCTGCGCCCGGATGAAATCACGGTGACCGCGACGGCAGATAATGAAACGGACAAGTTGCACATCTACATCGGCGCACCGGACAGCGACGCCCAGTTCTTTCTCGCCGACATTGATCGGAGGCATGCGGCCGCCGTCCGCGTCAAGCTCGCCGATCTCCATCCTGATGCGGCCCGCTTAGGTCGGCGAAAGCGCCGCAAGACGACAGAAACCCGCACTGTCAGAGTGTGAAGCGCCGCTACCCCTTAGGGCTTAGACGGAGCAGTCTCGTGCGACCGCGAGACTTCCCCAATGGAACGGGAGCACGCGCGTTCTGCGAGTGGTGAGCGACTACCGCTCGGCGATCACGGAGCGGCAGCGTTGTCGGCGTCCGGCACAGGTCGGCGCTGGGGCCCCGGTCAGCCTTTCCGATTGGAGAAGTACGAGGAGGCATGCGCTGGCGACCGGAAACCGCTGCTTCGTCGCGGGAAGGGCAGCAGCCCGAGCCAGCCGACTGGGCGGGCCCTGCGACGTTCTGTGCGTGAACCGAGGGGGGCGCGGAGTCCAGTATCAAGCGGCGAGTCGTCGGCGCGCTTTCTGCACCGTCGGCAGCGCGGCCTTCGCTTTTGCGAGCGGTCGCGCGCGAAGGTCGACGCTAGCGGGCTTGGCGGCGATCGTGATCTCCTCGCCGGTGGCCGGGTTCCGGCCCTTACGCGCCTTCTGCGCTGGCTTCACGCGGACGGTCATCTGCACGAGACCGCCGATCCGCACCTTCTGCGCGTTCCCGATCTCCTCGAGCACGATCTCCTCGAGAACGCCGAGCACGCGCTTCGCATCGGTGCGGCTGATTTCGGCGCGGTCAGCGACGGCGCTCGCGAGCTGTGTTTGGGTCAGCGGCAACGGAACTCCTCGGTCGAACGATGCGGACGCACTGGGGTTATTGAACCTCCTGTGGCGGATATAGCCAGCGGCGCGTCCAGATGCTCGAGTCGGGGCGGCGCCGGTCGCCGGGGATCAGGCTGGGGGCGGTCACGTGGAGCGGCGACGTCCGGCTGGACCGGTATTGGTGTTGGGATGGAGATCGACTTCGCCGCGATCGCGAGCCGCGCTGAGCGGCATGCTTCTGAGCCGCGGTACCGCGCCGAGGATCTGGTCTACGAGGCGTGGGAGGCCGCCGGGCCGCGGCGCGCTGTGCTCGCGCGTAAGGCGCTCGCGCTGTGGCCTGACTGCGCGGACGGCTACGTGCTGCTCGCGCAGGCAGCGTCGAGCCTTGAGGAGGCGCGCGAGCTGCTTGAGCGCGGTGTCGCCGCCGGCGAGCGCGCGGTGGGGCGGCGCGTGTTTGTGGAGGACGCTGGTGAGTTCTGGCTGATCTTCGAGACGCGGCCGTACATGCGCGCCCGCGCGGCGCTCGCCGCGACGCTGTGGCGGCTGGGGCGGCGCGAGGAGGCAGTCGAGCATCAGCGTGAGCTGATGCGACTGAACCCCCGCGATAACCAGGCGCTGCGCTACCGGCAGGCGAACTGGCTGTTGGCGCTTGAGTCCTACGACGAGCTCGAGGAGCTGTTCGCCGCCCACGCCGGCGACGGGAATGCCCCAGGGTTCACCTACACCAGGGCGCTCGCCGCGTTCGCTCGTCGAGGCGCGGGCGCCCAAGCGCGCGCGCTGCTCGATGAGGCGCGCGAGCTCAACCCGCACATCCCGGCCTACCTGACCGGCCGCAAGAAGCTGCCGATAGAGCGCCCCGCCTACACGGTGTTCGGCGGCGAGAGCGAAGCAGTCGACTACGCCGCCGGCGCCGGCGAGCTGTGGGACAGCGTGCCGGGCGCGCTCGCCTGGCTCGAGTCGTAGGGTCTCGCGGGGAATGGCCTATTCCCCGCGAGATCGCGCTTGTCCTCCTTCAGCTGCCGTCGGCACTCCCGTTACGACGGCGGGCACCCTCACCGGCCGCTACCGCGTCCTGCTCCCAGCACGCCTACACGACCGCCGCGCCTACCGCTCCCTCAACACCTCGCAAGACGCGGCCTCGGCCTAAACGCAGTTCTTCGAACGAAACTTCTCGCCGCCCCATGTGCGCCCCGCCGGGCAAAGCCCGGCCGCAGTCAGCCGCCCGGCGGGGGAGGGAGAAGGAAACCCGGCGCTACGCCGGGGAGCCCTCACGGACAACCGACGCGAAGTCAGCGGCATCGATCGCGGAGTCGCCGTTGGCGGAAGCCGCCGGTGCGTCGGCGGGGGAGCTCCGAGGAACTGGACGCGTCCGACGCCGGTGTGGCGTGAGCGCTTCGAGCCGTCCTGCGCGGTCCACTCGTGAGCTGTCACCTCGGGCGGGCCGTACGTGTCCTGGAGGACCGCCTTCACGTTGCTCGGGGGCGTCGGGCACGGGGGTGATCAGGCTGATGAGGTTCTCCGGCGCTTGCACAGCGACGAATACGGGATTCCAGTCAGGAAGTGCCAGTCAGCGGCGTTCACCGCGGTATCGAGCCGTACCAATACGTCGGTCTCCCCAACGACCGGCTTGGCGACGTCGCGCAGCTCCAGCCAGTCCGGCGAGTCGTACCGCCGCCGGACTCAAGCCAGGCCGCCTGGCTCTTTGCCAGGCGGTATTGGTTGACCCGTGAGCGCGGTCGCGATCGACTGGGCCCATGCTTCGATCTGGTGCCACTCGCGGCGGTCGCGGAGCTCAGGCGCGATGTTGCGGGCCATCTTCTTGCGGATGAACCCCGCGTCCTCGGCGACCATGCCGCCGAACACGACGTGCTCGCGCACCCCGATGCTCTCCGCGATCTCCTGCACGCGCGGGGGCTTGGTCCACTTCTCGAGCTGCTCCGGGTCGCCTTGTCTGCCGACCGGGCCGCTGCTGAACAGCCACACCTCGCGCGCTTTGAGTTGAGGTCGCCGTAGCAGGCGGACCGCGTCCCGGCGCCAGCGCCCGGAGTAGACGGCGCTGCCCAGCACGACCGCCCGGTAGGGCTCAAGCGAGCGGAAGCGGACGCGACGGGCTCGCTGCACGTCGACCTGGAGGCCTGCCGCGCGGAGCGTGTCAGCGATCACCTGCGCAATCTCGGCCGTGGCTCCGTGCTTTGTGCCGTATGCGACGAGCACTCGATCCGGACCGTTCATGCACCGCAGGCTAGGTCCGCAGGGTCCGGACGGCATCCGGCCATCCCCGGCGAAGCGATCCGTGGTTTGCACCGATCCCGCACCCAGCGAGGGTGCATATCGCAGATGCACGGGCGGCACCCTGCCCGATCTAGGCCCGCTCCAATCGCGCCGCGGTACTCGCCGCCGATTCGACCGCAGCCCTGCTTCGCGCGGCATGCAGGTGCTGGTCATCAGCGGCATTCGTGGGTGGTCGATCCCCGGTCGTGGCGAGGGCAGGACGATCAGGGGCGTGTCTGCGACCGCCTGTCTCGTGGAGGCCGGCGAGGCGAGGATGCCGCGCCCGCTGGCGCTCGCGCGGACCATCGTCTCGCCGGACGGGACGCACCAGTTCGCGTCGTTGAACTACGGTCCGTTCGTACCCGGCACCGTCGAGGCCATCCGCGCAGCCGAGCAGATGACGATCCCCGACTCCGATGTGCGCGTGCTGGAAGTGCCTGCGCTGTACCTCGTTGCCCTGTGGCTTGCCCACGGAAACGAGTCAACACTGGTCCCGATCGCGCCCGGCGCCGCCGGACGTCGAGGCTAACCACGCGTACGCGGCCCAAGAGCTGCTCCACCTCCTCGCGCAGCGCGCCAGCCGACTGCCCGACCTAGACGCCGCAGACGAGCGCGGCCTGTGAACCCGGGCGGCCGGTCTGTCGCTCTCCGACGATCGCTTTCATTTTCAGTCCGCCTCGCCTCGCGCGATCGCGTTGGCGACACGGGGATCATGGAGGTCTCGGGACCGGTTGGTTAGCGCTGGTCATGCGCATCGGCATGCTGCTTTCGAGCACGCCGACGGCGCCTGAGCAGCGACCCGCCGCCCAGGCATATGCCGTCAGGTCATGGAGAGCGGACGCGGACTCACCGGCGGCCGAGCGTTGAGCCGGCGGGAATCATCGGTGCCGGCCGTTCATGGACCGCGTGGATGATCTCGGTGTTGTCGATCCCACGCAGGTACGCCGACGTGATCCCGAGGTCTGCATGTCCGAGCTGGCGCTGTATGACAAGCAGCGGGACCCCCTCACGGGACATCTCGACCGCGTGAGCATGCCGGAGTTGGTGGGGCGCGAACCGGCGACGAACCCCGGCGGCCAGGGCGGCACTACGCAACTGCCCGCGGATCCCCGCGGGGGCGCATGGCCGGCCGCGGGTCGGGCCGCGCAGCACGCAGAACAACGCGCCGACGGGCAGGGTCGCGCGGAGCTCCAGCCAGGGATCGAGATGGTCCCAGGCCCAGCGGTCCATCCCTACCTCGCGCCGCGTGCCGCCCTTCCCGACGCGAATGAGGACGGCGCCGCGCTGTCGGTCAAGGTCGGTCTCGGTCAGCGCGAGCGCTTCGCTGATCCGAAACCGGCCCGCCACAGCATGATGATCACGCCGCGTAGCCTGATCCCCTCCGGCTCGTCGCCCGCGGCTCGCATCACGGCGATGATCTCCTCCACGGTCGGCGGGTCCGGCGGATACCGCAAGCCCTTGTTCCGTGGCGTGCGGCCCTGGTGGAAGCTCGACAGGGTCGCGGGCGATCGGCGCCGCCCAGCGCAATCCAACAGCGGTACAGATTCCATGACGTCCTCCTCTGGACGATCGAACCCGACGATCGTCCCGCGCGACGGGTCCGTCCCGCCCGCACCCGTGACCGCCGACCCCACCCAGGAGGTCCACCTCGAAAGCGGTCGTCAGCGCACACCCGCACGGCGCTCGCTCGACTCGAGCGACATGTCGCCCAAGCGATCGCGCGGGCTTGCCGAGGCGATGCATCAATGCGATCACGCCGACCGACGCCGGCGCGCGAGTGCTTGCCGTCGATTGCGATCGTGCGGCGCGGGTTCTCCGGACTGCTCCCGCTGGGCGGAAGCGGGCGCCGGCCCGTTCGCGGCATTTGCTAGCTGGCAGCGGTCCGAGCCGAGCATGAGCAAGCGGTCCGGGAGCTGCGCGGGCGTCCGCCAGGCGTTTGCTCACCCGCGCTGGCTCCGCTAACTAACGCCAGGAGGCGTCGACTTCTGCAATCGCCGCGGAGCGGCGGCCTCGGGCTCAGCGGCGGGCAGAGTGCTGATCCTCCTCAGACTGGGCAACGTCTTCGAGACTGCCGCAACTCGATCAAACCGGCACTCTGGTAGCCGGTTGCGCCAATCGGCCAGGGAAGCCCCAGACTGGCGGACGGCTTCGGTTGCTCTATTCCTCAGACGCACCAACGACGCTCGAGGCAGGGTGGCGCGCCGTCTCCGTACTTGGTGCGGACGCAGGGCCCTCAGGTGCCGCTCAAATTGTCGATCGCGACCGTGAGGGCCAAGAGCAGTGGTTCGTCCTCGCCCTCTCGGATCTCGACACCGTAGGTGTCGCGCACACGGAACCACTTCTTCGACACGGTTGCGATGACCTCGTCGTCGCGCTTGACCTCGTACTCGTGGTTGACGACGTTGCCGTGCGCGCTGAGGTCCTTGCCGTCCTCGATGTCGATGTCGAAGCGGTCGCGGATCCCCACGAGGGCTTTGTGGATCGTCGCCAGCGTCCGGCCGTCACGCTCGATCTGCATCGTGTCGCGCGCGGAGCTTCTTCTCCTGGATCGACGCTACCTCGTTGCCGTCACTGTCCTTGAGGATGAAGGTGTCGCGGACCCGCAAGGCCTTGCCGTCGACCTTGTAGACGCGCTCGCTATGGTCGTCCTCGATCCACGAGTCATCGCCGATCGAAACGAGCTTCTCCTGGATCTGGAAGCGCCGACCGCCCGGAGCATCGTCGCGGTGTCGAAGGGGTCCCATGGTTGTGCCTCCTTGGGCTGTCGTTTGCCGCGACCGCGACCCGCCACTGCGACGGGGGATTGTCGTCGGCGACGAATCCGGTCAGCTGTACGGGTGTCTGCCTCAGCGAGGCTCACATCCGCGATCGCGACGTGCAACGGGGCAAACCACCGGATTCACTGCGTAGTGTCCCGGAGCGCGTACGGTCCACGAGCCGTCCGTAGTCGCTCGCGATACGGGCGACAACCTCCTCGACGTCAGCGGCGACTGTGGGTCGTCCCTCGGTGCTTCCCAGCACGTTCCATACCCCAGACGATCACGAGCAGTATCCGGCTGGGCGGCAGGCGACTTCGATGCGGTGCCGCTCGCCTACTCTTGTGAGCGATGGTCGGCCCGGACGACGATATGACCACACCCCAACGCGTTGCGAGGCACGCCGTGAAACCAGATCAGCACGTCAGCGGAGCCAGGCTGGTTTTCACAGACGCGGAAGTCGCGGCCCGCGTGCTCAACGAGATGCGCCACCGCGCCATCACGCGAGTGTTCGGCGTCCAGAGCAGGGAGGATTCGTTCACTTCGCTCCTGATCACGATGATCGCGATCGGCGCGGTTGCCGAGGGAGTCCAGGGCGCTGGGGCCAAGGTGCGCGAGGTCCAGTCCGGCCCGTCCGGCCCCTCCCTCGCGGACGCGCTGATCGCGGGGGCCGTGGTGAGGGAGGCGGTCCGTGGCATCTCGGGAGCGACGTCGGAGGACGCGCCCCGCCTTGCCGCGCTGATCGTGTTCGCTCTCCTGGCGCACTCAGCCCGCCCCGTGCTGGCCGGGTCGTTGCGCGGCGTCAGAGCGCAGGCGCTCACAGTCCGGAGTGTCTTGGACCGGTATCGAGGCTAGTCAGCCCGAGCCGTCCGCGACCGACCGACCGAATCGCCGTGCGGCGCGCGGCGCGCGGCAGACTTCCCCTTTGGGCTACAAGCAGCAGCGCATCGCGCCGGCCCGTGATGGTGCTCAAGTTGGGCCCGGGCCTGTCGCACCGCCATCCCATCGGAGAGGGGTCAGCGGTCCTGCTCGGAGCCCGCACAGCGCGGGTGCAGCGCGACCAGCTTCGCTCCGCGAGTCAACGCTCGGCCTTGGGGTCTTCCGGGAAAAACGGACGAAGCGACCTTCCGGTGTCGCCATCATCATTGGCAGATCATCGAAGTGCTCGGCGTAGGTCGCCGCCAGGCTGTTGAACACGCGGGCGAGCATCTCGTACTCGCGGATGAGTGCTGGATCGTCCGGATCTTCGTCTACGAACACCATCTCCAGCAGCCCCTTGCAATGTCATAAGCAACGAGAGCGCGTCGGGCCTTGTGACCTTGAAGGTGAGCGTCCTAGCCCACCCTTGGAGGTCGGCCTGCTCGTCCTTGAGTGAGTCGATCACCCACCACATGCCATTCGGCGCGTTCCTCGAAGTCGGCGGCAACCTTGAGGTGGTCTCGGGCCTCTTGGATCTCGACCTTGATCTGAGCGATGCGGGCCTTCGTTGCCTCAATCTCGCGGGCCTCGTTGCCTCGGGCTCGGTCGGCTCTTCGGTGCTGCTCATTCGGTTCCCTTCCCTGGATCAATGTCGCCGCGCTCAGCCAGCCACTTCTTCCAGTCCTCCTTGGCTTCCTCGGTCAGGTACGGCCAATATGCCTCCACTATCCCAGTCCGCAACTCTTCACCGACTGTTGGATCCAGCGCCATGCGGGCGATCTTCCGATTGGCGGCCAGAAAGCCTTCTGGATCGGATCGAATCTTGGCGCTGCTTATCTTCTTTGCCGAGACGGGATCAGCGATGTCTTGGGCATCGTCAGGCTTGTCGGTGCTCATCGGGGGTTCCGCTTCAGGTAGCGCGACGCGACGTTGCGTAGTAGTCCCTCTGCCTGGCGGAGATCACGGGCCTCCTCCTCATATACCGCGCCATCGAGCATCTGCGCTATCTCGCTGATCTCGTCGGCTTTGCCTTGAGCCCATACACCGATGGCTTCGTTCAACTCCTCCCTGGACTGCGCCTCTACGTCGAGTGTCTCGCGTAGGCGGTGATCGAGGCGCAGCGCGTTGGCGCGTGCCAGATCGGGATCGATCTGATCCTCAGGATCGACTTTGGGATCTTCGGTGCTCATCTGGGGTTCCTTCCTTGCTTCCTGTTCGGGCTCGTGCTTCCCACCCAGGGCGATTACGATGACTCCTCCTGATCCCGTTTGGCGGCCATCAGGTCGCGGAGTTCGGCCGCTGACTCGCGATTCTCACGGTGAGCCTCGCGTATGCGCTTATACAGGCTGAGCGCGTCGGCGCGTGCCAGATCGGGATCGATCTGCTCCGCATCGGGATCGTTAGGCTCGTTGGCGCTCATCAAGCTGCCTCCTGGTGGATCTTGCCCTCGTGCCGACTGAACCTCGGCCCGAGGGCTTCTACGTGGTGTTCGAGCGTCACCCTGAGCGTAGTGCGCTCGCTGTCGTCCTCACCGCCCTGGTCCCGCCCTGGTCCGCCGGATGGACCACCCCCCTGGTCCCCTGGTCCCTCCTTTTCTAAAGGGAACCGGGGGGCTCGACTTTCGCAGTTTTCGGTGGGTGGACGGGTGCGGGGCGGCGCCTCGGTCGTGGCTGTCGGGCTGATGGTTTGAGCGCCTGACCGGACGCTGGTAGGGAGGAGCACCGGCGGCTTCCCCGAAGCGGTGGTTGTTCACGCCATTTCCGCGGTCGGGCGGGAGGCCCGTTCGCGGCTGCCCATGGGGGTTGCCGCCGATGCTCTGCGTCCCATCTTCGCTGGAGGAGCTTCTGCTCCTGTTCGCGCCATGTTTCTCTCGCCCGACGTTTGAGACCTTCAGAGCGATGGTCGTGGGGCAGGTCTCGCAGACGTCGCTGCGCACCGTCTGCGGGATGCTGGTCGGCTCGAGGCTCTCCGGGGTCTGGCATCACTCCCGCGCGCACCGGTTCTTCAGCTCGGCGGAGTGGTCGGTCGATGAGCTCGGGCTGATGGTTGCGGAGCTGATCGTCTCCCGTTTGGTGGGAGCGCAGGAGTCGCTGGTTGTGCCGGTCGATGACACGTTGGTGAAGCGGCGGGGGCGCAAGGTGTTCGGCTGCTTCTGGCATCACGACGCGACCGCCAACAGCAACAAGGGATCGCTCGCGTGGGGCAACAACTGGGTCACTGCCGGGATCAACGTCAAGCTGCCGTTCCTTGAGCGGACCGTCTGCCTGCTGGTGCTCTCGCGCCTCTGGCGCCCGCGGCGCAAGGAGATCCCCAAGCACAAGCCAGACCCCGAGCGGCCCTCAAAACCCTGGTTGGCCAGGGAGATCCTGTGCCTGCTCGCCAAGCGGTTCCCGGCACGCAAGATCCACGGCGTCGGCGATGCCGCCTACGCGAACGGCGCGTTTGCGGGCCTGCCGGAGAACGTCACGATGACCTCCCGCCTGCGCTCAGACGCCGCGCTGCACCGGCTGGCGGCGCCCCGCCCGCCCACAGGGCAGCGCAAGCGCGGCCGGCCGCCCAAGAAAGGAGCGCAGCTGCCAAAGCTGGCGCAGATCGCCGCTGATCCCGCCACCGATTGGGTCAACACGATCGTCCGCCGCTACGGCAAGACCGAGCAGGTGATGGCCCACCCGTTCCAATGCCTGTGGTACGAGGCGCTCAGATCCCAGCCCCTCCAGGTAGTGCTGATCCAGGACACCACCAAGCCCTCCGGCTACGAACTGGCGCTCGTCTCCACCGACCTCGACGCGAGCGCCGCGCAACTGATCGAACGCTACGCCGAGCGCTGGCCGACCGAGGTCGCCTACGAAGAAGGCAAGGAGCTGGCCGGCGTCGGACAGGCTCGCAACCGCGCCGAGAAGGCCGTCCAACGGACCGTCCCGTTCCAGTTCCTCGCGATGTCACTGGCGATCATCTGGTACGCGCTCTCAGGCCACCACCCCGACGACGTCAAAGAACGCCGCGAACGCCACCCCTGGTATCTCACCAAGACCACCCCCTCATTCGCCGACATGCTCGCCAAGCTCCGCCGCGTGATCATCGCCAACCAATTTCACCCAGGACGGGGGTGCGCGCCCACACCCCGAGAAATCACCAGCGTCCAGCAAGCGTGGGCGTCCGCCGGACTATGAACTGCAAAAGTCGAGATCACCCTAAAACGAGCTGAGCAGCGAAAACGCAGACCCCTCAGCGCCCACGGCACATAACCGGACGCGGCACATACAAAAAGGA
>CAWFKF010000103.1:0-30651 GCA_963816005.1 uncultured Solirubrobacteraceae bacterium | reverse complement strand
CGATCAACACCTTTCCGAACATCTCGACCTCCGCGGCTTCGCCCAAGACTCTACGCCGCGACATCCACGACGTCATCGGTGCTCAGTGCTGCGCCCGACCAAAAATCAACAACTCAGAGGCCCCCATAATCTCCCGCCGCCGTCCCTCTGCAGCGGTTCCATCCCTCGTGCTTGTGGCGGAGCGGGGTGCCTACGAGAGGGGTTCGCCCGCCGGACATCGACGCCGGGCGACATGGGCACGGACGGAGCCGTGATCCCGATCCCCCACACGACAGCGCCGCTCGCGTCTGCAGCAACGACCATACCCTGCGGGCACCAACATCGCTGCCGACAGACTGGCCGGAGCAGCAGCGAGCGACCAAGCAACTGGAGCACTACCAACATGGCAGTCGTGGTGAAGCTGCCGAGGAGTTCCTTCGCCCAACACGGGACCGCCGTGTCGGGCGTGTCACGCGACCCCAAGCAGCCGGCCACCTGATCTGTCCGGCTCAGAGACACGGGCCACGGCGTCTTCGCAGTTACCCCGAACGCCGAAGGAGGTCGAGGGCGACGGCTGCTACCCGGTGAGCGCGATACGCGAGGGTTCGACGGGGTCGTGATCGTCCAGCCACCGACAGGCGCAGGGAATCGCCGGTGATTGCGCGGCGGCCGGCGTGCGCCGCGGATGGCTGCATCGCCGCCTCGGCCGTCAAGCAGCTCAGCTATAAGGCCGTCGAGTTCTGCCACCAGTACGGGATCAGGCGCCGGCATGCGGAGAACACGAGGATCGATCGCGCGAATCGTGCGATCCGCGCGCCCGACCTGTCTGTTAGCTTGGCGGTTCGTGTCCACGCTGCCCACCGTAGCGGTCAGCGCGCTTGGCGTCGCGCTCATCGCGCTCGCTGGCCGGGACGTCTTTGACGCGCTCTTTCATCCTGAGGGCAGGGGGACGCTCGGTCGCTTGATCATGCGGACCGTCTGGGCTGCATTCCGCCGGCTGGCCATCCGGCGACGCGGCGCGTTCGCGCTCGCGGGGCCAACCGCGCTGCTGGTCGTTATCAGCAGCTGGGCCGCTCTGCTGATCCTCGGCTGGGCGCTGATCTTCTGGCCGCACATCGGTCGCGAGCTTCATGCCTTAACGGCCGTTCATCCTGGTACGTTCGTCGAGGCTCTGCATACCTCGCTGGTGACGATCACGACGCTCGGATTCGCTGACGTGATTCCCCACGCCGGCTGGCTGCGAGTGGTGGCCCCGCTTGAGGCGTTGCTGGGCTTCGGGCTGCTGAGCGCGAGCATCTCCTGGCTGCTCTTGATCTATCCAGCGATCTCGCGGCGGCGCTCGCTGGCCTATGAGGTCTCGCTGCTGGTCGAGGCCGAGGGGCAGACCGGCGTAGCGCTCGAGCGGCTCGAGCCCGCGTCGGCCGCGGGGATCTACGCCGAGCTGACATCGCGCCTCGTCGAGGTTTCTGGGCGTCGCCGTCAGGGGGCGGCGCGAGTCGACAAACGGGGTCCGGTCAGGCGCATCCGCGAGACCTGGCATCACGGCGGCTGGCACGCACCAGTCGATCTGGGATGGAAGATCCACGCGCCACAGGTCGCCGGCTGCGTGCCGAGCGGAGCTCGTTTGTCGCCCACGGCCCCGCGGGCCGCCACGTCGCGGTGCTGACCTTCGACGACGGTCCGTGGCCGGGCACCGCGCAATTCCTGGACGGGCTCGAGCGCGAGCACGTACCGGCTACGTTCTTCCAGATCGGCGAGCAGATCCGCACGTACGGCCGATCGGTTTGACCTACGGATGGTCGCTGACGGCGACATGATCGGCGACCACGGCTGGGATCACGCCAACCTCTCGGGCGACGGGTCGTTTGCTCAGGGCAGATCTCGCAGACGGCGATACGCTGGGCGACTGAAGGCTTCAGGCCGTGTCTGTTCCGGGCGCCCGGAGGTAGCCGTCAGCTCTGCCCTCATTTCCGAGGCGCGCTCGATGAGGTTGATCACGATCCAGTGGGACGTCCACGCCCGCGACTGGGCGCGTCCCGGCGCCAACGCGATCCACCAAAACGTCATCAACAACGCCCACAACGGGGCGATCGTCCTTCAGCACGACGGTGGCGGCGCTCGCTCACAGACACCCGCAGCGCTACCGCGCGAGATCAACACGCTGCGCCGCGAGGGGTACCGGTTCGTGACCGTCTCCCAGTTGCTCGGCCTACAGCCAATCTACAAATGGATGCCATGAACGCACTTGGCTTCGGGCCTGCACCCGCGGCGACAGGTCCGCAAGGGCGGATTGCGTCATCAGCTGTGCAGTCGGCTTGGGCCACCCGCAGTCCGGCGCGCGTGGTCGCGGCGTAGCCCGTGTTCGTGACCCCCCAGCGCGAACGCCAAGCCAACGCGGGAGCAGACTTGGAGAAGAAGCACGCGGAGCAGCTCCATAGGTTCGGGGGCACTGCTACCTCTTCCTCACATCCGCGGAGTGGAGATGCTTGAAGTCACTGCAGCAGGATGGGCGGCCACGTTCGCCGTGATCGCAGGGCTGTTGGTCTTCGATTGGTTTGGGTTGGGTCGTCGGCCCCACGCAGTTGGGCTTGGTGAAGCGGTTCGATGGTCTGCGTTCTACGTGGCGACTGCCGTGTCGTTCGGCGTGGTATTCGGCCTGAGCAATGGATGGGATCTCGGAGCCCAGTTCTTCGCCGGGTACGTGGTCGAGAAGAGCCTGTCGGTCGACAACCTGTTCGTGTTTGTGATCATCATCAGCGCATTTGCCGAGCGCAGCAACCAAAAGCGCTGTCGATCGGGACCGTGATCGCGCTTGTGCTGCGCGCGGTGTTCATCGCCGTTGGCGCTGCTCTGCTCGAGCTGTTCTCGTTCATGTTCCTCATCTTCGGCGTCACGCTGGCCGCAACGGCGGTCCAGCTGTTTCGCCACCGCGATCAGGACCCGAATGTCGAGGACAATCTGCTCGTCAGCCTGGCCCGTCGCGCTCTACTGCTCACCAGCAGTTAGACGAGGGCAGGATCATTACGCAGCGCGATGGCCGGCATCTGCTGACGCCGCGTTTCTCGCGCTCTTGGCCATCGGCAGCAGCGACCTGTTATTCGCGTTCGATTCGATCCCGGCGGTGTTCGGTGTAACCGAGCACCCGTACATCGTGTTCGTGGCAAATGCATTCGCGGTCCTCGGGCTGCGCCCCCTGTTCTTCCTCGTCTCGGGACTGCTCGACCAGCTCGTGTATATGTCGACCGGCCTGGCACTGATCCTCGCGTTTATCGGCGTCAAGCTCGCAACCCAGTTCGCGCACCGCCAGAATCACGGGATAGCCGAGATCTCCACCGTCGCCTCGATCGCGGTGATCGGAACCGTGCTGGTAGCCACCACCCTCGCGAGCCTCGTCAAATCCAAGCGCGACCCAAGCCTCCGTGCCCACGCCGGATCGCTCAGGCCAGGTCACCTACGGGAGACCGCGAAAAAGGTGGATCGCAGCGCTGCCCGCTCCGATCTCCAGCACCACGCCGGTGACCCCGACAGCAAGCGCGACGGCCACGATCACGAAGTCCTCGCGCAGCACCCCGAGCGACAGGAGCCCGACGGCGAGCGCGGGTAGCGTGTCAGCCCGGTGAAGGGCGGGACGAAGAACGCTCCAGCGGTCCGCCGATCACCCAACAGCCCACAGACGATGTCGCCGAAGCGCCGATAAGGCAGGAAAGCGAGACGGGGTCCGGAGAGGCGCTCCAGCCGCTGTGTCAACCTCACCACGTCGCCGCCGGGCAACGTGACGCACCCTTGCTCGTTGGGACCGCGGTCGTTCTCGGTTCGTGATCGATACCCAACGTAGAGTTGTGGTCAGCCTGCGTGATGTGCGGCGGCGATCGAGCAGTCCACTGTTGAGGGACATCGACGGAGGCGGCATGTCCTCATGGAGGGCGAGGTCGGTGGCGTGCCGCTGCCGCCGAGGTGGGGCTGGCGCCTGTGTGTGGCGCAGAGCGGGTGACGGTGTCGTAGATGACTTCGGTTCCGGTCATGCGATCAGCCCATGCCCGCCGGCGCGGATCTCGCAGGATCGCGAGGTATCCGAGACCGAGCGGGAGGAGGCTGAGGATGACGGCGGGCACGCGCCCAACCGCGCAGCCGAACGTGATCTCGCGCGAGCCATGGTAGGTCAGGCGGATGGCCAGGAAGCGCATCCCCGGCGTCTGCCCCGCCAGAGCCCAGAAAGCAGCGAAGATCGCCCCCGCGATGATCACCCCGAGCGTGCAGAGCACGACGACGGAAACGAGCGACAGGGGTTCCGCGAAGACGGCTGAGATCAGTGACCCAACCGCGCCAGCAACGAGCGCATAGCCGGCGAACAGGAGCGCCAGGTCAATGCTCGCCGCGACGGTCCGAGTGGCGAGTCCAGCCTGGTCGGTCTCTGAATCGGGATCGCGTGGGCGGACGACCCGCTCCATCGCATCGTCGAGTCCCTCAGTGATGATGGTCAAGCGGACACCGATATCGGTGATCAGGCCGGCGCTCTGCGACGCGATCGCGGCCCGGATCTCGGGAGCGCCAGCGATTCGCTCCACCAGCATTTGCGCCTGCTCGCTCTCGAGAATCTCCGACCATGCGTGTTCAGCGGCGTCCGATTCCAGGACCTGCCTGACGATCTGCGCGATCTCGTCGCTGCCCCACTCCGCCGTTTCCGCGTGGCTCTCGATCGCGCGCTCGATCGCTCGGATGACCGAGGGACTGCGGAGCGCACGGACAATTGCTTCCTCGATCGCTTCGTTGAACACGCGATCGACGCCCGCGGCACGCGCCACTCGATCAGCGCCCTTGGCGCCGGCCGTGAGCATCCGGGCCGCCGGCGGCTTGCCCGCATCGCGCGCCGCGGACGGATCGGCACCGTTGACGGGTCCGCTGGGCTTCCTGCGAATCAGCGCCACGACGCCGGTCCTCGCCCCGCGGGTTGAGCGGGCACGGATCCGACAGGTACCAGCGCCAGCAACAGCGCAACCGGCCGCAGTTCACTCATCGCACCATAGTGGGCCCATCCGAGCCGGCGGAACATCAGGACGCACACCGATCTGTGGTCAGTGGGAATCACGCACCACAACCCGTCCGACCCTCCGCGGCAAGGGTCAGCTCCCATGAAAGCCGCGGCTGTGCGCACGCTCTCAGCCGCCCGCACGCTCGCAAATGCGACGCCCGCAGTGGCGGCCAGTTTCCCGGGTGGTTGCGGCCGTGGCGGTGACGCTAGCGAGGATCGAGCACAGCGCGGGCCGCCGCTGACGGTGACCCGGCCATTTCAGGCGGCTGACGGTGTGCGGCTCGGCTCGAGCCCTGGCGACCCCGAGCACGATCGGCTGGTGAGCACCCACGATGGCCCGAGCTCGAACCGGCGCAAGCGCTCGGTCTCAAAGCCCGCAGCCCCGATCGCGCCGACGGTCTCCCGCGGACAGTGACAGCCGCCGGCGAGGAACGGCCACACGCCGAAGCGATCGAGCGCACCCTGGACGCGCGCCCTGCACGAGGCCTCAGCGCGCACGTGCTCGAAGAAGCGCAGCTCGCCCCTCGGCTTCAGCACGCGCCGTAGCCCCGCGAGCGCCGGCGACTGCTCGGCCACGCTGCAGAGCACAAGACTCCCACCCCGGCGTCGAACTCGCCCGTGCGGCAGCCGACTCCCGGGCCGATGTGCCGCGAGGTGCATGGAGGCGTCAACAGACGAGCTAGCGCTCAGGGACTTGGTGAAGTCCGACCCGCTCATTCGCCGGGATCCGGAGCCCATTGCCAGGATGCGCACGTTTGACGGACAGAAGGGCCCGTGCCGAGTGCTGGGCCGGGCCCCGCAGTCGTTACTTGATGGCCACCGACATTGGTGAGAGCCGGGCCTCGTTGGGCGCCAGCTCTCCTTCTGTGCCTAAATACGGGCCCATCGAGACACGTCCGACACCCATCCGATTAACATCGATCGCGCGGTCAAGCCCGCTCCGACCGAGGACACCCAGCAATCCCGCGTCGGCGGCCGCCAGCGCTCCGTCGTTACAAGCAAGAAGTCGGCGGTTCGAGCCGGTCACCGCCCATCGGCCGAAACGCCCGCCTAAGTGCTGGTTGCCGGAAGTTCCGTCGGGTCATGCCGCGAGTGAGATGGACCGGGCTTCGTGGGCGCTGAGGCGGGCGAGCCATGTGTTGAGCTTCTCGCGGGTGAAGTTCCATGCGAACGGCTCGGCGATCTCGTTGTAGAGACGCTCGAACGCGGCCAGCCGTTGCTTGACCTGGTCGAGGTCGTCGAAGTCGTTTGGGGTGAGGACCTTGCGCTGCACGATCGAGAAGTAGATCTCGATCTGGTGTGTGAGCACGAATGCAAAGGAAGAGTCGATGTAGAAGCTCGAATCAGCTGATGCAGTGCTGTATCGGAGATGGAGGGGCTGGCCCTTGGGCTGGTGGTCCTCCGCGGTCGCCCTACGGGGGGAGGCCGTAAACCACCGCAAGGTGCGCCGGTCAAGAGCCGGGGTGCTGAGCGTCTGCGGAAAAGTCGCGCCGTGAGCGCGGCAGGTGTGGGCCAAGAAGGCGAGCGAAAGCGATCCGCTGAAGAGGTGTCGAAAGAGATCCAGATGACATCAAAACCGAGGCTGACCAGGTGCCTCGGGATCAGCCTGGGGGATACCCGTTTACCGCTCAGGTGGTGTCCGGCATGAAGGCGGCGCGAGCTTGGTCCGGGCTCTGGTGTGGAACGTGCGAACCTGTCGTCCCGCGCTCGCGGGCGGCCAGTGGAGCGGTTGTGGCCCGCGGTCGTTCGTGGAAGGGAGAACCCCAAGCGGCTGATCCGCGAGGGGCTGAGTACCGATGCGGGGCACAGGGGCGGACCGCCTCGTGGTAGCGATGATGCCCCGTAATGCGGGTGGAGCGACGGGGGCGGGTCATCCTGGCTTGTTTGGTGGTCAACCGTGATGTCGCGGGAGGAGCCGGTGAGCGAGCCGAAGCCTGACGGCAAGTCGTTTGCGATTTCCAAGCGGCTGGTCTGGGAGGCGTGGCGAAGGGTCAAGGCCAACACGGGGGCCTTCTCATCCACGCACAAAACGACCGCCGCCTCCGGCGGGTTCACATACAGGCCGACCACGTCGTAGACCTTCTCCACAAACAGCGGATCGGTGGAAAGCTTGAACGTGTCGGTGCGATGCGGTGCCAGCCCGAACGCACGCCAGATCCGCCCGATCGTCGACTCAGAGAGCCCCGAGCGCTCTGCCATCTTCGCCCTGGACCAGTGCGTCGCGTTCTCTGGCGTGGACTCCAACGTCGCGACCAGCACATCCTCCACCTGCCGGGCGGTGATCGTCGCCGGGCGCCCCGGCCGCGGATCATCAGACAGCCCGTCCAACCGCAGCTCACAGAACCGCCGACGCCACTTCCCAACCGTCGCCGGCGACACCCCACACGCCGCCGCGACCTCCCTGTTCGCATGACCCTCCGCGCACCTCAAGACAATCCGCGAGCGCAACGCCAACCCCTGCGAGGACTTCCGCCGACGCTCCCAGCGGACCAACTGGTCACGCTCCTCCTCGGTCAACTCCAACACCAGCTTGGGACGTCCAGTTCGTGCCATGCGACATGATACCACACTTAAGACACGAACTTAAGGCGGATGACACTAGCGCGCTCCTTCTACAAGCGCTTCAGCCCGGTCCGGATCTCTCGCTCCTGGACGCTCCCGGATGCGCGCGATGATCGGAGCGACTTATCAGCTTCAGCGCCCCGCGGGGCTTGAGCTCCCACTGCCACCGCATCCGCGTCCCTTCCGCAAGGGGTTCAAACGTCAGCGCATGTCATGCTCGACAGACGCGTCGACGATGCCAGCCGCCATGGGCGCTGATACTCGGTGCACTCGATGATCATCGGCACGGTCTGGCGCCTCGTCTTCATCTCGGCGCGAAACTGCGTGCCTACGCCGATCTGCCCGGTCGAGAGAGTCTCGGCCGAGACCCTCCGCGGCTTGTAGCGCGGCTCGTTGCGCTCGTCGGCGGCGAAGTCGAACACCACCTCGGCCGGTCGATGGATGACGATCTCACCCTCTACGCACGGCATGTCCGTCCCCGATATGAATATCAGGAGGAGGCGGTGACGTCGACTTCGCTCGCGGGCGGCGAGCTGCTTTGACGGGATGCGGCGGCGGTGGCCACATCGACGGGATAGGTGCGCCGCGCGCGGAAGAGGAAGATGCCAGCGGCGGCGAGCGAGGAGAGCATGATCAGGAAGGCGAACTCGAGGCCTCTCGCGGTGCTCGGGGAGACGAGGCCGGGGTGGGTGCCGACCGGGCTCTGCACGGGGAAGATGCCGGCGATCAGGTCCGCGAGCCCGCCGAAGGCCAGGGGCGCGACCGCCTGCGTGATTGAGCGAAGGAACGTGCGCGTACTTTCCGCGCGTCCCCATAGCCCCGCGGGCATGATGTCGAGCCTGGCGGCGTCCAATGGGGGATTGGCCGCGGATATGAGCGCCATGCCGCCGACGTCAAACCACACCGCGGGCGTGAAGTGGGTCTCCACGATGCCGGCGATCAGCAGGAGCGCTGCACCGAAATAGCAACACGCGGGTACCACGACACGTGCTGTGAGAGAGCCGTGGCGCAGCATCAGGTCGGTGAGGTGGCCGCTCACGAGCGTCCCGATCAGCCCGCCGAGGACCAGCAGCCCAAGCCCCAGTGCCGACGTCGCCTGGTCGACGTGGTAGTGACCGCGCACGAATAGCAACGCGAACGTCTGGATCCCGGCGAAGAAGAAGTAGCCGAGCGAGGAGCCGATGATCAGCAGCACGTTCGTCGGGACCGAGAGGATGTATCGCACCGCGCGCACGAGCCCGAGCGCCTGCGGGTCCTCGTCGAGCACCAGCCTTGGATTGGGCTGCACGCCACGTCTCCTCGCCGCTGCGAGAGCAAGCTCATCCGGAGCTCGGCCCGGCTCACCGGGCTGCTCCGCTTGCGATTCGGGTTGCGAGGGCTCCTCGGACGGCGACGCCATCAGGTCGGTGGCCCCCGGCTCAAGCCGGCTCTGACCGCCCCTTCGCGGTTCGGGCACGGTGCGCCATAGCGTGCGCGCCAGGAAGAACCCGGGGATCGCGAGCAGCACGAACGCCGCCCTCCACGTGATGATGCTGGCCACCGCGCCGCTGAGGATGAAACCGGCGGCGGTGCCGACCGCCTCGCCCGCGAGGATGTACGCCCAGACGCGGCCGCGCTCCTGGGCTGGGAAATAGTCGCCGGTCAGCGAGGCGATCGCCGGGCCGGCCGTGGCCGTCACGGCGCCGAGCGCTAAGCGGGAGAGCAGCAGGTTTCCGTAGCTACCGGCGAAGGCGCTGGCCAGCGAGGCGACGCTCCACAGCAGGATGCTGACCGACAGCAGCGGCATGCGCTTGACGCGGTCGACCAGCATCCCGACCGGGACGACGAACACCGCACCGAACAGCAGCGCCACCGAGCTCAACAGCCCGATCTTCGCGTTGCCGATGTGCAATGCACGCTCGAGCTGTGGTGCCACCGCCCCGATCGTGGCCGCGTCCGCGCTGCTGAGGGCGAGCACAGCACCGAACAGGCCGATCACGCGGGCGCGCGCAGGCCCGCCGACGAACTCAACCACCTCGCCGCGCACCGCACGGCCGAGCCAGATCAAAGCGCGCAGCAGCGCCCGGCCGACGCGCGCGCTGGCGCCTGTGTTCGGATTCTCGGCCACGGCCGGACTGTAGGCGCGGTTGGACGTGTGCACCGCGAGGCGGGTAGGCCCTACGCCACGCGAGGACCGCCGCCGAGTTCGCGCGCGGTGGCGCCGAACACGCAGACGATCAGCAGCCGGCTGAGCGCGGCGGCTAGCGCGGCGGGAGTCTCCGGCGAGTCCTGGTCCAGCTTTACCACGGCATCCGACAGCCAGCGAATCGCCGCTGCTCTGTTCGGGGTCTCCGGCGTCGCGGCCAAGTACCTGACCCACGCGCACGAACCGCTGCTCGGCCTGCTCAGCCCGTGGACGCTCAGCGCGACGCTCGCCGCCGTGATCTCCCTCTACGCCTCCGCCCGAAGCCCTCCAGCTCGATCAGGCGGTGGAGGTGATCGCCCGGACCTCCGTCGCAGCCAACCTCGTCGCGATCATTGGCGGCGTCCTTGTCTTCCACGACCCGATCGGATCAGGCGCACCCGCCATCATCGGGCGAATGCTCATGTTCTGCCTGGTGATCGCCGGGGCAGCGATGATGCCCGCCCGGCTACGCGTCAACCCGACCGCCTCCCGCGCAGCGAGCGACCCGACCAGGTAAAAGAAGATCGCGGCGCAACGTTAACAGCGTGCTTGACACGGGATCAACTGAACGGCGGCGCTCTGGCCGACAGCACCTGGCCGGCACTCGCTCGACTCCCGGACCATCACTTATCCTTGCCCGGCAGGCCACATCCGCACGCCGAGCAGACACCATCCATCACCGGGTCGTCCAACCGCTCACCCAGCTCAAAGTACACCCGGTGGCGCTCGCCACCGAACTCGCAGGACGTGCCCGCACTCGCAGCGGTAGACGTGTCGCCGCTCATGCGGCTCCGAGAGGGCGGCCGCTCGTCGGACGCGATCAGCACCCGCTCGCCATTTGGCCATCGCCTCGCTCCTGGAAGCTGCCACCGTCATCCGGCCAACGCTCGACGTGCACGTCGTCTCGCGTCCCGGCGTTGCGGCGCGCGACGAGATCAACTGGGCGATCCCACGGCGCAGCGCTCAACCCTGAGGGCTTAACAGCAAGAGCGATGGCTCACGCTTCACTCGCTGACCGGGGCAGGATTGCGCCAGCCGCGCCAACCTCCCGACGCGGCTGTGCCCCTCGCTTTGCCGGCCCCGTATCGACACGGTCACCAGCAGCACCACAAGCACGACCGCGACCGCAACCACGATCACGACGACGCCGTAGCGACCGCGAGCACGACAAAGCCGGTGTTGAGCATGCGACTCCTTACTGGACTGTTCGCGAGCATACCCAACACATGTCAAGCCCGGGTAGGGGTTCTTCGTAACCGCCCGATGGACGTTCAGAGCCGCCTCGGTAAGCGGCTCGCAGGCGATGCCCCAGACGGCAGCCGGCGGGATTTCCGGCCATGCGGTTACTAGACTCGCTGTGAGAGCGTCGGCCGCGCGATCGAGCGCGTCTCGCTCGGCGAGCAGGGCTCTATGTACCATCGCTCATGGCGTCCCTCTCTCTTTCCAGGGCATGCACCTCGCGCTCGATCTGCTGCTGCTGATGGGCGGTCATATTCAGGTAGTGGGCTATCCACTTCCGTCCCCCTGGGTGTGTAGCTTGCGCGTGTGTCATCGGGCATCCTCAGGCGGGCGTTGACTACCCGCGCAACTGGCATGAGCTGCTGGAGTGGTTCCCCGATGACGGGGCGTGCCTGCGCTATCTGAGCGGCTGCGGTGGGGCGATGGGTTCGTCTGCCGGTTCTGCGGCTCGGTCGGCGGCGGCTGGTGGCGGATGGCCGACGGGCTGCGCCGCTGCGCCGTGTGTCGGTCGGAGACCTCGGTCACGGCAGGCGCGATCTTCGCCGGCACCAGGACGCCGCTGGAGGGCTGGTTCGCGGCGGTCTGGTATGTGGTCAACCAGAAGCAGGGCGTGTCCGCGCTCGGGTTGCAGCGAGTCCTCGGCCTCGGCAGCTACCAGACCGCATGGGCGTGGCTGCACAAGCTGTCGCCGGGCGATGGTCCGACCCGACCGCGACGCGCTGGACGGCATCGTCGAGGTCGACGAAACGCTGATCGGCCACGTGAAACCGGGCAAACGCGGCCGTGGCGCGGACGGCAAGGTGCTCATCGCGATCGGCATCGAGGTCCACGACAGCGGCCCGAGACGCGTGTGGATGCGCCGCATCACCGACGCGTCGGCCGGCACCCTCACCGACTTCGTGCTCGACCACGTCGCGCGCGGCGCCGAGGTCCACACCGACGCGTGGGGCGGCTACAACGACATCGGCCGCTACCGCTTCCGGCACGTCGTGACGAACATCTCCGCGTCCGGCGACCCCGCGCACGTGGTCATGCCCGAGGTCCACCGCGTCGCGAGCCTGCTCAACCGCTGGCTGCTTGGCACCCACCACGGCGCCGTCTCCCACGACCAGCTCGACTACTACCTCGACGAGTACACCTTCCGCTTCAACCGCCGTCGATCGCGCCATCGCGGCCTGCTGTTCTACCGCCTCCTCGAAAGCGCCGTGAGCACCAGCCCGCACCCCTACAACAGCCTCACCAGTGAATCGGCCGCATGATCAGCCCCGGCATGGGATCGGGGGAGCGAACTGGATAGCCCACTTCAGGTATTGGTATGGTCGTATGGAGGACCCAGCCGATAACCGCAATGGGGCCACGGTTCTTGGGTCGTGTCCCCAGCGGCAGAGCAAAGTGGGACCGTCGACGAGTCGGAACGACGACTTGCCAGCGTCGCGTGACGCGTTATGTGAGCTTGTTGTCGATGTCATCGACGTCAGGTTGGCCGCCGTGAGTCGTCCGGTCGGCTGGCTACCGATGGGTCGCCCGTGGATGGCCGGTCACGGTCAGGTTCCCCTACGAGCCACACGAGCGACGACCCAGCCCCCGACCGGCGCGCGGACTGACGAGCACGAGCCAGCCGCCGAGGCCGACATCCACAGCCTCTACGCGTCGTCGATGCGCGAGGGGTCCATCGACGTCGTCCGCAACCCCGCCGGTCGACGCGGCTTATCGGTCCTGCCCCATCGCTGGGTAGTGCAGCGCACCTTCTTGGGCCGAGAGGAGACACGGGACAACCTCACGCGCCGCCTCGCCTCGGGGCGACTCTCACCGCGGTGGGCCTAGACCCTATGGAGGATGATTCGCCGGGACGTTGAAGGCCGGACCTCGATCGCATTTTGCGGGGGTTTGTCTGGCCGGAGATGGGCTCCGGCTGACCCCATACGAAGGAGGTCCGGCCGTGACCGGAACGATGACATGGGCGGCGATGGATGTCCACGCGCGCTCGACCTACGCGGGGTCGCTGGATGTGATCACCGGCGAGCTGTGCCGGCAGAGGTTCGATACGGGTGCGGTGGAGCCGGTCGTGGGGTGGCTGGCTGGGTTGCCGGGGCCGGTGCGTGCGTGCTACGAGGCGGGCCCGACCGGGTTCGGGTTGTACCGGGCGGCGGTTGCGGCGGGGATCGATTGTCAGGTGATCGCGCCGAGCAAGACGCCGCGTCCCTCGGGGGACCGGCACAAGTCCGATCGTCGCGATACCGATCTGTTGTTGCGGCAGTTGATGGCCGGCGCGTTGACGGCGGTGGCGGTCCCGTCCGCGACGTGCGAGGCGGCCCGCGATCTCGCGCGGGCGCGGGAGCAGGTTCGCCTGGATCTGATGCGCTGTCGGCACCGGCTCTCGAAGCTGCTGCTACGCCACGGCCGCGTGTGGGACCGCTCGGCGTGGACGAAGGTGCATCGCGAGTGGCTGGGATCGCAGACCTTCGCGCATCACAACACGGAGCTGGCGTTCATCGACAACCTCGCGGCGTGCGACGGGCTGAGTGCCCGTCGCGACGCGCTCGACGAGCGGCTCTCCCGGGTCGCGACCGACCCGGAGTTCTGGCCGGTCGTTCGCCGGCTCCGCGCGTTCCGCGGGATCGACACCCTCTCGGCGCTGATCCTGCTGCTCGAGGTCGCGGACTTCGCGAGGTTCCCCCGCGCGGTGCAGCTCGGATCGTGGCTGGGGCTGGTGCCCTCCCGCGAGCAGTCCGGCGAGTCAGACGTGCACGGGTCGATCACGAAGACCGGCTCGAAGTACGCCCGGCGGATCCTTGTCGAGGCCGCTTGGCATTACGCCCGCCCACCCCGCGTCGGCAAGACGCTCTACGAGCGCCAGGAGGGGCTGCCCGACCACGTCCTGCAGATCGCACGACGCGCCCAGAGCCGCCTCTACCGAATCCACAAACGGATGCGCGAGCGCAAGAAGCCCGGCAACGTGATCACGGTCGCGTGCGCCCGCGAGCTCTCCTGTTTCCTCTGGGCCGCCGCGACTGTCCCATAGCCCAAACTGACAGCCCGCTCCCGCTCGGGTGGGGAGGCGCCGGGCCCCGAAGTCCGCTGGTACACGCGATGCTCCTATGGGCAGCCCTCACCAAGCCACGCCCGGTTCTAGACACGCGTCCAGCCAGCGACGCAACCAGGGACCTGGGGTAGCCAACCCCCGCATATGAGACTGACCGACGTCGAGAACTTCGCCCGACGCCTCCCCACCCGAGCAAACCTCCACCAACCCCCCAACGGCAGCAACGAGGGGAGCATGAACGCTGCTCACTTGACAGACGTTCCTCCATATGAGGAGCGTGGGTCACGTATGCCCGCAGAACGCCGTTTTGGCCCGTTTCAGGGGATCAAATCATCAGCGGCGATCGCTCGGATGGCCGAGAACGGCTCTCAGAGCCTCGATAATGAATTACTCAGTCTCATTAACGACGCTCTGAGAGCCGTTCTGCGGCCATCCGAGCGATCGCCGCTGATCAATTGATCCCCTGAAACGGGCCAAAACGGCGCTCTGCGGGCATTGTGACCCACGCTCCTAGTAGTGCTCTGGTAGTCGGTGGGAAGGGTTCGCCGGCGGTCGGCGAACTTGGCTCGCATTCGTGCTGTCGAGTGTGATGGACATCGGGATCAATGAGGAGTTGGTCGGAGTCGCGCCGGCGGTGGTCGATCGGTTGGCGGAGTATCTTCGCTGATGTCGCGTCGGGTCTGGTGCGCTCGGAGCAGCGGTGGGCTGCGGAGTACTACGCGCGGGCGTTGATGATGGAGGGGGCGCGTAAGTCGTTTGAGCCGATGGTCGCGCGGATGGGCGGAACGAGCGTGGAGTACGAGTCGCTGCAGCATTTCCTGGCTGATAGCCCGTGGGATCCGGCGGTGATTGATCGGGCGGTCGCTGAGCGGGTGTGCGCGGTGATCGAGCCTGATGGCGTGGGTGCTGGATGACACCGGGGTCCCGAAGTACGGCCAGCATTCGCCGGGGGTCAAGCGTCAGTACTCCGGGACGCTGGGGAAGATCGGCAGCTGCCAGATCGCGGTGTCGCTGCATGCCGTCAGCACCAAGGGCACGGTCCCGTTGGGGTTCCCGCTCTACGTGCCCGAGGACTGGTGTCAGGACCCGGTCCGTCGGCGGGAGGCGAAGATCCCCGCGAGCGTCGTGTTTCAGACCAAGCCGGCGCTCGGTGGGGAGCTCGTCGCGAGGGCGGCGGGCTGGAAGGTCCGCCGCGCGCCGGTGCTCGGCGATCAGGCCTACGGCAACGACGCCAAGCTCCGTGCCCGCCTGCACGATGACGGCATCGACTACGTGCTCTCGATCAGCCCGGAGTGCGACGTGTTCGATCCCGGCACCGTCTTCATCGTCCCTGAGCGCAAGCCCGCGATCGCGTGGCCCCGCGCCCAGCGCCCTAGCGACCGACGCCGAGCCGCGGCCGATCGCAGCGCTCGTAGCCGGCCTTGACCCAGAGGCCTTCCAGCCGGTCGCGTTTCGCGATATCGACGGCGGTCAGCTCGTCTCGCGGTTCGCGTTCGTGCGCGTGATCGCCGCTCACCCCGTCACCCGCGATCGCCAAGCACCGCGCGAGGAATGGCTGATCATCGAATGGCCCGAAGGCCACGAGCAGCCCAGCGACTACTGGATCAGCAACCTGCCGGCCGACACCGAACCCGAGCAGCTCGCGCGCCTCGCGCGGCTGCGCTGGATGATCGAGCTCGACTACAAACAGCTCAAAGGCGAACTCGGCCTTGACCACTACGAGGGCCGCAGCTACCTCGGCTTTCACCACCACTCCGCGCTCGTCACCGCCGCCCACGGGTTCTTCACGCTTGAGCGCGCCGTCCCCCTTCGCCCGCGCCCGGCCTCACACTCCAACAAGCGGTGCTGCTGCTGCAGCCCCTCTGCAAGTGCTGGACCGGCCGCTGCTCCACCTGCCAACAGCCGATCAATCTCAACGCTCTACCACTACGCCGACCACTCAGACGCGAGTAACACCACCTACCAGAGCACTACTCATATGGAGGAACGTCTGTCAAGTGAGCAGCGTTCATTCTCCCCTCGTTGCTGCCGTTGGGGGGTTGGTGGAGGTGTGCTCGGGTGGGGAGGCGTCGGGCGAAGTTCTCGACGTCGGTCAGTCTCATATGCGGGGGTTGGCTACCCCAGGTCCCTGGTTGCGTCGCTGGCGGACGCGTGTCTAGAAGCGGGCGTGGCCTGGTGAGGGCTGTCCATAGTAGTGCCGCGCGTGCCAGCGGACTTCGGGGCCCGGCGCCTCCCCACCCGAGCGGGAGAGGGCTGTCAGCTGGAGTTATGGGGCAGTCGCGGCGGCCCAGAGGAAGCAGGCGAGCTCGCGCGCGCATGCGACGGTGATCACGTTGCCGGGCTTCTTGCGCTCCCGCATCCGGCGGTGGATCCGGTAGAGGCGGTGCTGGGCGCGTGAGGCGATCTGGAGGACGTGGTCGGGCAGGCCCTCCTGGCGCTCTGCGAGCGTCCGTCCGATCCTCGGCGGACGGGCGTAGTGCCAGGCGGCCTCGACCAGGATCCGCCGGGCGTACTTCGAGCCGGTCTTGGTGATCGATCCGTGCACGTCGGATTCGCCGGACTGCTGGCGCGAAGGCACCAGCCCCAGCCACGATCCGAGCTGCACCGCGCGAGGGAACCGCTCGAAGCCGGCGACCTCGAGCACGACGATCAACGCCGAGAGCGTGTCGATCCCCCGGAACGCGCGCAGCCGGCGAACGACGGGCCAGAACTCCGGGTCCAGTGCAACCCACGAGAGCCGCTCGTCGAGCGCCTGTTTGCGCGTCACGAGCCCGTCGCAGGCGGCGAGGTTGTCGATGAACGCCAGCTCGGTGTTCTGATGCTCGAACCTCTGCGCCGAGAGCCACTGACGGTGCGTCTGAGTCCAGGCGGTGCGGTCCCACACGCGGCCGTGACGCAACAGCAGCTTCGAGAGCCTGTGCCGGCAGCGCATCAAGTCGAGCCTGACCTGCTCGCGCGCCCTGGCCAGGTCCCTCGCCGCCTCGAACGTGGGGGATGGCACCGCGATCGGCGTGAGCGCGCCAGCCATCAGCTGACGCAACAACAGGTCGGTGTCGCGACGATCGGACTTGTTGCGATCCCCCGACAGACGCGGCGTCTTGGATGGCGCGATCACCTGACACTCGATCCCCGCCGCCGCCGCCGCCCGGTAGAGCCCGAACCCGGTCGGGCCCGCCTCGTAGCACGCACGCACCGGCCCCGGCAACCCAGCCAACCACCCAACGACCGGCTCCACCGCCCCGGTATCGAACCGCTGACGCGACAGCTCGCCCGTCACCACATCCAACGACGCGGCATAGGTCGAGCGCGCGTGGACATCCATCGCCGCCCATGTCATCGTTCCGGTCACGGTCGGACCTCCTTCGTATGGGGTCAGCCGGAGCCCATCTCCGGCCAGTCAAACCCCCGCAAAATGCGATCGAGGTCCGGCCTTCAACGTCCCGGCGAATCATCCTCCATAGGCTCTAGGCCGTGCCCTGAAGCTGCGCCTCCAGCCGTTGCAGCGCCGCGATCCGCGCGTCGAGCGGCGGGTGGGTGGAGAACAGGTTGGCCACCGTCTGCTTGGTCTTCGGGGGGAAGATGTAGAACGCCGCGAGCTCGCCGGACGCGGCGCGCAGGTCCCGTTGCGGGATCTGCTGCATGTTGCCGCTGATCTTCATCAGTGCCGAGACCAGCGCGCTCGGACGTCCGGTGATGATCGCCGAGCCTCGGTCGGCTGCGAACTCGCGGTAGCGCGAGAGCGCCTGGATCAGCACGAACGAGATCACGTAGACGGCCGCCGAGACGAGGATCACGACGAAGAAGCCGGGCCCGTTGTCGTCGTCGTCGCCAAGCCCGCCGCCGAACCAGAAGCCCATCTGCACGATGAACGATGCGATCGATGCGAAGAAGCTCGCGATCGTCATCACCATCACGTCGCGGTTCGCCACGTGGGTCAGCTCGTGGCCCATCACGCCCTCGAGCTCGGAAGCAGAGAGGAGCTCCAAGAGCCCGGTGGTCGCGCAGACGGTGGCCGTCCGCGGCGAGCGACCGACCGCGAACGCGTTCGGCATCGCCGTCTGCGCGATCGCGACCCGAGGCTTGGGGAGGTTCGATTGGATGCACAGCCGCTCGATCACGCCGTGCAGCTCGGGCGCCTGTTGCGGGCTCACCTCGTGCGCCCATCGAGGCCAGCGCGATCTTGTCCGAGGTGAAGAACTGGATCAGGAACAGCACGCCCGCGACGACCGCGATCGTGACCGCGCCGGCTCCAGCGGCGAACAGGACGCCGATCAGGACGGCGTAGACCAGCCCGAGCAGGAACAGCGTCAGCAACATCCGGGCCTGCAGCCCAGTGTCGCGACCGAATGATCTCGAACGTGCCATGGTGTCGGTGCACACGGACCGGAAGTCCCGCGTCAGGAACATCTTGCCAGACCGGATAACGGATACGCGGTCCGTGAACGGGAGCTAAGAGTTCGCTGAGTTCCGACCACAGCGGCGCCAGCTAGCTGCCACCGAGCCAGCTAGCTGTTGCGAGCGGGCATCATATCGCCGAGCGGTTGTGCGGAAGGGCGCCGGTTCTGATGGGCGTAGCGGGTCCGGGCGGGGTCGAGGTTCCTACCTATTATCTATGAGATATGAGGCTCGCTCGATAGCGCTAGCCCAAGACGCCGCGGCGGCGCTGCCCAGCCGGATTGGCACGCTGGCGGAGATCGCGCCGGTGCTGGCGCAGCGCGCTACCTGGTGGCAACGGGCGGCAACCACCGCGTACTGCGAGCACAACCGCGGACGACCAGTTGATCGTCGGCCAGGTTGGCGCACAGCAGCGCCCTTGTCCAGCTCGGCGCTAAGCCTTGCCGGACGCGTTGTCGATGAAGATCTGATCGCAGCCTGCCGCGTGGAGCGCGTCGTGCTGCGCCTCGGGCTTGCGGGTCGAGGGCCGCCCGTAGCCGTTTTCAGCGTCAACGACTTGGGGTCCGGGGTCGCACGATCGGGCTACCGGCCGGCCTCTCGTCGACCGCGCTGACGCTCCGGCCAGCGCGCAAATTCAGGTGGGTGGCCGGGGGCCGTGGCGCCGGCGGTCGTCGCGCTCTCCGAGCGCCCAGATCACCCACAACTCAAGCACGGCGAGCGCGAGCGCCCCGACGAGGATGAACCCGATTCTGAAGACCATCACAGGCCGGCCCCCAAGTACGACCCGGCCGCTTGCTGCTGCGGGCCCGCCGATGAGCGCCAGCGGCACCGCGCCGAGACTTGACTCCACCCGGACGAACACACCAGGACCGCCCACGTCAGCGGGCCGAACGCGGACAACAGGTTCACGCCAAAGACCGTGCCGACGAGGAACAGATAGCAATAGCCCATCATCGATCAGTCAAGTCGCCCGGAGCTCAAGAGTCATCCGTGCTTTCCACCCCGCGCAGGGGGTGCCAGGGTACGGATGCGCGCGGCGTGCTTGTCCGCCAGGCTGGACCAATGAGCGCCGCACAGGCATCACACTCTGGGTCGGCGGGGATACTCCCGAGGCAGCGGGGCGGCCGCTCGCGGCATCAGCTAGCAGCTAGCTTGGCTGAACGAGCATCGGTCCTTGATCCTGACGTCGATCGCGGTCGTCGCGATCGTGGCGGGAGGGTTACTGCATCTCGTCGGGGAGGGCCCAACAGGCCATGTCGTCTGGCGAGCGGCGGTCGCGCTGCTCGCGGCGGAGCTGTCGTTCGAGGTCGCCATAGGACCCGCATACCTGAACCCGTCTCGTCAGCGAACGACGACGCGCAGCAAACTAGGCCGCCGAGCCCCGCCGCAGCGAGAGCCACAAGCAGAGATCGCCGCCGCGTCACTCCGCAAGCGGTCCACGCACGTCGACACGCTTGTGCAATGCGCGAAGAGCAAGCGTCCGGGCGCTCCTCCAACCTGGGTCTCCGCCGACCGGCCCGACGATCGCGTCTCGCCCCCAGTGGAAGGGCGGCGGTTGGGGCTTGCGGTGCCGCGCGGACCGGCGTAGGCTCGCTCAAACACACAATGGAGCTCGACAGATATGCCCAGCGATGCAACGACTGGCGCGAACGACACCCCACCAGCGACTGCGGCGCCGGGAGACCTGGCCGAAGCCTCACGCCGGCTGCTTGAGCAGAGCTTCAACGAGGGCAAGTCTGAATTGGCCGACCAGCTGATCGCATCAGACGCGGTCAACCACGACCCCGCCGAGCCAGCCGAGCTTCGTGCCCTCCGCGGACCCGAGGTGCTCAAGCGCACGGTGAGCCTGTATCGAACGGCTTTCCCTGATGTACGGATTACCGTCGATGACGTGATCGCGGCTGGCGACAAGGTCGTACTCCGCTGGCACAGCGAGGGGACGCACCGCGGCGAGCTCGCGGGCCTCGCGCCGACCAGCGCCCATGGGTCGGTGACTGGCATCAGCATCGACCAATGGAAGGACGGCAAGGTGGTCGAGACCTGGACAGAATGGGACAACCTCGGTCTCGCCCGCCAGCTCGGAGCCGCCCCACCGGAGGGCAGCTTCGGCGAGAAGATCGGGATCGGTGTGCAACGCCTGATGGCTCGCTGGATGCGAAAGAAGAACCCGGCTTAGATCCGTCACCACGTAGCCGAGCTCTAGACAATGGGCGCGAGCCGCCGCCCAAACCTAGACCTGTGTGCGTGGCTGGCCATCCCTTCTCGCGCATAGCGCAAGCGGCTACGGTGCCGGCATTCGCTTGCAGACGCCGCATAGACGCGAGCATGAGCTAACGAGCTTGGTCGGCTCGGCGATGCTTGCTGTCGGGCCCCGATCCCACGTGCGCGAGCAAGCGGGTTCCCTCACGGCAGGCTGTCCCAGCGCTGGTTAGGCATCACGCAAGGGACCCGAGATTGGCGAATCTCAGGTCTCAGCCGGCGTGGCCAAGAGACCTCTCGCCGTGCGAAAGCGGGGCCGCGGATCCGTGGCGTCGCATGCGGTGGCTCGTACACGCCGCCGAAGGAAAGCGGCTCTTCGGACCGAGCGTCACGAGGACCGGCGGGTCAGCGACGCCCGCGGTCTCGCAGCTGGCGACATGGAGGTCGGTCGCCGCAATGGGTGAGCCACCTGCTTTGACGACCGCGCGCAACTGTCGTCCGGCGCCGGCGAAGCCAGCTCCCCTTTCGATGCCGGACCTGCAATGCGCGCCTTGCAGGGCCCGGCTGAGGGCGAAAGTGAACCTCGGCTGCGTTAGGTCGTTGGGCTTTGTGGTCGCGGTCAGGCCTCGGCATGGACGCGGCGGCACGAGCCATGGTGCTGATCGCAGCGGAACGAGCGGCGACAACGCCAGCGGCTTGAGGTGGCGGGCCGGTACCCTGCGGGCGCTGATCATCGTCCTATGGCGAGCGGGGCTGAATCAGCGGAGGGCTCGACCTGGCAGAGTCCGACCTCGACCGTGCCGGGGGCGCATTGGTTCAATGTTTGTAGGAGGCTCTTAGACCGCGGTGATCGAGGCGGGCTCCCGGTTCGGCCAGCACTGACGAGAGCGCCGCTTCCCTGCGCCCGCTGTGGTCAAGCCGGGCGCCGATGTCTGCCGTCTCGGCGCGGGTGATCGCACTCGCGCCTGTGACGCGAGCAGCGGTGACGTTCCGATTCGTCGCGAGCAACACGACCGCGATCGTCAGACCGAGGATCGCGATGCAGGCGACGGTGAGCAGCGACCGGACGTGCACGTACTTGGGACGAGGCACGACGGCTGTTTGGGGGGTGATGAGCGTCGGGCTCATGGACGGGCCTCCTGGTAGTAGGGGTCATACGGCTCGCCCACTACGGTGAGCGCCCGTGGTTACAAAGCGGCTAAGGATCGGTAAGCACGACCTGCGCCTCCAGCGCACGCTGCTCTTCAAGCCGGCGCCGGCCGGTGGTAGCCTCGCGTTGCGGCGGGGAGAAAGCTGCGAATGGACTATCGGATTCTCGGGCCGCTCGAGGTCTGCCTGGAGGGCGGACCAGTCGGGCTGGGAGGCGATAAGCAGCGGGCGCTGATGGCGATTCTGCTGCTGCACCGTGGCGAGGTGGTGTCGGCGGATCGGCTGATCGACGAGCTGTGGGGCGAGCGTCCGCCGCCGACGGCGCTCAAGGCGCTACAGGTGCATGTCTCGCGCTTGCGCAGGGCACTGAGCCGGGACGGCGACTCGGCGACAGGTGCGCCCGAGGGAGTGCTGGTGACACGCGGGCATGGCTATCTGCTGCGTGTGGAGCCCGGCGAGCTCGACGTTGACCGCTTTCGCGGGCTGCTCGATGAGGGACGCAAGACGCTCGTGGCGGGGGACCCCGACAGAGCCGCCAGGGTCCTTTGCGATGCCCTGGCCTTGTGGCGCGGCCCGCCGCTTGCCGACTTCATCTATGAGACGTTCGCACAACAGGCGATCGCCGAGCTCGAGGAGCTCCATGTCGGTGCCATCGAAGAGCGTGTCGAGGCTGATCTCGCCCTCGGGCGTCACGACGAGCTCCTGAGCGAGCTGACCTCGATCGTGGAGCGCCACCCGCTTCGCGAACGCGTGCGTATGCAGTTGATGCTCGCGCTTTACCGCTGCGGGCGCGAGGCGGAGGCGCTGGATTCCTACCAGCGGTTCCGGCGCGCGTTGTCCGAGGAGCTCGGGCTTGAGCCCGGCCCGCGCCTGCAGCGGCTCGAGGCCGCGATCCTGGCGCGCGATCCATCTCTCGATCACCCGCCGGCCGAGTCGCCGCCGGTAGAGTCGTTGCCTTCGCCCTCGGCGCTGCCCACCAACCTGCCGTCTGAGCTGTCGAGTTTCGTGGGCCGGAAGGCTGAGCTCGAACAGACGGTCGCCCTGTTGGCACGTTCGCGCCTGTTGACGCTCACCGGTGTCGGTGGCGTCGGCAAGACTCGGCTGGCGCTTCAGCTCGCCTCGGACGCGCTCGATGATCACGCCGACGGGGTGTGGTGGTTGGAGCTAGCCCCGCTGCAGGATCCCGGGCTGGTCGGGACGACACTGGTGGCGGCGCTAAGGGTGCGGCCGCTGCCTGGCCAGAGCGAGACTGACGCTGCCGTGTCGTACCTGTCCGGCCGCGAGGCGCTGCTGGTGTTCGACAACTGTGAGCACGTGCTGGAGCCCGCGGGCCGGTTGGTCGAGTCGCTCTTACGGGGCTGCCCGCGGTTGCGGGTGTTGGCGACCAGCAGAGAGCCGCTGGGGGTCGAGGGGGAGACCGACTGGAGGGTCCCATCGCTGTCGCTCGCCGGAGACTCGGATCGGCCGCGCGAGGATCCGACGGCCTCCGACGCAGCCCGGCTGTTCGTCGAGCGCGCCGCCGAGGTCCGGGCAGGCTTCAGCGTGACGGCTGAGAACGCGCCTGCGGTGATCAGGATCTGTCGCGCTGTGGACGGGATTCCGCTGGCGCTCGAGCTGGCCGCGGCGCGGGTGCGACTGCTGTCAGTGGAGCAGATCGCCGACGGCCTCGCTGACAGCCTGCGGTTGCTCAGCCGTGGGCCGCGGACGAGGCGGCCACGCCAGCAGAGCCTGCGCGCGTCGATCGCCTGGAGCCACGAGCTCCTGAACGAACAGGAGCGGGTGTTGTTCCGGCGCCTCGCGGTGTTCTTCGGGGGATTCACGCTGGAGGCGGCCCAGGAGATCTGCTCCGATGAGGCGCTGCCCGCGCCGGACGTGCTGGATCTGCTCGACGCGCTGGTCGAGAAGTCGCTCACGCAAGCCGAGCCGCAGGGCCCGGGAGTTCGCTGCTGGCTGCTCGAGCCCGTCCGCCAATTTGCGCTCGAGCGCTTGGTCGAAGCCGGTGAGGCCGAGAAGCTGCGTGACCGCCACCGCGACGCGTACCTCGCCGTTGCGGAGCAGGATGTCGCCGACGGATTCGGCCCGGGCATCGGCCAGCAATCGGTGCTGGCGGTGCTCGGGAGCGAGGCGGCCAATCTGCGCGCCGCGTTCGAGCACGCCCTCGTCGCTGACGGCCTGCTCGCGCTGCGTCTCGCGGTGGCGATCGCGCCGTGGTGGCGTGCCCACGCACACTTTCAGGAGGCGGAAGAAGCTTTTGCCCGCGCGTTGGCAGCGGCTCCTCCCGAGCGGTCGTCGCCGCGGGTGCAGGCGCTGTCAGCGCGAACATGGGTGATCGCCAACTCGGGCGCGCACCTGCGCGCACGATCCTATGGCCAACAGGCGCTCGCCGAGGCGGAGGCGATCGGGGAGAACACCGTGCTCGTCGGCGCGCTGCTGGCGCTGGGCACCGCACAGGTCTACAGCGATCCCAGGGCTGCGGTGCAGACACTCACCAGGGCCCATGAGCTCGCGCGCGCCGGGGACGATGAGTGGGCCACCGCTCGTTGCCAGACGCTGATTGGGATGGCGGCCGCGAGCTGCAAGGACCCCGATCTCTACTACCAGCACACCGAGGGTCTCGCCGCTCGGCTCGAGCGGCTCGGAGATCTCGAGACGTTGGGTCTGTACTGGACCTGGGCGGCCGACGTCGCTCATACCGCCGGCGATATCCCGCGCGCCCGCGATGCTTGTCAGCAACTGCTTCAGGCGGGGCGCGCGATCGACTCGCCAAGCCAGTACTACGCCGGCTTGGAGCAGGCGCGCCTGCTGGACGCGGAAACCGGACGAGCCGGGGCCGCGGTCCGGGAGGATCTGCGGTCGATCCAGTCGATCGCAACAGAGCGCGGCTTAGCGGTCGCGCCGTGGGCTGTCATCTCTCGGGCGACGGCGGAGGCGGCATGCGGAGACCTCCGGCTCGCGGCGGCCCAACTCGAGTCCCTCCTCGACGATCAGGCCGGCAGCACGTTTGACGCGATGGTCTGGGCGACCACCACGCTGGCCGAGGTGTTGCGCCTGCAAGGCGATGATCGCGCCGACGAGTGCGCCCGCCGCGGGCTCGAGTTGGCCCGCTCGATCGATAACCGGTTACGCGTGGCCGGCAACCAGCTCGTGCTCGCACGACTCGCCGCCGCACGCGGCGACTATGCCCACGCTCAGCAACTTCTCGACGAGGCGCTGAGCGCGATCATCGAGCGCGGCTACCGGCTCGAGCTGCCGCGCGCGCTGGAGGCCCGGGCTGAGGTCGCACACGGCCTGGGAAGCCACACGCAGGCGGCGCGCATCCTGGGTGCCGCCGCGCACACCCGGCGCGATCTCGGGATCGTCGCGTGGCCGGCACAACGCGCCGAAGTCGATGGGCTCACCGCGCGACTCCGCGACGTCCTCGGCGATCACGGCTTCGAGCACGCCCGGGCAGACGGCACGCACCGAAGCAGAAGCACTCGCGTGGATTCGCCACCCACACGCGAGCGAAAGCCCCCGGCGAGCGGATGGGAAAGCCTGACCCCGACCGATGCCGGTCGCTCGACACCTCGCAGCGGGCGTCACCAACCCCCAGCTCGCCGCCACATGCTTGTCTCGCGCTCTACCGTACACCGCACCTCGCGCTCATCGGCTCACGGGCCGATCATTCCCGCTTTCCACATGGACGGGAGCGAACGCGTCAGCCGTGAGCCGGGGCTCGGCCGCCAGCCGAGCGCTCCTCGCGTGGCGAACGAAAAGACGGCCGCTTCCCCAATCGCGTCGGTCAACGACACTACGGACAACCACGAGATTGGCTCCCGCGTGGGACGCGCAGCACGAGCAACGACTGCTCGTCGGCGTACCCATCCATCGCCGGGCGGATGCAGAAGAGCTGCTTCGGGTCATCGATCCAGACACCTCCTTTCGCGCCACGACGCGAACCTCGCCCGACTGAACGAGCGACCTGCAACGCGCGGGAAGGGTGCCCTCGTGCGGCCGGCGCCCAGCTCGCGGCAGGCGCCAGAGCCGCGGCGGTGCTCGGGATCCGCGCATTGGGGGACGCGTGTTGGCGGCGCCGAGATGCACGTCGTGCCAGGAATGCGGACCGCAGATACGACGGCTCTGCACTGCTGGTCGTGCACAGCTGCGCGGGAGGGTGGTTGAGCTCCGCCCGGTGAATGTGCAGTAATTACGCCGGGGACGGTCGCGGCCGTGGCGGAGCAGACCGCTGTGCTCGGCGACGCGATCGCGCTCCGCGTCGCTCGATCCCGACACGCGCCGATGCGTACGGGTCCCGCTCGTGGCGAGCAGGAGGAGCGGCCCGCGTCGATTCGCCCGCTCGTGGTTCCGCCACAGACCAGACCTAGATCCTAGAGTCGTCGCGGGCGGGAGAGGGAGGACCGGGCTCGGTCGCGACAGCCCGGCGAGGGGACGGCTGGTAGGGGCGAGCCGAGAGCCTCCTGTCGTTGATCAGAACGCTGTGAAGCGGAGGATGCTGGCGGCGCCGACGGCGAGGGGGGAGATCGCGAACGGTGTGCGTGTGCAGTCTGGGCGGTGGACGTAGCGCGTATTTCGCCGGAGGCAGTATCATGTGTTACATGTCCTGGCGTATCCTGACGTACAGACTGACCCATGAGCAGTCCAAGCATCGGGTCGCGATCTGGCGGGAGCTGCGGCGGATCGGCGCGCTCGCGCTGCAGCAGGCGACCTGGGCGATCCCGCCCGGAGATCGGTTCGACGCCGGCCTCGCGCGTGCGGTCGAGTTGGTGGAGCGCGGCGGGGGACGGCCGCTCCTGTTCTCGGTCACGCCCGACGAAGCGACCTCGGCGACGCTGGAGGAGCTCTACACGGCCGAGCGGGAGGCGGAATGGCTCGAGTTCCTGTCGGAATGCGACAAGGCCGAGGCCGAGCTGCATCGCGAGATCGAGCAGCAGAAGTTCACTCTCGCCGAGCTCGACGAGGAGGAGCAGAACATCGACCGTCTGCGACGCTGGCAGCGAGAGTTGCGAGCTAAGGACCTGTTCGGCGCCCCATCCGCTACGCCAGCCGAGCAGCGTTTCCGGGAGTGCGCTGAGCTGCTCGAAGAGTTTGCCGCCTACGTGTTCGACGCCCGTGAACGCCCCTGAACTTCCCCAGCCGAGCCGGCGGATGCTCGCCCCGGTGTACGCCGCCGGGTTTGTGACCGCGTTCGGAGCCCACGCCGTCGCGGCGAATCTCGGCGGCTACGGCGCCGAGCACCACATCTCACTCTGGCAGCTCGGCCTCCTGCTCGGCGTCTACGACGGAGCCGAGGTCGTCCTCAAGCCGGTGTTCGGCACGCTCAGTGATCGGGTCGGCGCCAAGCCGGTCCTCCTCGGTGGCCTGATCGCGTTCGCGCTCGCGTCCGCCGCGTTCGTGCTCGCCGGCCACGCGCACCTGCTCGGGGTCGCCCGCCTCGCGCAAGGTGCGGCCGCCGCCGCGTTCTCACCCGCGGCCGGCGCGACCCTCGCGGCTCTCGGCGGCAAGAAGCGCACCGGTCGGCTGTTCGGCGGTTACGGCGGCGCGAAAGGTATCGGCTACCTCGCCGGGCCGCTCGCCGGCGGTGCGCTTGTCGCCGCCGGCGGCTACACCCTGCTGTTCGTCGTCCTCGCGGGACTCGCCGGCACGGTCGCCGCGGTCGCCGCCTGGGCGCTCCCGACGATCGCCCCGACGCCGCGCTCCCGATCCACGATCGGAGCGCTCGCCCGCCAGATCACCCATCCGCGCTTCGTGCAGCCGGTCCTGATCCTCGCCGCCGGCACTGCCGCCCTGTCCGCCGGCGTCGGCTACCTCCCCGTCCTCGGCGCCCGACACCACCTCGGCCCAGTCGCGACCGGCGCGCTCGTCTCCCTCCTGGCCGCCACCGCGGCACTCCTGCAACCCTGGGCCGGCCGAGCCCACGACCGCTCCACCCTCCCCACCACGACCGGAGCGGCCGCACTGCTCATCGCCGCCGCCGGATTCGTCATCGCCGCGATCGCCCCGGGCGCGATCGGGATCGCCGCCGCCGCGATCCTGATCGGCACCGGCATCGCCGTCTCCACCCCCTACGGCTTCGCCGGCCTCGCCGCCGCCGCGCCCCCGGGCCGCCTCGGACAAACCATCGGAGCGGGCGAAGTCGGCCGCGAACTGGGCGACGCCGGCGGACCGATCCTCGTCGGCGCCTTCAGTCCCATCGGCCTCAGCGCCGGCCTACTCGCACTTGCCGCCACCATCACCCTCGGCGCGATCACCAGCCTCCGGCTCGCACAATCGGCACGCCCCACCCCCGAGCGAGCAGACACAGACGCCACCGCGCACGAACTCTCCGCTCCCTCCTGACCCACCAGGAATACATGTCGAACTGCAAATCCACTTTCCCGCGTCGCACCGATCGCGACGTGACCACGATCGAGCTGTCTGGGGCACTCCCGATCGTGCACCCGAGCGGCCGCCTTGCGGCTGCAGCACCCTGTCAACAGACGACCACAAGGACCAACCGATGACCCTCTGGCAATGGGGGCTGATCGCCCTCGCAACACTCACGCTGTTCGGCGCCGCGTGCTTCGCGACGCTCGCGCTGGTCAAGCGCAAGGCGCGCGGGCTCGCCCGTCGCGCCCCCGACTGCATCATCCTCTGCCGACGTCTGGTCGACGACCCACGCGTCCCCGCCCGCCACAAGCTCGCGCTGCGAGCGCTCGCCGGTTACCTCGCCCTGCCGCTCGACGCGATCCCCGACTTCATCCCGATCATCGGCCGCCTCGATGACGCGCTCATCGTCGCGGTCGCGATGCGCACCGCGCTGCGCTCCGCTAACGCCGAGCTGATCCGCCAACACTGGCCCGGACCGCAGCCACCGCCCAGCAGCATCCTCCGCCGCGCCAAGGGACGCACCCGGTCGGCGACCGCGTGGCGCTCCGCGTCGGTCTGAGCCGGGCCCTATAGCATCACGCGCGCGTGGGCCTGGCCCGACACGCCCCGCACCTCGTCCCGGGCACCCGCGGCGAGCGCGGTGTGACGCGATAGCGTCGGTGGACCGTGGCAGCCGCCGAGACTACCCTGACAGGGCTGACCGAGGTCGAGGCCGCGCGGCGCCTCGAAACGCGCGGGGAGCTGCCGCGCCGGCGCTCGAGCCGTTCCTACGCCAGCATCGTTCGCGCGAACACAGTCACGATCCCCAACGGGATCCTGCTGTTCTTCGGCGTGCTGACGATCACGATTGGGTCGTGGCGGGACGCATTGTTTCTCGGCATCCTGGTCTCGAACATCGCGATCGGGTCCTTCCAGGAGATCCGCTCCAAACGTGCGCTCGACCGGCTCGCCGCGCTCGTCGCGCCGGAGGCGGTCGTGGTCCGCGACGGCGTCGACTGCCGCGTACCGGTCGAGCAGGTGATCGCGGGGGATCTCGTCCGCCTATCGGCGGGCGACCAGGTCGTCGCCGACGGCACCGTCGTATCGGCGGACGGGCTCGCGCTCGATGAGGCCAACCTCACCGGCGAGTCCGAGCTGGTCGTGCGCGGCCCCGGGGAGCCGGTGTGGTCAGGCTCGTTCGCGGTCGAGGGCGCCGCGCTGTTCGAAGCGACGGCGGTGGGGACGGACAGCCGCGCGGAGCGACTGACCGAGACCGCGCGGGCGTTTCGTCACCCGCGCTCGCCGCTCGAGCGAGCCAACGATCGGCTGTTGCTGTGGCTGATCGTGCTCGCGGTCCCGCTCGCGATCGGGCTCACGGTCTCGGTCCTCGCTCGCCCCGAGTCCGCCAGCGCACGAGTGCAGGCCGTCACCGCCGGGATCGTCAACCTCGTCCCCGAGGGACTGATCCTGCTGATCAGCGTCACCGCGGCGGTGTCGGCGTTCAAGATGGCCCAGCGCGGCGTGCTCGCGCAGCAGCTCAACGCGATCGAGTCGCTCGCCTCGGTCGACATCGTCTGCACCGACAAGACCGGCACGCTGACCGAGCCGACGCTCCGGGTGCTGGCGGTGGTTCCCACGCCCGGTGCGAACGAGACGTCGATCGCACGCGAACTGACCAGCTACGCCGCGAGCGCCCCGTCTCGCAACCTGACGCTCGAAGCGATCGCGGACGCCCAGCTCGCCAATGTCCAGGGCCGCCGCGTCGTCGCTCAGGTGCCGTTCTCCTCCCGGCGCCGCTGGAGCGCACTCGACCTCGGCGACGAGCGGCTCGTGCTGGGCGCGCCAGAACGGTTCGCGACGGTCGACGCGGCCCTCACGGAGCGAGCCCATGAGGAAGCAAGCGCCGGGCGACGCGTGCTCGCGCTCGGCCGCAGCCAATCGCCCCTGCCCGCCGCCGACGCCGAGCCGCGATTCCCCGACGACGTCCAGCCGCTCGGCCTGGTCGTGCTCGCCGAGCGCCTCCGCGCCAACGCGGGCGAAACGGTCGCCTTCCTCACCGCCCAGGAGGTGGAGTTGAAGGTGCTGTCCGGCGACGCGCCCGCGACCGTGGGCGCGATCGCCCGCGATGCCGGCGTGCCGGGCTCGGCACCGGCGCTCGACGGCGAAGCGCTGCCAACCGAGCCGGCGGCGCTACGCGACGCCGTCCTGGCCGCGCCCGCCGTCGGGCGGATCTCACCCGAGGGCAAGCGGGCGATCGTGGCCGCGCTCGCCGACGCCGGACGCTACGTCGCGATGATCGGCGACGGGGTCAACGACGTGCCCGCGCTCAAGCAGGCGCGCCTGGCGATCGCCCAGGGCTCCGGGAGCCAGATGTCGCGCTCGGTCGCCGACCTCGTCCTCGTACGCGACGACTTCGGTGTCGTGCCCGGAATGGTCGCCGAAGGGCGCCAGATCCTGCGCAACATCCAACGGGTAGCCAAGCTGTTCATCACCAAGACCGTATTCACCGCGATGGTCGGCCTGGCGGTCGCGATCCCGACCGGAACC
>CAWFKF010000102.1:0-38780 GCA_963816005.1 uncultured Solirubrobacteraceae bacterium | reverse complement strand
CTAGCGGAGCGTCAAGGGGCTGACCTCGTGGTTGTCGGATCGTGCGGGCATAGCCTGCTCAGGCGGGCTGTGGTCGGTGATGATACTCGGGAGGCGCTGAATGGAGCTCCGTGCGCGGTTGCCGTCGCGCCAGCAGGATATGCACCGCGTGCCGCCGCAATCCGGGTGATCGGGGCGGCCGATAACGGCTCGCCCGAAAGCGTGCACGCGCTCGCCGTGGCGCGCGAGTTCGCCACCGAACTCAAGGCGCAGGTGTCGGCGTTCGAGGCGGTCAGCCTGCCGCTTGACCGCGGCACCATCAAGGCGCTTGACCAGCTTCGTTGCCAGCGCCCGCGAGCGGATCGCGCGTCTCGGCGACGTCGAGCCACACGCCGCGTACGGCGAACTGGTCGACGAGCTCGCGCTGTACCGGGGCTCCGTCGACCTCTTGGTCGTCGGATCACGCGGAGACGGACCGATCGGCCGCCTCGTGCACGGACGCACCTCTCAGCGTCTTGCCCGCTCGGCGCGCTGCCCGCTGCTCGTGCTCGTGCGCGGTGCGGCGACCCCCGCAGACTCCGAACCCGACCAAACGGATCGCGAAAGCGTCCTGTCGGCAGTCGCGTGACCTCGTTGGGCTGGGTGCTGAGGGGCGTGATCGTCTGCGTTCTGCTCGCCGCGGTCGGGTGTGGCTCATCGAGTGGCACCCGGTCCGCGCCTCATCAAGTGGCCACGCCAGCGGGTCGCGACGCGTCGATCGCGGTATCGGAGCTGGCCTACCAGCCGGCTTCGGGCCAGACGCTCGGGATCACCCTACGTCGCCCGGTTCGACCGCGGGCGTTGGTGGTGCTCGTGCACGGCGGCGGGTTCCGCGGCGGTCGACGGAGCGACATGACCGCCTGGGCGCGGATGCTGACCGCCGATGGTTACGCGACCGCGACGATCGACTACCGGCTATCCGGTCGCGAGCCCAGCCAAGAGACGGCGTTGACACGGGCAGCTCACGACACCACCATTGCCCTGATCAGCCTGCGATCCGACGCCGCGGTGCACCGGCTTCCCGTGGTGCTGTGGGGCTATTCGGCTGGGGCTCTGACGGTGCTCCGCGTCGCCGCCGACAATCCAGGTGCGGCGCGCGCCGTCGTCAGTCTCGCTGGATACGGTGAGCCGGCTCAGATCAAGGGCGGAGATCCCCCGATGCTCCTGTTCAACGGCACCGCCGATCGGGTCGAACCGATCTCCCGCGCAAGGGCGACCTGTCGCGCCGCCCGAGCCGTTTCGGTGCGCTGTGACCAGGTCGTGTACCCCGGCGCCACGCACATGATCACACCGGCGCGCGCTCAGGACATTCACCGCTACGCGCGACGGTGGCTGGACAGCACTCTCTGACCGACAAAGCACCCGGTGTTCCCGTACCGATCGCACGGCCGGTCGACGCTGCACCGGGATCTCTCGGCGCCGCCAACTACTGAGCCTGTGTGGTGGTGATTGCGGATGAGCGCCCGGCCGGGTGGCGGGACACTGGAACGAGTCAAGGAGTGGTGTGATGAGCACGGCGGTTCGGGCGTGTCGCAGAGAGCTCCGCCGGACAGCGGCAGGGCGCATCAGGCGCGTGGCGCTTCTTGTCGTTGGGGCTGTCGCGATGTTGGCCGGGTTCGTGCTTATCCATGCTGGAGCGAGCGCGATCCTGCTCGGAACCCAGCGCGGCACGGATGGCTACGTGATGAGCGGGCCGACCGGCTATTCGACCCCGGCGTACGCGCTCGTCTCCGATAGCTACAGGCCCGGCAGCGCGCAGCATTGGTTCGTTTCCAGCGGCTTGCTCGGCACGGTGCGGATCCGTGTTCACAGCGACCGCCGGGTGTTCGTTGGTATCGCCTCCGAAGCCGCCGCCAATCGGTACTTGAGCGGGGTCGCGCGCGAGGAGGCTATGTGGCTGGACCCGGGGAGGTCCGAGTTTCGAACCATTGCCGGTGGACCACCGGCCGCCGCGCCGTCGGCCAGCCAGATCTGGGTCGCCAGCGCGAGCGGGTCCGGTGATCAGGCCCTGACCTGGCCAGTGCGGAGCGGCAACTGGCCGATCGTGCTCATGAACGCTGCCGGCACGCCCAACGTCGCCGCCGAGATCCGGGTCGGTGCCAGCCTGCCGCACGTACTGGCGATCGGGGTCGCGCTGCTCTGCGCCGGGATCCTGACTCTGCTGCTCGGGGTGGGAGCGATGTACGCGACCGCGCGAATCAGACCTGCAGACATGACCGCAACCGCCGGCGAGGACTCGGTCCCGACCGAAGGATGATCCGATGACCACCACCCCAGACAGCGGGCTGGATGGTCGGCGAGCAGCGGTTCTGGCCGTCCTCAGCAATCTCTCGCGCTATCAGCACGAGCACGAGAAGTACTACGGCGAAGCGCCCCTGCATGATGCGGCGGCGCTGGTGCGCACGTCTCGCACGCTGAAGGCGCAGGCGGAGCAGTGGTCGACCGCGCGACCAATCTCGCAGCCGGTCGCGAGTCCGTTCGCCGGTGCGTCTGATCTCAACAGTGAGGTGGCGATCGAGGGCAGCGGTGTGCCGTTCATGGAGTCCGGGACCGAGCCGGCCGAGCTCGCGCGCATCCAGTGCGAGCTCGAGACCGTCGCCGCGGATGCCGAGGCGGCTGGTGCGTGGCTGGCCGGCGCGATGGAGGCGTCGTGGACGGTGGCCGAGGGGCTGCTGGACTTCCCTGAGCTGTCGGACCTGTTCGCCGAGCGCCACAGCATCATCGCCCATGACTGGCAGAACGCGACGATGCTGCTGCTCGTCTCACGCCAGCTGCGGCGCGCCAACGCGATCCTGGCCCGTGTCGATTACACCACGGCCGGACTGCGGAGCGACCTGGCCGGCGGGCGTCATGCCGTCGGGTGGGTGTCCTCGGCCGCAGAGCTGATCGACCACGCCGCCAACCTCACGGTGCAGAGCGCCACGCTGGTGCGCCAAAACGAGCGCAAGTGGCGCATCTTCCACGACCGCGTCGGTGAGCTGATCGGCGAAGAGGCGCAGGGTCCGTGAGCGCAACCGCGAGCCCAGACCTGATCGAAGAGCCGCGCACGCCGTCGGCTGTTGACGAAGCCGCTCCCGAAGGTGCTGCACGCCGCCGGGCCGGCAGACCTGAGGTCGCTGTGGTCAGGGTCGCTCTGGCCGTCATCGTGGCTTTCGTGCTCGATGACGCGTTCGTGCATCCCGAGCCGGGCACTGCGCCCGGTGATCATCTCGTGAGCGGGCTGGTACCGACCGCGATCCTGGTGTGCCTGGCGGTCGCCTACCCGCGGTTGCGGGCGTGGTGGCAGGCGATGCTCGTCGGGAGCGTCGGGGTTCTCGCGTTGGTCTTGGGCATCGGCGTCTCTACGCGCGATGTCGTGATCGCCGGGGGTGGCGGTGACGACGTGACGGGGATGCTCGCCGGGATGGCGGGCGGCGTGCTGATCGTCTGCGGAATGCTGGCGGCGGCGCGGGCGTGGCGCCCGCGCTCGGAGGACCGCTCGCTCGCTTGGCGCTACGCCCGCCGGGCGCTGCTCGCGCTCAGTGTGGTGTTCCTAGCGGTGTTCGTCGTCGTGCCGATCGCGATCTCGATCCTTGCGACGCACAGGGCGCGCTCGCCGGTCGAGGCCGTTGATCTCGGGCGGCCGTATCAGCGGGTGAGCTTCCGGACCAGCGACGGCCTGCGGTTGGTCGGCTGGTACGTGCCCTCGCGCAACCGCGCCGCGGTGATCGCGTTTCCGGGGCGCGCGGGGCCGGTGGGTCAGGCCCGGATGCTCGTTCGTCACGGCTACGGCGTGCTGATGTTCGACCCGCGCGGCGCGGGGGAGAGCCAAGGCGACTACAACGCCTACGGCTGGAACGGCGAGCGTGACCTCGACGCGGCGATCAGGTTCCTGGCCTCGCGCGAGGACGTCGATCTGACCCGGATCGGCGGCATCGGCCTGTCGGTCGGCGGCGAGCTCATGCTCCAGACCGCCGCGCACCAGCTGCTGCTGCGCGCCGTCGTCGCCGACGGCGCCGGCGTGCGCTCGATCCGCGACCACCTCGCCGTCGACGGCCGCGGCCCGATCAGCTGGATCTCCCCGCTACTCGTTCAGACCGCCGCCACGGCGGTACTGTCCGACAGCATGCCGCCGCCGGCGCTCTCGGGTCTCGTCAGCCGGATCTCGCCGCGCGCAACGTTCTTCATCTACGCCGGCCACGGCGGCGGCGGCGAGGACCAGACCCCGGCCTACTACGCCGCGGCAAAACAGCCCAAACAGCTGTGGGAGATTCCCGAGGCCGGCCACACCGGCGGCCTCGCCGCCCGACCAGCCGAATACGAACGCCGCGTGACCGCATTCTTTGACCGCTACCTCCTGCGATGACGCGCGCTGGGCGCGCAGCGGGCGCCGTCACGGTTGCCGGCGGCCTGTGCCTCGAACGCTGGGGGCGCACGACCCGAGCCACCCGCGCCCAAAAGGCGAGCACGCCTTCCCGGCGACGAGGGTGTGAGCGACCCGCAACGGCAGCTCACCCGGGGCCGTGACGATTCGCGCGCCCACCGGCCGCGGTCTGGCCATGGCTGGTGCAAATGGGCCACCCCACGTTCCGCGCCGGCTGGTACACCCCCTACTGGCTCGACCGGATCGTATGGACGATCAAGGACCGCAGCGCCGAGCAGATCATCCCCGAGCTGCAAACCCTCGCCGTCGGCGATCGCATCCCCGACAGCCCCGACTGTCCGCCTTCTTCACCGTGCAACGCCTCCAACCCGAACGGACCTGGTCCTGTATTCAACAACCCACCCCCTCCCGATGAACACCGACGTCCAGTCCGGCTGGTCATTCGTGCTCGAGAACCATCACGGCAGCACGCGGCTGATCCTGCGGGCCCGGATGAGCTGCACGCCCATCTGGCCCGCCCCGCTGGTGTGGCTGTTCTTCCAGTGGTCATGAACCTCGGCGACCTGCTCGGGCTGGCTCGATGCTCCACGGCGTAGAGAATGGGACCAGCGATCCGGCTGGACGCGAAGGCCATCGGGCGGCGCGTGCGCCTGCACCACCTGGCCAGCGCCGCGGCCCCCGGGCGCGCGGTGCGCGATGGGACGGTCGCGGTCGCGCTGCTTGACGGACGCCGACTGCTGGTCAAGAGCTCGCGTTCGCAGCCGCTGGTCAAATGTGGTGCAGGACGCCGTTGCCGCTCAGGGCGTTGTTGATCGGCGGCGCAGCTGCGCCTGCTCGCCGGGAAGATCCTCGGCATCGGTTTGCTGGGCATCCGGTCCGGGTCGAGGGGCACCTCGATGAGCCGTCGCGGTAGTTGTGGCTGCTCAAGTGGCTGCTGGCGATCCCGTAATCTATCGTGCTGGCGTTTCTGTGGATCGGCCTGGTGGTGTGCTCGTTCGCGGCGCTCGTGCCGATGTTGTTCACGGGGCGTTATCCGCGTGGTCTGTTCGCGTTCAACGTCGGTGTGCTGCGCTGGTCGTGGCGGGTCGCTTTCTATGCCTACGGGGCCAACGGGACCGATCGCTACCCGCCGTTCACGCTGGCGGATGTTCCCGACTATCCGGCCCGGCTCGAGGTCGAGTACCCGGAGCATCGGCGTCGAGGCTTGCGGTTGATCGGCTGGTGGCTGTTGGGGATTCCGCAGTGCGTGATCGCCGGCGTGTTCATCGGCGGCGGCGGAACGCTCGCCTGGACCACCTCAACCCGCTCCTGGGGCGGTCTGACGTGGATCGGGCTGATCGGCGTGCTCGTGCTCGTCGGTGCCGTGGTGCTCCTTTTCCGCGGCGTCTACCCGCGCTCGATCTTCGACCTCGTGATCGGCCTGAACCGGTGGGCGCTGCGCGTTGTCGCCTACGCCGCGCTGATGACGCCCGAGTACCCGCCGTTCCAGCTCGACGCCGGCGAAAACGACTTGACCGCGGCCGGCACGGTCACGCTCCCTTCGTCAGTGCAGCCCGGCACGACTCCGGACGACGCCTGCGCCGGCTGGGTCCGATGAGGTCGACCAGCTTGAGGATCGCGTTCAACCCATCCTGTGAGAGCTCGTCGACCAACGTCCGCACCGATTCGCGGGCATCCTGAGTGCCGGCTTCGGCAACCGAGCTGCGTTCAGCGTTGGTGTCGGCCGTCTGCTGCACGATGTGAACGGCGACGAGCATCGCTCCTTCGCCGGTCGCCAGGGCTTGGGCGTATGGGAGCGCTCGGGCGGCGTTCTCTGACCCGTCCGTCGCCCACACGATTGTGGTGAACATCGCGACCTCGCTTCGGCTGGTTCGCATCCATGGAGTAAGCGTGGACGACTGCGACATGTCCGGCACCAGGCCACGCGACACGACTGATCCGTAGTAGCTACGAGCGCTCCGATATGGAGCTGGCGTGTTCAGCCGCGCAGTGCGCGCAGGGCGTTGAGGATCACGGCGAGGTCGATCACCTCCTGGAACAGGGCGCCGGCGACCGGCTGGAGGTAGCCGGCGGCTGCGACGCCCATCGCGGCGAGGCTGAAGCCCATGCCGGCGAGCACGCTCTGTCTGGCGATGTGCAGGGAGCGCCGTCCGGTGTGCACCGCGTCCGCTACGCGGTCGATCCGGTCGATCGTGATCACGGCGTCGGCGGTCTCCGAGGACACGGTCGCGCCGGCGACGCCCATCGCGATGCCGAGGTCTGCGAGCGCGAGCGCGGGCGCGTCGTTGACCCCGTCGCCGACCATGATCACCGGACTCAGCTCCGGGTCGGCGCGGAGGCGGCGGACGACCTCGAGCTTCTGCTCGGGCGACTGCTCGGAGTAGACGCGGTCGACTCCGAGTTCTCGGCCGATCCGCTCGGCCACGGATCGACGGTCCCCGGACGCCATCGCGACATGGCGGATGCCTTCCGCGCGAAGTCGCTCGACGATCCTGTCGGCGTCGGGTCGGAGCTCGTCGGCCATCACGATCACCCCGCCGACGTGGCCGTCGATGCCGACGAGCACGTGCGCCTCGCCGGAGCCGTGGCCGCGCAGCACGGCGGCGGAGGCGATCTCGTCCTCGGGGATCCCGACCGAACGGATGAACGCGCGGCTGCCGATCGCGATCGTGCGGCCGTCGATCACTCCCTGGATCCCCTGGCCGGGTTCTTCGCGAACGCGGGTCGGGGTCTGGAGGGGGAGCCCCGCCTCGGTGGCGGCGCGCACTAGAGCCTCGCCGAGGACGTGCGCGGACATGCGGTCGACCGACGCGGCCAGCGCCAGCAGTTCGGCCGACTGGTGGTCGCCGTAGGGGACGAGGTCGCGTACGTCGGGCGTTCCGACGGTGAGTGTGCCGGTCTTGTCGAACAGCACGGTGCGCGCTTCGCCGAGCGTCTCGATCGCGCCGGCACCCTTGACGATGACGCCGTAGCGAGCGGCGCGCGAGAGTCCGGAGACGAGCGCGATCGGCGCGGCGAGGATCAACGGGCACGGCGTGGCGACCACGACGACGGCCAGCGCGCGGACCGGGTCGCCGCTGACCGCCCAGGCGAGACCGGCGATGACCAGCGTCGCGGGGAGAAAGAACCCGGCGTAGCGGTCGGCCATCCGCACGAACGGCGCCCGGTGCGCCTGCGCCTGCTCGACCAGGCGCACGAGCGCCGCGTAGGCGCTCTCGGCCGCGGGCTTGTCGGCGCGCACGTCAAACGGGGAACCGGCGTTCGCCGACCCACTCAGGACCGCCATCCCCGGCCCGATCGTCACCGGCAGCGGCTCGCCGCTCAGCGTGCTCGTGTCGACGACCGCCTCCGAGCCGACCACCGTGCCGTCGACCGGCACGACCTCCCCAGTCCTGACGACAACGACGTCGCCCGTCTTTACCTGGGCGACGGGCACCTGCTCGATCTGCTCGCCGACCCGCAGCTGCGCCACCTTCGGAGCGCGCTGGATCAGCGCCGTCAGCTCGCGACGGGCGCGAGCCGAGGCGATGTCCTCGAGCGTCGCCCCGCCGGAGAACATCAGGCCGATGATGATTCCCGCGAACTCCTCCCCCAGGGCCAGCGCCCCGACCATCGCCACCAGCGCGATCGTGTCGACCCCCATGTGATGGTCGACAATCACCGTGCGCACCACCTCGACCGCGAGCTCGGCCGCCAACAGCGCCACCGCAGCCGCCCACACATCACTGCCCGCCGCCTGCTCCCCGGCCAGATACAAAGCACCACCGACGACGATCGAGCAGGCCGCGATCCCCGACAGCACGCGATAGCGATGCTCGACCAGCCAACCGAGAGCGGCATGAGCCCCGGCTCGCCGTCGTGGCCCGCGAGCCACCGCCGCCAGGGCCGAGGATGCCTGAGCCGACTCCATGCCCCCAGCATCTCCGCGCACGCATCCGCGCACATCCGTAATCGCGCCCACAGCGCCGCGGTAGAACCCCGCAGGGTCCCGCGAGCCCTCGGGCCTGCGGCGAACTGCTGAGTCCCCCATCGGGCAGGCCACCGATGACCTCGCCGAGAGGCGGCGGTTGACTGGGTCTCATCGGGTATCTGGTTCTCGCCGGAGTCGTGTTCGGCGTCAACCTGCTCCCCGCCTTCGGGCCGCCGACGTGGGCCGTTCTCGTCTTCTTCCGCCTCCAATCAGACCTCGCGGCGATCCCGCTCGTGCTCGTCGGCGCAGCGGCGGCCGCGGGCGGACGGCTCGCGCTCGCCTACGGCAGCAGGCGGTTTCGCACCCGGCTCTCACCGAAGCGGATCGCCAACCTCGAGGCCGCGCGCGACGCGATCGCCGGCGGCCCCAAACGCGCGGCTGCCGGGCTCGCTCTGTTCGCGCTCTCGCCACTCCCCTCAGCGCAACTGTTCGTCGCCGCCGGGCTCGTCGACGCGCCGCTGCTGCCGCTGACCGCGGCCTTCTTCGCCGGCCGGATCGTGAGCTACACGATCTACGTCACGGCCGCGTCCGCAGCCAAAGAGAGCCTCGGAACAATCCTCAAGGTCGCAGTCACCTCCCCGCTCGGCATCGCGTCCAACTGCTGATGCTCGGCGCGCTGGTCGCGCTGGTCAGGATCGACTGGACCCGCATCCTCACCCGCCGATCAGGCGACAACGATCCCAAAGCCCGTCGCGACAACTCAAGCCCCCGACTTCCGAGCTAGGAGCCTGGGTCAGTAACCGCTTTATGCCGGGCGGTTGAGTAGTCAACCGTTCGGCGGGAACGTCCGGTGCGTTTAAGACGATTCCTGGTGCACGCGACCAGGAGGATCGGATGGCAATGGCGGTGGCGCAGGAGCGGTTGGTGGAGGTGGAGGCCGACGAGTCGGTGGTGGCTGACCGTCGGGCGGTGGGTGAGGAGAAGACCTTTCGTCGGTATGACCCCGACCAGGTGTTGTTGATGGCGCCGGTGTTGGCGGAGTGGGTTCCGGAGGGGGATCTGGCGCATTTCGTGTCTGACTTGGTGGAGTCCGGCACGCTTGACCTTCAGGCGATCTATGACTCTTATGAGGAGGAGCGTGGCTTTCCGCCGTATGACCCGAGGTTGATGGTCAAGCTGCTGATCTACGGGTACGCGAACGCGGTGATGTCTTCGCGCAAGCTGGAGCGCGCGACGTTCAGGGATGTGGCGGTGCGGATGTTATGCGCCGACCAGCACCCTGATTACCGCTCGATCGCAAGGTTTCGCAAGCGGCATCTGGAGGCGTTGGGGGAGTTGTTCGTGCAGGCGCTGCGGTTGTGCAAGCAGGCGAAGTTGGTCGGGCTTGGGAGCTTGGCGTTGGATGGGACGAAGCTGCGCGCGAACGCTTCGCGGCATAAGGCGATGAGCTATGAGCGGATGGTCACCAAGGAGCAGCAGCTTGAGGCTGAAATCGCTGAGATCCAAGCGAACGTCGCGGCATTGCTGTCCGAGGCCGAGCAGATCGATGCCGAAGAGGATGAGCGCTTCGGTCCCGATCGCCGCGGCGACGAGCTGCCCGAGGAGCTGACGCGTCGCGAGCAGCGGCTGGCGAAGATCCGGGAGGCCAAGGAGGCACTCGAGGCTGAGGAGCTTCAGCGTCGCGAGCAGCGTTTGGCGAAGATCCGGAAGGCGAAGGAGGCACTCGAGGCCGAGGCGCGCGAGGCGGAGACCGCGCGGCGCGCCGAGCTTGAGGCCCAAGGCAAGCAGCCGCGAGCGCCGCGTGATGGGCGCGACCCGTTCGCGCCCAAGCCCACCGCACAGCGCAACTTCACCGATCCTGAGTCGAAGATCATGAAGACCGCGGATGGGTCCTTTCACCAGTGCTACTCAGGCCAGGCGGTCGTTGACTCCGTCGCCCAGGTGATCGTCGTCGCGGAGCTGTCTGATGAGGCCGCCGATCAGTGTCAGCTTCAGCCGGCGCTCGAGCAGCTTGATCAGAACCTCGAGGCGATCGGCGCCGAGCTGCCCGACGGCGCGGTGATGACCGCGGACGGCGGCTACTTCTCCGAGGAGAACGTCACGACCTGCGAGCAGCACGGAGTTGATCCCTACATCGCGACTGGGCGGTTCAAGCACTCAGAGCCCCAGCCGCCGGCACCGCGCGGACCGATCCCCACCGACGCGACCCCCAAGCAGCGGATGGCGCGCAAGACCAGAACCAAGAAAGGCCGGGCGATCTACAGCCGGCGCAAAGCGATCGTCGAGCCGGTGTTCGGCCAGATCGGCACCGTCCAAGACGGCCGCCGAGTCCTGATACGTGGCAAACCGGCCGCCCGTGCGCAGTGGCGACTGGAGTGCGCGATCCACAACCTGCTCAAGCTGCACCGCGCAGGCGGCCTGGCGATCCTCAACACCAGCTGACAAGCCCCGGGGGCGGCTCCCCAGGGCCAGAAGCCCCCCCAACGCTCAGCCACCCCGGCGACGGACGCGCAGACCGCTGTGACCGCCGCCCGTCACCACCACCAAGAGCACCAATCTTCACTGCTCACCTGCCCCGCGAGCCGATAGCGACCCACGCTCCTAGCTTCCCGCCAGCTCGCCGAGCTTGACCTTGACGGTCGCGCTCGTCCCGTCAGGCCGCGTGATCGCCACGTCGACCGTTTGGCCTGGCTGCAGGCCGGCGAGGGCAGTCGCGAGCGCCTCGGCGTTCGACACGTCCTTGCCGGCGATCGCGTAGATCGCGTCACCGACGACGATCCCCGCTCGCTCTGCCGGCCCACCGGACTGCACCGCACCGACCAGGGCACCGGGTCGCTCGAGACTGTCCGCGAGACTGACGCCGAGCGCCGCGCGATGCGAGTCAACGACCCGCCCGTGCTGGATGATCTGGCCGGCGATATCGCGCACCGTGTTGCTGGGGATCGCGAAGCCGATACCCGACGCGACACCCCCGAGTTGCGGATCAGCCGCCGCGAGCGTCGGGATGCCGATCACCTGACCCGAAAGATCGACCAGCGCGCCCCCGCTGTTACCGGGATTGATCGCAGCGCTGGTCTGGATCGCGTTCGGCAGCACAATCCCCTGACCCTCGCTGACATTACGACCAAGCGCGCTCACGATCCCATCGGTGATGCTGCTCTGCAGCCCCAACGGGTTCCCGGCCGCCAACACGATGTCCCCGACCTCCGCCTTGGACGAGTCCGCAAACCGAGCCGGCTTCAGAGAACGGCCCGGGCCGATCGTGATCACCGCAAGATCGTCCGGCGCATACGCTCCAACCACCGTCGCCGGATAACGATGACCGTCGGCCAGCGTCACGACGAGGTTCCCACCGCCCGCGATCACGTGCGCGTTGGTGACGATGTTCCCGCGGGTGTCGAAGATCACTCCCGAGCCCAGGCCCGACCCGGTCCTGATCTGCGCCACCTGCGGCTGAACCTGTTTGACGACGGCTACGTACTGCTGCTCGAGTGAGGCCGGCGGGACCGTCGTGGCGGGCTGCGTCGAGGTGCCTGCCGACGTGCCGCCGCCGCAGCCCGCAAGCCACCCCGGCACGATCGCCAGCACGACCAGCAGGCCCAGGCGGTTCCTGAGCCACCTGACGGGCACTCGCATTCGCATACGCTGCGATCGAACATACGCCCGGCCCGTCCTCACCGTATCCGCACAAAGCACGCAGACCCCGGCCGGGGGTTTCACCGATCAGGACACCGCGGTGTGACAGCTCACCGGCGCAGGCGTCAGCGCGGGCGGCGTCCCTAGCCTGGGCCCGATCGCAGCAGCGTGGCAGCAGTCGGATCGCATCGTTGGAGGTCCTCGAGCGCGAGCTCGATGCTGCGACGCGTATCACGTCGCGGATTCAGCGAGTCCGGATTACGAAACAGATAGACCAGCCCGGTCGCATCGGCCCGCAGACGAGCACGAACGCCATCGGTCAGCCGAGCCGCATGCGCAGACACCTCGTGACAGATCACCGCGACGTCCGTTTGCAGCCGGCGGTTATCGAGGTTCTTCGCGGGAGCGGGTCCGCCCGTCCCATCGCACGCCGAGAGCCACCCGGCGAGCACCACGCCGAGCAGCGAGATCGGGAGCCTGAAGCTGGCCGCCCGCTGACGCGCGTGCCTCCACCAACGCCGGCGAGCGCTGACGGTCGCGGGGCTCAAAGCTGCTCCGACCGCAGGCCGTTGGCAGTCGAGCTCGCCGAGCGCTCGATTTCGGTCCAATCGCGAACGTCTCCCTCGAGCCACCAGACCACCATCACGCAGCTCGCTGAGCGCGGCGAGGTTCGTGCTCGGAGGCGGCCCTCCTAACACGATCATGGACGGACCTCGCGGTAAGCGGGTCGCATGCAGCTCATGATCGGCGCTCATGCATCAGTGCACATCGGGGCCATCCCGAGACGCAGAGACGGATGATTACTGACGAACCCAGGCTCAACGGAGGTGGCTGCGGGTAGTGGGGCGAGCCGCCTCTCCCACTGATTGCTCGTCCTCCACGGCGACTTACGGACGGGGATCAGTGTTGGCCACCGATGAGTCTCCGGTAGCGGCGGCATACCGTCGGGTTGACACGCAGCGGACTGCGGAGGTACCCGTGACTGTGGTTGTGATTGGAGGGTGAGAGTGGTGGAGGATTCTCGTTTGCGGGTGCTCATTGCCGGTGGCGGGATCGCCGCCATGGAGGCGCTGCTGGCGCTGCGGTCCCTCGCCGGCCACCTCGTGTCGGTGAAAGTGTTGGCGTGCGAGCCGGAGCTCGTGTATCGGCCGGTGACTGTGTCTGAGGCGTTCGGGCGGGCCGAGGCCCGCAATTATCAGGTCGCTGACATCGTCGCCGACCAGCACGCTGAGCTTGTGCAGGACTCGCTGGAACACGTCGATTCAGGCACGCACACGGTCGTGGCCGGATCAGGTGCGCGGATTCCCTACGACGCGCTCCTTGTCGCGACCGGCGCCCAGGCCACGGTCGCGCTTCCCGGCGCGCTGATGTTCGGCGGCCGCTCGGATGTGCCGCAGCTACGGGCGCTGCTGGGCGAGCTGGCCGAGGGACGCGCCCGGGCGGTCGCATTTGCGCTGGCCCGGGAGCAGGTGTGGTCATTGCCGTTGTACGAGCTGGCCTTGATGACGGCCATGCACCTCCGCGAATGCGCCAGCGGCGGGCGCGTGAGCATCGTCACCCCCGAGGAGGAGCCGCTCGAGCTGTTCGGCCCCGAAGCGTCCCGTGCCCTGAGGCCGATGCTGGCGGCGCTCGACATCACGCTGCGTTGCTCATCGATGCCCGCGCTGGTCAGACACCGAGAGCTCGTCCTGGCCGGCGGCGCCGTCATGTTCGCCGACCGGGTCGTCACGCTCCCGCTCCTGGTCGGCCCGCGGGTGAGCGGGCTCCCGGCCGACACGGACGGGTTCATCCCCGTGGACAGGCACGGCCGTGTCGCCGGCGTGGACGACGTGTACGCCGCCGGCGATATCACCTCCTTCCCGCTCAAGCAGGGAGGCCTCGCCGCGCAGCAGGCCGACGCGGTCGCCGAAGTAATCGCGGCGCGTGCCGGCGCCGCGCTCACACCCACGCCATTCCGGCCGGTACTGCGGGGCCTGCTCATGACCGCCGGCGCGCCGCTGTACCTCCGCAGCGAACCACACCGCGTCCCAGCGCAGACATCCGTCGCGATCGACGAACCCGACCATCACCACAACCGGGCTACAGTGTCGGCCGCGTCGGACCAACCGCTGTGGTGGCCGCCGGCGAAGATCGCCGCTCGCTACCTCGCTCCGTACCTGGCGACCGCTCGTCCCATGTCGCTCGCCGCCGAGCCACTCACAGACCGGATCGCCGTGCCAGGTCCCCGAGTTTCCGAGGCCGAGCACCACGAGGCACTTCAGCTCACGCTCCTGATCGCCGACGGCGACGCCCGCTGGGGCGACTACCGGTCCGCACTGAACGCGTTGGACGCGGCCGAAGCACTGGAAGGCGCTCTCCCACCCGAACACGAAACCAAACGCCGCATATGGACAACCGAGGCAACACAACGACCGTGAGGAGCCGAGACGAAGGCGCCGGCCCCCGCGAGCGCGCCGCTCAGCTTCACCGGCCGGCGCCCGGCGCTCATGACGTAGTTGCTATTGATCGCCCTCTCCGCCGGCCCCGCATGCGCTCGCATACGTCAGCAGCGCGCTTACGGTGGCCGCCCGAAGATCGGCACCAGCGCGTAGCCCAGCTCACGCGTCGAATGCGCTCCTGCCGCTTCGCGTCGCTCCGCTCAGCACACAGCTTTGGTCTTGTGCGTGACTACGAATACATGGGAAGACGAGGTCGACAGCGGGAACAGCGCCACCCCGGACCAACCCCATCAGACGAATCCCAGGTCCCCGACGAGCTCGACGTGCACCTCGTGTGTGACAACTACGGCACGCACAAGAGCCCGTGATCCGTCGCTGGCTCGATCAGCATCCCCGCTTCCACGTCCACTACACCCGACCTATTCGAGCTGATCAACCAGGTCGAGCGCTGGTTCGCGTACCTCACCCACGATCTACTGCGCCGCTCCGACCACCGCTCAGTCCAAGCGCTGGAGAAAGACATTCGCTCGTGGGTCGCGGAGTGGAACGAGAACCCCAAGCCGTTCATCTGGACGAGTCCGCTGAGGAGATCCTCACCAAGCTCGGCCGACTTCTCCAACGAATTAACGGCGGAGGATACTAGGCTACTTCTTGAGGAAGAAGTTGCCCGCGACCGCTGGGGATGAATCAGCCCGAATCCAGAGCGACTGAAGTGACTGGGGTTTTGGGTCTCGCGTTCACCGCTCATGTGGCGGCGCGGGAGTTTTCCCTCGGCAAGCAGGCTAGTCGCAGCGACAGAAAGATCAACCTGCGGCGACGTCTGGTCGGTGCATCAAGCAACCGTCCGACAGCCAGCATACGCCAGAACTCGCAGTAGGGCCAGCGGCCCCTGCCAAGACGGAGCCCCCCGGTCCTATCTCCCGCCCAAGCCTACGCAGACAACTCGCCCCACGGCTGCTTCGACGGATTGCGCAAGTCCCTGGCGCCGCTTGGAGCCTCGTCAGACTCCTCTCGTCTGGAACGAACTGAGGCTAGCCGAGTTTGAGGATGGTCGCGGTTGAGGGTACGCCTGTCGTGTCGAGGATGAAGAGCATGTAGGCGCCTGGCGGGGCGATGTTGCTGTTGGGCGGAAGCGTCACCGTCAGATCGCTCGCGGTTGTGCTGAGAATCTCAACGCCGACGTAGCGCTGGTCCATGTGGAAGCCGTGGGTGACGGCACCGGCTCGAATCAGCGCCACCCTGGCGATCTCACCGGGGGCCGGACACCCAATCGTGATGCTCTGACCGTAGCCTGCGTTCGCAGGTGCGGAGGAGATCTGTGGGCGGGAGCCAGCGAACAGATACGGTGGGGAGAACAGCTCGAGTCGGTGCTCGAAGTACTTGTAGGGGTCGCGCTGGAACTGCCCGTCCTTGCCGCCGCGCATCACGCGGCCGTCGGGGAGCAGGAGCGCGGTCGAGTGGTAAAGGTGGGCGCAGTTGATCGGCGCCAGCTCGGTCCACGTGTCCGTGGACGCCTGATAGAGCTCGGTCGGCAGGACCGGGTCGACCGCCACGTCCGATTTGCCGGTGGAGCTGCCGCCGACGACGAGCACGCTGCCGTCGGGCAGCAGCACGCTGTCGCACAGGACGCGGGGGTGGTGCATCGCAGCGACGTAGTGCCAGCCGGGGTTCGCCGCGCCGAGGTCAAGGAGCTCCACCGTATTCGTTGAGGGATCGTCGTCGTGGCCGCCTTGGTAGAACACTTCTCGGTCAACCCCGCCGCCGCCGATCGCCATCACCCGGGCGCGGTAGCCCTCGTCGGGAAGCAGCGGCAACAGCACGCAAGTGCCCTGGCCGGGATATGTGCGCGACTCGTTGCGCTGGGCCTTCAGGATGGTCGCGTCCCAGTGCCCCGGCGTGCCGGGATGCCAGAACCGCGTCGAATTGCGGCAATGGACCATCAGACGTCCGTCGGGCAGCACCAAGTTCCACGGGTAGAGGTCGACCTCCTGGTGACCTACCGGGAAGTGAGGCGAGAACGGCGACGGCGTGGCCTCTTCAGCGGAGAGGCGGTGGCCGGCAGGCTTGCTGACGTCAAATACCTGGACCGTCGCGTTGACAGGATTGGTGGCGCTGATCGGCCCGGTGCCCTGCGATCCCGACATGACGGCCGCCCGCCCGTCGCTCAGCACGGTCACCGTCGGGTACCAGCGCCCGTGCGGCATGTCGTCGTGGTGCGCGAGCGTTACGGTCGCGGGGTCGAACAGGTGGATCGCCCTTACCTCGTCGCCATGGCCGCCCATGATCACGAGCTGCCCATCCGGTAGCAGCACGTGGCCCGAGCAGAACAGGTGATGCTTGGTCGCAGGGCTCGCCGTTGTGCCGGTCTCGGGATCGATCATGAATGCGCCCGGGTCAGGGTTCATCCCCAGGTCGCCGAAGCCGAAGCAGAAAGCGCGGCCGTTGCCGAGCGTCGAGACGTGAATCGCGGATGGGCCGCCGGGCTTGAAAGCGACGTCGCACCGGCCGTAGGTGGCTGGGTCCAGCGAGGGCTGACGCCACGCCGGGTCCGGGCCATGCCACGCCCACCCGCCACCCGCCGGTTCCGCGAAATAGTGGTCAAGGCCTGCGTCCAACCGTGCGATCACTTCGAGATTGCCCGCACCGAAGTTGCCCTGGATGAGACCGACAGCCCGCACATTGCCGGCGCCAAGGGGAACCGGTCCGCTCCAGCGCGTGGCTGCATCACGGCTCCAATGCCCGAGCCCGCCAGCGGCCATCGGAGCGACCACCTGGAAGGTGCCGTCCTTCGCTTGCACAAACCCGGGCTGGCCCGAGACGCCCCCGCCAGGGAGAGCGATCGGCCCGTGCCAGACCTGCGCGGGGTCGCGCCAGAAATGCACGAGATGACTACCCTGGACAGCAACCACCTCGAGGTTTCCGTTGTCGTTCTGAATCAGCGCCGCGGCACTGAACGTCCCCGGGCCGAACGCTGTCGGCCCATGCCAGGGCTGAGCGGGCACCCCGTTATCCCGCCACCAATGCGCAAGTCCGCCCGTTGTGAGCGGAGCGACGACTTCGAAATTCCCGTGCATGCCACCACTCTGCACAAATCCGGGCGCGCCGCCCGCTACGCCACCGCCGGGCAACGCATCAGAACCACCCCAACGCGGGTGCACAACGCCGTGGACATTGACATGGCCGCGAACCGAGCACCGCAACTCGGTGCCCTCACGACGAACCGACGCGAGCTCCCCCGGCCGCAGGTTGTCCGCAACGAGGACGACCTCGGCGACGTCGTCCTCGCTACCCATTGCCAGGCCCGGACCGTTCCACGGAAACCCCGGCGCATCGTTGTTTCGCCAAAACTGCCAGAACCCGCCGCCCACACGCGGCACGACCACCTCAAAGTTCCCCCTAACCCCGCTGAACCCGTGGACCAGCAAACCGCCGCCCCGAGCCATGACCACGCTCCTCTGTCCTCGCCAACCGCACCGTACCACCCACCTCAACCCCGGCCAACCCGCCCGGGACGGGTCAAGCGAGACGGCCAACCGAGTCGCGCGGCCTAGATCGCTACCGCGGCCTACCGCCTTGGCGCGGGAGCAGGCCCCGCCCCCACTCTCGCAAGCGAGACGCTCAAGACGACCAGCAACGAGCACGACGCACCCTCGCGGCGCTGACATGCCCGCTCGGCCAAGGTAAGCGGTAGTAGGCAGTCTCGTGCGCGATCAACCTGAGGACGTTCAGCAGGGCAAGCGCGATGCGATGCCGCTTGTAGCCGAGGGTGTCGCACACTTTGAGCGAAACCCTCAGCCCAAAGCGGAAGCGCGGCGCGTAGCTGATTCGGTGCCCGCTTCTCGTCCCGAGTGAGAGCCAGCGCAATGTCCCGGCTGACTTCCGCTTCGACAGGATCCTGAGTGGCCCGGTTGGAATCCGCCACGCGACTGTGGGGCAGAGAGACCTCGGTCTTTGCTAGGCGCGGTGTGCGGTGGCGATCAGTGTCATCCGGGAAATTCCAGGCCGCTTGGCGTCTCGTAGGCGCTGGGGGCCCCTCCCTCGTTGCTAGCCGCCCCGCGCGCGGGGCCGCCGGCGACGCCGGCGGCCCCTCACGCGATGTCGGTCAGCTGAACGGGACGAGCGTCACGACCCTCGAGGCCGTGTTCCCCCCGTTTTCCGAGACCACCACCTCGACCGGCAGGTGGTGGCGCTGGCGCAAGAGCTGCTGGCCGAGGGAGCTGAGCGTGAAGTGCACGATGCCGCCGTTATCGACCGTGACGGTAAACAGTCCGCGTTGCCCGAGCGTGACGCCGCTGCGCGAGAGCTGCATGCTCCCTGTGCAGTTGCTCTGCCCGAAGCAGCCGACGAAGATGCCGCCGACGCCCTGCGGGGAGACGAACGCGGTGTGCCCGAACAGTTCGAGCTGCGAGGAGGATGGCGGCGGCGCTGTTGTCTTGAGCGTCTGATCGCTCCCGTACGAGGTGCCGGCGGGGCTCACCGCCACGAGGCGATAGTGGTAGGTCGTGGCTGACCGAAGCGCGGTCAGGCTGGACCTCACCGCCACGTTCGTCGTCCCCGAGCCGGCGGCGTGAGGCGTGGTCTGAAGGCCGTACGCCGTCGTTGTGCCGAACTGGAAGTACTCGGTCGTCGCTTGGCCGTTTGGGTTGACAGTCCCGTTCAGCGTCGCGCCAGTCGGGCCGACGACCGTCGCCGTGCCAGTAGCGACAGTCGGCGGCGCGGTCGTCGTGAGCGTCTGATCGCTCCCGTACGAGGTGCCGGCGGGGCTCACCGCCACGAGGCGATAGTGGTAGATCGTGGCTGACCGAAGCCCGGTCAGGCTGAACCTCACCGCCACGTTCGTCGTCCCCGAGCCGGCGGCGTGAGGCGTGGTCTGAAGGCCGTACGCCGTCGTTGTGCCGAACTGGAAGTACTCGGTCGTCGCTTGGCCGTTTGGGTTGACAGTCCCGTTCAACGTCGCGCCAGTCGGGCCGACGACCGTCGCCGTGCCAGTAGTGACAGTCGGCGGCGCGGTGGTCGTGAGCGTCTGATCGCTCCCGAGCGAGGTGCCACCGGCGCTCACCGCCACCAACCTGTAGTGATACGCCATGCCGGGCTGAAGACCGGTCACGCTGGAAGTAGCAGGTACGTTCGCGGCCCCCGCACCCGCGCTCGCGGAGACAGTCTGGAAGCCGTACGCGGCGGTCGTGCCGTACTCGAAGTAGTAGCCGGTGACCTGGCCGTTTGGATTGACAGTCCCGTTCAGCGTCGCGCTGGTCGGACTGATGCTCGTCGCGGCAGCGCTGGCCACCGTGGGCGACGTAGTCAGCGTTGGCGGGGTGCCGCTCGTCATGAACGTCTGGTCGATCCCGGTCGCGACCCCACCCGCGCTGATCGCGATGACCCGGTAGTGATACGCAGTTCCTGGATCGAGGCCGCTGAGGGCCGCGGCTTCGGCCACGAACGTGGCTCCGGAACCGGCCGAGCCGGGCGGCAGCGGCGTCTCGTGGCCGTAGCCAGTGGTCGGTCCCCACTGGAACGCATACACGGTGGCCTGGCCCTCGGGATTCACGGTCCCGTTCAGCGTCGCGCCGCTGGAGCTCACGTTCGTCGCGGCGGCGGTGCTCACCACCGGAGCAGCGGGTGCCTGTCCCGCCGCCGCCCCGGCCGCCACCCCGGCCGCCAAGGAGGCCAGGGCGAGCGCTGCCAACGCCAACAGGATCGGGGCTCTGCGCATGCTGTCTCCTTCTGTTGATTGGCGCCTGACTACGCCAACTACCGTCAGAGGCGAAAGTTGCGCGACGTGAACGGGGTTCTGCCGATCGGCCGACTCGCCCCCCCCCCCCCCCCCCCCCGGAAGTCACCCCAAGAACGCCGCTCCGCCAGGCGAAGCGCAAGTCGCGATCAAGGCGGCGCAACGCTTGCTCGGCCGGTGCGTGACTGACCTCCAGCAAGCGGCGCGAAGGGCCGAAGCGACAGTCTCCGTCGACCTCGAGCATGCTCCTGCACGGGACGAGGTCCGACAGACTCGCTAGACGCCTTGCTCACTTCCGCCCATTGCAACACTCTCGGCGCCGCGCGACGCAACTCGTCCATTCCAAGCGCGAGCGGCGGGCGGATGGACCTGCCGGATTCACTGGTCATGCAGAAGAGGGGTAGGCCCCGTTCGGGCGCGCGTGGAGCGGCCGTGTCCAGTTCGTTCCGGGAAGACCCGCAAATTCTTTGCGGTGTTGTGCGGGGGGCTCGAGCCAGAGGCGTCGAAACTTCCCGGCATGACGATCCTAAATGGTACGGACAGGGTCACGCTCGTCCCTCCCGGCACGTGGGAGGTGGACCCCGCGGGCTCGACGGTCGGCTTCGCGGTGCGTCACCTCAAGGTCACGAAGGTCCGCGGCCGCTTTCGCGAGATCACCGGCGTCATTCGCTGCGACCGCGAGGGCGTGGCCTCGATCGACGGGACGGTTGAGGTCGCGAGCGTCGACACCGGTGACCGCAGACGCGACGCCCGACTGTGTGCCGAGGACTTCTTCGACGTCGAGCAGCATCCGACGATCGCCCTCACGGCTATCTCCCGCCCCGCGGGACCGACTGACGCCCCCACGATACGCGGGACGATGACGGTGCGTGGCGCCTCGCGGCCGCTCGAGCTGCAGCTCGATGCACCAGCGTCGCCCGTCGACGGGAACGGCGATCTGCGAATTCGCGCGAACGGCCTGGTTAGCCGTCGGGACTTCGGTCTCGAGTGGGACTCGGCGTTTGCAGCCGGCGGACTCGTGATCGACGATCGGGTGCGGCTGCGGCTCGACGTCGTCGTACACCCCACAGCCTCAGCTCGCCATTAGCTCACGCTCGCTCCGCGACAGGAACACGAGCGCCCGAAATAACGCGGAGCGCCATGTCTGGTCAGAAACCACAGTGCCGCTCCTCGATCAAACGGGTAGCGTGGAGAACCCGAGCGCCGGTCGCGCGTCTTCCCCGAAAGGGCAGAGGGCATCACGCAAGAAGACCCCGGCGCGGGACTAGCGGCTGAGGGACCAGAGCGGAAACCGAGGTAACGCAGTGGCGTCAAAGCGGACACAGGAAATCCTCGACGAGCTCGCCGAGATTCGACGCCGCATCGACGAGTTAAGCGATCACTGGGAGGTCGACCACGACGTGACGACCGTGATTCGCGGCCTGGATGAGCTGTCGGCGAGCTCAGCAGCGTATCCGTCGATCGAGGCGCTCCTCTTCGGCGCCGCCCGGCTGATCGAGCGCGGTGAGCCCGCCGGGCACCGCCTGGAGAAGCTGTCTGATCACCTCCACGGATACACCGTCGGCTGGGAGGACGCGGCCGAGGCCGGTGCCTCGTAGGCCCTACCACCTGCTACGAGCGGATTCGGCCGCGACGGCCTGGGCCGGTCGGGAGGGCAGCATGCGTACTTACGCGGCTTCCGCGTTGGGCTACAAGCGGTAGCGCAGCGCGCCGGACCGTGACGCGGGCACCCGCTTGCCGGGCCGCGGGCAGCGGGCAGCCCAGCTGTCCACCACCGGCCGTCATCGCGCCGCCGGAGCAGGATTCCAAGGTCGCGACCGCGACGTGCTGCGCACCGCTCCTAGGAGCGGTGCCGGCCGACCCCAGCAATCTCGCTGTCGAGGTGCTTCCTCGCCTCGCCCTCCACCCTATGCTTCCACGCGTCCGTCTGCCACTCGGGGACCATGTCGTGGTTAGCCGAGCCGGAGGCCGTCTGCTGCGCGGACGCGCGTCCCGGCTCGGACTGCTCGGGCGTCAAGTCGCTCGGATGCCCGGCTACGGGCATCCACGTCCGCAGCTTCCTATCCAAGTAGTCGACCGGCCAACCCACAGCATGCCATACGGTTGAGACCCATCCAAGCATCACGCTCTCCCTTCAATCCTCGATTGGTCCGAGGCACCAGTGTCTCTCCCAGTATCGTGGGCCTTTCTAAGTTTACGGCCGGCGTGCCACGGCGTCATCCGTACTCGGTCCGGATTCAAGACGCGTGCTTGTACGACCCTTCCACTTCAGGGCTGGAAGCAGCCGGCGACCATTGCGCGCACTAGGTGACTCGTTCTAGTGCGCGCCATCGTCGGCCGCCTCCTGAGAAGAGCCCTCCACCGAGTTACGTGGGCTGGTAGCGCTGCACCGCCGGTCATCGGTCCGACCAGTCCGTAACGAGTCGCACACGGGCATTCGCAACGCGCCCTCGAGCGCACCTCGTCGGGCGTTTCCCGAGCGACGGTTGCATGGAGGAAGCCACGATGCTGATGACGCGAGCCCAACTGCACGATCTCGTTGACAGCCTCCCGGAATACGTCTTCGACGGCGGTCCTCACCGTGGCACCCATCCGCCGGCAGAGATCGTCCGGGCACTCCGGGACCTCACCGAGATGACGAAGTTTCTCTGGGCCGTCGCGGGACGGATCGCCACAGGCCAAGGGCGCCTCGAGGCACCCCGCCAGCTCAGTTGACAGCACGGCGTTTCTCGCGGCCGGGGCCGCCAAATCTTGTGATCCCCCTGCTCGGCCGCACCGTCCGCAACGGACGTCTGGCGGCGGCGCGATGAAAGGGCTTGCTGCGCCGGGTGGACCCGTTTCTGCTCCGGCAGTCATGGCACGTTGGACGCCGGTGGCGTGATGCGAAGCCGCTGAGTACACCGAACCGTGCCGGGCCGGTCAAGTGGGATCGCTGCACGCTCATGAGGGTTCGCTCTCGCCTTCGTCTCGCCCACTTGGACAGTCCCGGCTGATCGGTTCGGTTCGTACTGCGGCGTCGATCACGCCCAGCTCCAACGTGACGGCATCACTGAAGCGGAGCAGAACCGGAGGTCCTTCAATGGCACGCCGCAAGTCCACCACCACCGCACCCGCCCCCGAGGCCACGCCCGCCGCGCCGGCGCAGACCGAGGCCAACGTCGATCAGGAGATCACCGTTCTGCGTGGCCGCCTGACCCGTGACCCGGAGCTTCGGCACGCCGCCAGCGGGAAAGCCGTCAGCACCATCCGCATAGCGGTCAATCACGACGGTGCCGACGCGACGTTCCACAACGTCGTCTGCTGGGAGCGCACGGCCGAGACCGTGTGCAGGTACATGAAGAAGGGCCGCCTCATCGAGGCCACCGGCCGACTGCGGTCCCGCACCTGGACCGGAAAACGACGGCCAGGAGCGCACCGAGGATGAGCTCAGCGCGTACCGCGTCCAGTTCATTCGCATGCAGCCCGCTGACGCCGAGGCCGCATGAGGGCCATCGCAGACCATCACATCATTACCGTCCTCGTCGGTCCCACGTGTCCGACATGCGAATCGGACGATCTCCGTTGGGGGGCGCCGCTGGGCGCCCTCTGGCACGGTCAGTGCCGGGACTGCGGCACCGAGTACCGCTGGTACCGAGTGCCCGAGCCCGACGACATCAAGGCTCGGCCTGAACCCGCGTGCCGGTCGTGTGGCTCGCCGCACGTCCATACCGGAGAGCGGTTCTGCGAGGACTGCGCGCTGTCGGACTGCCTGTACTGCGGCGCGCCGACGAATCGCTGCAACCTCAGCGGGAATCTCGCCTGCCGCATGTGCGAGGAAGGAGAAGCAGCATGACCACCTCGCATTCCACCGATGGTGCGCTCACCGCCTCCGGGTCTCTCGAAGAGAGGCTGCTCAGCGCGACGTACCGCATCGCCCCCGAACGCTTCTGGAACCTCGCCCGCATGCGCGGCGACACCGGCTACGACCTGATGGAACCGGCGCGATCTCACGGATAGCACGCCATCCCGAACTGGGGCCTAGACCTGCTGGAATCTCGGATCTTGGCCGTACGTCATCGTCTACCACCGCGCCGTCGGCCACGCGTGGGAGCTCGCCGAGTACGTCGAGGGCGATCTCACCGTCTATCGCTATCCCACCCGAGAACTCCGCGACGCTGCGACTGGCTGTCTCGCGTTCTGGCACTGGAAGCACCACGGCGAGAGCTGGGTCGCCGGCGTCGAGAGCGTCGACGCGGCGCCAGGCCGTCTGCGCGGGGCGTTCTCGTGGACGCGCCTGAACGAATCGAAGGATGAACACTGATGCGCACCTTTGCTTTGAACTGACCATCGACAGCACCGTCACCGCCGCGACCGAGCGGGACGCGCTCGAGCTTGTCGAGCGGCTGCTCCCGGGCGGTCTCGGGCTCGGTGGGAGGCTTCGGATCACGTCGCTCGACGTCTTCGACGACGCCTTGCGTGTTCGCGTGTTGTTCTGGCTCCCACCGGGGACGCCGCTGAACCTGGAACCCTACGAAGTCATTCGGGCTGAGGCGCTGGAACGAAACCTCAATATCCAGCCCAATGGGGACGAGGATGGTCAACGAGAAGATTCCGCTGACGGTAATCCAGAAGCTGCTGCATGGCGGCTCGATCGAGATGACCGCGCACTACGCGCGGCTGCGCGATGAGATGGTCAAGCAGGAGGTGCGGCGCTGGCACGAGCGGGTGAGTATCTGTAGCGAGCGGATCGCGCTGCCGGTCGACGGTCCGCTTCAGGGGGCGGCGTGGATGAAGGAGCGGATCGCACGCGCCAAGCAGGCGCTACCGAACGGTTACTGCGGCTTGCCGCTGGTGCAGGGATGCTCGCATCCGAACGCCTGCCTGAGCTGTGCGAGCTTCCTCACCGACGGCTCGCTTCGCGCCGTGCACGAGCAGCAACGCGGCGAGGCGCGCCGGCTGCTTGAGAAGGCGCGCAAGCACAACAACCTGCGGCTGATCGACGTGCTTGCGCGCGACGAGCAGAGCCTCTCGAGGATCCTCGAAGGGCTCGACGCGATCGAGGGCGACCACGCCGCCGGTGGGGAGCTCGACCTGCTCGACCCCGCCGCTTCCGGTGAGGCGGATGGCGCCGAATGACGGCCGAACCTGCCCGCCGCCCGCTCGCCGCCGCCGCTGCCAGGCGCACGCTCGCCGCTGAGCAGCGCGTCCGCGGCGCCGTGCGCGAGCTCGATCGCGAGGGTCTGACGGTCACGTTCGCCAGCGTCGCCGAGCGCGCGCGGGTCAGCCGCGCGTTTCTCTACCAGCACGCCGAGCTGCGCGCGGAGATCGAGGCGCTGCGCACCGCGCAGGCCCCCGCCCCGGCGCGCCTGCCGGCGCGCCACCGTGCCAGCGACGCGTCGCTGCGCACACGGCTGCGCGCGGCGCTTGATGACAGCCAGCGCCAGCGCGAGGACATCGCCCGGCTGCGCGAGGAGCTAGCGCTGGGGCACGGCCGCGTCCGGGAGCTAGAGCTCGACCGTCGGGTGCGCCGCACGTGAGCCGGCCGGCGCCTCCCTCGCCGCATGCGCCGCAGAGCCAATCGGTGCTGGAGGCGGTCCTGGAACGGATCACCTACGCCAACGAGGACACCGGCTACACGATCGCCCGGGTGGCGACCGAGCGGACCGGCCCGGATCTGCTGACGGTGGTGGGGCCCCTTTTGGGCGCCCAGGTCGGGGAAAGCCTGCGCCTGACCGGGCGCTGGGGCAGCCATCCCAAGTACGGCAAGCAGTTCCAGGTGGACTCCTATACCACCGTGCTGCCTGCCACGATCCAGGGCATCCGCCGCTACCTGGGTTCGGGAATGATCAAGGGGATCGGCCCGGTGATGGCGGTCGTGATCGAGAAACCTCGGTGGAACCTCACCATCTTCAAGGTCCACTTCGGACTGTTGACGCTGAAGGCGTACACCAAAGGCGAACGCGTCCTGCGCTTCGAGGCGATCGCGCATCACACCAAGCAGCTCGGCTGCGGCCGAACGCTGGACAAGTTCCCCCAGATCACCACCCGGCTGACCGCGATGGTCGACCGCTTCACCAGCATGCTCGACTGCGTCGATGTCGGCTTCCTGCCTGACGGCATCCTCGACCAGCTGCCCGCACCCTCCAAGCTCGCCGGAACACGGATCGGCGGTATCGACATGAACATCCCGCGGGTTCGTGCCGCCCTCGCCGCAGCACTCGCGCTCGCGGTCGCCCCGGCCGGCTTCACCGTCGCCCAGTTCACCGCCCAAGTGCGGGCAATGACCGGACAGGCCCCCGAGGACTACAGCGTTCGCCAAGGCGCCTACGACCTACGCAAACTGCGCGGCAAGCGGCTCGTCCTCAAACCCGGTCGCACTCGCCGCTATCAGGTACCTGGGGTCGCTGCGCGTACGATCGCCGCGCTGCTCACCGTCCGCGACAAGGTCATCGCCCCCCTGATCGCGGGAATCCGCACACCACGACGTGGCCGCCCACCCAAGAACTGGACCAACATCGACCGCGACTACGAAACCCTCCGCCGCGACATGCAAACCCTGTTCAACGACCTCGCCATCTCGACCAAGGCGACCACGCTATCGACAACATCTTGTCGATAGCGCCCCGCAGCCCTCTAGGTCATCGGAAAGAGTTGTACCGCGATTCCCCCTCGCTCACCAAGACGCTATCGAACCGAGTCCAGGCCAGGCGGAAGACTTATCGAAGCGTCCCCGATCCAGCCGCGGGCGTCCGTGATCGATCTCAGCTTCGACACCAAGGGGGTGATCGTGACGCTCGGTCTGAGACGCCGCCGACGCAGGGTGTGATCGGAGTACGGGCAGACCGGCCGCCACTTGGAAACCGCCGCCCTCGAGCTGCGAGGAGGTGAGCGGTGATGGTCGCGCCGGCGCCGAACCCGCTGCAGCCTTCAGCGCCGCGCGCGCACTCAGCCCGTGTAAGCGGTCGACCGCAGCGACACTGCCAGCAGCGCCACCGGCGGCGATGACGATCCCGCGCAGCGCCAGCGCCAGCGCGATCCCGAGCGTCAACGCGCGTGACTGGGCCTCGGCCGGGACCGCGAACGTGCTGATGATGATCACGAACACGAAGAGGTTGTCGACCGACAGGCTCTTTTCCACGACGTAGCCGGCGAGGAACTGCGTCCCGAGGCTCCAGCCCGCCAGCAGCCCGAGCAGGACCCCGAACAGCAGCGCCAGTACCACTTAGATCAGCGACCAAGTGGCCGCGCGGCGGAAGCTCATCGCCGACTCAGGGCTCGATGAGCCCGCGGCGGATCGCGTAGCGAACGAGCTCGACCCGGTCGTGCATCCCGAGCTTCTCGAGGATGTTCGTCCGGTGCCGGTCGACCGTCTTCTCGCTGATCACGAGCGTCTCGGCGATCTGCTTGGTGCTGTAGCTCTCGGCGATCAGCTTGACGATCTCGGTCTCCCGCGGGGTGAGCGGGTCCTCACGCATCGAGTGCAGAGCGTCACGCGCGTCTTTGAGCAGGTCGCGGATCGGGGGTGTCATCGCTCCCGGGTAGAGAAATCTTTCTCCCCTCATCGCGGCGCGGCACGCCTCGACCAGGTCGCGATCGGCGACCGACTTCAGGACGTACCCTGCGGCGCCGGCCTTCAGTGCCTCAAACAGGTAGCGCTCGCTCTGATGCATCGAGAGCATCAGGATCCGCAGCTCAGGACGACGACGGTGAAGCTCGCGTGCCGCCTGCAGGCCGGTCATTCGCGGCATCGAGATATCGAGTACCGCGAGATCAACCTCGGGCGCCAGCCCTCGCTCGATCGCCTCAGCACCATCCCCGGCTTCCGCCACGACCTCGAGGTCCGGCTCCGCGTCGAGCACTAGCCGCAGCCCGCGCCGCACCAGCGCGTGGTCATCGGCGAGCAACACCCGCGCTTTCAGCGGCGTCATCGCTGGTGCGCCAGCGGCACCGCGAGCCGGACGCGGCATCCGCCGACGGGGGATTCCGGCTCGATCGTCAGGGGCGCGCCGATCAGCGTCGCTCGTTCACGCATCCCGCGCATCCCGGTTCCCGCGAGGTGGCCAGCTGGTAGCCCGCGTCCGTGATCGCTCACGGTCAACGTCAGAAGATCGCCGGCGTGCTCGAGCTCCAGGTCAGCCACGGCGGCTCCCGAGTGCCTGGCGACGTTCGTCAGAGCTTCCTGCGCGACGCGGTAGACAACGAGCTCGACCTCAGGCGAGAGCGCTGGGAGCTCAGCCACGCGCTGCGTGATGCGCAGCCCGGTGCGCTCGGCGAACCGCTCGCACAGCACCGCCAGCGCGCTCTCCAACCCAAGCTCATCCAGCGCCTCCGGCCGCAACTCGATCGCGATCTGCCGCACCTCCTCAAGGCTGCCGCGAACCGCCTCCTGGACCTCGGCCACATCGCCCTGCAACTCCGGCGCAACGCGCGCCTCGACCCGCGCGAGCCCGAGCAGCACCGCCGTCAGCTCCTGTCCGACCTGGTCGTGCAGCTCTTGCGCGATTCGCAGGCGCTCTGCCTCCTGGCCTGCCAGGATCCGTCCTGTCGCGTCGCGTCGCTCGGCCTCCAGCCGCGCCAGCATCTCGTTGAACGTCACCGCCAGCTCGCCCGCCTCCGACGCCCACGCTGACACAGGCATTCGCTCCCCCTCCCCGGTCAGATCGACCCGTCGGGCCAGCGCCGTCAGCGTCTGCACCGGCGCAACGATCCGGCGCACAAGGTACACGTTGAGGGCCACGACCAGCAGCAGCACAGCGACCAGCAGCACTCCCTCCTCATCGACACGGAACGACGACACGCCGCTCGGCGCGAGAACCACGATCGTCGCGCCGACCGCCACCATCAGCAGCACGGCATTCAGGCCCGCGACCCGATACAGCAGCGGCAGATACCGCCGACGAGGACCGTCGGGCACTGGAGTGTCGCCGTTCATAAAACCTCAGATCCAGTGAACCAACAACTCAGCACCCGGGCGAACGCCGCCCCAGCCTCCGGATCGAAGGACCCCCGAACGGACCCTCAGCCACATGCCCGGAACCCAGCCCCTCGAGCTTGTGAAGCATCGCCCACATCCGAGCGTCCAGACCCGCCTGCGAGATCCTGAGCGTCGCCGCGATCTCGACCCGGTCGATCCCGGCCAGCAGCATCCCGAAGATCGCCTGGTCCTCCGAATCAAGACGCCGCCGCATCGCGCCGGCCAGTGCGGGCGGAACCGGCGGCAGCGACGACCGGCCCCGCGCGACAGCACGGACCTCATCGCACAGCTCAGCCCCGACCCCGCCCTTGCTGACCAGCCCGTCAGCCTCCGCGACCACGCACGCCGCCGCGAGCGGACCGTCACAGTATCCCGAATAGACCACCACGCGCGGCGCTGGGTCCAGACGCTTCAGCATCCGGCTCAGCCACAGACCGCTGCGCGATCCCAGCTGATAGTCGACGACCGCCACATCGATCGGCTCGCGCTCGGCCATCGACATCGCCGCCTCGGCAGACCCGACCGCATCGACGACAGTCAGATCCGGCTGCTCCTCCAGCAACTGGAGCAGCCCGGCGCGGACCGCAGGGTGGTCATCGACGACCAGCACGCGAAGCTCGTGATCGACAGACTCCTGGCAACGCGGTTCGTCTGCCGCCGCGTCGTGGGGATGGATGTAGCCGGTGAGCATTGAAGACCTCCTTGATCGGTTCTCGCATCACGATCCCGGACCAGCCATCCCACCGGAATGGGGGCGAGCCCCCATCTCCAACCACGGCAACGAGCGGTTCGCGGAGATCCGCACCGAGGCGGGGATCGATGCGATGTTGACTCCCCATTGCCTGCGGCATTAGCTATGTGACGCATCTGGCGGAGCTGGGTCACGGGTGAGCACCCGGCGGGTGACCTCGAAGCCGGGTGGAAGCAGTAATCGCGGACGACCCTGAGCTCGCTCCCGCCGTGGACGAGCTGCTGACAGTCCTGACTGACCGTCAGCAGACTGCTCGTTTGCCGGACCAGTGCGGCAGCCATGGCCCACGGTGCTGGTCCTGAGGGAGGGTGTCGGGAAAAGGTGGCCTGACCCCCTGGGTCCGGTCAGGGTGACACGGCCTGCTGCCCCGTTCGGTTTGGGATCCTGCTCGTGTGAGCGTTCGCCTTCGGCGCGACCACGATGACCGGGGTCGAGTGGTTCCGGCCGTGGGCGGGTCAGTCGGCTTGGTGCTCTTCGTCGGCTTCGCCGTAATCTGCCGCGCCCGATTCCTCGTCCGGCCCGGCGTCACGCATGATGCGGGCCGGGGTGTGCTGGTCGCCGTGAGATGTGTTCTCGATGAGCGCCTGCTCAGCGAGTTCGAACCCCTCGGACTCGCCTCCTCCGGCCTCGTTCACGACACGGCGCTCCTCGCGTTTGCGCCCGGCGCGAGCGACGATGGGTTCGAGAGGGGTGTCGTCGTTCATGCCCGCACTGTACTGCCTCTCCTCAGACACCCAACAGCGAGGAATAGGGTTGCGAGTTTCCGTACGCTCAGCGGGAACCCAGCCGAGGGTGAGTGTCTTGCCCGACGCAGCAGAAGCGCTGATCAGCCGGCCCGCGCGCGGTCCCTGACGATCCGAAGGTTGCTCGTCCGCGCCTCGAGCCGATCCATCGCCGAGGCGATGTCGCTCGGGGGCGGCTCGGTCGACCAGCGGTTGCCGAGGCGCTGGACCTCGCCGCGACGCTCTAGGTCCTGCAGTCGGGCGAGTGTCTTGTCGTTGTTGAGTCCTGCCGCTCGGGCAGCCATCGCTGTTGAGAACGAGCCAGGCATCTTGCGCAGTGCCGTTCGGAGGCGATCAGGGCGCCGCTCGGTCCGGCGCTCGCCCGCGCGCGGCTGCGGCGGCGAGAGCGGCTTGGGAGCTGCGGGAGCGGGGTCCGACGCGGCCGCGGGCTGAGGTGCGACCGGCGGATTGTCCCTGAAGCGGGTTCGGCAGCTGCCGCACAAGACGACCGGCTCACCCTCGGCTGGGCGGACAATCTCGAACCGACGCCATCCGCGACCGGAGTGGCAGACGCCGCAGCGGCGGCCGACGCGTTCTATCTCGGTCAGGTCTTCGGCATTCATCAGGTGGCCCGTTTACAGCGCGCTTGAGGACAGCTCCGTGAATGGAGACGCGACGTTCAGCGGACTGGAGTCTTGCCGGCTGGGAATGGCGGGCGTCCACGTGGGCGGCAACGCGAGCTTCATCAACAACACCCTGGCGGACCCGGATGCGATCGAGATCGTCCTCAACCACATCGACAAGAACCTGTCGTGTGACAACAATAGCGCGGTCTGGGACAGCGCTGAGACGAGCATGAACAGCATCTTCCCGCGAATGCCCCAGCCCAACAAGGTGAACGGCAAGCGCAGCGGCCAGTGCTTGCTCTCGACGCCGGTGACGGTGGGCGGTCCTTCCGGACCTGGCCCGTTCTAGCGTCGGGTTTGAGCGTTAGCCGGCGCCCGGCCTCCGGTCGGATGCCGGCTGCTCTTTGCTCGCCAAAACAGCAGCGCCGCTGGCCCGGTATTCGGTTTGAGTGCCGCCGTGTTTCCTCCTCCTGGGCCCTGGAAGCAAGTTGGCACTGTTGATCCCGCGCCGGAGGATGTCGCATTTAGGAACCCTACTGACGCATCCGTGGGTTGTGTCACCGGCCTGGCAGGGGTGGCCAGAGCCCTCCGAGTGACAGCATCGCGAGGGCGATCACTGCTTCAGGCGAGCGGTAGCCGAATCCGCGGCGGACGATTAGCCGGATCTGCGTGTTCACTTGCTCCACCCGGGCGTTCGAGAGTTGGTGGCGCAGCCCCGCCTCGAGCCTTGAGCGCTGCTCGGTGATCCGGCGGGCGAGTTTGACGAACGGCTCCAGGCGGCATCCTCGGGCCCACCTCAGCCACGCGTCCAACAGCTTGAGCCCGTCCTCGACGGTGGCGGCGTGGTAGATCTGGCGCAGCTGCTCTTTGAGCAGCTAGGCGCGGTAGATCGGCGCGTTGAGCTCTTGGATCCAGGCGAGCTTGGTCTGCTGGCGCTCGGTCAGGTTCTCCGGCCGCTTCCAGAGCGCGAACCGGGCGCCCTTGAGCTGCTTGGCGAGCTGCTTGTTGCCTGAGCGGCGCGCCTCGTTCCAGACAGCCCAGCGAACGTCATCGAGCGCGTCGGTCGCGGCCTTGACGATGTGCCAAGGGTCAAGGCAGATGACCGCCTGCGGGCAGCGCTCTGCGATCGGCCGGGTGATCCATTCGGCATCGTCACAGGACACCAGCCGGATCTGCTTGCAGCGCTCTTCGCCCAGCAGATCCAGGAACTTCTCGACCGTCTTGCGGTCCCGGCCGAATGCGGCCCACACCAGCCGGCCCGAATGGTGGTCGACGACCACGGTCAGGTACTTCTGACCCTTGCGAATCGAGATCTCGTCGAACCCCCGCTCCGTCAGCCCGGCCAGCAGGTCGCGGCCGGCCTTCGCCTCGGCGCTCACGCGCTCGCAGATCCGCCACGGTCCGCCACGCAATCCGCAACAGCTCACAGATGGCGGCCTTCGACGTGTTGACCGCCAGCCACGCCGCGGTGTCGTCGAAGGACCGGGTGAACCCGGCGTCGTGCCGCGCCTACCGAACCGCCGCGACCACCACCCCGTGCTCCTTGCAGGAGACCCGCGGCGCGTCCGCTTCCAGGACACAGAACATCGTGCCGAGATCGAGCGCCCGCCACCGCTGGCGACCGTCGCCCAGGTCATAGCCAGGACAGCGCCGTCGGCAGTGGGGGCAGCGATCCCGCTGGCTGAAGCACGGCCGGACCGCCACTACGATCGCGTCGTCCTCGTCGAGCTCGACGCTCCGATGACCGTCTTCTCCAACCCCAGCAACCGCGCCCACGCACGGATGCTTACGCTTCGCTTGCGCACGCCGCCAGCCGCTCCTTTCCACGGTGTCCCTGGACTGTGAGAAGCCGGAACCGTAGAAGCGCCGCGGCGTGCGCACCTCCTGCCCGGAGGTCGGGCGCTCCCAGCGCCCCGACCTCATCGCCACCCAGCGAGCGGCTCTCTCACCCCACCCACTGAGAAACGTCAGTAGCGCCGCATTCAGCTCGCGGTTCTTCCTCAGGTCGGCGTTCCGCGTCTCTGCGTTTGCGCGGCAGTCCTCGCGGATCACGAAGCAGGTCCCTTCGGCGCCTGGCGTGGTCGGCTGGTCTCTCGGCGCCAACCTCCAACGTTCGAGTTCTACACCCTGTCTGCGTGGGAAGATTCGGAGAGCTTGCGCACGTTCATCGCTCGGCGGCTCGCCAGAAGTCTGCCCTGGACATGCGCGCCGACTCGGTTTTCGTCGAGTTCACCGTCTTCGGGAGCGAGTTGCCGCTGAAGTGGAAGGACGCGATCCCCCGGCAGAACGCACAACTCGCTGCGGCCCGGCAGCATAGGTAGGCCGCGGCACGCAACGACTGACGCGCTTGCTGCCCCTCGTCGAGTGCGGCTCAGCGCATGATCCCAGTGTGACCAAGGGAGTAGCGCCCTGGCTGAGGCCATACGCACAAGCCGTGTGGTCCGGATCCGACCGGGATCCGGGCGCGCAGCCGGCCGGTACGGGTGTCGATCGCGTACACCTCCGCGTTGTAGCGACCGCTCAGCCAGAGCGTGCTTCCGTCGGCGGACACCCCGCCCATGTCCGGGCTGGCCGGCGTGGGGATCTGCCACGTCGCGATCACCCTGCGGGCCTGGAAGCTGACGACCGAGATCGTGCCGGCCATGCGGTTTGAGACATACATCGCCGAGGCGTCGCGGCTCGGATACAGGCCGTGCGCCCCGGCGCCGGTGTGGAGGAAGCCGATCACCCGGAGCGTGAATGGATCGATCTCCCACAGCCCGCCGGTCTGCTGGTCGGCGGTGTAGAGCGTGCGTCCGTCGGGGGAGAGCTTCACGTCTTGCGGGCTGGTCATCCCGTTGCCGATGACCAGCGTTCCCACGACCCGCCTGGTCTGTAGGTCGACCTTGATCATCCGCCCGCCGAACTCGCAGCTCGCAAACGCGTAGCGGCCGTCGGCGGAGAAGTCCATGTGGTCCACGCCGGGGCACATCGGAACCGACAGTGAGTCGATCATGCGCATGGTCGCCGGGTCGCGGAAGTCGAGCCGCTGCAAGCGCTCCGCTACGACGATCGCAAACCGTCCGTCGGGCGTGAAGTACAGGTTGTAGGGGTCCTCGACCGCAATCGGCGTGCCGGGCGCTCCGGTCCGCGGGTTGATCGGGGTCAGGCTGTTGCCGAGATCGTTGTCCACGTAGAGCGTGTTCAGGTTGTATGCGGGCGTCACGTGCTGGGGTAGTGCGCCGGTCGGGAACTGGGCGACGATCTTCAGCGTCCGCTGGCTGATCACGGTCACGGTGTTGCTCATGCTGTTGGGCACGTACACCAGCGCGCGGTCCCCCTGCAAAGCCGGTGAGAGATTGCCCGCCCGGTCATAGGCGTACACGTTGTCCGCCGGCGGGGGCGCGAACCGGCCCTCGCCGGAGGTGCGCGTCGAGCTCGGGGAGGAACGGCTCGAGGTGGAGGACGCGTGCTGCGAGGAACCGCAGCCGGCGACCAGCAGTGCGGCCAGCGCGAGCAGCACGAGAACCCGGGGCACGGAGGGAGCGTTCGTCCGCACGGGCAAGCCAGCCTAAACGGCCGGTGAGAACCCTCTCAGCTTCCTGCCTCGCGGAACGGAAGCGGAGGATGGTTGGCTACGCTCGCGGCATCCCTCGATTCCCGACATTCGCCTCGCGGGCTTGGCGTCGCAGGCTCGCCTCGTGCTCGGCGGTCGTCTTCGCCCTCACGCTCGCCGCCTGCGGGAGCAGCGGGCAGACGACCAGCTCCGCGCATCGCACGGCTAAGACCACCGCACGCGCGGCCACGCCGCTCGCCGTGAAGCTGGCCTACCGTCCGCTGTTCTCGCTCCCCGCCGCGGTCCAGGATCCGGCGAGCGCGGCGCTCCCCGGTGGCAGGTTCGCGTTGCTCGGTGGCATCGACGCGGCCGACACATCGACAGCCAACGTCACTGTGGCCGATCTCCGCGGCCCGCAGCGCAGCGCAAGCCTGCCCAACGCGCAGCACGACGCCCAGGCCGCGGTGCGCTCCGGCCAGGTGTACCTGTTCGGCGGCGGCCAGTTCACCCAATACGACCACATCCTCCGCTTCGACCCCACGTCCGGTTCGGTGACCGCCGCTGGTTCGCTGCCCCGCGCCGAGTCAGACGTGGCGGTCACCCAGCTCGACGGGAGCGCTTACATCGTCGGGGGCTTCGACGGCACGAACTCGCTTGACACGATCGTCGCCTGGACCCCGGGAGGCGGCGCCCGGGTCGTCGCTCACCTCCCCGTCGCCGTGCGCTACGCGGCGGTCACCAGCGCCGGTGGCGCGCTCTTGATCATCGGCGGCTCGACCCCGACCGGCGCCAGCGACGCCGTCTACCGGTTTGACCCAGCGAGCGCGACCGTTCGGCAGCTCGGCCGGATGCCGCAGCCGATCACGCACGCGGGCGCGGCCGCGATCGGTCAGACCGTGTACGTGGTCGGAGGGCGGGGCGACAGCCTCGACGCCCGCAGCGCCGCGGTGTGGGCGATCGATCCGCTCACCGGACGCGTCCGCTCCGCCGGTAGGCTGCCACAGCCGACCTCGGACGCGGGCGTGGTCTCGCTCGGTAATGCGATCGTGGTGGCGGGCGGAAAGACGGCCGCCGGGACGCAATCGAGCGTCGGAGAGCTCGTCCCCGTGAGCTGATCAGCGCGCGCGCCCGCGCTGCTGGATTGCCAGCACGTAATCGACGACCGCCTCGAGCTGCGAGGAGGTGAGCGGTCTGCGCGTCGGCATCTCACGAGTGAACTCGAGGAGCTGCTGGCGGCTCAGCCGGTAGCCGACGAGGTCCCCGCCTTGGCGATGGCGCGACTCGTTGCCGATCAGCGAGTGGCAGGCGCTGCAGTTACGGGCGAACACGGCCGCCTCCCTGCTCTGCGAGAGGCTGCCTCCGCCCCCGCAGCCCGCCACCGCGACCGATATCGCGAGCAGCACGACCGCAGTTCCGGGACGCATCGCGCTGAGACTAAACGCATGGGCGGGAGCCGGTGAGCGGAAAACGACCCGCATGCTCGGCGCATGGCATTGGCGAGTCTGCCCGGCGCCGTTCCCGACCACGGAGGGATACCGCATCACGTGGGTGCACGCAAGCGCCAAACAGCACCACGACGAGAGCGCCCGCGCCGAGCGGATCGACCGCGCCCGCCACGCCCTCGGGGAGCTATCGGAGCGCTTGGCCGGCCCGCGCGCCAGGATCACCACCCGCGTCGCCGCCGAGGAGGCCGCCGCCGCGCTGCTGACCACAAGCGGCGGCGAGCGCTGGGTGTCGGTCACGGTCATCGAGACCGTCGAGGAGCGCTACCGCCAGGAGAAACGCGGCCGACCCGGCAACGACACCCGCTACCGCAAGATCGCCAAGACCCGCTACGCGCTCGAGGTGAGCGTCGATGCCGAGCAGGTCCGCTACGACGCCGCTTCTGACGGTTGCTTCCCGCTCACCTCCAACGACTCGGAGCTGACCCACACTCGGGTGCTCGGCGCCTACCGCTACCAGCCGAACCTCGAGAAGCGCCACCACGAACTGAAATGGGTGCAGGTCCCCCAGAGGGACACTGCGGCTTGAATCTACGGGCGATTCGAGGGCGCGGCTTGACCTTAGCGTCGATTTCGTCCGCCAATCCGAGCCGCGAGATTACGAAAGGCCGCGAACACTGGCTTCGCGTTGCTGGTTCTGCAACCGAGTGGCCCCTTGTCGAAGCGGGTCTAGGTTCAATACCGTAAACTTAGCGTCCGGTAGGGGAGATATTGTGGTGGCGTGCCTCGGGCTGGTCAGCTCAAGCCGCCGACGGATTCGCGGCTGTCGGATCACATCTCGATCGGTGTTCTGACGCGGGTGTTCCCGCCGGAGCTGGTCGATGGGGTGGTTGCGGCGGCCGGGCGGCGGGAGCAGCGGCATCGGTTGTTGCCGGCGCGGGTGGTGGTGTATTACGTGTTGGCGTTGGCGTTGTTCGCGGATGCCTCGTATGAGGAGGTAATGCGTCAGCTGGTGGAGGGGCTGGCGTGGGAGTCGGGTTGGCGGGCGTCGTGGGAGGTGCCGAGCAAGGTCGCGATCTACAAGGCGCGTCAGCGGCTCGGCTCCGAGCCGCTTGAGTTGTTGTTCCGGGCGGTCGCGGCGCCGTTGGCGAGCGAGCAGACGAGGGGGGCGTTCTACCGGGGTTTGCGGTTGGTGAGCCTCGATGGGACGTGCCTGGACGTGGCTGACACCGAGCCCAACGTGGAGGCGTTCGGGCGGCCTGGCTCGTCGCGGCGTGAGGGTGGCGGCGCGTTCCCGCAGCTGCGGCTGGTGGCGTTGGCCGAGTCGGGCACGCACGCGATCTTCAACGCTGCGCTCGGTCCCTACACCAGCTCTGAGCAGTCGCTTGCCGACCGGCTGTGGGACTCGCTGCAGAAGGGAATGCTGTGCCTCGCGGACCGCAACTTCTACAGCTTCGAGCGCTTCCAAACCGCCCGTGGAACGGGAGCGCAGCTGCTCTGGCGAGTGAGCTCCAGCGTGGGGCTGCCGCGCGAGCAGACCTTGGCGGACGGGTCGTATCTGACCAGCATCCACGCGCTCAAGGACCGCAAGGCCAGACGCAACGGCAAGCCGGCGCGCGTGATCGAGTACCGGCTCGATGACCCCGCCCTGGGCGACGCCGATCAACGCTACCGGCTGATCACCACAATCCTCGACCCAGACCAAGCACCCGCCGAGGAGCTCGCCGCGCTCTACCCCGAGCGCTGGGAGCTCGAGTCAGCCCTCGATGAGCTCAAAACCCATCAGCGCGGCCCGCGCGTGGTACTACGCTCAAAGACACCCGACGGCGTCTACCAAGAGGCCTACGGACACCTCGCCACCCACTACGCGATCCGCCGCGTGATGCACGACGCCGCACTCCAAGCAGACCTCGTCCCGCACCGCTTATCGTTCATCCGCAGCCTCCGCGCCACCCGCCGAACCGCCCGCACCCAGCCCGGGCTTTCCCCCCCCCCCCCCCCCCCCCCCCCAGACGATCGCTACCGCGCATCAGCAGGCGATCAACGAGATCCTCGCTGACCCACTCCCCGACCGCCGCCAACGCCAGAACCCCAGGGTCATCAAACGCAAGATGAGCAACTGGCCAGTCAAACGCCCCGAGCACCACAACTGGCTCCAACCCACCACGACAGCCGAGAACGCCATCACCATCCTCGCCGCTTAAGTTTACGGTCTTGGGTCTAGGTTGACCTCAAACTACCAGTTAAGCAGCGTTTTTGTCTCGATCGGACTCTTCAGGCCTGCGTCCCTCCAGGGGACCTGCACCCAACTGAAATCCGTCCAGGACGCCGCGCCCGTTCGCCACGCGCCTGGTCAAACGGCCGGTCTTTCTGTCGTGAGCAGTCGTCGCGCCTGACGCCTCCATGTGCTCGGCCACAACGCGGCCGCGCAGGCGGTCTACGCGCGCTGCGGCGTCAGTGTTGAGGGCGTGCTGGACGAGGAGTTCAAGCACGCTACGTGGACGACGTGCTGATGGCGCGCTCGATCGGGCCTAGCTGATCGCGGTTCGCGCGATCGGGTAGGCGCCGAGCTCACCCCGACGCCCCCCACACCACCCGGCGTGCGGGTCCGCACCGGGCGGTTCGCTTAGCATCCCCGGAGGCGGTGGTAGGGAT
>CAWFKF010000101.1:0-19609 GCA_963816005.1 uncultured Solirubrobacteraceae bacterium | reverse complement strand
TCACGAAAGCCCCGCAATTCGCGGGGTTTTCTTGTGCGTGGTCTAGCCCTGATCGTTGGCCCACGGCGGATTTCCAGCCACGGGGTTAATCACGGGTTTAACCGAGACTTCCCGGTCAGTCGCCGCCATCCACGTCCTCGGCGCCGCCGATGAGGCGCTCGATGCCTCGGTCGAACTCGCCCTGCTCCATCCCCGAGGATCCCCGCGCGTCGTCCCGCTGCAGCCGCGTGATCTGGCGGCTCGGCACGCGCTCGGCGGGCTCGTCGGAAAACCGCATCAGCGCCCACACAGCCTGCTCGTCGATGTAGCGGCGGGTCGCGACCTGCTGGTAGACGGAGAACGTGAACTTCGGGTTGACGTGCCCGATCTGGGCCGCCACCCATTTCGGATCGCGGCCAATCATCGCGCAGAACGTCGCCCAAGTCCGCCGCAGCGAATGCGGTGTGATCGGTGGCAGCGGCGCCAGGCCGCTCTCGGCGCGGTTTGCGTTGGCGCGCGCGACGGCGCGGGCGAGGATCCGGTCGCGGAAGCGGTCGGGGTCGCGGCGCTTGCCGGTCGCCGTGCCGAAGAAGTGGTCGGAGGGCCCGTGCGGCAGCCCGCGCGCCCGCCGGTCCATCGCGTAGGCGAGCAGCTCGTCGCGCAGGTAGAGCGTGATCTCGACCTCGCGTACACCGGCCTCGGTCTTCGCGTCGGTGAGCTTGAAGCGGCAGCGTTGCAGATCGACGTGCGCGACCTTCAGGTCCATCATCTCCCCGATCCGAAAGCCGGCCAGCCCGAGCGTCGCGATCATCGCCCGCCGCCCCAGCCCCTTGCGGTTCGCCGGCGCCTCCGCTTCGAGCTCGGCGGCAGCGTCGAGCAGGGCGTGGAACTCGTCGACCTCGAGGAACGTGCGCTCAGGCCGCGCGCGCTTGAGGAACCGCGCCGCGCGCCCGCCGACGCGCACGGGGTTGCGGTCGATCAGCTCGTAGTCGACCGCCTGCTGAAGGATCTGTCCGAGCAGCGTGATCAGCATGTTGATCGAGGTGTTCGAGAGCGGACGGCGCCGGCGCTCATAGCTCCGGCCGCGCTTGTCGGTGGCGGTCTCCATCACGGGCCTGCCCCGCTCCTCGGCCAGGCGGATCGTCTGCGCCTGCTCGGCGAGCTCATCGCGGAAGCGGTCGACCAGTCGGGGTGTGATCTCGCTCAGCCGGTAGCGGCCGAAGAACCGCTCCAGGTATGCGAGCCGCCAGCTGTAGTCCACGAACGTCTTCTCGGCCAGGTCGAGCTGCTTTGACCGCCACCACCGGCTGGCGAACGCACGAAAGGTCTCGTCGACCTGCACGCCGAGCGCCGCCATCGCCTCATCGAGCCGGTCCTCGCGCGGCTGAAGCCGCGGCGGAACCCATGTCCCTCGCTCGATCTGCTGCATGATCCGTTCGGTCTCCAGCTCAGCCCGCGTCCGGTTCCAGCCCTGCTTGTTGGTGCCGAACGTGACCTTCTCGTAGCGGCCGTAGGCGCGCACCTGCGCGCCGTAGCTGACCGTCTTCCCGTCCGCCCACGGGCGCTCGACGACGTAACCCTGCGTCGGCCGGGGCATCAGAGAAAGCTCCGTTGGATCTCGCGCTGCATGGACATCGCTCGGGCGGTTGCTGGTGCCGGCGCGCTCGCCCGCTACCGGGACCGTGGCACGAGTCTTCATCGTCGCACACGCACTGCCACGGTCATTCGCCCGATCAAGCACATTGGACCGTTTGCCTGAGACCACCGCGTCCGGCCCTGACGAGCGGAGCGCTGCCGACGATCCGCCACCTGCTACCTCCGACGCCTGCCGTTGAATCTCCCTGCCCTGGCCTCAAGCGCCTGGCGCGCGCGGTCGAGATCGAAGCGGATGCGTGCCTTGGGCCCGGAGCCGAGGCGCATCGCGCCGAGCTCGGACGCATGGGCATACACGTAGTCGAGGGATACGCCAAGGTCAGCGGCAAGTTGCCGCGCATCGACCAGCGCGAACGTCCCGGGCGACGCGCTGACGATCTCAGCGAGCCTTGCCGCCGTTGCCTCCGCGATCGCCTCGACGTCGCCGTCGGTGAGGACCCGATCTTCCACCGCCGTGTCGATCGCTGGTTCGGTGTGGTGCTGACTCATGGTCATGTCTGCTCCGCTGGATCTGCGTGGCGGTCGTCCTGCGCCAGCGCGGCTCGGGCGCAGAGCAACGGGGTTCCTGTGGACTTCAGGTATGTCGTCGGCATCGAAACACCCCGCGCGTGCGACGCGCAACACGCGGACCGCGGGGCCTCGGCAGCGGAGCGCCACAGTCGCGGTCGCAGACCGATCGCCGGCACGCGTGCTGCTACTCGGGTTCTGAGGCGCGTATCCAGAGATCGTCGGGCCATCCCGAGCTTGTGCTTCGGCGGCCCTTGAGCACGGCCATTGCGTAGAGCACGCGATCGAGGTCTTCGCCGTCCAGCTCTGCGAGCAGCTCGCTCAGCGAGACTCCCTGCTCGCGGCCATACAGCTCGGCTGCCACCTCGAACAGCAGCCGCTGCCGGGGCTCGCCGTCCTTCGCGACGAGCCGTTCGAGGCGGCCGAGATCGATCGCCCGGTCGGCGGTGAGGCAGGCGGCGGTGAACGACGCGATCCCGGGCGCTCCGAGGACGTGGTAGACAGCACTGTGCGCTGCGTCGAGCGTGAGCTCTGCGGCCATCCCACGCGCGAGGACCTCCTGGTGGCGCTCGAACCATGGGTGCAGGTGCCGGCCGCTGTTGCCGAGCTCGCGCAGCCGCTCGTGTGCATGAGCCGCCTGCCGTCGGTGCTCCTCGGCCCGATCGACTTGCTCGGACGCATCGGCTCGCGCCTGCCGCCGTCGCCGCGAAGCCAGCGCCCACCGCTGCCGCCGAAGCAGCAGCTCAGCCTCGCGCTGCAGGTCTCCCGCGAGTCGCGAATGCCGTTCCCGATCCTCGGTCAAGGTGACCGTTAGGCGCGCGCCCTCCTCGTCAAGCGAGCCCGCAACCGCGCGCCCCTCCGCGGCGATCGCCGCAAGCTGCTCCTCGTCCAGGCCACACAGCTCCTCCCTCGCCCGTCCCGCGCGGCGAACAGCTGCATCCGGTAATAGGGGCCGATCGAGTCGATCAGCCGCTGCCACGGCTCCCAGGGGTTCGTCTGGCCTTGCTCGGACACGGTCAAGTAGTTCGTGAAGGAGGATCGTATGGCGCACGTGGGCGTCTGTCGCCGGCACCTGTCTGCTCCGCAGCCTCACGCGCGACAGCCCAAGTTCCGAAAATGGCGTTGACCACGCTAGCCGACGGCCAGTGCCCCGCCCCCAGACGCCGCAGTGCGTGCTCGCCGCGTCGGCGGGCGTGGGTGCGCGACCAGTCGTAGGACGACGGCCATCGGCCGTAGCGCTCGCGCCACTCCAGCATCGCCGAGATCACCAGCTCCCGCGTCCAGCGCCGCTGGATCGCACCGGGATGGCAGCGCTTGCAGTACGCGTAGGCGTCGCCTTTGCCGTTGCGCGGCTGCGTGTAGGCGCCGCAGCCGCGGCACACCCCCTGGTAGCGGGCCTTGACCGCCCGAGCCTTCTCGCCGGTCGGGTCCCAAGCGTCTAAAAGGCGCTAGCGTCCATTCCGGCGGAGAGGAACCAGCATGCAGGAGAAGCCTAGAGACGTCGTCGTGGTTCGCGTGAGTGAGCAGGGAGACCGCGAGGACGAGAACTTCCACTCGCCCAAGGCCCAGCTCGCCAAGGCCAAGTTGTGGAGCAAAGATCAGGGCAACCGCGTCGTCGATGCGTTTGAGGAGATCGACGTGAGCGGCAAGCTTCCGCTCGTCAGGCGGCCGGGGCTTTTGAGGGCGATCGAGATGGTGGAGGCCGGTGAGGCCGATCACATCGTGGTTGCCTACTTCGACCGGCTGGTGCGCTCACTGAAGGTGCAGCTCGAGGTGATCGAGCGCGTCGAGCACGCGGGCGGTGAGATCTACGCGATCGACCACGGCAGGCTGACCAACGGTACGGCGGCGACACGGATGAGCAACAACATGATGGGAGCGGCGTTCCAGTACTACGCCGAGGTGACCGGCGAGAAGGTCGCAGCCGCCCAAGAGCGCGTGGTGGCGCGCGGTGTGCTGCCCAACTCCAGGATCTCGCCCGGCTACGTGCGCGGCGAGGACGGCGTGCTGGTCGTGGAGCGCCCCAAGGCCCCGATCGTCGTGCAGGCGTTCAAGCGCCGTGACCGCGGCGCCTCGCTGGTGGAGATCCAGGCGTTGCTGGCCGAGAATGGGATCGAGCGCTCGATCTCCGGCGTGGCGTCGATGCTGCGCTCGCGAATGTACCTCGGCGAGATCCACTTCGGCGAGCTGCACAACACGCGCGCCCACCAGCCGATCATCAAGGATCGCGCCCTGTTCGAGCGCGTGCAGCGGCGGACGGTCTCGCGCGGACGTCAGGCCAAGTCCGAGCGGCTGCTGGCGCGCCTCGGTGTGCTCCGCTGCGGGACGTGCGGGTCGCGGATGGTGATCAACAGCTACAGCGGCAACTACCGCTGCGGCAACACGAGCGCGAACCCGTGCCAGCGACGAGCGGCGGTCAAAGCCGACCGCATCGAGGAGATCGTGATGGACGCGGTCCGGGCGTACTCGGCCACCGCCGACGTCCACGGACGCGCGTCGCGCAAGCAGCAGATCCGCGAGGCGGACGAGGCGATCGAACGCGCGAACGCGGAGCTCGATGACACGATCCGGCAGCTCGGCGAGCTTGGATTGTTGGGCCGACCCGCGAGCCAGGAGACCTTGGAGAAGCTGACCACGGCGCTCGATGACGCGCACACCGTCCGGGCCCGACTCGGCGATCGGGGCGAGAGCAATGTCATCGGTCCTGACGACATCGACAAGCTGCGCGAACCCGCGAAGCGGTTGGCAGCCTGGCGACGGCTGATCACCGACACCGTCGAGTCAGTTACGGTCGCGCCGGCGATGACGACGGAGGGCCGCCCCAGTCGCCTCTGGGACCCTCGCCGCATCGACATCAGGTTCCTTGGCCAGCATCCATAAGAAGCCGCCAGCAGAGGCCCCTGTTGGCGGCAGCACCTCTCGGGTCGAGCACGCAGGGGGGCGGACTCGGCCACGACGGCCCCATTCCACCGAGAGCGGAAGTGCGGTGCTCGTGGCTGGAAGGGTGATAAAGCGGCCACGCGCGGCGAGGCCCATGACCGCTCGCTTGCGGGGACTGCCAGCTCCGCGAGCGCCGCGCTGAATGGCGACCGCTTGCTGAGATCCTGCTAATTCCGGCCGGGCTCCGTGCGCGCTTCCCGCGGTGGCTGTCGCACAAAGAGAGGGCTCCGACGCGTCGGGGGATCGGGCGACCGGTTGCCTGATCGGCGAGATCGATCGCGACGGACCTGCGCCCTCGCCTCGGCTTAGCCCGCGGCAGTGGCGATCTGGTGTCGGTGGAGCTTTGTGAGGTTGTGGGTGAGCATCGCTAGCCGCCACTCGGTTCTGACTAATGATCTGCCGCGATAGTTGAACCTGTAGATCTTGCGGTTGTGCTTGGTGTGACCGAACACCGGCTCGATCGACTTCTGTCGCTTGCCGTAGATCTCTTTGCCCAGGTCGGTGGCGAGCACGCGGCGCATAAATGAGAGGCTCCGAGGGTGATCTGGGGTGAATCTTGAGCTGGTTTGGCGCTAGTTGCAGCGGTTCTGAGCTCTTGGCGTAGCGGCAGGCGACGCGCACGAGCCGCGCCGTAGGCTCGCGGGTATTCAAGTTCCTCGAGCTGGAGGTTTGGCCCGTGCGCGTCACTGCCGCATTCTGTCGTCTGCTGCGCTTGGAGGGGGTGTGGGTGCGCGGCGTGCGGTTCGGTTCTGATCGTGTCGTTGTGCGCGTCGCGCTGCGCCGCCAGCGGCTCATCTGTCCGGTGTGCGGGTACGCCACGATGGCGCGCGAGGGTATCCAGGATCACGAGTCGGTCTGGCGCCATCTGGACCTTGGCGTCTGGCGACTCGAGATCCGCGCGACGCTGCGGCAGCTGCGGTGTCCCGAGCACGGGGTGCATGTCGAGGGCGTCCCGTTCGCGCGTCACCGCGCCGGTTTCACCCGCGACTTCGACGATCTCGTCGCGTGGCTGGCGACGAAGGCCGACAAGACGACGATCACACGGCTGGTGCGGATTGAGTGGCAGACGATCGGGCGGATCATCAAGCGCGTCGGCGAGGAGCATCTCGCCCAGGCCGACCGGCTCCGGGAGCTGTTTGAGATCTCGATCGACGAGGTCGCGTGGCGCAAGGGCCACCGCTACCTCACGCTCATCGCCGACCACGCGCGCGGGTGCGTGGTGTGGGGCACCGAGGGCAAGGGCCAGGCCGCCGCCGACGCATTCTTCGACGAGCTCGACCCGCCGGCCGAGGACCCGCCGGCGCACGCCGGGCGGCCGTCGTGGGAGCCTGAGCCGGCGATCATGGTCCCGTTCGGCCCGTGCCCGATCGTCCCGGCCGGCGAGGGCATCCCCGGCGCATGGCTCCAGGACGGCAGCGAGATCGAGCCGGCGATCTTCGCACGCGCGTCCCGGCTGACCGCGGTCTCGATGGACATGACCGGCGGGTACGCCAAGAGCGTCCGCGAGCACGCGCCGCAGGCGACGATCGTGATCGACAACTACCACGTTGTGCAACTCGCCACCAAGGCGCTGGACGAGGTCCGCCGCGAGTACTGGAACGAGCTGCGCCACGCGGGCCAGGCCGGCGCCGCCAAACAGTACCGGCCGCCGGTCCAGCCGGGACGTTCTTCCCTGGCGTTTGCCTGAGTCGGGCGGGATCAGCACCGGGATCCCGTGGTCGGCGACGACGTGATCGATGTGCTGCTCGTTCCAGTACTGCGCGTCAGCGACGACGACGTCCGGCTTGTAGGTGACACCGACCTGCGCGAGTTCGTCCATCGCGGTCTCGAGCATCGGTCCTAGCTGCGACCAGTCCGTCGGGTTGGTGGTGATCTCCGCGGCGAGCACGATCTGCTGCTCGTTGACGACGGCCTGGGCGTTGTAGCCCTGGATGTAGCGGCGGTTGCCTTTCATCCGCCGGGAGTCCGGGTCGGTCAGGTTCACCTCGCCCGCTGGGATGTCGGGCGGCGTGTAGGGCTTGGTCGGACCACCGAGCTTGCGCTTGTCATGCAGCCGGCGCTGCTCGCGAAGGTCCTCATAAGCCTTGTTGCCGCGGCATTCCGCGGCCAGCTCGTCCTCCAGCAACCGGGCGCCGAGCCGCAGACGCTCGGCCCGGGAACGCGGGATCGGCTGCGGGTCCTGCCAACGCTGGGCCTCGAGCTGGCGGTGCGCTTCGCGCAACCAGCCGCGTCGCCCAGTTCGGCCGATCCGCTCGGGATCAAACTCCCCAACCACCTCGTCGGCCCGAGAGGCCGCCGGATCGTTTTCACCGGCCTCTGCCTGTTCACGCGCAAGCTCGCGCTCAAGCCACGCGCGCCGACCGGCCTCAGTCTGAAGCTCCGGCGGCAGCTCGTCACCGCGCGCTTCACCGTGCTGCTCGTCCTCAGCATCATCGGTCGCGATCGCCTCGGCGATGATCTCTCGTGCGATCCGATCATAGTCAACGTTCGAGTCGCTGCTCGCACTCGCGGTCAGCTTCGTGCCGTCGACGGCGATGGCACCTGAACTCACCAAGCCCGCCTTCGCGCACAGCCGCAGCACCGCGCCAAACAACTCATTGAGCGATTGCTGGTGACGCCGGATGAACCGGGCGATCGTCGCGTGGTCAGGGACTCGGTTACCGGTGATCACCCGGTACGCGATGTCCTGACGACACCGCCGCTCGATCCCGCGCGAGGACCGCTCATCGGTCGAATACGCGTACAGACGAGGCTCACCACCATCGACGGGTCATACGCGGCGCGGCCGTGCCCGTCCGCCCGATAGGCCGCGTAGAACGGCTGCAAATCGAGCCGGCCGACCGCCTCGATCACGAACCACGCCAAATGATCTTCAGGCAGCCAGTCGCGCAGCGACGGCGGCATCAAGAACGCCTGCTCACGATCACAATCGATGAAGTTCTGCGGCATGACGGGAATCCCACCGGGCCGGCCGGACAGAACCCTTTGCGCGACAGCCACCGCGCGTTGCGGGTTCGCGCGCTCGACCGCCAAGAGGCACGTTCCGAATCGAAAGCAGGGAAGCCGCGCGGCCGGCCCGACGGTGAGGGCGGGCCGGCCGCGCTTCTCACCTGCTCCCGAGATGGGGCGTCTCTGTAATCGCATGTGGGGAACTCCCGTGATCGTTGACCATGGTGCGGTCTATCGTCTGGGTGGATGCGTTGGGTTGTCGTGTCTCGAAGGTTGGTGCCGCTCGCCGCGGCGGTGGCCGCTCTGGCCCTGTCTGGTTGCGGTTCGGGGAGCTCGACCGGGTCGGGGATGATGGGCGCTGGCGGTCGGTCGACCGGCTCATCGATTGGTCCGGGGACGATGGGCGGTGGAGCGGGGTATCGCTTTGCGCAGACGACCTGCTCGGCGCCGGGATCATTGCCGGGGCGCATCGTCAACGTGACGCTGGCAGATATGGGGATGACGCGGATGATGGGCGGTACCGCCCCGTTGGGTGCGCACATGATGCTGCGGGTCTCGCAGACCACGATTCCCGCAGGGCAAATCAGCGTGGTGGCGTCGAACCTGGGGTGGCGCACCCACGAACTCGTGATCCTGCCGCTGGCTGCCGGAGCCGCCGCAGGCCAACGCGTGCCGGGCAGCGACGGAAAGGTTGCCGAAACGGGAAGCCTGGGCGAGGCCTCCCACAGTTGCGGCAGCGGGACTGGCAACGGCATCACGAGCGGCAGCGTCAGCTGGACCACCGTGACCTTGCCCCCCCCGGTCGCTACGAGCTGATCTGCAACCTCCCCAACCACTACGCCGACGGGATGTACCAAGAGCTCGTCGTCACGTGAGCCGCGCATCTAGTGTCCTGCGCCTTAAGTTCATTGGATAAGTGTACACTTGGCTATGCCAAGAACTGGACGTCCCAAGGCCGTTCTGGAGTTGACAGATTCTGAGCGGGATCAGTTGGTGAGGTGGGAGCGACGGCGGAAGTCCTCGCAGGCGTTGGCGTTGCGCTCGCGGATCGTGTTGCAGTGCGCTGCGGGCTTGTCGAATCGGGAGGTCGCTGAGGCTGTTGGGGTGACTCCGACAACGGTCGGGAAGTGGCGCTCGCGGTTTTGCCCGTTGCGGTTGGATGGGCTCTCAGATGATCCGCGGCCGGGTCGGCCGGCGACGATCACGACCGAGCAGGTCGAGGAGGTGCTGGTGGCGACGTTGGAGTCAACGCCAGAGAACGCGACGCATTGGACGCGCTCCTCGATGGCGAAGCGCAGCGGCCTGTCGAAGTCCACGGTCGGTCGGATCTGGAGGACGTTCGATCTCAAGCCGCATCGCGCGGATACGTTCAAGCTGTCCAACGATCCGTTGTTCGTGGAGAAGGTCTATGACGTGGTCGGCCTGTACCTGAACCCGCCCGAAGGGGCGGTCGTGTACTGCGTTGATGAGAAGAGCCAGGTGCAAGCGCTCGCGCGCTCGCAGCCGGCGTTCCCGATGATGCCCGGGATGCCCGAGAAGCGCACCCACGACTATCTGCGCCACGGGACGACCAGCCTGTTCGCCGCGTTCAGCACTGAGGACGGGACGGTCATCAGCAGCCTGCATCGCCGCCACCGAACCGTCGAGTTCAAGAAGTTCCTCCAGAAGATCGACAGCCAGGTCCCCGACGAGCTCGACGTGCACCTCGTGTGTGACAACCACGGCGCGCACAAGAGCCCCGCGATCCGTCGCTGGCTCGATCAGCATCCCCGCTTCCACGTCCACTACACCCCGACCTATTCGAGCTGGATCAACCAGGTCGAGCGCTGGTTCGCGTATCTCACCGACGATCTACTGCGCCGCTCCGACCACCGCTCAGTCCAAGCGCTGGAGAAAGACATTCGCTTGTGGGTCGCGGAGTGGAACCAGAACCCCAAGCCGTTCATCTGGACGAAGTCCGCTGAGGAGATCCTCGCCAAGCTCGGCCGACTTCTCCGACGAATTAACGGCGCAGGACACTAGCCGGTCCTGCGCCCGGCACGCGACGGGACGAGCACCTTCCGCGCGATCCGGGTGCGCGAGTCCCAAACGCCACGAGGCCCCGACTGGGGTCGATTGCAGGTCGTTGGCTGAAGCGGCCCGCCGGTCCGCTCCCCATGCCCCACGGGGTTTCCCGGCTACTCCTCAGTGGGCGGTACGGATGATCGTGGCGCCAGCTCGGGCGTAACCTCGTAACACCCAAAAGGACAGGAGGCCACGTAATGGGCGCAAAGACCGATCAGACCATCGGCCGTGCGAAGCAGGCCGTCGGCGCCGTGAGCGGCGATGAGGAGACCAAGCGCGAAGGGCAGCGCCAAGAGGAAAAGGGCAAGCTCAAGGGCAAGCTCGACTCGGCCTTCGACAAGGCGCAGCATGCGCGCGAGGACCTGAAGCACAAGGTCGACAGGAAGTGAACAACCGTGCGTGCTCGCGGGAAGCAGGCTGTCGACTCGACCTCCCCGATGTCCAGGCCGACCACCTCCCGCACCCCGGTGTCGTGCACCGCATAGGCAACGACCAAGGCTTTGGAAGCACGTGAAGGTCCGCGACCACGGCCACGTGGTACGTGTCGGATCGGTACCCGCTCAAGCCGCGGGGCGAGGACCGGCGTCGTCGCGCTGATTCGTAGGAAGTCCAGCGGACCCGTCAACGGTGCCGATCCGTCTGCGGGGCGCGATGCGGGCATGCCGCCGGCGGCCTGGATGCTCACGGCCGGCGCCAAGGGCGCTGATCGAGTGGCGCGTGCCGCGGGCGTCGATCGCGTGTTCAACGAAGCGATCGAGGAAGCAATTGTCCGTGCGCTCCGCAGTCCCTCGGTCATCCGAGCGATCGAGCGCGCGATCGAGAGCCACGCGGAAACGGCGGAGTGGGGCGGCGACGAGATCGCGCAGATCGTCAAACAGGTCCTGGAATCGGACGCCGCTGAGCACGCATGGTCGGAGATTCTTGAGAGCGAGCAGGCGCAAATGCTGGTGGAGCGAATCGCTGGCGCGCCTGAGATCCGGGCCGCGATCGCGTCGCAGAGTGCCGGCCTGATCACCGATATCGGTGTCCGCCTGACCATCATCACTGAGGGACTCGATGATGCGATGGAGCGGGTCGTCCGCCCACGCGATCCCGATTCAGAGACCGACCAGGCTGGACTCGCCACTCGGACGGTCGCGGCGAGCATTGACCTGGCGCTCCTGTTCGCCGGCTATGCGCTCGTTGCTGGCGCGGTTGGGTCACTGATCTCAGCCGTCTTCGCGGAACCCCTGTCGCTCGTTTCCGTCGTCGTGCTCTGCACGCTCGGGGTGATCATCGCGGGAGCGATCTTCGCTGCTTTCTGGGCTCTGGCGGGACAGACGCCGGGGATGCGCTTCCTGGCCATCCGCCTGACCTATCATGGCTCGCGCGAGATCACGTTCGGCTGCGCGGTTCGGCGCGTGCCTGCCGTCATCCTCAGCCTACTCCCGCTCGGTCTCGGATACCTCGCGATCCTGCGAGATCCGCGCCGGCGGGCATGGGCTGATCGCATGACCGGAACCGAAGTCATCTACGACACCGTCACCCGCTCTGCGCCACACACAGGCGCCAGCCCCACCTCGGCGGCAGCGGCACGCCACCGACCTCAACCTGCATGAGGACGTACCGCCGCCGTCGACGTCCCTCGCCGGTGGACTGCTCGATCGTCGCGCACATCACGAAGCCTGACCACAACTCTACGTTTGGAATCGATCAAGGAACCGAGAACGACCGCCGTTTCGTTGAGCCAGGGTGGCATGTCCTGTTGGGAGGTGTCGTGTCCGTCGGCCAGGAGGGCGAGTTGGTTGCTGGGGGCAGCGCGCGTCGAGCAGTGAGGTTTCCGGTGACCCCGAGCTACCCCGGCCACATATGGTCGTGCGCGTACGCTTCGAGCGCCTCGGTCGTGCTGTGTCCGGGACGTCGGTGAAAGCGCTCGGCGGTCGTGGCGCTGAAGTCCCGCAGCGCTTCTAGCAGCATCCACGCTGGTAGCCGCGCGCTCTCGGGCATGTCCGTGCGGGATCCGCGTTCTGCGAGCTCGTGCAGCCGCGGTGCGAGCGCCGCGAGCGCGAACCGTTCGTCGAGCTCCGCAAAGTAATAGGAGATCGGGAAGCTCACGAGGTCGCGCTCTACGGCCACGAGGCGCGATGTCAGCTCGGCGTAGATCCCGGCGGCCGACGCGGGCTCGAGCTGCTCGAGCGCTACGCCGGTTTGCCCCCTCGGCCTCGACCAGGAGCGAGATCTCGTAGGCGAGCGAGCGCCGGCGCGAGATCGCTTGATAGATCAAGAGCAGCCAGGAGATGCTTGCGCTCAGCAGCCCGAAGCCCAGCAACGCCTCGAGCGGGGCCACCACTCGCAGCCAGCCGGCGTGGGGTATCACGTCGGCGAATCCGAGCGTCGTGATCGTCACCAGCGAGGTGTGTAGCGCCTCGACGAACGTGCCAGGATGAACGGCTGTTAGGGCATGAAGCTCGCGACCGATGTGCGGCCAGAAGATCAGCGCCCAGCCGAGGATCAGCAGAGCGGCCCAGCTGCTGATAATGACCAGCAGCGCGGTGGGCCCCGCGAGCGCGAACGTGCCTCGTCGCCGGTTGGCCAGCCGGCGGAATGCAGCCCAACGGTCCGCGTGATCAAGCGACCGAGCGTCCCCTTGCCCTCGGGATGAAAGAGCGCGTCAAAGACGTCCCGGCCGGCGAGCGCGATGAGCGCGACGCCAAGCGCGCTGACCGCGACGGTGGGCAGCGTGGACACGAGCCGCCAAGCTAACAGACAGGCTGGGCGCGCGGATCGGACGATTCGCGCGATCGATTCTCGTGCTCTCGGCATGCCGGCGCCTAGTAGTGCTTTGTTAGGTTGTCACTCGGCTTGTCTCGCTGGATGCAGGCGGAGTTGGTCGAGATCGACTGGTTGTTGGCAGGTTTGGCAGCGGCCGGTCCAGCACTTGAAGATCGGCTGGAACAGGAGGATTGCCTGAGGGAGGGTCAGGCCGGCCGCTGGTGATTTGGGTGCTGCCGCTCCAGGGTCAGGAAGCCGTGTGCGGCGGTCACCAGCGCTGTGTGGTGATACCAGCCCAGCCAGGAGCGGCCCTCGTAGTGATCGAGGCCAAGTTCGCCCTTGAGTTGCTTGTAGTCGAGCTCGATCTTCCAGCGCAGCCGGGCGAGGCGGGCGAGCCGTTCAGGCGTGGTGTCGGCGGGGAGGTTGGAGAGCCAGTAGTCGGTCGGCTTGTCTGTGCCTTCGGCCCATTCGGCGATCAGCCATTCCTCACGCGGCGGGAACGGCGTGGCCTTGTCCCAATCGTTCCCGGCGCGGACGCGCAGAAAGCAGAACCGCGATGTCATCGGCTCACCGTTGGGTCCGTCTCGGAACGTGACCGTCTGCCACTGCTCGGCGTCGAGGTTGGCGATCAGCGCGCCGATCGCTTCGGGCTTGCGGTCCGGCCGCGGGCGGGTCTTCTGCCGGCCGCTACCGGCCTCGCGCGGCTCGGGCACATCGAAGATCGTCTCGGGTGCGAACACGGTCGTGTCCGGGGAGACCGCGAGCACGTACTCGCGCCCAGCAGCGTCAAGCCGCGCCCGCAGCTCGGTCTTATCGCCATACGCGCAGTCGCCCAGCACCGGCGCCTCGCCGATCTCCCAGCCCGCCGCGCGCTCGATCAGCTCAACCCCGAGCTCCGGCTTGGTCTTGGACTCGACCTCGGCAGGAATCTTCGCCCGACGCCGGCGCTCCGGGTCATCGCACCACTCCTGGGGCAGGTACAGCGCCCACCCCAACGGCACCGTCCCCCTGCTCCCAACCGCATGCACCGACACGCCGATCTGGCAGTTACCGATCTTCCCCAACGTCCCCGAGTACTGACGCTTGACCCCAGGCGAGCGCTTCCCGTCCTTCGGGAACCCAGTGTCATCCAACACCCACGCCTCAACCCCGACCGCCGGCACAACCCGCTCAGCGACCGCCCGAACCACCACCGCCGGATCCCACGGACTGTCGGCCAGGAACTGCTGCAGCGACTGGTAATCCGCATCCCCACCGAGACGCTCGACCATCGGCTCAAGCGACTTCCGCGCCCCCTGCTCGATCAACCCCCGCAGATACGTACCGCCGTTGACCATCTGCACCGGACGGTTCATCGCCCCCGCCAACACCGCCTCACCGAACGCCTCCAACCGATCCGCCACCACCGACGGCGCATCCACCCGCACGCTCACACCCGACTTCGCATCGCTCACCGCGACCATCATCCCTCCTCACCTCGGCAACCAGACGCGAGAAGGGTTCGCCGCCACCCCAGCGAACTCCTACAACAAAACTAACAAAGCACTACTAGTCTGGCTCCCCAAACGCATCTAACGGGGCATTCTGGTTGGGAGAATGCTCCGCGAGATGCGATGCATTGCGACCAGTCGGTCCGAACTTCAAGGCGAGGCGTCGCATCTCGTGGCGCAATCTGGGCCTCAGAATGCTCTGCTAGATGCGTTTGGGGGGTCTGGCTTAGGGGTGTTCGATCGTTCGCGGGAGCTTTCCCGTGACGGGAGCCATTGTCGTGAGGCACTTGCGTGCTGGGTCCGCGGTCACGCCGAACCTGTTGGGCACTCGTACCGCAATGATGCTGATCCCGTACTCGTGGCAGAACCCGACGGCCTTCGCCGAGCTGCTTGACGGCCGACGCCGGGTGCAGCCATCCGCGGCGCACGCCGGCCGCCGCGCAATCGCCGGCGATACCCTGCGCCATGTCGGTGGCGCGACGATCACGACCCCGTCGCGTATCGCGCTCACCGGGTAGCCCCCGTCTCCCTTGACCTCTGCGGCGTTCGGGGCAACTGCGAAGACGTCGTGGCCCGTGTCTCTGAGCCGGAGAGATCAGGTGGCCGGCTGCACGGAGCCGCGTGACACGCCCGACACGGCGGCCCCGTGTCGGGTGAAGGAACTCGTCGGCAGCTTCACCCCGACTGCCATGTTGGTAGCGCTCAAGTTGCCTGGTCGCTCGCTGCTTCTCATCCCATCTGTCGGCAGCGATGTCGGCGGCCGCAGGGTATGGTCGTTGCTGCAGACGCGAGCGGCGCTGTCACATGGGGGGATCGGGATCACGGCTCGTCCGTGCCCATTTCGCCGGGCCGCGATGCCCGGCGGGCGAACCCCTCTCGTAGACACCCGCTCCGCCTAAGGCACGAGGGATGGAACCGCTGCAGAGGGGACGGCGGCGGGAGATTTGGGGACCTCTGAGTTGTCGGTTTCGGTCGAACGCCCGGGCGGCACAGCACTGAGCACCGATGACGTCGTGGATGTCGCGGCGTACAGTCTTCGGCGAAGCCGCGGAGGACGAGATGTTCGGAAAGGTGTTGATCGGGGTCGATGAACGGCCTGGTGGGCGCGACGCGATCGCCCTCGCCAAGCATCTGGTCGCTGATGGCGGCGAGTTGGTGCTCGCCTACGTGCACTACGGGGATCTCCATCCGACGCGCGGCTCCAGCCCGGCGTTCGCCGTGGCCGAGGGCGAGCGGTCACGTGAGCTGCTCGCGTCAGCGCGAGCTGCGGAGGGCATCGAGGCGTCATTGGTGTGGACCGGGTCGCCCTCGGTTGGCCGCGGGCTGCACGAGCTGGCCGAGCGACAGGGTGCAGATCTGGTTGTTGTGGGGTCGAGCCGCCGGGGCTTGCTGGGCCGGGTCGCCGTCGGCGATCACACTCGGGATGCGCTGAACGGTGCTCCGTGCGCGGTGGCCGTCGCGCCCGCCGGCTATGCCCAGCGCCCGTCGACGGTGCGCAAGATCGGAGTCGGGTACGACGGTTCGCCCGAGAGCAAGCACGCGCTCGCCGTGGCACGAGAGCTGGCCGCAGGGCTCGGAGGGAAGGTGTCGGCATTTGAGGCCGTCACCCTCCCGTTGGACGCAGGCAACGTAGGGGCGCTCGATCAGCTCGTCGCGGACGCCGGCAACGCGATCGCCGAACTCGGGGACGTCGAAGCGCACGCCGCATATGGCGACCCGGCTGAGGAACTCGCGCTGTTCGGCGCCTCCGTTGACCTGCTCATTGTCGGCTCGCGCGGCTACGGGCCGATCGGGCGGCTCGTGCACGGGAGCACGTCGCAGCGCCTCGTCCGCTTAGCCCGGTGCCCGGTGCTGGTGCTACCGCGCAACGTCGCTGGTCCGGAGGATTAGGCATTCGTTGATGGGCTGGTCGGGGCTTCTGCTCGTGCCCGGCCGGTTCGCACGGAGCGGCGATGGGTCAGGTGATTGTGATCGTGACCTGCCCGATGACGCGCGATCGTCCGCGGCTCGCGGTCCGAGCGGCGTCAACCGGTCCCGGTCGCCGGCCAATCGCGAACGAGTCTCTGTCCGACTCAGTGCTCTCCTCAGCTATGCAGGGCTCACCCGAGCCCTGGGGGCGGCTGAGCGGGCGCGAGGGGCGGCTGAGCGGGCGCGAGGGGCGGCTGAGTGGGCGCGAGGGGCGGCAGGGTCAACACGCTGAACAGGCCGGCGTGATCGGAGTCCCAGAAGCCGTTGACCGGCTTCAGGCCCGTGACTGATGAGCTCACGAGCTGGATCTTCCTCGGCGCGTTGGTCATCACGTGGTCGACCTTGTGGTCAAAGTCGCTGAGCCTGCTGCCGCCGGACGTGGTGAGTATGTCGCCTTTCAGGCAGCAGCCGAGCGGATGGCTCGTGCTGCGCTCGACGAAGCCGGCGCGCAGCAGCGCCTCGTAGGCGAGCGCGTCACCGGGCTTGACCTCGGTCCTCTGGTCAGAGTTCAGGTCGCCGACCAGGATCACCGGCAGCTTGCCGGTCGCCGGGCCGCCGCGCTTGACCAGCTCCTTGGCCTGCGCCTCACGGATCGTGCCGTTGCCGAGAGCGGCGCCCGTGTTGGTGTGGTTGCTCGACTGGTTGTCGAACGCCTCGAGATGCGCGTTGACGAAGCGGAACTTGGCCGCCCCCGGCACCTGCGCATCCACCTGCGTCCAGCCACGGGTGACGTTGAGCGCGACGCCGGCCGGCTTCACCTGGAGCTGGGTGGCGAAGTGCCCGCCGCGGGCGTTGGACGTTCTGACGCGCCCGACGCGGGCGAGGATCACGTCGCGCATCGTCAGCCGGCCGTTGATCTCGCTGCCGAGCGGGCACCCCGGCGCCGCGGTCGACGTGTTGCCGTCGGTGTTCGCGTACACCTCGAAGTCGAACTCCGGCTCGGAGATCACGACGCGATAGCGTTGCTTGCCGCGGTTGAGCTGGTTCAGCAGCAGTTGCACGTAGTCGTAGCGCACGTGTGTCGCCTTGGGCGGAAGGGGGTTCTCGGTGCATGGCCCGGTACGCCACAGCGCCGCTTCCTGAAGCCCGACCAGATCCGGGTTCTTGGTCAGGATCTCTGCTGCCAGCCCCTTCGCTCGGACCGGGAAGTTGTTCTGGTCGACCTGGTGGAGGATCGTCCCCGCCGTGTTCACCAGCCCCTGGAGGCTTGTGGCCCGCACTCCCAGTTCGAGGTTCGCCCCCAGGTTCAGGTTGCGGCTCATGACCGTGACCGTCGCCGGCTTCGCCGCCGCTGCAGCCGGAACGGCAAAGACCGCACAAGCCGCGACCGCGAGAGCAAGGCATACCTGCACCCGGTTGGCGCGCTTGGGACAGATGAAGCGAATCACGACCACAACCCCAGAGTAGCCACGTTCGGCGGTTGGCCGCCTCCGATCGCTTGACCGATCGGTCTCCTCCGCCGGCGAGGTCTGCCAAGGCGAACACGTCGACCAGTGAGCAGCGACGGGAATCGGCGGGAGGTCGTTAGGGGGACCGGTGCCTTCGTCTCGGCCCCTCACGGATATCGTGCCGCCTCGGCTGTCCACATGCGGCGTTTGGTTTCGTGTTCGGGTGGGAGAGCGCCTTCCAGTGCCTCGGCCGCGTCCAATGCGCTCAGTGCGGACCGGTAGTCGCCCCAGCGGGCGTCGCCGTCGGCGATCAGGAGCGTGAGCTGAAGTGCCTCGTGGTGCTCGGCCTCGGAAACTCGGGGACCTGGCACGGCGATCCGGTCTGTGAGTGGCTCGGCGGCGAGCGACATGGGACGAGCGGTCGCCAGGTACGGAGCGAGGTAGCGAGCGGCGATCTTCGCCGGCGGCCACCACAGCGGTTGGTCCGACGCGGCCGACACTGTAGCCCGGTTGTGGTGATGGTCGGGTTCGTCGATCGCGACGGATGTCTGCGCTGGGACGCGGTGTGGTTCGCTGCGGAGGTACAGCGGCGCGCCGGCGGTCATGAGCAGGCCCCGCAGTACCGGCCGGAATGGCGTGGGTGTGAGCGCGGCGCCGGCACGCGCCGCGATTACTTCGGCGACCGCGTCGGCCTGCTGCGCGGCGAGGCCTCCCTGCTTGAGCGGGAAGGAGGTGATATCGCCGGCGGCGTACACGTCGTCCACGCCGGCGACACGGCCGTGCCTGTCCACGGGGATGAACCCGTCCGTGTCGGCCGGGAGCCCGCTCACCCGCGGGCCGACCAGGAGCGGGAGCGTGACGACCCGGTCGGCGAACATGACGGCGCCGCCGGCCAGGACGAGCTCTCGGTGTCTGACCAGCGCGGGCATCGATGAGCAACGCAGCGTGATGTCGAGCGCCGCCAGCATCGGCCTCAGGGCACGGGACGCTTCGGGGCCGAACAGCTCGAGCGGCTCCTCCTCGGGGGTGACGATGCTCACGCGCCCGCCGCTGGCGCATTCGCGGAGGTGCATTGCCGTCATCAAGGCCAGCTCGTACAACGGCAATGACCACACCTGCTCCCGGGCCAGCGCAAATGCGACCGCCCGGGCGCGTCCCTCGGCCAGCTCGCCCAGCAGCGCCCGTAGCTGCGGCACATCCGAGCGGCCGCCGAACATCAGCGCGCCGGGAAGCGCGACCGTGGCCTGGGCGCCGGTCGCGACAAGGAGCGCGTCGTAGGGAATCCGCGCACCTGATCCGGCCACGACCGTGTGCGTGCCTGAATCGACGTGTTCCAGCGAGTCCTGCACAAGCTCAGCGTGCTGGTCGGCGACGATGTCAGCGACCTGATAATTGCGGGCCTCGGCCCGCCCGAACGCCTCAGACACAGTCACCGGCCGATACACGAGCTCCGGCTCGCACGCCAACACTTTCACCGACACGAGGTGGCCGGCGAGGGACCGCAGCGCCAGCAGCGCCTCCATGGCGGCGATCCCGCCACCGGCAATGAGCACCCGCAAACGAGAATCCTCCACCACTCTCACCCTCCAATCACAACCACAGTCACGGGTACCTCCGCAGTCCGCTGCGTGTCAACCCGACGGTATGCCGCCGCTACCGGAGACTCATCGGTGGCCAACACTGATCCCCGTCCGTAAGTCGCCGTGGAGGACGAGCAATCAGTGGGAGAGGCGGCTCGCCCCACTACCCGCAGCCACCTCCGTTGAGCCTGGGTTCGTCAGTAATCATCCGTCTCTGCGTCTCGGGATGGCCCCGATGTGCACTGATGCATGAGCGCCGATCATGAGCTGCATGCGACCCGCTTACCGCGAGGTCCGTCCATGATCGTGTTAGGAGGGCCGCCTCCGAGCACGAACCTCG
>CAWFKF010000100.1:0-100274 GCA_963816005.1 uncultured Solirubrobacteraceae bacterium | reverse complement strand
CCGGCAGGAACAGCCCGCAATGCCCCATGGTTACTGGGTTTCCGAAACGGGGGGAACGGCAAAGGGAACGGCGGGTCATTCGCCGCTCACGTTAGCCGCCTGCCGGTCCGCCAGGTAGAGGGTCAGCTGCTCGCGCGCCCGCTCGATGTCTTCCGGCAGCGCATGCGTGTATCTCGCGAGGGTGATCTGTGCAGCGCCGGGTTGGCGCGCCGGAGTAGCGTGGCCCATAAGCACAGACGCGATCTTAGGACGGGACACCGGCGGCGTCCAGCCAGGTGGCGGCCGTGTGTCGCGACTCCTGCAGCGTGATCGGGGTCAGCTTCGCCTCTTCCCAAGTCTTGCGCGCGGACACGCCAAGCCATGACGAGTCGAGCAGTTGGGATCGGCTTGGACCTCCCGGCAGGGCAGACGCGCTGTTTGCCGGACGGGCGCCCCTGCTCCAAGTAGGCCCGCTTGAGCATGGCGAGCAGTGGCGGCACCGTAGGTACCACGCGGCGCGACGCCTCGTACTTGCGGGCCTCCCACTCCAATCCCCATTCGATCGCCCCGACCTTCAGATCAACCTCCTGCCAGCAGAGCCGCACGATCTGGGCACGACGTCCCATCCCATAGCCGGCGAGCGCGTATGGCAGTGCCTTCTCCAACGGCAGCGCGGCCAGCAAGTCCGCGAATTCGGCAGGTGACGCGACGCGCTCGATCGGGGTGGCGTCCATCGCGGGCAATCGCACCAGTGCCGCCGGGTCGTGGCCGGCCAAGTCTCGATCTTGCGCCCACCGGTAGAGCGACCTCACCGCGTTGACGATCGAGCGTACACGGCTTCCTGACAGCTTGGGGGCGAGTTCGTCAATGATCGCTTGCACATCGCCGCGTCGGATGTCCGACAGCCGCTTGTGCCCGAGTACCGGTTCCACGTGAAGCCGGAGGCTTTCGTCCACGTTGTCGATCGCACGCGGCTTGTAGCGGTGCCCGTGCTTGTTGAGCGCCTTGCCCTCGCGTGCCGCTGCTACGAACCGCTCGCGCGCGTCCCGCAGCCTGACTGCATTTGTTACCGGGGCCTCGCCACGCTCGAGCGTCTTGGCGAGGTCGGCGCGCGCGTTCCTTGCGGCCTCAGCGGTAGGCATCCGCTTGGTCTTGACATGCCGCTGGCGAGAGCGGTCGTATGCGACGCCGTAGTAGCTCGGCTTACAGGTGCAGCGCCCTCCTCGCGCGATCGCGCAGTCCTGCTGGTGGCGGGCGAATACCCCTTGATATCTGGTCTTGGTGTCTTTGCCTGGCATGCGCGACATCTTCTACGCTGCGCTCCCGTCGCGCCAACTCTGCTCGTGCATCCAGCGCTCGAGCTCCGCGACTGGATAGAGCCGAAGCTGGCCCGAGTAGATGCACCGTAGGTGCGGTTGCACGTGGCGTTGGAAGTGGCGCAGCGACATGCCGAGCGCCGCTGCGGCTTCGCTACGGCTGAGCGCCAAGCGCGGGGCGGCGGGGCGGGACGACGTGCTCACGGCAGCGGTTCTCTGTAATCGGCGAGATACTCGTCGCCCCAGCCGACGGTGCCTTTGGTGAGCTGCTGGACCAGCTCGGCTTCCCAGGAACCAGGGCGGCCGCGGTCAGGGCGTCCGAGGATCCAAGCTCCGCCGCCGCCTCGGCGAGGACGCCGGCGAGCCAGCCTGCGAAGTCGTGTTCAGTTCGGGCGGCCGCCAGAACTGCCAGGCGGCGCCTGGTGGGTGTAGTCGTCGGAGCCGGTGTTCGGCACGTTCGTCATCGTTGGCTGCTCCTTTGATCACCGGACGTGCGACTGCCGAGCCCGTCGATGTCGACGGGCTCTGGGTGTTCGAGCAGCCAGTCCGTGACGTCGTATCCGTCGTCGCGGTGCGGGGCGAGGTCGACGATGTCCGCACGTCGGCGTGCGCGGCGAGGTCGGCGGCGATTCGTTCGGCTGGCGGCTCGTCCTTGCGCGTCGGCGTCCATGACGATCGTGACCCGGCGTCCGGCGAGCAGCTGCGCCCAGGCGGGCTGCCATGCGTGGTCGCCGGGCACGGCGATCGCGGCGAGATCCGCGCGAGCGGCGCGGCGATCATGTCTGGCGGGCCTTCTACGAGGAGAATCCGATCCGAGGCCTCGGCGGCGGGGTGCGGGACGAGCCCGAGGCGGGTTCCGGGCGCGGCGAGCATCTTCGGGCGGCCGGTGCGCTCTGGCTGGTAGCGGAGCAGGCCGCGGAGCTCGCCGTGGGCGTTGCGGATGGGGATCGTGATTCGGCCGCGGTCGAGGCCGAGTTCGAGCGCGCGGATCGTCTCGGTAGCGCCAGCCGCGCTCGCGGAGAGCCGCGCCATCAGCGAGGGGCGGCGGGAGAGCGCTGCCTGCCAGCCGGCGATGTCCTGATCGGTCACTTGCAGCGCCGGGCGTGCGACGAGGTCCTGTGTCCCGCGCGTGCGCGCGTTCTGCGCGCGAGGGACGCTGACGGGCGGCCGGGTGTGTGGAGCAGCTCGCGGGCGGTGCGCAGCCGGGCGCGGGGTTCGATCAGTCCGTGGGCGATCATCAGGTCGATCGCCGAGCGGGGGGTGTGGCCTTTGGCGATTGCGGCGTCGTACGCGCCGCCGCGCGCGCCGCATGCGTGGCACTTGCCACGCGCCGCTCATGAGTTGACCGAGCAGGACGGGTCGCGGTCCTCGCGGCGGTGCGACGCCGGGGTCCGCGAAGCAGCGCACCGGGGCCTCGACGCGCGCTTCGACGCTCGGAGCAAGGCTCGGGATTCCCGAGCCTGGCTGGTAGTAGCGTCGCGGTATGTCTGGCGCTGCGGGGAGGCTGTGAGCGTGGCCATCACGCCACCTTTCTGGCGGGTGCGGTCGGTGCCGGCTGTTGCGGCTTCGGCCCATTCGGGTGTGCGCATCACGATCCACGCGAACTCGCCGCCGAGCAGCGGGACCTCGTGCTGTGCGCGCGAGGACCATTGGCAGAGCTGGCGGGTGGTTAGCTCGCCTCGCCACATCGCCGCGATCCGCTCGTCGCGGGTCATCGCCCACAGCGTGTGGAACTCCTCGCCCGGATCCAGCGGCTGGTGGCGCGCTGGCGGGATCTGAGTGGTCGCGCCGCCCGCGTCGGCGAGGGTCGGGGTTCTCATGAGCCGAGCCTCCGGCGGACCGCGTCGAGGGTCGGGCAGACCCATCGGCCGGCGGTGCATCCGGCGCCGAGCGCGCGGAGCTGCTCGAGCGTGCTAGCCGGGGTGATCGGGCAGCGGCAGTCTTTGGCGCGGGGTCGTGCGAGCTCGTCGCGGATGACGTCGGCTCGCCGGCGTGCGTTCGCCTTGGCCTTCGCGGCGCGGGCTCGTTCGATCGCCTTGAGGCGATCGCGGGCGGCGCGCTCCTCGCCCTTGGGGGTGGTGGACGCGGTCATGGCGTCACCTGCCGGTAGTCGAGTCCTGCGAGGTGGTCGGTGGTCTCGAGGTAGCTGGGCGGCTTGAGCTGCGCGTCTCGGACGGGTTGCATCAGCACGCGCTCGTTGTCGAGGACGCGGATGACTTCGACGAGGCGGTGGTGGTGGGCCTGGTCGATCCAGAGGCTGCCGAGCAGCCCTGCCCGCGCGGGGGTGGTAGAAGTGTGGTGTTGCATGTCGCTCTCCTGTGGAGGGCGGCCGTCTGGCGGGACGCCCCTGGCCGGGCGTCCCGCCTAGCCGCCGTGTGTTTACGCGGCCGCCTTGCACGGCCTCCGGTGCTTGGTCGTCGCTGGGTTTGCGGTCGAGGAACTCGACGCTGTGTGGCGATCACCTCGAGCTTTTGGCGGCGTGAGCCGTCTTCGGCCTGCCATTCGGAGTGCTGCAGGCGGCCTTCGATCGCGACGCGGCGGCCCTTGGCGAGGTACTGGCTGCAGACCTCGGCCTGGTTGCCGAAGACGGTGACGTCGACGAAGTCGGCGCCGCGGTCCTCGCCGTCGCGGTTGCGCGCGGCGCTGCACCGCGAGGCGCAGCCTGCCGACCTGGGTGCCGCCCCGGTCGTGGAGTTCGGGATCGGCGGTCAGACGGCCGATCAAGATCACGCTGTTGAGCATTTTGTGGTCCCTCCTTGTGGGGATCGGGTGGTTGACGTAGCCCGGTAGCGCCGGCCGGGCGGCCGAGCGGAACCGAACGCTGTGCGTGAGGGGAAGAGAGCCGCAGGCGACCTTGAAGCGAGCAGGCCGCCGGCCGGCGCAAAATCCGGCGAAGGCAACCGGCACCCGCTCCCCGCAAGGAGCGAGGGGACACTGGCCTGCGTCAGCCCATTTCGGTCAGCTCGTTGGCCTGTGTGCGCGTGCGGGGTGAGCTGCACTTCGACGGCTGCAGCGGAGATCGTCAGCGCGAGCGTGACCAGCGCATAGCAGGCGAGTTCCCGGAGCCGGCCGCCGTCACGGGCGTTCAGCCAGGCCGCGCCAGCTATCGCCAGTGCGGTCCATTCGAGTGGGAGCTGTGGCACGTATGGCAGCAGCCGGTCGCCCCAGCGGCCGAGGGCGAGCCCGACCGCGATCGTGTTCTGTGCGATCACCGCGGCGATCAGCACGTCGCCGAGGCGTCGGGTCAGCCGCCCGCCGGGCCAGCGGAGGACGGCCAGCAGGAACGGGGCAGCCAGGACCCGGAGGTTGTTCGCGATCACGCTCGCGAGCTCGCCGGGCGTTCCGTGCAGCGTCGGGTGCGGTCGGGTGCTCGGCGCGAGCCCGGGCGCGAGTCGCGCCAGCAGGAAGCCTGCGGCGGCCAGCAGCCACACGCACGCGGCCGCCGCGGCGAGGTGTCGCCGGTGCTCGCGGGCTGTCATGCTCGGCAGGCGTTTGCGCGCGGCCGGCGCAACCGTGCGGGCTGAATTCGAGTGCGGCTAGAGCTGGGGTAACCATGCCGATACCGCCCAGCCGCCCGTTCTTGAGTTGCGCGAGCTCGGCGAGGGTGACGTGGTAGGAGGCTTGCAGTCCGTCGTATTGGCTGTTGCCGGCGGTCTGCTCGCGCGTGACCACAACCCACTGGTTGGGGTTGGTCAGGCTGCGGGCGATGCTGATGATCTGCCCGTTGTTGTAGACGCGGCTCTGCACGATCGTGCTGTCGGCGGTGGCGGCCGCCGCGGCTTTTTGTTCTGAGAGGCGGGCGGCCCCGACGCTCAGCTGGGCGAGCTCGCGCTGATGGGCGGCGAGCGTCCGCCACGTCCAGTTCATGTACAGGGCCGCGAACTGCGTGATCGCGCCCGCGGGGGTGCTCTGCACTTTCGCGGGTGTCTGGCTTGCCGGAGCTGGCGGTGGGGGTGCGGGTTGTTCGCCGGGGTTCTGCGCCGGGTTGACGGCCGGCGAGCTCGCGGTGCTGGTCGCCGTCGACGTCGACCTGCTGGTGGTGGCGTGTTGGTAGGGGTTTGAGATTCCGCAGCCGGTGATCGCGGCGGCGGCGGCGATCAGGGTGAGTGTGTGCGCGAGCTTGTGCATCCGATCGAGTTCTGCTCAGAGGCCGGGTGGGTGCCGGACGCTCCAACTCGCCCATGACGGAACGGTCGGGTACACCCGCCAGCGAGGGCCGCCTTGACCGGCGTTGGGGCCGGTGTCGGTGCCGTTGTATGAGGTGTCGAACCGCAACCCGGCGACGTACATGAACGCGTGCCCGGCGTTCGCGTACACGGTCACGTAGCGACCGGGTCCTGGCAGCCCCCAGTTCGCGAGGTCCCCGGAGACGAGCGCGTTCGCGCCAAGCACGCCGCCGGCGTGCAGGACGTAGGAGACGGCGCTCGAGCAGTCATAGCCGGGCTGCAGCGTGGTAAGCGAGCAGCAGTGAGCGCCGCCGTAGATGTACGGCTTGCCGTACAGGCGGTTCCCGGCAGCGACCATCGCCCTGACCGCAGCGGGCGCGTCCTGGCCGGCCGCGCCGAGCCCGGATGGGAGGATTTTGGTCTGGGTGCCGGGGACGAGCGGCAGCGGGATTCCGCCGGCGCTCGTGGTGGCTGCGCATCCGGGGTCGATGCTGCTCGCGCCGGGAGCCTGGGTGCTGGAGGGCAGCTGCCCGAGCGTCGCGCCGGCGCCGGTCGCGGGTGCGAGCTGGATCTCGACCGGGTTCTTTGAGACGCCGAGTTGGCCGGCTGATTGCCACCACACGTCGAGGCGGTAGGGCTGGCCGTTTGCGATCAGTTGGCCGGGGCCTTGGCCGTAGCCGACGTCGCGCTTGTAGAGGATCTTCTCCGCGCCGTTGTTGGCGACCCGCAGCGCGGTCAGGTAGGGGAGGTTCGAGAGTGCGTTCGCGTCAGCGAACGTGAACGTGCCGCCGTTCGCCGGGTTGTGATCGAGCACTGAGAGCTCCGCGAAGCTGTCGGGGTGCGCGGGCAGGTACGACTGGCCGGGGGTGCCGATCGACCCGTAGTTCCCGCTGGTGGGATCGCTCGGGCCGCCGTACATCGTCGCGCCGACCTGGTACCAGCGGGCTGGTTGCAGGCGCAGCGGCTGGGCGTACATCCCAGCCGCGACCGGCCCGCCGCCGACGGGGGTGTTGAGCGCCCCGGGCGTTGCTGCTGTGAGGCACGGCGGGTTGCCGGCACCGGCGAGCAGCACCACCGGCAGGACGATCAGCATCAAGCTGCCCAGGCCGGCCAGCCACGGGAGCTTTGAGCGCTTCGGTTGCGGTGGTCCGCCGGGCGCGATCAGCGGCAGCGGCACCTTCGCGGGAGGGTTGGTGACGAGCTGTTGGATCACGCGGCGCGAAAACGGTCGTGGTAGGTCTCGTGCCATTCGGGGGTGCAGAGCAGCCGTTGTGCCTTCCACGGGTTCCCGCCTGCGTCTTTGAGCGCTTGGGCGCGGCGTGGCTGGTCGTGCTCGGGGTCTGATGAGCAGATCCAGTACTCGAGGACCGCGAGCGAGACCCTGACGGCGCCGCGGCCGCGGCGCGAGACGACATACACCGTCGAGTACACGCCCTCCTGTTTCGGGAGCGTGGTGATCTGCTCGATGTCGGTCGACGTCAGGCCGATCGTGTCGCGGCCGTAGTCGAGGTCGTCACGGTCGTTCTGCAGGCACAACCGCAGCACGCTGTTGCCCGAGCAGGGCGCGGCCTTGTTCGTTCGCGAGGTCCTTGAAGTGCTGGCTGATGAAGATCAGCCACAACGCGTAATGTCGAGAGCGCCGCGCGTATTCGTTCAGCCACGCGCCCGCAGCCGGCGAGGCGGTCAACGCCCAGCCTTCCTCGACGACCAGGAACAGCTTCCCCGCCCACGCGCCGCTGTCGTCGAGCTCACCGGCGACGCGGGCACGGCGGGTGTGCTGCACGCGCCCCTCGATGTGCGAGACGAGCACGAGCATCATCGCCGGCGTCAGCCGCTCGGGCAGGCCGGTCAGGTCAAACAGCGTCAGCGGCGCGTCGTCAGGGACGGTCGTGGGCTGGTCGGCGATGTGCGCGAGCGTCCCTGACTCGCAGTACGGCTCGAGGCGGAGGATCAGCGATTGCAGCGCGTCGGCGTTCGACCCGGTGAGCTCACCCTCGCTAGCACGGCCGGCGAGCTGCAGCAGCAGCACGGTTTCGCGGGGCCGCTCGCCGGTTCTGGCGCAGTGGGCGTAGGTGGCGTCGATCGCGGTTGAGAGGAGTCCTTCTTCGACGGCGGTGAGGGTCCGCTGGCGGGCGTTCTCGCCGTGGGCGTGGCCGATCAGCAGCGCGTGCAGCGCGAGCAGGAACTCCGATTTCTCGCTCGGCACCCGGGCGGGGTCCTGGACGTCCCACGGGCAGATCACATCGCCGGCGCTCGAGCCGACCTGCACCCGGCGGGAGCCGGGCACGAGCGACAGGAGCGTGTCGTAGTGCCCCGTGCCGGCGGTCTGACCGTCGCGGTCAGGCGTGGATGAGCGGTCGATGATCCAGCCGCGCATCCCTTGCGAGATCGCGCGCATCAACAGCACGTTCATCAAAACCGTCTTCCCACCACCCGACGGGCCGAGCACGAGCGTGACCCGGCGTGGGTAGAGCGGGTCGAACGGGTCGATCCGCTCGACCGTGCCGCCGGGGTCTGAGAACCCGAGGATCAGCCCGCTCGGCGAGCCGCAGCTGGTGGAGGTCAGCGGCACGCAATGCGCGATGTTCCGCTGCGCGTAGCTGCGCCTCGCTTTCAACGGGTCAACGCCGAGCGGCAGCGTCGCGGTGAACCCGGGCAGGCACAGCCGCCGACCCCGGACGACACGCGCGTTGGTGAGTGCGTGGAACTCGCGGGCGGTGTCGCCGACGAGCCGTTGGAATTCGCGGGTCTCGCCGCGGGGGTCGCGGATCGCGCAGTAGATCCCGACCTGGTAGACGGTCGCGCCGACCTCGCAGGCGAGCTCGGCGTCGACGGCCTGGGCCTCCTCGAGCGCTTCCTCCTCGTCTGAGCCGACCAGCTGCCCGCGCCGCTGCTTGTACAGGATCGCGGCGCGTAGGCGTTTCCACCGCCGGCGCTGGCGGCCCTGCTCGCGGCCGCGGTGCCCGACCGTGATATGCACCGCCACCGTCGCCGGCAGCGGGCAGGAGAGCAGGTGCGCGAGCCACCACGGGCTGGTCTGCAACGGCGGGGTGCCGAGATGCACGATCTCCTCGAGCGTCCCGTCGGCATGGCGCAGGAACCCGGGGTTCTCGCCCGCGTCGATCCCCGCGGCCGCACCGTCGCACAACGCGCGCAGCACGCGGTGGCGCTGCGCTGCGGCCGCGTCGGCGCTGGTCGCTTCAGCGACGCTGACGGCGTCGGCGAGCAGGTCGAGGTCGGGGGGATCGGCGGCGGGGTGAACGCGCTCCCATAACAGCGCGAGCGTTGGCACGCCGCCGAGCAGGTAGGTCTCGATTCCCGCGCCCGCGAGCGCGGCCTGGATCTGCCCGGTCAGCTGCAGGCTCCCGACCGCCGCCGCGTGATGCGCTACCCAGCTCCTCTTACCCCGGGCACGGATCGCCGCGTGCCGAAACTGCTCGCGGGGGGTTTCCGGGACGGCGGGCTGGTAGGGGACTGCGACCCACCAGCGTGCGGTGACGGCGGGCTGATCTGAGCCCGCGGCGCCGAACACGGTCTGCGTCAACCCGGTCAGGAACCGCCGGCGGGTCGCGGCGAGCTCGCCGTTGCCGGCTGCCGTGTCCTGCTCGCACGCGAGCTGGACACGGGCGCGGTCCTCCGCGAGCGCGTCATCGATCGGGATCGGGTCGGTCTGCGCGTAGATCACGAGCGATTGGCGGTCAGGGATCGCGCGGCACAGCTCCCGGAACGCCCGCTCGAGGATCTGCAGGCGGCTCTCGTCCGCGGTGATCATGTTCGGAACGCGCTGGCACTCGATCAGCCGCACGTACCGCCCGTCGGTCGTGACGAGCAGCCCGTCAGGCTCGACCGCCGCGATCGGCAACAGCTCGCCGAGCGACCCGGTACGCGCCTTCCGGCTCACGCCTGCAGCCCTTCGAGCTCGCCCAGCAACCCCGGCTCGTTACTGGTCGGCTCGGCGCTCGGTTCGGGAGCGCTGTCGAGTACGAGCCCGAGCTTGTCCGGCCGTTCGGGGGCGCTCAGCGTCTTTGACGCCAGCCGGTAGCGGACCAGCACAGCGAGATAGCGCCCAGGGCCGATCGCCTGACCGGACAGGCCGTGCAGGATCACCCCCACGAACGCGAGCGCGAGCACGACGATCGTGATCGTCGCCCGCAGCCCGAACGGGCTGACCCTGACCGCCGAGTAGAGAACCCCGCCGCCGGCGCCAACGGCGAGCCACCCGCGCCACGACAGGCCGTAATAGCGCTCGGAGTCATTCAGACGCCTGAACGTGCGCATCCGCTCAGCCCTTCTTCCGCCAGCCGTCGCGCAGCCGCACACCGGCCGGCGGCGGCGGCTTTGAAGGCGCGCCCGGCGGCGGGGAGGGGGTCCCCGCCGCCGTCCGCGCGGGTGCTCGGATCCGAGCCCGGAGCGCTGCCAGGCTCCTCCGCGCGCCTGGGCTGACCGGCGGTAGGGCGCGCCGGTGTCGGCACCGAGCCGGAGCCGGAGCCACCCCCGGTCCGCGCGGAAACCGCGGCCGCGGGACCCGCTTCACTCGTCGTCGCGTCGGGTGTCGTGGTCGGCGTGGCGTTCGAGCCGGCGCGAGCGGAGCCGCTCTCAGCACCGGCCGCCCCGCTGCCGGCAGCCCTCGTGCGCGGCGCGCCCTTCTGCCAGCTGGCTGTGCCGGCGCGGGCCATCTGCACGGCAACCGCCCCGGCGCGCGAGCGTCCGATCAGCACCGCCGCACCGGGAACAGCGCCGCCAGCGCCCGCACGCGTCGCGGCGCCGGCCGTGCCGAGCACACCGCGGCGCCCGACACCAGCGACGATGCTGCCCGCCTGCGCAACCCGAGCGCCCGCCTGGCCGCTTGCGGCCAGCGCCCCGGCTGCCGCACCCCCGGCCTCAGAGACCCGCCGGGTGAAGCTACGAAGCGACTGCACGCCGCTGCCGCCGCCGGCGCGTGTGCTTGTGCTTGTGGTGCCGTGGCGCGCGTGGCTGAGGGCGAGCATCCCGCCGAGCTGGACGCGCAGCAGTCCGATCGCTTCGCGCGCGGCGCGCAGGCATAGCCACAGGCTCGCCAAGCCGGCGATCGCGAGCAGCACCCCGCCGAGCAGCGTCCCTACGTCGCTGTTGCCGGCGATCAGCGGGCCGGCCGTGCCGGCGTCGTTGATCAACAGCGCGCCGACCGCGAACACCGCCGCCCACGCGACCGGCAGCAGCAGCAGCATCCCGACAGCGCTGCACCACGCGCGCGTGATCATCGCGCCGCTGTCGGTCGGGACCAGCCCGATCGTGACAGGCCCGGTCGCGTACAGCAGCGCGCCGAGCAGGATGATCGCGACCTTCAGGAAGATCAGCGCGAGCAGCTCGATCGCGATCGCGGCCATCAGCGTCAGATCGATCAGCTGCCAGCCGCCCAACGCAACCCCGTCGACGGTGTACAGCATCAGCTTGCGCAGGCCGCTGATGACCGGGGATAGCGAGAGCACCATGTGCGTCATCTGGTTGATCACCGCCGCCGCCTGCGCCCACCAATACGGATAGGAGATCAGCAAGGCCCCCAGGCTGAGGACGCGGACGAGCGGGATCGCGACGTGATCGCCATGACCGATCATCGCGCGGCTCGTCGCATACACCAGCGTCAGCGGCAACAGCCCCGCGCCGATCCACGTGAACAGATCTCTGAGCGCGTTGATCCCCGCAAACCCGTAGACGTGCTGACCGGCCGGGCCGGTGATCGTCCCGGCGTAATCCGGGACCTGCACGATCCACTGCATGATCGAAACGCCCTGCGTCGCCCACGAGCGCGGGATCAACAGCTTCACGATCGCCCCGACCGTCGTCAGGATGAAGCTCGTCGCGAGCTTGAACGTCCACGAGAACGCCCCCAGCACCGCATGCCCGACCGTCCCGAACACGCTCCCCACCGCATGCCCGATCCCAAGGAAGTCGGCGCTCACCAACGGCAGATGCGCACCAGCGGCGTGCGCGGGTGCCGCGACCAGCAGCAACAGGCCCGCTGCCAGCACGCTCGAGCGGCAGATGATCGCGTTCGCGCGCACCATTCAGAAGCGCCTGCGGTCGCGCCGCTCAGGCGAGAACGGCAGGGATCAGAACGAGGATCACGACGATCCCGCCGGCGACACGGAACAGCTTCTCCGGAGCGCGGATGTCCCCGAACACCATCATCCCCGCGAGCAGCACCAACACCAAGCCGATACCGGTCGCCACCAACCACGTCCAATTGTCAGTCAGCGTGCCGATCAACGCCCTGAACTGCGCAGCGTGCGGCGGCGGCTTGCCGTTCATCCCAGCCGCCCGCAACGCGGCGAGCTCGGCGCCGGCAGCGACGAACAACGAGACCGTCGAGACCAGAGCAGCTGGACGGGCGAAGCGCGTGACCATAAAGCAACCCCTTCGTATGTGCTTACGCTGCATTACACACGCAGCATAACACATCTCCCACCATCTACACATTGCTACGCACGTTACGCGCGGTAACTAGGTCGCTGTGGGGAGGCCCTCCGGGAACGATCGCGACCGCCCGCCAGCCACCGTGCTGCCGGGCGAGCACGAACGTCGTCTATCCACCGCGGGGCTCCGCGGCCGCCAACACGAGCGCGCCCTGACCGGCGTACGACGGTTCATCATCGCGACAACGCCCAACCGGCCGCCGCCGTGTTGCCGCTCAGGCTACCTTCCGATCTGACAGCCACCTTCCAGTGGCCTTGAGTGGGGCGTCTCGCAACTCGATCACCGCAGCGGTCTCGTCCAACCGGCCATCCCTTATGTTGCAGGGCCAAGGAGAAACCGCCCGCTATGAGCATCGGTCCATACGCCTCGATCCTCACCGAGCTCGCGCAGCTCGCTCCGCAGAACGGCGTCCTTGACGCTCACACGCACCTCGGCGCTGACGAAGATGGCCGTTGCTGGACCCCGACACGCTCGTCACAGCGCTCGACGAGGTCGGCTCGAGCACCCGCGCGGTCGTGTTTCCATTCCACGATCCCGAGCGCCATCCCGCCTACCGCGTGCCCAACGATCGCGTGCTGCAATGGAGTCAGGACAACGACGGTCGGCTGATCCCGTACTGCCGGCTGAACCCTGAGGAGGACCCGGTCACAGAAGCAGAGCGCTGCCTGGCCAAAGGCGCCCGGGGGATCAAGCTGCACCCCCGCGCGCAGGAGTTCGAGTTCGCCCACCCGCCGCACCCGCGATCTTCGAGGTGGCGAGTGACGCTCGCGTCCCGATCCTGATCCATGCTGGGCGCGGGATGCGATCGATGGCGGCGCTCGTCGACCTCGCGCTGCGATACCCCGAAGTGCCGCTCGTCCTCGCACACGCCGGAATCGCTGACCAGGCGGTATTCGCGACCGGCTTTCAGGACCACCCGTGCGTGCTGTACGACACCAGCTGCTTCGGACCCCAGGACGTCGTCGAGTTGTTCGCGCGCGTGCCCGCCGAACGGATCGTGTTCGCCTCCGACGTCCCCTACGGCCGGCCCACCGGCGCGCTGTTCCTGGCGATGCGAGCCGCCGCGTACGCCGGGCTCGACCTACACGACCGCGCGGTCGTCGCGGGAGGGACGATGACGGCCGTGCTCGACGGCCGCGCACCCCCGGCAGCGAAGCAACCACGGCTGACCCGCGTGCGACCGACAAGCGGCTCGCTGATCCGCGTCGCCGCCTACCTGCTGATGGGCTTCGGCGCGGTGATCTCCTCACCGCACCAGAGCCCGCCCGCGCGCTGCCATGGATCTCGCTCGCCCGCGCCGTCTGCCGCGACCCGGACCCCGGCGCCGTCGGCTCTGCGCTCGAGCGGATCGACAACCTGCTCCTCGCCGCCGAACGGCTGATCGCGGCGAAAGGCCAGGACGCACTCCTCGCAATCCGGCAGATCCATGCTGCGGCCACGATCGCCGCGACCGAACCGCTGCCTACCTAGGACTGGAAACTACGTTTCATTTTGGAAACTGGCCTGAGCGGCAACACGCCGACGGCCGCCGCCGCGCCGCAGCAGCAGCAGCAGCAGCCGCTGTTGCCGCTCAGCCTACTCCCCATCTGAAACGTGGTTGGACCCCGCGATGAGTCCTCGCGGGATCGCTCGCAACATCGGAAGACGTGCCCCGGGCCGTGCGGACCGCCGCGCTTGGCACCCGACCCGCATGCTGGTCGTCTATCTGAGTAGTGGCGTGAGCGCTGGGATCGCGCGCGCTCGGCGACGAGAGCGAGAGCGTCGTGCGCTTGCTGGCCTGCCGTATCGGGCGATCAGCAAGCGCCTGGGCGACAGCCGCCCCAGCGGCGAAGGAGTCGTCTCGCATGCTGGCCGGTGACGCTGCTCGTGGGCGAAGGCGATAGCGGGCGGCGGCCGTCCGGCGGCGTGATCGGGACGAGTGCCTCGTCGCCAACGCAATAGCGCGGTGCGTACGCGCGGGACGGTCAAAGCGATCGTCCGGGTGGCGAACTTCGCGCGATTGCTCCCCGTCGAATGCGATCGTCCGGCGGCGTCTGCGACGGCTCCTTCTGGGCCATTGCGAGCGCGCGCAGGGACCGCGACATCGTTAGCTCGGGCCAGCTGATCTTGGTCATCAGCAAGCGGTCAGGATCTCCCGGTCCTCCGCTGGCGTTTGCTGGAACGCGCCGAGCCGGCTAGCACGAAGGGGCGCCCTGCTCGTGCATTTGCGGCTGAGCGGCAGTCTTCCTGCCGCTCGCGAGCAGGTGGCTGCTTCTGCTCAGAAGCACGCACGGGGGTTGGCATGCTCGTGGACTGCCGCTCCGCCAGCGAAAGGCAGTAGCGACCCGAGTTCCTGCACGAGCTCGTCGTGTTCGAACTCCGCATAGCGGTGGAACGACGGGTCGTTGCCGACACCAACGAAGTTGTCGGCGAGATCGGATTCGGCGCGAAGGTGATGGCGAGGTGCTCAAGCGGCTATCCGGCGCCCGCGAGGTTGCCCAAGCCCGTCGGGTGGCCCGGACAGGCGGCCAGCCCACGGCGGATTTGTGCGGGAGACGGCGGGTCAGTAGCGAACAGCTCCGGCAGGCTGACGGACCGCAGATGGCGCCGATGGAGGACGGGGAGGAGCGTAGTCAGCGCTCGGATCGTCTGGCCGCGGTTCTCGTGCATGAGGATGATCGCACCGGGCCGCAGGTCTGACTCCACGTTCTTGATGATCCCGGCCCAGTTCGCGCCGAGCGAATCACGTGAGTCCATCGACCACATGATGTCCAGCAACCCCAATCGCCTGGCGATCCGATTGACGGCGGCGTCTTGCGCGCCATACGGCGGGCGGAAAAGGTCGACGGGCTGACCCGACTCATGTTCAATTAGCTGCTTGTTGCTCTCGAGCTCGGAAGCTACCTGCGCTGGCGAGAGCTCGAGCAGATCGGCGTGAGTGAACGTGTGGTCGCCGAGCGTCCCGACCTTCAGCTCTCGAGGAAGCCAACCCGGCCAAGCCTCGATGCTCTTGCCGACGACGAAGAAAGTGGCCCGCTCATGGGCCTGAGCGAGCTTCTTCACCGCGTAATGGGTGTACACCCCGGGCCCGTCATCGAACGTGAACGCAAGCGCGTCTCCACGCGGGCCCGCGCAGTACACCGGCAGAGCGAGCGCCGCAAGCCTGCGGATACTCGCGTCACCCCGAACCCCAAGAGAGCTCAGCCGACGCTCGGGCGTCACCGCCCTGGCATAGACCACGCTCTTCGTCACGCTGGGCTGCGACTGATGCATCACGGCGCCGCCGGTGCTCCCGATCACGATCACGATCGCAGCGATCAGCGTCACCAGGAGCGTCCCGAGCGCCGCCGTTTGCCGACGGCGCCGTCGAGCGCTGCGCTCGGCGCGGCGAGCGACGATGTGGTCGGGAAGCTGCGCCATCCCAGCGCGGAAATGTAGCGGGCGCCGATGCGGCAGGCTCGAGGCGCTCGCACGCGCTGATCATCTCGGACATCACCTCAGCGCACGAACGGGTCCCGACGCGCTGCGCAAGACCGACGCGCTGGCGCGACTGTCCAGCACCTCTACGACATAGACAAGGCGCCCGTCGGCGACCATCCGACCTGCTCTTCGATAGCCCAGGACAGCCGCTGGGCAGCCGAACGTCGCCTGGCCTGTTGCAGAACAAGCTGCAAACGCAAGCCCCCCGGTATGAGGATGCCAGCTCTCTCTGGGCCTGCAGACACTGTCGGTAGAGCCGACACCCCGACAACCAAGAGCGACGTCAGGTCGCGGACGACGACCCACCCGCACGGCCGCGACCCGCCGCAGCGAAGCTGACAGCCAGAGCCGCCCGTCGTCATCACCCGCCGCACACGCGGACACGTCGTTCCGGTCGAAGCGAGACGAGAACCTCGGCTTCGTTCCCACGCCGGATCGTGCCCGAGCCGACGCGCGCCACACCGGCGAGCTTCCTCTAAACGCCAGCGAGCAGAAGTCTCAGCGGTTGGCCAGGAAGCCAGTGAGACTCCCACTCCGGAACGGTTCCGAGCGTGTAAACCGTTCAGGCCGCTGGATTGGGCTCTACTGCGGAAGCGAGACTGGTCACAGCCACTTTCCCGCGAAGCGGCAGCAGTCGGCATCTGCGAGGAGACTGCCGGTCCGGAACGGGAGCAGAACGCTCATCGGAGCCCTGGCAGAGTCGCCGCCAGGTGGCTGCTTCCGTTCCAAAGGAGCGGTCTCCGCGGCTTCGATCTGAGTACCGAGGACTGCTAGAATCCGTCCGGAGGAGCACTCTGCCTGAAGGCGGCTCCTCTTCCGACATCCGCAGAAGTAGTGAACGCTACGTCTTGCCGACCATCCGCTGCCGCGACCCGAGAGCGTGTCCACAACTGCTTGTGCCGACGAGTGAGAGCTGTCACTTGCAGTTGGGGCACCAAGCGCGGCTGAGCGCCACGGGTTCGCCGGATTTCATAGGATTCGGTGATGGGTTCGCTTCGGGCCGCACCGGCGAGCGTCGCGCGTCGGGGGATGTGGATCTTGCGGCGCCTCCCGGCGCTGCTCGTTGCGGCGCTGGTGTTGATCGCGTTGCCTGTAGGCGTGGCGGCTCGCGTGCTGATCGTGACCAAGCGACATGTCGGCTATCTACACTACGGGTCGATCCAGCGGGCGGTGAACGCGGCGCGCCCGGGCGACTGGATCCTGATCGATCGCGGCGTCTACGACGGGAATGTGCTGATCAGGACGTCGCGCCTGCATCTCAGGGGTCTCAACCGAAACGGGGTGATCCTCGACGGCAGGCACCGAGCCGGGAACGGGATCGAGATTCTCGCCAACGACGTGTGGGTGGAGAACCTGACGGTTCGCGACTTCGACCGTCGCACGTTGAACGACGACGCGAACGGCAATGAGATCTGGTGGAACGGGGCGACGCATCACGGCCGCATCGGCATCAACGGATGGTGGGGCCAGTACCTGACCGCCTATGACACGGGCTTGCTCGGTGGTTATGGCGAGTATGCCCAAGGCTCCGTCGACGGATGGTTCAAGCACATATATGCGTCTGGGTTCAACGACTCAGGTCTCTACATAGGCGGCTGCCGCAGCTGCCACGCGCTGGTCCAAGATGCGCTGATGGAGCGCAATGGCTTCGGCTACTCGGGGTCGAATGCTGGAGGAGAGCTGATCATCGAGGACTCCGTGTTCCGCGACAACAGTGTCGGCGTGGTGCCCAACTCCTACGCGGTGGGAGACCCGCCACCGCCCCAGGACGGCGCCTGCAACTCCGGATCGAATCGGTCCAAGACCCCGACCTTCAATTCGACCAAGATCGCGCGCTGCACGATCTTCCGCCACAACCAGATCGCCGACAATGGCAACATTCATTCGCCTGCCGAAGCGGATGTACTGCAGGCGCCATGGGGCGTCGGCATCGAGATGCCGGGGACCTACGCGGACCTGGTCGAGGACAACAGGATCACCGGCAACCCGAACTTCGGCCTGCTCGCATTTGAGTTTCCGGACCCGTTCCCGCCCACGAGCCGGACGGTCTATTTCCAGCTATCGGGCAATCGCATATCCCACAACCGCTTCTCGGGGAACGCGATGCGGTCCGGGGGCGCCGACATCGGACTGGCCGGCGGCGTCTTCGGCGCGAAGCGGTCAGTCAACAACTGTCTGTCCGGAAACTCGTTTACAGCCTCGATCCCCGCCCAGATCCAAGTCACGTGGGGCTGCCAGCATGCCACGACACCCAACCCAGGCGCGGCGCTCGAATTCGAGATCCTAAGGCTCCAGTCCGAGTCAAGCGCCCGCCAGTCGCTGCCTCAGCCGGCACCGCCACCGCAGCCGGCGATGCCCCACCCCTGCCGTGCAGTCCCGCGGAACGCGCTCTGCCACTAGTCGGGCGGCGCAATGCTCATGGACAGGCTGCGCCACCGTGGCCACGTGCCACGGGACGTCCAGATGCGGGGAGGGAAGCACTTCTGCGCTCAATGATGAACTCCCCGACGAGACTTCCCAGCCAGATGAGAGACGTCAACACGCAGAGGTCGCCGCACGGTCTGAAATCCTGCTCACGCAGCAACTGGCGGCCGAAGCGGCAGCGTTTTCCGTAGTTCTCTGCACGGTCCACGCATCTGATTCCGGATGATGCATCGCCCCATCAGCGCGATCATGACCAGGGTGGCGAAATACGGCTGACGATCGGGAGTGATCGAAATGGCGACAGCTACACCGATGACCGTGAGGACGTAGTTGGCACAACGCCGGAGGCTCTGCGCGAGCAGGCCCTAATCCGCTTGAAGAAACGTCGCGACTTCAAAGCCCATGCCTTCGTGTACGTGATCGTAAACGCCGTCGTATGGAGCATCTGGACCGTGATCGGCCTGAGCTCACATAGCTGGTGGCCTTGGCCGGTCTTCATCACGCTTGGCTGGGGGATTGGGCTCGTGATGAACGCCTGGGACGTCTACGTCCGCAAACCGATCACCGAGGACGAACTCCAGCGCGAGATCAAGCCTCTTCAAGCCTACGATCGAGGTGGTGAGCACTGAGGGATGACGATCGTCTGGTTCCTCATTTGGCTGATCGCGAACAACGTCGGAGGCCATGAACCTTTGCTCTTCAACCCCGTCAACGCATGGACGGCAACCCTGATCCTCGCGATCGGGCTGGATTTGGGCGCCGCTAACGCTCGCGGGACGCAGAAGAGCCGCTAGGCAGCGACCCAGGGACCGAGTGCTCCTCGGCCTTTGGTCACTGCTGCTTAGGGCTAGGCCGAAGTTCCCGGTGGTGAGGTAGCCAGATTCCGCTTGTTCCCAGGGTTTTCGGGGGTTCTGGGGTGTTCGGGTCGTGTCTACCGATCGACCACGACGGGGGCGTGGGCGGCGAGGTCGAGCGCTTCGGCTTGCAGCGCGGTAGGCTGGGTGAGCTTCTCGAAGGTGCTGGCGTGGTCGTGCAGGCGGGTGGTGTTCTGGGTCTGGGTCGCGAGCTCGGTGAGGAGCGTGCGATAGCTGTGCGCGGACTGCCCGGTGCTGGTCCGTTTCGTCTGCGCTTTGTGTCGCGCGGCGGGGGAGCGCTCAGCTTTCGCGACGGGATCAGGACTGACGGGCCGGTGCTCGTCGGTGAACAACAACGGCTTCCACGCGGCTTTCAGATGCCAGGTGAGGTGGTAGGCGAGCATGCAGATCAGCACGTGCGCACGAACACGGTCCTCGAGGTGATGATGGATCGGACGGATCTGCAGGTCCGGGCCCTTGATCGATCCGAACGCCCGTTCGGCCTGTTCGAGGTTCTTGTAGGCGCGCACGACATCACCGGTCTGAAGGTCGGTCTCGGTGAGGCCGGTCCGCAGGATGTAGAACCCGTCGAGCGCAGCTTCCGCGGCGATCTCCGCGGTCTTGCGGGTGTAGGTGAACGTGGTGTCAGTAATCGTGGTCTGGAAGTGCTTGCGCATCCGGTAACGCTTCAGCGCCGGACCTGTCGCAAGACCGATCAGGTCGGCCCCGGTGAGCGTCCCGGCGGTGACACGGTGAGCGATCGCGGCTAGGTCGATCTCCGTCGCGGCGAGCAGTTCGTTGCGCTTGCGGGCACGTTGCGCGCCGACCAGCGGGTTGCGGCACACGACCAGTCGTTCGCCGGGGAACTCCGCGACGTCGGTGATCTCCCCGAGGTTCTGCTCGTCGAACAGCGACGGCTGAAACACCCCGGACCGGGCGAGTTTCTTGATCGTCGGCGCTTTCAGCGCGGTGATCCAGTCCACCCCGTCGGTCTCTGACAGCAGCGTGATGTTCGCCTTCGTGACCATCCCACGATCGGCGACGACCACCACCCGCGAGAGACCGAACCGGTCCTTCAACTTCACGACCTGTGACGGCAGCGTCTTGTCGTCGTGCAGCTCGCCGGTGAACACCTCGACCGCGACCGGCCGCCCGTCGGTGTCGCACAACAGTCCGTAGATGATCTGCGGCAGGCCGGGCCTCCCGTCCCGCGAGTACCCACGCTTCCCGAGCGGGCACGTGCGACCCTCGAAGTAACTCGAGGACACGTCGTAGAGCACCATCTCCCCGTCACGCAGGTGGCGGGCAGCGAGACGATCCTCGATCCGGTCCTGGCGCTCCACGAGCCAGTCCATCGCCGCGTAGAGGTCATCCTCATCCGCTCCAACCACGCCGCACTCCTGCGCCAGGGTTGACTGGCCGAGGGTGCGGACCATCCCGAGTTTCGATCCCGGGCCGATCACCCGGCCGACGATCATCGCCACGCACAGATCCCGCTCCCGGCACGGTGAGCGGTCCAGCAGCTTCGCCAGCCCGAGCCGACGCGCCATCGTCAGCGCCGCGGTGACGTGCCCGGCCGGGAGGGAGCGCTCGATCTCGAACGCCTGATCGACGCTCATCACCGTCTTGCCGGCGAGCACGGCACGGATCGCGTCGATCGCTTCGGGCGGGAGGTGTGACAGGTTCGCGAGCGTTTCCTTCTTGACCTTCCCGTCCTGGCGGTAGGAGCGGCGCAGCAACGTCGCGTTGTACTCGTTCTCCCCAGACCGGCGGGTAGTCGTGCTCACATGCATCGCACCGCTTTGCCTGGCTGGCCTTCCCATATCTGGACAATACCCCATTTGTCGACCTGATAGTAGTGGGTACACTTAGGATCAAGCAAAAAGGCCGGAATCCCCGCAACTACAGGGATCCCGGCCTCTACAACCGCTGACTACAGGGGGAACTTCGGGCTAGAAGGAGCAGCGACGACGGGCCTGCGAGGCTGGGGCGACGGCAGACGCCGCGGCTGCTGCTTTTCATGCAGAGGAGTTATGTGCTGCAGAACATAACCGCTCCTATGTTCTGCGTCTGGTTATGTGCTGTCGATGAAGTGCGCCGCGGGTTTCCCCTGCTCAGCGAGATTTGGGGTGGGGAGGCGCAGGACATAGCCGACGGCCTGCGATCGATGCTCGCGTGCTCTCTCGTCCGAGATGCGGCGAGCCCAGCGACGTGGAAGCGGCCGGTGCAATGGGTCGCCATCGGGAGGTGATTCCCTTACGCGGCTGGGGTTTCGACCAGATGGCGCCCAATCGCGGCGAGTGTCCGGCTGCGGCTGCCTGGGGTGGGTATCAGGGACACGACCGACACGTCGTCCTCCTCGGCCGGTGCCGATTATGTGCTGCAGCTCGACCAGCGATTTGGCGCTGAGCAGGGAGAACACAGAGCCCAAAGCGCCTACAGAACATAACCATCCGCAGAACATAGGAGCGGCAACCGCGCCGATGTGACTGCTTCAGGCGTGAAGCGGCAGCGCGGTCGATCGTGCTGACATCGCGTGATCCGAGGCGAGAGCCCTGCTCTGCTTCCGGCACAGGCATCTCAGGCGTGACGCCAACTTCCCTCCTATGCGCGGCCAGCAGGGCGCTCGCGGCGGGGGCACCGGCCGCGATGCAACGGCTAGCCCGAAGTTCCCGGTGGTGAGGTAGCCAGATTCCGCTTGTTCCCAGGGTTTTCGGGGGTTCTGGGGTGTTCGGGTCGTGTCTACCGATCGACCACGACGGGGGCGTGGGCGGCGAGGTCGAGCGCTTCGGCTTGCAGCGCGGTAGGCTGGGTGAGCTTCTCGAAGGTGCTGGCGTGGTCGTGCAGGCGGGTGGTGTTCTGGGTCTGGGTCGCGAGCTCGGTGAGGAGCGTGCGATAGCTGTGCGCGGACTGCCCGGTGCTGGTCCGTTTCGTCTGCGCTTTGTGTCGCGCGGCGGGGGAGCGCTCAGCTTTCGCGACGGGATCAGGACTGACGGGCCGGTGCTCGTCGGTGAACAACAACGGCTTCCACGCGGCTTTCAGATGCCAGGTGAGGTAGTAGGCGAGCATGCAGATCAGCACGTGCGCACGAACACGGTCCTCGAGGTGATGATGGATCGGACGGATCTGCAGGTCCGGGCCCTTGATCGATCCGAACGCCCGTTCGGCCTGTTCGAGGTTCTTGTAGGCGCGCACGACATCACCGGTCTGAAGGTCGGTCTCGGTGAGGCCGGTCCGCAGGATGTAGAACCCGTCGAGCGCAGCTTCCGCGGCGATCTCCGCGGTCTTGCGGGTGTAGGTGAACGTGGTGTCAGTAATCGTGGTCTGGAAGTGCTTGCGCATCCGGTAACGCTTCAGCGCCGGACCTGTCGCAAGACCGATCAGGTCGGCCCCGGTGAGCGTCCCGGCGGTGACACGGTGAGCGATCGCGGCTAGGTCGATCTCCGTCGCGGCGAGCAGTTCGTTGCGCTTGCGGGCACGTTGCGCGCCGACCAGCGGGTTGCGGCACACGACCAGTCGTTCGCCGGGGAACTCCGCGACGTCGGTGATCTCCCCGAGGTTCTGCTCGTCGAACAGCGACGGCTGAAACACCCCGGACCGGGCGAGTTTCTTGATCGTCGGCGCTTTCAGCGCGGTGATCCAGTCCACCCCGTCGGTCTCTGACAGCAGCGTGATGTTCGCCTTCGTGACCATCCCACGATCGGCGACGACCACCACCCGCGAGAGACCGAACCGGTCCTTCAACTTCACGACCTGTGACGGCAGCGTCTTGTCGTCGTGCAGCTCGCCGGTGAACACCTCGACCGCGACCGGCCGCCCGTCGGTGTCGCACAACAGTCCGTAGATGATCTGCGGCAGGCCGGGCCTCCCGTCCCGCGAGTACCCACGCTTCCCGAGCGGGCACGTGCGACCCTCGAAGTAACTCGAGGACACGTCGTAGAGCACCATCTCCCCGTCACGCAGGTGGCGGGCAGCGAGACGATCCTCGATCCGGTCCTGGCGCTCCACGAGCCAGTCCATCGCCGCGTAGAGGTCATCCTCATCCGCTCCAACCACGCCGCACTCCTGCGCCAGGGTTGACTGGCCGAGGGTGCGGACCATCCCGAGTTTCGATCCCGGGCCGATCACCCGGCCGACGATCATCGCCACGCACAGATCCCGCTCCCGGCACGGTGAGCGGTCCAGCAGCTTCGCCAGCCCGAGCCGACGCGCCATCGTCAGCGCCGCGGTGACGTGCCCGGCCGGGAGGGAGCGCTCGATCTCGAACGCCTGATCGACGCTCATCACCGTCTTGCCGGCGAGCACGGCACGGATCGCGTCGATCGCTTCGGGCGGGAGGTGTGACAGGTTCGCGAGCGTTTCCTTCTTGACCTTCCCGTCCTGGCGGTAGGAGCGGCGCAGCAACGTCGCGTTGTACTCGTTCTCCCCAGACCGGCGGGTAGTCGTGCTCACATGCATCGCACCGCTTTGCCTGGCTGGCCTTCCCATATCTGGACAATACCCCATTTGTCGACCTGATAGTAGTGGGTACACTTAGGATCAGCAAAAAGGCCGGAATCCCCGCAACTACAGGGATCCCGGCCTCTACAACCGCTGACTACAGGGGGAACTTCGGGCTAGCAGCCGAGTCGCCCTTTCCGCGCAACTCAGGTCTCTTCCCCTGGGCGTGCATACACCTGCTCTCGAAATTTGCGCGTCTCCCGATCCTGGCTGGGGCCGCCGCTGCCGCGCACCTGCTTTCACGAAGCGAGAGGCGTTTGTGGCCGATGCTCACCGCGACGTCGGCGTCGGCCGCGTAGCGAGACCCGGAGATGGCGAATCTCAGGTGCACGCCATCAGTGGCGCGGAGACCTGGATCCATTGCGCGAGAGGTACGGCGCCGCAGCGCCCGTGACTATCGTTTTAAGATTGTTCAGCAGGGTCCGACGATGTCGGACGGGCGCTCGTCCTCCTATACAGCAGCGGCGGCGTCTCGACTGCCCGCAGATCGATCGGTAGCACCAATCCGGAGCGTGGAGGCGAGAGGGGGCCTCGCTTGCGGGTGCTAATGACCGTCCGCCGCGCGTGGCGTTTCGCGCCTGTCTACGAGCTGTAGAGTGAACCGCGGAGTTCAGCCCCCGCCCCCCGCGAACCACGCGGCGCGCTCGATCGCGGAATGTGGGTCGTCCTGTGGGGCGACTGGCGGTGGCTTCGTCGCCGTCCCTGTCACCTTGGTTGGCGCCACGCCAACGCGAACGACGATCCAATCCCCATCCCGGTGGGTCGCGATCCAGCTGGCACCGGGCTCTGCAGCTCGCCTCCATTCGACCTCAGCGATCGCCTCATCACGTGTCATTAGCTCAGGATACCCCCACCGGGGTGTCCGCCTGCTCGATGTCCAGCGACCCGAAAGCGCTGCGGCTTGAGCCGCCCGGTGGGTTCCTGGGCGCGCGGGTTTGTCCGCGGCGCTGCCGATTACTGCGACTGCGATGCCTGGTCGATGTGCGCCTGCAGCACGTCGGCGGCCTCCCGCGTGACGCGAAAGGACAGCGTTGGGCCGTCCTTGACCCACACCTCGACGACACCTTTTCGGCGGTGGCGCACGGTCGCGCCGAGAATGTCGCGAAATTGAGCCGAGTACAGCGTGACGACGTCCTGGCGGTCGCTGTCGACGCGCGATGCGGTCCAGCTCAGCGCGTCCTGAGTGCACACGACGAGCTCGCGGCGAGGTGCCGTCAGCAGCGCAGGGCCGTGAGGCGAAACTTCAGCCAAGGCTGGGTTCATCCGGAAGCTCCCGCGGTTCGGGAAGACGCCCGTCGTTTCAGCGAACGGATACGGGGCGCTTGCACAGAACCCGTGACAGGTCAGGCAGAGGCCGAGCTCGGCATCGGGCGGCAGGAGCTCGCTTAGCACCTCCACCGCAGGGTTATCCGGCGTCGCGCGATCGGCTGTGATGAACCCGAGCTGCACGAGCCGCGCGGCGATCGACAACCGGCGTTTGGCCATAGCCTGATCGGAGTCGGCGTCGGAGACAGGCACGTCGTTCTCGACGGCCTGCTCGCCTGCCGCAGGAGCGATATCACCCGGCTCGCTCGCGCCCCGGCGGACGAGCTCGCCGAACTCCCGGTTCCAATCCCCGATCGACATAAGCGGAGTGCGTGATCTGGCGGCTAGCGCCGGATTCTGAGCCGCCGGAGCAAGAGGAGGAAGCGCAGTCGGAGGGAGAGGAGGAAGCTGTCTTGGGAATCGAAATCGGCTGGATCCTTCCAGCGCTCCGGCGGCTGCGGGGCGGTCGGCGGGGGGAGAGCGTCAGTCATTGGCCCGTCAGTCTCCTCCCCGGCTGCGGGGCGTTCGTAGTTGGACCGTCGAGGTTGTGGGGGATCGCGGTCCCAAGCTCCATGTCCCGCGGGCAGCTGAGCACCATCTCGCGCTGATCCGGATGATCACCCGGGGGCGGACCAAGAACCGTGACGAGTACAAGCCGCGCCCGGCTAGCGTTCTCAGGGTCGGGGCTGCTCTCGAGGATGCGTCCATTCACCGTGACCACCTGGCCAGCCTCAAGCCCGCCGGCGGCGACCGGCTTGTCGAACAGCAGGCCGCGGAACTCTCCTCGCCGGGCGGTGCCTATCTCCATGTCGGCCGGGCAAACCACGACAAGCTCGCGCGCCCTCCGGGCGACGCGAATCAGGAGACGGACGGATCCGGGCGCGTCAGGCTCACAGCTCACGACCTCGCCGTCGAAGACGATTATGCGCCCCGGATCGAGCCCCTCGACCCCCAGTGTGTCCTCGAGCCCAAGCCCATAATCCCCGGACCTGAGGCCGGGCCCCTGCAGGGAGGCGACCCCGAGCGTCGCTGCCGGTTTCTGCTCGAGGTCACCCGAGCCGTGCGCGCGGCGATCGGCCCGGACAAGATCCTCGCGATCAAGCTCAACTCCGCAGACTTCCAGCGCGGCGGTTTCACCGAGAACGAGTCGCTCGCCGTCATCGAACAACTCGACCGGGAGAACATCGACCTGCTCGAGATCTCCGGAGGAACCTACGAATCGCCGGCCATGAGCGACGGCGGCACGTCCGAGAGTACTCGGCGGCGCGAGGCGTTCTTCCTTGATTTCGCGGACCGTGTCCGCGCTGTCACCACCGTCCCGCTGCTGGTCACCGGTGGGTTCCGCACCGGGACCGGCATGACGGACGCCATCACCAGCGGCGCCACCGATCTCATTGGTATCGCCCGGCCGCTCGCCCTCCAGCCCGAGCTGCCGATGGCGCTTCTGGCTTCTCCGGGCACCGCCCGCTCAGATTTCGAGCTCAAGAAGATCGGCATCAAGAAGCTCGACTCCATCGCCGACCTCTGGTGGACCCAGCACCAGGTCCAACGCCTCGGCGCCGGCAAAGACCCCGACCCCACCTACGGTCCCCGCCGCGCCGTGCTCCACGCGCTCAAGCGCGACGGACGCAACATCCTGCGCCGCCGCCGCGGCATCTAGGACGCATACCACCATGGCGGACTTCCTGACCATCGACGTCTACCGCGACCCGATACGTGAGACTCCGGCGCGGCGGCGATCGATCCGCGCCGCACTCGCCGCCCGCCCGGAGGGGCTGCGAGCGCACACGATCAACTACGCCAACACCGGCACGTTCACCCTCATCCCCCGGCACGTGGGCACCTGCCTGCTGCTGGCTTGGGAGTCAAGCGACGCGGCACACACCGCCTGGCATGGCAAGCTCGGCGCCGCGCTCGGACATGCAGGTGACTACCGCCTAGACGGCGAGGTCGCCCGCGCGCGGACCGAACACGACAACGATCACTGGCACGGCTGGCACCCCACCGACGACGGTGCCGCCCCTATCGCCAAGGACGAGCCAATGGTCGTACTCGTCCACGGGATCCTTCGCCCGCGTCATCTGACGACCTTTCTGCGCGACAACCTCCACGCCGCCAGCCGTGCCCGCCACCACCCCGGCCATCGCGGCAGCATCGACGTCCACGCGAAGCCGCCATTCGAGAACACGTCGATCAGCATCTGGAGCAGTCGCAGATCAGCGCAGGACTTCGCCTATCAACCGGGGGGCCATGCGCCCGCCATGAAGCGCGCTCGAGAGTTGGGCACCCATCGGACCGGCGTCTACCTCCAGGTCCGGCCACTAGCCAGCAGCGGCAACCTCGGCATCGACGAGCCGGCTCTCCCCGACCTTCCCGACACCGACCGCTGAACGCCGCTCGCGCCGCCGGTCGGGTGCGTGGGGGGTGGGTATCGCCGGCGTACGAAAGCGAGTGCTTCAAGCTCGGCGGCGAGTCCCCTCCTGTTCGCCAAACGGAGGGCGCGGCTCCTGCTTCCCCTGACCAAGCAGTAGCCATCGTCGTACCTGGTCGCGTGCTTGCTTTGATCGAGCACCAGCGGTCTCGTCCCGATCGTGAGGCTTCTGGGTCCGCCGGGCAATGCAGCAGTCGGCGCGGGTCGGGAGCCGAGCCCGGTCGCGGCCGGCGGGTTCGTCGGTCGCTGTTTTGAGAAAGCAGCAGACCGGCGTCAGCGTTGCTGCTCGATCGCCGCGGCACTCAGATCAGCCGCGAGGGCGAGGTGTAGCGGGAGGGGCGCAGCGGTCTAGAAAGCTCTATATCGCACTAGTAGACTTGCGTTTGCGCGGGGAGGCCGCGCCCGGGCCCGCGGGAAGGACTGAGTCCACCTCTCCATCGCTTAGTGCGTTTGGTCATCTTCTTCAGTCTCCAGTCGCGGGCCAGGAGAGCGAAGGAAGGAGATGGTATGGCCAGGCACTCTCTCCCCGAACGTCCCGACCTGGACCAGTTGCGCCGGCAAGCCAAGGAGCTGCGGCGGTCTGCGCAGGCGGGCGACGGTGACGCGGTCGAGCGGCTGCTCCGCTACGCGGACCCGGCGACGGTGACGCTGTCCACGGCGCAGCTGGTGATCGCGCGAGAGTTCGGGTTTGCCAGCTGGCCGCGGCTGACGGAAGCGCTGAAGGCAGGTCCGGGCGAGCCGTCGGTAGCGCCCGGGCTCGGGACGGGTTCGCGCGAGCCTTCTGTGTCGCCCCCGCTCATGTTTGAGAAGGCGGTGGCCGCGCGAGCTCTCGAGCCGGGGCAGGTTGTTGTGTTCGACGGGCGTGTGGTTGAGCTCGGCTCGGCGCCGGAGGGGGCGGGGCGAGTACGAATCGCGATCGTCACGGCTATGGGACCGCCGCCTGGTGATCGTCCGGATCCTCGGGAGATCATCCTTACTTGCGAAGGCGGGCAGAGCTTTTCCACCGCGCGGTTGTTCAGCCCGGACGAACTCCCCAGTCGTCTTCGCGGCGGTTAGAGAGCGGCGAGAGGAACTGATTGATGAGGTAACCGTGGGCGGCGTGGATCTGGACGCCGTCGAAGCCGGCCGCAACGACGGTCCGCGCGGTCCGGGCGAAGCGCGCGATCAGATCGACGATCTCCTCGGCGGTCAAGGCGCGCGGCTTGGCGAACGCGGGGCCCATGTCGAGTTGGACGGCGCTGGGGGCGACGGCCACTTCGGAGAGGCCGGCAAGGGTCTGGCGACCGGGATGATTGATCTGGACCAGCGCGGTGGCGCCGTTGCTCTTGGCGGCGGCCGCCCAATGTTGCAGCGCTTCGATGTCGCGGTCGTCTTCGACGACGACGTTGAGCGGCTCCCCGAGCGAGCGACGGTCGATCATGACGTTGCCGGTGATGATCAACCCTGCGCCGCCATGGGCCCAGCGGCGGTAGACGCGCGCGAGTTCGCCGGTCGGCTGGTTCGCGGGGCCGGCGAGTTGCTCACTCATCGCGGCCTTGACCAGGCGGTTCTTGACGTTGGCGCCGTTGGGGAGGGTCAGAGGCGTGGCCAGCGTCGTGGCCAGCGTCGTGGTCGTGGTGGTGGTCGTGTCGGTGATGGTGCTCATGAGTCCTCTGCGGTCGGTCGAGTGGTTGGTCAGCGCGTCGGCGCGGAGCCCAACTGGATCGCGCGGGCGATGGTGCGGGGACGAAACAGAAGCCGTTCGATGGCCGCCTGGGCCAGGCCCGGGATGAGCGCGGCGGGGCCGTGTTGGCGCGGGGCGACGGTGCGTTTGGCGCGGCGTTCGATGCCGCGGACGATCGCGTCGACGACGGTGTCGAGCTCGACGGTCTTGAAGGCTCCTGTGAAGTCCTTGACGAGCTCGACGGCGGCGGGGCTGGACAGTGCGTCGCCGATCATCGGGGTGCGGAAGATGACCGGGTGGACGCTGCCGACGGTGACGCCAACGGCTCGCATCTCGAGCCGCACCACGTCGGTCATCGCCGCGACGCCGGCTTTGCTTGCCGCGTAACTGGCCAGCAGCGGCGGGTGGATGTAGGCGATCATCGACGAGACCGCGACGAGGTGCCCGCCGGTTGCCTGCACGTGCGGGGCCGCGGCCTTCAAAGTTCGCCACACTCCGTTCAGGTTGATGTCGATGACGCGATCCCAATCGGCAGGAGCGGTCGGCCCGATCGTCTGCAACGGGCCCAGGACACCGGCACCGGCGATGACGACGTCGATCGCGCCGAAGTGCTCGGCGACCTCGCCGAAGATCTGCTGCTGAGCTTCGAAGTCGCGGACGTCGACGGCCCATCCGCGGGCATAGCGCTCGCCGCCCAGCCGAGCGGCTTGGGCCTTGACGCCGTCAGCGGTCAGGTCGAGCAGGGCGACGTTGGCGCCGTGCGCGCGCAGGGCACGGGCCAGGCCAGCACCGAGGCCGCCGCCAGCGCCGGTGATCGCGACGGTCTTGCCGGGCAGATCGAGCCTCATGGGGTCTCCTCGGTGGTGATGAGGACCTTGCCCTTGCCGCCTCCGGCTTGGAGGATCGGGTCCTCGGCGTCGAGGAACTCCAGGACCGCGGGGACGAACCGCTCGTGGTACTGGAAGATGCCGCCGTGCCCGGAGTCCGGGTAGATCTCGAGCTTGCTGTTGGGTATCCGTTCGGCCAGCGCGTGGGACTGGCTCGAAGCGACCATGACGTCGTTGTCGCCGTTGGCCACGAACGTGGGCTGGGTGATCTGCGACAGGTCGTGCGGCTCGCCGAGGCCGGTTTCGCGGATCGCCAGCAGTTGCGCGATCCGCGCCTGATGAGAGATCGGCTTGTCGCGATCGGCCGTGCGCTCACGCAAACGCGCGATGTACTCGGTTCCGGCCTGCTTGCCGACCGCGTTTCGGTTGAAGAACAGGAACTGCCGCGGGTCGAGGCGCGTCAGCGCAGCCTTGGTGTAGGCGCCGCCGACGATCAGCGGCATCTTGGTCAGGCCACCGCCGCCGCGATGCCCGGTGCCGGTGAGAATCAGCCTCCGGACCAGGTCCGGGTTCTGCAGGGTGACCTCTTGCGCGACACCCCCACCGAGGGAGAAGCCGAGCAGGTCGACGTGGTCGTGGCCGAGCGCCCGAATGAACGCGGCGGCGTCAGCGGCCATGGCGGCGATCGTGTGCGGCACTTTGCCGCCGGAGCCGCCGATCCCGCGGTTGTCGAAGGTGATGACGTGGCGCTGCTCGGCGATCGGGTCGATCACGCGGGGGTCCCAGTCGTCCAAGACCGCCGTGAAGTGGTGCAGAAACACGAGCGGGGTTCCCCCGCGCGGGCCCAGTTGCCGGTAGGAGAACGACGTGCCACCGACGTCGAGGGTGTGGGTCGGCGTGTCTTTCCACGCAGAGATCGTTGCGGTCATAGGTCAGTCCTCCTGGGACAGAGACTCGGCCCTCGAGGAGGCCGCGGTTGGTGTGAGTTACCTCGCCGAGGGCCTGTCTCGGAACTTCGCGCAGGCCTGATCCCGGTCAGGCGGGCAGTTGGTTGAGCTTGCGGATCTGCTTGTCGAAGATGGTGGTGGGCGCGTAGCGGCGCGCCTTGCTCACGCGGCGGGCGGTCTTACCGGCCGGGTATCTGAGCTTCGGGCGTTCGTCGGTGGCGGCGGCGACGATGGCGTGGGCGACGATCGATGGCTCGTCGCCTGCTTTCAGGGCGTCGGTAAGTCCGGCGTCGACGATCTTGCGTTGTTGGGCGTAGACCGGAAGCGGTGTGTCCGCGGTAGCGAGATTCGCGTCGAAGGAGGTCTTGGTGAACCCGGGCTCGACCAGCAGGACGCGGACTCCGTGCTCGCGCACCTCGTGGTCGACCGACTCGGAGTAGCCCTCGAGAGCGTGTTTGCTCGACGCGTACAACGCCATGTAGGGGACGGGAATGAGACCGACAATCGAGCTGACGTTGATGATCCTTCCGCTGCGCTGCTCGCGCATGTGCGGCAGCACGGCGCGGGTCATGCGGATCGAGCCGAAGAGGTTGGTCTCAAACAGCGCGCGGGCCTGCTCCAGGGAGCTCTCCTCGGCAGCGCCGGCGACACCGAGACCGGCGTTGTTGACCAGCACGTCGATGCGGCCTGAGCGGTCGAGCACCTCGCGTACCGCGTCGGCCACCGAGTCATCGTCGGTGACGTCGAGTGGCAGGAACACCACGTCCCCGCGCTTCTCGCCTGTGGTCGCTCTGCGGCTCGTCCCGTACACGGTGAACCCAGCGCCGACGAGTGCGCGTGCGGCGGCCTCCCCGATCCCGGACGATGCTCCCGTCACCAGCGCTACTCGGTCTGTCTTGGGTGCCATGATCTGCTCCTTTGGCTTGTTGAATTACGGTCATAATATCATAGTACGGCTATAATGCAATAGCGCGCTGTGTGCGGGCCCAACGGTTGACGGCCGACGGGTCAGACCCCCGCGTGACGGGGCCCACGGCATGATCGAGACCAGTTCGACGAGAGAGGTTCGCGATGCGATACGGCAAGGACCAGAAGCAGGCCACCAGACAGCGCATCCTCGAAGCGGCCGGGCGCCGCTTCAAGCAGGACGGCATCGATGGCGCCGGCGTGGCGGCCGTTATGTCCGACGCCGGCCTGACCAACGGCGCCTTCTACGCGCACTTCGCCTCCAAGGAGGACCTCGTCGCGAACGTCCTCGCCGACCAGCTGCGCGCCCAACGCCACAGCCTCGACGCCCAGCCCGCAGATCGGGCGGGACTCGAGGCGTTCATCCGCTCCTACCTCTCTCCCGAGCACCGCGACCAGTGCGCCGACGGCTGCCCGTCGGCTGCGCTGCTCGACGAGATCGCCCGCCGCCCCGCCGCCACCAGGCAAGTCTTCACCGACGAACTGATGGTCGAGATCGACGACATCGCCTTGCGCCTGGACACGACCGACATCGATGCCGCTCGGACGGACGCACTCACGGTCTTCGGGCTGATGGTCGGCACTCTGCAGCTCGCCAGGGCACTGACCGACCGCGACCTCTCCGATCGACTTCTCAATCAGGGCGTGGCGACGGCGTTGAAGATGCTCGACGACTTCGCTCGTTAGCGGCGCGAACTCGACACAAAGCTTCCCGCCTCCAGCGCCCGGTGCCGAGATCAGGATCGAAGGGCCCGCCGGCGTCCCCGTCTTACGTCCCGCTCCGCGCCGTGGCCGGTCAGCCTCATGTCGCAGCCCCGGCCTGTGCCGCGACCGCCGCCCTCGCAGGGACCGCCGGAGCCACCGACCGCGTCGGCTGACAACGAGCGTGCCGGCTGAAAACGGTCAGAACCCCAGACCCCAAGACCCTCGGGACTCGCTTTGATGGCGCGACCAGCATCTCGGCGTCGCCCGCCGTGCACCCGCTGCGCGCGGTATGCAGGGCGCGGTCGCCTGCTTCCCCTGGGTAAGCGGCAGCCGTCTTCGTGGCTGAGGTCGTCGCTGCGGCGGGCTACGAGCACCGATCACGTCCGACTGCTCGTTTCTGGCTGAGCAGGAGCGAGCGCTCAGACCTTCTGCAGCTAGATCTCGTGGGCGCGGAGACTCGCTTCCATGCCAGCACGCGCATCTCGGCCACGCAGCCCATGCACCTGGTTTGCGCGGCAAGCGCGAACGTCGGCACCGTCGCGGCGCCGACCGAGCTGCCGGCGACCGCGCAGGCGCGCTATCCGCGCTGAGCGGGTGCGCGAGCGGATTACCGACGAGTAGCGCGCCAGCAGCGAAGCAGGTTGCTTGGCCATCGATACCCGGATGCTCTGGACAGTTTGTCCGTCGAGTGGCTCGGGCTGCGAGACGCGCCGGAGTAGTCTTCGCGTGCGCTTGCCCGCGCAGTTTCGACATGAGAGGGAGTGAGGGTTTGGGAGATACGGTTCTGGGACCGATCGACTATCTGGCGGTCGAGTGGCCCCAGAGGCATGTGACCGGTGAGGGGTTTCGGCTGCTGATGGATCTCGTCGACCGCGGGATCGTCCGCGTGCTCGACATCCTGTTCATCGGCAAGGACGCTGACGGGACGGTGTCGAAGATCGAGGTGGCTGATGTGGAGCATTCGGATGCGCTCGATGCGCGGCTGTGGGGCTTGTCGTCCGGTTTGCTGGACCAGTCGGACATCGACCAGGTCGCCGCGGCGATCGAGCCGGGCAGCTTGGCCGGGATCCTCGTGTATGAGAACGTTTGGGCGGTGCCGATGTGGACGGCGCTCGACCGCAGCAGCGCGCGGCTTGTCGGTGCGGGGCGGATTCCGGCCGGCGACTTGATCGCCGAGCTGGATGCGACCGACCCCGCTTGAACTGCAGGAAAGGACACGTAATGGGACTGTTGAAGACGGGGTTGAAGGCGGCCGTGGCGGTGAAGACGGCTGACGTCATCCATGAGCGCGTTCTCGCACGTCAGCAGGAGCATGCGGCCGCCCAGGGCCACCCAGCGCCGGCGGCAGCGGTGCCGCAGCCTGGCTCGGCCGCTCCGATCGCCGCCGCACCGGCACCGGCGCCGGCTGCGGCGTCGCCGGAGATGGGTGACAAGCTTGCGCAGCTTAAGCAGCTCGGTGAGCTGCTTAAGGCGGGCGTGTTGACTGACGCCGAGTTCGCCGCCCAGAAGGCACAGATCCTGAGCGCCTGATAGGTCCAGATCAGCGTCTGATGATCGAGTGAACGAGGCGGTCTGTGACTGTCGCTGAGAGCAACGGTCTTGAGCGGATCGAGCACATCGTCGTGCTGATGTTGGAGAACCGCTCCTTTGATCACATGCTCGGCTACCTCTCGCTCGAGGGTGGCCGCACCGAGATTGATGGTCTGCGGCCAGGGATGGCAAACGACCTCGGTGGCCGGCGCTATCCGATCCACCATCTCGGCGCGACGTACTTCCCCGATGAGCGTTGGGATCCGGAGCACACCGCGGCGGCGGTTGATCGGCAGATCAACGGCGGCGCTATGGATGGGTTCCCTGCGAGTTACGCGGAGACGCTTGCCGCTCGCCGTGTCGAGGATGCCGATCCGGGCGTGGTGATGGGCTATTACAACGCCTCCGACCTGCCCGTGTTCGACCACTTTGCCGAGCAGTTCTGTGTCTGTGACCGGTGGCATAGCTCGGTCGCGGGAGCGACTTGGCCGAACCGGCTCTACGCGATCGCCGGGAGGGGCGCCGGGAGCCGCGACGATCCCAAAGTGCCGATCTACCACCAGCACTCCTTCGTGCGCCAGCTAGAGGCCGCCCGCGTCTCGTGGCGCTGGTATTCCCACGACGTCGCGACGCTCCGCCTCGCCGATGCCAAATATCGCGTCGGACACCGCGAGCACTTCGCCTATGTGCAGAAGCTCAAGCTGGTGTTCAAAACGCGTGGCCGAGGTCTGCTGTACCTCAATGAGGACGCTGCCAGCTTCCTCGAGGACGCCGCGTACGGTCAGCTGCCAGCCGTGTCGTGGATCGACCCGAATTTCAAGGACTTCAACCTGATCGGGTCGCCTCCAAACGACGACCACCCGCCCTCCGACGTCACTCACGGGCAAGAGCTCGCACTGCTCATCTACAACGCGCTGGCCACTGGTCCAAAGTGGGAGAACACGCTGATGCTGGTCTTCTACGACGAGCATGGCGGGTTCTTTGACCACGTCACGCCGCCCGAGCACCCGCCCGATGACGAGCCCACGACGTTCACCCGCTACGGGGTGCGGGTGCCGGCGTTCGTCATCTCGCCATGGGTGAAGCCAGGCTCGGTCTCTCACACCCTGTTTGATCACGCCAGCATCCCCAAGACGATCCTGCGTCGTTTCTGTCCGACCGAGCTCGAGGCGCGATCGCCCGCCAGCGCGGTCGCGCTTCGGCGCCAGTCGAGCCATCCGCACGCTGTCAGCAGTCGCGTCGCCGACGCCGCAGACCTCGGCCAGCTTCTGACCCTCAATGAGCCGCGGCCCGCGCCGGAGCGCAGCCGCCTGGTGGACTGGTTCGCCAACGAGCAGGCCGCACGCGCCAGACGGCTACTCGAGGATCCAGCCGGCGTGCTGCGCAAGGCAACGGCACACAGCCTGACCGATCTCCAATCCGGGCTCCTGGCTGCGCACCGGCACCTCCACGACCACGGCCACCCCCTCGACCACCCCTAGCCCGCGAGCCCAAACCGACCGAGCACGATCACCCGCAAGTGGACCAGATTGCCCCGGCTTCGAGGACATCCCAGGGCTTTCTTCCGGAGACGGTGGCACTCGAGCGGATCGTCGACCGCGCATCCGTCGCTCCGCCAAAGCAGGGCCGACCCTCACCGCCGGTCGCGTCTCGCAAATCGCCAGCAGCGAGGCCGGCCGAGCCTTCATGCCATCCGTCGCCACGACCGCTGATTCGAGAGCCCTGGTTTCGTTCTGGCGCGGGCACGTTTAGGACGCTGGCATCGGCGAGCGCCGCGCACCCGCATTCAGAGATTGCGGGTCTGTCGGCCGGAATTGGAAGAGACGCGCAATTCGCCACCTGGGGGGAAGCTCGACAACGAGCGTGCGCACCCGCTCGGAGATGAACGGGGGGCGGGTGGCCGCCCGGCCCCGCCCCGGACGGCCACGGCAGATCAGCGGTCCGTTCCTACCGCGCGGCGCGCAGGCCGGATGTCGCTGAGATCACCGGTGCGGGCCGGGAATGGACCGTCTCGATGATCTCACTGCTGTCGATTCCCTGGAGGTAGATGCTGGTGACCCCCAAATTGCAATGGCCGAGTTGCCGCTGGATGACCACCAGCGGGACACCCTCGTGGGCGAGCTCGACAGCGTGGGCATGCCTCAACTGATGAGGCGCAAAGCGCCGACGGACGCCCGCCATTTCCGCCGTTCGACGCAGCTGCTTACGCGCCGCGGACGCCTCCCAGCGCCTCCCGGCGGTGGGGCCGTGGATGACACAGAACAGCGCCCCGACAGGCAGGGTCGCGCGAATCTCCAGGTACGAGGTCAACTGACCCCACGCCCAGCGGTCCATGCCCACCTCGCGACGCCGGCCGCCTTTCCCGGCGCGCACCACGACGGCACCGCGGGAGCGGTCAAGGTCGGTCTCAGCGAGGTCGAGTGCTTCGCTGATCCGCAGCCCGGCTCGCCACAGCACGATGATCAGCGCTCGCAGGCGGGCGCCGTCCGCACCGTTGCCGGTGGCGCTCATGACGGCGACGATCTCTTCGACCGTTGGCGGGTCGGCGGGAAAGCGTAGGCCTTTGTTCTTGGGCGGCCTGCCCTGGTGGTAGCCCGGCATCGTCACCGGCGAGCGACGATGGCCGGCGGCGTCGAGCAGCCTCTCGGTTGGGCACATGGCTCCTCCTTTGGAGCGATTGGTTGACCACCCTGCCCTAACCGCTCGCGGGCGCCGCTGCCACCCTCGACGGAAAGACCACCTCCACTGACTAGGGTGCTCGCAGTGGATCGCGTGGCCGAACGGCGGCGGGCTGTGGCGCTCGCACAGCACTACCGGGCGTCGGAGGGACTCTCGATCACCCAGATCGCCGAGCGGCTCGGCCGGTCGCCAGCGACCATCAAGGCCTACTTCTAATGCGCCGCGAGGCGCCCTGTTGTATCCCCGGCGCAGCCGGGAGGGACTCGGAGGAGGGTCCTTGGGTCTGATGGCTTACTGCGATCCGAAAGGTGAGCGGGACAAGCGCATGCCAGAAAAGCGGCGGTCGAGCCCAGGTGTCAGGGGCGGCGCGTCGCGAGACCCGCGCGATATGGCGAAAGCTGGATTGCCTGATATCCCAATCCCCAGAAGACGTAAAGGCCAGTCCGCCGGAAAGACACCCGAGACCGGCGCCACGCTCTGCGGCGGCATCGTAGAAGGGTCGCCGCAACCTCCGGAGCGTGGAGCGTTGCCCAGCGAGGGCAATCAAGGGGATGAGTGGGACGCCTACGTCGTGCTCGGACGTATAACAGGGACGAACGCGGGATCACCTGCGGGGCGCGAGCCCCATGGTGACGGAGTGCCCGTAGTAGTCGTGCGAGTCACGCCGCACCAGGGAGGACGGGAAAGCCGTCCACAGGGCGAAGGGGCACAGGTGACTGGACATCCGAGAACCGGGAGGTATGCGTAATGCAGAACGCCGAAACGGTATTGAGTGTCCTCCGTGAAACCACGGAATAGTCGCTGGAGAGCCCGGTGATCAGAAATGGTCACGCCGGGTTCGGGAGGGGGGTCTCGGAAAAGGACCGCAAGGCACCTCGCCGAGGCCCTACCTCAGCCGACCCCTAGGATGCTAACAAAAGACCCACGAATACCGGCAAGGCACGAGTCGCGAGGTTCGGAGTCACGCGCGTGCCGCGGCACCAAGGGAGAACTTCGTCTCCGACGGACCTTTTCTTGTGCTCGGGGCGGCGGTCCAGCACCTCCGGTAGGCTTGAGGTTCTGATGCTCGACCGGGTCGTGGAACGGCGCCGCGCGGCGCAACTCGCCCGCCACTACCGCGACCAGGAGGGTTTGTCGATCGCGGAGATCGCTCGTCGGCTGGGACGCGCAGAGGCAACCATCAAGACGTATCTCTACGATCCAACCGGCGAGAAGGCACGCGCGGTCAAGGCGCGCTACCGGGGAGTGTGTCGCGGCTGCGGGGCGCCCACCGCGCCGCGGAATGGCAAGGGCGACGCCTACGCGTATTGCAAACGCTGCCATCCCGGCGCGATTGCGCCGGAATGGACACGAGAACGGGTTCGCAGAGCGATGCGCGCATGGCGAGCGCGCTACGGCACTGCGCCGTCCTCGTACGACTGGTCGCGCACGCACGCACGCCGGCGCGGCGGCGAAGCGCTCAAACGACTACAGGCCGGAGAATGGCCCGCGCCGTCCACTGTCATCGATCTGTACGGGAGCTGGGCGGCGGCCGTCGCCGACGCCTTCGGCGGCGCTTGAACGCTTGGGCGTCAATGCGCTTGACATACGGACGCGTGCTTGCGCTTGGCCGTCTGTGACGGGAGCGCCGAAGGTCGCCGCGAACGCTTCTGCCATTCGTCCAGCTCCGACAGCGCCGGGGTCGGCCGCCGGCTCTTCTGCGTGCGCGTGATCGATTGCTCCGGGGCTGCAAGCACTGCAGCCGTGGGGCTTCCGCTGTCGGCGCGGGGCAGCACTACGACCGACATGGCTCCTGAGGCGATCAAGCGGTTGCGGGTCGCGAGGTCCGGAAACGCTCGTGTGCGTGGACCGCTTCCTCCGCGAGCGCCACGCAGCCGGCGACTGCTTGCTGGGATCCTGCTAATCCCGGCGCGGGTGTGTGCGCGCTTCCCGCGCAAAGGGAGGCCGTCGCCAGCGGCGACGAGATGTTCGTCGGAGCGGCAAAGCAGTTCTCATGCGATCTCAGCCCCGCCGCGCGCGGCCTGCGGGAGCTGCCGGGATTAGACCTGTGCAGCAGTGACCCGAGGCCGAGGAGCACTCGGTCCCTGGGTCGATGCCTAGCGGCTCTTCTGCGTCCCGCGAGCGTGAGCGGCGCCCAAGTCCAGCCCGATCGCGAGGATCAGGGTTGCCGTCCAGGCGTTGACGGGGTTGAAGAGCAGAGGTTCGTGGCCGCCGACGTTGTTCGCGATCAGCCAGACGATGAACCAGGCGATCGTCATCCCTCAGTGCTCACCACCTCGATCGTAGCCTTGAAGATGCTTGATCTCACGCTGGAGTTCGTCCTCGGTGATCGGTTTGCGAACGTAGACGTCCCAGGCGTTCATGACCAGCCCGATTCCCCAGCCAAGCGTGATGAAGACCGGCCAAGGCCACCAGCTATGTGAGCTCAGGCCGATCACGGTCCAGATGCTCCACACGACGGCGTTTACGATCACGTACACGAAGGCATGGGCTTTGAAGTCGCGACGTTTCTTCAAGCGCATGAGGGCCTGCTCGCGCAGAGCCTGCGGCGTTGTGCCAACTACGTCCTCACGGTCATCAGTTGTAGCTGTCGCCATTTCGATCACTCCCGATCGTCAGCCGTATTTCGCCACCCTGGTCATGATCGCGCTGATGGGGCGATGCACCATCCGGAATCAGATGCGGGGACCGTGCAGAGAACTACGGAAGACGCTGCGGCTTCGGTATCGACCAGCGGCAGCCGAAGGTAGCCCGTCGCGACACGCTGGCCTCGGTGCGTGCGATCGCTGGGCCTGTCCAGGACCCGGTGTCGGCTCTACACCCCTGTCGGGTCGGGTCGGGTCGTGGCCGTGCTCGAGCTTGAGGTGCCGGTGATGCAGGCGCCGGTGGGTAGCGCCGCTACGCCGCGGCTCGCCGGTGAGGTATCGCGGGCGGGTGGTCTCGGTTCGTTGGGAGCGTCTTGGACCGAGCCGGCGGTCCTGCGCGAACAGGTCCGCTGGATCGTGCGGGTGACCGACCGGCCGTTCTGCGTGAATCTGGTGCTGGACTTCGAGCAGCACGAACGGCTTGAGCTGGCCGTTGAAGAGCAGGTGCCGATCGTGTCGTTCTCGTTCGGTCTGCGCCCGGACCTGGTCGCACGTGCGCGGGCAGCACTCGCGGCTGGTGCCGTCGCCGTCGTTATGGGGACACGCTTCGTGGCCAGCGCTGAGAGCGCCGCGCACGAGGGCTACAAGCAAGATGCGGCTGACCGAAGCTCAGGCTCGGGACATGGTGCTGACCGAATTGTTCGACGTGGGTGGCCGCAGTCGCCGCATCGCGTGCTGCGTAACAGCACCTATGAGCGCCGGGAGGCTGCTGGCTGGCCGCCCTCGGGCGAGCGCCCAGGCGAAGGTGACGAGGTCTCCAGCGGGGTACTGCGCTACGCATCCAACCTGCCGAGCACGAGCACCGAGGGTGACGTTGAGGCGATGGCGATGCACGCCGGCCAGAGCGTCGGGAGCATCTCCGCTGTGGAACCGGCAGCAGCGGCAGCGATCCTGGAACGTTTCGGCGCGGCGCTGCGCCGCGACTAGTCTGGCCGCGCGGTTCCGCCCCCGCTCACTCGGAGCTGAGCCGACACTCGCCTGCCGGTCACGAATGAACTCGCAGGCCGCGGACTTGCGCGTCCGCTTTACCAGGTGTACATCGGGTGGGTTCACCGACAACAGGAGGGGTGCACCATGACCCGCAGTATTAGCCTCCGTCGCCAGAAGACTGGCGTAGCGATCACCGGTGCGAGTGTCATCGGCGCCTTGGTAGTCGGTCCCCGCGTGATGGGACCGTCGGCGATGGCTCCGCTCGCGATTGCCGCGTCCGCGGTTGGCGCGTTGGCCGTTGGTCGGCTCGCGATCGCAGACGCGGTCATTCGCAAGCTCCGCGCTGGGGAGATCGAGATCGGCTCGCTAAAAGTCCGTGAGCTCGAGGTCGCTGGCCAGCGTTGGCCCGAGGGCCTTCCGCCTTCAACGGTCGCGTCGCCGACGTAAACGCATCGTCGCCGGCTCGGCCTCGTTAGTGCCAGGCAATGGCGACGCCTCTGAGTGCAGGTGTTCATCGAAGAAGGAGGCGATCCGTCGGCGTGCGTCCTGGGCGGACGGGTCGTGATAGCCGATCCCGACGACCTTCAGCATCTTGAACACAACGCTTTGGTGGTCATTGAGGAACGAGTGCCCGGCGTCGGGATACTCCTTGACGTCGTGCTCCACGCCGTTGAGCGTCAGCGCGCGCTCAAGCCGGTCCGCGGCGCCACGCTGCGTCCGGTCCTTGGCACCGTAGCTGCCGACGATCGGGCATGCGCCGGAGAGCAAGCTCTCGGCGTCCTTCGGCGCCGGGCCGTAGTTGACGCTTGAGGCTGAAAAGCCGTGGCCTGGGGCGAGCAGGAGTGCGAACCCTCCGCCCATGCAGAATCCGATCACGCCGATCCTGCCGGTGCAGTCCAACCGCGCTGCCAGCCACATACGGACCGCCTCGATATCATCGAAGGACCTGCCATGGCGCTGGCTGAGGTCGCGGATGATCGAGCGTACGCACGTGAACTTCCTGCCCCAATAGAGCAGGTCAGGCGCCACGGCGAGATACCCCTCGCCGGCCAGCCAGTCGGCCTGGTGCCTGAGGTCCTCGCTCATCCCGGCCGCGTCATGAATCACCACAACGCCCGGCCACGGACCCTCGCCCGCGGGCGTCGCGAGATAGGCGGGCAACTCGCCTCGAGCCGTACTGATCATCGCTTCAGCCATCACACCTCAAGCCAGCGGTCGTTGACGATCACTGCGTAGGCTATGCCCACCGTTCGGCGGCACCTGAGGCCGATAGCACGGAAGTCGAAACATGGCTGACCCGAAACCCGCGAAGGTGCGCCTTCCTCCCCGCTGGTTCATCCGGCTCTTCTGGATCACCCATCGCCGCCTGTACCGCTGGACCGGTGGCCGACTTGGTCTGTGGCGACCGAAGCCCGGCGGTTGGGGCGCCATGCGCCTGACCACCGTCGGGCGGCGGACGGGCCGGGCCCGCGCCGTGATAGTCGGCTACTTCGAAGACGGTCCGAACCTCGTCACCATGGCGATGAACGGCTGGGGCGACGCCGAACCGGCGTGGTGGCTCAACCTCCAAGCGAACCCGGACGTGACGGTGGATCTCGTCGACGGTTCTCGTCAGGTCACCGGCCGGGCAGCACAGGGCGAAGAGCGCGACCGGCTGTGGGCCCGATGGCGACAGCTCGACAAGAACCTCGACGGCTACGCTGCGCGTCGCGCTATGAAGACCGCGGTTGTGGTCCTAGAGCCGCGGCTCCAATCGTAGGAGACGCGCCCGCGACAACAGTGTGCGCAGCCCTTCAGGAGAGAAACCCCGCGCAGCAAGGCGGCATCGCGACGCCGACGGCCGCCCTACCGCGACGTGCCGCTCCTCAAGCGCGCCAGCGGCGAGTACTCCCTTTGCTCCTGGCACAGCAGTCAGTGCGAGTTTGGACCGGTACCCCGTTCGCGCGGAAGGTGCGTCGTCGGTTCAATGGCTGGCGTTCTCCGGGCGGCGTGTGGTTCAGGTGACGACGAGTTCTTGGTACATCCCGTCGGCGTAGTGGTTGGGCAGGTTGCAGATCAGCTCGTAGTGACCCGGGCGCAGGGTCACGGTAGTCCAGCTGACGGTGCCGCTCGTGATCCCTTCGCCGGTTCCGCTGCCGCAGCTGTGTGAGGCCTCGGCGAGGCTTCCGGTCTCGGGAACCTTGCCGTCGCTGCCCGGCGTGCGTTGGCCTGCGGCGGCTCCGGCAGCCAGCGGCAGGATCACGAGTTCGTGGGTGCGCCACCCCAGGTTCGACGCCACCACGCTGATTTGCCCTGCGGGGATCGTGGCCGGCGAGACCCGCAGCATCATGTGCGCCCCCAACGGAGCGGTACCGCCCATCATCCTCGACATCCCCATATCTGCCAGTGTCACGTTGACGATGCGCCCCGGCAATGATCCCGGCGCCGAGCAGGTCGTCTGCGCAAAGCGATACCCCGCTCCACCGCCCATCATCCCAGCACCGGTCGATGAGCCGGTCGACCGACCGCCAGCGCCCATCATCCCCGACCCGGTCGAGCTCCCCGAACCGCAACCATGCAGGGCCAGAGCGGCCACCGCCGCGGCGAGCGGCACCAACCTTCGAGACACGACAACCCAACGCATCCACCCAGACGATAGACCGCACCATGGTCAACGATCACCGGAGTTCCCCACACGCGATCAGGGAAATCTCCCCACCTTGGGACGGGCTTGCGGAGCGGCGGTCTGAGGGGGTTGACGGCGTCGCGGCAGCGCCGCCCTCGGTCGCAATCGCTGGTTTTGTGGAACGGACTGTCTCGACCGCACAAATCAAGCCTTGTCGAGTGACCGCTGTCGGGAACGGACCTCATTCTCGCCCGGCGCTCGCATCGCTTCCCGGGTGACGTCCGGCCTGCAGCTGACGATCGCTGGTCGTCCTAGGCGGTAATGACGAAGACGTCGTCGGAGACCCTCCCGCATCGTAGGCGAAGCGGAATTTGGGCGATAGGGGACACGGCCTGCTGCCCACGCTCGGTTTGCACCCTGCGTGTTACGGGCGTTCGCTTTCGCCGCCACCACGATGACCGGCGTCGAATCGTTCCGGCCGTGGGCGGGTCAGTCGGCTTGGTGCTCTGCGTCGGCTTCGCCGTACTCGGCGGCGCCCGATTCCTCGTCCGGCCCGGCGTCTCGCATGATGCGGGCCGGAGCGTGCTGGTCGCCGTGAGATGTGTTCTCGATGAGTGCCTGCTCTGAGAGTTCGAACCCCTCGGACTCGCCTCCTCCGGCCTCGTTCACGGCACGGCGCTCCTCGCGTTTACGCTCGGCGCGATCGACGATGGGTTCGTGAGGAGTGTCGTCATCCACGGCCCGAACTGTACTGCCACTCCTCAGGCACCCGACAGCGAGAAGTGGGGTGGAGCGTTTCCGTACCTCAGCGGGGACCCAGCTGAAGGTAAGCGTCTTGCCCGACGCAGCAGAAGATTGAGCGATGGCGGGCGGTTCAGGAGCGGTGCGCGAAGCGAGAGGCTGCTGGTGCGCTGGCCGCTGATCAGCCGACCCGCGCGCGGTCCCTGACGATGCGAAGGTTACTCGTCCGCGCCTCAAGCCGATCCATCGCTGAGGCGATGTCGCTCGAGGGCGGCTCGGTCGACCAGCGGTTGCCGATGCGCTGGACTTCGCCGCGACGCTCGAGGTCCTGTAGTCGGGCGAGCGTCTTGTCGTTGTTGAGTCCTGCCGCCCGGGCAGCCATCGCTGTTGAGAACGAGGCAGGCATTGTGCGCAGTGCCGCTCGCAGGCGATCAGGGCGCAGCTCGGTCCGGTGCTCGCCCGTGTGCGGCTTCGGCGGCGAGAGCGGCTTGCGAGCGGCGCGAGCGGGTTCCGACGCGGGCGCGGGCTTGCGTCCGACCGGCGGATCGTCGCCGAAGCGGGCTCGGCAGCTGCCGCACAAGACAACTGGCTCACGCTCGGCTGGGCGGACGATCTCGAACCGACGCCATCCGCGACCGGAGTGGCAGACGCCGCAGCGACGTCCGGCACGTTCTCTTTCGGTCAGGTCTTCGGTATCCATCGGCTTTATACCTTCACCATAGATCGTCGCGACCAGCGACCGGGGGACGGTGTCGGCGATCTCGATCGGCGGCGTTGCACCACGAGCTCGCCGCGATGTCGTTGGCGGCCCGAGCGGCGACCGCGGGGCCGGATCGTGGGGCGCGGTCAGCCGGCCGCTCTTAGCACGGCGAGGATCCTTGGGTGTCCGTCGATCTTCAGCTCGTCGACGACCTCAACGTCGTCGAGGCCGACGATGCGCGCCAGTCGCCGCAGATCCTCCGGGGAGAAGCCCCAGTAGACGAAGTCATCGCGCGCGTACCATCGATACCGGGCAGCATCACATCGATGAGCGTGACATCGATCTCCTCGATACGCAGCAGCGACAGAGCATCGAGCCCGCTCGCGGCTTCAACCACCGTGAAGCCGCCCTTCTGCAGGTAGCCGCGCAGCAGGCGCCTGAGGTTCGTCTCGTCATCAACCACCAGCACGCAGCCTGAGGATTCCATTCGGCCATCTTGACGCAACCGATCCACGGTGCAGCGGCGAGGGCGCCTTTTCCAAGCCCTCACCGGCGCATTACCGTCGCTTTACCACGCTGCGCCTAGCGTTGAGCACACGCTCCTGACGGTGATCTCGCGTCAGTGGCTCTCACACCACGATTAGCACAAGGAACGCATGGAAACCTCAATGATCGTTCTCAACGCCTGCTTCTCGGCGTTCGCGCTACTGACGGTGTCGGCCTGCTCGTGTGGGCGGTCCTGACCTCGACCCGCGACCAGCGCGCCGTCGCAAACGCGCACAGCCAGACCATCGGGCCGCGCATTCGCGGACCGCGGCTTCGTCCGAGCTCGCCCCGACAGTGCGGCAGCCGCGACTCCGGCCCAGCGGCAGCGGTCTGGAAGGCCGAGTGGAATCGCGTGGGCCCCGCGCGCGATTGCGCTCCTCCTCGCGCAGCGGGCTCATCCGAGACATCGCGGGAGCCGGGAGCCGCCGAGGCATGACGGGTCAGTGTGCGCTTGGACCGGTTATCGACCGCGCTTGCGCTCGCGATCGAGTTCGCAGGGTATGGGGGCGTCGTCGACGAGGCGTGGCTGCGCGCGTCCGGATGAGCAGTGGCCGGGCTCGTGTGTTCGGCCTACCGTTGGCATGGTGCTGGCTTCGATGCAAACACGCCGACGGATGCAACTCTCGCTACGTGGGCCCCATGGACGCGCGGTGCTGCTGCCGCTCGCGCTGGCGAGCACGTGGCTCATTGCCGCAGGCGGCTGCCGTTCCACGCAAGACCGCGGCCAGGTGCGACCGACCCGCCCGACGTCAACGGGGTCCACGCAGCTGTCCTACCGCACAGCGTCAGGCAGGGTGATGGGAATAACGATCCGCTGGCCACCCGCGGCGCGCGGGCTCGTGGTCCTCGTCCACGGTGGCGGCTTCGTGGGGGGCAGCCGCGCCGACATGGACGCGTGGGCCGGCCTGCTGACCGCCGATGGCTACGCGACGGCCACGATCGACTACCGCCTCGGCGGTGCCCAGAATCGCGAGCGCGCCCTCGAGCGAGCTGTGCAGGACACGGTTGCGGCGCTCGCACAACTCCGCGCACAGCCGACCCTATCGCCGCTTTCCGTCGTGCTCTGGGGATATTCCGCCGGTGCGCTGACCGTTCTCCGGGCGGCGGGCGAGTTCCCAGACCGGGTGCGAGCAGTCGTGAGCCTCGCTGGATACGAACAACCCGCGCACATCCGTCGAGGCCATCCCCCGATGCTGCTCTTCAACGGCACCGCCGACCGAGCCGAGCCCGTCATGCTCGCCGCCGCGACCTGCCGCGCGGCCCATGCGGTGTCCGTCGACTGCGCCCAGGTCACATATCCGGGAGCGACGCACACCATCAGTCCCGCGCAGATGGCAGACATCCATCGCAGAGCATTGATATGGCTGACGAGGATCAGTGGCTGACCACGCAGGCCGATCCAGGCATCGCTGCCCACAGCGCCTGGAGGGCGGCGGCGACATGGGCGGGCTCGGCGCGGCGGGGAGGGTCGAAGTGGTGGCGGCCGGTGTAGATCTCGACCGTCAAGTCGGGGAACACGGTGGCGAGCCGATCAGCCATTCGCTGGTAGTAGTCGGGGTTGCTGAGCCCTCCGAGCGCGGCGTAGACGGGCTGGTGAAAGCTCCGCAGCGCGTCGAGGTCGAGCTCGTCGGTCCGGAACGCGTGGATCATCGCCTTGAGCCCGGCCGGGCGGCTGCCCATCCACTGTGGCGGTTGGCCCCATGGGGGTGCGGGTGGTCCGACTTCAGGGCGAAGTTGGATGCGGACGCAGTCGCGCATCAGCTCGTTGCCCGACATGTGCTGGATCCGGTCGAACTCCTGCCACACGGCCTGCTCTTCAGCGGTCTGGGCCGCATTGTCGGCCCAGGCCGGCTCCATCAGCACGAGGCTGAGCAACCGTTCTGGGTGGCGGGTCGTGAACGCGGGCGAACAGGCGCCGCCACCCGAGTGGCCGACGGGCGAAACCGATCGAAGCGGGCGTGATCGGCGACGCGCACGATTCCCGCGACCTCATCCGAGAGCCTGTAGTCGGGGGTGGACGGTCGCTCGTGTAGACCTCGGGATCCTTCGCGATCGCCGCAGTGCCCTCACCGAGCGCTTCGAGCAGCTGGCCCTAGGCCAGCGCGGCCGGCATCACGCCTCTCGGCAACAGGATGATCGGTTGTCGGTGGCTCCTCATGGAGCGAGGTTAACCGCCGCGGCCCGGGTGCTGCGACCAGCTGCCTGCCCCTCGAGTGTCAGGCGGTGAGGGTGGTCACGAGGTGACCGATCGCGAACCCGACCGCGGCGCTGACGGAGCCGCTCAGCATCACCTGCAGGCCGGCGCGTGGCCACGCCTGTCGGGCGATCCGGCCGACGACGAGCGCGTTGGCGACGCGTTCGGCCGCCTCGCGGAGGAGGCCTTCGTACTCGAGCACGAGCGCGAGCTGGGCGATCTCTCGGGTCGGCTCGTCTTCGATCTCGCGGCCGTCGTCGGCGATCTCAGCCGCGTACAGTCCCTCCTCGGCCTCGCTGGCGAGATATGACCCGCCGCCCATCGCGATGCACCCCGCCATGGCCTCGGCGAGGCCGGCGACGAGGATCGCGCTGCGTCCGGGGTTGGCGGCGGCCATTCCGGTGACGACACCGAGTGGGACGAGGAGCCGTCCTGGGCGCCGAGGACGAACTCGCGCACGCGGGAGAGACGCTTGATGCGAGCCGCTTTTTTGCGCGCGTGATCGCGGATGTGCTCGCGCGCCTCGTTCCGCAGCTCGGCACTGATCGTCTGTTCGGTGGTGGTCTCCGTTGTGGCTGGTTGCGCGTCTTCGACGCTTGTGCTGCGCACTGTCCGGGCATCCGGACAAAAGCACTCGCCCGGGTTCTGTACGTGACCACAGGCCTGGGCGATTCGCGCTGGGGATCCGGGCGGCGCAGCCAACTACGGACACGATGGAGTGGGGATTGCGGATGAGCGCATGGCGGGGTGGCGGGACACTGGGACGAGTCAAGGAGTGGTGTGATGAGCACGGCGGTTCGGGCCTGTCGAAGAGAGCTCCGCCGGATGGCGGCTGGGCGCTTCAGGCGCGTCGCGCTTCTTGTCGTCGGGGCCGTCGCGATGTTGGCCGGGTTCGTGCTCATCCATGCCGGGGCGAGCTCGATTCTGCTGGAGACGCAGCGCGGCGCGGACGGCTACGTGATGAGCAGGCCGACCGGCTATTCGACCCCGACGTACGCGCTCGTCTCCGATAGCTACAGGCCCGGAAGCGCGCAGCATTGGTTCGTCTCCGGCGGGTTGCTCGGCACCGTGCGGATCCGTATTCACAGCGACCGGCGGGTGTTCGTTGGTATCGCCTCCGAAGCCGCCGCCAATCGGTACTTGAGCGGAGTCGCTCGCGAGGAGGCGACGCGGCTGGACCCGGGGAAGTCCGAGTTTCGCACCGTCGCCGGTGGACCACCGGTCGCCGCGCCGTCGGCTAGCCAGATCTGGGTGGCCAGCGCGAGCGGGTCCGGTGATCAGACCCTGACCTGGCCGGTGCGGAGCGGCAACTGGCGGATCGTGCTCATGAACGCGGCGGGGACGCCCAACGTCGCCGCGGACCTCCGGGTCGGTGCGAGCCTGCCGCACGTGCTGGCGATCGGCGTCGTGCTCCTTGGCGCGGGGCTCCTGACGCTGCTGCTCGGGGTGGCAACGATGTACGCGAGCGCGCGAATCAGACCTGCAGACATGACCGCCACCGCCGGCGAGAGCTTGGTCCCGACCGAAGGATGATGCGATGACCGCGACGTCAGACAGCCAGATTGATGGCCGGCGAGCGGCGATGCTGGCTGTGTTCAGCAATCTCTCCCGCTATCACCGTGAGCATGAGAAGTACTACGGCGAGGCGCCGCTGCGTGACGCTGCGGCGCTGGCGCGGACCTCCCGCGCGCTGAAGGCGCTCGCGGAACAGTGGTCGACCGCCCACCCGGCGTCGACCCCGGTCGCCAGTCCCTTTGCCGGCGCGAGCGACCTCAACAGCGAGGTGGCGATCGAGACCAGCGGCGTGCTGTTCATGGAGTCCGGGGCGGAGCCGGCGGAGATCGGCCGGATCGTGCGCGAGCTCGAGACCGTGGCTGCGGACGCCGAGGCGACCGGTACGTGGCTCGCGGGCGCGATGGAGGCGTCGTGGGCGGTGGCCGAGGGGCTGCTCGAGTTCCCCGAGCTGGCCGATCTGCTCGCAGAGCGCCACGGCATCATCGCCCACGACTGGCAGAACGCGACGATGATCCTGCTCGTCTCACGCCAGCTTCGGCGCGCCAACGCGATCCTGGCCCGCGTCGACTTCACCGCGGCGGGACTGCGCAGCGACCTCGCGGACGGACGGCACGCCGTTGGGTGGGTGTTCTCGGCTGCGGAGCTGATCGATCAGGCTATCGATCTCACCCTGCAGAGCACCACGCTGGTACGCCAGAACGAGCGCCGCTGGCGCGTCTTCCACGACCGTGTCAACGAGTTGCTCGGCGAAGGGCGGCAGAGTCCGTGAGCGCCACAGTGAACCCTGAGGCGGTCAAGCCGTCAGCGCCGCCGCCATCCCGTGATCCAGGCCCGCTGGTTCGCGCTGCACGCCGACGGGCCACCGGGTCCGAGGTCGCTGTGGTCAGGATCGCGGTCGCCGTGATCGTGGCCTCCGTGCTCGATGACGCGTTGATCCATCCCGAGCCCGGAACCGCAGCCGGAGATCACCTCGTGAGCGGGCTGGTGCCGACCGCGATCCTGATCCTGCTGGCGATCGCCTATCCGCGCATGCGAGCCTGGTGGCAGGCGATGCTGGCCGGCAGCGTCGGCGCTCTTGCGCTAGTGTCGGGCATCGGTGTGTCGACGCGCGATGTCGTCATCGCCGGGGGCGGCGGCGACGACATGACGGGCATGCTCGCCGGGATGGCCGGCGGTGTGTTGATCGTCTGCGGAGTGCTGGCGGCAGCGCGGGCGTGGCGCCCGCGCTGCGAGGACCGCTCACTCGGCTGGCGCTATGCCCGCCGGATGCTGCTCGCGCTCAGTGTGTTGTTCGCGGCGGTGTTCGTCGTCGTCCCGATCGGACTGTCGATCCTCGCCACGCACAAGGCCCGCTCGCCGGTCGAGGCGGTTGATCTGGGGCGGCCGTATCAACAGGTGAGCTTTCGGACCAGTGACGGCTTGCGGTTGGTCGGCTGGTACGTGCCGTCGCTCAACCGGGCGGCGGTGATCGCGTTTCCGGGCCGCGCCGGCCCAGTCGGTCAGGCCCGGATGCTGGCCCGCCGCGGCTACGGCGTGCTGATCTTCGATCCGCGCGGGGCGGGGGAGAGCCAAGGCGACTACAACGCCTACGGCTGGAACGGCGAGCGCGACCTCGACGCGGCGATCAGGTTCCTGTCCTCGCGTGAGGACGTCGATCTGACCCGGATCGGCGGCATCGGCCTGTCGGTCGGTGGCGAGCTCATGCTCCAAACCGCCGCGCACCAGCCACTGCTGCGCGCCGTGGTCGCCGACGGAGCCGGGGTGCGCTCAATCCGCGACCACCTCGCCGTCGACGGCCGCGGCCCGATCAGCTGGATCTCGCCGCTGCTCGCTCAGACCGCGGCCACCGCAGTACTGTCGGACAGCCTGCCGCCGCCGGCGCTCTCGCGCGTGGTCAGCCGGATCTCACCGCGCGCAACATTCTTCATCTACGCCGGCCATGGCGGCGGCGGCGAGGACCAGACCCCGGCCTACTATGGCGCGGCGAGAGCGCCCAAACAGCTGTGGGAGATCCCCGAGGCCGGCCACACCGGCGGCCTCGCCGCCCGACCGGCCGAATACCAGCGCCGGGTGACCGCATTCTTCGACCGCTACCTCCTGCGATGACGCGCGCCGGACGCGCAGCGGCCACAATCGCGGTGGCCGCCGGCCTGTGCCTCGAGCGCTGGGGACGCACCACCCTCGCCACCCGCGCCGAGAAACGGGCGGGCCAGCCGGGCGACGACGCGGTGAGCGACCCGCAGTGGCAGCACACGGGCGATCACGATCGCTGCCCCACCGGCCGAGGTCTGGCCGTGGCTCGTCCAGATGGGCTACCCGAAATTCCGCGCCGGCTGGTACGCCCCCTACTGGCTCGACCGGATCCTGTGGAGAATCAAGGACCGCAGCGCCGAGCAGATCATCCCCGAGCTGCAAACGCTCACGGTCGGCGATCGCATCCCCGACAGCCCCGACTGGTCCGCGTTCTTCACCGTCCAGCGCCTCGAACCCGAACGGGCACTCGTCCTGTATTCGACAACCCACCCCCTGCCGATGTACACCCACGTCCGGTTCGGCTGGTCATTCGTGCTCGATGACCATCACGGCAGCACACGGCTGATCATGCGGGCCCGAATGCATTACACGCCGGTCTGGCCGGCCCCGCTGGTGTGGCTGTTCTTCCGTGTCGTCATGAACAACGGCGATCTGCTCGAGGCCGGCTCGATGCTCCGCGGGGTACGGCAGCGCGCAACCGTGCACTCGACCGGCTAGCACGATTTCCCGCCGCCAACCCAGCGTTACGTCAGGCGGCACTGGCTGCCCGGGTAGAGGCACGCTATGCGGGTGGCGCGGCGGGCGCACGTCTGCGTTGCGTTGCGGGCCCTACATGGTTCGTCCGGCGCGGACCATCCGTGCGAAGGCGCCGCTCGCCAGATAGGTCCGAGCGCGAGGGACCGTCGCCACCCACAGCAGACAGGCCATCATCCGCGTACGGCCTTCGTATGGCCCGGTAGACGGCGAGCATCACTCCGCAGAGAGCGAGCAAGATGGCGACGTCAAGTCCGATGTTGATCATGAGAGCGAGCGAGGTCGTGATGGGCTCGATCATTCCAACCCGTCGGTTAAGCGCCGGCAAGCCGCGGGTAATGCTCTCCACGACCGCGCGTCGCATCCGATGGTCGTGCTGGATGACCGTGAGGGATCTCGTCGATGCGCCGAACGCCGCGACCAGTGCCACGCACGTCACCGCCGGCGACGAGGCCGGCTGTCATGGTGTTAGTCCACGTACCGATGTGGAGGTGCCGAGGTGAGCTGCTCGGCGCGCTGCTTGATTCCGTGGAGCATCTTCCGTTCCATCACCAGCGAGCCGGGCTCCACCGGAAGCATGACGATTCGCGCGCCGAGCGTCGGGAGTCGGAAGCGATTGCGACTGACCAGCCTCGTCTGACCGTCACGCTCATCGAGCACGAATGTCCAGACCCAGTTGCCATCCTCTGAGCGCCAGGCGAGTACGTGCTCGGGCTCGACCCGTTCGAGTCGCATGCGGTTGGAGCCAAAGCCGATCATGTCGCCAATCTCGGGGTGCTGAAACTCTGGCAGGATGCGGTCCGTGCTGTGCATATCGAGGCCGAGGCGGTTCTCGATCCAGTCGTAGGTGTAGGCGCCGCCACGGGGCAATGGGCCCATCTGGGCGAGCCATGGCCACACAGCCGCAGCGGGCGCGTTGATCGCAATCGCTCGCGTCGAGACGCCGTCGGCGTCCTCGAGCAGCTCGTCTCCAGGTAGCCGCGCAGCCGCCTCAGCCGCTGTCGCTCCCCAGCTCATGATCCGCCGCCGCAGCAGCGCGCCGTACAGCACAACACACACGCTGGCCAAGAATCAGCGCGATACGATGCGACTTCATAGATCAAGTCTCGTGACCCGCTCACCCCGACATATCCGGACAAACCCGCACCACCGAGCGGAACTCCCCGCAGAGATGCCGCGCCCGCTGGATGCTACGAAGCCGCCGCACGCGACGCGACCCGAGGCGGCGTACCGGCCGGTCCTCGGAGGGAACTACGGAGTGGATTTGCACGTTAGACCGGTTGCGCGGCCGGTGGTGGATGCAAGCCTCGAAAGAACTGAGACGGGCACCGGGAGTCGACACGGAATCCCGCCCCCATGTGCCGGCACTGACCCGTGCGGATGACAACGGGGCCACAGATCGGAGAGCAGACATGCCCGATATCAACGTTGACGAACTCGGGCCGGTTGACTACCTCGTGGTGGCCTTTCCCGCTGACACGGCCACCTTCTCGGGTGAGATGGCGGCCGAGCTCAAGGCGCTGATCGAGAGCAATACCGTCCGCGTGCTTGACCTGGTGGTGCTCATGAAGGACGAGGACGGCTCGGTCGAGGCGAGCGAGTTGCGCGACGCCGACGACAGTGCAGTCGGGGAGCTGCGCGCTCTGGAAAGCGACCTCGCGGTCCTGCTCGCCGAGGAGGACGTCGCCGAGATCGGCGAATCGCTCGAGCCCGGAAGCGCGGCCGCCGTGCTGGTGTGGGAGAACACATGGGCGGCGCCGTTCGGCTCGGCCGTGCGCCGGTCCGGAGGGCAGCTGGTAGCCAGCGGCCGGATCCCGACCCAAGCGCTGATCGCCGCCGTCGAGGCGGATCGCCAAGCCACCGTGAAAGGAGCATGAAGATGGGTCTGTTGAGAGATAGAGGCGATCGTCCCCGTCTGCTCGGCCGGGGTCATGATCGTCGTGATGACCGGCGTGATGACCGCGGTGATCGTCGCGATGACCGCCAAGACGACCTGGGTGACCGGCGCGATGACCGTCGCGACCGCCGGCCCGACCCAGGCCTGTTCCGCTAGCCCCAGGGTTAACGGGCCACTTTCGGGAGGGGATCGCAGATAAGCGCGGTCTCCTCCCATTGAGATCGGTGTCGCTCCGCAAGCGACGCGTGAGCGTACTTACGGGCCTGTTCGGCTTGGTTCGGGGCTTGCGTTGCGGGCGGCGATTTGCTCGGCGAGTTGGGCGCCCCAGGCGCGGGCTCGGTCGAGTTCGCCGTCGGCGAGTGGTCCTTCGGCGTCTTGCACGAGGAAGCTCTCGCTGCTGAGCACCTCGTAGCCGCGGTGGCGAAGGCGACGCCAGATGCCGCGGGCAGCGACGCCGGTCATGGCTGGCGGTTTGTCGAGGCGGGTGTCGAACGCCGCCGCGAGGGAGCCCTTGCTGGTCGGCAGTTCACGGAGCCAGCTGCGCAGGCCCGGCCCCTGGGCGGCGGACGGGTCGAGCGTGTCCGCGCCGTCCTCTTTGGCTGCCTCGACCGCCATCCGGCGGCTGAGCGACGTCGACATGCCGTGCATATGTGTCGGGCCACCAACGACGGTCAAGTCCACGGCCGGAAGGTCGTGTCCGGCGTCGCCGACCGCGAGTACCCGTGCTTCGCCGAGTCCGTCGGCGATCGCCTCAGCGACAGCGCGCGTGTTTCCGTACATGGACTCGTATACAACGATCGCGTTCATGATCGTGCCTCCAAGGCTGGGTCTTATCGCGAAAGCTCGCGACCGCGACTCTTGGGAGCATCTCGCTCTTGCTCCGGCCCGCCATCGGGACGTCGTCCGGGAGTGTGTTGCGGCCAACTACCGACGGGCACTGGATGTGCTCCGCTCAGGCGGTCAGGGACGGCTGCTCACCTCGCCACAAGGGGGCGGTGTGCGGGTAAGCCGCGAATCGGCCTGGGGGTTCGCGCGGATGACGAGCGTCGTCGTGGGCGCGAGAGTGGGTGTCATGGAGGCGACGCTCTCACCGGTGAGGTCGTATCCGGTCCGGGTCGAGGGGCATCTCGATGAGCCGTCGCGGTGGTTGTGGTTGCTCAAGTGGCTGCTGGCGATCCCGCATTACTTTGTGCTGGCGTTTCTGTGGATCGGGCTGGTGGTGTGCGCGTTCGGGGCGTTCGTGGCGATGTTGTTCACGGGGCGTTATCCGCGGGGTCTGTTCGCGTTCAACGTCGGTGTGCTGCGCTGGTCGTGGCGGGTGGGTTTCTATGCCTACGGGGCGAACGGGACCGATCGCTATCCGCCGTTCACGCTGGGCGATGTTCCCGACTATCCGGCCCGGCTCGAGGTCGACTACCCGGAGCATCAGCGTCGGGGCTTGCCGTTGATCGGCTGGTGGCTGTTGGGGATTCCGCAGTACGTGATCGCCGGCGTGTTCATCGGCGGGGGCGGTACGCTCGCCTGGACCGCCTCGACCCGCTCCTGGGGCGGTCTGACGTGGATCGGGCTGATCGGCGTGCTGGTGCTCGTCGGTGTGGTCGTGCTCCTGTTCCGGGGCGTCTATCCGCGTTCGGTCTTTGACCTCGTGATCGGCCTGAACCGGTGGGCGCTGCGGGTTGTTGCCTACGCCGCGCTGATGACGGCCGAGTACCCGCCGTTCCAGCTCGACGCCGGCGAGGACGACCTGGCGACCGACACCGGTACGGTGGCGGTCGCTCCCTCATCGCAGCCGGGCACCAACCCGGACGGCGGCCAGCTGGCAGCGAACGCCGATGCGCTCGTCGCCCCCTCGCCGGTGCAGACTAGTAGTCGCGTGTCCGGGACCGCATCTGGTCCGGGGCGGGTCGTGCTGATCGTGATTGCCAGCGTCGTGGCGCTGATCGGGGTCGGGCTTGCGATCGCCGGCGCGACGGCGATCGTGGTCGACCAGACCCAGCGTGACGCTGACGGCTTTGTGATGAGCGATCCGGCCTCGTATTCGACCAGCACCTACGCGCTGGTCTCCGACAGCTACCGGGCGGGGACCGCGAACGACTGGTTCGTCGCCCGCGACCTGCTCGGCACGGTCAGGATCCGTGTCCATAGCGACCGACCCGTGTTCATCGGCATCGCGCCCGAGGCCGCCGTCAACTCGTACCTGGCCGGGGTCGCCCGCGAGGAGGCCACCGGCTTTGATGCCCGGCGTTCCGGGTTCCGAGCCCTTCCCGGCGGGCCGCCGAGCTCCGCGCCGACGACCAGCCGCATCTGGGTGGCGAGCGCTACAGGTTCGGGAGACCAGCTCCTGACCTGGACGGCTCAGAGCGGCAATTGGCGGATCGTGCTGATGAACGCGGCGGGCACCCCGAACGTCGCGGCCGAGCTCAGCGTCGGCGCCCGCTTCCCGCACCTGTTGACGATCGGGATCGCCACCCTCGGCGCCGGGATCCTGATCCTGCTCCTTGCCGCCGGAGGCGTTTATTGGGGCGCGCGACGCCGTTACCCAATCTCGAGAGCGGCAGTTGGCGGCGGTGAGAGCCCGCGCGGGGAGTGACCCCAGTGCACGGATCGCCTGGTATACCGGCGGTGATCGAGACCGATCAGTTGAAGAAGCGCTACGGCAGCTCTCGGGGGATCGAGGACGTCTCGATCGAAGTGGACCGCGGTGAGGTGTACGGGTTCCTGGGGCCCAATGGCGCGGGCAAGACGACCACGATCCGGACCCTGCTCGACCTGCTGCATCCGACGCGTGGTCGTGCGTTGCTGTTCGGCCTCGACAGCCGGGCGGCGAGTCTCGCGATCAGGGCTCGGCTCGGCAACCTGCCGGGCGATTTCAGCTGTGACCCGGCGCTGACCGGCCGCGAGTTCCTTCGCTTCTGTGCGGAGGCTCGCGGGATGCGCGACCTGGGGTCGGCGTCGTCGCTGGCGGAGCGATTCGAGGCCGACTTGGACCGGCGGATCGGGGAGCTCTCCACCGGCAACCGTCAGAAGATCGGTCTGATCCAGGCGCTGTTCCACGACCCTGAGCTGCTCGTGCTCGACGAACCGACGACGGGCCTCGATCCGTTGATGCAGGAAGAGTTCCTCGCCGTCGTCTCCGAGTACCGCGACGGTGGCGGGACGGTCTTCCTGTCCTCGCACGACCTCGACGAGGTGGAGCGGGTGTGCGACCGCGTCGCGATCATCCGCGAGGGCCGGCTGGCGGCGGTGGAGCGGGTCGCAGACCTGCGCGGACGCGCCTACCACCACGTCTCGATCGACTTCGAGTCACCGATCGATGCGGCCGAGTTCGCCCGCATCCCCGGCGTCAGCGAACTCGAGGTCAGCGGTTCTCACGTGTCGTTCAAGGCGACGGGCGCGTTGGATGCGGTAGTCAAGACCGCCGCCCGGCATACCGTTCACGACATCGAGCTCACCGAGCCCACGCTGGAGGAGATCTTCCTCACCTACTACGGCCGGGACGAGGCGTCATGACCACCGGCATCCGCGAACCGGTGTCGCTCGTGCCCGAGCGCCGCTGCCAGGCGCCCGGCTGGCCGACAGGTCTGCGCGCGGTCGTGCGGCGCGGCCTGCTCGACCGTCGGCGTTCAGCACTGGTGTGGGGCGGGTCGCTCGGCGCGCTGGGAGCGTTCATGGCCGCGATCTACCCCTCCGTGCAGAGCTCCATCGAGGACATCTCCAAGAACTACCCGGCCGGTCTGAAGGAGGCGTTCGGCGTCCAGGCGATGAACACCGTCGAGGGCTACGTCCATGCGGAGATGTTCAGCCTGATCGTGCCGCTGGCGATCGGCTACTTCGCGATCCGCGCCGTCGCCGGCCCGATCGTCGGCGCCGAGGAGCGCGGCGACCTCGACACGATCCTCACCCTTCCGCTCTCCCGCTCGGTGCTGACGGTCGGCCACTCCATCGTCGCTGCGGTCGTATCGGTCACGATCCTCGCGATCACGGGAGCGATGACGTTCATCGCCGGACGGATCGCCGGAACACACATCTCGCTCGGGCTGGTCATCGCGGGCGCGATCGGGGTGTGGCCGCTGGCGCTCTTCTTCGCCGGCGTGTCCGCGCTCGCGTGCGGGGCCCTCCACGGTTCCAGGACGGTCACCGGCATCGCGCTGGCCGTGCTCGTGGCGATGTACGCGATCGACCTCGCCGGCCGACTTGCGCACGGGCTCGAGCCGCTGCGCTGGATATCCGCCTTCCGGTACTACGGAGCTCCGCTGCGCGACGGCATCGACCCCGCCTCATTCATCGGCCTCGCCGCCGCGGGAGTGCTGCTGCTGATCACCGGCGCGGTGCTGATCGAGCGACGCGACATCCACCACTAACCCGACAGCAGAGGGGCAGCGCGATTTAGCTGACCGTCACGGGCGCGGGCGGTACAGACAGGACCGGGCACGGCGCGATCTGAATGAGACGCTGCGTGACGCTTCCGATGAGCCCGCCGATGGCCGAGTGGCCGCGTGTGCCGATGACGATCACGTCCGCCCCGACCTCTGCGGCGATGTCCGCGATCCCTTGCGCCGGCTGAGGTCCGACGAGATCCACCAGCTTGAGGATCGCGTTCAACCCGTCCTGCGAGAGTTCGTCGACCAACCTCCGCAGCGATTCGCGCGCATCCTGAGTGCCGCCTTCAGCAACCGAGCTCCGTTCCGCGTTGGTGTCGGCCGTCTCCTGCACGATGTGAACGGCGACGAGCATCGCTCCTTCGCCCGTCGCCAGCGCTTGGGCGTATGGGAGCGCTCGGGCGGCGTTCTCTGACCCGTCCGTCGCCCACACGATTGTGGTGAACATCGCGACCTCGCTTCGGCTGGTTCGCATCCATGCAGCAAGCCTGGACGACTGCGACACCTCCGGCAACCAGGCCACGCCACACGACCGATCCGTAGTAGCTACGAGCGCTCCGCTATCGAGCTGGCCTTCAGCCGCGCAGTGCGCGCAGCGCGTTGAGGATCACGGCGAGGTCGATGACCTCCTGGAACAGGGCGCCTGCGACCGGCTGGAGGTAGCCGGCGGCTGCGACCGCCATCGCGGCGAGGCTGAGGCCCATGCCGGCGAGCACGCTCTGTCTGGCGATGTGCAGGGACCGCCGTCCGGTGTGCACGGCGTCGGCCACGCGGTCGATCCGGTCGATCGTGATCACGGCGTCGGCGGTCTCCGAGGACACGGTCGCGCCGGCGACGCCCATCGCGATGCCGAGGTCTGCGAGCGCGAGCGCGGGCGCGTCGTTGACCCCGTCGCCGACCATGATCACCGGACTCAGCTCCGGGTCGGCGCGGAGGCGGCGGACGACCTCGAGCTTCTGCTCGGGCGACTGCTCGGAGTAGACGCGGTCGACCCCGAGTTCTCGGCCGATCCGCTCGGCCACGGACCGACGGTCCCCGGAGGCCATCGCAACGTGGCGAATGCCTTCGCTGCGGAGTCGTTCGACGATCCGGTCGGCGTCGGGTCGGAGCTCGTCCGCCATCACGATCACCCCTCCGACGTGGCCGTCGATGCCGACGAGCACGTGCGCCTCGCCGGAGCCGTGGCCGCGCAGGACAGCGGCGGAGGCGATCTCGTCCTCGGGGATCCCGACCGAGCGCATGAATGCCCGGCTCCCGACCGCCACCGTGCGACCGTCGATCACTCCCTGGATCCCCTGCCCGGGTTCCTCGCGAACGCGGGTCGGGGTCTGGAGCGGGAGCCCCGCCTCGGTGGCGGCACGCACCAGCGCCTCGCCGAGCACGTGCGCGGACATGCGGTCGACCGAAGCGGCCAGCGCGAGCAGTTGCGCTGACGTCTGGTCGCCATGGGGGACGAGGTCGCGTACGTCGGGCGTTCCGACAGTGAGCGTGCCGGTCTTGTCAAACAACACGGTGCGCGCTTCGCCGAGCGTCTCGATCGCGCCGGCACCCTTGACGATGACCCCGTAACGGGCGGCGCGCGAGAGTCCGGAGACGAGCGCGATCGGCGCGGCGAGGATCAACGGGCACGGCGTGGCGACCACGACGACGGCCAGCGCACGGACCGGGTCGCCGCTGATCGCCCAGGCCAGGCCCGCGATGATCAGCGTCGCGGGGAGAAAGAACCCGGCGTAACGGTCGGCCATCCGCACGAACGGCGCCCGGTGCGCCTGCGCCTGCTCGACCAGGCGCACCAGCGCCGCGTAGGCGCTCTCGGCCGCGGGCTTGTCGGCGCGCACGTCAAACGGGGAACCGGCGTTCGCCGACCCACTCAAGACCGCCATCCCCGACCCGATCGTCACCGGCAGCGGCTCGCCGCTCAACGTGCTCGTGTCAACGACCGCCTCCGAGCCGACCACCGTGCCGTCGACCGGCACGACCTCCCCAGTCCTCACGACAACGACATCGCCCGTCTGCACCTGCGCGACGGGCACCTGCTCGATCTGCTCGCCGACCCGCAGCTGCGCCACCTTCGGAGCGCGCTGGATCAGCGCCGTCAACTCCCGGCGAGCACGAGCCGAGGCGATGTCCTCGAGCGTCGCCCCGCCGGAGAACATCAGGCCGATGATGATTCCCGCGAACTCCTCCCCCAGAGCCAGCGCTCCGACCATCGCCACCAGGGCGATCGTGTCGACCCCCATGTGATGATCGACGATCACCGTACGCACCACCTCGACCGCAAGCTCAGCCGCCAACAGCGCCACCGCAGCCGCCCACACATCACTGCCCGCCGCCTGCTCCCCCGCCAGATACAAAGCACCACCGACGACGATCGAGCCGGCCGCGATCCCCGACAGCAGCCGATAGCGATGCTCGACCAGCCAACCGAGAGCGTCGCGAACACCGGCTCGCCGTCGTCGCCCGCGAGCCACCGCCGCCGTAGCCGACGATGCCTGAGCCGACTCCACGCCCCCAGCATCCCCCCGCACGCATCCGCGCACATCCGTAATCGCGCCCACAGCGCCGCGGTAGAACCCCGCAGACCCCCAAGAGTCCCCTCAAGTGCGGCGAACTGCCGAGCGCCCAACTGGGCAGGCCACCGATGACCCCTCAGAGGGTCGGCTGCTGACTGGGTCTCATGGGGTATCTGGTTCTCGCCGGAGTCGTGTTCGGCGTCAACCTGCTCCCCGCCTTCGGGCCGCCGACGTGGGCCGTTCTCGTCTTCTTCCGCCTCCAATCAGACCTCGCGGCGATCCCGCTCGTGCTTGTCGGCGCAGCGGCGGCCGCGGGCGGACGGCTCGCGCTCGCCTACGGCAGCCGGCGGTTTCGCAACCGGCTCTCACCGAAGCGGATCGCCAACCTCGAGGCCGCGCGCGACGCGATCGCCGGCGGCCCCAAACGCGCGGCTGCCGGGCTCGCTCTGTTCGCGCTCTCGCCACTCCCCTCAGCGCAACTGTTCGTCGCCGCCGGGCTCGTCGACGCGCCGTTGCTGCCGCTGACCGCGGCCTTCTTCGCCGGCCGGATCGTGAGCTACACGATCTACGTCACGGCCGCATCCGCGGCCAAGGAAAGCCCCGGAACGATCATCAAGGGCGCATTCACCTCCCCGCTCGGCATCGCGCTTCAAGTGCTGATGCTCTGCGGGCTGGTCGCGTTGGTCAGGATTGACTGGACCCGCATCCTCACCCGCCGATCAGGCGACAGCGATCCCGAAGCCGGTCGCGGCAACACAACCCCCGCGACTTCCGAGCTAGCTTCCGGCCAGCTCGCCGAGCTTGACCTTGACGGTCGCGCTCGTCCCGTCAGGCCGTGTGATCGCCACGTCGACCGTTTGGCCCGGCTGCAGGCCGGCGAGGGCAGTGGCGAGCGCCTCGGCGTTCGCCACGTCCTTTCCGGCGATCGCGTAGATCGCGTCACCGACGACGATCCCCGCTCGCTCTGCCGGGCCGCCGGGCTGCAGCGCGCCGACCAGGGCACCGGGTCGCTCGAGGCTGTCCGCGAGACTGACGCCGAGCGCCGCGCGATGCGAGTCAACGACCCGACCATGCTGGATGATCTGGCCGGCGATATCGCGCACCGTGTTGCTCGGGATCGCGAAGCCGATACCCGACGCGGCACCCCCGAGTTGCGGATCAGCCGCCGCGAGCGTCGGGATGCCGATCACCTGACCCGAGAGATCGACCAGCGCGCCTCCGCTGTTGCCGGGATTGATCGCGGCGCTGGTCTGGATCGCGTTCGGGAGCACAATCCCCTGACCCTCGCTGACATTACGACCAAGCGCGCTCACGATCCCATCGGTGATGCTGCTCTGCAGCCCCAACGGGTTCCCGGCCGCCAACACGATGTCCCCGACCTCGGCCTTGGACGAGTCCGCAAACCGAGCCGGCTTCAGAGAACGGCCCGGGCCGATCGTGATCACCGCAAGATCGTCCGGCGCATACGCTCCAACCACCGTCGCCGGATAACGATGACCGTCGGCCAGCGTCACGACGAGGTTCCCACCGCCCGCGATCACGTGCGCGTTGGTCACGATGTTCCCGCGGGTGTCGAAGATCACTCCCGAGCCCAGGCCCGACCCGGTCCTGATCTGCGCCACCTGCGGCTGAACCTGTTTGACGACGGCTACGTACTGCTGCTCGAGTGAGGCCGGCGATACCGTCGTGGCGGGCTGCGTCGAGGTGCCTGCCGACGTGCCGCCGCCGCAGCCCGCAAGCCACGCCGGCACGATCGCCAGCACGACCAGCCGACCGAGGCGGTTCCTGAGCCACCTGACGGGCATTCGCATTCGCATACGCTGCGCTCGAACATACGCCCGGCCCGTCCTCACCGTATCCGCACAAAGCACGCAAACCCCGGCCGGGGGTTTCACCGATCAGGACACCGCCGTGTGACAGCTCACCGGCGCCGGCGTCAGCGCGGGCGGAGTTCCTAGCCTGGGCCCGATCGCAGCAGCGTGGCAGCAGTCGGATCGCATCGTTGGAGGTCCTCGAGCGCGAGCTCGATGCTGCGACGGGTATCACGTCGCGGATTCAGCGAGTCCGGATTACGAAACAGATAGACCAGCCCGCTCGCATCGGCCCGCAGACGAGCACGAACGCCATCGGTCAGCCGAGCCGCATGCGCAGACACGTCGTGACAGATCACCGCAATGTCCGTTTGCAGCCGGCGGTTATCGAGGTTCTTCGCGGGAGCGGGTCCGCCCGTCCCACCGCACGCCGAGAGCCACCCGGCGAGCACCACGCCGAGCAGCGAGATCAGGAGCCTGAAGCCGGCCGCCGGCTCACGCGTGCGCATCCTCCGACGCCGACGAGCGCTGACGGCCCCGGGGCTCAGGGCTCCTCCGCCTGCAGGCCGCCAGCGATCGCGTTCGCCCACTGGTCGATTTCGGTCCAGTCGCGAAAATCTCTCTCGAGACCGCGGAACATCGTCAGCGCAGCTCGCTGAGGGCGGCCCAGGTCCTTACGCTCAAGTTTGCCCGCGAACATGTGATGCTCACGTGCGCCGGTCGCTGCACGGATCGCCGCGATGTCGACCGGGTCCGCGCCCATCTTCTGCACCAACTTGCGAGCGGGATCCCGCAAGGGCCGCTCGAGAACAGCCACACCCGGCGCGCGGCGAGTGCGGCGGCGGACCGCTCAACCAGGTCCGTGGCCGGCTTGAGCCAATGGCCGGAGCAGACGGCGCTACCGAGCGCCACCGCACCGAACTCCTCGATGCTGCAACCATCGTCCGGGGGCATGACCACGACGTCCAGGCCACGGCGGCGAAGAGCCTCTGCGACCGCAGTTGCGAGCTCACCGGTGGCGCCGTGCTCGGAGGCGGCCGTCACCAACACGGTCATGGATGCACCTCGCGGTGGGAGGGTCGCATGCGCCGTATGGTCGACGCTCATGCGAGCCCCCACATCGGGGGCATCCCGACGAGGAGAAACGGATGACTACTGACGAACCCAGCCCCGCGGAGGTCGCCGCGGGTGGGTGGTGCGAGCCACCTGCCCGAGTGATGGCTTGGCGGCCGCGGGGAGATACGTACACGGGTCAGGATTGGGTGCGGATGAGTCGCGGGCAGGCGCTGGGTAGCGTGGGCGGTGACACGCAGCGGACTGCGAAGGTAGGTGTGCCTATGGTTCTGATCGGACGGTGTGAGGGTGCCTAGTGGTGGCTCCTGCAAGTTTGTGCCCGTGTGAGGGTGTCCTGCCAGCGGTCCCGAAGTTCTCGTCGAGATGTTCGGCGAGGATGGAGGGTGATGATGGCTGTGAAGGGTGCGGGCAGGCGGGTCGAGATCGGCGGTGGGGACCGGGCGGAGCTCGAGCGGATCGCGCGTGCGGTGAGCGGTGAGGTGCGGATGGTTGAGCGGGCGCGGATCGTGCTGGCGGCGAGTGAGGGGCTGACGGCGGCGCAGATCGCTGAGCGTGTCGGGTGCGCGGAGCGGACGGTGAAGAAGTGGCGGGGGCGTTATACGAAGCTGGGAATGGAGGGGCTGCGGGATCGGCCGCGGTCGGGGCGCCCGTTGACGCACGGTCCGGAGAAGCGGGCGTTGTTGATCGCGAAGGCGTGCACTCGCCCACCCGGGACCGAGTCTGGGCAGCGCCGGGAGCGCTGGACGCATCGCGAGCTGGGTGAGCAGGTGGGGATCTCTGAGTCCCAGGCGCACGTGATCCTGAGCCGTGCGGAGATCCGCCCGCACCGCACTGAGTACTGGGTGATGACCGATTTCGATCAGCCGTACTTCGAGGAGCGCTGCAGCGAGGTCTGCGGCCTGTACCTGAACCCGCCAGCGAACGCGCTGGTGCTCTCGATCGATGAGAAGACGAGCGTTCAGGCCAAGGGCCTCGCCCGGCCTGACGCGCTGCCCGCGCCCGGCAAGGACGCCCGGCGCGATTACGAGTACACGCGCAACGGCACGATGAACCTGTTCGCCGCGTTGCGGGTGCACACCGGCGAGACGCACGCGATGACCTGCACGACTCGTAACAGCCTTGATCTGATCCGCTTCCTGGAGGAGATCGACGACACGATCCCGCCGGCCAAGGGCCGGGAGATCATCGCGATCATGGACAACCTCTCCACGCACAAGAGCAAGGAGACCAAGGCGTGGCTGCGCGCGCATCCGCACTGGCGGTTCGTGTTCACCCCCAACCACGGCAGCTGGCTCAACCAGGTCGAGTGCTTCTTCGGGATCCTGTGCCGCCAACTCCTCAAGCACGGCCACTTCGACACCCCGCAGGACCTCGCCGAGCAGATGCTCGCCTACATCGAGACCCGCAACCAGACCGCGACGCCCTTCAAGTGGACCTACGCCGGCAAAGTCCTCAACGCATGAGTGCGCGGACTTACAGGAGCGACCACTAGCCGGTGTCCTTCGCGCTCCGAGCCGGTCAGAGTCCCCTCGAGTCTCGAGGGGACCGACGTCGTCGCGTGGACGGGGGAGCCCGAGTGGTAGGGGAGACTCGGTTGCGGGTGCTCATCGCTGGTGGCGGGATCGCCGCCACGGAGGCGTTGCTGGCGTTGCGGTCGCTTGCGGGTCACCTTGTGTCGGTGACTTTGTTGGCGCCTGAGTCGGTGCTTGTGTATCGGCCGGTGACGGTCGCTGAGGCGTTCGGGCGTGCCGAGGCGCGCAGCTATCAGATCGCGGACGTCGTCGCCGACCAGCACGCTGAGCTCGTGCGGGACTCGCTGGAGCACGTCGATCCGGAACAGCGCGTGGTTGTGACGGGGTCGGGCGCGCGGATTCGGTACGACGTGCTCGTTGTCGCCACCGGGGCGCGGGCCACGGCTGCGCTTCCCGGCGCGCTGACGTTCGGCGGTCGGGCGGATGTGCCGGAGCTTCGGGCGCTTCTGGGTGGGCTGGTCGAGGGGCGGTCCCGGGTGGTCGCGTTCGCGTTGGCGCGGGAGCAGGTGTGGTCATTGCCGTTGTATGAACTCGCGTTGATGACGGCAATGCATCTGCGCGAGTACGCCAGCGGCGGGCGCGTGATTATCGTGACGCCCGAGGAGGAGCCGTTGGAGCTGTTCGGCCCCGAAGCGTCGCGGGCGCTGAGGCCGATGCTGGCGGCGCTCGAGATTACGCTGCGCTGTTCATCGATGCCGGCGCTGGTCAGGCACCGAGAGCTCGTGCTGGCGGGCGGTGCGGTCATGTTCGCCGACCGGGTCGTCACGCTCCCGCTTCTTGTGGGCCCGCGGGTGAGCGGGCTCCCGGCCGACGCTGACGGGTTCATCCCTGTGGACAGGCACGGGCGGGTTGCGGGATTGGACGATGTTTACGCCGCCGGCGAGATCACGTCGTTCCCGCTCAAGCAGGGTGGCCTCGCTGCGCAGCAGGCCGACGCGGTCGCTGAAGTGATCGCGGCGCGTGCCGGCGCCGCGCTCACACCCACGCCATTCCGGCCGGTGCTGCGGGGTCTTCTGATGACCGCCGGTGCGCCGTTGTACCTCCGCAGCGAGCCGCATCGCGTCCCCGCGCAGGCATCGGTCGCGATCGACGAGCCCGGCCATCGCCACAACCGGGCGGCCGTGTCGGCCGCGTCGGATCAACCGCTGTGGTGGCCGCCGGCGAAGATCGCCGGCCGCTACCTCGCTCCGTACCTGGCGACCGCTCGTCCTATGACGTTCGCCGTCGAGCCGCTCGTTGATCGGGCCGCCGTGCCAGGTCCCGCGCTTGCCGACACTGAGCGTCACGAAGCCCTCGAGCTGACCCTCCTGATCGCCGACGGCGACGCCCGCTGGGGCGACTACCGCTCGGCACTGAACGCACTCGACGCGGCCGAGGCACTGGAAGGCGCTCTCCCGCCCGAATACGAGACCAAACGACGCATATGGACAACGGAGGCAGCACAACGACCGTGAGGAGCCGAGACGAAGGCGCCCAGAAAAGCGCCTTAGCGCCGTAACTCCTCTTTGTCCGGGGGAAGTAGCTAGCTGGCATGATCCATGCGTGAGCCGCCAGCGCGCTCAAGACGCAACCCTCGCCAGGCTGCAAGCGTTACTGCCCGCGGACAGCCGCGAGCCACGGATTGCTCCGGCCCGCCCGCGCGAACTACGACCGCTGGCGAGGATCGTCGCTGAGCTCGCCGGGCGCGTCACCCCTGGCGGCCCCCCGAATATCTTCACGACGCTCGGCCAACACCCGCGCCTGTTCCGCGCCTGGCTGCGCTACTCGGCGCACCTGATGCCGTTCGGTCAGCTGCCGCGGCAAGACACCGAACTGGTGATCCTGCGAGTCGCGTGGCAATGCCGCTCCGCGTACGAGTGGCACCAGCACGTGCCGCTCGCGCTACGCGTGGGGTTATCGCCCGACGAGGTCGCAGGCGTGGCCAACAGTCATCCCACGGGTAGCTTTACCGAACGTCAGCGGGCGCTGCTGGCCGTCAGCGACGAGCTGCTCGCTCGCCGCGCGCTCTCGGACACGACCTGGAGCGCCGTGCAAGCGACTCTCAGCAACCGCGAAGCGATCGAATTGTGCCTGCTGATCGGGAACTACCAAGGCCTCGCGTCCACGATCGGCGGACTCGCAATCCAAATCGAATCGCCCGCCGCCACGCAGACCAAAGAGCTCGAACATCCCTTGATCGATCGAATTCGCCAGGACATCCAGCAGCGGTTTGACCAGCTCCTGGCCGAAGCCGACAAGCTGCGTCGCGCGCTCATCGCGCTCGATCCGCGCGAGCGCTTAACAACAGCAACTGCGGAGCGCGCGAGACCGTGGCCGGCGTCACAGGAACCGGCGGCGAAGCCCTCCGCGGCGAACACGGCCTTGCCGAAGACGCCCTCCCCCCGCACCCGCGCTGCGAGCCCGCCAGCGCGGTCCGCGTCGGGCGCGACCAAGGCCAAGGTGCTCAGCGCGCTTTCAAATGACGGCGCGCTGACTGCCAGCGAGGTCGCCGAATTGACCGGGCTCGGTCGTGCGACCGTGAGCACGACGCTCTCCAAACTGGCCAAGGGCGGCGAGATCGCGAAAGCCGAACGAGGCTACCGCCTGCCCGGGTCCGCGGGCGCTCCCAGCGTGGCACAAGGCCCGGCGCCCGCCGCCAAGAAGTAGCTCGCAGCTCCGCCGCCGATCCTTCCCGTGGTTGGCTGGCCCGTGCGGGAGCATGGAACCACGCGCGGACGACCGAGTCCGCCCGCGGCCTCGGCAGCCATCTGCTCTATCGGATGCCCCGAGACCATCGTTGACGGTTACGCGCCGGGTATCAACTTCGGTGCCCGGCAGAGGCTCCCGCGACACAGTCGCCCCGCGCGACTCCAACGCGCTACGAGCGGCGCAGCGGGAACGCCGCTGGTTTTCCCGGAGCGGGTCGGGTGCCGAGCATTCGGGGGCAGACGTCCGCCCAGCGCGAGATTGTGCGGGGGGAGCGAAGCAGATAGCCAGCACACGCGGAAGCAGCGGGCGTCGTCGGCGCTGATGCTCGGTCGAGATCGCCGCTCACCGGTTCGACCCGATGTTCGCAGCGCCGTTCGGATCCAGCGAGCAGGAAGCCCACCGCGCGCCCTTTCTGGACGCTTTGCGGCGAAGGCCGGATCAGCATGCAGCTCGATCGAGCGTGCTGTCGGAAGAGGCGCAGCACTCCTTCGGCCGCCCGGTCCGGAAGAGCCTTCGCATGCCGCTGCTCGTTATCCTGACGCGCGACCTGGGGTGACGTTTGCCGCGTACCCCTGACCGTGACGCAAGGAGTTGCCATGACTGCCGCCCAGCGACCGGAGTTGCCCTACGAGTTCCTTCCCGAGGTCCCGTCGTTCTCGGTAACCAGCACCGACATCGCCGACGGGCAGCCAATGTCACTGCCGCAGGTCTCCGGCGTCTTTGGCGCCGGCGGCGAGGACATCTCCCCGCAACTCTCCTGGTCAGGCTTCCCAGCCGAGACCAGAAGCTTCGCGGTGACCTGCTTTGATCCGGACGCGCCGACAGGAAGCGGGTTCTGGCACTGGGCCATCGCCGACATCCCAGCCGACGTCACCGAGCTACCCACCGGGGCGGGCGCCCCGGACAGCCCGGACCTGCCCCCAGCGGCGATCACGCTGCGCGGTGACGCCGGTGCCGCCCGCTATATCGGCGCCGCCCCACCCGCCGGCCACGGCCCCCACCGCTACCTCTTCGCCATACACGCCGTCGACGTCGAGACCCTCGACATCAACGCCGACACCACGCCGGCCCTGCTCGGGTTCAACCTGTTCAGCCACACTCTGGCCCGCGCCGTGATCGTCCCAACCTACGAAACGTGACCGTCGCAGCGAAACCCCGCCGCCATATCCCGCCGCCAAACACAACCGCCCTACTGCGGCAGCCCATAGCCGGTCAAGGAAGCCCGCCGATCGTGCAGCAGCCGCACGAGGCGACGGCTTAAACCCGGCGCTGCTTTGCGATCGGGAGCACTGACGCCCGAGGACGAAGCTTATGCAGGCATCCCGAAGCGGGAAGCGCGGCAGGTCCCGGGCGAATCGCGATCATCACCCGTGAGCGAGCGCGTCACGCTCAGCGGCGAATAGCCCAGCAACTGGGCGCGGTAGTCGTCCCCATACGTACCCAGCCGCCCAGACTTCCTTCGGCTTCACGACATGATGAGACCTCCCGCCAGAGCAAGCGCTCCGACTCTCAGAAGTGGCCAGTCGGGCGCTGTCCTATGCCGACCCCAGCCGCAGAGCAGATCAAGAGGCTGGCGCCCGCTGCCCATTCGCGTAGAGCAGATGCGCTTCGATTCGGCCGGACGGCAGCAGTCAGCTCACGGCAACGGCTCGGATCGGTGCCCGGGCGAACGGTCGGGTTGATTGCTGGTCCGTTCGCGCAACGCTCCCGCGTGTGCGCGGATGCTGGGATCGCGGCGCGCTGTGAACACGCTGGCGAGCGCGGTGGCGGCGAGCACGACGGCGATCACCGCTAGGGACAGGCCGGTGGAGATCTCGGGGATCGCGTGGTCTTGCTGGTGGGCGAACTCGAGCACGAGTTTGACGCCGATGAAGGCGAGGATGATCGCCAGGCCGGTGGAGAGGTACACGAGCCGGTCGAGTAGTCCGGAGACGAGGAAGAACAGGGCGCGGAGGCCGAGGAGCGCGAATGCGTTGGCGGCGAACACGATGTAGGCGTGGTTGGTGACGCCGAACACTGCCGGGATCGAGTCGAACGCGAACAGGACGTCGCTGCTGCCGATCGCGATCAGCACCAGCATCAGCGGCGTGAACACGCGACGGCCATCGACTCGGGTGAGGATCCGTCCGTGTTCGTAGTCGCGGCTGAGCGGCAGGGCGCGGCGGGCGATCGCGACGAGGGCGTTGTCCTCGACCGAGGGGTCCTTGTTGCGGTGGCGGAACAGCTGGATGGCGGTTCCGATCAGGGCGAGGCCGAACAGCAGGAACATGAATGAGAAGGCGGCGAGCAGCGTGGCTCCGAGCGCGATGAACACCGTTCGCAGGCCGAGCGCGATCGTGATCCCGATTGTGAGCGCCTTGGGTTGTTGCTCGGCGGGTACCGAGAAGGCGTTGATGATGATCAGGAACACGAACAGGTTGTCGACGGAGAGGCTCTTCTCGACCACGTATCCGGCGAAGTACTGCGTGCCGAGATCCCAGCCGGACAGGAGACCGAACACGACCCCGAACAACATCGCGACGGCGATGTAGAAGGCCGACCAGCGGGCTGCCTCGCCGAAGCGCACCGGGTGTGCGTGGCGCCCGAGCAGCAGCCAGTCCAGAGCCAGCAGTGCTGCGATCACGGCGAGGGTGATCGCCCAACCCGTGGTGGTCACCTGCTGCACCGGGCTCTCCTGGCCAGGCCTGGATACGCGATCCAAGGCCGGCACGGCACGGGAGTTCCGTCGCGAGGGCTCGTGTGGGCGGCGGCGGGTCGGTGATCGGGCGAGTGAGGGGTAGACACTCCGCTCGCCGCCGCCGATGCGGCGAGATCTGCGGCGACGTGGATCATGCGCTGGCTAGAAGATCGTCCGCAGGCCGTGGAGGGCCGCGGCACCAAGCGCGATTTCGAGCGCAACCCCCGTGACGCCAACCAGAATCCCCGCCGTCACAACGGCGAAGTCTTCGAGGAGCACGCCGAGCGAGAGCAGGACCACGCCGAGCGCGGGCAGGGTATCCAGCCCGCTGAACGGCGGGGCGAAGAAAGCACCGGCCGTGCCGCCGATTACCAGCAGGCCGTAAACGAGATCGGTGAAGCGGCGGTGAAACAGGAAGCTCAACCGAGGGCGCGAGAACCGCTCGAGTCGGCGGATCAGCTTCAACAGCGCCGCAACGAAGCGCTGCTGCTTCTCGCCCGCAAGCGCGAGAGCACGCCACCGGTCTGGCAGCCACACCTCGCGCCGTCCGGCGATCAGCTCAAGCGCGAGCAGCGCGGCGATGATCTCAAACACATGAGTGACCCCACCGGTCGGTAGCGGCAGCGCTGGAACGCAGAGCAACAAGACGAGAAGGATCGCGAAGCTCTTATCGCCGAACGCGTCGACGAGACTCCCCACTGTCTTCTCGCCGTCGCCGGTCAGCCACCCTTCAAGCTGATCGCTGAGCTTCAGCGGCCTGTCGCTCGCGGTCATCTGATCGGAGTCTGACCGCTGCGGGCGCGCCGCCGGCGCCTGCCCCAGACACTCGTCCCGACGGCCGCCGCGATGATCGGACCGATCCGCGGCCGGAGCAGTCACAGCCCGCATGGCCGGCCGTGACTGTCGCTCGGAAGACATCGGCGACTAGTGGTCGCTCCTGTAAGTCCGCGCACTCATGCGTTGAGGACTTTGCCGGCGTAGGTCCACTTGAAGGGCGTCGCGGTCTGGTTGCGGGTCTCGATGTAGGCGAGCATCTGCTCGGCGAGGTCCTGCGGGGTGTCGAAGTGGCCGTGCTTGAGGAGTTGGCGGCACAGGATCCCGAAGAAGCACTCGACCTGGTTGAGCCAGCTGCCGTGGTTGGGGGTGAACACGAACCGCCAGTGCGGATGCGCGCGCAGCCACGCCTTGGTCTCCTTGCTCTTGTGCGTGGAGAGGTTGTCCATGATCGCGATGATCTCCCGGCCCTTGGCCGGCGGGATCGTGTCGTCGATCTCCTCCAGGAAGCGGATCAGATCAAGGCTGTTACGAGTCGTGCAGGTCATCGCGTGCGTCTCGCCGGTGTGCACCCGCAACGCGGCGAACAGGTTCATCGTGCCGTTGCGCGTGTACTCGTAATCGCGCCGGGCGTCCTTGCCGGGCGCGGGCAGCGCGTCAGGCCGGGCGAGGCCCTTGGCCTGAACGCTCGTCTTCTCATCGATCGAGAGCACCAGCGCGTTCGCTGGCGGGTTCAGGTACAGGCCGCAGACCTCGCTGCAGCGCTCCTCGAAGTACGGCTGATCGAAATCGGTCATCACCCAGTACTCAGTGCGGTGCGGGCGGATCTCCGCACGGCTCAGGATCACGTGCGCCTGGGACTCAGACCTAATCAGTGGGTTAGCTGGTAGGGGATCGTCTGCCGGGATCGATGAGATATTTGGTTGGGGCATAGAAAAGCCCCGCAAATGCGGGGCTTTCCGTCCGACTGGGCCGTCATTGTTTGGGGTGCGAAGTCCAACTTTGACGGTGAGGTGATGCCACCTTGCGGGTGAACGACAGTGACTGTTACAGAGGACCCGGACGGCTGTCGTTCAGAGCAGACGATCCGAGCTTGACCCCGTATGCCGGGCTGGCGATCGTGGGTGAGCTGGCGCGCCGCACGCGGCTGGTCGAGCTCGTCGACGCGGAGCTGTCGGCCGCTCGTGGGGTGCGGGCGGTCAAGTCCCGCCGGCGTGGGCTGTCGCCCGGTGCGCTGGTGGTGTCGCTGTCGGAGTGCCAGATCGCGGGGGCGGAGTGCTTCGATGACATCGAGAACGTCCGCGCGGACACCGCGGGCGCGGCGCTGCGCGCAGTCGCCGCGACGCCGTCGGCACCGACGGCACGCCAACTCGCGATGCGTTACCGGCGTACCCATGTCCGCGCGATCGAGCGGGCGCTCGCGCGGGTCGGTGACCGCGTCGACCGCCAGCTCGGTCGAGACGTGACTGAAGAGGTGACGTTCGATCTGGACGCGACCGAGACGGAGGTGTACGGCCGCGGCCCGCGGCGGCGCGGCGCGGCGCGCAGTCACTCAGGCGCGCTGGCGTACCAGTCCTATGTCGTGACCTGGGCCGAGCGCGGCCGCGCGCTGACCAGCGAGCTCGAGCCGGGGAACCGCGCGAGGATCACCGCGCCGGAGTCTGCGCGGATGATCGCCCGCGCCAAGAGCTTGCTGCCGGCGGGGCATGGCCAGCTCACTGCCAGGGTCGACAGCGGGTTCTACTCCGTCGAGCTGATGACCGGGCTGCGCCGGCAGCAGGTGCGGTTCTCGATGAGCGCGCCGCGGACCAGCAGCATGTGGCGTGCGATGGCCGAGATCCCCGAGCAGCACTGGGCCGACGCGGAGGAGATGCGCGACGCGGAGGTCGCTGAGACCACGCTCACCCCGCACGGCTGGGGCCACGAGCCGCTGCGATTGATCGTCCGCCGCGTCAGCGTCTCAGCCGAGGAGATCCACCGCGGATCCCCACGCGCGCGCAGACGCTCCACGATCCCGCCAGATCAGCTGCAGATGGTGCTCGACGGCCAACTGGACTCGACCTACGCGTACAGCTTCATCGTGACCGACATCCCCGCCGAGGAGAAGTCGACGGTCGAGGTCGAGCACTTCCACCGCCACCGCGCGCACATCGAGGAACGCTTCAAGGACGCAAAGCTCGGCCAGCCGTTACGTCACCTCCCGAGCGGCGATCTGAACGCGAACCGCGTGTGGCTCACCGCCAGCCTGATCGCGCTGAACATCACCGCGCTGCTGTGCGACCTCTCACCGGCCGCCGCAGCCTCCGGCAAAGCACCCAACGACACGCCGCTGCGCCGTCACGCCAAAGCGCTACGACGGATCCTGTTCTGCGTCCCTGCCCGCATCACCCGCACCGCACGCCAGATCACGCTGCGGCTCCCCACCGGCTTTCGCTACCTCAAGACCTTCCAAGCGACCTACGACGCCGTCACCGCTCTCGGCGTTCCATAACCAACCCGGCCAGCGCCATCGAACACCAGCCGTGCCGGACCCGCTCCGTCAGCGACCCCGAAACGGCGCCGACAACCGTCCGCCGGCCGGCCCAACACGCGCGCCACACGCCACGAACAGCGTCAACACCCGGAACGAGCGTCAACCATCACCCCGAACACGCCACTCAGCAACCCGCCCCGCCGTACTCACTGAACTAGGTCAGAGATCCCCACCTGCTCACCCAGCTCGCGATGCGTCCAGCGCTCCCGGCGCTGCCCAGACTCGGTCCCGGGTGGGCGAGTGCACGCCTTCGCGATCAACAACGCCCGCTTCTCCGGACCGTGCGTCAACGGGCGCCCCGACCGCGGCCGATCCCGCAGCCCCTCCATTCCCAGCTTCGTATAACGCCCCCGCCACTTCTTCACCGTCCGCTCCGCGCACCCGACACGCTCAGCGATCTGCGCCGCCGTCAGCCCCTCACTCGCCGCCAGCACGATCCGCGCCCGCTCAACCATCCGCACCTCACCGCTCACCGCACGCGCGATCCGCTCGAGCTCCGCCCGGTCCCCACCGCCGATCTCGACCCGCCTGCCCGCACCCTTCACAGCCATCATCACCCTCCATCCTCGCCGAACATCTCGACGAGAACTTCGGGACCGCTGGCAGGACACCCCCACACGGGCACAAACTTGCAGGAGCCACCACTAGGCCCGCGACGGCGAACGCTCGGTCGCCATCCAGCGACCGCATGTCGCGTCGTGCTTGGTGGTCGCGGACACAAGCGCAAGCTCCTCTTGTGCTGCCTCGCAGCGGTCGATCATGTCGTCCACGATCTCGATCGGGTCGCGCTCGCGTAGGCGCGGTTGGCTCGCGCGATAGTCGGCAAGGATGTTTTGGCTGGGACGTCCAGTTCGTGCCATGCGACATCATACCAAACTTAAGCCACGAACTTAAGGCGGAGGACACTAGAGCACACCGATGCGTTCTACGTCCTCGAGGGCGAGCTGACCTTCGAGATCGGGCGCGAGGCCAAGACGATCACCGTCGGCGCCGGCGGATTCCTCGCAGCGCCACCGCGGGTAGCCCACTCGTTCCGTAATGAGAGCGAGCGCCCCGCGTGCTGGCTCACGGTCCACGCGCTCGACGGGGGATTCGCCGCATTCATGCGCGGCGTCCGCGACGGCGTCACGGTCGAGTGGGACATCTCCGCCGTGCCCGCCGACGGCGGCCTGCCCGCCAGCGCCGCGATCGTCAGCCCCAACTTCGCGGACGAGCGCCGAGATGCCGAGACTCAGCCGTGTCGGCTCAGGTGCGCGCTGGGCGACCTGCGCGTCCGAGACCGCCGTCTCCGTGGACCGCATCCCTTGGATCTGCCGCTTCACGATCAAGACAGCCAGGTCGACTCGTTCCTCATATTCGATGGAGCCGTCGAGGCGACGGTCGCCGGCACGACACAGATCGTCGGCCCAGGGACACTCATCTCGGTCCCCGGCGCCGTGCAGCACACGCTTCGCCAACGCGAGTCCAAGCCCGTGCAGATCCTCAGCCTCCACACACCCGGCGGCGGGTTCGCCAACGACCATCGGCCCGAAACCGAGCCGCGTCGCCACCCTCTCAGCTGACCGCCGTCACCGCCCCGGCGAGGATCAACTACGCTGGCGCTCGTGGGCCGCGTCATCCACTTCGAGATTCATTGCAGCGATCTCGATCGAGCCCAGCGCTTCTATGCCGAGGTCTTCGGCTGGCGGATCGACCACTGGGAGGGAGCGCCGATCGACTATCGGCTGATCACCACCGGCCCGGACACCCAACCGGGAATCAACGGGGCTCTGACGGAGCGCCGCGGCGTAATTGACGGCGAGGCGGCAACCGCCTACGTCAACACGGTCCAGGTCGAGGATCTGGCTGAAACTGGGCGGCGCATCGAGGCAGCCGGCGGTGAGCGGGTGGTCCAGCCCGCGGAAGTGCCCGGCGTCGGCACCGTCGCCTATTTCAAAGACACCGAGGGCAACGTCTTCGGCGCGCTGCAGCCGGCGTAGTCGTCCCGGGCCGCGACGAGGTTCTGCGGCGAGCTGGCAGCTGCGCGGTCATCCGTCAGCTACGAACTCGCGCAGCGCTGCTTTCCCGCCGCCGATGAGCGGTTCGCCGTGTGCGAACAAGAGGCTGTCGAAGTCGAGGTAGAGCAGCCCCCGAAGCGACTCGCGTAGCCCGGCCCGCACGGCTGCGGGGTCCTCGCCGAGCAAGAATCCGGGCACGAACCGCAGGCCGCCGCCGCGCGGGCGCGTGAGGCCGTCGGCGAACGCGAGCGCGCCACCGTCGACGGTACGGATGTGCAACGCGGTGTCGTCGGGGCAGATGACCCCGAGCTGGTATGCGGTGATCCCGGGCGCCAGCTCCTCGTCGAACGCGAACCCCTCGACCTTCGGGCCGTGCCCGAACTCGTGCAGTCCGGCCTCGCAGCAACAGATCGCGCAGCCGAAAGCCTCGGCGTAGCGCTCGCTGTGGCGCAGGTGGTGCCGGTTGGTGAGAACAATCTGGCTGGGGGTCTCACGCTCGGCGAACCACCCGAGCCCTTCGCGCGGCACCAGCGGATCGAGAACGATTCGCGCAGGTTCGATGTAGTACGAGTCCACCGGCAGCCTGATCCTGGGGTGGATGGCCGTCCAGTGATAAATCCCCGGGAGCACCTCGCGGATCGGCCGGTGCGATACGAACTCAAGCGCGAGCGGGCGAAGGAACTGCGGCCACGCCGCACCGAGCGCTTCAGCGCCAAAGCGGACCGACCGGGTCAGACGATCAACAAACGTCATTGCCAGCACCCTACAGATGACCCCGATCGTGTCCGCCCCGGCCTTACGAGCGGGCTCGCTCGCGGCGCTCCCACATCCCATCGCCACAGGCTCGACTACGAAACATCTGGGCAGCTTTGACCCCCGCCGTCGCCAAATACCGCAGTCCAAACAATGCAGGGCCCTCGGCGCGGCGCCCCCGCAGGTGGCGAATCTCAGGTCTCAGCCGATCTTGGCCAGGAAACCTCTCGCCGCGCGAAAGCGGGGCCGTTGATCCGTCGTGCCGTACGCGACTGCTTGTACATGCCGCCGAAGGAAAGCGGGTGTTTCGACCCCGTCGTCATGACGACCGGCGGGTCGACGACGCGGCGGGTCTCGCAGCTGGCGATTTCCAGGTCTCTCGGGTTGGCAACGGTGAGTCCCGCGTTCGTGTCAGCCCGGGTATCGCCGCTGCCCGCCGCGCGTACGCCGTGTAGCCTTGCGCGCAGAGAGCGTGGTTGCGCGCGGGGGCCGGAGGTGGGTACCTTAGCCGTATGCCGCGCACACTCGTTCTCGGAGGGGGCTTCGGCGGGATCACGGTCGCAACCGAGCTGCGCCGCCGGCTGGGGAACGACCATGAAGTGGTTCTCGTCGATCGCAGCGAGGCGTTCTCGATGGGGTTGCGAAAGCTGTGGGAGATGGTTGGCGAGGGGACCATCGCCGAGGGCTCCCGATCTCGGCGCCTGCTCGAGCGTCACGGCATTGATGTGCGACTCGAGGAGGTGCAGGCGATCGATCCGATGGAGTTCGAGGCCGATTTCCTCGTCGTGGCGCTGGGCGCCGAGGCCCGGCCGGATCTCGTCCCCGGGCTCGAGGAGCATGGCCATGACGTTTGGCGCAAGGGGGGCTTGCCCGCTCTGAGCGAGGCGCTGCGCGAGTTCGAGGGTGGTCGTCTGGTCGTCGCGATCACCGCCGGCCCGTTCCCGTGCCCGCCGGCGCCGTTTGAGTGCGTGATGCTGCTCGAGGAGTGGCTGCGCGAGCGTGGCTTACGGGACGCGACCGAACTGGCCGTCATCACCTTTCAGCCGATCCTGCTGCCCAACGCGGGAACGCAGGGCTCCGCGTGGTTGGCCGATCGGCTGGACGCCGTCGGCATCCGCCATGCAACCGGGCGCAAAGTCGAGCGCGTCGAGGCCGGGCGCGTCGTGCACCCCGATGGCGAGACGCCGTTTGACTTGCTGATCGGCGTGCCACCGCATCGCCCGCCGGCCGTCGTCGGGCAGAGTCCGCTGGGTGGTGAGGGCGGCTGGGTGACGGTCGATCCTCAGACGTTGGCCACCACGTACGAGCGCGTCTATGCGGTCGGCGACCTCACAAAGATCACGCTGGCCAACGGCCTGCCGCTCCCCAAGGCCGGGCTCATGGCCGAGCTGCAGGGCGAGGTGGTAGCGGCCGAGATCGCCGGAGAAGCGGCTCGATTCGACGGCCACGGCTACTGCTACCTCGAGATGGGACGCGCACGAGCATCGCTGATCGACGGCGAGTTCTTCGCCGACCCCGAGCCACACGTGCACGTACGCGAGCCCTCTTCTGAATACGCCCAATCAAAGCGCCGGTTCGAGGCCGAACGTCTGGATCGCTGGTTCGGCGGCTAGCCCACCCTTGGAGGTCGGCCTGCTCGTCCTTGAGTGAGTCGATCACCACACGCCATTCGGCGCGTTCCTCGAAGTCGGCGGCAACCTTGAGGTGGTCTCGGGCCTCTTGGATCTCGACCTTGATCTTGAGCGATGCGGGCCTTCGTTGCCTCAATCTCGCGGGCCTTCGTTGCCTCGGGCTCGGTCGGCTCTTCGGTGCTGCTCATTCGGTTCCCTTCCCTGGATCAATGCCGCCGCGCTCAGCCAGCCACTCCTTCCAGTCCTCCTTGGCTTCCTCGGTCAGGTACGGCCAATATGCCTCCACTATCCCAGTCCGCAACTCTTCACCGACTCTTGGATCCAGCGCCATGCGGGCGATCTTCCGATTGGCGGCCAGAAAGCCTTCTGGATCGGATCGAATCTTGGCGCTGCTTATCTTCTTTGCCGAGACGGGATCAGCGATGTCTTGGGCAGCGTCAGGCTTGTCGGTGCTCATCGGGGGTTCCGTTTCAGGTAGCGCGACGCCACGTTGCGTAGTAGTCCCTCTGCCTGGCGGAGATCACGGGCCTCCTCCTCATATTCCTCGCGATCGAGCATCTGTGCTATCTCGCTGATCTCGTCGGCTTTGCCTTGAGCCCATACCCCGATGGCTTCGTTCAACTCCTCCCTGGACTGCGCCTCTACGTCGAGTATCTCGCGTAGGCGGTGATCGAGGCGCAGCGCGTTGGCGCGTGCCAGATCGGGATCGATCTGATCCTCAGGATCGACTTTGGGATCTTCGGTGCTCATCTGGGGTTCCTTCCTTGCTTCCTGTTCGGGCTCGTGCTTCCCACCCAGGCGATCACGATGACTCCTCCTGATCCCGCTTGGCGGCCATCAGGTCGCGGAGTTCGGCCGCTGACTCGCGATTCTCACGGTGAGCCTCGCGTATGCGCTTATACAGGCTGAGCGCGTTGGCGCGTGCCAGATCGGGATCGATCTGCTCCGCATCGGGATCGTTAGGCTCGTTAGCGTTCATCAGGCTGCCTCCTGGTGGATCTGCCCTCGTGCCGACTGAACCTCGGCCCGAGGGCTTTCTATGTGGAGTTCGAGCGTCACCCTGAGCGTAGTGCGCTCGGTGTCGTCCTCCACCGCCCTGGTCCCGCCCTGGGTCCGCCGGATGGACCACCCCCTGGTCTCCTGGTGCCTCCTTTTCTAAAGGGAACCAGGGGGGTCCGGCGGCCTTAAATAGGCTCCTCGCTGTTCTGACTCGACTTTGGCACTTTTGAGCTCGTGAGCTGAGCTGCGGCGGGCGTCTGGGTGGGGCCGGGGCGACCTGTCGGCGTTGGTTGTCTTGGAGGTGTTGGGAGGAGCACCGGCGGTCGTCTCGGAGCGTGGGCTGTCCATATCCTGATGCCGCGTCGGATGCCAGTCCTGTCGCGGCTGCCCACGAGAGGCACCGCCGATGCTCGTTCATGTTCCCGTTTCGCTGGACGGGTTGCTGTCCCTGCTGGCTTCGTGTTTCACGCAACCGTCGTTTCAGACGTTCCGGGCGCTGTTGGTTGGCCAGGTGAGCCAGACGGGTCGGCGGACGGTGTGCGGGATGCTGATCGGCGCGCGCCTGTCGGGGGTGTGGGAGCACTCGCGCGCGCACCGGTTCTTCAGCCGGGCGCGGTGGCAACCCGATCAGTTGGGGTTGACGCTTGCTGCCTTGTTCGTGGAGCGGTTCCTCGCGGAGGGGGAGCCGGTCACGGTCGCGATCGACGACACGCTCTTGCAGCGCTGGGGGCGAAAGGTGTGGGGCTGCTTCTACCATCACGACGCGACCGCCAACAGCGAGCAGGCGGCGGTCGCGTGGGGGAACAACTGGGTGGTCGTTGGGATCTGCGTCACGCTGCCGTTCTTGGAGCGGACTGTGTGCCTGCCGGTCCTGTTCAGGCTGTGGCGGCCACGCCGCGGCGAGTACGTCAAGCTCGACAAGCCCGATCCGGAGCGGCCGGGCAAGCCCGTGATGGCACGGGAGATGATCGATCTGCTCGCCAAGCGGCTGCCCGGTCGTCGGATCGATGTCGTCGGCGATGCTGCGTACGCCACCGAGGCGTGGCGCGGACTGCCTGCTCAGGTGACGGTCACCTCCCGCCTGCGTGTCAACGCTGCGATCTACCAGCCCGCGCCGGAGCGGACGGGCAAGCGCGGCCGGCCCCGCAAATGGGGCAAACGGCTCGGAAAGCTTGCCGAGATCGCGACCGCCACCGCCACCGAGTGGGTCGAACACACCGTCTGCCGGTACGGGAACACCGAGACGCCGATGCTCGCCGTGATCGACTGCCTGTGGGAGCCGCTCGGGCCCGACACCCCGGTCCGCGTGATCATCGTCCAAGACACGACCAAGCCCGCCGGCTATCAGCTCGCGCTGATCACCACCGACCTTGACAGCACCCCCGCCCAGATCGTCGAGCGCTACTCCGACCGCTGGGCAATCGAAGTGTGCTTCGAGGAGGCCAAGCACCAAGCCGGCGTCGGCGACGCCGAGAACCGCACCGAGCACGCCGTACAGCGGACCGTCCCGTTCCAATTCCTGACGATGACAATCACCATCTGCTGGTACGCGCTGCACGGACATCACCCCGACGACATCGCCGAGCGCCGCGCCCTGGCCCCGTGGTACCTCTCGAAGACCAACCCGTCCTTCGCGGACATGCTCGCCAAACTCCGCCGCACGATCATCGCCGACCAATATTCACCCGGACGGCTCCGCGCCCCCTACCAACAGAAAATCAGCGCGATCCAACAAGCCTGGGACGCCATGCTCGGCTAAACGGCCAAAGTCGAGGTTCTGAGCGGGTAGCCGGGCCCCGCCAACTCGAAGCGCACGGTAGCCCACACATCGAGGGAACACTGGCGGATCCCCGAGAGGCTTCTCCCCTTCCCCAGCGCCGTTCCTGCCGACCTGGACCAACGCGAATGACCTGCAAAACCGATACGTTCGCACGTTCGCCCGGGAGGATTCCGCAGTCGGCGGGTGTGTGTGGGGAGGCACGTCCGGCCAGCCTGCGAACCTACCGGCCCGCGCTGAGTTATTCGTCCAGGTTTCTCGCTGGTCAAGTTATCTACCCACTCAGAACAGCGAGGAGCCCTTATAAATAGCGGGGATGGTCCGGTCCTGGTCCCGGTTCGGTATCAGGCGACGCTGAAGCTCGACTGCCGCATTTCGATCGATGCAGCATTAGGCGGGGAGAGTGGCGCTGGCGGTCTGTTGGGCCGTTCGTTAGAACGGCACGGTCGGGCTGCGAGTTACCCGTTTTTCAGTCCCCGCGTGGTACCTGCGCATCGGCAGTAGAGAACACGCACGGCGGTCACGTGGTTAGGCCCGATGGGGATGGTCGATGACTACGCGAGCATCAGTTGGATGGCTTTGAGTTGCGAACGGGAGCCGGCGCGTGGTATTGGCTTGATCGCGGTTGCGGTGTGCGTCGGCGCGGCGTCGTTCTGGCGACGGTGGCGTGTCTGGCGTTGGTGGGTTTGTTGGCAAGCGCTGAGGTGGCTGCGGCCTCGGGCTGGTTGATCCAGCGGACGCCCAATCCCGCCGGCGCGATCGACGGCGCATTCGTCTGCGTGTCGCGCACGTCGAAGACGGTCTGCACCGCCGTCCGGTTCTCCACCAACCGCGCCAACACCACCATGCCGCTGGTGGAGCGCTGGAACGGCACCGCCTGGGCGATCCAGCCGACCCCCAACCCGGCCGGCGCGAAGGGCAGCGGGCTCGGCGGGGTGTCGTGCGCGTCGACGACCGTCTGCACCGCCGTCGGGTTCTCCACCAACCGCGCCAACACCACCGTGCCGCTGGTGGAGCGCTGGAACGGCGCCAGCTGGTCGATCCAGCGAACCCGGAACCCCGGTGGCGCGAAGCACAGCGAGTTCGTCGGCGTGTCGTGCGCGTCGACGAACGCCTGCACCGCCGTCGGGTTCTCCACCAACCGCGCCTACGCCCCTGTGACGCTGGCGGAGCGCTGGAACGGGACCAGCTGGACGATCCAGCCGACCCCCAACCCCGGCGGCGCGGTCAGCGGCCTCTTCGACGTGTCGTGCGCGTCGAAGACGGCCTGCACCGCCGTCGGGAGGTTCACCAACCGCGCCGACACCCTTGTGACGCTGGCGGAGCGCTGGAACGGCGCCAGCTGGGCGATCCAGCGGACCCCCAACCCCTCCGGCAAGAACGACAGCGGCCTGGACTCGGTGTCGTGCGCGTCGACGAACGCCTGCACCGCCGTCGGGAGGTTCACCAACCGCGCCCGCACCGGAGTGACGCTGGCGGAGCGCTGGTCGAGCGAGATCCCCGACCGGTTGCTGACGACCGGTTCCGACCGCAGGCAGCTAGCAAACACCGCCAATCGCCAGACGACCGCTTTCGCCCAGATCCAAGCGTGCGCGGCCTGGGCTCGACACGACTGCTTTTGTTCTCGGGCCCGCGTGGGCCGCGCTATCGCAAAGGCGACATTCCAGTCGCCACGATCCGCCGCTGCGGGCGTCGGACCGGACGAGTGCAACCGCCCACAAGCACGCGTCGGCGACCGCAACGCCGGACGATCCCTTTCGTCGTTCGGCAGGCCTGAGGCTGGCGAGCGCTTTAGACACTATGGAGGACCGGCTGCCTGGAGGTCGAAGGTAGTCGGCACCCCCGCGTAGCGGGGTTGATGTTCGCGTCGAAGGTTCGAGCTTCGACGCGGGCCACATCTACGAGGAGGTACCGACATGCCTGACGGTATCCGTTGGGTCGGTCTGGACGTGCACGCGCGCGAGTCGACGCTGGCTGTCTTCGATCAGGCCACGGGCGAGGTGCTGACGCGGCGGGTGGTGGGTCGCCCGCACGAGTTGCTGCCATTGCTGCTGGAGGTGCCGCGGCCGGCGCGGATGGTGTACGAGGCGGGCCCGACCGGCTACGGGCTCGCGCGCCGCGCGCGGGCGGTGGGGATCGAGCTCGGGGTGTGCGCGCCGGGCAGGACCGAGCGCCCGCCGGCGGATCGGGTCAAGACCGACAAGCGCGACGCGATCCGCCTGGCCAGGTTGTTGGCGGCCGGCGAGTTGACGCTGGTCACGATCCCGTCGGTCGAGCGTGAGCAGCTGCGCGATCTGGTGCGCTGTCGGGAGGACATTCGCCTGGATCTGATGCGCGCGCGGAACCGGATCGGGAAGTTCCTGTTGCGCCGTGAGATCTACTGGGAGGGGCCCGGTGAGACGTGGTCGCGCAAGCACCGCTCGTGGCTGACCTCGGTGCGGTTCGCCGACCTGGCCTCGCGGGCGACACTGGCCGACTATCTGCACGCTCACGACGTGCTGATCGCACGTCGTGACCACGTCGAGGCCGACCTCGCACAGCTCGCGCTCAGCGCCCCGTGCGCGCACACGGTCGCCCGGTTGCGGTGCCTGCGCGGGATCGACACGTTGACCGCGCTGGGGCTGTGCTCGGAGATCGGCGAATGGGAGCGGTTCGATCATCCCGACCAGCTCTCTTCCTACCTCGGGATCGTCCCCTCAGAGCACACCACCGGCGCGCAGCGCCGGCTCGGGTCGATCACCAAGGCCGGCTCCACGCACGCCAGACGGCTGCTGGTCGAGGCGGCGTACCACTACCGTCGCGGCCCGGTGGTCGGCGAAGCGCTCGAGCGCCGCCAGCGCGGACAAGCACCCGAGATCATCCACATCTCCTGGCGCGCGCAACGCCGGCTGAACGCCCGCTGGCGCCAGCTCAAAGACGCGCGCCGCAAACCCGGCGGGATCGTCGCGGTCGCGATCGCCCGCGAGCTCGCCGCCTACTGCTGGCAGATCGCCACCTGGACCCCTCATCCCGATCTGGTTCCGCCGGCATCCCTGCCGGCGGGCGACTGAGCCAGGCCGGGTTTAACGGAGGCTTCGAATCGAGGATGATCTGTCCTCGGGTCAGGAGAACCTCCTCAGATGCCACGACCACGGAAGTACCCGGATGAGCTGATCCAGCGCGGTGTGCGGCTGGCGATCGAGTCTGGTCGCCCGGTCCGTCATGTCGCTGCGGATCTCGGGATTCACCACGAAACGCTCCGCAAGCACGTGCGCCAGGCCGAGGCCGGTGGTGGCTTGCGGCCGGATCTGCCCACGACGGAGGAGCGTGAGGAGATCAAGAAGCTGCGCAAGGAGAACTACGAGCTGCGCCGCGCGAACGAGATCCTCAAAGCGGCCAGCGTGTTTTTCGCGACCGAGCTCGACGCAGACCGAACGAAGTGAGCGCGTTCATCGATGAGCACCGCGATCGCTTCGGCGTCGAGTCGATCTGCCGGACCCTGGGCGTGTCGGCGTCCGCGTACTACCACCGCGCCCACGGCGAACGGTGCGCTCGGGAGATCGACGACGAGCGGCTACTCGTCCGGATCCGCGAGACGCACAAGGCCAACTACGAGGCCTACGGCTACCGGCGGACGTGGAAGGCACTCAGACGAGCCGGGGAGACCGCGCCGCGCTGCCAGGTGCAGCGCCTGATGCGCCAGGCGGGGATCCAGGGCGCGAAGCGCCGCGGCAAGCCGTGGCGAACCACGACTGCGGACCCGGACGCGTGCCGGCGGCCTGATCTGGTGCAGCGCAACTTCACCGCCGTGGAGCCCGATCGGCTGTGGGTCGGGGATCTGTCGTATCTGCGCTGCTGGGAGGGCGTGGTCTACTTCGCGTTCGTGCTGGACGTGTTCAGCCGCCGGATCGTCGGCTGGCAGCTCGCCGGTCACATGCGCACCGATCTCGTTCTCGACGCGCTGCGGATGGCGCTCGGAACCCGCGACCCGGGCGCCGAGTTCCGGCTGGTGGCACACACCGATCGCGGCAGTCAATACAGCTCAGCGGCCTACACGCAGGTCCTCGATGATCACCGCGTGCTCGCCTCGGTCGGGTCGGTTGGAGATGCGTATGACAACGCGATGGCCGAATCTTTCGTGGATTCGTTCAAGACCGAGCTGATCGCCGACCGCGTCTGGCGCACAAGGGCGCAGCTCGAGCTCGCCGTCGTTGAGTACATCAGCTGGTTCAACCACGACCGGCTGCACGAATCCCTCGGCGACATCCCGCCCGTCGAGTTCGAACAGCACCACGCCCAGGCAGTCGCCGTCGACCCCGAACCGCCGCTGTCGAGCCAGCCGGCTCGCCCGCCCGACACAGGTACGACCCCTTCGGGGTCGTCTCCGCTCTACGGTGTTCAGACCAGGCTGGCTGACAACAACTGAAACCTACAAACCCGGTCTCCGTGGAACCCGGTCCGGCTCAGACACCCTCACGCAGGCAGCCTCGCTCCCACCGAAGCAGACAACCACCCAGAGGAGACTCACCAACTCACGCTAAGAAGGTGTTTTGAAAGGCAGGGTTTGAGGTTCTTATGTCGAACTGTGGGGTGTGTCGGCCAAACGGCGCTACCCGACGGATTTGACCGATCGGCAGTGGGAGCTGATCGAACCGTTGCTGCCCGAGCCGGGCACCGGGGGTCGTCCTGTCGAGCACCCCAAGCGCGAGGTCGTCAACGCGATCCTTTATCACGTGCGCGCGGGCGGATCGTGGCGGATGCTGCCCAAGGACTTTCCGCCGTGGCAGACCGTGTACGGGTACTTTCGTGACTGGCGCAAGGACGGCACCCTTGATCGTGTTCACGACGCTCTGCGCGAGCGGGTGCGCGTCAAGGAAGAGCGGCGCAACCCGGCGCCGTCGGCGGGGATCGTTGACTCCCAGTCGGTGAAGGGCGCGGACACCGTTTCCGCGGAGACGCGCGGGTATGACGCGGGCAAGAAGATCAACGGCCGCAAGCGTCACATCGTCGTAGACACGATCGGTCTGCTGCTGATCGTGATGGTCACCGCCGCCTCGGTCCAGGATCGCGATGGTGGACGCGGAATCCTCAAGCGGCTGCACTCGGCGCTCGACTCGGTCCGCCACATCTTCGCCGACGGCGGCTACCAAGGACAGCTCGTCGCGATCGCAAAGAGCGCCTGGAACATCGTCGTCGAGGTCGTCAAGAAGCCCGCTGATCAGATCGGCTTCGCGGTCCTCCCTCGCCGCTGGGTGGTCGAACGCACCTTCTCCTGGCTGATGCGCTGGCGCCGACTCGTCCGCGACTACGAACGCCTACCCGAAACGCACGAAGCGATGATCAAGTGGGCGATGGTAGGGATGATGCTCAACCGCCTCGCACCACCACCCGGCCCCAGACCCTGGACATCCAAGAAGAAGCGCCAATGACCCCTTCCAAAACACCTTCTGGATCGAGCTTCACCGGGGTGATGCTGTGGTTGCGGATCTGCGGGGCGCCGACGCTGTTGGCGGGCAGACGGATCGCGGCGTACCCGGTGCCGCTCAGGGCTACGCTGAGCGCAAGGTAGGCGACCAGATTGTTCCGTATGTGAGACAGTGGACGGGCCGACATCGGTTCCTTTCGGGCTGGCTAGCAGCCTTTGACACAGGAGCCGATCCCGCCGAGCGGGTCCGATCCCGCGGGCCCGGCGGGCCGGCTGCTGCTTGTGGCTGAGGTTTGCGGCGTCGCCGACGTCTCGCTTGTACTTCCGGCGGGCGTCGGCGCCGGCGTGGAGGTCTGCGTCTGAGGAGCTGTAGTGGGGGGAGGCGAGAACTCCGCAACCGTGCGGCTTTGTGCGGGAGGCGTCTGGTGCCTAGGCCGTGTGGTGCTTGCGCGTGAGCGGGAATGCGGCCGCCTCGTCCTCTGCCGTGCGCGTGCTGCGATAGCTGCCTCGGCTGCGCGTCGGGCGAGCGCCTGGAGCTCGGGGGCGATCGCCGCGATGGCGGTATGGAGCGCTCCGCCGAAGGCCTCGGGTCGGGGCGCGGTGAGCCTCGCCGTTGACGTCGAAGTGTCAACGGCGCCAGGGGCGTCGTGTCCGCCGACGCTGAGCGTGATCAGAAGGACGGCAATACCGGCCACGAGGACGGCCGCCGCCCCTCCCCACCGCCGAGTCGTGCGCTTCGACGCCGCCTCCGAGCGTGGCGGCTTGTTGGTGGCGAGCACGCGTCGACGCGCGCCGCGGCGGCGCGGTGCTGCGGCGTCGGGCGACAGGTCGGCGGTACCCTTAGGGCGGCGCTGCTGGATCGTGCTCGAGGCATCGACGGCGGCGCCCGGCATGCTCTCCTTGACCCGCCGGATGAGCTCATCGATCCCCTCGCCCCCGCTTCGGGCTTTTGCCCCGCCTGTCGCTACACGCGGGTCGCAGTCCGAGTTCTGTTCACGCGCGCTCGTGCGCGGCTCGTCGCCACGGTCCGTGTCTCTCGCGGCTGGAGCCTCTTCGTTGTGCTGCGCGCCTTCGGTGACGAGTCCGCGGAGCAGGTCGCGCGCGGCATCGGCGGATTGGGCGCCGAACGCCGTTCCGCCGTTGGTTGCGGACGGCGCCTGGCCCGCTTGCCGTCGCTGGCGGCGCGCCTTGAGCTCATCGGTGTGCTCATCGGTAATTGACGACATACCCTACCTACGGTGTAGGATAGCAGTGGTTGGACGTGGTTACTCTATTCGAATCGTGTGTGGATGATGGCAGATAACGAGGACCGGTTGCTGAGCGTTGCGGAAGTCTCACAGCTTCTGAGCGTGACCGAGCCAACCGTTCGCGAGTGGATCAAGGACGGCAAGCTGCAGGCGCATCGCGCCGGTGCGCGGTTCTGGCGGATCCGCCAATCGGAGGTCGACCGGATGCTCTCGGAGCAGGCGAGCAATCGCCCGCCCGCGCTTAGCTCGGGGCCTCGGCCAGCGGCCAGCCGGCAGGCGCGCGATCTGATCTCGTCGTTGATCACGAACCCGGAGCCTCACGGCGATGCAGGTTGAGGTCGCTTCGATCGTCGAGCGGATGCAGGCGGCCGGGCGCAACTGGGAGTCGGCGCTCGACGCCCATGCGCTGGCGCCGCCGGACGCCGGCTTTCCGGCGCGTCTCCGGGCGCTCTCGACGGCGGCGGCCGAGCAGGCCGCGGCGTTCGAGCTCGCCGCCCAGGGCGGTCTCGGCTGGCGCTCGCGCGTGATCGAGGGGGATTTCCAGCTGGCGCCCGAGCTCACGCCTGGAATGACACGCCCGGGCCCCGAGGAGTTGTGGCGCCGCTTCGATGAGGCGGTCGCCGGCCTGGCGACGGCGCTCGCGGGATCCTCGCCGGTCGGGCTGGCCGCGGCGTTCTCAGAGCTCTCCGAGGTCTCTGGCCTGCTGGCCGGCGATCTGCAGCGCACCTACCGGCCCGGTCGCGCAGCAGGGTAGGCGCGTGGGCACAGTCGCCCGCTTGTACCTCGGGTGGCGGCTGTTTCGCCCGCTGCGCCCGCTGCTCGGCATGGCAGTCATCGCGGCCGCCGTGCTTGCGGTGCACGTCGGTCACGCGCCCGTGACTGTTCCGCGGCGAGTTTGATCAAGCACGGCGCCGTCGCCGCGCGGCGCGATCTGCCGCGCGCGCTCGAGCGCGCCTTTCGCCCAGGGCCTGCTCGGCCGTAGGTCGTCCTCGAGCACTCACGCTGCTGTCCCTGCCGCGCGGCTAGACGTCGAGGTCGACGCAGATCGAGGTTGCTCGCCTCCGGACGATCCGCGCATGCCTGCGCCCGGAGCTTCGCGAGCAAGCAGTCTCTGCAACCACCGCCTGGGGTCTTGCCCTCCGCGCGAAGGAGGGGCTTTGCGCCTTCGACTCGGGCGCTCGGTTCTGGGCGATTGCGAGCGCGCGCAGGGACCGCGACATCGTTAGCTCGGGCCAGCTGATCTTGGTCATCAGCAAGCGGTCAGATCTCTCCCGCGGATCCGCCAGACGCTTGCTCGCGAGCCTCGGGTCAGCTAGCGCGTCGAGGCGCCCGTCTCCTGCAATCGCCGCGGAGCGGCACTGTGGCCGGCGGCCACGCCCTCGCTGCTGGTATTGCTCAAACGCGGCAGCTTGGTCGAGACTGGTGCAGCTCGATCATTGCGACACTCTCGGCGCCGCGCGACGACTGTCGCAGCTCGTCCATTCCAAGCGCGAGCGGCGGGCCGATGGACCTGCCGGATTCACTGGTCATGCAGAAGAGGGGTAGACCCTGTTCGGGCGCGCGTGGAGCGGCCGTGTCTAGCTCGTTCCGGGAAGACCCGCAAATTCTTTGCGGTGTTGTGCAGCAGGGGCTCGAGCGAGAGGCGTCGAAACTCCCGGCATGACGATCCTAGATGGTGCGGACAGGGTCACGCTCGTCCCTCCCGGCACGTGGGAGGTGGACCCCGCGGGCTCGACGGTCGGCTTCGCGGTGCGTCACCTCAAGGTCACGAAGGTCCGCGGCCGCTTTCGCGAGATCACCGGCGTCATTCGCTGCGACCGCGAGGGCGTGGCCTCGATCGACGGGACGGTCGAGGTCGCGAGCATCGACACCGGTGACCGCAGACGCGACGCCCGACTGTGTGCCCCGGACTTCTTCGATGTCGTGCAGCATCCGACGATCGCCCTCACGGCTATCTCCCGCCCCGTGGGACCGACTGACGCCCCCACGATACGCGGGACGATGACGGTGCGTGGCGCCTCGCGGCCGCTCGAGCTGCAGCTCGATGCACCAGCGTCGCCCGTCGACGGGAACGGCGATCTGCGAATTCGCGCGAACGGCCTGGTTAGCCGTCGGGACTTCGGTCTCGAGTGGGACTCGGCGTTTGCAGCCGGCGGACTCGTGATCGACGATCGGGTGCGGCTGCGGCTCGACGTCGTCGTACACCCCACACCCTCAGCTCCCCATTAGCTCACGCTCGCTCCGCGACAGGAACACGAGCGCCCGAAATAACGCGTAGCGCCATGTCTGGCCAGAAACCGCAGTGCCGCTGCTCGACCTGAGTAGCAGCACTCTGCTCGGCCACGCACGAGAGTGTCGAGTTCTTGCCAAACGAGCAGTCACGGCGGCTCAAATCTGGCCCCTCAACGCTGCCGGATCTAGCCCAACGCGGAAGCCGCGTAAGCACGCAGGCTGCCCTCCCGACCGGCCCAGGCCGTCGCGGCCGAATCCGCTCGTCGCAGGTGGTACGGCCTACGAGGCACCGGCCTCGGCCGCGTCCTCCCAGCCGACGGCGTATCCGTGGAGGTGATCAGACAGCTTCTCCATGCGGTGCCCGGCGGGCTCACCGCGCTCGATCAGCCGGGCGGCGCCGAAGAGGAGCGCCTCGATCGACGGATACGCTGCTGAGCTAGCCGACAACTCATCCAGACCGCGAATCACCGTCGTCACGTCCTGGTCGACCTCCCAGTGATCGCATAACTCGTCGATGCGACGTCGAATCTCGGCGAGCTCGTCGAGGATTTTCGGGACTCCTCGTGATGTGGGGGTGACTTCGGGGGTTTGGGCGGTCGGTCGTTGATCTGATCGGTGCCGGCCCTGGCCGGTGATCGTTGCCATGTAGCGGGGCCGAAGCCCGGGTCAAGCGGCCGAATCTCCTGCAAGCTGGGGGTTCACCGGGGAGGTTGGGGTCCCCGTGGCTGCCGCTTGACGCGTGGCGCGCGGCTCCGCTAGTGGCTGAGCCCGCGGGCTCGCGAGACGGGTCTCGCAAGTTGCGCACATGCCGGGACCCCGCCGCCGCCCCTGTTCGGCAGGCTGCTGGGTGTTCGATGTCCAGTTGCCTACGAAGGAGGGCGACGTGCGGGTCACCACGGCATTCAACCGGATGCTCGGGCTTCCGGGTGCATGGGTCAGGGATGTGGCGTTCGGTCAGGAGGCGGTGATCGTGACCGTCGTGCTGCGCGCCAAGAAGCCTGTCTGCTCAGTCTGCGGCGCGCGCGGCCTGAAGATCAAAGAGCACCGCACCAAGCGCTGGCGGCATCTGGATCTCGGCGCGCCTCGGTGCGTGATCGAGTGCCTGCTCAGGCGGCTGTACTGCCCGGGCTGCGGCGATCTGTACGAGGCGGTGCCGTGGGCTCGCGCCGGCTCGCGGTACACGCGCGACTTCGAGGATCTCAGCGCTTGGCTGGCGCAGCAGATGTCCCAGACGCAGGTCACGAAGCTGATGCGGATCGCGTGGGAGTCGGTCGCCAAGCTCCTCGAGCGGGTCGTCGCCGAGAAACTCGATCACGGCCGGCTGGACGGACTGGTCTTCATCGGCTGCGACGAGGTCAGCTACGGCGCCGATCACAAGTTCCTGACCTGCGTCGCCGACCACCAGAAGGGCCGGATCGTGTGGGCTGCGCCGGGCCGCAACGCCGCCACGTTGCAGGCGTTCTTCGACGGGCTCAACGATGAGCAGAAGGCCTCGATCAAAGCCGTCTCGATCGACATGTCGGCTGGGTACGAGAAGGCGATCCGCTCAAAGGATGGCGTCCCGCATGCGCAGGTCGTGTTCGACCCGTTCCACGTGGTCGCGCTCGGCTCCAAGGCGACCGACCAGGTCCGCCGTGCCGAGTACAACAAGCACGGCCGCTCCAGCAGCGACACCGGCAAGTGGATCAAGGGCGTGCGCTACTCGCTACTCAAGGATCCCTCAAAGCAGACCGCCACCCAGCTGCTCAGGCTCTGCGAGGTGCAGCAGACCAACAAGCGCATGTTCCGCGCCGCGCTGCTGTTCGGCGAGCTGCGCTACGTCTACAAGGTCCCCAAGGAACAGGCCGAAGAGCGCCTGAACGCGTGGCTCGCGTGGGCATCGCGATCCCGCCTGAAACCGTTCGTCAAGCTCGCCCGAACAATCCGCAAACACAAAGCCGGCGTGCTGGCCGCGGTCGAGCTCGGGATCAGCAACGGACGCCTGGAGGCGCTAAACAGCAAGGTCAGGCTGCTCTCACACCGCGCGTACGGCTTCCACTCCGCCGACGCGCTCATCGCGATGATCTACCTCTGCTGCGCCGGCATCCAGATCGCCCTTCCTCACCGATGAGTCACCCCCAAACGGAGAGGAGAGCCGGATTTCCTGTGTCTGCTTTGACGCCACTGCGTTACCTCGGTTTCCGCTCTGGTCCCTCAGCCGCTAGTCCCGCGCCGGGGTCTTCTTGCGTGATGCCCTCTGCCCTTTCGGGGAAGACGCGCGACCGGCGCTCGGGTTCCCCACGCTACCCGTTTGATCGAGAACCAGCAGTCTCACACGACCCGCGGCTGAGCAAGATCACGCGCAGCCGCTTCGCTGCCGCTTGTAGCCCGGAGCAGCACTCCCCGGTACGTCATCGGGCGCTCCCGGAAAGGATCGGGGCGTCGCGCCTGAAACCCCAGACCGTGCAGTAGACCCCGAGGAACAGCTCCCACAAAATCTCCGGGATGCTCAGGATCCCTTGCAGTGCGTGCAGCGTGCTACTCGGTTGGTTGCCGGTGAACATCACGGCCGTCCCGGACACGATGATCAGCGGTCCGGCGACGAGCCCGAGCAACGCTGCCTGTCGCGGCACGAGGCCCGAGCGGTACATCAGATAGCCGAGGATCAGCCCGTTCCCCCAGCCGACGACCCAGCCCGGGCCGAGGAGGAAAGTCCAGTCCTTGATCGCCGCGAGGGTATACGCGACTGTCCCCTCAGACGGACCTGCAACCTGGTTCCGTAACGTGATGATGCCGAGCATGCAGAGGATGCCGACGAGGATGAACATGCACTCGAACAGGCGCGCAGTCACGTAGCCGAGCGCCAGCTCCTCGTTCTGTCGTCTAACGATCGGGAAGATCACGACCGCGGTGCCGATATTCGCGATGATGAGCAGCAGCTCCAGCAGAGCGCCGAGCAAGACCTGCGTGTCGTGCCCAGCACCGACGATGTACCGCTCGGGATGTCTGAGCACCGTCTCGTAAAGCGCCAACGCCGAGATCGACGTGACGAACGTGATGAGGTAGAGCACCCCAAACCAACGTGCTCGCTTCTGATCTAGTGGTCCGTCAGCGTTTTAGTTGGTGATTGCATTGAGTGTCACGCGTCCGCGCCGGACTTTCTCCACGATGTGGTCGGCGGTCTTGGTCCAGGTGAACGGCGTGGGGTTGGTGTTGTTTGCCGTTAGGTAGGCATCGATCGCTGTGAACGCAGACGGCAGCGGATTCAAAGGCCTGTGTACTCACACGCCGCAGGTCAAGGACTCTGACTCGCCTCACCAAGCACCGACGCCGATAGCGACGATTCCACGCTACCTACGATGACCATCGCCATCCCGACCACGAATCGAGCATCCGATCCCACGTGTCCGGGCTTCAGACACTCGACGATCGAGAGCGCGAGCGCAGCCTCTTGCTCACGTCGCGCTTTCGAGGCGACGCCGCGATCAGCCTGTCGCTGCCGTGCGGCCGTCGGCCGCAGGAGCCGCGGGAGCCGGAGCCGGAGCCGCCGACGCAGCCGGAGCCGGAGCCGCCGACGCAGCCGGAGCCGCCGACGCAGCCGGAGCCGCCGACGCAGCCGGAGCCGGAGCCGCCGACGCAGCCGGAGCCGGAGCGGGCTGAGCCGGAGCCGGAGCCGGCGACGCAGCCGGAGCCTGAGCCGGCCGCAGCCGGAGCCGGAGCCGGAGCCGCAGCCGGAGCGGCGCGAGCCGGAGCCGGAGCCGCCGGCGCAGCCGGAGCGGGCTGAGCCTGAGCCGCCGACGCAGCCGGAGCCTGAGCCGGAGCCGCCGACGCAGCCGGAGCCTGAGCCGCCGACGCAGCCGGAGCCTGAGCCGCCGACGCAGCCGGAGCCGGAGCCGCCGACGCAGCCGGAGCCGCCGACGCAGCCGGAGCCGCCGACGCAGCCGGAGCCTGAGCCGCCGGCGCAGCCGGAGCTGCCGACGCAGCCGGAGCCTGAGCCGCCGGCGCAGCCGGAGCCCTCGGCTGCGGAGCGGGTGCATTGCTTGTTGCAATCGGCGCGGGGGTGCTGACGTGCGTGGTGGTCACCGCCGTGGCAGTGCTTGCCTGCGGCCACGTCTTGGGGGCGCCCGAGGCGCCGTCGATCGCCGCGCCGCCGGTGCTGGTCTTCGAGGAGGTAGCCTTCGATGCGACCGTCGCACTCGCTCGAGCCCGCGCCGTCCGCGCCGTGGCGGTAGCCGCAGCGGTGGACCCGGAGCGCGCCGACACCCGCGCGGTGGACGCCGTCGTGCCCCAGGCCCTCCCAGTCGGGTGGGCGCTCAGCAGGCCGTTGATGATTGCGAGCATGCGCGACCCTGCTCCCATCGGGCCCGGCGGATAGACGCCGATCTCCAGGTGCGGGCCGGTCGAGATGCCTACGATCCCGTAACCGACCTCGCTGATCTGCTGGCCTGCGTGGACGCGCTGGCCGACCTGCACGCTGTCGGGGCCCGCATGGCCGTAGTAGACCTCGAGTCCCTTGAGCGGACCAGAGGTGATCTGGAGGATCGGCGCGTTGGGACCGAAGCCGCTGATCCCCTCGCCGATAATCACGCCGTCACCCATCGCGTACAGCGGCGTGCCACCGGGAGCCGAGTAATCGACGCCCTGATCAACGTAGCCGTTGACGATGTAGTTGCGCGGGAGCGGCAACGCGACACCGTTGGTGAGCACATACGTTGAGGGCTGAGAGCTTGGCGTGCTGGGGGCCACAACCCCGACACTCGGGGAACCGCCCGCGGGCGCGCCGCCGACCGGGCCGGAAGCGGGGTTGCTCGCACCATTGTTGGCCGCGCTACCCTGACCGGTCCCCGAGGCGCTGCCCTGCCCCGCCCGCGAGCCGCTCCCCTGTGAGCTCGGCGCTGCCGCCGGGGCGTGCGCACCGGCAGCAGCCGACCCTGTGCCGGCGGGCTTAGAGACCCCGACGGCCGGGCCCGCGCCACCGACGACTGGCACCGCAGGCGTGCCCAAGCGCGCACCCGTCGAGGAGCCCGATGACGATCGCGGAACGACCGCGGAGCTGTACTCGGCGACTGAAGCGCCGGGGCCGCCGGCTGCCGGCGCGCCATCCTGCGAGAGCAGCAGCACGGGGGCATCGAACAACTGCGCCCACGTCCTTGCGTCGATCGAGCCGGTTGGAGGAAGCCCGTGGCGACGCTGGAAGTCGACCACGGCCGCGCGGGTGAGCGCGCCGAACATCCCGTCGACCCTCAGGTAGGTGAGCGGGACCACCTCGTTCAACCGGCGCTGCGCGGCCACCACGAGGCCTCCTTCGCTGCCCACTCGTAGAACCACCGGGCCACCGCTCGCGTCGAGCAGGCTGCGCGAGCCAGTATCGACGCTTCCCGACACCGCGGACCCCGAGCCGGCTGCGGCGGCGGCGCTCAATCGGGGAAGCACCGGAGCGGCGACCAGCGCAGCGCTGACCGCCAACGAGGCGCTCTTGCGCTTGCGCCGAGCACGGCGGCCCACCTCGGCCAGCCGCCGGCGCTGCCGGGCGCGTGCGAGCGAGCGCTCCCATAGCTCGATGGACCCAAGATCGCGTGCGGGATGCATATCTCGCCTTACGTCGAACCGCGCAGTCGACACTCGGTGCTCCTTTCGGTTGGTCGCCTCCGAGGTGAGCTGTCGGGCTCGCGTGAACCGATCACGCTACGCCGCACTCAGGCGGCGATTCGCCCCCACGACCGAAGCCGCAATGGGTCCCCCGGTCTCTGCCCTGAGGACAGGACGGAGATTCGGCGTTTCAAGCTGCGGCGCAGAATAGCGAAGCAGCCGACCAGAAACGTGAGCGCGCGTCCGCCGCCGGGTGCCGCGCGCCCCGCCGTGGCACAGCCCCTCAGCCAAAGCGTTCAGCGGGCTCCGGGCGCCGCATGCTCCCAAGGGGCGAAGCAGGGAACAGACCCGCGACCTGATCGAGCACCAAACTTCCCCGGCTGGCGCCGATTTGTGATCGGAAGCAGGTCCGAATCACGCGGGGCGAACCCCGGTGCCACGAAACCACCCACTCCCACATCCGCCCGGGCAAACCTCCGCCCCCGACGCGCCATCCCCGAGGACAACGGGGTGCCCGCTGACGCCGCGTGTCACCAGCGGCGTGACTCGCCGCGAACGGGGTGCCCACGCACAGGAACCGGTGACCCCGCTCGCGGCGATGCGCTGACCCATCCCCGCGCCGGCCCGGACGACACCGGCTGCGAGAGCCGGCCGACGTGAGCGGCGAGCGACCGGTCAGGCCGTCGTCAGCTCGCGCTCGGCACGCAGCCAGTTACCGACGTGATCGCCTTCGCCCTCTTCGAGGTGGATGAAGTAGGCGCGCTCGGAGATCTCGTTGTGGCTGGGCTTGCGCCGCCTCGTCGTGGGCTTGCGCGAGCCAGCGGGTCTTGCAGGCTTGGCCGGCTTGGCAGGCTTCTCCGTCATGCTCATCCTCCGAGGTTGTCCCGTTCGCTGTAGAACTTCGGCGACGGTCCGGGTGTTGCGTCTCAGTCCGCGTGAACCGTAGCGGCCTGCTCGGTCGTGACCGGTTGGGCTGGGGAAGGGTGAATCTCCCTGAGCCTGATGGCCGTGCCAATTCGTAAGAAATCTCCTCTTCGCACATCACCGCCGACACGCTGCGCCAGCGGTTGAAACGCTACGGGCTCGGGCAAAGCGTCCAGGGGGCGGCACGCGGCCCTGCTCTCGCTCGCCGCCCGGCTCCCCGCACCGGTCCTCGCCGAGCGGATAGGCATCCACCAAGCCCGCGCGGCGCAGTGGGTCCGCCTCGCCGGCGCGACCTACGCCGATCACGTCGCGACGCGCGACCGCGACGTCTGAGCGCAGGGCCCGCGGCGCTAGCTAGTGGTCGCTCCTGTAAGTCCGCGCACTCATGCGTTGAGGACTTTGCCGGCGTAGGTCCACTTGAAGGGCGTCGCGGTCTGGTTGCGGGTCTCGATGTAGGCGAGCATCTGCTCGGCGAGGTCCTGCGGGGTGTCGAAGTGGCCGTGCTTGAGGAGTTGGCGGCACAGGATCCCGAAGAAGCACTCGACCTGGTTGAGCCAGCTGCCGTGGTTGGGGGTGAACACGAACCGCCAGTGCGGATGCGCGCGCAGCCACGCCTTGGTCTCCTTGCTCTTGTGCGTGGAGAGGTTGTCCATGATCGCGATGATCTCCCGGCCCTTGGCCGGCGGGATCGTGTCGTCGATCTCCTCCAGGAAGCGGATCAGATCAAGGCTGTTACGAGTCGTGCAGGTCATCGCGTGCGTCTCGCCGGTGTGCACCCGCAACGCGGCGAACAGGTTCATCGTGCCGTTGCGCGTGTACTCGTAATCGCGCCGGGCGTCCTTGCCGGGCGCGGGCAGCGCGTCAGGCCGGGCGAGGCCCTTGGCCTGAACGCTCGTCTTCTCATCGATCGAGAGCACCAGCGCGTTCGCTGGCGGGTTCAGGTACAGGCCGCAGACCTCGCTGCAGCGCTCCTCGAAGTACGGCTGATCGAAATCGGTCATCACCCAGTACTCAGTGCGGTGCGGGCGGATCTCCGCACGGCTCAGGATCACGTGCGCCTGGGACTCAGAGATCCCCACCTGCTCACCCAGCTCGCGATGCGTCCAGCGCTCCCGGCGCTGCCCAGACTCGGTCCCGGGTGGGCGAGTGCACGCCTTCGCGATCAACAACGCCCGCTTCTCCGGACCGTGCGTCAACGGGCGCCCCGACCGCGGCCGATCCCGCAGCCCCTCCATTCCCAGCTTCGTATAACGCCCCCGCCACTTCTTCACCGTCCGCTCCGCGCACCCGACACGCTCAGCGATCTGCGCCGCCGTCAGCCCCTCACTCGCCGCCAGCACGATCCGCGCCCGCTCAACCATCCGCACCTCACCGCTCACCGCACGCGCGATCCGCTCGAGCTCCGCCCGGTCCCCACCGCCGATCTCGACCCGCCTGCCCGCACCCTTCACAGCCATCATCACCCTCCATCCTCGCCGAACATCTCGACGAGAACTTCGGGACCGCTGGCAGGACACCCCCACACGGGCACAAACTTGCAGGAGCCACCACTAGCGTCCGCTGGGCCTGCGGGCGCGGTCGATCGCCGCGGCGCGTTCGTGCACGCGATGAGTCTCATCGAATTCGCCTCAACGCCTCCGACCCGGGCCGTGAGCGGAAGGTTTACGGGAGGTCGTGGCTGTCGGCTGGAGATGGGGGCTCGCCCCCATTCCGGTGGGATGGCTGGTCCGGAATCGTGATGCGAGAACCGATCAAGGAGGTCTTCAATGCTCACCGGCTACATCCATCCCAACGACGCGACGGCAGACGAACCATGTTGCCAGGAGTCTGTCGATCACGAGCTTCGCGTGCTGGTCGTCGATGACCACCCCGCGGTCCGCGCCGGGCTGCTCCAGTTGCTGGAGGAGCAGCCGGATCTGACTGTCGTCGATGCGGTCGGGTCTGCCGAGGCGGCGATGTCGATGGCCGAGCGCGAGCCGATCGATGTGGCGGTCGTCGACTATCAGCTGGGATCGCGCAGCGGTCTGTGGCTGAGCCGGATGCTGAAGCGTCTGGACCCAGCGCCGCGCGTGGTGGTCTATTCGGCTTACTGTGACGGTCCGCTCGCGGCGGCGTGCGTGGTCGCCGAGGCTGACGGGCTGGTCAGCAAGGGCGGGGTCGGGGCTGAGCTGTGCGATGAGGTCCGTGCCGTCGCGCGGGGCCGGTCGTCGCTGCCGCCGGTTCCGCCCGCACTGGCCGGCGCGATGCGGCGGCGTCTTGATTCGGAGGACCAGGCGATCTTCGGGATGCTGCTGGCCGGGATCGACCGGGGCGAGATCGCGGCGACGCTCAGGATCTCGCAGGCGGGTCTGGACGGTCGGATGTGGGCGATGCTTCACAAGCTCGAGGGGCTGGGTTCCGGGGCTGAGGGTCCGTTCGGGGGTCCTTCGATCCGGAGGCTGGGGCGGCGTTCGCCCGGGTGCTGAGTTGTTGGTTCACTGGCTCTGAGGTCTTATGAACGGCGACACTCCAGTGCCCGACGGTCCTCGTCGGCAGTATCTGCCGCTGCTGTATCGGGTCGCGGCCCTCAATGCCGTGCTGCTGATGGTGGCGGTCGGCGCGACGATCGTGGTTCTCGCGCCGAGCCGCGTGTCGTCGTTCAGTGTCGATGAGGAGGGAGTGCTGCTGGTCGCTGTGCTGCTGCTGGTCGTGGCCCTCAACGTGTACCTCGTGCGCCGGATCGTCGCTCCGGTGCAGACGCTGACGGCGCTGGCCCGACGGGTCGATCTGACCGGGGAGGGGGAGCGAATGCCTGTGTCAGCGTCGGCGTCGGAGGCGGGCGAACTGGCGGTGACGTTCAACGAGATGCTGGCGCGGCTGGAGGCCGAGCGACGCGACGCGACAGGACGGATCCTGGCAGGCCAGGAGGCAGAGCGCCTGCGAATCGCGCAAGAGCTGCACGACCAGGTCGGACAGGAGCTGACGGCCGTGCTGCTCGGGCTCGCGCGGATCGAGGCGCGCGTTGCGCCGGAGTTGCAGGGCGAAGTGGCCGAGGTCCAGGAGGCGGTTCGCGTCAGCCTTGAGGAGGTGCGGCAGATCGCGATCGAGTTGCGGCCGGAGGCGCTGGATGAGCTTGGGTTGGAGAGCGCGCTGGCGGTGCTGTGCGAGCGGTTCGCCGAGCGCACCGGGCTGCGCATCACGCAGCGCGTGGCTGAGCTCCCAGCGCTCTCGCCTGAGGTCGAGCTCGTTGTCTACCGCGTCGCGCAGGAAGCTCTGACGAACGTCGCCAGGCACTCGGGAGCCGCCGTGGCTGACCTGGAGCTCGAGCACGCCGGCGATCTTCTGACTCTGACCGTGAGCGATCACGGACGCGGGCTACCGTCCGGCCACATCGCGGGAACCGGGATGCGCGGGATGCGTGAACGAGCGACGCTGATCGGCGCGACCCTGACGATCGAGCCGGCATCCCCCGTCGGCGGATGCCGCGTCCGGCTCGCGGTGCCGCTGGAGCACCAGCGATGACGCCGCTGAAAGCGCGGGTGCTGCTCGCCGATGACCACGCGCTGGTGCGGCGCGGGCTGCGGCTGGTGCTCGACGCGGAGCCGGACCTCGAGGTCGTGGCGGAAGCCGGGGATGGTGCTGAGGCGATCGAGCGAGGGCTGGCGCCCGAGGTTGATCTCGCGGTACTCGACATCTCGATGCCGCGAATGACCGGCCTGCAGGCGGCACGCGAGCTTCACCGTCGTCGTCCGAAGCTGCGGATCCTGATGCTCTCGATGCATCAGAGCGAGCGCTACCTGTTTGAGGCACTGAAGGCCGGCACCGCAGGGTACGTCCTGAAGTCGGTCGCCGATCGCGACCTGGTCGAGGCGTGCCGCGCCGCGATGAGGGGAGAAAGATTTCTCTACCCCGGCGCGATGACACCCCCGATCCGCGACCTACTCAAAGACGCGCGTGACGCTCTGCCCTCGATGCGTGAAGACCCGCTCACCCCGCGGGAGACCGAGATCGTCAAGCTGATCGCCGAGAGCTACAGCACCAAGCAGATCGCCGAGACGCTCGTGATCAGCGAGAAGACGGTCGACCGGCACCGGACGAACATCCTCGAGAAGCTCGGGATGCACGACCGGGTTGAGCTCGTTCGCTACGCGATCCGCCGCGGGCTCATCGAGCCCTGAGCCGGCGATGAGCTCCCGCCGCGCGGCCACTTGGTCGCTGATCTACGTGGTACTGGCGCTGCTGTAAGGGGTCCCGCTCGGGCTGCCGGCGGGCTGGAGCCTCGGGACGCAGTTCCTCGCCGAGGAAGTCCACACCGTCGCCTCCGGGTCCAGCTCATCCGCGCAGACGCGCGCGATGATCCGCCCGACGGTGTCCCAGTCGACTCTGACCATCCGCTTGATCGTCGTCTTGTCGGTCCGGGTCGCCAGCCACGCGACGAGCTGCTCGAAATCGCGGGTGAAGCCGCTGGCATGACGGGCGAACGGGACCCCCTCGACCCGGACGCCGTGCTCCGGGCACTCCAGCCGCCGCAGCTGGGCACGGAGCTCGAGCCGCCAGACCCCGAGATCCATGTGCCGCCAGACCGACTCGACCTGCTGGCGGTTATGACGGTGCGGCGTGGAGAACTCGCACAACGGGCACCGCAGCCGCCGTCGCCGCAGCGCGATCCACACCACCACCCGGTCAGCGTTGAACTGCACCCGTCGCACCCAGATCCCGTCCAGGCGCAGCAGCCGCGAGAATCCCGCGTTGACGCGCATCGTCGTCCTCCTGTTGAGCTGATGACCTTCAAGCAGCCAGCAGCTTGCCGGGCCAGGACGGCGGGCGCGTCACCCTTCACCGCGTCGCGGCGCCGGCCTCATCCGCGCCCAGTTTCGCCGGCATCCATGCCGGCGAGCGACCCCCTCTCGCAGACACCCCACACCGCCACAAGCACGAGACCGATACCGGCAGCGACTTCCACCTCGCGCTCAGACCCCAGAACGCCCCGCACCCACAGCGGTTCCCAGGATCCGGTC
>CAWFKF010000099.1:0-30731 GCA_963816005.1 uncultured Solirubrobacteraceae bacterium | reverse complement strand
GATGATCCCACCGACACAAGCCAGCATCGGTACTTCCCACCTGTCCATGTGGCGGGGGTTACGGAAGCGCCGGTCTGGGCCGACGGTCACGCTGCTCGTGGCAAACGGCCGCGGGGCTCCGCGCACTAGACGAGGGGGCGCCCCGCTCGGCCATCCTTGACCCGGACGGGGCGTGCGGCCCGGGGGCTGGCGCTGCTCTCCGGGCCGCGTCGGGGCGCCACGGTAAATAGCACCCCGGTGTCCGGTTAAACGACGTGATGGGCCGCGGGCTTGCAATACGCCAACGGTCGACTCGTTCCCGTACGCCGGGCGCGATGGACTTCCCGCAGCCGGGAGCTCACGCAAAGTTGTACCCTCCCCGGGCAGGCGCGCCCGGGAGGTTGGCCTCGGCGGGGAATTGCGCCCCCGGACCCAAGACGATCGGCAGTGAGTCCGGCTCTGACGCAGGATGGAGGGGCTGGCGCGAGCCGTCGCCGCTTCTCGCGGTTTCGGCGCTAAGCCTCGTCGCCGAAGTAGTCGCTGCCTACGCGCTTCACGGCATACGTCTCGCGCTAACGCCGACGTAGTCGAACTCGCCGGGCGGTCCGAGAGGCGGTCCGAGTCGCCGAGACTAGAACACGGCGATCGGATCGAAGCGCCGCGGCCGCAGCGCGGCCGATGCGAGCGTGCGCAGCGTCCCAGCGTTCACGCCCGCATGCGAGATCGCGGTGAGGAGGCGCGTGGCGTCGCGCTTGAACTGTGGGACCGTGACGCGGACTGAGACGGGACCGGTGGCCAGCGCCGCCTGGAGGGCCGATCCCGCGCTCGTCTGCGCGCGCCGGGCCGAGGCGAGCCCCGCTGAGAGGGTCCGAAGCGCCTGCTCCTGAAGATTTACGGCGGCCTGGTTGCGGGCGGCCGCGGCCGCCGTATCGCGGCCGACGGTGAGCTTGATCGCGGCGGTGAGAGCCTGCGTGTGCTGGACGGCGGTGAGCAGGTTCGCGGCGGCCGTGGACACTCGAAGGCAGAAGCTCCTGGTCGACCCGGAAAACGATGTACAGCCCGAGGTCCGAGGCGCGAGTCGTGCGGCGGCGACCGTGGCGACCGTCAGGTAATCGTTGCGCGGCGGGTCGGAGTATGTCTCGTCCTCGTCGGTGATCGTTTTCACGAAGGCGCGGCACAGAGGCACGCCGAGCCCACCCAGGACGGTTCCCGCCGCGGCGCCAGCGGGACCGGCGCCGAGCAGCGTGATGCCCGCCAAACCCACGCCGCAGGGATAGATCGATTGCACGACGGTCACGCGCAGGCCGTTCAGAGCGTTGCGCTTCGATAGATCGCGGACCGGGGTGTCCAGCGGCGGCAGCGGTGGCAGTGTCGGGGGGCGGTTGCCGTTCATTGCCGCCCGGAACACGGCGCTGACGGCGATCTGCTTCGTGCCATCGGGGTTGAAGTCGAATGTCTTGGGTCCAGCGCTCCTGCCGGATCCGCAGCCCGGTTGTGCGACTCAGGGTCGAGCCTCAGCGCCTGGCGGGGCTCCGGTGAGACGTTCGACTCCGCTTGGGGTCCAGCGGTCGAGACAGTGCGATCGGCCCCAGCGGCGCGCGACTCATTGGCCGGTTGGCGGGTAGCGCAAGGGAAATGACCTCGTTCCGAGGCGCCGGGCGGAGCGGGAGGCCGTGAAGGCCTGATTGGCCCCGGCCCTCTGCGTGTCTGAGCGTAGGGTCGCGCCGTACCCTCGGATGGTCGTGAGTACCAAAGACATTCAGACTTCGAGCCGGGACGTGATATGCGACGTGTGCGGGCGCACGCTGCTGCGCGGCGAGCGCGCCGAGATCTACATCGCGGGCGCCACACGCCGGTCGGTGTGCGAGCTGTGCACCTCGCAGGCGCTGCACGAAGGCTGGGTGCCGGAGGGCACCATTCCTGCATTCGAAGAATCGGCAGCGGGCTCGGACCGGCCGCGGTCACTGCTCGCGCGGTGGTGGAATCGACGCGAGAACGCCAACCGGGACGCGATCGTCCCGGCGGCCGAGGAGGTCGGCGATGCCCAGGCCGCGCCCGAGGTCCCACGGCGCAGGAGTGAACCGGCGCGCGAGCCGCGCAGCAGCGTGCCGGAGGGCACCATTCCCGCATTCGAAGAATCGGCAGCGGGCTCGGACCGGCCGCGGTCACTGCTCGCGCGGTGGCGGAATCGACGCGAGAACGCCAACCGGGACGCGGTCGCCCCGGCGGCCGAGGAGGTCGGCGCTGCCCAGGCCGTGCCCGAGGTCCCACGGCGCAGGGGTGAACCGGCGCGCGAGCCGCGCAGCAGCGTGCGGGAGGGCACCGTTGCCGCATTCGAAGAATCGGCCGCGGGCTCGGACCGGCCGCGGTCACTGCTCGCGCGGTGGTGGAATCGACGCGAGAACGCCAACCGGGACGCGGTCGCCCCGGCGGCCGAGGAGGTCGGCGATGCCCAGGCCGCGCCCGAGGTCCCACGGCGCAGGGGTGAACCGGCGCGCGAGGAGGGCGGGAGTTCCGCGGCCGTTCCGGACCAGCACTCTCCGAGTTCAATGATCCGACGGCGGAGACTGTCGCAATTAGCCCGAAGCGGAAGCCTGAGTCCGACGCGTGCCCGCGGGCTCCTACGTGGGTAAGTCGTCACGAATGAATTAGTGGGCCCTTTTGGGTTGGGTGGATCGTGTAATTCCAGTCCGGATGGAACTCGTCGCGGATGATGTTCACCTCGGCCAGCTCCGCGTCGGTGACTTTGATCCCTTTCTCGTATTCGCGGGGGTCAAGGCGCGCGTAGACCTTCAGGCCGGTGCTGGTCGTGGTCGATCCGATCAGGTCGATGATGACTTGCAGGCTCTCCAGCGGCCGCCCGCGCCAGTTCAGGCTGACGTAGCTGAACAGGCGGTGCTCGATTTTGTTCCATTTCGAGGTTCCGGGCGGGAAGTGGCAGACGCGGATCGCGATCTGTAGCTCGTTGGCGAGCTTTTGCAGCTCGGTCCTCCACAGCCGGGTGCGGCTGGAGTTGCTGCCGCCGCCGTCCGCGGTGATCAGCAGCGTCGTGGCGTTCGGGTAGCGCTTCTGGCCGAGATGCATCCACCACGCGCGGATCGAGCTGACCGCGAACGCGCTCGTGTCGTTGGTCACACCGACCGACACGAACCCCTCATTCGCGGCGAGGTCGAGCACCCCATAGGGGATCGCGTGCCCCAGATCCTTGTCCTTGAAATCGTGGCAGCGAACCTCGACCGGCCGCTCGGTCGGCTCGTACTCCCGCCCGACAGCCTTGAAATCCCCGACAAGCTCCCGCTTCTTGGCATCCACGGAGATCGTCGGCTCGCCCGCCGCCAGCGCCGCCCGCGTGGTCTCGTTGATGTGGCGAAACTGCGCGTCACGGTCGGGATGATCCTTCCCCTCCCTGGTCTTCTGATTGGCGTGCAACCGAAACCCGAGCCCCCGCAACAGCTTCCCCGTGCTCCGATCAGAAATCTGATGCCCAGCCGCCACCAACGCCCCCGCGAGCTTCGCCAAGCTCTTCGAGGACCACCGCAACGGCGAGCACGGATCCCCCCGCGTATCCGGATCCACCAACGCCTCCAACGCCCCCACCAGCTCCGGATCACACTCCGTCAACCGCGGGCGCCCCGCACCCGGCCGACGGACACGACCCGCCTCCAGCCTCGTCCCCTCCCGCAACTCCGCGATCCCACGCACCACCGTGTTCCTGCCGATCCCCGTCGCCCGCACGACCGCCGCGATCCCACCCCGCCCACACGCACGCGCCTCCGACGCAGCCCACAACCGCCGCTGACGCTCGTTCAACTCCGGCCCCAACCCCCGATAACGCTCCGCAATCCGCGATTCATCGATCATCCCTCCGCGATACGCCGCCACCACCCAACATCCTGCCACAACCCACTAATTCATTCATGACTCCTAATCGCATGACTAGCGCCGATCGTACCGCGGCGGTTTGCTTCTGAACGGGCACGGGGTTAGGCTGGCCGCTGGCGCAGTCGACCAAGAAATGGGGCCGCCATGGCAGAGCTTGTCGGGAAGCGTTTCGAAAGCCCGGATGAGGTTCGGGAGTTCACCGATGGGAAGGGTCGCGTGGAGCTCGTGGACCTGAATGGGCACGCGGTCGGCCTGGGAACGTTCGAAGCTGGTTGGCGCTGGTCAGAGAACGTGAAGCCGCTCGCGGGCACCGACTCGTGCCAGGTCGAGCACATCGGCTACGTCCTGCAAGGCCGTATGGCGCTGAAGATGGACGATGGAACGGAGCGCGAGTTTGGTCCCGGCGATAGCTTCCACATGCCGCCTGGGCACGATGCGTGGATCGTCGGCGACGAGAAATGCGTGCTCCTCGATTTCGGTGGCCTGAAGGGTTACGCGCAGGCGCACTGACGCCGTGGGGAGCATTGCTCCGGGTGGTCGGTGCGGAGTCCCTGAGAGGTGAAGCGGTGAGCTGGCGGATTCGCGGCACGTACTTTGAGTCGTGTAACTGCGATGCGATCTGTCCGTGCCGCCGGATCGACGGCGCAGCGGGCGGGCGCTCGACCCATGGTGTCTGCATGGGGGTCCTGTCGTGGCTGATCGAGGATGGCGCGGTGGACGGAGTCGAGCTCTCCGGGCTCCCGGTGGCACTGGCCTGCCGCTACAGCGACGACGAGTCGGGCTCGCCGTGGACGTGGGTGCTGTATCTGGATGCGGGCGCGTCGGGGGATCAGCGGGCTGCGCTTGAGGGAATCTTCACCGGTCGTCTCGGTGGCGACGCGGAGCGGCACTTCCCGTGGGCGTGGAAGGCCAGCGAGCTTGTGGCGGTGCGAGCGGTCGAGATCGCGGTCGATCACACGCGGCGCCGCCAGCGATTGCGGATACGCGATCGCGTCAGCGTTCGGATCCGGGATAGGTATGAGGGGGGCGAGTCGGTCACGTGCGTGATCCCTGGGCATGGGCGAGCGGGCGAGGAGCTCGTCGCCGATGAGCTCGTGGTAGAGGACGGCGCGCTTGCGTTCGAGTTCCGCGGCGTGTGCGGGTACGGCTCGACCTTCGATTATGTAGGAGGCTGAGAGAAGATGGAGCGTGGAGACGGGTATACGATCGCGCACCGCGACGAGCTCGAGCGGACGGGGAACTGGGCGCTCGTGCGCCGCTCGCTCGACTGCCAGGCGTTCGGGGTCAACCTCGTCGAGATTCCAATCAAGAAGGATTCGCGCGCGTAGTTCGAATCCGCACCGCGGTCTGGCACACCGATTTGGAAGCCATTGAGGACACGATCTTCGAGGCCGCTCGGATGGACTTCTGGCTTGCCCTCAGCGAATACGCCGAGAAACACCAAACCGAATACCCCGACGGACGAACCGCGGTGAACAAGATCACCGAACACGCCTGCGCCGATCTCATGGTGGCGCTCGGACGCTACATCGAACCCGACAACAACCCACGATCAGACTTGAGTTCAACGTAACCCCAACAAAGTCGCCCCCGCGACCGCGCCAACGGCCCGGGGGCTCGACACGCGGAAAGGTGAGTTCCGAATGCACCCGCAGCCTACCCGCACCGCCAAGAGCGGCATCGCCGTCGCCCACGGCTACGGCATCAAGATCCACGTCCACCACCGGCACCTGATCGTTCACGACGGGATCGGCCGCGACCGCCGCACGCGTCGTTTTCATCGCGCGACCGGCAAGCTGCGCCGGCTGGTGATCATCGGCTGCGCTGCTCGACGAGCTGCCTGGAGGGAGCGATGCCGTCGAGCCCGTCGAATGGGCACTGCGTGAGATCAATAGAGCCACGGAGATGCCCGGCCTGCTCGCCGCGGAGGCGCAGGCCGCAGCTACCTACTGGCAGGCGTGGTCCCGGCTCCCGATCCCGTTCCCCGCCGCCGAGGCGCGAAAGCTGCCCGAGCACTGGACGGTGTTCGGGCAGCGCGCGTCGCTCATCACCGGCGGTCCGCGGCTCGCGACCAACCCCGCCGGGGCGATCCTCAACTATCTGTACGCATTGCTTGAGGCCGAGACGATCCTGGCGTGTCACGCGCTCGGCCTGGATCCGGAGCTCGGCATTTTCCATACCGACCAGCGCGGCCGCGCATCGTTGGCGCTCGACGTGATGGAAGCCGCGCGTCCGGCCGTCGACGCCTACGTGCTCGCGCTCCTCACCCAGCGCACCCTGTCTCCGCGCGAGTGCGTCGAGACCCGCGAGGGGGCCTGCCGAATCACCCCACGCCTCGCCGGCGAGCTGGCCGACACCTGCCCCGCCTGGGGCCAGCACATTGCGCCCGTGGCGGAGTGGGTCGCGCACGCGCTCGCAGAGCACTCGCCGGCGCGACTGCCGGTTCTTACACCGCTCACGCGCCGCAACCAGAAGCAGGCGTGGGATGAGCGCGCGCCGGATCGACAGCAGCGCCGGTCGCACGCCGACTTCGCGAAGCTCCCGAGCACTTGCCGAGACTGCGGGGAGAGTCTCCCCGACCGGCGGCGACGGTACTGCGACGATTGCCGCAAACAACGCTTCAAAGAGCAGGCGAACAGCGCTCGGCAGAGAGGATTCGAGGTCCTCGCGCAGCTCCGATCAGAGCAACGAGACCCAGCACACGGCGGTGCAGCCGCCAGGCTCCGCGGCACCAAGAACGCCGCGCACCAAGCAGCCATACTCACCTGGGAGGGCGAGCGACCGGATCCGGAAGTCTTCCGTTCGGAGATCCTGCCGGGGCTGCGCCGCGTCGCGATCTCCAAGCTGGTCGCCGCGACCGGACTGAGCGAGCACTACTGCTCGCTCATTCGACTCGGCAAGAAAGTCCCACATCCACGGCACTGGAACGCCCTACGCAACTCCAACGAAACCAACGAAACCGCCGACCACCCCACCACCCCAGCCCGCACCAACCAGCATCTTCGAGAATTCCGCCCCTAGACCCAAATCGAACCTCTGGCCGGTGTGTCCCGGCCCGCTGCCACGTTTCGTCCCCAGCAGCGGCAACACAGGCGAACGCCCACAGTGCTGCAACCACGCGGAAGACGTCGTCCGGCCTCGCGAACGGCGACGCCTCCATCCGTTGCAATGCACAAGCGTCCAAATCGCCCCGGACCGTGTTCTCGTGCTGCTGGTCCGAGGCGAGGAGCAGGGATGTGTGATCAGCTGGCAATCGGCAGGTGACCGGCGCCGGACCAAGGACATGATCCGACGGCGCACCTAAACTCGGTGGTCATGTCGGAGCCATTGCTCGAGGAGGTCTTCAAGCTCTCGGGGATCCCGTCATACACCTTCGTCCCGCCGATGGAGTACGACAAGCTTCTCGTGGCCCTCCGGTCGCCAGGTCGGGGCGTCGTCATCGAGGGTCCATCCGGAATCGGCAAGACAACCGCGGTGACTAGAGCGCTCAGCGAGCTCGGCATTGAGGAGAACACGCTGAAGCTCAGCGCTCGCAAGGCTGAAGATCGAGAGATGATCGCCGAGCTGCCCGGCATGACCGCGATCGGCGTCGTGATCGTCGATGACTTTCATCGACTCGACGATGACGTGCGTCGTGAGGTGGCTGATTACCTAAAGACGCTCGCGGATGAGGAGTCGCACAACTCGAAGCTCATCGTCGTGGGCATCAACCGCGCCGGCGAGTCATTGATCCGGTTTGCACGGGACCTCGTCAACCGGATCGACATCATCCGCTTCGAGGCTAACCCAGACGAGCGCGTTAATCAGCTGATTGCGCAGGGCGAGGAGGCGCTCAATATCTCTCTCGGGATTCGCGACGCAATCGTCAAGCATTCCAATGGGAGCTTCTACATCGCGCAGATGCTGTGCCAGGAGACATGCGTCGCGGCGGCCATCACCGAGCGGGCTGAGAATCCAGTTTCCAGCGACATCAGCTACGAGGTTGTGCTGGGGCGCGTAATGGACCGTCTTGGCGCTTCGTTCCTGCCCGTGGCGGTCCGCTTCGCCTCAGGGACCAAGCTACGGCGCGAGGGTCGCGCACCCTACCTGCATATCCTGCGATGGCTGTCCGAGGCGAACGAGTGGTCCATCGATCTGGAGCGCGAAGCAGCGTTGCACCCGACTCTCAAGGGCAGCGTCTCCCAGGTCGTGGACAAGCACTACCTCGGGGGGGTGCTGGCGACCTACCCAGAGGTCGGGGACGTGCTGCACTTCGACGCGGACACGAAGGTGCTGGCTGCGGAGGACCCGCAGTTTGTGTTTTACATCCGGAACATCGCTTGGAAGAAGTTCGCCGAGCGCGTTGGGTACCTCATCGTCGATTTCGAGTCGAAGTACGACTTCGCGCTCTCGTTCGCGGGAACGAATCGCAACCTGGCTGAGCAGGTCGCCGATCGCCTGAAGGATCGCGAACTCGCGCCGTTCTACGACAAGGACGAGGAGCACCGCATCCTGGCGGAGAACATCGAGGACTACCTCGGCCCGATATACAGGTCCGAGGCTACCTACGTGGTACCGCTCCTCGGTGCGGACTACCCGACGCGCATCTGGACCAAGTTCGAATCAGACCAGTTCAAGCGCCGGTTCGGCGATAAGGCCGTGATCCCGGTGTGGTACTCCGACGTCCCGCCGTCGGCGTTCGGGGAGGACCGCGCCGTAGGCGGCATAGTCTTCGACGTCAACGCTGACATCGACGAGGAGGCGACGCGGATTGCTGACCTCCTCGCGGCGAAGATGCGCGACCGGCTCGCGCAGGCCGCCGCCCAAGCCGAACACGATGCCGAGAAACCCGGAGCTGGCACCCGGCTCCTCGAGATCCCATAGGAGCCTCGGGGGAGGGCATACATCGCTAGCACTGCGCACGGATCCGTGGCGTTGTGACTGCGCAGCGGCAGTTGGACGGAAGACGGCGCTTGTGCTCTGCCACGAGCTGGCTATCTGCTTCGCTCCCCCACACGATCTCGCGCGCTGGGCGGCCGTCTGCCCCCGGATGCTCGGCACCCCACCCGCTCCGGGAGAACCAGAGGCGTCCCCCGCCCCCGCCGCTCGTAGAGCGCGTTGAGTCCCGTCGCCCGGAGCGACCGCGTCGGCGAGCCTCTGCGGGGTACCGAAGTTGATATGACCGGACCCCGTTTGTCGGTCCACCACGAGTGAGAGGGTGGTGGATGTGAGGGGCGAGAAGGTAGCGCCCTGGCCGGACGGACAGAGGAACTCTGCGCTCAAGGTTCCCGCGACCGTCGTCGCGAAGGCGCGAGCGTAGCGAGTGCCGAGCGGCGATGGCCGCGGCGCGCGCCGCCCGACACACCCCCTGCGGCCGGTCAGGCTGCCAGCGCTGCGTCGCCTTCGGCGGTCCACTCGGCGGCGAACATGGCCGGGGCGCGCATCCCGAGCGAGCTGTGCGGCCTGTGCCGGTTGTAGTCCTCGCGCCAGTCGCCGATCACGACACGCGCCTCGGCCAGGCAGGAGAATTCCTCGACGTCGAGCAGCTCGTCCCGCACCCGGGAGTGGAACGACTCCACGAACGGGTTCTGCCACGGCGAGCCGGGCTCGATGAACACGGTCCCGGCCTTCGACAGTACGCACCAGTCCCTGAGCGCATGTGCGGTCATCTCCGGACCGTTGTCACACCTCAGCAGCTCTGGCGCGCCGCGCGCGGCGACCAAGCGCTCCAGCGTCTCCACGACCGTGTCCGCGTCGATGTTACGCGCGACCAGCATCACCAGCGCCTCGCGCGTGAACTCATCAACGATGTTGAGCAGCTTCAACGCCCGCCCGTCGGCGGTCTGGTCGAACTGGAAGTCGAACGCCCACACGTGATTCGGCCGCTCCGCGCGGAGCCGCTCGGCCGGGACCGTCGACTCGCCGAGCCGGCGGCGCTTGCGCTTGCGCTGCGGCACCCGCAGCCCCTCCTCACGCCACAAACGCTGCACCCGCTTGCGATTCACCGACCAACCCAGCTCCCGCAGGTGATGGTGCGCGCGGCGGTACCCCCACCGCGGCCGCTTCACCGAGAACCTCCGCAACTCCGCGCGCAACACCGCGTCATCCTCGGCCGTCTTCGGCTCGTGACGCTGCGTGGAGCGATGCTGCCCCACCACCCGGCATGCCCAGCGCTCGCTGACGCCGAGACGATCGCGGAGCGTCGCGATCGCCCGGCGCCGACGGGCTGGGCTCACCAGTTTCCCTTCGCGACCTCCTTCAGCGCGACGACCTCGAGCTCCTTGTCGGCCACGATCCGCTTCAGCGTCGCGTTCTCGCGCTCGAGCGCCTTCAGCCGCTTCGCGTCGTTGGCCTTCATCCCGCCGTACTGGTTGCGCCACCGGTGATAGGTCTGCTCGCTGATCCCCAGCTCCTTCGCCGCTTCGGGGATCGTCTTCCCCTCGCCGATCAGCTTCTCCGCTTCTCGCAGCTTGCGGATGATCTGCTCCGGCGTGTGCCTGCGTCGCTTCATCGTGGAGTTCCTTCCTCGCCCATGATCGTGGGCGCGAGAAACTCTCACAAGGGTCGGACCGATCCTCCGGGGTCAGGCCAGATACCCAGCTACCACGAATGGACGCGCCGGCATGACGTAGTCGGCATGATCGCTTTGCGCGAAGAGGGATACCTACCTAAGTCAGGTGGCGGGTGGGGCTCCACGCACAAAGCGAAGCCCCCGGCAGCGCGCCCAGAGGCGCCTCTGGCGGCAACGGTCCCGCCCATCCGGCTCTTCAGCGGCCCTTGTCCTGTCCGACGCCCGACCCAACGGCGCGGAACGCCTCAAGCTGATTTACGTAGATACCCCTTGCGCGAATAGGGGATGCCGGCGAAGGTCGAGCGAGACTAGTCTGGCTCCTGAGCAACCGGAGGGAACGGCTCGCTGCTGCTTGTAGCCCAAAGAGGCAGTGCGTGGCTTCGCTGTGTCCTGCCCCCGGTGGGAGACCCCGTGGGGTTCGGGGGCCTCCCGAGGAGGCCAGGGGGCTAGCAGCCGAGTGTTGCGGCCAGGTTGTTGGCTTGGTTGGTCAGGTGACTGGCCTGCGATTTGGTCAGCTTCTTGCCGGTCTGCGCCTTCACCAGTCCCAGGTAGTCGGTGATGCCCGCGCAGGCGGTGCCTTTGTTCCCGGCGTTGACCGCGGTCTGGATCGCGAGCGCCTTATGTTGCAGAGCTTTGCCGGGCCCGACGCCGGTTGACGCGGTGACGAGCGCCGCCGCTTGGTCGCTGGCGCTCGGGCCGTAGCTGAACACCGACACCGTGTTGTCGAAGAGGTTGGCGGTCGCGAGCAGCCCGCCGCTCGGACTGAACGCCACCGAGTACGGGCTGCGGCCGGTGGCGAACGGGGAGCCGGTCACCTCCGTCAGCGCGCCACCCGACCCGACCGAGAACACCGACACCGTGTTGTCGCTGAAGTTGGCGGTCGCGAGCAGCCCCCCGCTCGGACTGAACGCCACCGAGGCCGGGGAGCTGCCGGTGGCGAACGGGGAGCCGCTCACCTCCGTCAGCGCGCCACCAGGCGCGACCGAGAACACCGACACCGTGCCGGCGCCGCTGAAGTTGGCGGTCGCGAGCAGCCCCCCGCTCGGACTGAACGCGACCGAGATCGCGGTGGTATTGCTGGCACCGGTGGCGAACGGGGAGCCGGTCACCTCCGTCAGCGCGCCACCCGACCCGACCGAGAACACCGACACCGTGCCTACGATGCTGGAGGTCGCGAGCAGGCCCCCGCTCGGACTAAACGCCACCGAGAGCGGCTGGGAGTTGGTGGCGAACGGGGAGCCGCTCACCGGCGTCAGCGCGCCACCCGGGCTTACGGAGAACACCGACACCATGCCGCCGAGTTGGTTGGCGGTCGCGAGCAGCCCCCCGCTCGGGCTGAACGCCACCGAGGCCGGGAAGCTGCCGGTGGCGAACGGGGAGCCGGTCACCTCCGTCAGCGCGCCACCCGGCGCGACCGAGAACACCGACACCGTGTTGTCGCTGACGTTGGCGGTCGCGAGCAGCCCGCCGCTCGGACTGAACGCCACCGACTCCGGGTTGGCGCCGGCGGCGAACGGGGAGCCGCTCACCTCCGTCAGCGCGCCACCCGGCGCGACCGAGAACATCGACACCGTGCCGCTGTCGTTGGCGGTCGCGAGCAGCCCCCCGCTCGGACTGAACGCCACCGAGGCCGGGTAGGGGCCGGTTGCGAACGGGGAGCCGGTCACCGGCGTGAACACCGGCGCCGCCGACGCAGCAGAAGCACCAACGAGCGCACAAACGACCACTATCAGTCCCGCGAGCGCAACCGCCCGCAATCGCAAGGACCAACACGCGAGCGACAACTCAGGTCCACGCAGGCACACCCCAGTAGGCCCGATCACAACCGGTTCAGATTCGCCAGGCATCCCGGCCTCAACCGTCGGCCGGTTGGCCAACCGACGCAACCTCGCGCCGCGCCTAGCACATCCGCCCGTATCGTGATGCGACTCGACGACCTGCTCGGCACCAGTCATCTCCGCTCCTCTCTCACGGCTACACCGCCCAACGTACTCCCAACGGCCGCGCGCGCATCAGCAGCAACTGCGGACCCGCATGGGTCCAGATCACGACTGCCCTCACTTCAAGCAATAGGTAGCGGCCGGGGACGATCTCCTCTGCGGACCGAGGCGCTTGTGTGAGGCCACCACTATGCTGCGGACGCGGGGCCGCTACCGCCTTGATCGAGGAGCAGCAGTCTCCGGTCAGCGAGCGTTCAGGAGTATCTCCTGACGATTCGACTGCGCCGCCCAAAGGAGAACTCTCTCCACGCAGCGGCGGGTCGGCAAAACCGCGGGCACCCATCTAGTGCGCGATCAGAACCTCTAGGGCGACGAGCCCCAAGCCGATGGCGAGGTTGAGACCGACCGTGATGAAGGTCGCGGTCCGACTCAGGCGCTCTAACCGCGCGTACCGGATGCCCTGAGCCGTGAGCGCAACCACCCCGAGCCAGAGCGCTAGCTGAACTGCCGTTCGTTCCGCAAGGACCCCCGCAGCGCCAAGCCCGACAGCGGCCAACGGGGGAATCGCTGCGGTCACAATTGAGTACTCGCGACGGGCAATCGCCGAAAGCTCGGCGGCTGTGACGCGACGTCCGAGCTCGAGGCTCTCCGCGAGCCCGTGCGAGTAGACGTGCGCGAGCCAGAGAACGACAACGCTCACCGCGGCGATGACAACCAGCCGCCACAGTTGGTGCTCGTATGGCTTCGCCCCGGCTGCGAGGACTGACATGACGACGATCGTCCCGTAGACGGTCCCGGCAATCCTCTGCCGGTCTCCCACAATGAACCTTTTCAGTAACTATTCAGGTCGCTGTTAGGCGGCTGGGTTGAGCCGGTCGAGTATCAGGGGTGGGCAGCGGATCTCGCCGCTTGTGAAGCGGCCGACGGGGCGGTGCATGCAGACGGTCGCGGTGTGCTGGTCGAGCTCGACCACGACGCCTTGGATGCCGTAGAGGTAGCGCGGTTTGGCGTGGTGATTGATCCGCACTCGGTCGCCGACGTTGAGCATCGCGAGCGCTTTGTGGGAGTTGATCGTCGCGAGCAGCTGGTGGCGGGCGTGGACGGCTTCTGAGATCGCGGCGAGGTGCCGGTCCAGCACGCCGTCGGCGATCTGGTCAAGCAACAGTCGTTCACGCTCGGCGGGGAGGTCGGCAGCTGGCTTCGGCTGCTGCTGGTTGGTCTGCTGGGGAAGTTGGGGTCGGGGTGCGGGGCGGGTTCGCTGGCGGGAGCGTTTACTCATTCTCAGCGGGATGATCGCTGCCGGTTCGGACCGACCCGGTCAGCCGGGCGCTGGGGCGGAAGCCACGGCGTTCCAGCGGTGAGCGCGTCCAGGGCTGCGAGCGCGCTGATCCCGTGCTTGCGGTCGTGGAGAGGTAGCTACGGATCGTCAGGAACCGTTGCGCGCCGGTAGTGGTCCGCCAGCACCCGGAGATCTTCTGTTGAAGCTTGACCATGCGATGTCCTGCTCCGCTTGGTTATTGCCAAACGGGACCGTGAAGTCGTACGCGAAGCGCAGCACGTCAGGCTGATAGCGCTCCAGACGCAAGAGCAGGTTGTGCGCCTTGGTCTTCTTGTGGCTGGTGGCGGGATGCTGTTCGTGGCCCATCTTGATCACCGTCTGGTAGCTGGCAGCGAGCTCGCGGGCCTGCCGTGCGGACAGGCGATCGTTTCCGTCGGCGAGGGCTGCCTTGACGAGCGTCTTGGTGTCCAGCAGCAGGCAGCTCATCGCCAGCGGCCACGTATGCCCGGCCTCGATCGCGGCCTGCAGCTCACGCAAATGATGGATGTTGCACAGGCCGTGCTCGCAACCCGTGTAGTTGCGGTAAGGCGCCCAGCCGTCATGGACCGCGACGCCACTGAAGTCGGGGAGCACGCCGGCGTCATCGATCGCTTCGCTGCCGCGCCGCTGATGACTGGTGTACCGGGTCAGCGTCTCGGTCGAGGCGCTGTGAACCCATCCCAACCGGCCGGCGATCCTCGCGCCGGTCTCATCGAAATGGCAGACCGGCGCGCCGGCGAGCAGGCCACGCAATCGCTCGTCGAAGTCACACAACCCCGCCGCGGCGGCGGTGACCCAGTCGTTCAGGGTGCCGGGGCTGACCGCCGCGCCGACCATGTCAGCCAGCGCCTGGCACGCCCGGTCATACGGGAGGTGCTGAAAGACATGCAGGTACACACCAAGCGCACGGACCCCGGGCCCGTACTGCGTCGGCGCGCCGGCAGCGGCCGGAACACGCCCGAGCTGACATGCCCACACTCGCAGCGTCGCAGCGTCGCGACGTGCTCGATCACCGACAGCGCCCGCTGCTCGGGAACATCGAACACCTGCCGCGACTCGCCACCCGGGACGCTCTCAGCCTCGGCGAGACCAGCGCCGCACCCATCGCAGCGCTCCGAGGATGCTCAACGCTCCCGTCCGGGACCGCGACCCGGTCAAGCCGCGCGCCGCCATGCCCGTCCTGCCCGCCCGGCTTGCGACCCGAGCGCTTACGCAAGCTCCGCTTCTTCTGATCCGCCCGCGGCTTGCCCAACCCGTCCGATGACGACGGACGCGAGCTGTTGCGCGAGTTCGCCGCCAGCCGCGCCTTCAACTCCACGATCTCCGCCTGCTGCGCCGCGACCACGGCCCTCAGCTCCACCACCAACGCCGCGAGCTCGTCATAGCTCGGCCACCCCGCAACATCCCTTGCATCCGCCATACACGCAAACTTCCCTGCACACGACCCGAATCCTGCCGAGCCCTCAAACGACCTGAATAGTTACCCTTTTCAGTTGCTCATTCATGCGCGCTCGGTATCTTCGCTCAACACTGCGTGTCGCCCGATTGCGGAGCCGCTAACCACGCGTCGCATGGAGATCTGACTAGCTGAAGAGCGTTCCGTCCGCACGGATGTGGATAAAGCGGCAACCTGATCCCCGCCGTTGCCCAGCTTCCCCTTGTGATCGAGAACCTGCAGTCTCGCGCGCGGTCAAACGTCAGGACGTTCAGGACCAGGGCGATGCGCTGCTGCTTGTAGCCCGTTGCAGCTCGTTGCAGCCATCTGATGAACCCGCGTGAGACTGCCCCTATTCGCGCAAGGGAGCAGAAGTCGGCCGCAGACGTATGGCGCTGCAGGGAGGGTTCCGGCGCTGCGGTGTCATCGGGCTGGCCGTGACTGCCGGCCGTTTTCGGGCTGGTTCTCACGGCAGCCGCATCGTCCCGCGAGTCGCCATTCGGTCGAAGGTCGCGGTGCCGTTCGGCCGGTGGGCGCGGACTACGAGTTCCAGTCAGCGAGTTGTCTTGCCACGGGCGGGCGAGATTTCGTTACTGTTCGCCTCCGACGCGGCGGCGTGTTGAACGGCCGAGACGAACAGCGGACCAAGGGGGCCAGAATGCTCAACGGAGCAGAGCTCGTCGAGCGAGGCGAGGAGCAGTGGGATTCCGCGCGTGCGGCGTGGAGCCTGGTGATCGACCAGCGGCCTGCGGTGGTGGCGCGGCCTGGCAACGCAGACGAGGTTGCCGCAGTCGTGAGTTATGCGCGCGAGAGCGGCTTGCGTGTCGCGGTGCAAGCCGAGGGCCACAGCGCGGGCCCCCTGGCGGGGGTAGGCGAGGACACGCTCCTGCTGAAGACGGGGCGTATGACGGGGGCCGAGATCGACGTTGAGAACCGCCGCGCGCGCGGCGGTGCCGCTGCCAAGTGGCAAGACGTGAGCGCACTGGCCTCGCCGGAGGGCCTCGCCGGGCTATCTGGCTCCTCGGCCGAGGTCGGGGTCGTGGGCTACACCTTGGGTGGCGGACACGGCTGGCTTGCCCGCAAGTACGGGCTGGCGTGCAACAGCGTGCTCGGCGCCGAAGTCGTCACCGCCGACGGACAGCTGTTGCGCGCCGACCGCGAGAACGAGCCCGACCTCTTCTGGGCGCTGCGCGGCGGCGGCGGGAACTTCGGGGTGGTGACGGCGCTTGAGTTCGAGCTCTACCCCGTGCCTGAGCTCTACGCCGGCATGTTGACCTGGCCGTGGGAGCGCACGGCTGACGTCCTCCACGCGTGGCGCGAGTGGGTCTCCGGCCTGCCCAAGGAAATGGGCACGTGGGCGCGAATCCTTCAGGTCCCGCCGCTGCCCGATATCCCGGAGCCCGTTCGCGGGCGACAGCTGGTGGTCGTCGAGGCCGCCTACCTGGGCGCTGAAGAACCCGGAGGCGAGCTGCTGCGGCCTCTGCGCGACCTGTCACCTGAGCTCGATACCTTCGCGGCCGTTCCGCCCGCGGCGCTGGGACATCTACACATGGATCCCGAAGATCCCGTGCCCTTCGCGATGAGCGGCCAGATGCTGGACTCGCTCCCACCGGCGGCGATCGACACGATCATCGAGGCAGCTGGCCCTGACTCCGGATCGCCGCTTCTATCGCTTGAGCTGCGCCTGCTCGGAGGCGCGCTGACCGAGGCCCCGCCGGATGCGGGCGCCCTCGCGAGCCTCGACCACGCCTTCCTGACCCTCGGCGTCGGCATGGTCATGGACCCCGACATGGCGCCGGCGATCAACGCGCATTTGGACCTAGTCTCCAACGCACTCGAGCCGTGGGACTCGGGCGTCACATACGCCAACTTCGTCGACGTCCCCATCGACACTCGCATGTGCTATCCGTCTGAGACCTTCGACCGGCTCCAAGAGGTGAAGGCCCGTTACGACCGGCACGATCTCTTCCGGGCAAACCACCCCATCCCGTGCGCGGCGGCCGCGGGGTAGTACCGGCAAGCGTCCCCACCAGCCAATTGCCCAGCGAGGCTGCTCCTGCTCACGTTCTGGGGAGGACGAAGCCCGCATTCGCGCACCGGCCGTGACCTCTCCTTCTGCGTGAACCGGGCACTCGCCGGCGGCTTCCGGATCGATCGAGTTGCGGCAGTCTCGACGACGCCTGCCCAGTCTGAGGACAGCCGGCAAGCTCGGCTGACCCGCATCGCGCTGCTGCTCTCCGGCGATCCAGCAGTCTTGGAGAGCGCCATCCTCGCTGTCCCGCGGGACGACGACCGCTAGCGACGCTCCGATCGGGGCTACTGCGCCGTGTACCAAGCCGCGCGCAACGTTTGCCGCCACTTTGGGGGCCCTCTCATGCCTACCCTGTTAGGCGTCGACCGTGGCGTACTCGAGCCAGGTAATCGGGCGGGTTGGGGCCAGTTTCGAGTCCCTTCTCTGCTATCCCCGTTCATGGCTCACCGGCGCGTACTCCGCGTCCAGATACTTGTGCATGGTTGGGGTCTCGGCCAGGGGCCCCTATCTACCATCCCCGTTCGTGGCTCACCGGCGCGTACTCCGCGTCCAGATACTTGTGCATGGTTCGGGTCGCCGGCTGGGCGAGCAGCTCGGCCTGACGTTTGGGACGTCATCCCAGCTGTCCCTAGTAGATCAGCACTCGGCGTCCGAGGGCATTGACCTTCAGAACCACTGTCACAGCCTGGTCCACTACGCCGTCCGCCTGGAGGGGCGAAGCGCGCGCTGCACCTCGTCCTCCGAGCGCCGACTCGTCTGCGACGAGCGAGCGAAACCCAGTTGGCGAGCGTTGAGGCCCAGCCCGACGACCGTGAAGAGCAGCAGCCCGGCGAGCGGCCACCGGCGACTCAGCCGCCGGCGACTGACCGTCTGGTGGGAGCATCGAGCAGACGCCGAATGAACGCGTCCGCCTCGGCACGCAAACCGAACCCGTCAATCTGCTCCCCCAACCGGCGCAACGCCGCCGGAGTGCCATCAGCGCCCCAGCGAGGCAACGTGTCGAGCTGCGCCGCGCCCAGGCCCAACTCGGTCAACGTCAACCAGGAGAGCAACCAGCGAAACCGCCACGCGGCGTGCTCGCGATCGAGGACAACATCACCGCCGCCCGGAGGCGGCTTAGTTCGAGGTCAAGACGCCCCACGAGTCTCCAAACGTCGAAGCTCAGGACGCTGACGTCCATTCAAATGCCCAGTCTTCGCTCCGGCGGCGCGAGCTCCACCTTGGACAGCAACATCGCGCTTTGCTGGCGCTGCAAACGCGCCTCACCCACCGCTGGGTGAAGGATCGACTGACCACGACTGCCCTTGACCGTCATACCCTCACTCGCCACAAGCTCGTCAAGCTCCGCCGCCCGATCGGCAGACTGGCAAGCGGCGAGCAGCATCGCGAGATCCCGCCTCATCGAGCAGCCAGCCCGGCTGGACGTCGCCGGCTACCCGGCGCCACAGACCGCGACCGACCGGCCCGAGCGTCTTTGGTGGCTTCGGAGTGATGCTCATTCCGCTCCCTCGCAGTGTAAACCGGCGCTATGACGATCAGACACGCCGCGAACTGGTGCTCTCGTCGATCCCATAAAACGGTGCATCTGGGTCCGTCCCCCAGGGTAGCTACGAATCGGTCTGGCCCTCGCACGGCGAAAATCTTCCGGTTCGCCGACCTTCCCCTGCCGCCGAATCTTCGGCGGTCCGACGGGCGCCCGGACGCGATTCTCGACCCTTCCCCCGGCGTGGTCGCGGACATGTACGGAGCAGATCCCGCGGGTCTCCCGCGATGAACTCGCGGCGCGGACTCGCTAACGTCATCGGCAAATGCCTCGCAGGTACCGCGACTTACGCGAGAGGACCGAGCGCCGGCAGCGTCAGCGCGAACAGGACATCGAGCGACTCGTCCAACAGCAACGCGAACGCCACCTGCACTCGTTTTGTAGGCCAGGTGGGGCGGTCGAGTCGGCGGGCATCGAGTCGATCGAAGGTCCGGCGCCGGGCGAGGACTCGAGCGTGCCGCCCGATCCGCCGCCTCGCGCCTGATCGACACCGTACTCACGATCGGCATTAGCACTCGAAGCGTGGACCTAACGTCGATCACCATCGTCACGGGATCGTGGCTTCAGGTGAGGAACGGCACCCGATGGGCGGGTGGTTCGCGCTGGTCCCGTCGCGCCCGACCCCGCACCCGCCGTCCAACTACGCCACGAACCCGCGGGTACGGGATTGGGGGTCGCCGCGTCGTGCCGTCACCGCTGTCCGTTTGCCTGCTCGTTCACAGGCGCGGCATCGTGGCGGTCGTCCGCCTGTGCCTTCTCGTCGATGTGGCGCGTTGCGTCGGGGTCGAAGCAGCGGCGTAAGCCACTCCGAGAGCGTCGCCGACGCCTGGACCAGTCTCGGGTTCATCGCCGACGAAGCCTTGGTGGCGCCAGAGCACCTGTTCGATGGCGTCGTGCCGCTCGTCTTGTGCGTAGATGTAGGGATCCATGTGGGCGATCTTACGCTCGTTCGCTCGATGCCGGCGCGGGTTCCGGGGCGCGGCCGACGGCCGAAGTTCCCTCGAATCGGTTTGACGGCGCCCACGGCGGAGCGATCCTACGCCGCCCGTCCGAACATTCCCGCCGAAGATTTCCTCGAGGAACGTCTGCCAGCGCGGGCAGGTCGCCTCGGGCCGATAGGGTAGCACGCGCGCGCCGACGGCGTCCACAGACGCCACCGCTGGGACGACCAGCTGATCGCGCGCGGCACAGCGCTCCACTCAGTCGCGCGTCCTCGCATTCACCGGCGGCCGCCGAGGCGCGGTCTGGAGCGCGACTGCGGCTGGGTCGGTGGCGGCGATGCACGCCTCGGGCAGCGCCGCGCACCCTAGCCATGCGAGCTCCGGGCGTCGTGCGACCACGGCCGCGCCACCGACCAGCATGCCTAGCCCGTCGATCAGTACGGCGCCGCCCGGTCCCAGCGCCGCTGTCAGTGCGGCCGTGATCAGGCCTCCGAGTGGGAGCAGTCCAACGAAGCACGCGGCCCAGATTGCGCTGACGCGGGCGCGCATCGCATCGGAGGCGACTGACTGCACGACGACTGTCGAGAGGCCGACGAAGATGACCCCGGAGAAGCCGCCGAGGACGCCAAGGGCGAGCGACAGCTCGATGCTGTGCGAGGCGCCAACGGCAGCGACCGCCAGAGCGGTGAGTAAGAAGCTGGCCAGCACCGGTTCGCCCTTGTTGGGGCGACGTGCCAGGAGCAGAAGCAGCCCCGAGCCGAGCAGCGAGCCCAGCCCGATTGATGCCGTCAGCGCGCCGAGCGTGCCGGCCCCGCCATGCAGTTGGACCCGTGCGAGCGCGGGCAGCATGAACGCGATCGGCGGGGTGCCGAACACGCCCGCCAGCGCCGTCAGAATCAGTAACGATGAGATGCTCCGCTGCTGAAAGACGTACGTAACGGCCTCGCGCATCGAGCCGCCGAGCTTCCCAACCACCTGCCCGGCGATCTTGCCCGAGCCCGGAAGCAGCAAGACGGCGATCAAGACACCGAGGAAGCTCACGGCGTTGACCGCGAACACCCACGTCGGGCCGGCCTGCGCCAGCAGCACGCCGGCGATCGCCGGGCCGACGAACCGAGCTACCTGGAGGAAGAGACTGTTGATCGCGACCGCGCTCTCCAGATCCTCCCCCGGGACCGTGGACGCGAGCACCCCCTTAAAAGCCGGATAGCTCAACGTGCCGAGGCTCCCTCCGATCAACGCGATCGCCCCCAGGAGCGGGACACTGAGCGCGCTGGTCTGCCACAGCACCGCGAGCAGGACTGCCACGGCCATGTTCGCCCCCTGGAAAGCCAGCAGCAGGCGGCGGCGGTCATAGCGGTCGGCGAGAAACCCCGGCTGGAAGGCCCCACATTAGATTCGGGATCGTGTTCAAAAAGCCGATGACTCCAAGCGCCGCCGGCGACCCGCCAAGCAGCAGGACCACGTAGCCGAACGCTGCCGCCTCGACCCAATTGCCCGTCAGCGAAAGCAACACCCCCGTCGAAAAGAGTCGGAAACGCCGATGCCGCAGCGCAGCCAACGGCCGACTGCGCACCACGCTTGCGCTCACATCTGCCCCCGGAGCGTCGATCAGGACCGGCGCCGTGTGCCCGTTCTCGAGCGCTGCCACGCCGCCAACAATCGCGTACGCCTCGAATCCCCGATCCTTCAGCCAGTGCGCCACACGGACGCTCGTCGCCTCGCGCAGTCAGTGCAACCGAGAACGATCGGTACCTCCCGCGAGAACGCCCCAAGGCGCTCGGGAATCGCATCCGGCGTGATCCGAAGCGCGCCATCGGGCGAGTCGAGCCCATCCTCACCGCGGCGCACATCGATCAGCAGTGCCCCGTCTGCGATGAGTTGCCGCGCGGCGAGGCGCTCGATCCGCAGCGATGAATAGCGCAATGCCGACGGAACATGAAAGCGACGCGTCAGCCCAGCCATCAATGGATGGATAGGGCGGCAAAGGGCATCGTCGGCCGACGCGGGCGATGCACGCCGCGCTGCCAGCGCCGCCGCCGCCGGCCTGAGCGCGATTCCTGAGCGGGTAGACTCGGCCAGTGAGCACACGTTCCGCGAGACCCCCGACCGGTCGTGGCAACACGCGTACTGCCGGCGGAGACCGTTCGGCGGCAGCCGCAGGACGAGCCGGCAAGTCGAGAAGCGGAAGCGCGCCGAGAGTTGTGCCGCGGCGCGGGCCGGGTCGCCGTCCGATCCTGACTGCGCCGCGCGGTGATGAGAGTGCGTCGGCGAGCTTTGATCGAGCGCTGGCGGCATGGCGCTCGCGGCTGACCAGCGGCATGTCTCCGATGGCGGCATCCCTGGCGGCGTTCGACTGGTTTGGGCGGCTGGCCGGAATGCCGGGGAGGCAGGCGTACCTGGCGGCCCAGGCTTGGCGCAATTCGATCCGGCTGGCCGCTTACGCGTTGCGGCTGGATCGCGACGCCCCATGTGAGCCCTCGCCGGAGGACCGGCGGTTCGCCGATCCCGAGTGGGAGCGATGGCCGTTCAACGTGATCTCGCAGGCGTTTCTGCTGAACGAGCAGTGGTGGCACGAGGCGACGACCGGGGTGCCGGGCGTCTCGCCCCATCACGAGCAGATCGCGTCGTTCGGCGCCCGCCAACTGCTCGACATGTTCTCGCCGTCCAATTTTTTTTGGACCAACCCCCGGGTGCTAAGGAAGACGCTGGATCAGCGCGGGAAGAACCTCGGGCGGGGCGGTCGGTTGTTGTTCGACGACTGGCGGCGGCTGTTGAGCGGCACGCCGGCCGCGGGCACCGAGGCGTTCACGCCCGGCGAGTCGGTGGCCGTCACGCCCGGCAGGGTCGTTTATCGCAACCGCCTGATCGAGCTGATCCAGTACGAGCCGACGACCGACACGGTGCACGCGGAGCCGGTCTTGATCATCTCCGCGTGGATCATGAAGTACTACATCCTCGACCTCTCGCCCGACAACTCGCTGGTGAAGTACCTCGTGGACCGGGGCCACACCGTGTTCATCATCTCCTGGCGAAATCCCACCTCGGGAGATCGCGACCTGGGGATGGAGGACTATCTCCAGCTCGGCGCGATGGAGGCGCTCGACGCGGTCACGACGATCGTGCCGGAGCGTCGCGTTCACGCGGTCGGATATTGCATCGGCGGCACGCTGCTGTCGATCGCGGCCGCGGCGATGGCGCGCGATGGCGACGAGCGTCTGCAAAGTGTCACGCTGTTCGCGGCCGAGACCGACTTCACCGAGCCCGGCGAGCTCGGACTGTTCGTCGACGAGGGCCAGGTCGCAGACCTGGAGAACGTCACCTGGGACCAGGGCTACCTAGACGCTAAGCGGATGGCCGGAACGTTTCAGATGTTGCGGCCCTACGAACTGTTCTGGTCGCGCGTCGTCGGCGAATACCTGCTAGGTGAGCGCGAGCTGCCGAACGACCTGATGGCTTGGAACGCTGACGGCACGCGGCTGCCGTACCGGATGCATTCTGAATACCTGCACAGCCTGTTCCTGCAAAACGACCTGTTCGAGGGGCGCTACCTCGCGGGCGGGCGCCCCGTCTCGCTGCCCGACATCCGCGTCCCGATGTTCATCGTCGCCACGACCCGCGACCATGTCGCGCCGTGGCGCTCGGTGTACAAGCTCAACCTCGTCGCCAAGGCGGAACTCACGTTCGCGCTCACGGCCGGCGGGCACAATGCAGGGATCGTCAGCGAACCCGGCCACCCGCGCCGCAATTTCCAGCTCGCCTCCCGCCCGGCGGGCGCAGCGTACGTCGACCCCGATCGCTGGTTGGAGCAGACGTCCCACCAAGAGGGGTCCTGGTGGCCGGCCTGGGAGGCTTGGCTGGCTGAGCGCTCGAGCGGCCGCCACGCTCCCCCCGCGCCGGGCGCATCGGCAAGCGGCTATCCGCCGCTCGCCGATGCGCCAGGCACGTACATCCTCCAGCGCTGATCAGCGACCCCGCATCCGGATTGCGCCGGAGCCGGAGCTGATCGAGCCGCAGCCTCTCCCGGACCAGTTCCTGGGGGTCGAATCGCGGACGGCGACTGGAACGGGGCCAAGGTCACAATACAAAGGCATGAGCGAAACGCAGCCACCGCAAGCTCGGACCCGCTCGAGGTCTCTGCTCTCGGACTCGGTTTCGTGGGGATGTCGGCCTTCTACGAGTCGGCCGACGAACGCCAGGCGATCACGACGATTCAGTGCGCGGAGCTCGGGATCGACTTCCGGGACACCGTGCACGGACTGCTTAGTGGTCGTATTCGCAAGTTCGTTGACGAATCCGATGCACGAATCTCCCGACCAGCAAGGGCTGAGACGGCCGGTGCAAACGCCGGGCACTTGCGAAACCGACCACTTAGCTTCGAGAAGCTGGTCGGGCGGCCGATCCAGGGCCACGGCGACGAGTACGTGATCGCGACGAAGTCCGCCCGGCGGATCGACAACGTTACGCGCGCCGAGATGTCGGTGCGCGGCACGCGCATGCTCGCCGTAGCCCGCGCGGGCTGCAACCCGCGGTCTACCATCTCCCCGAGCGCGACCGCCAAGCCGTCAAGACCCGGATGCGTCGCGCGTAGGCGGAGACAGACCACGACCGCGCGCTCGGCAGCTCTCCAGGCTCGCGGCAGAACTCGGCCGCGCACATCGCGCCGCCGCCGCCTCGCTCCGAGACGGCCTGGACGAAACATTGACAGCCACCCGCCTCGGGATTACCGGCAAGCCCAAGCAGACACTACCGTCCACGAATCCCTGAGAGTCGATGATCTCCACCGCCCGGGCGGTCCACCTCCAACCTCAAATACTGGAGCTCGGGGAAGTGTGTATGCGGTGGCCCGCCGCCGGGATGGTCGAAGTGGAGAGCCGGTTCTACAAAGTCCCCGGCTCCCGAAGCCTGGCCACGATCACTATCATGATCGAACGCGGCCTGTACCGTCGCCGTCACTACTTTAGGCAGGCGGTAACGACAACAGTCACTATGTAACTATCACACCAAGACCCCCTGTCACTGAAGTTCCAGGACGAACGGGGCAACCTCCGGAGTTCACCGAGCGCCTGCTGTCCACCGGGCATGACGTTCGCTGAGCTAACGACTGGCCCGCGTCGCCGCTACTCCTTTCGCCCCAGACGCAGTCTTCAGTGCGGCCGACTCACCGCGCATGCTTTGCCACGATTGCGATCGCCTTGCTCGGCTCGGATTACACGCCCGAGCTGGACGACGACCATCACGCTGATCGGCTCGACCGTCGATGTCGTCGCTCCGCCGCGGGAGCAGCAGTGAGCGCGGTCGGCCGTTAGCTGAGGCGCCGTCGCCGAGCAAGCGCCGGACGCCAGTCGGGCATACCGAGCGGTCGTTATCGCAACCAAATCGGAGAGCAGCACTCCGGGCGACCCGGACGCTGCCAATCGCAGCGGACGAATGGCAGCAGGGCGACCTGCTCGCCCAGTCCGTCGCGTCTGCATAGGCAGAGCCCGTGGAGCCGGTCGCCTTTACGGCGTTAACGCTCGCGACCGCTATCGCGTGGAAGCACGCGGCGAACCCCACGCCGCCGGGGATGTGATCGCCGCCAGGGCAAGAGCATGCCTCGCGCGCGAGCGCTTCGCCGAAAAGCGGGCGTCCGGATCTCGATCACGCTGAGTAGCTACAGGCCCACGAGCTTCTTCGCGTCTCGGCGGTCAGTCTTGACGCGATCCCCGGCACGGACCGGGATCAGCGACGGCGCGACGACATCGCACGCCACCCCGATCCTCGTCAACAGCCGCCACAGCGCGAACCCGCCAGGCCCCGCCTCGTAGCAGACCGACAAGCCCGCCGGGCCTCCCAGCTTGTCGATGAACCGGCGGATCGCCCGCTCGGTCATCTCGATCCTACAGACCTCCGGCTTACCGCCATCAGGCGGCAGCACCGCTGCCACGATCGAGAACTTGTGCTGATCGATCGCGACCCACCGGCGAACATCACCAGGGTGCAGACAAGACGTAACGTCAGGCATGGCTGGTCCCCCACGGTCGTATGCGGCTCTGGCCCTGCAGGCCCTCAACACTCCGCATTGTCAACCCGCGAAAGATGCGACGCACAAGGACCAGCCTCATGCGTCCATACTGACTAACGCGAACACTTATCGGTGCCCCACAACGCCGGCTGAGGAGCACTCGCCACACTGCCGTAGCGATATTCCACCGATGGCGCTAGCCAGGAACTGCGCACCCCGCACGGCAGTCGGCGATTGATTGTGACGAGCCGTCGGCAATCGGCGGTGTTGGGCACCTGGTCCGCCGCGACCTCGGACCTCCGCATCCGCTCGCGGTCGATGTCCGTCAGGGCCAGCATGGTTATGTCGGCGAGCGGAGGGAGGGTCACGACGTCGCCGATGAGGTGCAGGTGAAGATCCGACCACGCGACCTCGGGCACGAAGCGCCTCCGGGCGGTGCGAGGAGCCGATCGGGGCGTGGGGGCACGGGCGGCAGGCTAGTCGGTCGGTGCTCACGCGCTGTCGGACGAGCTCGGAACGAGCCAGACGACGGCCAGCGGGGGCAGCATCACTTCGGCCGAGGCGGCCTGCCCGTGCCATGGGATTGGCTCCGCTTCGATGCCATCGGCGTTTCCCGCATTCGAGCCGCCGTAGCGCGCGGAATCAGTGTTGAGCGCCTCGATCCAGCGGCCGGAGCGAGGGAGCCCGAGGCGGTAGCGCTCGCGCGGGACCGGGGAGAGGTTGGCCGCGCACACGAGCAGGCGCGTGCCGTCGTGAGAGGCGCGCGCAAAGGCGAACACGTTTGACGCCGCGTCGTTTGGTTCGAGCCACCAGAAGCCACCGGAATCGAAATCCTGCTCATACAGGGCCGGCTCTCCGCGTAGCAGATGGTTGAGATCACGCACCAGTTCCTGCACGCCTGCGTGCTCGGGCCGCTCGAGCAGGTGCCAGTCGACTGACCGCTGGTAGCTCCACTCCTGCTCCTGCGCGAGCTCACCGCCCATGAACAGCAGCTTCTTGCCCGGGTGCGCCCACATGTAGCCGTAGAGCGCACGCAGGTTTGCAAGCTTCTGCCAGCGGTCTCCCGCCATCTTCCCGTAGAGCGAGCCCTTGCCGTGCGCGACCTCGTCGTGCGAGAGCGGCAGGATGAAGTTCTCCGTGAACGCGTACAGCAGACTGAACGTGAGCTCGTGGTGGTGGTAGCCCCGGTATATGGAGTCCCGGTGGAAGTAGCCGAGCGTGTCGTGCATCCAGCCCATGTTCCACTTGAACCCAAACCCGAGACCGCCGGTGAACGTGGGGCGCGAAACCCCCGCCCAGGCGGTCGACTCCTCGGCCACGGAGATCACCCCTGGCTCGCGTCGGTGGAGCACCTCGTTCATCTCCTGCACGAACGAGATCGCCTCGAGGTCCTCCCGCCCGCCGTGCACGTTGGGGACCCACTCGCCCTCGTCGCGCGAGTAGTCGAGGTAGAGCATCGACGCCACCCCATCCACACGAATCCCATCGGCGTGGTACTCCCGCGGCCAAAAGACCGCGCTCGCCTCCAGGAAGTTACGCACCTCGTGGCGGCCGTAGTTGAAGATCAGAGTGCCCCACTCCGGGTGCGCTCCGCGGGCATGCTCATGCTCGTAGATCGACGTCCCATCGAAGCGGGCCAGCGCCCAGTCGTCGCGCGGAAAATGCGCCGGCACCCAATCGAGGATCACTCCGATTCCCTTGCCGTGCAGGTGATCGACGAACTGCTTGAAGTCGTCCGGGGCGCCGAAGCGCGCGGTGGGCGCGAAGTAGCTGGTAACCTGATAGCCCCACGAGCCCGAGAACGGATACTCCATCACCGGCATCAGCTCGACGTGCGTGAAGCCAAGATCGGCGACGTACGCGGCCAGCTCGTCAGCCAGCTCCAGATAACTCAGCGACCGGTTGCCCTCCTCGGGGTTGCGCCGCCAAGACTCCAGGTGGACCTCGTAGATCGACATCGGACGCTCGTGCGGCCGCGTCGCCCTCCGGCGCTCCATCCACTCCGAGTCACGCCAGACGTGACGCGAGCGGTGCACGATCGAGTCGGTGCGCGGCATGACTACGGTGCGGAAGGCAAACGGGTCGGCCTTCATCCGAATGTCGCCGCCCTCGGCGAGGATCTCGAACTTGTACGCGGCGCCCTCCACGACGCCCGGGATGAAGATCTCCCAGATCCCCGACGTACCAAGCACACGCATCGCGTGTAGGCGACCGTCCCAGGAGTCGAAGTCGCCCACGACGCTCACTGCCCGTGCCGCCGGTGCCCACACGGCAAACGACGTGCCGAGTGCGCCGTCAATCTCGCGCACATGCGCCCCCAGCCGCTCGTAGATCTCCTCGTGGCGCCCCTCCCCGGCGAGGTGCAGATCGATGTCCCCGAGCGTGGGCGCGAACGCATAGGCGTCGCGAAACGTGTAAACGCTGCCGTCCGGATAGCGCACTTCGAGCTCGTAGCGCAGCGGCAGGCTGGCGCCAGGCAGAAGCGCTTCGAAGAGCCCCGCCGGATGGCGCTGCCCGAGCATCACCGACTCCCCGCCCTCCGGCCGCGCGAGCACCCCCCGCGCGTCGGGCCGGAAGGCACGGACCACGACGCCATCGTCGAAGGGATGCGCGCCCAGCACGTGATGCGGATCCGAATGCCGGCGCGCCACGACCAACTCGATCTCGGCCTCGACCGTCACGCGACAGGTGCCTCCAGCCACCGCTCCCAACCGCGGAGCTGACCCTTACGCGACCCCCGCCCGCCCCCCATGTGGGTCTCCCGCGTGCGTCGCCTCGCCGAGATTCTCCCGTTCTCTCGCCCAACACCGCGCCGCGTCGCGAGGTAGCGGGTGTCGGCCGCACGGGCATCCACCAAGCACAGCGGCATCTCCCTCCACGCGTGGCCACGAATCAAATCCGCAACTCGCTCTGCTGTTATGAGCGACACACTATCCACAGTCCGATCCCCTCCGTTCGTTTGGCGACATCTTCACTCCTCGAGCGCCGACGCGTCAAACGCCAACTCGGGCGGCGTCGCGCAACCCGCCGGTGCGTCGCGGCCACCGAGATCTGGCAAGCTTCCGGGCCGTCAAACGAGGCAACGAGGACGTTGCGCTGGCCCGACGGGTTCTCGTGTGCGCGGTCTGACGTGCGACCTTCCGCGAGCACCCCAAACGGCGCTTGTGACAATGCCGGGCCCGCGGGCATCACACTTCGCGTGACTGCGCACACCCTGATGCACGCATATCGACCATGCTTCTAAGAAAGTCAAGGGAGGCCGACGAGGCGCTTGGAGAGGTCGCGGGAGATCTGGCGCTTGAGGGCCCGCCGCTTCGCGCATCATCCGCAATGAGGGTTGCGACGGGCCGACTCGAAGACGGCCGGAAGGGGGTCACGAACAACCCGCCGAGGTCGAGAAACACGGGGGCGAGCGACGGCGATAGTAAGCACTGCCACTGTCAACCGCGTCGGCAGCAGCGCCATCACCAACGGTAACGGCGGCACCGCCACCGCCAGGGTCATCCCCAGACGACCGGCGACCGAGACTGTCGCCCGCTCGTTGGATCGGGCGCGATTCGCCTTCACGGCCGGTGAGAACGCTGCATCCGCCCGGCTGGGCGAGAGTCTCCGAGCGGCGCAGCGACACTGGCAGCCGAGGAGATCGCCCAACTGTAGAGTGCCTTGCTCTGCAAGGCTCCCGTCCGGCAGAGATCCTTGAGAGGAGCGATTTTGTGCAACGAGCCAGGCGCGTATGTCGATTCTACGGCGTGGAGCTCCGTCGCACCATTTGAGCACGGAGATCTCGCGGTCGCCCGAGAGGTCATAGCTGTCCGAGCGGGTGCGCCAGCCGATCAGGCTCAGTCAGCACCCCGCGATCGAAGTGGTCCGCATGTTCGCTGAGGCTCGAGCGGGCGATACATCCGTGACGGGAGGGCGCGGTCCTGCGCCAGGGCGTGATCGGCTCGGCCCTGGAGATGGTGGAGTGGGTCCTCCAGGCCAGGATGAGTATGTGCGGTCGCGCACCGGCCGGACCCACCGCGAGGGTCAGACGATGAGTCCTACGGCAGCCGGGCAAGTCGATCTTCGAGCGCACCGAACCGTTTCAGCGCGCGAGGTGATGACCGCGAGCTGCGTCCGTCGCGACCTCCGCAGCGGCGCGCACGGGCGACGCCCGCAGGCGCGTAGCGGGCAACGGGGGCTCGCGGTGCGAACTGAGGTGCCCCGGTGTTCGTAGCGATGGTCGCGTCGGAGTGCGCCCCGGTCGCTCAGGCCGGCGGGCTCGGCGAGGTGGTGTTCGGTCTTAGTCGTGAGTTGGAGCTGCGCGGCAACACCGTCGAGATCGTCTTGCCCAAGTACGATTGCATGCGGTATGACCGCATCTACGGCCTCACGGTGGCATACGACGATCTCTGGGTCCCTTGGTATAGCGGAGCGATTCACTGTTCGGTGTGGTTTGGGTTTGTGGAGGGTCGTAAGTGCTTTTTCATCGACCCGCATTCGCAGGATCGGTTCTTCGAGCGTGGGCATCTGTATGGCTCGGCGGATGATGTGTTTCGCTTTGCTTTCTTGTCGAAAGCCGCGTTGGAGTTCATGTTGCGGTCGAATAAGCGGCCGGATGTGATTCATTGTCATGATTGGCAGACGGCGCTGGTGCCGGTGCTGCTGTACGAGATGTACCGGGACTTGGGGATGGGTGATCAGCGCGTTTGTTACACGATTCACAACTTTGGTCATCAGGGGATCGCGGACGAGGCGGTGTTGTGGGCCACCGGCCTTACCCGGCCGCATCACTTCTACGACTATGACCGCTTGCGGGATGAGTTCGATCACTTCGCTTTGAACCTGATGAAGGGCGGCGTCGTGTACGCCAATTTTGTGACGACGGTCTCTCCCCAGCACGCTTGGGAGGCCCAGTACACCGATCAGGGTCAGGGCCTTGGCCACACCCTGCACCTGCATGGCAACAAGTTCGGTGGCGTGCTCAACGGCGTCGACTACGACCTGTGGAACCCCGAGATCGACCCGTTCATCCCGGCGCGATACGGCAGCGAGTGGATCGACGGTAAGTACGTCAACAAGCAGGCGCTACGGGAGCGTTTCCTGCTGGCCCACGGCTTCAAGCCGG
>CAWFKF010000098.1:0-37701 GCA_963816005.1 uncultured Solirubrobacteraceae bacterium | reverse complement strand
CCCGCTCGACAAGATCAGGGCCTGCGCAGCGCCCGCGGATCGGTCCTCGTCGTCCGCCACGGCTTCCCGCGGCGCTTCGCGCCCTGAATCCCATGTTCGACCATCAGCCGCTGCACCCGACACCGCGGCACCAGCTCGCCGGCACGCACAAGCGCCTTCCACATCCGCCGATACCCGTACGCGAAATAGTTGCGCTTGTGCGTCTCGCGAATCACCCCGAGCAGTCGCTCGTCCTCGACCTCGCGATCGGACCGCTCGCCGGTCGCGCGCTGGTAGTACGCAGACGCCGACACGTCCAGGGTCCGGCAGACGGGCTCGACCCCGAAGCGGTCGCGATGCTGATCGACATACGCGCTCACCTCGTTCGGTCCGGGTCGAGCTCCTTCGCGAAAAACACGGAGGCCGATTTCAGGATCTCATTCGCGCGCCGCAGCTCGTGCACCTCGCGCCGCAGCTTGCGGATCTCCTCGCGCTCCTCCGTGCTCAGGATGTTCGGCCGCTGGCCGCTGTCGGCCTCCGCCTGGCGCACACGCTTACGCAGCGCTTCTGGGTGGACGCCCAGGTCGGCGGCGACGTGAGCGATCGGACGCTTGGACTCGAACACGAGTCGAACGCCACGGTCCATCAGCTCATCGGGATACTTCTTCGGTCGTGGCATGAACGTGGAGTTCCTCTCCCGAGGACCGAAATCCTCGTTTCAACGTCTCCGTCAGACCCGGCCTGCCTCAACTACCCCTCACCAGCGCACCGTGCCAGCTACAACCGGCGCACCGCCGCCGAGCGCACCTTCGCCACCCTCACCGACCGCGCGACCAACGACCTCTCCCGCGGCTGGTGCCGACAGACGGGCCTCACACCGATCGCGCTGCACATCGCCACCGCGCTGATCGCCCGCAACATCCGCGTGACCGACGCGTTCACCGCCCGCCAACTCGAGAATCAGCGCCGAGCGTCCCACGGGCTCCCGCCCAGAACACGCACACGCCGCCGCACCACGATCGACGACCTCACCGCGACCGCACACGCCCCCTAACCCGACCGGCCACCACCGAGGACCAGCCGAACACAGCCGCCAGCCAGGCGCCGATCACACCAGCGCGACCACCGCACAACAACCGCCGTCCGCCCCCTCCCCGCTCACACCGCAAACCCGCGCCACCCCACGCACACTCGCACCGGACCCATCCGACGCAAACGTGAACATCACAGTCCTTCAAACGTGAAGACCTCAGTAACGAACCCCATGGGAAGTGCATTTGGGCGTGTCAGCGGAGGTCTCCTCTGGTAATCAGTGACGCTAGAGGGGGTCGGGCAGACTCGGGGAGCGCTGCCCGAGCGGGGTGTGCATGAGGTGCTGGCCGGACGCGCTGACGCGGTGGTGGCGCCGTCCATGGGGGTGCATCTGCTGACTGTGTCGCTGTGGAGGGCTCGCTATCAGCTCAGCGGGCTTGAGGGACGGCGGTAGGGGCAGCGTCCTCGGCCCTCGACTAGTAGTTTGGCTCTCCGACGCGCAGCAGGCAGGGCTCCTCGGACAGTTGCAGGGCACTTACCCCGATCACGTGCAGATTCCGACCTGGTGTGTCACGGCGGCCGTCAAGGCGCTCATCGAGAGGCGGTTAGGGCTCGGGCTGAGTCGCCTGACATTCTCTGGCTACCTGCGGCGCTGGAGGTTCTCGGGCAAGTAGGCCCTGCGGCGGTGGGTCGAGCAGGACCCCGAGCGGGTGCGGCTGTAGCTCCAGGACGACTTCCCGGCGATCAGGCGCGCGCGCGGCGCGCAGCGCCCCGGGTGCCGTTCGGCGATGAGAAGCGCGAGCGCGCTGGGCAGACCTCCGGCATGGCTACGCGCCGACGGCGCACCGGCGATCCAGCCGCTGACCACCATGCGCTGCACGGCGTACCTGGCCAGCGCGAGCAGTGCCGACGGCGCGCTCGTGCTCGAGATCTCCGAGGGCAGCTGCGATGAGATCCGCTTCCTGGACTGCCTCTACAAGCTGCTCGAGCAATTGCACGAGCGCATGGTCTTCTTGACCGTTGACAACGCCCCCTTCCACAAGTCACCCGCGGTCGAGTACTGGCCGCTCGACTATTCGGATAGAGCCGTCCCACCGTCCACCGTTCGCCCCGGAGCTCAATCCCGACGAGCTGCTCAACCAGACGTTCGCACCCACGTCGCGCGACGCCACCCATCCAACCTCGCCAAGCACGTCACTCTCAACGTCGAGTATCACGCAACCCGCACAAGTGAGATCGTCAGCAAATACCTCGACGGCGAGTACGTCGCCTACACCAAGTAACCACTCACTAATTGCCACGCAGCGTAAATAACGGAGAGGGGGGATTCGAACCCCCGATGGACCGAAAGGCCCATACCGGTTTTCGAGACCGGCGGACGATGCCGAAATGGCCCGTGGAGTAAGGGGATTTGATTTCGAGGGAACGAAAAAGCAAAAAGGGAACGACAACCCATTTGCGCGCCGGGTCGGCTGGTCACCGTGGCATGGTCGCCCAGGGGCTGACGGCAGGTCTGCTCTGAGTACCGGGCGCGAGAGGGCATGGCGGGGACTTTACGCCGGATCGCGGCGGCATTCGACGACTCTGGGCGCCACGTGCGCGGCCGGTTTCGGGTGGGCCTGCGTTGGCCTGCGTTGGCCTGCGTTGGCCTGGGTCGGCCCACGGTCTGTGTTCTGTCGGTGCGCTGTGTCGCCGAAGGATCCGGTTGCGCTGCTTATCTCTGTGGAGATGCCTCGACCGCGTCAGCGTTCCTCTGCCGAGAGTCGTCGGCCGCCACGTCGGCGCTGGCGCGACTACCGCACGACGTCGGGCCGGAGTCCTGTGGAGGAGTTCATCGATTCGCTCTCCGACGGTGACGCAGCAGCGGTGCTCGCCGGCATGGCTGAGGTGCGCGATCGGGGCCTGGTCGCGGCGCGCCACCTCCAAGGCGACATCTGGGAGGTGCGAATCGATGGCGATCGCGTCATTTACCGCATCCTGTTCGCCGAGGAGGGCGCTCGCGGCCGGGTGCTGCTCGCGTTGGAGGGGTTCAACAAAAAGAGTCAGAAGACCCCGCCGGCGACGATCCAGCTGGCGCAGCGTCGGCTCAGTGATTGGCGTCGTCGAGGTGCCGTTCAGCGAGCGTCCCAGGGCAAGCCGCCGCCGACCCGATAGGCTTGTGCTTATATCTGAAAAGAGATACCATCGCCGACATGAGGCGCTGCACGTGGAGGACTAATGGCTGAACGTGACTTTCTCGACAAGATGATCGCCAAGCGCACGGCGCGGAACCCGGCGTTTCCACAGATGCTCGACGCGGCCCGCCGGCGTCGGGAGTTGTTGCGCACGCTCGCCGAGCGTCGCGAGGAACAAGACCAGACGCAGACGGCGGTCGCGGCAGCGATGGCCACGTCGCAGTCGTTCGTCGCGCGTCTGGAGAGCACGGCGGCCGACGCGAAGGTCTCTACGGTTGAGCGATATGCCGGGACTCTCGGGTACGTGGTGCAGTATCACCTCGTTCCCCTGGACCAGAGCGCTGACGAGCCGACAGTCGTCGTTCATGAGAGCGCATCGGTTTCCAAGGGCGTCTGACCTGCGGTTCGGTCCGGGGCTCGGGGGACGATGACCGACGTGGCTGTCTCGGCAGAAATCGGTCTTGGGCAAGCGCGCGCTCGTCTTACGGAGTTGGACATCGAGCGTGCGGTTCTGCGCGAGCGGATCGCGGTTCTGGAGCGGGACGCGGGAGGCCCGGACATCACGAGCGCGGTAGGGCGGGTCGCGTTGTTCGCGTCGTTATTCCGGGGGCGCGAGGATGTCTTCGCGACGCGGTGGGAGAGCACGCGAGCGCCAGGGAAGTCGGGGTGGGCGCCGAAGTGCTCCAATGAATGGGCGCCCGCGCTGTGCTTCAAGCCGAAGGTGAAGTGCGCCGCGTGCGCGCATCGGCGGTTCGTGCCGTTCTCGGCGGCGGAAGTGCGTTCGCATCTTGAGGGTCGTCAGACGGCCGGGATCTATTCCTTGCTCTCGGACGAGACGTGCTGGCTGGTCGCGATCGATCTTGACGGTCAGAGCTGGCGTGAGGATGTCCGTGCGCTGAACGATGCGGCGGGAGAGTTGGATATGCCCGTCTTGGTGGAGCGCTCGCGCTCGGGGCTGGGCGCGCATGTCTGGGTTCTGTTCTCGGCTCCGGTGCCGGCGCGTTCAGCGCGGAGGCTTGGGTCGTTGCTGCTGACACGTGCCATGCGCCACCGGACGATCTCGATGGAGTCGTATGACCGGCTGTTTCCAAATCAGGACACGATGCCCGCGGGCGGGTTCGGCAACCTGATCGCGCTCCCACTGCAGCGAGCTCGGCGCGCGAGCGGGTGCACTGTGTTCCTGGACCGCGACCTGGAGCCGGTCGAAGATCAGTGGGGCTTGCTCGCAAATGCGGTCCGTATGGATCGTGAGCGCGCCGAGGAACTCTCATGCGAGGCCGTGGACGACGGCGGAGGGCTCGGATTGGAGCCCTGGCGCCAGAAGCCGCTGACGGCGCGCTCCGAGCCGCTGGCGGCGACGGTTGCGAGCGTCAAGGATGTGTCATTGCGGCTGGCCGGGCGCGTCGAAGTCGACTGTTCTGGGCTGCCGGCCGCGCTGCGTGACCGGCTACGCCGGGCCGCGGCGTTCGCCAACCCGATGTTCTTTGAGCGCGAGCGGGCGCGGCTGTCCACGCACAACACGCCGCGAGTGATCACCTGCTTCGAGCAGGATGGCGATCGTTTGATGCTTCCGCGGGGATGCCAGGACCGTGTCAAGGAGGAGTTGGCGGCCGTCGGGATTGCCAGTTCGGTTAGCGATGAGCGCTCCGCCGGTGAGTCGATTGCGGCGACGTTCAGCGGCATGCTGTCGCCGTCGCAGAAGACGGCGGTCGATGTTCTCGCGGCGAGCGATATCGGAGTGCTCGTAGCGGCACCCGGTGCCGGCAAGACCGTTATGGGCGCCGCCTTGATCGCCAAACGCGCACGGTCCACGCTGGTGCTCGTTCACCGTCGACCGTTGTTTGAGCAGTGGTCCAATCAGGTAAAGCGGTTCCTCGGCATCGAACCGGGAGCCGTTGGTTCCTCGGGGCGCCCGGCGACGGCGACCGGGGTTGATCTGGCGATGATCCAATCCGCCATCCGCCGAGAGGACGTCGACCTCGCCGGTTACGGCCACGTGATCATCGATGAATGCCACCACGTCCCGGCGGTCTCGGTCGAGAAGCTGATGCAACGCATCTCGGCTCGATACGTCACGGGTCTCACTGCGACGCCACACCGGCGAGATGGTCTGCACCCGATCATCACGATGCAGTGCGGACCGGTCCGTCACACGCTCGCGAGCACCGAGCGGATCGAGGGCGCCGCCCGTCGGCTCATTTTGGAGCGGCGCACCGGCTTCGACCCTGCCACGCTCCCGAACGAGCCCAGCATCCAGGAAGTTCTCGGCGGGGTCGCAGGTGACGCCGATCGCACCCACCGGATCGCGCGCGACGTGATCAGCGAACTGAAAGAGGATCGCTACCCGCTGGTTCTCACAGAACGGCGAGAGCATCTTGCCGCGCTTGCCTCAGCGCTCGCTGTCCACACCGATCGCGTCGCCGTTCTGCATGGCGGGATCGGCATCAAGGCGCGGCGCCGGGTCGATGAAATGCTCGCGTCAGACAGACCGCGTGTCGTGCTCGCGACCGGTCGTTACATCGGCGAGGGGTTCGACGATCCACGCCTGGACACCCTGGTGCTCGCGATGCCGATCGCTTGGAGGGGAACGATGACCCAGTACGCCGGACGTCTGCACCGCCATCACGATGACAAGCACGAGATCCGGATCATCGATTACGTCGACGAGGCGATTCCGGTACTTCGCCGTATGAACGCGAAGCGTCAGCGCGCATACGCAAGCCTGGGCTACCAACCCGGATAGCTCGCAGGAGTACTGACAGTAGCGGCTCGGCCGGCTTGAGCGGTCGCACTTGTCGCTGCCAGTGCGTCGGTGGTCGGGAGACCCGTCGATTCGGGTCGGTAGGTGCACAGGGGAGTCCGCAGGTCTGTCGACGTGCCTGGCTGCATCGGCCACGACGAGCTCGGATGCCCCGCGACGCGCGTCGGCCAGGAACGTGGCCCGCTCCTCCTTCAATCGCGTCTTACCGGTCATTCCTACGGCCACCTACCGCCTGGCACCGTCGGCAAACGGCAGGCAAAGAGCGTCCGTGACAAGCGCCAAGCCGGTGAAGAAGTCGTGACTGGGCGATCGTGAGCATCGCCCCGCTGGTAGCGTTCAGTTCGGGGCCAGCCGTCTCACACCGTGAGGCCTGGGCCGGATCGTTGGCCGTCGAGCTATCGTCGCCGCTGGCCTGGATCGCGGCTCCTGGAGCCCCAGGCGGCGGCAAGCCAGGCGGCGTCGGCGTCCTCACTTGCCCGTTCCCGTCGCTCGGTTTCGAACAGAGCGTCGGTCTTGGTGAGCACCAGGGTGTAGGGTCTGCCGCGGCGCCTGGTCTGGTGCAGCACGGGTAACTCGGTGGCGTCGATCGTGGCGTGCACGTGTCGGCGGCGCTGTTCGGCGAGTGGCCACTCGAACACCTGGGCTGCCCGGTCGCACAGGAACCCGGAGAGCACGCCGCACAGCTCGCAGGCGCAGCCGCCGGGCGGCTCGATCGCCCAGTCGCCTCGCTCGCGCTGCGGGAGACTGAGGCGGGCAGCAAGACGATCGGCGCAGTGGCTCGCGAGGACGTCGAAGCCAGCGGCGCCGCGCAGCTCGGGCGCCAACGCCGTTGCAGCACGGAGCGCCTGCACGAGGCAGGTCACCAGCTCGTCGCCGCCCGCTTGGCAGAATCCGATCAGCTCGTCGCGGAGCTCTGTGGCGTCAAGCAGGGCGACGCTGTGAAGCACGGCGGCGAGAGGTTCTGCGAGCTCCCCGAACGCCTGGTTACGCCGGCTGGGCGCCCGGACGGCGAGCGCCTGAGTGACAGCAGCCCTCAGGCGGCGAGCGCTGTCCTGGACAAGGACGAGCGCAGCGGCCGTGCCGCTCGGGCCTCTGCTACAGAGGGCGTCGCAGAGCCGCGGCAACGACGCGACCCACTCCGCGCGCGTCGTGCCGGGAGCGCTCCACTGCTGCCGACGGCCCGACCAGGTCTCCAGCAGACTCGCCAGGAACCACTCGCCGTAGCGCTCGACGAGGGCAGCCAGCGGGGCAGCGTGGGCGCGTCCCAGCGCCTCCGCCGCAAACGGCGCGAGCAGCATGCTCGCCAAGGCCGGCTCATCAAGTCCACCGGCGACCCGCAGCGCGGTGCCAACAAAGCGCGATGTTTGCCCGGCGGGAGCAGCGGTCGCCCAGAACGGGGTCAACGACGCCGCCATCTGACGGGCGTCCGCAATCTCGCCGGCGCGCAGACGCGTCGAGATCGAGGCGAGAGCCCAGGCCGGATCCGCCTCGGCCTGCACGGCGAAGGCCTTTGCCCTGGGCCAGAGGAACACAGCGCCGCGGCGGTACCAGCGATCGAGCGTGTTGCCGTAGTTGCCCATGTTCCCCTCGTACTCCGAGGCATAGGGCCTGAGCCGGTCCGAGGGCGTGGTGGCGCAGACCTCGGAGTTCGGCACGGAGAGCGCAAGGGGTCTGACGCGTGGCGCAGCCGAGGGCTCCATCCAGCACTCGAGCTCGACGTTCTGCTCGATCAGCTCGTCAACCTCGTGGTCGTCGAGATTCGCCCCCTCAGGATCGTCGTCCCACTCACTCCAGGTAGCGGAGCGACGGCGTCCGTACCAGCGATCCTCGTAGTCGGACTCGATGGTGCTCCAGGTCTCGTGGACCTTGGCGAGCGCCAGCACGGCGTCACAGCCGACGCGTCGTGCGGTGTCCCGGAGCAGTGCGACGCGCCCGGCATCGCGGCCCTTCAGGCGCACCCAGTCCAGGCCCCGCTGGGTGTACTCGTGATCGAGCAGATAGACGAGCCGGCTCGGAGGCTCGCCCGCCGCGCGGTCCCCGCGCCAACGCGGAGGCGGCGGCGCGGCGAAGTGCTCCTGCAACAGCCGCGCGAGCTCCTCCGCCACCTCCGGAGGCACGTCAGACGGCGCCGGCTCGGAGTCATTCCGGCGCAGCAACAGGTTGTAGGTGAGCACGATCCGATGCCCAGACTTGACGGGCTTCACCTCATGGCGGCAGTCGGCGTAGAACGCAACGAACGACAGCACCGCCTTCGACCCCCGGTACGTGGCTCTCTGGCCCTCATGCTCAACGACGAGGGTGCCTCCCGTGAACCACCCCGGAAGGGTCACGACAAGCGTCCCGATCATCTCGTCGTGCTTCTCGGAGTCCTTGTGCGGGAGGAAGAACTGCCCCCGCGCGTACACGAGCATCGCGTGCAACTCCGCTTCGAGCCGGCAGCCCGAGGGCAGCCCCAGATCGTCACGCAGAGCGTCGAGGATGGGCACGAGCGTCTTGTTCCACCGCCGCTTGTCGATCCTCACCCTGCTCGACGGGATCTCCCATGTGTCGCGCACCCGACGGTCGAGCAGCGTCAGCTCCCCGCGCCCATAGCGGGCGGGGCGCCCGATCTCGCACAGCTGTCTCGCCTGCTCGTCGGGCACCGGAAAGCGGAGCGGCCCTACACCCCTGACCTCGATGTTCAAATCGTCTGGAGGCGCTGCCTTCCGGGCGCTGAACGAGCCAGGCGCATCCATCTCACCGAGCAGCCTCCCGAGCCGTTGGCGCGCTGCCGCCGGCACGCGTCTTTCAGCCCGCTACCAAGTGGTGGATGACCATCCACGGACTTTAGCCTCACGAACCGACCGCTCCCCGAAAGCTCGATGCGGACAGGCCCAAGTTCCGCAGCTGTTTGAGGTGATAGGTACCGAAAGCGATTGTGAGCAGGCATTTTGATGGGTCGACCAGGTGTTCGGCGTGTATCTAGACGGTCGGCCGCGGTCCGCGCGGGGTCGGGCGGCCGAGACGGCTGACTCGGCGGGCTTGCCGATGGCGAGTTGGAGGAGACACCGGGGCTGCTCGATGCCGAGCTGGTGGAGGATCTGCTGCTGTTGGTTGGTGAGCTCGGTGCCCCGGACCGCCAGCTCACGTCCCCGGATCGCGACCGGGGGAACGACGATGCGTGCGCGAGGGCCCAGCCTGACCCGCGTTGACCTGCGGTGGCGCGCCCGTACCGGTCTCGGCGTTCAAGCGCGCCGGGGCGACTAGTGACACGGCGGCGTCACGCTCCGTGCTGCACCGCGCGCGCGGCGGGAAACATGGCGCGGAAACGTTCGGTGTGGCCCGCGTTGACCTGCGCTGACCCGACCGCAGAGCATGGGAGGACCGCGCACCCGCCGGTGACGCGCGATCAGGTGGGCTCGCGCGAGGTACTAAACGGAGAGGGAGGGATTCGAACCCTCGTACGGAGAGAACCCCGTAACCGGTTTTCGAGACCGGTACGGAGGGGTACCTGATCCCCGGGATTTGCAGGGATTTCGCGATCCGAGAATCGGCTGTGGGGAAGTTGGGCTCTCCGGGCATGATCGGGGGTGACGACACACGAACACGCGTTTTCTTTCTGGCCCTCCGAACCGCGTCACCCGTATTCCGCCACGACGCTCGCTCGACCCCGGGATGACCCGGTGCGCACGCACGGCAAACGGCGCAACGAGAAGGGAATGGAGCAGGCAGCTCCCCGGCACGCCACGACCCCCGTCAACGCGGGCAGCGACCCCGACGCCCCCCAACGACGCCCTATGGGGCGAGTCTCGCCATGATCATCCGGATGCGCCTGCGCGCAGGCGCGGCCATCCCTGGCCGCTTGAGCACGCATCCGCTGTGCCCACGATCGCCGGGCACGGGGCCCAGCGAGCAGTCCACAACCCAGCAGCAGAGGCGCACGCGACTTCCACCCGCCGCTCCGACGACCAAAAGCCCTGCTCAGGACGGAATCTCGATCGAGAGTCACCCCCGATCATCCACGGAGCCCCGGAAGTTGGTGGGGAAGTCGGCACTCTCGCGACGCGATCGCGGACGTCGAATCGGACTGCGCGAACAGCGCCTACGGCGTCGTGGAGATCGGCGGCACCGGCCTGTCTGCGGTGACGTAGCGCGAGTTCTGCGCTTCGGCGGAGCTCGGCCGAGGGGGCCGCCATGAGAGCCCCCCTTAAACGCGAAGCGCCGGGTTGCCGCCCGGCGTTCCGTGACCAGCTACGTAAAAAGTGTGCCCGCATCTTACCGCTCTCGGGGACGGAATCCACACGCCCGGATTCAGATTCACGCGCTGCTCGTTCGGCTCGCGGTGGCCTGCGGTGCAGTGGAGGGTTGTCGTGAGCCGGCAGGCGATCGCCGCCGTGATCGCGCGGTCGGACCTTGCGTCCGGTGAGCGGCTCGTCGCGCTCTCGCTGGCGAGCTTCGCCGATCGGGAGAACCGGGCCTGGCCCGGCGCGCCCGCGGCCGCGGCGCGCGCCGGGCTGCGCCGCAGCCGATACCAGGAGGCGCGTGAGGAGCTCGTGCGTCGCGGCTTGGTCGCGGTCGAGGAGCGGGCGACCGGCCGGGGGAGGGCAAGCACGATCACGCTGACGTTCGCGGACACCGGTCCGTGGTGGGACGGTGGGATCAACGTCGAGCTGTTCGAGACGGTGCTCGGCTACAGCCATGCTGCAGGGCCCGCGCGGCTCTTGCTCGCCACGATGGCGGCGATCGCCGGCGAGGACGGCATGGTCCAGGACGTCTCGACCGAGCAGCTGTGCGCCGCTGCCGGGATGACCGACCGAACCTACCGGCGCGCGCGCCAAGCGCTGTTGGCTTCAGGCGAGCTCGTGCTCGAGACGAGCGGCGTTGGGGGTCGCGGCAATCGAAACGTATGGAGCGTCCCTGACCCGCGCCTGCGCCACGGCGCCGAGCCGGTGCACGTCGCGCGGCGGGTGCCGCCGCCGCCGGGTTCGAGGCCACTCGTCGGAACGGCAGAGCCGACACCAACCTCGCTCGCGCTCTCCGGTGGGCCCGGCGCGATCGCAAAGGGCGGTCAGGATCAGACAGTTTCCGCAGCAAACTGTCCGGTCGGTACCGGGGTTTTCGACCTAAAGGGCGGTACGGATCGGACAGTTTCGGCCGAGAAGTGTCCGGTCCGTACCGGGGTTTCCGCTGAAAAGGGCGGTCAGGATCAGACACTTTTCGAGCTCGGGCCGCCGGAAACCCCGGCACAAACCCCGGCACAAACCCCGGCGCCTAACGCGCGCGCGGGAAGGGAACCCCAGAACCCCAGAACCAGGAAAGACCCCCCCAGCCCCCCTGGAGGGGGAGGCTTGCCTGGCTCGGTCACCGTCGAGCAGAGCTACGTCACCGAGCGCGGACGCCGGCGGCGACGTCTCGTCCGCATTGACCTCGATGAGGTCCGTCGAGGCCTCGGGATCCCGACTGCTGCCGATCGCGGGGCCTGGCAACGAATCCGCGAGCTGCTGGAGGAGACGGTCGGTGAGAGCACGTTTGCGATCTGGCTCGAGCCGGTGGAGCTGATCGCGGTCGACAGCGAGTGTCGGCTCGTCCTGGCGGTGCCATCGGCGACAGCTTCGTGGACGGCGAAACGGTTCGGCCGGCTTCTCGCGAACTGCTCTGCCCGGGTCGGGCGCGAGCTGCGCCTCGCGGATGAGCCCGAGCGCATCGCGCTCGGGGGCGGAGAAGGACGTCCGGCGCCAGCGGCGCGGGGCTTGCACATCAACCGACAGGAGGTGTCGTGATGGTCACTGTCGTGGCAAACCAAAAGGGCGGTGTCGGCAAGACGACGACGGCTGCGAACATCGGCGCGCTGCTCGCCCGCCGAGGCGGACGAGTCCTTGTCGTCGATACGGACCCGCAGTTCGCGCTCACCCGACAGCTCGGGCTTGACGCCCGTTCGTTGGGTGTGAACCTGGTCGACGTGCTCGCTGGGCGAGCGAGCGCGACCGACGCGATCGTGCGTGGCGTGCACGGGGTCGACGTTATACCGGCGGCAGGCGAACTTGCCGGCGTCGAGATGAGCCTGGTCGGCGAGCTTGGTCGCGAGCGGTTCCTCCACGATGCGCTCGGAGCGTTGAGCGAGGAGTACGACGAGGTTGTGATCGACACGCCCCCGAACCTCGGCCTGCTGACCGTCAACGCGCTCGTGTGCGCCGACTACGTGCTGGCCCCTGTCAGCGCCGAGGACGAGGGCGCGGTTCACGGGATCCTCGAGCTGCGCCTCACGATCGCGAAGCTCGCCAAACGCCTAGGCGGAGACACACCGCCGCTGATCGCCGTCGTGACACGCTGGAGTCCGACCCGCGTGAGCAGTCGCACAGTCGAGGACCAGCTGACGGAGGCTGGGCTACCGCCCGTCGCGCGGATCCGCCTTCGGTCGGCGCTGATCGCGGAAGCAGCCGCACCACGTGTCCCGGTCGCGACCTTGGCGCCCGACAGTTGCGTCGCGCTGGCCTATGGCGACGTCGTCGAGCTCCTCGCGGGGACGGCAGCGCGATGAGCGCGATCCATCGACGTGGCCTTCGGGTCGACGACCCGCTCGCCGCCGGTGACGCTTCCGGCGACGACCACGGCGCTTCGTCGGTCCTAGGCAACGTCGGTCTTGGCGGGAACCGGCTGAAGGACAACCCGCTTGCTCAGATCCGCGCAAACCCCGCCCAGCCGCGTAAACGATTCGACGAGTCGGCATTGGCGTCGTTGGCAGCGTCGATCCGCGAGCGGGGCGTTCTGCAGCCGGTGATCGTGCGCCCGGCCGGCGACGAGTACGAGCTCGTTGCCGGCGAGCGTCGTTGGCGCGCCGCGGAGCTGGCGGGAGAGGAGACGATCCCTGCGCTGGTCGACGGCGCGCTCGATGAGGCCGGGTCGCTCGAGCTCGCGCTGATCGAGAACGTCGTGCGCGAGGACCTGACCGCGATCGAGCAGGCCAGGACGCTTGCGGTCCTGCTCGGTGACCTCCGGATGACCGGCGCGGTGGTCGCGAAGCGGTTGGGTCGCAGCCGGGCGGACATCGTGAACACGGTGCGGCTGCTCGATCTGCCCGAGGAGGCGATCGACTTGATCGACTCGGGAGCGCTCAGCAAGGGCCACGGGAAGGCGCTCCTGACCGAGCCCGACCATCACCGCCGGCGCGTGCTCGCCCGCCGGGCCGCGGAGAGCGGGTGGTCGGTGCGGGCGCTCGAGGCCGAGATCAGCCGCGGCGCCAAGCCCGCCGTGCCGCGTCCCGTGCCGCACCCGGACCAGTGCGCCGCGGCCGCCAAGCTGCAGGACGCGATCGCGAACGCGACCGGGTGCGAGGCGCGGGCCACGCCGCACCGGCGCGGCTTTCAGATCATTCTCGACCAGGCTGCCGCCGGCCGCCTCGCGCAGATCCTCGGCGGGGAGATGGCGGCGCTGTGACGCGAGCCCCGCGCCCAACCGCCGAGCGATCGCGTGGGTGTTCTACGTGGAACACCCGTTCAAGAAGTGCAGCTGAAAGTCAAGCTCAAAGTGCAGCTAGTTGTGATGCACCTGGAGTGGCCCCCGCCCCCGTAAACACTGGGCATTGGCACGGTGAGAGATCCCGACTACCCGCCCTCCACGAGGTCGTTCGGGTAGTCGGGATCTCTCACCATGGTCTGTCTGTGAAGACGGGGGCGGGGGCCACTGTGAAAGCCATGGCTTGGAGCTGTTCAAACATCACAAGCAAGGAGAGATGCGATGAACAGAACATCAACATCAAGAACAACGACGATGACGGGACGGCGGTGATCAGCTGCCGGTCGGCGCTGGGGGAGGTGCGGTGGTGAGTCGGAGGTTGGGTCCGGGTCCTGCGACGGTGGAGGGGTTGTGCTGGCTGGCGCGGGTGGGGCCGGCTCCGATCGATGCATGGGCATGTGCGATGGGGTGGGCGCCGGTGACCGCGCGGTCGCACGCGGCGAGGTTGACGCGCGTCGGCTGGGTCGAGCGGGCAGCGATGAAGCGCGGCCGTGGGTCGCTGCTGTTCGCTACGCGACTTGGGGTTCAGGTGGCCGAGGTGCCGGTGGCGCCGGCTCCCGAGCCGGCGCCGACGTGGTGGGCTCATCTGGCGGGATGCGCGTGGGCCGCGGCATGGCTGACCGTGCGCGGGCGTGAGATGCTCGGGTCTCGGGAGTTGCTCCTCGATGACGCGTGGAGCGGCGAGCTGAGCGCGGGCCCGGGACGGCGAGTGGTGCACCGACCGGATCTCGTGGGCGTGGTGCCGGGCCGACGCCCGGCGACGATCGAGGTCGAGCTGGCGAGAAAGTCCAAGACGAGGTTACGGGCGATCCTTGGTCTGCACGCGAGGTGGATCGCGACCGGACGCTCCGGGGCGTGCGTGTACGTGTGTGGGGACGACGCGATTCGCGAACTCGTGGTCAGCCAGGCCGCGCTGGCGGGGCTGCGTCTGGAGGACGGCGGCCTCCGAGTGGAGCTGCTCGAGACGATCAAGGAGTTGGCGCTCGCGGGGAGCGCGGAAGCGGCCGCGGAAACGCGCCTGGCCGGAGCAACGCGATGAGCTCGGTCGGGGTGATCGCCGACATCGTGGGGATCCTCGCCTTCGGCGCCCTGGGCGCGCTGTGCGCTTGGATCACGCGTCGCTTCACGACGCTCTCGGCGCGCAACTTCTACGCGCCGGCCGCCGTGTTCGTTGCGGTCCTCGGCGTGGCGGTCGCACTCCGCGCCTGGGAGGCCGTGCTAGGTGTCGCCCCGGTGTGCGCGTTTGCAGTCGCGTCCGCGACCCACGGCCGGCGGATGCGGCTGGCGGACCTCGGGGCCGGCGAGGAGCTGCGCTCCTATGAGCAGGCACGTCGATGGGTATGGCAGCCGGCGCCGCCGCGGCGCCCGGGCGAGCGAACCTACCTGCGCTCCCAGGGCGAGCTCGTCCACCGGCGGCCGTGGCCCGATCACGTCGCCTACGTGCCGATGGGCCACGCGGACCGGGACGGGATGCGGTTGCCGCTCGGCGAGGGCCAGCACATCTTCGCCTGCGGAGCGACCGGCTCCGGCAAGACGACGACGATGCGCCGCGTCCTCGCCGCCCGGACGCTCACGCAAGGGGCGGCGCTGCTGATCCTCGACCAGAAGGGCGACCAGGAGGACGTCGAGCAGATGAGCCGGCTGGCGGCCGCGGCCGGTGTCCCGTTCGTGCTGATCGACCCGCTGGACCCTGCGAGCGACCGCTACCAGCCGCTGTGGGGCACGCCCGCGCAGGCCGCCGCCCGCGCGGTCGAGCCGATCAAGCAGTCCGAGCCGTACTACTACGACGTGCTGCGCCTGCACCTCGACGTGGTGTGCAGGATGCTGCACGCCGCCGACCGGTGGCCACCGTCGATCCTCTTCCTGATCGACTGCTGCCATCCGCTGCACTACCCCGCGCTGCAGGCAGTCGCGCACGGTCTCGGCGAGGAGCACCGACAGCTCGTCCGCCGCGTCGAGGAGCACGGCCGCTACGTCGCTTCGCGCAAGGGCAACGAGGACCTCTCCGGCGGGCAAGCCCGCCTCCAGGTCGCCCTCGCGCTCGCCAGCCGGGAGATCGTCACCCCGAGGATCACCCCACAAGGCGAAGCGGTCGGCGTCGGGATCGTCGCGGCTCTCCGCGCCCGCGCGGTCGTGATGTGGCGGATGCACGCCGACGTGATGCCCGACGAGGCGGCCGCCATGACCGTGCTCGCGCTCGCCGACCTGCACGACGCCGCCGGCCACGCCGGCGTGCCGTGGACGCTGATGCTCGACGAGTTCGGCGCCGTGATCAAGATGGCCGCTACCCGCGCCATCGCGATCCTGCAGCGAGGCCGCAGCCACCGCGGGCAGGTGATCGTCGTCACCCAGTCGGTCGCCGACCCCGAAGCCCTCTCCGGACAGCCCGGCCTGTTGCCGAGCCTGACCGACAACTTCTCCGGCGTCGTCGCGCACCGCCAGACCGCGCCCGAGAGCCGCGACTGGCTCGCGAAGCTGATGGGCACTCGGGCGCTATGGCAGTCCACCAACCAGACCAGCGCGCACGGCACCCAGCACTCCGGCCGCGGCTCCGCGCGGCGCGTACGCGAGTTCAGGATCGGCTCCGACGTGTTCGCGGAGCTCGACCAGGGCGAGGCCGTCATCTACACGACGCTTGGGCCGAACCCGCAGCGCACCAGCATCCTGCCGGTAGCGCTCGAGGACCGACAGCCCGAGCGGATCGGCACCGGCGGGCGACACCGTAGCGAGATGCTCGTACACCCCGAGCACACCCTGCCCGTGGCTAAAGCCGCAGGCCAGACCCCCAGCACCGGTGAGATAGACCCCGGCAGCGCCGATCTCTAGCGCGCACTCTGCAAGCACTCGGTGCCCGAGATTGGCGAGGAGCACGTCTGGGAGCAGCGTGGGCCAGGGACCCGCTCTGAGCTGACCCCGGATCCGCCGTCCTAACCGATGACGTCGCCGCCGACGTTCCGAAGGAGTTATGTGCTGCAGCGCATAACTCCTCCGGAACGGGCGCGCGAGTCGAGAACCGGCCGCGACCGGCCTCAGGTCTCAGACGACCGAGCGAGAGTACACGAGGACATGTCCGCGCGCCCGGCGCCGGCGGCGACACCACAGCCGCCCCTCCACCTCGCGAAGAGTCGGCGGTCCAGACGCCCGAATGCTTGCTCGCGGACGCGAGATCGGAGCCAGCAAACGTGGCACGAGGTCGCGGCCACTCCGCCGGATCGCGCCTGACGCGACGGCCCACAGGCCGGAAACAGCAGTCAACGCAGACTTCGCGTGGCTCCTGGTATCGCGTGATCAGAGAAGCCAGCAAGTCGGCGCTGGCCAGACGGCTCTCGGCGCGAAAAGGGCAACCCATGCCAGCTGCCTGACGGTGGCTGTGAGCGCGGACCGGCGGCGCTGAGCGGGGTGTCAGGCGGCGAGTCGCCGGCGTGCCTTCTGCACCGATGGCAGCGCGGCCTTGGCCCGTGCGAGCGGTCGGGCGCGCAGGTCGACGCTCGCCGGCTTGGCGGCGAGCGTGATCTCCTCGCCGGTGGCCGGGTTGCGGCCCTTGCGCGGCTTCTGCGCCGGCTTCACACGAACGGTCAGCTGCACGAGACCACCGACACGCACCTTCTGCGCGTTCCCGAGCTCCTCGAGCACGACCTCCTCGAGCGCCGCGAGTACCCGCTTGGCCTCGTTGCGGTTGATCTCGGCGCGGTTAGCGACCGCGCTCGCGAGTTGTGTCTGGGTCAACGGCACGGAAACTCCTCCACGGTCGAATGCGGCGATGCCAGTATTGAACCTCCGGTGGCGGACAGCCGGCGCCGGCGATCGTGCTCGGCCGCGCAATCAAGCCCCGACGCCGCAGCGGCGCTCGCATCGGCTCGGTCCACAGCGTCCAGCCCAAGGCGTACATTCCCGAGCGATGTCACGACGCGGAAAGCGACGCAAAGCCCGGCGGCCGCCACCGCGCCTGAACGGCAAGGCCACCGCTGGGGCGCTGAGCGATCCTCTGGAGGACTGCCTGGTGGAGTGCGGCGGGGATCTGTACTTCGCCGTGGACTTCACCTCCGGTGGGCTGCCGATCGGTCTCCGCGTGGAAAGACTCGAGAACGGCGACCTGCGGTTTCCAGACCTCGACGACGACCCAGACGACGACACCGTCGACAACGTCCAATAGCTTGCCCCTACGGACCCGTACCGGGACGCTGCCAGCAAGCGTCGTACGAGCGGCAGCCCCTAGCCGCCGTCCGTACCCGCGCGGTCATCGAGACGCCGGCGCGCACGGTAAACAGCCCCCGCTCGATTCCACCAAGCGGCCCGAGCGGAGGCGCCAGGGCGAATCGTGACCTCCCTACAGAGCAGCGCTCCTCGCAAGGCGAGATGTCAACCACTGTCGCAGTTCCGCCGAACGCGAGCGTGTAGCAGGGTGCCACGACCGGACGCCTCCTTCTGGGCGATTGCGAGCGTCTCGGAAATGCCGCCTGTGCTCGCTCACTGGAGCCGGAGCCGATCATCGGCAAGCGGTCGCGGATCTCCGAGGGACTGCCGTCAGGCGCTTGCTGGCCCGCGCTGGTTCGGCTAACGCCAGGAGGCGTCGGCTTCTGCAATCGCCGCGGAGCGGCAGTCTGGCCCGCGCCGGCTCGCAGGCTGCTGAGATTGCTCAAACCCAGGAGCCACCTCGAGGTCGGCGCGCACTACCGCTCCGAGAGGACCGCTAGCGTTAACCCGCCCTGCACGGACCTGTCCTTGCACGCGAATGCGACAATCGTCGTGGTTGGCTCGATCATGAGCTGGGCCCACCCAACTCCATCTCCAGCAAGCGGTCGGCGATGTTCCTGGATCTCCCGCCAGTGTTCTCGGAAGGGTCCGGGTCAGCTAACGCGAACACGTATCGGTGCTCCACAACGCCGGCTGAGGAGCACTCGCCACACTGCCGTAGCGATCTTCCACCGATAGCGCTAGCGCCAGGAACTGCGCACCCCGCACGGCAGTCGGCGATTGATTGTGACGAGCGTCGGCAATCGGCGGTGTTGGGCACTTGGTCCGCCGCGACCTCGGACGTCCGCATCCGCTCGCGGTCGATGTCCGTCAGGGCCAGCATGGTTATGTCGGCGAGCGGAGGGAGGGTCACGACGTCGCCGATGAGGTGCAGGTGAAAGATCCGACCACGCGACCTCGGGCACGCAGGCCTCCGGGCTGTGCGAGGAGCCGATCCGGGCGTGGGGGCACGGGCGGCAGGCTAGTCGGTCGGTGCTCGCACGCTGTCGGGCGGCCTCGGAACGAGCCAGACGACGGCGAGCGGGGGCAGCATCACTTCGGCCGAGGCGGCCTGCCCGTGCCACGGGATCGGCTCCGCTTCGATGCCATTGGGGTTTCCCGCGTTCGAGCCGCCGTAGCGGACGGAATCGGTGTTGAGCGCCTCGATCCAGCCGCCGGAGCGAGGGAGCCCGAGGCGGTAGCGCTCGCGCGGGACCGGGGAGAGGTTGGCCGCGCACACCAGCAGGCGGTCGCCGCCGCGGGAGGCGCGCGCAAAGGCGAACACGTTTGACGCCGTGTCGTTCGGCTCGAGCCACCAGAAGCCGGCGGAATCGAAATCCTGCTCATACAGGGCCGGCTCTCCGCGTAGCAGATGGTTGAGATCACGCACGAGGCGCTGCACCCCTGCGTGCTCCGACCGCTCGAGCAGGTGCCAGTCGACTGACCGCTGGTAGCTCCACTCCTGCTCCTGCGCCAGCTCACTGCCCATGAACAGCAGCTTCTTGCCCGGGTGCGCCCACATGTAGCCGTAGAGCGCACGCAGGTTGGCAAGCTTCTGCCAGCGGTCTCCCGCCATCTTCTCGTAGAGCGAGCCCTTGCCGTGCGTGACCTCGTCGTGCGAGAGCGGCAGGATGAAGTTCTCGGTGAACGCGTATAGCAGGCTGAACGTGAGCTCATGGTGGTGGTAGCCCCGGTATACCGAGTCGCGCTGGAAGTAGCCGAGGGTGTCGTGCATCCAGCCCATGTTCCACTTGAAGCCGAAACCGAGGCCGCCGAGGAACGTGGGGCGCGACACCCCCGCCCAGGCGGTCGATTCCTCCGCCACGCAGATCACCCCTGGCTCGCGTCGGTGGAGCACCTCGTTCAATTCCTGCACGAAGGCGATCGCCTCGAGGTCCTCTCGCCCGCCGTGCACGTTGGGGGTCCACTCGCCCTCGGCGCGCGAGTAGTCGAGGTAGAGCATCGACGCCACGCCATCAACACGGATCCCATCGGCGTGGTACTCGCGCGGCCAGAAGATCGCGCTCGCCTCGAGGAAGTTACGCACCTCGTCGCGGCCGTAGTTGAAGATGAGGGTGCCCCACTCCGGGTGCGCTCCGCGGGCATGCTGATGCTCGTAGAGCGACGTCCCATCGAAGCGGGCCAGCGCCCAGTCGTCGCGCGGGAAGTGCGCCGGCACCCAATCGAGGATCACTCCGATTCCCTTGCCGTGCAGGTGATCGACGAACTGCTTGAAGTCGTCCGGGGAGCCGAAGCGCGCGGTGGGCGCGAAGTAGCTGGTCACCTGATAGCCCCACGAGCCCGAGAACGGATGCTCCATCACTGGCATCAGCTCGACGTGCGTGAAGCCAAGATCGGCGACGTACGCGGCCAGCTCGTCAGCCAGCTCCAGATAGCGCAGCGACCGGTTGCCCTCCACGGGGTTGAGCCGCCAAGACTCCAGGTGGACCTCATAGATCGACATCGGACGCTCGTGCGGCTGCGTCGCCCGCCGCTGCTCCATCCACTCCGCGTCACGCCAGACATGGCGCGAGCGGTGCACGATCGAGTCGGTGCGCGGCATGACCACCGTGCGGAAGGCGAACGGATCCGCCTTCATGAGAATGTCGCCGCCCTCGGTGAGGATCTCGAACTTGTAGGCGGCGCCCTCCACGACGTCCGGGATGAAGATCTCCCAGATCCCAGATGCACCGAGCACGCGCATCGCGTGCAGACGGCCGTCCCAAGAGTTGAACTCGCCCACGACGCTTACTGCCCGCGCGGCCGGTGCCCACACGGCGAACGAGGTGCCGAGTGCGCCGTCGATCTCGCGCACGTGCGCCCCCAGCCGCTCGTAGATCTCCTCGTGGCGCCCCTCCCCGGCGAGGTGCAGATCGATCTCCCCGAGCGCGGGCACGAACGCATAGGCGTCGCGAAACGTGTAGACATTGCCGTCCGGATAGCTCACCTCGAGCTCGTAGCGCAGCGGCAGGCTGGCACCGTGCAGAAACGCCTCGAAGAGCCCCGCCGGATGGCTCCGCTCGAGCATCACCGACTCCCCGCCCTCCAGTCGCACGAGCACCCCCCGTGCGTCAGGCCGGAAGGCACGGACCACGACGCCATCATCGAAGGGATGCGCGCCCAGCACCTGGTGCGGATCCCAATGCCGGCGCGCCACGACCAACTCAATCTCGGCCTCGACCGTCACGCGACAGGTGCCTCCAGCCGCCACCCCGAACCGCCGAGCGGACCGATACGCGACCCCCACCCACGCCCCATATGGGTCTCCCACGCGCGTCGCCTCGCCGCGATTCTCCCGTTCTCTCGCCCAACACCGCGCCGCGTCGCGAGGTCGCGGGTGTCGGCCTTAAGGGCATCCATCCGGCGCAGCGACATCTCCCTCAAGACCTGGTCACGAATCAAATCCGCGACCCGCTCTGCCGTCATCAGCGACACACTATCCACACACACGATCCACAGTCCGCTCCCCTCCGTTCGTTTGGCGACATCCTCTCTGCTCGAGCACCGGCGCGTCAAACGCCAACTCAGGAGGCGGGCTTCGCGCAACCCGCCGGTGCGTCGCGGCCACCGAGATCTGGACAAGCTCCCGGGCCGTCAAACGAGGCAACGAGGACGTTGCGCTGGCCCGACGGGTTCTCGTGTGCACGGTCTGACCGTGCGACCTCCCGCGAGCACCCCAAACGGCGCTTGTGACAATGCCGGGCCCGCGGGCATCACACTTCGCGCGACCGCGCACACCCTGATGCACGCATATCGACCGTGCGTCTACTGATGCATGCATATCGACCATGCTTCTGATTCTGAGAAAGTCAAGGGAGGCCGACGAGGCGCTTGGAGAGGTCGCGGGAGATCTGGCGCTTGGAGAGGTCGCGGGAGATCTGGCGCTTGACGGCCCCGCCGTTTCGCGCATTATCCGCAGTGAGGGTTGCGACGGGCCGACCCGAAGACGGCCGGAAGGGGGTCACGAACAACCTGCCGAGGTCGAGAAACACGGGGGCGAGCGACGGCGATAGTAAGCACTGCCACTGTCAACCGCGACGGCAGCAGCGCCATCACCAACGGCAACGGCAGTACCGCCACCGCCAGGGTCATCCCCAGACGACCGGCGACCGAGACTGTCGCCCGCTCGTTGGATCGGGCGCGGTTCGCCTTCACGGCCGGTGAGAACGCTGGCATCCGCCCGGCTGGGCGAGAGTCTTCGAGCGGCGAAGCGACACTGGCAGCCGAGGAGATCGCCCAACTGTAGAGTGCCTTGATCGGTGAGGCTCCCGTCCGGCAGAGATCCTTGAGAGGAGCGATTTTGTGCAACGACCCAGGCGCGTATGTCGATTCTACGGCGTGGAGTTCCGTCGCAGCATTTGAGCACGGAGATCTCGCGGTCGCCCGAGAGGTCATAGCTGTCCGAGCGGGTGCGCCAGCCGATCAGGCTCAGTCAGCACCCCGCGATCGAAGTGGTCCGCATGTTCGCTGAGGCTCGAGCGGGCGATGCATCCGTGACGGGAGGGCGCGGTCCTGCGCCAGGGCGTGATCGGCTCGGCCCTGGAGATGGTGGAGTGGGTCCTCTAGGCCAGGATGAGTATGTGCGGTCGCGCACCGGCCGGACCCACCGCGAGGGTCAGACGATGAGTCCTACGGCAGCCGGGCAGGTCGATCTTCGAGCGCGCCGAACCGTTTCCGCGCGCGAGGTGATGACCGCGGGCTGCGTCCGTCGCGATCTCCGCAGCGGCGCGCACGGGCGACGCCCGCAGGCGCGTAGCGGGCAACGGGGGATCGCGGTGCGAAATGAGGTGCCCCGGTGTTCGTAGTGATGGTCGCGTCGGAGTGCGCCCCGGTCGCGCAGGCCGGCGGGCTGGGGGAGGTGGTGTTCGGTCTTAGTCGTGAGTTGGAGCTGCGCGGCAACACCGTCGAGATCGTCTTGCCCAAGTACGATTGCATGCGGTATGACCGCATCTACGGCCTCACGGTGGCATACGAGGATCTTTGGGTTCCTTGGTATAGCGGAGCGATTCACTGTTCGGTGTGGTTTGGGTTTGTGGAGGGTCGTAAGTGCTTTTTTGTAGAGCCGCATTCGCAGGATCGGTTCTTCGAGCGTGGGCATCTGTATGGCTCGCAGGATGATGTGTTTCGCTTTGCGTTCTTGTCGAAAGCGGCGTTGGAGTTCATGCTGCGGTCGACTAAGCGGCCTGATGTGATTCATTGTCATGATTGGCAGACGGCGCTGGTGCCGGTGTTGCTGTACGAGATGTATTACGGCGCGTGGCAATTACTACGCCATGTGGCAGTGCATTTGGGTGTGTCAGCGTGATAGTATTGACTGTGTGAAGAGTGACGCTAGACGGGTGTCAGGCACGACTCGGGAAGCGCTGCGTGAGCGGGGTGTGAAAATGGTGTTGGCCGGACGCACTCACGCGGTTGTGGCGCAGTCCTTGGGGGTGCATCTGCGGACGGTGTCGCTGTGGATGGCTCGCCACCAGCTCAGGGGGTTTGAGGGACTGAGGGAGGGGCGGCGTGGTCGGCGCTCGCGCGAGCAGATGGCGCTCACCGACGCCCAGCAGGCAGAGCTGATCCGACTGATGAAGGGCACGAACCCCGATCAGCTGCAGATTCCCGGCGTGTTGTGGTCAAGGCAGGCCGTCAAGGCGCTGATCGAGCGGCGGTTCGGGCTCGGGCTCAGTCGCCAGACGGTCGGTGTCTACCTGCGGCGCTGGGGGTTCTCGGGCAAGAAGCCGCAGCGGCGGTGGCTCGAGCAGGACCCCGAGCGGGTGCGGGTGTGGCTCCAGGACGAGTTCCCGGCGATCCAGGCGCGCGCGCGGCGCGAAGGGGCGCGGATGCTGTTCGGCGATGAGATGGGCGTGCGCGCCGGGCAGACCGCCGGCAAGAGCTACGCGCCGATCGGCGAGCGCGCGATCGTGCCGCTGACCGGCAAGCGCTTCTCGGCCAACGTGATCAGCGCGATCGGTGCCGACGGCACGCTGGTGTTCGAGATCTTCGAGGGCAGCTGCGATGAGATCCGCTTCCTGGACTTCCTCGACAAGCTGCTCGAGCATTTCCCCGAGCGCAAGATCTTCTTGATCGTTGACAACGCCTCCTTCCACAAGTCTCCCGCGGTCGAGTACTGGCTGCTGGACCATCCGCGGATGGAGCTGTTCTACCTTCCACCGTACGCCCCGGAGCTCAATCCCGATGAGCTGCTCAACCAGGACGTTCACACCCACGTCGCGCGACGCCGCCCATCCAACCTCGCCAAGCTCGTCACTCTCACCGTCGAGTATCTCGCAACCCGCACAAGTGAGATTGTCAGCAAGTACTTCGACGGCGAGTACGTCGCCTACGCCAAGTAACCACGCACTAATTGCCACGCAGCGTAATACCGGGACTTGGGGATGGGTGATCAGCGCGTTTGTTACACGGTTCATAACTTTGGTCATCAGGGGATCGCGGGCGAGGCGGTGTTGTGGGCCACCGGGCTTACGCGGCCGCATCATTTTTATGACTATGACCGCTTGCGGGATGAGTTCGATCCCTTCGCTTTGAATCTGATGAAGGGCGGCGTCGTGTACGCCAATTTTGTTACGACGGTCTCTCCACAGCACGCTTGGGAGGCGCAGTACACCGATCAGGGTCAGGGCCTTGGCCACACCCTGCACCTGCATCGCGGCAAGTTCGGTGGTGTGCTCAACGGCGTCGACTACGACCTGTGGAATCCGGAGATCGATTCGTTGATCCCGGCGCGGTACGGCAGCGAGTGGATTGACGGTAAGTACGTCAACAAGCAGGCGCTGCGGGAGCGTTTCCTGCTGGCCGAGGGGTTCAAGCCTCAGACCTCCGGTAGTAGGGCGGCGCGTGATGTCAAGGTTTTGCGCTGATCTGGTAGCTGATCGGTCGGCGGTCGCCGGTGAGCTTGGGTGGATTGTTGTTGATCTGGTCGATCAGGAGGTTCAGGGCGCGGGCGATGCGGGGGGCGTGCGGCGGGTCGATCGTGACGGTGATCCGGGTTGGGGTGTAGTCGATCTGTCCGGGCTGGTGCAGGAGGTGGCGGGTGATCGCGCGGTATTCGTCGGGGTCAGCGAGGTAGGTGTTGATCGCGCGGGCGAGGTCAAGCTCGGCGTTGTAGGCCAGCAGTCGTAGGACGGTCTGCAGCGCGCGACGGTTCACGCGGGGGGTGGCGCGCTTGGCGTCGGGGTCGATGACGTTGGCGGGCAGCTTCGCGGGGATCGGCTTCAGCGTCGCTTTGGCTGTGCGGGTGGCGGCTTGTGCGGTGTAGAGGTCTGCTTGGAGCATGCACAGCGTCTCGGCGGGGTTGGTGTCGGCGGCGTTGCTGTCGGTGGTGTGTTGGCCGATCTGACGTTCGAGCTCGGCGATGGTCTGCTCGTGCGCTCGAAGCTGTGCGAGCGCTGTGGTGCGTTCGGGGTTGCGCTGTAGCGTGGTGTCCGGGGCGATGCTCATCTCGTGGTCGCACAGCCAGTGCAGGCCGTGATGGTCTTCGAGGTATTTGAAGGTGTTCTCGATGCACCACCGGCAGCGCAGCGTGTGCGCGAGGCGCGCGGCTGGGGTGCGCAGGTCGCTGGTCAGGATCTGCAGCACGACCCGCGGGAGTGTCGGAGGAACCGTGTAAGCGTGGCCGAAAGGATCAGCCATGCCTACGAGAACTCACAGCAGAAGCAGTCAAGAAGAAGAAGATGTTGTTGTCAGCGAGGAGCGAAGCGACCTCAGCACCGTGGAGCGGCGAGAGGTGTTTCCCGGGTTGCCGGGCGGTCCTGGGCTCGATCAGGAGCCGTTGGAAGTCAGCGACGAGCTGCTCGACGCGTTGCTCTCAGGGGCGAGGACCGCTGAGGAGATCGCGGGCCCGGACGGGCTGCTGGGGCAGTTGACGCGCCGGCTGTTGAACCGGGCGTTGGAGGCGGAGCTGAGCGAGCATCTCGGCTATGAGCCCGATCAGGCGCCGCCCGGTGGCGTGGGGAACGCACGCAACGGCAAGCCGTCAAAGACGATCCTGACCGATCAGGGACCGCTGCGGATCCGCTCCCCGCGGGATCGCAAGGGCACGTTTGAGCCGCAGATCGTCAAGAAGCGTCAGACCCGGTGGGTCGGGTTCGACGATCGCGTGATCAGCCTCTACGCCCGCGGTCTGACGGTCCGCGAGATCCAGGGACACCTCGCGGAGATCTACGGCACCGAGGTCTCGCCGGATCTGATCTCGAAGATCACCGACACGGTGCTCAGCGACGCGAAGGCGTGGCAGAACCGGCCGCTGGAGCGCGTCTACCCGATCGTCTACCTCGACGCGCTGATCGTGAAGATCCGCGACGGGCATACGGTGCGAAACCAGGCGTGCTACGTGGCGCTGGGCGTCAACCTCGACGGCGAGCGTGACGTGCTCGGCCTGTGGTTCCAGCAGACGGAGGGCGCGAAGTTCTGGCTGCACGTTCTCACCGATCTGAAGACCCGCGGCGTCGCCGACATCCTGTTCGTCTGCGTCGACGGGCTGACCGGCTTCCCGGAGGCGATCGAGGCGACCTTCCCGCACGCGACCGTCCAGACCTGCCTGGTGCATCAGGTCCGCTCCAGCATGCGCTTCGTGTCCTACAAGGACCGCAAACCGCTCGCCGCCGACCTGCGCAAGATCTACACCGCCGTCGACGCCGAGCACGCCGCAGACGAGCTCACAGCGTTCGCCGAGAAATGGGATCACCGCTACCCGATGATCTCAGCCAGCTGGCTCGAGCACTGGGAGCAGATCACCCCGTTCCTGGCCTACCCCGCCGACGTCCGCCGCGTGATCTACACCACCAACTCGATCGAAGCCCTACACCGCCAGACGCGGAAGATCATCAAGACCCGCGGGCACTTCCCGACCGAGGACGCCGCCCGCAAGCTGATCTACCTCGCGATCACCAAAGCCGAGACCAAATGGAAGCGCGTGTTCAACTGGCCAGCCGCCTTGGCCGCGTTCAAAATTGAGTTCGGTGACCGCATCCCCGACAACTGAAACCCGACTGTCACTAGTTGACACACCAGGAGTAACTGTTACTATCAAAAAGTCAGCTTACACGGAAGAACTGACACCCTCCGACCCGCCCGTCCTGATACACGCTCAGCTGTCGGCATTTCCCGTATCCGTCAAGCTCGACGAGCTCATCAGCGACGCGCACGTAATGGCGCTGCCCGTCGAGCCTCACCCACGAGCGGCGAGGCTTGACCGTCGGGACGGCCAGCGGCGCGCGACGGTACGTGATCCAGTCGATCCCGCGATCGCGCAGCTCACAGAACGTCTTGGGATAGGCGCCGCCGCGATCGAAGCCGAGCATCAACGGTCGCCCGTCGCAGATCTCAAGGAGTTGGTCGACCGGGTCAAGCATCGCGCCTGAGAGGCCTTGCGGAGAGCCTGAGGCGAAACACACAGCCCGCCAGCGGTCATCAACGATCACGGTGTCGTGCCTTCCGGGCTCGGCATGACGGCGGCGTGTGTTCCAGCCCTTGGCGACCGGCCGGCAGCCGGTATACGCAACGAAGTGCTCATCGACAAAGAACACCGACGGAGGCTCGCTGTCGGCGCTCAGCATCGCCTTTGACAGCGCGACCTGGACCCGCAACGGATCGACCGCGTCCGCGAGCGCCCCGAGCCGCGGGCGCAGGCTCCGCAGATGCGGGAAACGCTCGATCCCGGCCAGCAGCCCCGCGTCGGCGAGCTGCAAGTGCTTTGAGCCCTCCAGGGAGGAGGTCCCCAACGCGAACGCGAACACGCCACAGAGCGCGACCGCGATCGTGTCATAGCACCGCTCAGGACCCGAGCTGAGCACGCCGAGCACCGCGCTCGCGCCGACCTTCTCCAGGAACGGGTGCAGCAGCATCGCGCCCGCGTACACCGACCGGCCGCCACCCTCACCGATCCGCGCGCCAACGACCTCAACCGGCCCGGTCAGATCCGCCACGCTCACCCCACACTCGGCGCTTTGAGCGACGTCCGCCGCGGTCAGATCCGCCACGGTCGTCTCAGCGCCGCCAGTCACATCCGCCAGGTCGCTCACCTCCCCCAGCTCGCTCACCGGCAGCCGCTCAACCTCACGCGCCGGGCGACGCGCCAACAACCGCGAGATCGTCGCTTCCGAGACACCCAGCAGTTTCGCGATCTCGCTGCCCGCGACACGCCGATCAGACAACTCATACACCCGCGCGACCGCGTCCCGATCAAGCTTCCGTGGGCGACCCATCGGCCGCACCAACGCCCCAGACCCGCCCTCAGCGACCTCCCCCCGCAGACGAGTCACATGCTCAGCACTGATCCCGAACACGCGTGCCACCTCAACGCCCTTCACCCCAGCCCGCGTCAACGACACGATCGCGAGGTTACGCATCCCCCGATCACCCCGCTCATAGCACGCCAACGCCCGACCGCCACAGGACACCACCACGTCCTCGCCGACCGCCTCCAACCGCAACTCCAACGGCGCCGGCATCCCCGGCAACTGGCCCGCATCCCCGCCTGCCTCTGTCGACCCGCTCAACACCCCACAACAATACCAAACCAAACATACTTTTGCAAGCTCTAGAGCAAACAAAACCCCTGCACAACGCCACTAATCTGATTCCACTACCGGAGGTCTGAGCCTGTGGTGGCGTCGATCGGGCGGCTGGACCGTCAGAAGGGCGTTGATCTGATTCGTCATGCGCTGTCTTACGCGCTGGCCGAGGGTGCGCAGTTCGTGCTGCTGGGAAGCAGCCCCGACCCGGCGATCGGCGCTCGGTTCTGGGCACTCAAGCACGAGCTTAACGACAGTCCGGATTGCCATCTGGAGCTCACGTTCAGCGTCGAGCTGGCGCATCTGATCTACGCGGGCGCCGATTTGTTGGTGATGCCGAGCATGTTCGAGCCGTGCGGGTTGACGCAGCTGATCGCGCTCAAGTACGGGACGGTGCCGGTCGTGCGGGCGGTCGGCGGGCTGGTCGATACCGTGTTTGACCGCGATCACGCGTCGGTCCCGGGCTGGGAGCGCAACGGTTACGTGTTTCACCACCCAGACCAGCCGGCGCTGGAATCGGCCTTGTTCCGTGCGATCGGCCTGTGGTACGCCTATCCTGCGGAGTTCCGCGAGCTGCAGCTGCACGGGATGCGGACTGATCACTCATGGGCGCGACCGGCCCAGGATTACCTGAACATCTACGAACACATCCGGCACAAGTGAGCGAACCAAGGCACGGTGGTATGCATCAGCTACCCGAGTACGTCGATGGATTGCCGAACATCTCTGGCTCCGAGAGCCTGATTGACGAGGCAATGCGTGGCCGGGGTCTGGAGCCCGTGTTCTGGCGCGATGGCGCGGGCGATCCGTTCGCGGGAGTCGATAGCGCTTGCGCGATCGCGCTGCATATGCACCAGCCGTTGATTCCTGCCGGCGGTGATGATCTGCGTTCGGCGCGGCTGATCAGCAACTTGCAGTACATGGAGGAGCACCCTGAGATCGGCGATAACCATAACGCGCCGGTGTTCCGCTGGTGCTACAAGCGGATGGGGGAGTTTCATCCCGCAGCTGATCGGCGAGGGCCTGCAGCCGCGGGTGATGCTCGAGTACTCAGGCACGTTGCTGCACGGCCTGCGAGTGATGGGCGCCGACGATGTGCTGGAGGCGCTGCGGTCGATCACCTGCGACCCGAACTATCGCTGGGCGGTGGAGTGGCTGGGCTGCCCGTGGGGACACTCCGTCGCTCCGTCGACGCCGGTTCAGGACTTTCGGGCTCTCCGGGCATGATCGGGGGTGACGACACACGAACACGCGTTTTCTTTCTGGCCCTCCGAACCGCGTCACCCGTATTCCGCCACGACGCTCGCTCGACCCCGGGATGACCCGGTGCGCACGCACGGCAAACGGCGCAACGAGAAGGGAATGGAGCAGGCAGCTCCCCGGCACGCCACGACCCCCGTCAACGCGGGCAGCGACCCCGACGCCCCCCAACGACGCCCTATGGGGCGAGTCTCGCCATGATCATCCGGATGCGCCTGCGCGCAGGCGCGGCCATCCCTGGCCGCTTGAGCACGCATCCGCTGTGCCCACGATCGCCGGGCACGGGGCCCAGCGAGCAGTCCACAACCCAGCAGCAGAGGCGCACCCGACTTCCACCCGCCGCTCCGACGACCAAAAGCCCTGCTCAGGACGGAATCTCGATCGAGAGTCACCCCCGATCATCCACGGAGCCCCGACTTTCGGCTGCACGTGCGAGCATGGCAGCACCACTTCGCCGCGCTGTTGGGTTGGAGGCGCTCGGTCGCGTGCGCGGGTTCTCTCCCTCGGAGATGGCGCTGCCGAACCATCCCGACGTCGCCTACGACTTTGTGCGCACGCTGGTGGACTGCGGATACCGCTGGGTGCTCGTGCAGGAGCATACGGTTGAGCAGCCGGACGGCGTGGGCGTGGAGCGCAAGCATCTGCCCCACCGGCTGGTCTGTACGAGCTCGACCGGTGAGACGGCGAGTATCGTCGCGATCATCAAGACGCAGGGAAGCGATACGAAGCTGGTCGCACAGATGCAGCCCTACTACGAGGCGCGGACCCTTGGCCGCTGGGAGCTGGGGGGTCGCATGGTGCCTCCGCTGGTGACGCAGATCGCCGATGGGGAGAACGGCGGGGTGATGATGAACGAGTTCCCGTCCAAGTACATGGAGGTCGTCCGCGAGTCCTCGGGTTCGGCGACGGCGATGCTCAACGGGACCGAGTATCTCGAGCGCCTGTTCGCAAGCGGCGTGCGCGAGGCGGACCTGCCGGTGGTGCGACCGCTCTTTCAGCACCGCATCTGGGGCCGAATGCAGCCGGGGGACGGCCTGGAGCGGCTTGCAGGGGTGATCGCGGATCTCGGCCGCGAGGACGACCGCTTTCACATGGACGGCGGCAGTTGGACGAACGACATCTCCTGGGTACGAGGCTACGATGACGTCCTGATCCCGATGGAGCGCGCCAGCGCGCAGTTCCACGAGCGGGTGCTTGCTCGCGCGGTCCTCAGCTCCGACCCGAGCTACCGGAACGCGCTCTTACACCTTCTCTCCAGCGAGACGAGCTGCTACCGCTACTGGGGCGAGGGCGTGTGGACAGACTACGGCGCCGAGCTCGCCCGCCGCGCGACGGAGACCGTTGCGCACGATCTGTGAGCCAGACGCCAGTGGCAGACGTCGAGTTCGCGCTCGTTCTCAGCCTGCACCAGCCACCCGGCAACCTCGAGCACTTGCTCGACGCGCAGGAGCAGGAGGCCAGGGAGATCCTGTGGGCGATCGACCGCATCCCGCGATCGCTGTGGCCGTACGAGGACATCGCACGCGTTCAGCTGTCGCTCTCCGGGAGCCTGCTCGAGACGCTCGCCAATCCCGACTTCCAACGCCGCGTCTCCGGAATCGTCGACTGCGGATCACTGCTGTGGTATCTGCAGAACACCCGCGTGATCGAGCTCCTCGGTACCGGCTATTACCATCCCGTGCTGCCGCTGATCCGGTCGATCGACCGGGAGGAGCACCTGGACCGCTGGCGCACGATCGCCGGCCATCTCTTTGCGCGCAATCACTTCCCCGGGTTCTGGCCGCCCGAGCTGGGCTTCTCCATGGACCTGGTTCCCACCCTGCGCCGCCACGGCTACAGCTACGCGATCGTTGACAGCGAGCACGTGTCAGCGCTCACGCCGATGCGCTGGGAAGAGCTGCGCTACCGCCCACACCTGGCTCAATTCGGCGGCGAGCAGATCGTGGTCGTCGTCCGCGACCGCGAGCTATCCAACGCGCAAGAATCGGGCATGGACGCTGACTGGTTCATCACAGAGGTGAAGGCCCGCACCCAGCACTGCGACTTCCCCCCGCTTGTCACAACCGCCACCACCGGCGAGAACGGCGGGTGGTTTCGCAACACGACCCCCGGCCACAACTTCTGGAGCAGCTTCCATACCGAGCTGATGGAAAAGGTGCGCGCCGGCTCCGCCGGCGGCATCCGACCCACGTTCATCTCCGACTACCTCCAGCGGCACGGACCGCACGGCTGGGTGACGGTGGGGCCGGGGGCGTGGAACACCGGTTGGCACCACGGCACTGGGTTCGTCCAATGGACCGGCTCCCTGGCCCAGCAGCAGGCGCTCACCCGCGCTGCAGAGCTCAGCGAAGCGGTCCACGCCGCCCGCCGTAACGCCATCGCGATCGGCGCCGGCAACCCAGACCTGTACCGCCACCTCGAGGACGCCCTCGCAATGGTCCTTCGGGCCGAGACGAGCTGCAACTTCTTCTGGGGAGAAGCCTGGGTACAACGCTGCCACGACGACCTCGACCGAGCCACCCAGCACCTCGAACAAGCCGGAACGCTGTTCTCCTGATCACCCCCGCTCACCCGTGCGCTCCTTACTTGTCCGACGGGCCCGAGTCAAGGCCCTCGTCTTCGGTCGTTGGGTGAGGTGGACCGGTTCAGCGGAGACTGGGTCAGGTGGGTTCGGGGGTCGTTTGGTTGTTGGTTTTGATGTTTCTGTCAGCGAGTATGTCTGTTGACCGTGGAGCGGCGAGGCCACACGCCGTGCTTGGTCCCCTGACCGCGGTTGTGGCGGCCTGAGCTGACCGGAGATCCTGGCTCGCCCGCCGCTGGGCGAACATCGCCGCCAGCGCCAGACAGGCCCAAGGTCCCGCATCGCCGTGCGGTGCGGCGGGGTTCGCACTCGACGCGGCGGACGGATCACCCGATTCTGCGCGCGCTACCCCGCCGCGCCGCGTATCCGCGGGATTGCCCGGCGCCCCGTCGCGTGGCTGACGGCGACGCGGTGCACGTGCCCACGCTATGGCCGGCAACCCCACCCTCGTAACCGGCCTCGAGGCGGTAGCTGCGGCAGTGCGATGGCTGGCTGTCGGTGATCCCGGCGTGGGTCGGCTCAAGCACTGGCCCTCGTCGGCGCGTAGATTTGCTTGAGGTAGTCGTCGAGCATCCGTCCGGCGCAGAAGCCGGGAGCCAGCGTGCGCATCGACGCGCGGATGCGGGCGAGCCAGGAGCGCGGCAGCCCGTCGGTGTCGCGGTCGTAGAACGCGGGCACGACTTCCTGCTCGAGCAGGTCGTACAGGGCGGCGGCGTCACGCGCGTCCTGCGCCGCGTGGTCGGCCTGGACCTCGCCGGAGAGGGCCCAGCCGTTGGTTCCGTCGTAGGCCTCCGCCCACCAGCCGTCGAGCACGCTCAGGTTCAGCCCGCCGTTGATGACCACTTTCATCCCGCTGGTCCCACTGGCCTCCATCGGCGGCCGCGGCAAATTCAGCCACAGATCGCAGCCACGCACGAGCCGCGCGGCCATCCCCAGGTCGTAATCGTGCAGGTACACGACGTGCTCTGCGACATGGGGCGCGTCCTTGAAGTGAAACATCTCCTGGACGACGCGCTTGGCCTCATCGTCGCTGGGATGCGCCTTGCCGGCCAACACGAACTGGACAGGCTGGGGCCCGCCCAGCAGCGCAAGCGTGCGGGCGGGATCGTGGGTGAGCAGCCCGATCCGCTTGTACGTCGCGGTGCGCCGCGCGAACCCGATCGTGAGCACGTCCGGGTCAAACGCGCGAGCGGCCGTCTCGATCCCCGCCCGCGGCTGGCGCTCGGCGAGCCGGTCGATCCCGCTGCGCTCCTGGACGAACTCCACCAGCTCCGCGCGCTGCTCACGCCGCGCCGCCCACAACTCGGCGTCCGACACCAGCTCGAGCGCATCCCAGGTCGCGACGTCGCTCGCCCGCCACAGCCAGTCCTCGCCGATGTGGCGGTCGAGCAGGCGGCGTATCGGAGGCCCGACCCAGCTCGGCAGGTGCACGCCGTTGGTGACATGAATGATCGGCACCGCCTCCACTGCCCGCCCTGGCCACAGCCCGCTCCACATCTCACGGGCGACGCTGCCGTGGCGGCGGCTGACACCGTTCGCCGAGCGGCTCATCCGCAAGCTGAACGTCGTCATCCCGAACGGCTCCCCACCGTCCTCGGGGTGGTAGCGGCCCAGTCGCAGGAGCACCTCGGGATCGACGCCCAACTCGTCCACCACTCCCCCGACCGTGTCGATCACGTCCTGGCGGGGGTAGGTCTCGTTGCCGGCCGCGACGGGCGTGTGCGTGGTGAACACCGTACGCTGCCGGGCAGCCTCAAGCGCCGCCTCGACCGACGCTCCGCGCGCCATCTCAGCGCGCGCCAGCTCGAGCTCCGCGAACGCAGCGTGCCCCTCGTTCAGATGCACAAGCCCCGGCTCGATCCCCAATGCCGCGAGGGCGCGCACGCCACCGACGCCGAGCAGCGCGTATTGCGAGAGGCGGGTGATCGGATCTGCGACGTACAGCTGCGAGGTGATCCACCGCTCAAGACGACCGTTCTCAGGCACATCGGCATCGAGCAAGAACAGCGGCACGCGACCCACAGCCACACGCCAGATCTGCGCGCTCACCTCGCTGCCACGGATCGGCACAGTGATCGTCAACGGCCGCCCATCCTGCCCGCGCACCAAAGCGGCAGGAAGCCGCTCGGGATCGATATCAACCCAGTACTCGTGCTGCCAGCCGGAGACATCCAGCCGCTGGCGGAAATACCCCTGGCGGTACATCAGGCCGACCGCGACAAGCGGCAGCGCCCGATCCGAGGCCTCCTTGAGCAGGTCTCCTGCGAGCACGCCTAGCCCGCCCGAGTAGATGGGCAACGACCTGTGCACGCCGAACTCGGCGCACAGGAACGCGATCGGCCGCTCCGGCGCCACCGATCCCACGAACGGACGCCTCAGGTCCGCCGCGAACGCGTCCTCGAGCGACGCCACGCGGGCGAGCAGACCGGAATCACCGGCCGCCCGCGCGAGCGCCTCACCCGACACCTCCTGCAACAGGCGGACCGGGTTCTCGCCGCACAGCCCCCAGCGCTCCTCGTCGATCGAGCGAAACACTTCCTTACCGCCCGGGTACCAGCGCCAACGATAGTTGTAAGCGATCCGGGCCAGCGAAGCGAGTTCCTCCGGGAGCCGTCCGGCCAGGTCGGCGGCCCTGCGACCAAGCTCCTCATCACCACGCATGGCCACAATCATCCCAGGTCTCCCACCGCCATCCCGTCTCGGCGATAGACGCCCGCCTCCCGGCAACGCGAGCTCACGACCGACTGAGCTGCGGTGTCCCTCCTGGCCAAAAATTGGTTGCGGACCTGATCAATGCAGCTTGGTGAACAAGCCACACCGGTACCTGATTCTCGACAGCGGGCACGTGCACCCGCTCACGCCGATGCACTGAGGAGCCGGGATACGCCCCCCCATCGCCGAGTTCGGCGGCGGACAGATCGTCGTCGTACGCGATCACGACCTTCAAAGAACCCGTTCTGGAGGCAAGCCCCCGGCCCGCAACAAACGGGGGGGCTCTAGGAGCGTGGGTCACTATGCCCGCAGAACGCCGTTTTGGCCCGTTTCAGGGGATCAAATCATCAGCGGCGATCGCTCGGATGGCCGCAGAACGGCTCTCAGAGCCTCGATAATGAGACTGAGTATTACTGACCCAGGCTCCTAGGCATCGATGTAGGTGACCGGGTATTGAATTAGCGGGTGCGTCTGGCGGGGTGCTCAGCGGTTGGCGCCGCTGAGCGCGAGTTCGTAGTCGATGTTGTCGGTGGGGACGCCGGTGGGATCGAATTCGCTGGCGTTGTTGAGACCGAGCCACTCGAGCATCTCTTGGTGTTCATCGTGGCTGGGGTCGGCGAGGATCTGTTTGAGGTTTGCGTATCCCCAGGGGCTGCCGCAGTCCTCTGGCGGGCAGGCTCCCTTTGCGGCCACGAGCGTCGGGTAGTGGGTGTCGGGGTCGGGGTCGGGGTCGAGCAGGTCTTCAACGAGGATCTCGTGTTCCCAGTTGTCGCCGAAGTCGTAGGTGTAGCGGAAGCGAGCGCCGAGGTCGGTGAGCTCGCCGAGTGTGACTTGGTGCTCGTCGCTGAATCCGAGCTCGGGGTCGGGGATCCCGAACTGCTCCTCGCCGAAGGAGAAGACGTGCATGTGGTAGTTCTCCCAGCCGAGCGCCGCCTGGAGAATCTCGTGCAGCTGATCCAGCCGGGTGTCGGCGCGTAGCCGGATTTGCCGCCAGACCGGTGGTTTGGTCACTCCGAGCAGCTTGACCTTGATCTGCACGATGACGTTGTGGGCGGGGCTGTGTTGGCTCATCGGCTGCTCCTGTGCTCGCTGGTCGGCTGGTAGTGAACGGTAGGCGGATCGGCGGACGGGTGCCACGGGCAAGGTCGCGCCCATGGATGGCGCCGGATCCTTTAGCTGGCGAGTTGCTCGTCGTCGGCGATCAGACGGGCGAGCCGTCGTCGCAGGGCGAGCGGCCCGGCGTGGGTGCCTTGTCCGTGCATCGTGCCGTCTTCGGCGATGGTGCCGGTGACCGCGATGAACCCGCGTGCGGTGGCATCGAGGATCACAGTCTGCTTGCCTGCTTCGAGTTCGTAGCAGACGATCCGGTAGCTGATCTCGTCCAGCGGTCTCCGGGGTGGTTCGGGCATCGTCGGTCAGGCGGCCAGGCTGGTCGGGGAGGCGCGGGCGGGGAGCTTGATCAGCTCGCTGGCGGCCGGCTGGCGGCAGTGCTGCGCGTCGGCGATCAATTCGAGCGGATCGATGTCTTGTTGGCGGGCGGTGCGGATCACGCTCATCGTGATCTGTTGGGTGTGGGCGCCGTTGGTGGTGCGGTTCCCGCCCCAGCTCTTGCGGTTCACGATCACCGGGCGCAATGCCTGCTCGGCCCGCCAGTTCGTCGCCTGCACGCCGGGCTCGGTCAGGAACGTGAACATGTGCTCGCGCTCGGTCTGAAGATGGGCGAGCAGCCGGCGGTTCGGCTCGTGGCGCGGGCGCATCGCGAGCAGCTTGTCGGTCCGCTGGTTGAGATCGGTGACCTTCAGGCCGAACTCCTCAGCGTCGATCACGTCCTGATCGCGCTGGTCGCGCAGCGCGAGCGCGTCCTTGAGGATCCGCCGCGCGGTGTGCGGAACGCGCGCCTGCCCCGCGACGGAATCGGCGATCAGCTCACCGGTCCGGCGCAGCAGATGCGCATGGCAGGTTTGGTGCTTGGCGTTGGTGAACCGCCGATAGGGAGCCCATCCGTCGCGCTCCAGCACACCGGAGTAGCTCTCACCGAGGATCTCGCAGGCGTGCTCGAACCCGCGGCCTGGGGCGATCAGATACACCGTCACCTGCTCCCCGGCGAACGCCCACAACCACGCCTTCTGACCGTTGATCCGCCACCCAGTCTCATCCGGCGCGACCGCCCGGCTTGAACGGATCCCCTCGATCAGCGCTCGGTAGGTCGGCTCAAGCGCCCTGGCCTGACGCGCGATCGCCTGGACCACCCCGCCCGCGGTCACCCGGATCCCGAAGCGGGCCAGCGCCCGGGCGGTCTTCTGCGGCGAGAGCCCCAACTCCTTGTTCAACTCGGTCGCCAAAGCGACCGCCCGCGAGCCAAGCATGCAGGCTGCCGCGCCCAACGCGTCGGAGGTCTGAAACGGGTGACGGCCCTGATGCCGACGCGCGCAGCACCGGCACTTGCCGATGTGCACCGCGAACCTGCGCCGAACCGGCCGCGGCTCGGGCAGCTCGTCCTGATACTGAAACTCGATCCGCTCCTCTTCGATCTCCCCGCCGCACTCGCAGCGCGGGGCCAGCGGCGCGTCGAGTTCCTCGTCAACCTCTCCAGGCGGCTCACGGTGCCCATGCCGGCCGTGCTCCTCCCCCGACCGGCGCCCCGGCCGACCAGGACGCTCCTTCGGCTCCCCACGCGAGAACGGCGCCGCCTGACGCTTCCCCGCGCGCCGCGTCTCCTCCAACTGCCCCTCAAGCTTCTCAACCTGCGAGCGCAACCGCTCGTTCTCGCCCGTGAGCCGGACCGCCTCGCCCCACAACTGCTCGTTCTCCGCCGACAACGCCGAGCACCGCGCCACCCAACCCGCCAGCTCATCAACTCGCCCGACCGGGAGCAGCTCACTACTCGATTCGGTGACGGCAACCACCGCCACCAACGTTCGCGGCAGGCTACATAATCCCTGCTGAACCCGCTAAATC
>CAWFKF010000097.1:0-30730 GCA_963816005.1 uncultured Solirubrobacteraceae bacterium | reverse complement strand
CTACATCGATGCCTAGAGCCCCCCCGTTTGTTGCGGGCCGGGGGCTTGCCTCCAGAACGGGTTCTTTGAAGGTCGTGATCGCGTACGACGACGATCTGTCCGCCGCCGAACTCGGCGATGGGGGGGCGTATCCCGGCTCCTCAGTGCATCGGCGTGAGCGGGTGCACGTGCCCGCTGTCGAGAATCAGGTACCGGTGTGGCTTGTTCACCAAGCTGCATCGATCAGGTCCGCAACCAATTTTTGGCCAGGAGGGACACCGCAGCTCAGTCGGTCGTGAGCTCGCGTTGCCGGGAGGCGGGCGTCTATCGCCGAGACGGGATGGCGGTGGGAGACCTGGGATGATTGTGGCCATGCGTGGTGATGAGGAGCTTGGTCGCAGGGCCGCCGACCTGGCCGGACGGCTCCCGGAGGAACTCGCTTCGCTGGCCCGGATCGCTTACAACTATCGTTGGCGCTGGTACCCGGGCGGTAAGGAAGTGTTTCGCTCGATCGACGAGGAGCGCTGGGGGCTGTGCGGCGAGAACCCGGTCCGCCTGTTGCAGGAGGTGTCGGGTGAGGCGCTCGCGCGGGCGGCCGGTGATTCCGGTCTGCTCGCCCGCGTGGCGTCGCTCGAGGACGCGTTCGCGGCGGACCTGAGGCGTCCGTTCGTGGGATCGGTGGCGCCGGAGCGGCCGATCGCGTTCCTGTGCGCCGAGTTCGGCGTGCACAGGTCGTTGCCCATCTACTCGGGCGGGCTAGGCGTGCTCGCAGGAGACCTGCTCAAGGAGGCTTCGGATCGGGCGCTGCCGCTTGTCGCGGTCGGCCTGATGTACCGCCAGGGGTATTTCCGCCAGCGGCTGGATGTCTCCGGCTGGCAGCACGAGTACTGGGTTGATATCGATCCCGAGCGGCTTCCCGCTGCGCTGGTGCGCGCACAGGATGGGCGGCCGTTGACGATCACTGTGCCGATCCGTGGCAGCGAGGTGAGCGCGCAGATCTGGCGTGTGGCTGTGGGTCGCGTGCCGCTGTTCTTGCTCGATGCCGATGTGCCGGAGAACGGTCGTCTTGAGCGGTGGATCACCTCGCAGCTGTACGTCGCAGATCCGATCACCCGCCTCTCGCAATACGCGCTGCTCGGCGTCGGTGGCGTGCGCGCCCTCGCGGCATTGGGGATCGAGCCGGGGCTTGTGCATCTGAACGAGGGGCACGCTGCGTTCGCGGAGCTCGAGCTGGCGCGAGCTGAGATGGCGCGCGGAGCGTCGGTCGAGGCGGCGCTTGAGGCTGCCCGGCAGCGTACGGTGTTCACCACGCACACGCCCGTCGCGGCCGGCAACGAGACCTACCCCCGCCAGGACGTGATCGACACGGTCGGGGGAGTGGTGGACGAGTTGGGCGTCGATCCTGAGGTGCTCCTGCGACTGGGCCGCTACCACCCCGAGGACGGTGGGGAGCCGTTCGGGATGACGACGTTCAGCTTGCGGATGAGCCGCTCGGCGAACGGTGTCAGCCGCCGCCACGGCAGCGTCGCCCGTGAGATGTGGAGCGGGCTGTGGCCAGGGCGGGCAGTGGAGGCGGTGCCGATCATTCATGTCACCAACGGCGTGCACCTGCCGAGCTGGGTCGGGCCTCCGATACGCCGCCTGCTCGACCGCCACATCGGCGAGGACTGGCTGTGGCGGGCGAGCGACGTCGCGACCTGGGAGGCGCTCGAGCTGGTGTCGGACGCCGAGTTGTGGGCGGCGCGGCGTGAGCAGCGCGCGGAGCTGGTGGAGTTCGTCCAGGAGCGCAGCGGGATCGACCGGCTCGCCGAGCGCCAGCCGCGGGCAGGGATCGAGACGGCCGCTCGCGCGTTTGACCCCGACGTGCTCACGATCGGGTTCGCGCGGCGCACCGCGACGTACAAGCGGATCGGGCTGCTCACCCACGATCCCGCCCGCACGCTTGCGCTGCTGGGCGGGCCCCAGCCTGTCCAGTTCGTGTTGGCCGGCAAGGCGCATCCCAGCGACGAGGAGGCCAAGCGCGTCGTCCAGGAGATGTTTCACTTCAAGGACGCGCCCCATGTCGCAGAGCACGTCGTGTACCTGCACGATTACGACCTCGGGATGGCCGCGCGGCTCGTGCGTGGCTGCGATCTGTGGCTGAATTTGCCGCGGCCGCCGATGGAGGCCAGTGGGACCAGCGGGATGAAAGTGGTCATCAACGGCGGCCTGAACCTGAGCGTGCTCGACGGCTGGTGGGCGGAGGCCTACGACGGAACCAACGGCTGGGCCCTCTCCGGCGAGGTCCAGGCCGACCACGCGGCGCAGGACGCGCGTGACGCCGCCGCCCTGTACGACCTGCTCGAGCAGGAAGTCGTGCCCGCGTTCTACGACCGCGACACCGACGGGCTGCCGCGCTCCTGGCTCGCCCGCATCCGCGCGTCGATGCGCACGCTGGCTCCCGGCTTCTGCGCCGGACGGATGCTCGACGACTACCTCAAGCAAATCTACGCGCCGACAACGACCAGTGCTTGAGCCGACCCACGCCGGGATCACCGACAGCCAGCCATCGCACTGCCGCAGCTACCGCCTCGAGGCCGGTTACGAGGGTGGGGTTGCCGGCCATAGCGTGGGCACGTGCACCGCGTCGCCGTCAGCCACGCGACGGGGCGCCGGGCAATCCCGCGGATACGCGGCGCGGCGGGGTAGCGCGCGCAGAATCGGGTGATCCGTCCGCCGCGTCGAGTGCGAACCCCGCCGCACCGCACGGCGATGCGGGACCTTGGGCCTGTCTGGCGCTGGCGGCGATGTTCGCCCAGCGGCGGGCGAGCCAGGATCTGCGGGTCAGCTCAGGTCGCCACAACCGCGGTCAGGGGACCAAGCACGGCGTGTGGCCTCGCCGCTCCACGGTCAACAGACATACTCGCTGACAGAAACATCAAAACCAACAACCAAACGACCCCCGAACCCACCTGACCCAGTCTCCGCTGAACCGGTCCACCTCACCCAACGACCGAAGACGAGGGCCTTGACTCGGGCCCGTCGGACAAGTAAGGAGCGCACGGGTGAGCGGGGGTGATCAGGAGAACAGCCTTCCGGCTTGTTCGAGGTGCCGGGTGGCCTCGGTCGAGGTCGTCGTGGCAGCGCTGTACCCAGGCTTCTCCCCAGAAGAAGTTGCAGCTCGTCTCGGCCCGCAGGACCATTGCGAGGGCATCCTCGAGGTGGCGGTACAGGTCTGGGTTGCCGGCGCCGATCGCGATGGCGTTACGGCGGGCGGCGTGGACCGCTTCGCTGAGCTCTGCAGCGCGGGTGAGCGCCTGCTGCTGGGCCAGGGAGCCGGTCCATTGGACGAACCCAGTGCCGTGGTGCCAACCGGTGTTCCACGCCCCCGGCCCCACCGTCACCCAGCCGTGCGGTCCGTGCCGCTGGAGGTAGTCGGAGATGAACGTGGGGCGGATGCCGCCGGCGGAGCCGGCGCGCACCTTTTCCATCAGCTCGGTATGGAAGCTGCTCCAGAAGTTGTGGCCGGGGGTCGTGTTGCGAAACCACCCGCCGTTCTCGCCGGTGGTGGCGGTTGTGACAAGCGGGGGGAAGTCGCAGTACTGGGTGCGGGCCTTCACCTCTGTGATGAACCAGTCAGCGTCCATGCCCGATTCTTGCGCGTTGGATAGCTCGCGGTCGCGGACCACGACCACGATCTGCTCGCCTCCGAATTGAGCCAGGTGTGGGCGGTAGCGCAGCTCTTCCCAGCGCATCGGCGTGAGCGCTGACACGTGCTCGCTGTCAACGATCGCGTAGCTGTAGCCGTGGCGGCGCAGGGTGGGAACCAGGTCCATGGAGAAGCCCAGCTCGGGCGGCCAGAACCCGGGGAAGTGATTGCGCGCAAACAGATGGCCGGCGATCGTGCGCCAGCGGTCCAGGTGCTCCTCCCGGTCGATCGACCGGATCAGCGGCAGCACGGGATGGTAATAGCCGGTGCCGAGCAGCTCGATCACGCGGGTGTTCTGCAGATACCACAGCAGTGATCCGCAGTCGACGATTCCGGAGACGCGGCGTTGGAAGTCGGGATTGGCGAGCGTCTCGAGCAGGCTCCCGGAGAGCGACAGCTGAACGCGTGCGATGTCCTCGTACGGCCACAGCGATCGCGGGATGCGGTCGATCGCCCACAGGATCTCCCTGGCCTCCTGCTCCTGCGCGTCGAGCAAGTGCTCGAGGTTGCCGGGTGGCTGGTGCAGGCTGAGAACGAGCGCGAACTCGACGTCTGCCACTGGCGTCTGGCTCACAGATCGTGCGCAACGGTCTCCGTCGCGCGGCGGGCGAGCTCGGCGCCGTAGTCTGTCCACACGCCCTCGCCCCAGTAGCGGTAGCAGCTCGTCTCGCTGGAGAGAAGGTGTAAGAGCGCGTTGCGGTAGCTCGGGTCGGAGCTGGGGACCGCGCGAGCAAGCACCCGCTCGTGGAACTGCGCGCTGGCGCGCTCCATCGGGATCAGGACGTCATCGTAGCCTCGTACCCAGGAGATGTTGTTCGTCCAACTGCCGCCGTCCATGTGAAAGCGGTCGTCCTCGCGGCCGAGGTCGCCGATCACCTGCGCGAGCCGGTCCGGGCCGTGTCCCGGGTTCATGCGGTCCCAGATGCGGTGCTGAAAGAGCGGTCGCGCTACCGGCAGGTCCGCCTCGCGCACGCCGCTTGCGAACAGGCGCTCGAGATACTCGGTCCCGTTGAGCATCGCCGTCGCCGAACCCGAGGACTCGCGGACGACCTCCATGTACTTGGACGGGAACTCGTTCATCATCACGCCACCGTTCTCCCCATCGGCGATCTGCGTCACCAGCGGCGGCACGATGCGACCCCCCAGCTCCCAGCGGCCAAGGGTCCGCGCCTCGTAGTAGGGCTGCATCTGTGCGACCAGCTTCGTGTCGCTTCCCTGCGTCTTGATGATCGCGACGATACTCGCCGTCTCGCCGCTGGAGCTCGTGCAGACCAGCCGATGGGGCAAATGCTTGCGCTCCACGCCCACGCCGTCCGGCTGCTCGACCGTGTGCTCCTGGACGAGCACCCAGCGGTAGCCGCAGTCCAGCAGCGTGCGCACAAAGTCGTAGGCGACGTCGGGATGGTTCGGCAGCGCCATCTCCGAGGGAGAGAACCCGCGCACGCGAGCGAGCGCCTCGAGCCCGAACAGCGCGGCGAAGTGGTGCTGCCACGCCCGGACGTGGAGGCGAAAGTCCTGCACCGGTGTCGACGGTGCGACGGAGTGTCCCCACGGGCAGCCCAGCCACTCCACCGCCCAGCGATAGTTCGGGTCGCAGGTGATCGACCGCAGCGCCTCCAGCACATCGTCGGCGCCCATCACTCGCAGGCCGTGCAGCAGCGTGCCTGAGTACTCGAGCATCACCCGCGGCTGCAGGCCCTCGCCGATCAGCTGCGGGATGAACTCCCCCATCCGCTTGTAGCACCAGCGGAACACCGGCGCGTTATGGTTATCGCCGATCTCAGGGTGCTCCTCCATGTACTGCAGGTTGCTGATCAGCCGCGCCGAGCGCAGATCCTCGCCGCCGGCAGGAATCAACGGCTGGTGCATATGCAGCGCGATCGCGCAAGCGCTATCGACGCCCGCGAACGGATCGCCCGCGCCATCGCGCCAGAACACGGGCTCCAGACCCCGGCCACGTATTGCCTCGTCAATCAGGCTCTCGGAGCCAGAGATGTTCGGCAATCCATCGACGTACTCGGGTAGCTGATCCATACCACCGTGCCTTTGTTCGCTCACTTGTGCCGGATGTGTTCGTAGATGTTCAGGTAATCCTGGCCCGGCCGCGCCCACGAGTGATCAGCCCGCATCCCGTGCAGCTGCAGCTCGCGGAACTCCCCCGGATAGGCGTACCACAGGCCGATCGCACGGAACAAGGCCGATTCCAGCGCCGGCTGGTCTGGGTGGTGAAACACGTAACCGTTGCGCTCCCAGCCCGGGACCGACGCGTGATCGCGGTCAAACACGGTATCGACCAGCCCGCCGACCGCCCGCACGACCGGCACCGTCCCGTACTTGAGCGCGATCAGCTGCGTCAACCCGCACGGCTCGAACACGCTCGGCATCACCAACAAATCGGCGCCCGCGTAGATCAGATGCGCCAGCTCGACGCTGAACGTGAGCTCCAGATGGCAATCCGGATTGTCGTTAAGCTCGTGCTTGAGTGCCCAGAACCGAGCGCCGATCGCCGGGTCGGGGCTGCTTCCCAGCAGCACGAACTGCGCACCCTCGGCCAGCGCGTAAGACAGCGCATGACGAATCAGATCAACGCCCTTCTGACGGTCCAGCCGCCCGATCGACGCCACCACAGGCTCAGACCTCCGGTAGTGGAATCAGATTAGTGGCGTTGTGCAGGGGTTTTGTTTGCTCTAGAGCTTGCAAAAGTATGTTTGGTTTGGTATTGTTGTGGGGTGTTGAGCGGGTCGACAGAGGCAGGCGGGGATGCGGGCCAGTTGCCGGGGATGCCGGCGCCGTTGGAGTTGCGGTTGGAGGCGGTCGGCGAGGACGTGGTGGTGTCCTGTGGCGGTCGGGCGTTGGCGTGCTATGAGCGGGGTGATCGGGGGATGCGTAACCTCGCGATCGTGTCGTTGACGCGGGCTGGGGTGAAGGGCGTTGAGGTGGCACGCGTGTTCGGGATCAGTGCTGAGCATGTGACTCGTCTGCGGGGGGAGGTCGCTGAGGGCGGGTCTGGGGCGTTGGTGCGGCCGATGGGTCGCCCACGGAAGCTTGATCGGGACGCGGTCGCGCGGGTGTATGAGTTGTCTGATCGGCGTGTCGCGGGCAGCGAGATCGCGAAACTGCTGGGTGTCTCGGAAGCGACGATCTCGCGGTTGTTGGCGCGTCGCCCGGCGCGTGAGGTTGAGCGGCTGCCGGTGAGCGAGCTGGGGGAGGTGAGCGACCTGGCGGATGTGACTGGCGGCGCTGAGACGACCGTGGCGGATCTGACCGCGGCGGACGTCGCTCAAAGCGCCGAGTGTGGGGTGAGCGTGGCGGATCTGACCGGGCCGGTTGAGGTCGTTGGCGCGCGGATCGGTGAGGGTGGCGGCCGGTCGGTGTACGCGGGCGCGATGCTGCTGCACCCGTTCCTGGAGAAGGTCGGCGCGAGCGCGGTGCTCGGCGTGCTCAGCTCGGGTCCTGAGCGGTGCTATGACACGATCGCGGTCGCGCTCTGTGGCGTGTTCGCGTTCGCGTTGGGGACCTCCTCCCTGGAGGGCTCAAAGCACTTGCAGCTCGCCGACGCGGGGCTGCTGGCCGGGATCGAGCGTTTCCCGCATCTGCGGAGCCTGCGCCCGCGGCTCGGGGCGCTCGCGGACGCGGTCGATCCGTTGCGGGTCCAGGTCGCGCTGTCAAAGGCGATGCTGAGCGCCGACAGCGAGCCTCCGTCGGTGTTCTTTGAATTCGATGAGCACTTCGTTGCGTATACCGGCTGCCGGCCGGTCGCCAAGGGCTGGAACACACGCCGCCGTCATGCCGAGCCCGGAAGGCACGACACCGTGATCGTTGATGACCGCTGGCGGGCTGTGTGTTTCGCCTCAGGCTCTCCGCAAGGCCTCTCAGGCGCGATGCTTGACCCGGTCGACCAACTCCTTGAGATCTGCGACGGGCGACCGTTGATGCTCGGCTTCGATCGCGGCGGCGCCTATCCCAAGACGTTCTGTGAGCTGCGCGATCGCGGGATCGACTGGATCACGTACCGTCGCGCGCCGCTGGCCGTCCCGACGGTCAAGCCTCGCCGCTCGTGGGTGAGGCTCGACGGGCAGCGCCATTACGTGCGCGTCGCTGATGAGCTCGTCGAGCTTGACGGATACGGGAAATGCCGACAGCTGAGCGTGTATCAGGACGGGCGGGTCGTGCTGCAGATCCTGACCAGCGACCTGCGCACCCCAGCCGCGCGCCTCGCGCACACGCTGCGCTGCCGGTGGTGCATCGAGAACACCTTCAAATACCTCGAAGACCATCACGGCCTGCACTGGCTGTGCGACCACGAGATGAGCATCGCCCCGGACACCACGCTACAGCGCAACCCCGAACGCACCACAGCGCTCGCACAGCTTCGAGCGCACGAGCAGACCATCGCCGAGCTCGAACGTCAGATCGGCCAACACACCACCGACAGCAACGCCGCCGACACCAACCCCGCCGAGACGCTGTGCATGCTCCAAGCAGACCTCTACACCGCACAAGCCGCCACCCGCACAGCCAAAGCGACGCTGAAGCCGATCCCCGCGAAGCTGCCCGCCAACGTCATCGACCCCGACGCCAAGCGCGCCACCCCCCGCGTGAACCGTCGCGCGCTGCAGACCGTCCTACGACTGCTGGCCTACAACGCCGAGCTTGACCTCGCCCGCGCGATCAACACCTACCTCGCTGACCCCGACGAATACCGCGCGATCACCCGCCACCTCCTGCACCAGCCCGGACAGATCGACTACACCCCAACCCGGATCACCGTCACGATCGACCCGCCGCACGCCCCCCGCATCGCCCGCGCCCTGAACCTCCTGATCGACCAGATCAACAACAATCCACCCAAGCTCACCGGCGACCGCCGACCGATCAGCTACCAGATCAGCGCAAAACCTTGACATCACGCGCCGCCCTACTACCGGAGGTCTGAGGCTTGAACCCCTCGGCCAGCAGGAAACGCTCCCGCAGCGCCTGCTTGTTGACGTACTTACCGTCAATCCACTCGCTGCCGTACCGCGCCGGGATCAACGAATCGATCTCCGGATTCCACAGGTCGTAGTCGACGCCGTTGAGCACACCACCGAACTTGCCGCGATGCAGGTGCAGGGTGTGGCCAAGGCCCTGACCCTGATCGGTGTATTACGCTGCGTGGCAATTAGTGCGTGGTTACTTGGCGTAGGCGACGTACTCGCCGTCGAAGTACTTGCTGACAATCTCACTTGTGCGGGTTGCGAGATACTCGACGGTGAGAGTGACGAGCTTGGCGAGGTTGGATGGGCGGCGTCGCGCGACGTGGGTGTGAACGTCCTGGTTGAGCAGCTCATCGGGATTGAGCTCCGGGGCGTACGGTGGAAGGTAGAACAGCTCCATCCGCGGATGGTCCAGCAGCCAGTACTCGACCGCGGGAGACTCAGACCTCCGGTAGTGGAATCAGATTAGTGGCGTTGTGCAGGGGTTTTGTTTGCTCTAGAGCTTGCAAAAGTATGTTTGGTTTGGTATTGTTGTGGGGTGTTGAGCGGGTCGACAGAGGCAGGCGGGGATGCGGGCCAGTTGCCGGGGATGCCGGCGCCGTTGGAGTTGCGGTTGGAGGCGGTCGGCGAGGACGTGGTGGTGTCCTGTGGCGGTCGGGCGTTGGCGTGCTATGAGCGGGGTGATCGGGGGATGCGTAACCTCGCGATCGTGTCGTTGACGCGGGCTGGGGTGAAGGGCGTTGAGGTGGCACGCGTGTTCGGGATCAGTGCTGAGCATGTGACTCGTCTGCGGGGGGAGGTCGCTGAGGGCGGGTCTGGGGCGTTGGTGCGGCCGATGGGTCGCCCACGGAAGCTTGATCGGGACGCGGTCGCGCGGGTGTATGAGTTGTCTGATCGGCGTGTCGCGGGCAGCGAGATCGCGAAACTGCTGGGTGTCTCGGAAGCGACGATCTCGCGGTTGTTGGCGCGTCGCCCGGCGCGTGAGGTTGAGCGGCTGCCGGTGAGCGAGCTGGGGGAGGTGAGCGACCTGGCGGATGTGACTGGCGGCGCTGAGACGACCGTGGCGGATCTGACCGCGGCGGACGTCGCTCAAAGCGCCGAGTGTGGGGTGAGCGTGGCGGATCTGACCGGGCCGGTTGAGGTCGTTGGCGCGCGGATCGGTGAGGGTGGCGGCCGGTCGGTGTACGCGGGCGCGATGCTGCTGCACCCGTTCCTGGAGAAGGTCGGCGCGAGCGCGGTGCTCGGCGTGCTCAGCTCGGGTCCTGAGCGGTGCTATGACACGATCGCGGTCGCGCTCTGTGGCGTGTTCGCGTTCGCGTTGGGGACCTCCTCCCTGGAGGGCTCAAAGCACTTGCAGCTCGCCGACGCGGGGCTGCTGGCCGGGATCGAGCGTTTCCCGCATCTGCGGAGCCTGCGCCCGCGGCTCGGGGCGCTCGCGGACGCGGTCGATCCGTTGCGGGTCCAGGTCGCGCTGTCAAAGGCGATGCTGAGCGCCGACAGCGAGCCTCCGTCGGTGTTCTTTGTCGATGAGCACTTCGTTGCGTATACCGGCTGCCGGCCGGTCGCCAAGGGCTGGAACACACGCCGCCGTCATGCCGAGCCCGGAAGGCACGACACCGTGATCGTTGATGACCGCTGGCGGGCTGTGTGTTTCGCCTCAGGCTCTCCGCAAGGCCTCTCAGGCGCGATGCTTGACCCGGTCGACCAACTCCTTGAGATCTGCGACGGGCGACCGTTGATGCTCGGCTTCGATCGCGGCGGCGCCTATCCCAAGACGTTCTGTGAGCTGCGCGATCGCGGGATCGACTGGATCACGTACCGTCGCGCGCCGCTGGCCGTCCCGACGGTCAAGCCTCGCCGCTCGTGGGTGAGGCTCGACGGGCAGCGCCATTACGTGCGCGTCGCTGATGAGCTCGTCGAGCTTGACGGATACGGGAAATGCCGACAGCTGAGCGTGTATCAGGACGGGCGGGTCGTGCTGCAGATCCTGACCAGCGACCTGCGCACCCCAGCCGCGCGCCTCGCGCACACGCTGCGCTGCCGGTGGTGCATCGAGAACACCTTCAAATACCTCGAAGACCATCACGGCCTGCACTGGCTGTGCGACCACGAGATGAGCATCGCCCCGGACACCACGCTACAGCGCAACCCCGAACGCACCACAGCGCTCGCACAGCTTCGAGCGCACGAGCAGACCATCGCCGAGCTCGAACGTCAGATCGGCCAACACACCACCGACAGCAACGCCGCCGACACCAACCCCGCCGAGACGCTGTGCATGCTCCAAGCAGACCTCTACACCGCACAAGCCGCCACCCGCACAGCCAAAGCGACGCTGAAGCCGATCCCCGCGAAGCTGCCCGCCAACGTCATCGACCCCGACGCCAAGCGCGCCACCCCCCGCGTGAACCGTCGCGCGCTGCAGACCGTCCTACGACTGCTGGCCTACAACGCCGAGCTTGACCTCGCCCGCGCGATCAACACCTACCTCGCTGACCCCGACGAATACCGCGCGATCACCCGCCACCTCCTGCACCAGCCCGGACAGATCGACTACACCCCAACCCGGATCACCGTCACGATCGACCCGCCGCACGCCCCCCGCATCGCCCGCGCCCTGAACCTCCTGATCGACCAGATCAACAACAATCCACCCAAGCTCACCGGCGACCGCCGACCGATCAGCTACCAGATCAGCGCAAAACCTTGACATCACGCGCCGCCCTACTACCGGAGGTCTGAGACTTGTGGAAGGAGGCGTTGTCAACGATCAAGAAGATCTTGCGCTCGGGGAAATGCTCGAGCAGCTTGTCGAGGAAGTCCAGGAAGCGGATCTCATCGCAGCTGCCCTCGAAGATCTCGAACACCAGCGTGCCGTCGGCACCGATCGCGCTGATCACGTTGGCCGAGAAGCGCTTGCCGGTCAGCGGCACGATCGCGCGCTCGCCGATCGGCGCGTAGCTCTTGCCGGCGGTCTGCCCGGCGCGCACGCCCATCTCATCGCCGAACAGCATCCGCGCCCCTTCGCGCCGCGCGCGCGCCTGGATCGCCGGGAACTCGTCCTGGAGCCACACCCGCACCCGCTCGGGGTCCTGCTCGAGCCACCGCCGCTGCGGCTTCTTGCCCGAGAACCCCCAGCGCCGCAGGTAGACACCGACCGTCTGGCGACTGAGCCCGAGCCCGAACCGCCGCTCGATCAGCGCCTTGACGGCCTGCCTTGACCACAACACGCCGGGAATCTGCAGCTGATCGGGGTTCGTGCCCTTCATCAGTCGGATCAGCTCTGCCTGCTGGGCGTCGGTGAGCGCCATCTGCTCGCGCGAGCGCCGACCACGCCGCCCCTCCCTCAGTCCCTCAAACCCCCTGAGCTGGTGGCGAGCCATCCACAGCGACACCGTCCGCAGATGCACCCCCAAGGACTGCGCCACAACCGCGTGAGTGCGTCCGGCCAACACCATTTTCACACCCCGCTCACGCAGCGCTTCCCGAGTCGTGCCTGACACCCGTCTAGCGTCACTCTTCACACAGTCAATACTATCACGCTGACACACCCAAATGCACTGCCACATGGCGTAGTAATTGCCACGCGCCGTAATATGCATGCATCAGTAGACGCACGGTCGATATGCGTGCATCAGGGTGTGCGCGGTCGCGCGAAGTGTGATGCCCGCGGGCCCGGCATTGTCACAAGCGCCGTTTGGGGTGCTCGCGGGAGGTCGCACGGTCAGACCGTGCACACGAGAACCCGTCGGGCCAGCGCAACGTCCTCGTTGCCTCGTTTGACGGCCCGGGAGCTTGTCCAGATCTCGGTGGCCGCGACGCACCGGCGGGTTGCGCGAAGCCCGCCTCCTGAGTTGGCGTTTGACGCGCCGGTGCTCGAGCAGAGAGGATGTCGCCAAACGAACGGAGGGGAGCGGACTGTGGATCGTGTGTGTGGATAGTGTGTCGCTGATGACGGCAGAGCGGGTCGCGGATTTGATTCGTGACCAGGTCTTGAGGGAGATGTCGCTGCGCCGGATGGATGCCCTTAAGGCCGACACCCGCGACCTCGCGACGCGGCGCGGTGTTGGGCGAGAGAACGGGAGAATCGCGGCGAGGCGACGCGCGTGGGAGACCCATATGGGGCGTGGGTGGGGGTCGCGTATCGGTCCGCTCGGCGGTTCGGGGTGGCGGCTGGAGGCACCTGTCGCGTGACGGTCGAGGCCGAGATTGAGTTGGTCGTGGCGCGCCGGCATTGGGATCCGCACCAGGTGCTGGGCGCGCATCCCTTCGATGATGGCGTCGTGGTCCGTGCCTTCCGGCCTGACGCACGGGGGGTGCTCGTGCGACTGGAGGGCGGGGAGTCGGTGATGCTCGAGCGGAGCCATCCGGCGGGGCTCTTCGAGGCGTTTCTGCACGGTGCCAGCCTGCCGCTGCGCTACGAGCTCGAGGTGAGCTATCCGGACGGCAATGTCTACACGTTTCGCGACGCCTATGCGTTCGTGCCCGCGCTCGGGGAGATCGATCTGCACCTCGCCGGGGAGGGGCGCCACGAGGAGATCTACGAGCGGCTGGGGGCGCACGTGCGCGAGATCGACGGCGCACTCGGCACCTCGTTCGCCGTGTGGGCACCGGCCGCGCGGGCAGTAAGCGTCGTGGGCGAGTTCAACTCTTGGGACGGCCGTCTGCACGCGATGCGCGTGCTCGGTGCATCTGGGATCTGGGAGATCTTCATCCCGGACGTCGTGGAGGGCGCCGCCTACAAGTTCGAGATCCTCACCGAGGGCGGCGACATTCTCATGAAGGCGGATCCGTTCGCCTTCCGCACGGTGGTCATGCCGCGCACCGACTCGATCGTGCACCGCTCGCGCCATGTCTGGCGTGACGCGGAGTGGATGGAGCAGCGGCGGGCGACGCAGCCGCACGAGCGTCCGATGTCGATCTATGAGGTCCACCTGGAGTCTTGGCGGCTCAACCCCGTGGAGGGCAACCGGTCGCTGCGCTATCTGGAGCTGGCTGACGAGCTGGCCGCGTACGTCGCCGATCTTGGCTTCACGCACGTCGAGCTGATGCCAGTGATGGAGCATCCGTTCTCGGGCTCGTGGGGCTATCAGGTGACCAGCTACTTCGCGCCCACCGCGCGCTTCGGCTCCCCGGACGACTTCAAGCAGTTCGTCGATCACCTGCACGGCAAGGGAATCGGAGTGATCCTCGATTGGGTGCCGGCGCACTTCCCGCGCGACGACTGGGCGCTGGCCCGCTTCGATGGGACGTCGCTCTACGAGCATCAGCATGCCCGCGGAGCGCACCCGGAGTGGGGCACCCTCATCTTCAACTACGGCCGCGACGAGGTGCGTAACTTCCTCGAGGCGAGCGCGATCTTCTGGCCGCGCGAGTACCACGCCGATGGGATCCGTGTTGATGGCGTGGCGTCGATGCTCTACCTCGACTACTCGCGCGCCGAGGGCGAGTGGACCCCCAACGTGCACGGCGGGCGAGAGGACCTCGAGGCGATCGCCTTCGTGCAGGAGATGAACGAGGTGCTCCACCGACGCGAGCCAGGGGTGATCTGCGTGGCGGAGGAATCGACCGCCTGGGCGGGGGTGTCGCGCCCCACGTTCCTCGGCGGCCTCGGTTTCGGCTTCAAGTGGAACATGGGCTGGATGCACGACACCCTCGGCTACTTCCAGCGCGACTCGGTATACCGGGGCTACCACCACCATGAGCTCACGTTCAGCCTGCTATACGCGTTCACCGAGAACTTCATCCTGCCGCTCTCGCACGACGAGGTCACGCACGGCAAGGGCTCGCTCTACGAGAAGATGGCGGGAGACCGCTGGCAGAAGCTTGCCAACCTGCGTGCGCTCTACGGCTACATGTGGGCGCACCCGGGCAAGAAGCTGCTGTTCATGGGCGGTGAGCTGGCGCAGGAGCAGGAGTGGAGCTACCAGCGGTCAGTCGACTGGCACCTGCTCGAGCGGTCGGAGCACGCAGGGGTGCAGCGCCTCGTGCGTGATCTCAACCATCTGCTACGCGGAGAGCCGGCCCTGTATGAGCAGGATTTCGATTCCGCCGGCTTCTGGTGGCTCGAGCCGAACGACACGGCGTCAAACGTGTTCGCCTTTGCGCGCGCCTCCCGCGGCGGCGACCGCCTGCTGGTGTGCGCGGCCAACCTCTCCCCGGTCCCGCGCGAGCGCTACCGCCTCGGGCTCCCTCGCTCCGGCGGCTGGATCGAGGCGCTCAACACCGATTCCGTCCGCTACGGCGGCTCGAACGCGGGAAACCCCAATGGCATCGAAGCGGAGCCGATCCCGTGGCACGGGCAGGCCGCCTCGGCCGAAGTGATGCTGCCCCCGCTCGCCGTCGTCTGGCTCGTTCCGAGGCCGCCCGACAGCGTGCGAGCACCGACCGACTAGCCTGCCGCCCGTGCCCCCACGCCCGGATCGGCTCCTCGCACAGCCCGGAGGCCTGCGTGCCCGAGGTCGCGTGGTCGGATCTTTCACCTGCACCTCATCGGCGACGTCGTGACCCTCCCTCCGCTCGCCGACATAACCATGCTGGCCCTGACGGACATCGACCGCGAGCGGATGCGGAGGTCCGAGGTCGCGGCGGACCAGGTGCCCAACACCGCCGATTGCCGACGGCTCGTCACAATCAATCGCCGACTGCCGTGCGGGGTGCGCAGTTCCTGGCGCTAGCGCTATCGGTGGAAGATCGCTACGGCAGTGTGGCGAGTGCTCCTCAGCCGGCGTTGTGGAGCACCGATACGTGTTCGCGTTAGCTGACCCGGACCCTTCCGAGAACACTGGCGGGAGATCCAGGAACATCGCCGACCGCTTGCTGGAGATGGAGTTGGGTGGGCCCAGCTCATGATCGAGCCAACCACGACGATTGTCGCATTCGCGTGCAAGGACAGGTCCGTGCAGGGCGGGTTAACGCTAGCGGTCCTCTCGGAGCGGTAGTGCGCGCCGACCTCGAGGTGGCTCCTGGGTTTGAGCAATCTCAGCAGCCTGCGAGCCGGCGCGGGCCAGACTGCCGCTCCGCGGCGATTGCAGAAGCCGACGCCTCCTGGCGTTAGCCGAACCAGCGCGGGCCAGCAAGCGCCTGACGGCAGTCCCTCGGAGATCCGCGACCGCTTGCCGATGATCGGCTCCGGCTCCAGTGAGCGAGCACAGGCGGCATTTCCGAGACGCTCGCAATCGCCCAGAAGGAGGCGTCCGGTCGTGGCACCCTGCTACACGCTCGCGTTCGGCGGAACTGCGACAGTGGTTGACATCTCGCCTTGCGAGGAGCGCTGCTCTGTAGGGAGGTCACGATTCGCCCTGGCGCCTCCGCTCGGGCCGCTTGGTGGAATCGAGCGGGGGCTGTTTACCGTGCGCGCCGGCGTCTCGATGACCGCGCGGGTACGGACGGCGGCTAGGGGCTGCCGCTCGTACGACGCTTGCTGGCAGCGTCCCGGTACGGGTCCGTAGGGGCAAGCTATTGGACGTTGTCGACGGTGTCGTCGTCTGGGTCGTCGTCGAGGTCTGGAAACCGCAGGTCGCCGTTCTCGAGTCTTTCCACGCGGAGACCGATCGGCAGCCCACCGGAGGTGAAGTCCACGGCGAAGTACAGATCCCCGCCGCACTCCACCAGGCAGTCCTCCAGAGGATCGCTCAGCGCCCCAGCGGTGGCCTTGCCGTTCAGGCGCGGTGGCGGCCGCCGGGCTTTGCGTCGCTTTCCGCGTCGTGACATCGCTCGGGAATGTACGCCTTGGGCTGGACGCTGTGGACCGAGCCGATGCGAGCGCCGCTGCGGCGTCGGGGCTTGATTGCGCGGCCGAGCACGATCGCCGGCGCCGGCTGTCCGCCACCGGAGGTTCAATACTGGCATCGCCGCATTCGACCGTGGAGGAGTTGCCGTGCCGTTGACCCAGACACAACTCGCGAGCGCGGTCGCTAACCGCGCCGAGATCAACCGCAACGAGGCCAAGCGGGTACTCGCGGCGCTCGAGGAGGTCGTGCTCGAGGAGCTCGGGAACGCGCAGAAGGTGCGTGTCGGTGGTCTCGTGCAGCTGACCGTTCGTGTGAAGCCGGCGCAGAAGCCGCGCAAGGGCCGCAACCCGGCCACCGGCGAGGAGATCACGGTCGCCGCCAAGCCGGCGAGCGTCGACCTGCGCGCCCGACCGCTCGCACGGGCCAAGGCCGCGCTGCCATCGGTGCAGAAGGCACGCCGGCGACTCGCCGCCTGACACCCCGCTCAGCGCCGCCGGTCCGCGCTCACAGCCACCGTCAGGCAGCTGGCATGGGTTGCCCTTTTCGCGCCGAGAGCCGTCTGGCCAGCGCCGACTTGCTGGCTTCTCTGATCACGCGATACCAGGAGCCACGCGAAGTCTGCGTTGACTGCTGTTTCCGGCCTGTGGGCCGTCGCGTCAGGCGCGATCCGGCGGAGTGGCCGCGACCTCGTGCCACGTTTGCTGGCTCCGATCTCGCGTCCGCGAGCAAGCATTCGGGCGTCTGGACCGCCGACTCTTCGCGAGGTGGAGGGGCGGCTGTGGTGTCGCCGCCGGCGCCGGGCGCGCGGACATGTCCTCGTGTACTCTCGCTCGGTCGTCTGAGACCTGAGGCCGGTCGCGGCCGGTTCTCGACTCGCGCGCCCGTTCCGGAGGAGTTATGCGCTGCAGCACATAACTCCTTCGGAACGTCGGCGGCGACGTCATCGGTTAGGACGGCGGATCCGGGGTCAGCTCAGAGCGGGTCCCTGGCCCACGCTGCTCCCAGACGTGCTCCTCGCCAATCTCGGGCACCGAGTGCTTGCAGAGTGCGCGCTAGAGATCGGCGCTGCCGGGGTCTATCTCACCGGTGCTGGGGGTCTGGCCTGCGGCTTTAGCCACGGGCAGGGTGTGCTCGGGGTGTACGAGCATCTCGCTACGGTGTCGCCCGCCGGTGCCGATCCGCTCGGGCTGTCGGTCCTCGAGCGCTACCGGCAGGATGCTGGTGCGCTGCGGGTTCGGCCCAAGCGTCGTGTAGATGACGGCCTCGCCCTGGTCGAGCTCCGCGAACACGTCGGAGCCGATCCTGAACTCGCGTACGCGCCGCGCGGAGCCGCGGCCGGAGTGCTGGGTGCCGTGCGCGCTGGTCTGGTTGGTGGACTGCCATAGCGCCCGAGTGCCCATCAGCTTCGCGAGCCAGTCGCGGCTCTCGGGCGCGGTCTGGCGGTGCGCGACGACGCCGGAGAAGTTGTCGGTCAGGCTCGGCAACAGGCCGGGCTGTCCGGAGAGGGCTTCGGGGTCGGCGACCGACTGGGTGACGACGATCACCTGCCCGCGGTGGCTGCGGCCTCGCTGCAGGATCGCGATGGCGCGGGTAGCGGCCATCTTGATCACGGCGCCGAACTCGTCGAGCATCAGCGTCCACGGCACGCCGGCGTGGCCGGCGGCGTCGTGCAGGTCGGCGAGCGCGAGCACGGTCATGGCGGCCGCCTCGTCGGGCATCACGTCGGCGTGCATCCGCCACATCACGACCGCGCGGGCGCGGAGAGCCGCGACGATCCCGACGCCGACCGCTTCGCCTTGTGGGGTGATCCTCGGGGTGACGATCTCCCGGCTGGCGAGCGCGAGGGCGACCTGGAGGCGGGCTTGCCCGCCGGAGAGGTCCTCGTTGCCCTTGCGCGAAGCGACGTAGCGGCCGTGCTCCTCGACGCGGCGGACGAGCTGTCGGTGCTCCTCGCCGAGACCGTGCGCGACTGCCTGCAGCGCGGGGTAGTGCAGCGGATGGCAGCAGTCGATCAGGAAGAGGATCGACGGTGGCCACCGGTCGGCGGCGTGCAGCATCCTGCACACCACGTCGAGGTGCAGGCGCAGCACGTCGTAGTAGTACGGCTCGGACTGCTTGATCGGCTCGACCGCGCGGGCGGCGGCCTGCGCGGGCGTGCCCCACAGCGGCTGGTAGCGGTCGCTCGCAGGGTCCAGCGGGTCGATCAGCACGAACGGGACACCGGCCGCGGCCGCCAGCCGGCTCATCTGCTCGACGTCCTCCTGGTCGCCCTTCTGGTCGAGGATCAGCAGCGCCGCCCCTTGCGTGAGCGTCCGGGCGGCGAGGACGCGGCGCATCGTCGTCGTCTTGCCGGAGCCGGTCGCTCCGCAGGCGAAGATGTGCTGGCCCTCGCCGAGCGGCAACCGCATCCCGTCCCGGTCCGCGTGGCCCATCGGCACGTAGGCGACGTGATCGGGCCACGGCCGCCGGTGGACGAGCTCGCCCTGGGAGCGCAGGTAGGTTCGCTCGCCCGGGCGCCGCGGCGGCGCCGGCTGCCATACCCATCGACGTGCCTGCTCATAGGAGCGCAGCTCCTCGCCGGCCCCGAGGTCCGCCAGCCGCATCCGCCGGCCGTGGGTCGCGGACGCGACTGCAAACGCGCACACCGGGGCGACACCTAGCACGGCCTCCCAGGCGCGGAGTGCGACCGCCACGCCGAGGACCGCAACGAACACGGCGGCCGGCGCGTAGAAGTTGCGCGCCGAGAGCGTCGTGAAGCGACGCGTGATCCAAGCGCACAGCGCGCCCAGGGCGCCGAAGGCGAGGATCCCCACGATGTCGGCGATCACCCCGACCGAGCTCATCGCGTTGCTCCGGCCAGGCGCGTTTCCGCGGCCGCTTCCGCGCTCCCCGCGAGCGCCAACTCCTTGATCGTCTCGAGCAGCTCCACTCGGAGGCCGCCGTCCTCCAGACGCAGCCCCGCCAGCGCGGCCTGGCTGACCACGAGTTCGCGAATCGCGTCGTCCCCACACACGTACACGCACGCCCCGGAGCGTCCGGTCGCGATCCACCTCGCGTGCAGACCAAGGATCGCCCGTAACCTCGTCTTGGACTTTCTCGCCAGCTCGACCTCGATCGTCGCCGGGCGTCGGCCCGGCACCACGCCCACGAGATCCGGTCGGTGCACCACTCGCCGTCCCGGGCCCGCGCTCAGCTCGCCGCTCCACGCGTCATCGAGGAGCAACTCCCGAGACCCGAGCATCTCACGCCCGCGCACGGTCAGCCATGCCGCGGCCCACGCGCATCCCGCCAGATGAGCCCACCACGTCGGCGCCGGCTCGGGAGCCGGCGCCACCGGCACCTCGGCCACCTGAACCCCAAGTCGCGTAGCGAACAGCAGCGACCCACGGCCGCGCTTCATCGCTGCCCGCTCGACCCAGCCGACGCGCGTCAACCTCGCCGCGTGCGACCGCGCGGTCACCGGCGCCCACCCCATCGCACATGCCCATGCATCGATCGGAGCCGGCCCCACCCGCGCCAGCCAGCACAACCCCTCCACCGTCGCAGGACCCGGACCCAACCTCCGACTCACCACCGCACCTCCCCCAGCGCCGACCGGCAGCTGATCACCGCCGTCCCGTCATCGTCGTTGTTCTTGATGTTGATGTTCTGTTCATCGCATCTCTCCTTGCTTGTGATGTTTGAACAGCTCCAAGCCATGGCTTTCACAGTGGCCCCCGCCCCCGTCTTCACAGACAGACCATGGTGAGAGATCCCGACTACCCGAACGACCTCGTGGAGGGCGGGTAGTCGGGATCTCTCACCGTGCCAATGCCCAGTGTTTACGGGGGCGGGGGCCACTCCAGGTGCATCACAACTAGCTGCACTTTGAGCTTGACTTTCAGCTGCACTTCTTGAACGGGTGTTCCACGTAGAACACCCACGCGATCGCTCGGCGGTTGGGCGCGGGGCTCGCGTCACAGCGCCGCCATCTCCCCGCCGAGGATCTGCGCGAGGCGGCCGGCGGCAGCCTGGTCGAGAATGATCTGAAAGCCGCGCCGGTGCGGCGTGGCCCGCGCCTCGCACCCGGTCGCGTTCGCGATCGCGTCCTGCAGCTTGGCGGCCGCGGCGCACTGGTCCGGGTGCGGCACGGGACGCGGCACGGCGGGCTTGGCGCCGCGGCTGATCTCGGCCTCGAGCGCCCGCACCGACCACCCGCTCTCCGCGGCCCGGCGGGCGAGCACGCGCCGGCGGTGATGGTCGGGCTCGGTCAGGAGCGCCTTCCCGTGGCCCTTGCTGAGCGCTCCCGAGTCGATCAAGTCGATCGCCTCCTCGGGCAGATCGAGCAGCCGCACCGTGTTCACGATGTCCGCCCGGCTGCGACCCAACCGCTTCGCGACCACCGCGCCGGTCATCCGGAGGTCACCGAGCAGGACCGCAAGCGTCCTGGCCTGCTCGATCGCGGTCAGGTCCTCGCGCACGACGTTCTCGATCAGCGCGAGCTCGAGCGACCCGGCCTCATCGAGCGCGCCGTCGACCAGCGCAGGGATCGTCTCCTCTCCCGCCAGCTCCGCGGCGCGCCAACGACGCTCGCCGGCAACGAGCTCGTACTCGTCGCCGGCCGGGCGCACGATCACCGGCTGCAGAACGCCCCGCTCGCGGATCGACGCTGCCAACGACGCCAATGCCGACTCGTCGAATCGTTTACGCGGCTGGGCGGGGTTTGCGCGGATCTGAGCAAGCGGGTTGTCCTTCAGCCGGTTCCCGCCAAGACCGACGTTGCCTAGGACCGACGAAGCGCCGTGGTCGTCGCCGGAAGCGTCACCGGCGGCGAGCGGGTCGTCGACCCGAAGGCCACGTCGATGGATCGCGCTCATCGCGCTGCCGTCCCCGCGAGGAGCTCGACGACGTCGCCATAGGCCAGCGCGACGCAACTGTCGGGCGCCAAGGTCGCGACCGGGACACGTGGTGCGGCTGCTTCCGCGATCAGCGCCGACCGAAGGCGGATCCGCGCGACGGGCGGTAGCCCAGCCTCCGTCAGCTGGTCCTCGACTGTGCGACTGCTCACGCGGGTCGGACTCCAGCGTGTCACGACGGCGATCAGCGGCGGTGTGTCTCCGCCTAGGCGTTTGGCGAGCTTCGCGATCGTGAGGCGCAGCTCGAGGATCCCGTGAACCGCGCCCTCGTCCTCGGCGCTGACAGGGGCCAGCACGTAGTCGGCGCACACGAGCGCGTTGACGGTCAGCAGGCCGAGGTTCGGGGGCGTGTCGATCACAACCTCGTCGTACTCCTCGCTCAACGCTCCGAGCGCATCGTGGAGGAACCGCTCGCGACCAAGCTCGCCGACCAGGCTCATCTCGACGCCGGCAAGTTCGCCTGCCGCCGGTATAACGTCGACCCCGTGCACGCCACGCACGATCGCGTCGGTCGCGCTCGCTCGCCCAGCGAGCACGTCGACCAGGTTCACACCCAACGAACGGGCGTCAAGCCCGAGCTGTCGGGTGAGCGCGAACTGCGGGTCCGTATCGACGACAAGGACTCGTCCGCCTCGGCGGGCGAGCAGCGCGCCGATGTTCGCAGCCGTCGTTGTCTTGCCGACACCGCCCTTTTGGTTTGCCACGACAGTGACCATCACGACACCTCCTGTCGGTTGATGTGCAAGCCCCGCGCCGCTGGCGCCGGACGTCCTTCTCCGCCCCCGAGCGCGATGCGCTCGGGCTCATCCGCGAGGCGCAGCTCGCGCCCGACCCGGGCAGAGCAGTTCGCGAGAAGCCGGCCGAACCGTTTCGCCGTCCACGAAGCTGTCGCCGATGGCACCGCCAGGACGAGCCGACACTCGCTGTCGACCGCGATCAGCTCCACCGGCTCGAGCCAGATCGCAAACGTGCTCTCACCGACCGTCTCCTCCAGCAGCTCGCGGATTCGTTGCCAGGCCCCGCGATCGGCAGCAGTCGGGATCCCGAGGCCTCGACGGACCTCATCGAGGTCAATGCGGACGAGACGTCGCCGCCGGCGTCCGCGCTCGGTGACGTAGCTCTGCTCGACGGTGACCGAGCCAGGCAAGCCTCCCCCTCCAGGGGGGCTGGGGGGGTCTTTCCTGGTTCTGGGGTTCTGGGGTTCCCTTCCCGCGCGCGCGTTAGGCGCCGGGGTTTGTGCCGGGGTTTGTGCCGGGGTTTCCGGCGGCCCGAGCTCGAAAAGTGTCTGATCCTGACCGCCCTTTTCAGGCTCTCCGGGCATGATCGGGGGTGACGACACACGAACACGCGTTTTCTTTCTGGCCCTCCGAACCGCGTCACCCGTATTCCGCCACGACGCTCGCTCGACCCCGGGATGACCCGGTGCGCACGCACGGCAAACGGCGCAACGAGAAGGGAATGGAGCAGGCAGCTCCCCGGCACGCCACGACCCCCGTCAACGCGGGCAGCGACCCCGACGCCCCCCAACGACGCCCTATGGGGCGAGTCTCGCCATGATCATCCGGATGCGCCTGCGCGCAGGCGCGGCCATCCCTGGCCGCTTGAGCACGCATCCGCTGTGCCCACGATCGCCGGGCACGGGGCCCAGCGAGCAGTCCACAACCCAGCAGCAGAGGCGCACGCGACTTCCACCCTCCGCTCCGACGACCAAAAGCCCTGCTCAGGACGGAATCTCGATCGAGAGTCACCCCCGATCATCCACGGAGTCCCGCTTTTCAGCGGAAACCCCGGTACGGACCGGACACTTCTCGGCCGAAACTGTCCGATCCGTACCGCCCTTTAGGTCGAAAACCCCGGTACCGACCGGACAGTTTGCTGCGGAAACTGTCTGATCCTGACCGCCCTTTGCGATCGCGCCGGGCCCACCGGAGAGCGCGAGCGAGGTTGGTGTCGGCTCTGCCGTTCCGACGAGTGGCCTCGAACCCGGCGGCGGCGGCACCCGCCGCGCGACGTGCACCGGCTCGGCGCCGTGGCGCAGGCGCGGGTCAGGGACGCTCCATACGTTTCGATTGCCGCGACCCCCAACGCCGCTCGTCTCGAGCACGAGCTCGCCTGAAGCCAACAGCGCTTGGCGCGCGCGCCGGTAGGTTCGGTCGGTCATCCCGGCAGCGGCGCACAGCTGCTCGGTCGAGACGTCCTGGACCATGCCGTCCTCGCCGGCGATCGCCGCCATCGTGGCGAGCAAGAGCCGCGCGGGCCCTGCAGCATGGCTGTAGCCGAGCACCGTCTCGAACAGCTCGACGTTGATCCCACCGTCCCACCACGGACCGGTGTCCGCGAACGTCAGCGTGATCGTGCTTGCCCTCCCCCGGCCGGTCGCCCGCTCCTCGACCGCGACCAAGCCGCGACGCACGAGCTCCTCACGCGCCTCCTGGTATCGGCTGCGGCGCAGCCCGGCGCGCGCCGCGGCCGCGGGCGCGCCGGGCCAGGCCCGGTTCTCCCGATCGGCGAAGCTCGCCAGCGAGAGCGCGACGAGCCGCTCACCGGACGCAAGGTCCGACCGCGCGATCACGGCGGCGATCGCCTGCCGGCTCACGACAACCCTCCACTGCACCGCAGGCCACCGCGAGCCGAACGAGCAGCGCGTGAATCTGAATCCGGGCGTGTGGATTCCGTCCCCGAGAGCGGTAAGATGCGGGCACACTTTTTACGTAGCTGGTCACGGAACGCCGGGCGGCAACCCGGCGCTTCGCGTTTAAGGGGGGCTCTCATGGCGGCCCCCTCGGCCGAGCTCCGCCGAAGCGCAGAACTCGCGCTACGTCACCGCAGACAGGCCGGTGCCGCCGATCTCCACGACGCCGTAGGCGCTGACCGGACCCCGTTTGTCGGTCCACCACGAGTGAGAGGGTGGTGGATGTGAGGGGCGAGAAGGTAGCGCCCTGGCCGGACGGACAGAGGAACTCTGCGCTCAAGGTTCCCGCGACCGTCGTCGCGAAGGCGCGAGCGTAGCGAGTGCCGAGCGGCGATGGCCGCGGCGCGCGCCGCCCGACACACCCCCTGCGGCCGGTCAGGCTGCCAGCGCTGCGTCGCCTTCGGCGGTCCACTCGGCGGCGAACATGGCCGGGGCGCGCATCCCGAGCGAGCTGTGCGGCCTGTGCCGGTTGTAGTCCTCGCGCCAGTCGCCGATCACGACACGCGCCTCGGCCAGGCAGGAGAATTCCTCGACGTCGAGCAGCTCGTCCCGCACCCGGGAGTGGAACGACTCCACGAACGGGTTCTGCCACGGCGAGCCGGGCTCGATGAACACGGTCCCGGCCTTCGACAGTACGCACCAGTCCCTGAGCGCATGTGCGGTCATCTCCGGACCGTTGTCACACCTCAGCAGCTCTGGCGCGCCGCGCGCGGCGACCAAGCGCTCCAGCGTCTCCACGACCGTGTCCGCGTCGATGTTACGCGCGACCAGCATCACCAGCGCCTCGCGCGTGAACTCATCAACGATGTTGAGCAGCTTCAACGCCCGCCCGTCGGCGGTCTGGTCGAACTGGAAGTCGAACGCCCACACGTGATTCGGCCGCTCCGCGCGGAGCCGCTCGGCCGGGACCGTCGACTCGCCGAGCCGGCGGCGCTTGCGCTTGCGCTGCGGCACCCGCAGCCCCTCCTCACGCCACAAACGCTGCACCCGCTTGCGATTCACCGACCAACCCAGCTCCCGCAGGTGATGGTGCGCGCGGCGGTACCCCCACCGCGGCCGCTTCACCGAGAACCTCCGCAACTCCGCGCGCAACACCGCGTCATCCTCGGCCGTCTTCGGCTCGTGACGCTGCGTGGAGCGATGCTGCCCCACCACCCGGCATGCCCAGCGCTCGCTGACGCCGAGACGATCGCGGAGCGTCGCGATCGCCCGGCGCCGACGGGCTGGGCTCACCAGTTTCCCTTCGCGACCTCCTTCAGCGCGACGACCTCGAGCTCCTTGTCGGCCACGATCCGCTTCAGCGTCGCGTTCTCGCGCTCGAGCGCCTTCAGCCGCTTCGCGTCGTTGGCCTTCATCCCGCCGTACTGGTTGCGCCACCGGTGATAGGTCTGCTCGCTGATCCCCAGCTCCTTCGCCGCTTCGGGGATCGTCTTCCCCTCGCCGATCAGCTTCTCCGCTTCTCGCAGCTTGCGGATGATCTGCTCCGGCGTGTGCCTGCGTCGCTTCATCGTGGAGTTCCTTCCTCGCCCATGATCGTGGGCGCGAGAAACTCTCACAAGGGTCGGACCGATCCTCCGGGGTCAGGCCACTGCTGTTCGCGCAGTCCGATTCGACGTCCGCGATCGCGTCGCGAGAGTGCCGACTTCCCCACCAACTTCCCCACAGCCGATTCTCGGATCGCGAAATCCCTGCAAATCCCGGGGATCAGGTACCCCTCCGTACCGGTCTCGAAAACCGGTATGGGCCTTTCGGTCCATCGGGGGTTCGAATCCCCCCTCTCCGTTACTGAGGTCTTCACGTTTGAAGGACTGTGATGTTCACGTTTGCGTCGGATGGGTCCGGTGCGAGTGTGCGTGGGGTGGCGCGGGTTTGCGGTGTGAGCGGGGAGGGGGCGGACGGCGGTTGTTGTGCGGTGGTCGCGCTGGTGTGATCGGCGCCTGGCTGGCGGCTGTGTTCGGCTGGTCCTCGGTGGTGGCCGGTCGGGTTAGGGGGCGTGTGCGGTCGCGGTGAGGTCGTCGATCGTGGTGCGGCGGCGTGTGCGTGTTCTGGGCGGGAGCCCGTGGGACGCTCGGCGCTGATTCTCGAGTTGGCGGGCGGTGAACGCGTCGGTCACGCGGATGTTGCGGGCGATCAGCGCGGTGGCGATGTGCAGCGCGATCGGTGTGAGGCCCGTCTGTCGGCACCAGCCGCGGGAGAGGTCGTTGGTCGCGCGGTCGGTGAGGGTGGCGAAGGTGCGCTCGGCGGCGGTGCGCCGGTTGTAGCTGGCACGGTGCGCTGGTGAGGGGTAGTTGAGGCAGGCCGGGTCTGACGGAGACGTTGAAACGAGGATTTCGGTCCTCGGGAGAGGAACTCCACGTTCATGCCACGACCGAAGAAGTATCCCGATGAGCTGATGGACCGTGGCGTTCGACTCGTGTTCGAGTCGAAGCGTCCGATCGCTCACGTCGCCGCCGACCTGGGCGTCCACCCAGAAGCGCTGCGTAAGCGTGTGCGCCAGGCGGAGGCCGACAGCGGCCAGCGGCCGAACATCCTGAGCACGGAGGAGCGCGAGGAGATCCGCAAGCTGCGGCGCGAGGTGCACGAGCTGCGGCGCGCGAATGAGATCCTGAAATCGGCCTCCGTGTTTTTCGCGAAGGAGCTCGACCCGGACCGAACGAGGTGAGCGCGTATGTCGATCAGCATCGCGACCGCTTCGGGGTCGAGCCCGTCTGCCGGACCCTGGACGTGTCGGCGTCTGCGTACTACCAGCGCGCGACCGGCGAGCGGTCCGATCGCGAGGTCGAGGACGAGCGACTGCTCGGGGTGATTCGCGAGACGCACAAGCGCAACTATTTCGCGTACGGGTATCGGCGGATGTGGAAGGCGCTTGTGCGTGCCGGCGAGCTGGTGCCGCGGTGTCGGGTGCAGCGGCTGATGGTCGAACATGGGATTCAGGGCGCGAAGCGCCGCGGGAAGCCGTGGCGGACGACGAGGACCGATCCGCGGGCGCTGCGCAGCCCTGATCTTGTCGAGCGGGATTTCACCGCGCAACGACCGAACGCCCTGTGGGTCTGCGATTTCACGTATCTGCGGTGCTGGGAGGGCGTCCTGTACTTCAGTTTCGTGATCGACGTGTACTCGCGGATGGTCGTCGGCTGGCAGCTCGCTGCGAACATGCGTGACACGCTCGTTTTGGACGCGTTGCGGATGGCGCTTGGGCTTCGTGAGCACGGCGCCGACGTGCAGCTGGTGCACCACAGTGATGCCGGCTCGCAGCCCGGACTCAATCGGGTGCAGGTCCATTGGAGGGAGTTACGCGGGTGCCGGGATGACGCCGAGGGCGTAGCGTGATGCGTGAATGCGGCAGTGTTCTTGGGCGAGGTGGAAGGTCCAGTATTGGTCGAAGTCGTCGTTGCTGATCAGCGCGCGGAGTGTGAGGATCGCCTCGGCGCCGGCCAGGCCCCAGCGGGCGCCGGTGATGTCCATGCGGTCTTTGACGAGGTGGCGGCAGGCGCCCTCGATCACGCCCGTCGCGATCGGCCAGCCGTTCTGAAGGGCGGTGGGGTAGTCGAGGTAGGGTCGTTTCGCGAGGAGGTAGTCGGCGCAGCGGTCGGCGGCTTGGCGCTTGTTGGGCTCGAGCGCGAGGCGGGTCGCTTTGCGGCGGATCGCGGCGGCGACGATCCCCGCCTTGCCCTCCAGCACGGCGCGCGCCTTCTCGTGCACCCACCGTTCGGCGGCCGGGTCACCCTCTTCAAAGAAGCACCAGCAGCCTGACCATAGGTACTCAAGGACGTGGATGAAGTCAACGACGATCGGGACCTTGACCTTGCGTTTGCGGGCTTCGGTCTTGATCCGGTCGATCTGGTGATTGTTCCCGTCCACCAGCGCCACCCACCGACGCTTGTGGTCGGGATCGCGGCGGTCGGCCTCGTTGAGCATCCCAGCGATGACCGCTCTGGCGTCGTCGGTGACACTGGCGGCCAGCCACTTGTTCTTCGCCTTCGGTCGCGGGGTGGCTGAAGGTGGAGGGTTGTCGGGGTCGGGCAGGATGTCGGCCGCGGTGCGCGGCTCGGGGGTGAGTTCGTACACGGTGACGATCTCCGCCATCCGCTTGCGATTGGACTTCTCGCCCTTGGACAGGCGCGTCTTGAGCTTGCCCGAGGCGCTGTGCGCCTGGGTGCGAGTCGGCTCACGCAGCGCCTCGGGGCGCATCACCACCCCCTTGGCATCGCACGAGAGCACCAGCAGATCCTTTTCCTCTGGCGCTGTGCGCTCTCGCTGCGCGTAGAACGCAGCAACGTCTTGGGCGGCTGAGAGCGTCAGCTCTCTGAGCTGACGGGTGCCGATCTGCTGGCCGCTCTGACGCACGATCGCGGCCTGCGCGTCCTCAAAGCTGCCGCGCGGCGCTTCCAGCGCGGCCAGCCTGCGGATCCCATGCGAGTGGCGCGAGGCGGGAAGGTTCAGCTGCGCGTCAGCGGGATACAAGTTCTCGCTGCCCACCGCCCGGTAGGCCAGCCGCGTGACCTGCACCTCGCCAAGCACGGTGTGCAGATCGCGCTCGTGGCCACGCTCGACACTACGCCGCGCCATGCCCTCAGCGCCGATCACCCCACCGACGCGCGGCTCGAGCACAGCCCGCAGATCGAGCTGGTCCTGCAACACCTGGCGGGCTAACTCACGACCGTCCTTGACCAGCCGCGCCTCGAGCCCTGAATGCTCAAGCCCCAACGCCTCCTCGCCCGCCGCCCACTCGAGCAACCTCGCAAACAGAGCCTGCGAGCGCTCAAACCCCGCGACCGGGCGCGCATCCAACCCCGCCGCGCGCGGGTCCTCGCCACCCGCGGGCTGCCGATCACCATCCACCAACGGCAACGACGGCTCGCTCACAGAGCCGTTAGCTTGCCGGGCGCCGACGAACAAGTCCAGCAGATCAGGAGCCACGCGATCACCTCCGTATCGCCGTCCGAAAAAGACACAACACCCCTGACTTTCGCCGCAGCTCACCGGGAGTCCTCCCGAAACCACGGGCATAACCCGGCCAGAAAGCGCCGACCGACGCGCCATTCGCCCGACAAATCAGGACTATCTACCCACTACAAACGACCTGCACCCGAATGGGTTTCCCACCGGGCTAGGAATCGTCGGCAATCCGCTGGCCACTCGGTGGCCCGGCCCGGGCCTCCTGCTGGACAGCGCGAGGATCCTTGGCTTGCCGACCCACCTGGAGCGTCCGGTTGTCAGGATCCGGCTGGTCGCTTGCATATCTGCCGCGCCTCTCCAATGCCATCGCTTCAGCGGCCACGCCATCACGCGAGCTCGGTCGGCGGGACGATCGGATTCGACGGGACGCGCGCCCGATGGTGCTGGCGCGACGGGATGTCGCGCCAGCAACGAAGCGATCACCGGTCGGGGCGAGAGGGGTGCTCGGCAGGCTTCGCGGGGTCTCTCAGCGTGGTTGGGCGTGGTCTCGTGTTCAGGCGGTCACGCGGTCACGGGGTGCGCAGGCCGGCGCTGGCGGGGATGACCGGCGCCGGTCGGTGATGCACGGCGTCAATGATCTCCGCGTTGTCAATCCCCTGCAGATAAATGCTCGTGATGCCGAGATGGGCATGTTGGATATGCGGGTGATATGGCAGCTGTGTCATGGATCCCGCTGTGGACTGCGTTGTTAGGGGGATTAGGGCCCCGGCTGGCTGCGCGGTGGGCGCGTAGCGGAGGTCGCCCGGAGGGCGGCCGGAGCGGGTGTGCTGGGTACGGATGTTGAGATCGGAGGTGGAAGTCCTGTCCTGGAGCCCTGATAGGGGGAATCCAACACTGAAGAGGCAAGGGCGCGGCCCGGAATTGACCGGGCAGCTCCAGTGCGGCTGGTTGCGCTGCGGAGTTTCCGTGAGGGCGGGTCTGGAAGAGGCCATAGGTGTGTCGTGGTGGCGAACGAGAGTGAAGCGCCGTAAGGCGTTCCTCGGTGGGCGAGCCGTCCCGCAGCGGCAATGCCCGATTCCTGTCGTTCCCGGGGGCGTAGTGGCGACGCGATCACGGCGATATCTCAGCGTTTCACCCCAGGAGATCTGCTGGGTTCCGGCCGGGTTCGGCTGGTAGGTCGGAGAACGAGAGGACGACGACTGATGGCCCAGCAGAAGTCCGAGGACCGAGTAGTACCGGAAGGCGGGGTAATGCCCGTTGAGCGCGCCGGGTCGAGTCCCGGCGGGCAAGGGAAGGCGGTCCCGGTCGAAGAAACGGCGGTGCAGCTGTGCCTGCCGATCGCGACAGCAGAAAACCCGACAGGGGCTACCCGTAGGAGATCCCGGGACCGGCTGGGGGAGATCCGGGCGGGAGCGCCGAAGGCGATCGACAAGACGGGGACGGCAGCGTCGGCGACGATGGAGGAGGTTGCGGATCGATTGACGGATGCGTTGTTGAAGGTGGCGTCGAACAAGGGCGCTCCCGGTCCGGACGGGCAGACGATCGAGGCGCTGTGTGAGCAGTGGCCGGTTGTGCTGCCTCGGCTGCAAGCCGACCTGCTGGAAGGGATGTATCGGCCTGGTGAAATTCGCCGGGCGTACATTCCCAAGGCGGGAGGCGGGCAGCGCGGACTAGGGATTCCCGACGTGATCGACAGGGTGGTCCAGGAGGCCGTGCGGCAGGTGCTCGAACCGCTGTGGGAGCCGACGTTTCACCCCTCAAGTCACGGGTTTCGACCCGGCCGAAGTTGCCACACGGCGGTCGCCGAGGCCAAGACGCATCTCGAGGACGGCTACGAGTGGGTGGTAGATCTTGATCTGGAGAAGTTC
>CAWFKF010000096.1:0-23535 GCA_963816005.1 uncultured Solirubrobacteraceae bacterium | reverse complement strand
GTCTCGAAAACCGGTATGGGCCTTTCGGTCCATCGGGGGTTCGAATCCCCCCTCTCCGTTACTGAGGTCTTCACGTTTGAAGGACTGTGATGTTCACGTTTGCGTCGGATGGGTCCGGTGCGAGTGTGCGTGGGGTGGCGCGGGTTTGCGGTGTGAGCGGGGAGGGGGCGGACGGCGGTTGTTGTGCGGTGGTCGCGCTGGTGTGATCGGCGCCTGGCTGGCGGCTGTGTTCGGCTGGTCCTCGGTGGTGGCCGGTCGGGTTAGGGGGCGTGTGCGGTCGCGGTGAGGTCGTCGATCGTGGTGCGGCGGCGTGTGCGTGTTCTGGGCGGGAGCCCGTGGGACGCTCGGCGCTGATTCTCGAGTTGGCGGGCGGTGAACGCGTCGGTCACGCGGATGTTGCGGGCGATCAGCGCGGTGGCGATGTGCAGCGCGATCGGTGTGAGGCCCGTCTGTCGGCACCAGCCGCGGGAGAGGTCGTTGGTCGCGCGGTCGGTGAGGGTGGCGAAGGTGCGCTCGGCGGCGGTGCGCCGGTTGTAGCTGGCACGGTGCGCTGGTGAGGGGTAGTTGAGGCAGGCCGGGTCTGACGGAGACGTTGAAACGAGGATTTCGGTCCTCGGGAGAGGAACTCCACGTTCATGCCACGACCGAAGAAGTATCCCGATGAGCTGATGGACCGTGGCGTTCGACTCGTGTTCGAGTCGAAGCGTCCGATCGCTCACGTCGCCGCCGACCTGGGCGTCCACCCAGAAGCGCTGCGTAAGCGTGTGCGCCAGGCGGAGGCCGACAGCGGCCAGCGGCCGAACATCCTGAGCACGGAGGAGCGCGAGGAGATCCGCAAGCTGCGGCGCGAGGTGCACGAGCTGCGGCGCGCGAATGAGATCCTGAAATCGGCCTCCGTGTTTTTCGCGAAGGAGCTCGACCCGGACCGAACGAGGTGAGCGCGTATGTCGATCAGCATCGCGACCGCTTCGGGGTCGAGCCCGTCTGCCGGACCCTGGACGTGTCGGCGTCTGCGTACTACCAGCGCGCGACCGGCGAGCGGTCCGATCGCGAGGTCGAGGACGAGCGACTGCTCGGGGTGATTCGCGAGACGCACAAGCGCAACTATTTCGCGTACGGGTATCGGCGGATGTGGAAGGCGCTTGTGCGTGCCGGCGAGCTGGTGCCGCGGTGTCGGGTGCAGCGGCTGATGGTCGAACATGGGATTCAGGGCGCGAAGCGCCGCGGGAAGCCGTGGCGGACGACGAGGACCGATCCGCGGGCGCTGCGCAGCCCTGATCTTGTCGAGCGGGATTTCACCGCGCAACGACCGAACGCCCTGTGGGTCTGCGATTTCACGTATCTGCGGTGCTGGGAGGGCGTCCTGTACTTCAGTTTCGTGATCGACGTGTACTCGCGGATGGTCGTCGGCTGGCAGCTCGCTGCGAACATGCGTGACACGCTCGTTTTGGACGCGTTGCGGATGGCGCTTGGGCTTCGTGAGCACGGCGCCGACGTGCAGCTGGTGCACCACAGTGATGCCGGCTCGCAGCCCGGACTCAATCGGGTGCAGGTCCATTGGAGGGAGTTACGCGGGTGCCGGGATGACGCCGAGGGCGTAGCGTGATGCGTGAACGCGGCAGTGTTCTTGGGCGAGGTGGAAGGTCCAGTATTGGTCGAAGTCGTCGTTGCTGATCAGCGCGCGGAGTGTGAGGATCGCCTCGGCGCCGGCCAGGCCCCAGCGGGCGCCGGTGATGTCCATGCGGTCTTTGACGAGGTGGCGGCAGGCGCCCTCGATCACGCCCGTCGCGATCGGCCAGCCGTTCTGAAGGGCGGTGGGGTAGTCGAGGTAGGGTCGTTTCGCGAGGAGGTAGTCGGCGCAGCGGTCGGCGGCTTGGCGCTTGTTGGGCTCGAGCGCGAGGCGGGTCGCTTTGCGGCGGATCGCGGCGGCGACGATCCCCGCCTTGCCCTCCAGCACGGCGCGCGCCTTCTCGTGCACCCACCGTTCGGCGGCCGGGTCACCCTCTTCAAAGAAGCACCAGCAGCCTGACCATAGGTACTCAAGGACGTGGATGAAGTCAACGACGATCGGGACCTTGACCTTGCGTTTGCGGGCTTCGGTCTTGATCCGGTCGATCTGGTGATTGTTCCCGTCCACCAGCGCCACCCACCGACGCTTGTGGTCGGGATCGCGGCGGTCGGCCTCGTTGAGCATCCCAGCGATGACCGCTCTGGCGTCGTCGGTGACACTGGCGGCCAGCCACTTGTTCTTCGCCTTCGGTCGCGGGGTGGCTGAAGGTGGAGGGTTGTCGGGGTCGGGCAGGATGTCGGCCGCGGTGCGCGGCTCGGGGGTGAGTTCGTACACGGTGACGATCTCCGCCATCCGCTTGCGATTGGACTTCTCGCCCTTGGACAGGCGCGTCTTGAGCTTGCCCGAGGCGCTGTGCGCCTGGGTGCGAGTCGGCTCACGCAGCGCCTCGGGGCGCATCACCACCCCCTTGGCATCGCACGAGAGCACCAGCAGATCCTTTTCCTCTGGCGCTGTGCGCTCGCGCTGCGCGTAGAACGCAGCAACGTCTTGGGCGGCTGAGAGCGTCAGCTCTCTGAGCTGACGGGTGCCGATCTGCTGGCCGCTCTGACGCACGATCGCGGCCTGCGCGTCCTCAAAGCTGCCGCGCGGCGCTTCCAGCGCGGCCAGCCTGCGGATCCCATGCGAGTGGCGCGAGGCGGGAAGGTTCAGCTGCGCGTCAGCGGGATACAAGTTCTCGCTGCCCACCGCCCGGTAGGCCAGCCGCGTGACCTGCACCTCGCCAAGCACGGTGTGCAGATCGCGCTCGTGGCCACGCTCGACACTACGCCGCGCCATGCCCTCAGCGCCGATCACCCCACCGACGCGCGGCTCGAGCACAGCCCGCAGATCGAGCTGGTCCTGCAACACCTGGCGGGCTAACTCACGACCGTCCTTGACCAGCCGCGCCTCGAGCCCTGAATGCTCAAGCCCCAACGCCTCCTCGCCCGCCGCCCACTCGAGCAACCTCGCAAACAGAGCCTGCGAGCGCTCAAACCCCGCGACCGGGCGCGCATCCAACCCCGCCGCGCGCGGGTCCTCGCCACCCGCGGGCTGCCGATCACCATCCACCAACGGCAACGACGGCTCGCTCACAGAGCCGTTAGCTTGCCGGGCGCCGACGAACAAGTCCAGCAGATCAGGAGCCACGCGATCACCTCCGTATCGCCGTCCGCAAAAGACACAACACCCCTGACTTTCGCCGCAGCTCACCGGGAGTCCTCCCGAAACCACGGGCATAACCCTGCCAGAAAGCGCCGACCGACGCGCCATTCGCCCGACAAATCAGGACTATCTACCCACTACAAACGACCTGCACCCGAATGGGTTTCCCACCGGGCTAGGAATCGTCGGCAATCCGCTGGCCACTCGGTGGCCCGGCCCGGGCCTCCTGCTGGACAGCGCGAGGATCCTTGGCTTGCCGACCCACCTGGAGCGTCCGGTTGTCAGGATCCGGCTGGTCGCTTGCATATCTGCCGCGCCTCTCCAATGCCATCGCTTCAGCGGCCACGCCATCACGCGAGCTCGGTCGGCGGGACGATCGGATTCGACGGGACGCGCGCCCGATGGTGCTGGCGCGACGGGATGTCGCGCCAGCAACGAAGCGATCACCGGTCGGGGCGAGAGGGGTGCTCGGCAGGCTTCGCGGGGTCTCTCAGCGTGGTTGGGCGTGGTCTCGTGTTCAGGCGGTCACGCGGTCACGGGGTGCGCAGGCCGGCGCTGGCGGGGATGACCGGCGCCGGTCGGTGATGCACGGCGTCAATGATCTCCGCGTTGTCAATCCCCTGCAGATAAATGCTCGTGATGCCGAGATGGGCATGTTGGATATGCGGGTGATATGGCAGCTGTGTCATGGATCCCGCTGTGGACTGCGTCGATAGGGGATTAGGGCCCCGGCTGGCTGCGCGGTGGGCGCGTAGCGGAGGTCGCCCGGAGGGCGGCCGGAGCGGGTGTGCTGGGTACGGATGTTGAGATCGGAGGTGGAAGTCCTGTCCTGGAGCCCTGATAGGGGGAATCCAACACTGAAGAGGCAAGGGCGCGGCCCGGAATTGACCGGGCAGCTCCAGTGCGGCTGGTTGCGCTGCGGAGTTTCCGTGAGGGCGGGTCTGGAAGAGGCCATAGGTGTGTCGTGGTGGCGAACGAGAGTGAAGCGCCGTAAGGCGTTCCTCGGTGGGCGAGCCGTCCCGCAGCGGCAATGCCCGATTCCTGTCGTTCCCGGGGGCGTAGTGGCGACGCGATCACGGCGATATCTCAGCGTTTCACCCCAGGAGATCTGCTGGGTTCCGGCCGGGTTCGGCTGGTAGGTCGGAGAACGAGAGGACGACGACTGATGGCCCAGCAGAAGTCCGAGGACCGAGTAGTACCGGAAGGCGGGGTAATGCCCGTTGAGCGCGCCGGGTCGAGTCCCGGCGGGCAAGGGAAGGCGGTCCCGGTCGAAGAAACGGCGGTGCAGCTGTGCCTGCCGATCGCGACAGCAGAAAACCCGACAGGGGCTACCCGTAGGAGATCCCGGGACCGGCTGGGGGAGATCCGGGCGGGAGCGCCGAAGGCGATCGACAAGACGGGGACGGCAGCGTCGGCGACGATGGAGGAGGTTGCGGATCGATTGACGGATGCGTTGTTGAAGGTGGCGTCGAACAAGGGCGCTCCCGGTCCGGACGGGCAGACGATCGAGGCGCTGTGTGAGCAGTGGCCGGTTGTGCTGCCTCGGCTGCAAGCCGACCTGCTGGAAGGGATGTATCGGCCTGGTGAAATTCGCCGGGCGTACATTCCCAAGGCGGGAGGCGGGCAGCGCGGACTAGGGATTCCCGACGTGATCGACAGGGTGGTCCAGGAGGCCGTGCGGCAGGTGCTCGAACCGCTGTGGGAGCCGACGTTTCACCCCTCAAGTCACGGGTTTCGACCCGGCCGAAGTTGCCACACGGCGGTCGCCGAGGCCAAGACGCATCTCGAGGACGGCTACGAGTGGGTGGTAGATCTTGATCTGGAGAAGTTCTTGGTGCCATCGTCACAATGCCTCTCCGTTCATGGTGGTTGTGTCAAACAGGGCGCATTCGGCCTGTGGGACCAGTATTCGTAGGCCTTTTCGCCGTCCGTTGCGGACGTGGATCGCTTCGAGCTCGCCGCGCTTTACACGTTGCAACACGGTCTGGCGCGAGACGCCAAGGGTGCGCATCGCGTCGACGATCGGGACGTAGCCGGGGGGTGCGTGTTCGACGAACAGCGCGCGGAGCTGGTCGTTGACTCGGATCCGCCAGGGAGCGCCTGGGGTGTCTTGCTCGCCGGCGATGAACCCGGCCTGGAGCCAGCGGAAGATGGTGGAGGCGGCGACGCCGAGCTCGTCGGCGGCCTTGCCGACGGGGAGCAGTTCACCGTCGGGCGGTTCGGAGGGCGGCTTGTATGCGGGGATCTTGCGGTAACGGCGCAGGCCGCCGACGATGATCGTGGTGAACCGCTCGCCGGTTGCGGAGCGGCGGCCTTGGCGGTTGAGGATCCCGGCGATCCTGCCGTCGTCGTAGTGGGCGGCGAGCCGCTCGATCAGCGCGATCGTGTCCTCGTCGGTGCGGATCGCGGGCTGCGGCTTGGGGAGTGGGACGGCGAGCTCGGTGAGCGCGCCGCCGCGCCAGCGCAAGGTCAGCGTCGCGCGACGCTGCTCGCGCGCGAGGTCGAGGATCACCTCCTCGATCAGCGTTCTGAGCAGCTGCTTGCGGTCGCGGTCGCTGGTGCTCGGCGCTGACCACACCCGGCCGAGGTCCGAGCCGAGCGCGAGCAGCTGCGCGCGCTCTTGGTCGGTGAGCGTGCGGGGTCGCTGACGCTCGCGCAGGCTGAGCTCGGCCTCGGCCTCGGCGAGCGCGCCGAGCGCCTTCTCCCAGTCGCGCTCAAGCCCGCGGGCGACGAGCCGGTGCTCGGGCTCGACCTGGCGGTAGCGGCGCTCGGCCCGCTGGGCCTCATAGCGGGCGCGCTCGATCTGTAGGCGCCACTGCGCCAGCGCCGCGTCGTGATCGGCCTCGAGCGCCTCGGCCGCGCGCAGCGCGGCCTTGACCCCGGCGGGCGTGAGCGCGGCCAGCAGCGCGCCCGCGACCGCCTCGTCGATCCTGACCCCGCTGACGCGAACGCACCACTGGCCGCGGCCCTCGACCAGCACGCTGCCGGGGCAGTGATACGCGGGGCTCTTGTGACCGCGTTTGCCCTGATAGTGCACCTTCAGCTTGCGCCCGCAGCGCCCGCACACAGCGATCCCCTGCAGCAGCGCCTGGCCCTCGCGGACCGCGCCGCCCGGCTCGTGCGCGCGCGGGCGTGTGTTGGAAGCGAGCCGCGCCTGATTGCGCTCGAACGTGGCCTTGTCGATGAACCCGGGGTGGTGATCCCAGATCAACACCTCCCACTCTGCTTGGGGCAGCTGACGGGTGCGCTTGCGCGGCCGGCCGTGCTCATCTACGTAGCGCTCGCGGCGCGACTTGCCGAACGCGTACGCACCCGCGTACACCGGGCTTGACAGCACGCTATGGACCTGATGATAGGTGGGCGTGACCCACTGCACCTCCGCGCCGGTGAAGCGCCGCAGCGGAAACTGTACGCCCTCTGACCTAGTTCAGTGAGTACGGCGGGGCGGGTTGCTGAGTGGCGTGTTCGGGGTGATGGTTGACGCTCGTTCCGGGTGTTGACGCTGTTCGTGGCGTGTGGCGCGCGTGTTGGGCCGGCCGGCGGACGGTTGTCGGCGCCGTTTCGGGGTCGCTGACGGAGCGGGTCCGGCACGGCTGGTGTTCGATGGCGCTGGCCGGGTTGGTTATGGAACGCCGAGAGCGGTGACGGCGTCGTAGGTCGCTTGGAAGGTCTTGAGGTAGCGAAAGCCGGTGGGGAGCCGGAGCGTGATCTGGCGTGCGGTGCGGGTGATGCGGGCAGGGACGCAGAACAGGATCCGTCGTAGCGCTTTGGCGTGACGGCGCAGCGGCGTGTCGTTGGGTGCTTTGCCGGAGGCTGCGGCGGCCGGTGAGAGGTCGCACAGCAGCGCGGTGATGTTCAGCGCGATCAGGCTGGCGGTGAGCCACACGCGGTTCGCGTTCAGATCGCCGCTCGGGAGGTGACGTAACGGCTGGCCGAGCTTTGCGTCCTTGAAGCGTTCCTCGATGTGCGCGCGGTGGCGGTGGAAGTGCTCGACCTCGACCGTCGACTTCTCCTCGGCGGGGATGTCGGTCACGATGAAGCTGTACGCGTAGGTCGAGTCCAGTTGGCCGTCGAGCACCATCTGCAGCTGATCTGGCGGGATCGTGGAGCGTCTGCGCGCGCGTGGGGATCCGCGGTGGATCTCCTCGGCTGAGACGCTGACGCGGCGGACGATCAATCGCAGCGGCTCGTGGCCCCAGCCGTGCGGGGTGAGCGTGGTCTCAGCGACCTCCGCGTCGCGCATCTCCTCCGCGTCGGCCCAGTGCTGCTCGGGGATCTCGGCCATCGCACGCCACATGCTGCTGGTCCGCGGCGCGCTCATCGAGAACCGCACCTGCTGCCGGCGCAGCCCGGTCATCAGCTCGACGGAGTAGAACCCGCTGTCGACCCTGGCAGTGAGCTGGCCATGCCCCGCCGGCAGCAAGCTCTTGGCGCGGGCGATCATCCGCGCAGACTCCGGCGCGGTGATCCTCGCGCGGTTCCCCGGCTCGAGCTCGCTGGTCAGCGCGCGGCCGCGCTCGGCCCAGGTCACGACATAGGACTGGTACGCCAGCGCGCCTGAGTGACTGCGCGCCGCGCCGCGCCGCCGCGGGCCGCGGCCGTACACCTCCGTCTCGGTCGCGTCCAGATCGAACGTCACCTCTTCAGTCACGTCTCGACCGAGCTGGCGGTCGACGCGGTCACCGACCCGCGCGAGCGCCCGCTCGATCGCGCGGACATGGGTACGCCGGTAACGCATCGCGAGTTGGCGTGCCGTCGGTGCCGACGGCGTCGCGGCGACTGCGCGCAGCGCCGCGCCCGCGGTGTCCGCGCGGACGTTCTCGATGTCATCGAAGCACTCCGCCCCCGCGATCTGGCACTCCGACAGCGACACCACCAGCGCACCGGGCGACAGCCCACGCCGGCGGGACTTGACCGCCCGCACCCCACGAGCGGCCGACAGCTCCGCGTCGACGAGCTCGACCAGCCGCGTGCGGCGCGCCAGCTCACCCACGATCGCCAGCCCGGCATACGGGGTCAAGCTCGGATCGTCTGCTCTGAACGACAGCCGTCCGGGTCCTCTGTAACAGTCACTGTCGTTCACCCGCAAGGTGGCATCCCCTCACCGTCAAAGTTGGACTTCGCACCCCAAACAATGACGGCCCAGTCGGACGGAAAGCCCAGCATTTGCGGGGCTTTTCTATGCCCCAACCAAATATCTCATCGATCCCGGCAGACGATCCCCTACCAGCTAACCCACTGATCTAGGTCTGAGCGCATCCACAGCCACACCTGCCGCGCCGAGCCAAGCTCCTGAAACCGGGCGAAGATTGTCGCGATCGCACCGCGCACCGCCTCGTCGGGATCCAACAGCACCTCCCCGTCCGCCTCGCCCCACAGAAGCCCGACCGGCAACCCGCGGCGCAGCTCACCGCGCTTGGCCTTGTTACGAATGCCACCATCGAGGCGCTGGCGGATCATGTGCAACTCCGCCTCACTGATCGTACCTTTCATCCCCAACAGCAGCCTGTCATTAAACGAGCCCGGGTGATACAAGCCGTCAAGATCACCGATCACAGTGTCAGTAACCCCACACAAATCAAGCAGCCGGTACCAGTCACTGTTGTTACGAGCCACGCGCGAGACCTCCAGGCCCAACACCAGCCCGGCGTGCCCGAGCGCGACCTCCGCAGTCAACCGAGTGAACCCCGAGCGCTCGGTCAACCCGTCGGCCGAGATCCCCAGATCCTCGTCGATCACCACAACCTGCTGGCGGCCGAACCCCAACTCGACCGCGCGCTGCACCAACCCATACTGGCGCGCGGTCGACTCGGTATTGCGCTCAAGCTGTCCCTGCGTCGACTGGCGCGGATAGATAAACGCCTGGCGGCGCAGATGCGAGGCGGTCAGCTTCGAACTCTCGCTCACCAACGATCACCCCCCTCGGTCCGCCGCTCGGCCAGCTCCGCCAGCTCCAACAGGCAGAACGCCAGCTCGCGCGCGTCGCTCGGGCGCACATACGTGACCACCGGCGGCCGCTCCACGAGCTCGCCCAGCTCGTCGCTCACCCCACCCGCTCCCTCGTCGCACAGGCAGACCGTCACCAGCTGCAGCGCGCTGCCGTCGACCCGCCGCTCACTCATCCCGTCCTCCAAGCGCGCCTCGATCTCGAACCGATGCCAGATCATCGCGCGCCTCCTCGCCCGCGACGCTCTGCGCGATCAGCGCCGCCAGCAGCGCGATCGCCGCCCGGCGCTGCTCTGAGCCCACCAGCTCCCACAGCACCGCCGCCGGCGCCGGTGACTCCGCCAGAGATAGACGCAACTGCACCGCTTCGCTCCTCGTCGACGGCATCATCGCGCCCGGCCAGGACGACACCCCGCCCGTCCGCAGGCTCGCCGGCCAGAGCAGCGCGCAGCACGCCGTCCAACACCCCGCGCATCGCCAGCAAATCCGAAACCGACCCAAGCGTCCCAGCGACCGGCGACCCGACCGCCCCCTCGAGATCGGTCCACGCGGCCGGAACCAGCAACCGACTGCCGTCCCCCAGCACCACGATCAGCTCCAGCCGCCGCCGGCGGCGCATCCACCCGATCAACTCAAGCGAGCGGCCCTCCAACGGGTGACGCGCGCGCACGATCCGCACGGCCGCCGGAAAGCCATCGAGGTGGGTAGTGTGTCGTGTCTTCTTTCGATCTCGTCTGCCACCAGCGGCTGACCGCCAAGCTCGCACAGCGAGTCGGCGATCGGCGGTTGCTCGTGCTGATCGGACGGATGCTGAAGGCCAAGGTGGTGCTGCCGGACGGTGTTGTGATCGACACGGAGCAGGGCGTTCCGCAAGGCGGTCCGCTCTCGCCGTTGCTGTCGAACATCGTGCTGGACGAGTTCGATTGGGAGCTTGACCGGCGTGGCCACAGGTTCGCTCGCTATGCAGACGACGCCAAGGTGTACGTGCGTAGCGAGCGGGCGGGGCAGCGGGTGATGGCCAGCCTGACCGAGTTCATCCAACGGCGCTTGCGTCTGAGGGTGAATGAGGCCAAGTCGGCTGTTGCCCGTCCGGAGGACCGCCACTTCCTCGGATTTCGGCTGCGAGTAGATCCGCAGTCCGGGACGGTGGAGGTGCTGCTCTCGGAGCGCACGAAGCGCAACGCGATGCAGCGGGTCCGTGAGCTCACGCCGAGAAACTGGGGGAGCACGCTTTTCGCGTGCATCGCTCAGATCAACGCGTGGGTGCGGGGCTGGCATGGGTTCTTCGGGATCGCGTCCGCGACGGAGATGCAGGGGATGCGTAAGATCGACGCCCATATCCGGCGGCGGTTGCGCGCGATCCTGTTGCGCCACTGGAAACGCAAACGAACGATCGCTCGCAAACTCATCGCGCTGGGCGTGAAGCGTGAGAGCGTGTGGCGACAGATCTACTCGGGACGAAAGTCCTGGTGGGCGCTGAGCCACACGCACGCCGTCGATCAGGGCCTACGCAACGCGTACTTCGCCAAGCGCGGGCTGGTCTTCCTGGTCGACCTTCACCGCCACGCAACCCAGCAGATCGTCGCCCCCAAGTCGCCACAACTGGCGTTATGGGGATGATTCGAGGTCGATCAACCGGCCGGCGGCGGGGGTCATAACCCGCCGTGCCGAAGAGCCGTATACGACCAGCGTACGTACGGTTCTGTGGGAGCCGGGGCGGGCAACCGTCCCGGCTACCCGAGAGCGCCTACCGCGTGCGCTCCGTCCGGAGGGGGGTCGATCGTTGCGGTTCTTTCCCGGGGCTCCGTGATGATCGGGGGTGACTCTCGATCGAGATTCCGTCCTGAGCAGGGCTTTTGGTCGTCGGAGCGGCGGGTGGAAGTCGCGTGCGCCTCTGCTGCTGGGTTGTGGACTGCTCGCTGGGCCCCGTGCCCGGCGATCGTGGGCACAGCGGATGCGTGCTCAAGCGGCCAGGGATGGCCGCGCCTGCGCGCAGGCGCATCCGGATGATCATGGCGAGACTCGCCCCATAGGGCGTCGTTGGGGGGCGTCGGGGTCGCTGCCCGCGTTGACGGGGGTCGTGGCGTGCCGGGGAGCTGCCTGCTCCATTCCCTTCTCGTTGCGCCGTTTGCCGTGCGTGCGCACCGGGTCATCCCGGGGTCGAGCGAGCGTCGTGGCGGAATACGGGTGACGCGGTTCGGAGGGCCAGAAAGAAAACGCGTGTTCGTGTGTCGTCACCCCCGATCATGCCCGGAGAGCCTCTTTCCCGGGTGGGAGGTGCTGTGCGATGACGTTCGTGCCGTGTTTGGTCCGGTCGATGGACGGGCCGGAGCTTGTCTCGATCACGCTGGGTCATCCGCTGGTGGACGGCTATCTCGAGTTCGTCGGCGCGCGGGGCGCGAGGAACACGTGGCTGGCGGTTGCCTATGACCTGAAGGTGTTCTTCGAGGTGATCGCCAAGGATCCGGCGGAGGTGACCGCGGCCGACGTTTTCGCGTTCCTGGCGGTGCAGCGCGCGCCGCGCCGTGGTGAGCGGGTGGTGCGGATCGAGGACGGAGAGCCGGGTTTGGCGGCGCGCACGATCGCACGGCGGCTGTCGAGCGTGGCGGGGCTGTTCGAGTATCTGCTGGCGCGCGGCGACGCCGGGGTGGCGAGCAATCCGGTGCCGCGTGGGTTGGCGGGCCGCCGCGCCGGTCGTCGTGGTCGTGGCGGGGTGCGATTGGTGCGCACGCCGCGGACTTTGCCGCGAGTGCTCTCGCCGGGGGAGGTCGACCGACTGCTTGGCGCGTTGCGGACGCGGCGTGATCGGGCGATGGTGTTGGCGATGCTGTTGGGCGGGTTGCGTCGCTGCGAGGTGCTCGGCTTGCGGCTCTGTGACGTGAACGTCGGCGAGCGGCGCGTGCACATCACGTGCGGGAAGGGCGGGCGCGAGCGGATCGTGCCGGTCTCCGGCCGGTTCTTCGCCGCGCTCGGCGACTACCTCGAGCTCGAGCGTCCGGCCGAGACGGTGACGGAGGCGTGCTTCGTGGTGTTGAAGGGCCCGCGGCGTGGGCTGCCACTCTCGCCATCCGGGCTCGATGAAGTGCTCGACGGCGCGAGGGCGCGCGCCGGGCTTGCGCGGTGCACGTGCCATCAGTTGCGGCATACGTGCTTGACGCGGCTGCGTGAGCAGGGGATGGCATTGGAGGCGGTGCAGGCGCAGGGGGAGTGTCGGAGGAACCGTGTAAGCGTGGCCGAAAGGATCAGCCATGCCTACGAGAACTCACAGCAGAAGCAGTCAAGAAGAAGAAGATGTTGTTGTCAGCGAGGAGCGAAGCGACCTCAGCACCGTGGAGCGGCGAGAGGTGTTTCCCGGGTTGCCGGGCGGTCCTGGGCTCGATCAGGAGCCGTTGGAAGTCAGCGACGAGCTGCTCGACGCGTTGCTCTCAGGGGCGAGGACCGCTGAGGAGATCGCGGGCCCGGACGGGCTGCTGGGGCAGTTGACGCGCCGGCTGTTGAACCGGGCGTTGGAGGCGGAGCTGAGCGAGCATCTCGGCTATGAGCCCGATCAGGCGCCGCCCGGTGGCGTGGGGAACGCACGCAACGGCAAGCCGTCAAAGACGATCCTGACCGATCAGGGACCGCTGCGGATCCGCTCCCCGCGGGATCGCAAGGGCACGTTTGAGCCGCAGATCGTCAAGAAGCGTCAGACCCGGTGGGTCGGGTTCGACGATCGCGTGATCAGCCTCTACGCCCGCGGTCTGACGGTCCGCGAGATCCAGGGACACCTCGCGGAGATCTACGGCACCGAGGTCTCGCCGGATCTGATCTCGAAGATCACCGACACGGTGCTCAGCGACGCGAAGGCGTGGCAGAACCGGCCGCTGGAGCGCGTCTACCCGATCGTCTACCTCGACGCGCTGATCGTGAAGATCCGCGACGGGCATACGGTGCGAAACCAGGCGTGCTACGTGGCGCTGGGCGTCAACCTCGACGGCGAGCGTGACGTGCTCGGCCTGTGGTTCCAGCAGACGGAGGGCGCGAAGTTCTGGCTGCACGTTCTCACCGATCTGAAGACCCGCGGCGTCGCCGACATCCTGTTCGTCTGCGTCGACGGGCTGACCGGCTTCCCGGAGGCGATCGAGGCGACCTTCCCGCACGCGACCGTCCAGACCTGCCTGGTGCATCAGGTCCGCTCCAGCATGCGCTTCGTGTCCTACAAGGACCGCAAACCGCTCGCCGCCGACCTGCGCAAGATCTACACCGCCGTCGACGCCGAGCACGCCGCAGACGAGCTCACAGCGTTCGCCGAGAAATGGGATCACCGCTACCCGATGATCTCAGCCAGCTGGCTCGAGCACTGGGAGCAGATCACCCCGTTCCTGGCCTACCCCGCCGACGTCCGCCGCGTGATCTACACCACCAACTCGATCGAAGCCCTACACCGCCAGACGCGGAAGATCATCAAGACCCGCGGGCACTTCCCGACCGAGGACGCCGCCCGCAAGCTGATCTACCTCGCGATCACCAAAGCCGAGACCAAATGGAAGCGCGTGTTCAACTGGCCAGCCGCCTTGGCCGCGTTCAAAATTGAGTTCGGTGACCGCATCCCCGACAACTGAAACCCGACTGTCACTAGTTGACACACCAGGAGTAACTGTTACTATCAAAAAGTCAGCTTACACGGAAGAACTGACACCCTCGGCGCAGGCCGGGCACGCCTCGATCGAGTCCACCCGGATCTATCTCCATCTCGCGAATGACTGGCTGGCGCGTGAGTATCTCGCCGCCGCGGAGGCGATCGACGCACAGCTTGACCCGCTCGCCCGGGAGCGCGCGTCGTGAGTCGCTTGGAGCGCGACCCCCACGTCGAGGTGCTGGTCTGTGCGTATCGCGCTGATCTGGAAGCTGCCGGGATGTTCGCGGAGAACGAGGTCACCTCGCCGGCGCGGTCGTTCCTGTTGCGCGTCGGCTGTGAGGGCTGGTCATCGATGTCGCTTGAGCAGCAGTTGGCGATCCCGGGCCAGGACCGTCGGTTGGTGACCTGGCTGATCGTCACCGGTCGGTTGCGGCCTACGCCCGAGTATCTGGTCGCGAGCAAGCTCCGAGTCGGGCAGCTCTCAGCGCGCGTTCACCGCGAGTTCCATGGACGGTTCATGGCGACCGCTTCCGAGCTCGGGTTCGACGAGAAACCGGCCCAGCTTCAATGGTGGGCGACCGCCCTCGTCGCGGTGGTCGCGGATGTGTCGCCAGACCGGCTGACGAAGCCGACGTTCGACACGGCCCGCGACCGGCTGATCGACGCGATCCGCCAGCGCAATCCCCACCCCCGTGCGCAGAGATCGTTCACGACGCGCCTGTTCGGCGCTGAGGCGACGTTGTTCCACGCGGGCGTGATCGATGTGCCACCCCGCAAGCGTCACTGGGACAAGTCCGCGGTGCGTGCACAGGAATGGGCGGCCGTCCCGTCGCAGCTACGGGCGACGTTCGCGGGGTACATCGAGCAGATGCAACTCTCTCTGCGACCGGCGACGATGGTGCGCGTCGAGGCAGTCCTGCGTGAGTTCGCCGGCTGGCTCACGACGCATGCGCCCGAGATCGCTGCAGTGGTCGATCTCCGCCGCGCTCACATTGAAAGCTACAAGCGTCACCTCGCGGCTCGACCCTCGGTTCGCGGCGCGCGACTCTCGAACATCGGGCTGGCCGAGCATCTCGGAACACTCCGAGTGTGCCTCGAGCGCCTCAGCGAATGGAACGGAGACGACGCCCCAACACGCGTGCTGATGTTCGCCGGCGACATCCCACGCCGTGACGAGCCGCTGCCACGGTTCATTGATGACGCCGCCGCGGCGAAGCTGCTGCGTGCCGCCCGCGAGCATCCCGACCCGTTCACCCGCCTCGCGGTCGAGTTCCTCGCCCGCACCGGACTCCGCAAAGGCGAGTTCCTCGATCTCACGACCGAATCGGTCGTGCAGATCGGCTCGGCGTACTGGCTACACGTCCCGCTCGGGAAGCTCCGCACGGACCGCTACATCCCGCTGCACCCACAGCTCAAAGACCTGCTCGATGAGTGGATCGCCCAGCGGCCCGCGGGGCTGCGCGAACCGTGGCTGTTCATGGAGCGCGGCCGACGGATCGGCAAGCAACGCGTCGCAGACGCAGTCACCAACGCCGCGCTTGCCGCCGGGATCGGACGCGTGACCCCGCACCAACTCCGACACACCCTCGCGACCCAAGCGATCAACCGCGGCATGTCACTCGAAGCGATCGCCGCGCTGCTCGGGCACAAGTCGATGCGGATGACGATGGTCTACGCCAAGATCGCCAACCGCACGGTCGCCGACGAGTACTTCAAAGTCTCAGAGAAAGTCGAAGCGCTCTACGACACGCCCAAGGAACTCCCCGCCGACACCGAGGGCGCCGAGATGCGCAAGCTCCGCGCAGAGATGCTCGGCAACGGCTACTGCGCCCGCCCAGTCGGCCTGGACTGCCACTTCGAATCGATCTGCGAATCGTGCACCTACTTCCAGACCACGCACGAGTTCCGACCCACCCTCCAACGCCAACGCAACGACGCCGCCGACAAAGGCCAGATCGGGCGCCTGAAGATCTTTAACGGCCTGCTCGATCGCCTCGACGCACAAGCGTCATGCCCGGCTCACGGCAAACCAACACCGACGCGCTTGACAGGATCACCCGCATAATGCCCGAGCTGGCGCTGGATGACCACCAGCGGCACCCCCTCATGCGCCATCTCCACGGCGTGGGCATGCCGAAGCTGGTGAGGCGCGAGCCGGCGGCGTACCCCGGCCCGGGCGCCGGCCCTGCGCAGCTCCCGGCGGACCGCTGCCGGTGACCATGGTCGCCCGCGGCTTGGACCGTGCAGGACGCAGAACAGCGGGCCGACCGGCAGCTGGCGGCGATACTCAATCCACGGGTCAAGCGTGCGCCACCCCCACGCGTCCAGGCCGACCTCGCGGCGCTTGCCGTTCTTCCCGGCGCGGACCAGCACCGCCCCGCGGGCCGGATCAAGATCGGTCTCCGCGAGAGCCAGTGCCTCGCCGACCCGCAACTCAGCGCGCCACAACACCACGATGATCGCCCGCAGCCGATCGCCGTAGACATCGGGGCCGGCGGCGCGCATCACCGCCACGATCTCCTCAACCGGCGGCGGGTCGGCCGGATAGCGCCGACCGCGGTTGCGCGGCGGGCGACCGACGTGAAACGCCGAGGTGGCGGCCGGTGAGCGCGGGCGCCCCAGACAGTCCAGCAGCTCCTCTGACATGAGCTCCTCCTACAGACAGGATGGACACAGATCCACCGATGATCCGTCCACCGCGCGGCCCAGACTGCCGGACGAGCCGGCGGGACCCGGAGGCGTCTCCCGTCCGCCGGCGTGACCGCATTGCTCACAACGCGACCCTCCGCCGGCGAAGCTCACCGCAGCCGGATGCCGTCGAAAGGGATCGTCCCGCGGCCGCCGCAACTACTGCTCCTCCTGGGCGAACGCCCGGGCCACCTTGACCGCCTGATCGTTAGCTCGATGGCTGGAATCCCATCGTGAGCAAGCACGCGGTGCGTTTGCTGAACCACCCGGAGCCAGCTAACGGAGACAGGTGCCGGCGCCTGCTCTTGCCGGAGCGCGGCAGTCTCGACGCTGCCCGGCGGCAGACTTATGCTCGTGCTCACGTGGGCAGCGAGGAGCTAGCTGCTGGTTTTGTCCGACAGCGGTCACGCGCCGCGCTGGTTCTGGCATCCAGAACGCTGCCTTTCCGCGTGGAAAGCGGTAGCCGGGGGTTGGTGATCGGAAGTGCGGAGCGCGCGGCGTCAGCGGCTTATCTTCTACGCGGCGCGTAGTGCTACAGGCCCACGGCGGTCTTCGCTCGGGCGAGCACGCGGTCGGCGACGGCGGGCGTGATGTTCGCCGTCGGCAAGCCGGGCGTCGAGCGCGCCGGGGTCCGTGAGCAGCCGCTGGTAGCTGTCGCGCATCGACGCGACGTGCGTGTTGATGACCTCGGCGAGCTGCGCCTTGACCGCGCCGTAGCCGATGCCGCCGTTGCGGTAGCGAGTCGACGTCGGCGATCGTGGGGGTGTCGGCGAACACGCGATGCAGAGCGATCAGCGTTCAGGCGTCGGGGTCCTCGCCCGTGCCAACCGCGACGCTGTCCGAGATAACGACCGAAGCTTGGCGGCGAGCGCGACGTCAACCTCGGCTTGGACTTGCGTGACGGAATCCGCGAACTTTGTCCGCCCGTGTCCCCGACAGACGCCCGCGAGGGCTTCATCCCTCGCCACTGTGGAATCCGCGCGGACACATCTAAAGGGTTGTTCCGGGTTTTCCGTGGGTTCCACGGGGTGCGCTGGGGTTGACGCTGCGGTATCCCGGGCTACTTTTGGGCGGCGGCGGGGTTCGCAGGCGCAATACGACCGGGCAGCGAAGGGGCGAAGATGGTTGGGCGATCCCGGAGCCGGGGTTGCGCGTTATCGGCAGCGGTCACCCAAGCGTCTACGACGCCCTGCGGGCGAGTCCCGCCGGGGATCATCCGGATATCAGGGCGCGGCGTCCGTGCCGCTTGATCTGCGGGGGGTCCGGACCCCACCCGGAGACTGCGGTCAACCCGCGGGGGGGAGGGGTTCGAGGGGGCGTCGCGCGCCGGCAGAATCTGGCCGACGGGATCCTATCCTGCGCATCGTCGGAGAAACCTGGGAGGTAGCGATGCGCGATGTGGAGCTCTACCGGCTGCTGTTGGGGATCGAGGCGCCCTGGGAGGTGCAGAGCGTGGATCTGTCGGTGGCCGATCAGAAGGTCGACGTGATGGTCGGCCACACCAAGAGGGTGCGCTGGCCCTGCCCCGAGTGCGGCACGGAGCTGTCGGTCTACGATCACGCCGAGGAGCGGGCGTGGCGCCATCTTGACTCCTGCGGGTTTATCACCTGGCTTCACGCCCGCCCGCCGAGGGTGTCCTGCCCTGCTCACGGGGTGCGCCAGGTGCTGCTGCCGTGGGCCGAGCCGCATGCCCGCTTCACCACGCTGTTTGAGCGGTTCGCGATCGACGTGCTCACCGAGACCGACATCACCGGGGCGTGCAAGATCTTGGAGATCAGCTGGGATGAGGGCTGGCATCTGATCCAGCGCGCAGTGGCGCGGGGCATGGCCCGCAAAGAGCGCCGGGTGCCGACCCTTGATCGGGGTCGATGAGAAGGCCGCCGCCAAGGGGCAGCGTTACCTGACCTTGGTGTGCGATCTGGAGCGCGCGACGGTGGAGTACATCGCTGATGAGCGCAAGCAGGCCAGCCTGGACGGCTACTTCGAAGCTCTCAGCGAGGACGAGCGCGCCCAGATCAAGGCGGTCGCGATGGACATGTGGGAGCCCTACGTCAACTCCGTCTGCGCCCATCTGCCCGACGCCGAGGAGAAGATCGTCTTTGACCGCTTCCACATCATGAAGCACATGGTCGAGGCCGTCGACACGGTCAGAAAGCGCGAGCACCGCGCACTGCAAGCCGAGGGTCTGGATCTCCTCACCGGCTCAAAGTGGGGCTCCGTGGATGATCGGGGGTGACTCTCGATCGAGATTCCGTCCTGAGCAGGGCTTTTGGTCGTCGGAGCGGCGGGTGGAAGTCGCGTGCGCCTCTGCTGCTGGGTTGTGGACTGCTCGCTGGGCCCCGTGCCCGGCGATCGTGGGCACAGCGGATGCGTGCTCAAGCGGCCAGGGATGGCCGCGCCTGCGCGCAGGCGCATCCGGATGATCATGGCGAGACTCGCCCCATAGGGCGTCGTTGGGGGGCGTCGGGGTCGCTGCCCGCGTTGACGGGGGTCGTGGCGTGCCGGGGAGCTGCCTGCTCCATTCCCTTCTCGTTGCGCCGTTTGCCGTGCGTGCGCACCGGGTCATCCCGGGGTCGAGCGAGCGTCGTGGCGGAATACGGGTGACGCGGTTCGGAGGGCCAGAAAGAAAACGCGTGTTCGTGTGTCGTCACCCCCGATCATGCCCGGAGAGCCCTCAAAGTACCTGTGGCTGTACTCGCAAGAGAATCTCCCCGAACGCCACAAGCAGCGCTTCGCCGCGCTGAGAGCCACCAATCTCAAGACCGGACGGGCGTGGGCGATCAAGGAGAGCCTACGCGCCCTGTGGCACTACCACCGCCTCGGCTGGGCCCGTCGCTTCTATAAGCACTGGTACTTCTGGGCCACCCACTCACGGCTTGCCTCGGTCATCGACGTGGCCCGCATGATCAACCGCCACCTGACAGGAGTGCTCAACTACTTCGCCACCGCGCGGATCACCAACGCCACGGCCGAAGGCCTCAACTCCAAGATCCAGACGATCAAGAAGATGGCCTACGGCTACCGCAACCGGGAGCACTTCAAGACCGCCATCTTCTTCCACTGCGGGGGCCTGCAACTCTACCCCGACCACCCCCTCACCCACGGAAATCCCGGATGACCCATCTAAAGGGACAGGAGGGACACCGCTCCTTGGTCGGGTGCTGCGGAGGCCGCATGGTGAGGTCTGATCGCGTCCGCCAGAATGCTCCGGCTAGTCTCTGTCCGTGGAGATTCAAGCGGCCCGGCGGCGGGGCGCGCTTTTGCGTGTTCCGCCTATCGGCGTCCTCTGGCCGATCATGGCCGTGCTGGTCGCACTTTACGCTGCCCAGCAGGGCTTTGGGCTGGGAGGCCGAGGCGTCGACGGCCTCTTCGATGACTGGATCAACGATGGGCTGCTGTGGTGCGCCGCGGTCGCCTGCTTCGTGGGAGCGCTGCGCGCGAGCCGGAGCCGCGCGGCGTGGCTGCTGGTCGCCCTCGCGCTCGCGAGCTGGGCTGTCGGCGACACGATCTGGAGCATTCGCTTCGGGGTCGCCGCCGCAGCACCGTCGACGAGCATTTCAGACGTTTTCTGGCTCGCCTGGTATCCGCTGATCGTCGCGGCGCTGGCGCTGCTGGTCCGAGACCGGGTCCCTGGCTTCGAGCTTCACCGCTGGATCGACGGCGTCGCGGTGATGCTGCTCGTTGCGACGCCCTGGGTGGCCCTGTTCCTGCAGCCGGTCGCGGAGCACTCGAGCGCTACGGGGCTGGCCGTGGTGCTCGACTTTGCGTATCCGCTGGGCGACGCGGTCCTCGTCGGGGCGATCCTCGGGGTGTTTGCCGTGATGGGCTGGCGCCCGGGTCGGATGTGGCTGGCGCTCGGTGTCGCGCTAACGGTGATGGGGGTTGCCGACGCGATCAATTCGGTGCAGGCCCTTGGGCACTCTCATGATCGGGGCGTCTACGATGCCGCATGGGCGGGCGCCGCCATTCTCGTCGCCTACGCGGCCTGGGAACCGCACCCCGGTCGACTCGAGCGGCGAGAGGTCACCGGATGGTCGGCGATCGCGCTGGCGATCGCGGCCCAAGCCTTAGCCGTGTCGATTCAGACCTACGCCATCTTCGACGAGATCCCCACGAGCGAGCGCATGCTGACCGTGGCTGTCCTGATCATTGCCATGATCCAGATCGTGGTCAGTCGGCCCCGCCCGCGATCCGACTCCCCGGCGCGGGACGCTCCAGGCTTGCCCGCATCGATGACCACCTCTGACCGGCGAGATACCTCGGGGGCGAACACCGTGGCGCTCAAAGCCAACTAACCAAGCGAGCCGTGCAATCTTCCCACCGACGGCACGGCCGCCGCTGGTGTTCGCCCCAGGAACCTTGACCGAACAAGGTGCTGGATCCGCGTGAGGCGCGCGCTTGCGCCGTTGGGCCGCCCCGTCACGTAGGTCGAACGACGCTGGTTGCGCACTGAGCAGATCTCTCGCGCGGCTGCACTGGACGGCTCGAGACTTCTCGTATCGGCGGGAAGTAGAACTAGCGGGGCAGCGACAATGGTTGACGTGGTCGAGCCAGGGACGAACCCCCGACTTGATAGGCGGGTGCTTAGCGACACGGTCCAGGCCGGGAACATTCGACGCGCGAGCGGCGGATCTCACCGGTCTCGTGTACACGCTCGATGAGCTCGTTCCGGCTTGACCCCGCCGTCGCCGCCGACGCGGCGGCTGTGACCGAGGTCGTCCTGGCGCTGGAGTCGTCGTTGTACGGCCAGACGGCGTTCTCGCAGGCCGATCTGGAGGACGAATGGTTGGACCTCGACCTCGAGCAGAACGCGCGCGTTGTCCGCGACGGCGACCGCATCGTCGGCTACGGGGCGGTGCGCGAGCTAGGCGAGTCCTGGCGCGCCGAGGGGTACGCCCACCCCGACGCGCTCGGGCGCGGGATCGGGAAGCTGATCGCAACCGGGCTCGAGGAGGACGCGGCCCGCCGCAGCGCACGCAGGATCCAGAACAGCGTTCTCGAGGCGGACTCCGCCGCCTGCAGGCTGCTCGAGTCGCTCGGCTACAGAGCAGTGCGCGTCTTCCGCGAGCTGCGGATCGAGCTCGAGGCGCCGCCACCCCCACCCGAGTGGCCGCACGGATTGTGCGTCGTCCCGTTCGACCCGACGCGCGATGTGCTCGAGTTCCACGCCGCGCACCAGGAGGCGTTCGCGGATCACTGGGACTACGTGCCGCGCGACTTCGAGTCGTGGTCGAAGGGTCACCTCGGGAGCGAGCGCTTCGACCCGACGCTCTGGTGCGTCGTCCGTGCCAGGGACGAGATCGCGGCGGGGACGATCTGCACGGCCAACACGTACGGCGGCGGCTTTGTCCAGGCGCTCTTCACGCGTCGCCCGTGGCGCAGGCAGGGCGTGGGGGCGGCGCTCCTAGGCGACTCGTTCGGGCGCTTCTGGGAGCGCGGCGAGCACAGCATCGGGCTTGGCGTCGACGCGGCGAGCGACACCGGCGCGTTTCGCCTCTATGAGCGCGCCGGGATGGCTCCCGTCCTCGGCTGGGTGATGTACGAGAAGGAGCTCGGCGACGCGGCGTGAGCATCGCGCCGAGGACGCCGAGCAGCCTGTCGCAATAATGCACGGCCGCTTCTGCCTTGAGCGCGCAGCGGCAGCCGCACCGACGTGACTCCTTCAGGCGTGATGCAGCAGTGTGCGACGCTAGGATCGGCCCGCCTCTCGCTGGTTTGGAACGATTCCGCCTGTCCGACGACAGCACGCGAGCTGCCTCAGCGGACGCCTGCAATCGTTCCGCAGCGGGAGTCTGAGAGGTCGGGAATCGACGGCCGGAGGCTCCTGCTTTCCGCGCAGAGCAGGTCGATTGTCGGCTACCGTCAGATACCCGGCGGCCTGTGAAAGCGAGACTGCGGCTGGGTCGGCGTCCTGCGCGCTGGTCCGCTGACGATGTGACTGCTTGGCACGGAGGAGCAGCGACCGCCCGATCGGCGCCCACACGTCCGTGTCGACGGTGTTTTGGAGAGATGGCATCGCGCTACCTGATCTTGACTGTCGGCCCTAGATGAGTAGTGCCACGGCCTGCGGCGGGGTCGTGGCGGTGAAGGGGACATAACAGCGCAGGTCGGAGTCGGCGGTGCTCATTACCCAGCGCGACCCTCGGGAGGGCCTCGATGGACGCCAACCTCGACCTGCTGCTCACGGTTGTTTACTGCGTCGTGGACGATTTCCTGCCCACACGCGCGGGGAATGCGCGGCGGAGGATCTCCGACGCGGAGATCGTCGCCTTGTGCGTTGCGCAGGCGATCATGGGGATCCCGTCCGATCCCCGGTTCTTGGCGGTCGCCGCGACACGGCTTGTGCATCTGTTCCCGCAGCTGCCCGCGCGCGATGCGTTCCATAAGCGCCGGCTGCGCCTCTCGCCTCAGATCGAGGCGTTGATCGCGCACTTCGCGCGCCAGAGCCCGGGGTTCTTCGATGATCTGCTGCTGGTCGATTCCACGCCGGTGGAGTGCGCGCGCTCCCGCGAGACGGTCAAGCGCGGCGGGAGCTCCAGGCTCACCGACGCGCTCGCCAACGCCGCCGACTACGGCTACTGCGCCAGCCACAGCCGCTACTTCTGGGGATTCAGGTTGCACGCCCTGTTCGCGCCGACGGCACCCCCAGAGCATTGGCGCTCACCTCCCCGAAGGTCGACGAGAAGCTCGTCTGCGTGCAGATGGTCGCCCGCTGCGAGCGAGCGCCCGGACAGATGCTGATCCTGATCGGCGACAAGAACTTGCGCGGCAAGGACTTCGAGACCGAGCTGGCCGCGCTCCACGCGACGATCATGCGACCACGGCGCAAGGACGAGCACGCCCGCGGACCGCATCTCGCGCCGATCCGCCAGCGGATCGAATCGATCTTCCAGACCTGCAAGGACATCCTCACGCTCGAACGCCACGGCGCCCGCACACTCGCCAACGTCCGCGTCCGCCTGTGCGCCCGCTTCGCCGCGCTCGCCGCCGCCGTATCGCTCAACCACCAACTCGGCCGCCCCAGCCGCAGCCTCGCCTGCTACATCGCATAACCGTCGTGGCACTACTCATC
>CAWFKF010000095.1:0-22249 GCA_963816005.1 uncultured Solirubrobacteraceae bacterium | reverse complement strand
TTCACGCCGGCGGCGATCATCAGCGACGCGAACGTGTGACGTGCCTCGTGCAATCCGATCGGTTCAAGACCGGCGGCCTTCCACACGCGGCGAGCGCGGCCGTCGACCGTGGACGCGTTGAACGGGCTCCTGTCCGGCCGGCCGAACACGAGCCCGTCGCTGTCGCCGCTCATGCGGTGCTCGACGAGCTCGTCGCGTAACCGGGCTGGGACGGGGACCCGGCGGACGCCGGCGCGGGATTTCGGGGCGATCTCGCCCGCATGCCGGTCCCAGGAGCGGCGGACGTGGATCACGCCGGCGGCAAGATCCACGTCCTCCCATCGCAACGCCATCAGTTCGCCGCGGCGCAGGCCGGCGTAGAGCGCGGTTGCCCACAGCGCCCGATCCTGCTCGAGCGCGTCGAGCAGCGCCCCGGCCTCATCGGGTGACGCGATCCGGTTGCGGGTACCGCGGATCGCGGGAAGCTCTACCCCAGCGGTCGGGTTCACCGCGACGATCCCGCGGGCGACCGCGCGCCGATAGATCACTCGTAACGGTAGGAGCGTGTTGCGGATCGCGCTGGCGCTCAACCCGTCCGCTTGCCAGCGGTCGATTAGGTATTGCACGTCCGGGACGGCAATGTCCGCGAGCTTGTGCGCGCCTATCGCGGGCAGTACCCGCAGCCGCAACGCTTCCTCGTAGCCGCGGAGCACGCTCGGCTTGTACGGATCGCCGGACCGGTTGCGAATCATGCCGCTCTCGGCGCCCTCCAGCCACTCCAGTGCGGCCTGGCGGACGGTGAGCGATGTGGGGGCCCGGAGCCCGCCGATCAGGGCGCTACGCGCGGCGTGAGCGCGCCACGAGCGCGCCTCAGCGGCCGTTTGGAATGTCTTGCGGACCTTCCGGCCGTCGCGGGCGATGTACACGCTCGCCTCATATCCGGCGTTGCAGTCGCACTTGCCGCCGGCGCGGGACGCGCATCCCTTGCTGTGTCTGCGTGCAATCCCGGCCATCAGTCGACCTTCTCCGCGCCCAACATTTCAGCCAGCACCCGGAGGTTGCCGCTTCTCTCGAGCTCGGCTTTCTGCTCGGCCTCGGTCAGCGGGGTGCGCGCGGTCAGGTATCCGCGCTCAACGTAACGCCCGGAGCCAATGTCTCCGACCCAGTTTTCCCAGTAGCGCATGGCGACCTCCGCGCGCCCCTGGTCGGCCAGGCGCTTGGCAGCGCGGCGCACCGACTCGATCTGCGCGCGAGTGGGCTCGGCGCCGGCGTCGAGCCCGTAGACGTTGCGAGCGAGTTCGGGCATCCGCTGCCGTTCGGAGGTCAGAGCGGCCTCTAGGCGGCGCATCACGGTTCCGGGGCCTTTGCTCATAAGTGTTGATGGTACGCCGAAATGCGCTCGGGTCAACACTTACCGCCGCGATGTTCCTGCAGCGCGTACGCCGCCTGCTCCTGCGCCCACCGCTCGAGCTCCGCGACCGGCACGAGCACACGCCGCCCTGACCGAATCACGCGGAGCTCGGCGACCACGTGCCGCTCGAAGTGGTCGACGCTGACGCCGAGCGCCCTGGCGGCTTCCTGGCGTGTGAGCGCGACGCGTGGCACGTCGGGCCCGCAAACGGCGATCCGCTCGGCGACGAGTCCCGCGAGCACGGCGACCGGATCCGTGTTCGGGGTCACGACGCCTTCCTCGCACGCCACGGCGCCCGTGTTCCCGGCTGGTGGTAGTGCCACTGGCCGGTCCAGGGGTCGATCGCGATCGGACCGCGCAGGAACTCGCGGACGGCCATATTCGTCACCGCGACCTGCTGTGCTGTCAGCGCGTCCTGGTCGCCGTACCCGATCCTGGCGATCAGCTCCGAGAGGGTTCCGGGTCCGCCGGTCTCGAGCTCGTGGATCAACCATGCGGCGATCGCCTTCGCGTGGCGGGTGCGCGGCCTGCCGGTCACGCCGCACCTCCGAACAGGCTTTCGCCCCACTTCGCGGCGAGCCTGTCGCGCGGATCCTCGTCCTCTGGCGTGGCGTCGTCGACGTCGTCAGTGGTGTGTGGGGGTTCCGAGTGGTGTGCACAAGTGCACAAGCCGGCGACGCACTCTCGCTCCGGCAGGATCACCTGATCCCCGGGCAGCGGTTCGCCTATCTTGAGCTTCGTCGGCTTGCGCGGCTTGTCCTCGTCGTTGACGAGGTATCCCTGGGAGATCGCCTTGCTCACACGCCGGTATACGGCGCTGCGGTCAATCTTGAGCCGCTCGGCCAGTTGCGCGTTCGTCGCGTACTGATCGCCGCTAGCTACGATGTCGGCGACCGCCTCGACGGTCTCGCGCGTCGCCTTCGTCACTTGGGCGCCGATCCCGTCGCTGATCACGTCGACCACGAGCTCGCGGACCGCCGCGTAGTCGTCGACCGTGGCGATGACGCCCTTGTGCTCGTCGATCTCGCGGGTGGCGCGATGCAGCAGCGCGTGTGCGCGCACAAGCGCGAGCAGCGATCCGAAATCGCGCCGCAGTCTGACCGTGAGCGGTGGGATGAGGTCCGCGAGCTTCTCGGCAAACGGCACCTCGACGCGCCGCTCACCGTCCGCAAGCCAATACTGCAATGTGTGCCATTCGCTCATGTCGACGGCCCGCCCGTTGTTGCGGGCGATTGCGCCCATCACGGCCTTGGTGTGCTCGCGCGTGTCGTCGACGGGGATCGACAGCAGCCGCGTCTCGTTCTCAGCGTGCAGGTTCACCTGCGTCGTCGATGTGATCAGGCCGGCTGGACCCTCGCGCACGATCATCATCGGCTTCAGGCCCTCCGGTGTGGACTCGACGGGATCGTGGTTTGTCCCGGATGCCGTTCGCTCGCACTCAGGCGTTGCGAGCACGACGTGCGCAGGGCCGACGACTGGGCGCGGTGCGACGGACTGGCGCCGGGCAGCAGGTACTGCCCGCGCCACCGCACCCGAAGCGCCGAATATCAGCGCGCCACCGACCTCGCGCGGCGTACCCCGCGCGCTTGGCGTGAGCCACCCGAGTTCCCAACCACGGCGCTAGTCGTCGCCGGGAACGTGCCGGGAGCGTGATCTGGTCGTCGCGATGATCTGCCAGCGGCTGATCGCCCCGGGCTCGAAGCTGTCAGCGACGAGGCGCTTTGCGCAGACCACGCTCGGCGATGAGCTGTCGCTCAGCGAGGTCAAGGAGGCCGAGTTGTTGGCGGCGATGGACTGGCTGCTGGAGCGCCAGGACCGGATCGAGCGGACGCTCGCGCGCCGACACCTCCCCGGCGACGGCGACAGCAACGCGTTCGTGCTCTACGACCTGTCCTCGAGCTACATGGAAGGGCGCTGTTGCCCGCTGGCGAGATTGGGCTACTCGCGCGATGGTGTGAAGGGCAAGCTGCAGGTCAACTACGGGCTGATCTGCAGCCCGGACGGCCGCCCTGTCGGTGTGCGCGTGCACGAGGGCAACGTCACCGATCAGCAGACCGTTGCAGACACCGTGCGGATGATCCAGCAGGACTTCGGGATCGAGCAGGTCGTGTTCGTCGGCGACCGCGGGATGATCACCCAAGCCCACGCGGCCACGTTCAAGGAACAGGGAGTGGACTTCATCAGCGCGCTGAAGAGCGTGCAGATCCGCTCGCTGGTGAACTCCGGCGACCTGCAACTGTCGCTGTTTGACCAGGTCAACCTCGCGGAGATCAGCTCGCCGCTATTCCCGGGCGAGCGGCTCGTGGTGTGCCGCAACCCGGCCGTCGCCGCCGAGCGCGCCCGCAAACGCGCAGAACTGCTGGCCGCGACCGAGACGGAGCTTGAGAAAGTCAAGGCCAGCGTCCACGGCCCCCGCGGCCGCTTGCGCGGCGCTGACGCCGGTCAGATCGGGGAGCGCGCCGGCAAGACCATCAACAAGTACAAGGTCGCCAAGCACTTCACCCTGCAGATCTCCGACGGCGCGTTCGCGTATGAGCGCAAGACCGAGCAGATCAACACCGAGGCCTCCTTGGACGGCCTCTACGCGATCCGCACCACCCTCCCCGCCCAGACGCTCGGCGCGCCCGCGGCGGTCCGCGCAGCGAAAGACGCGCGTTCGGAATACGAGAAAATGATATACTCAGATCATCACCGTATCCACGAAGCGTATGAATGTCTCACCTATCACCGGATGCCTCGCAATGAAACCATCCCACTGCACTACGCCCCGCACACCAACCCAGCGAACAGCTAGTCGACCTTGACGCGGTGGCGTACTGAGTCCCAGTGTGCTGACGCATTCATAATTGCGGCCGGACAGGTAGGAGGGAATATGCGGGTTGAGCTCGCGCGCCTCATCGAGCAGCGCGCGCGCCCGGGCGCCCGCGCCTCGACGAGCGAACACGGCGAGCGCCCTGGTGTAGGTGAACCCTGGGGCGTTGCCGTCGCCGGCGTGGGCGGCGAACAGCTCCTCGAGCTCGTCGCAGGACTCGAGTGCCAACAGCCAGTTCGCTTGCCGGTAGCGCAGCCCCTGGTTGTCGCGGGGTTCAGCCGCATCAGCTCACGCTGATGCTCGACCGCCTCCTCGCGCCGCCCCAGACGCCACAGCGTCGCGGCGAGCGCCGCGCGGGCGCGCATGTACGGCCGCGTTTCGCGCTGACCGCAGCCCGAACTCTCAGGTGGTGGCTGGCGCCAAAGGCCGCGAGGACGTGACGCTTTCGCGCTGAGCGGACCTCTCGCTCCGACCGCTCCGTGTCGCCTTCGAGCTGCGTCCGCTCGGTTACGGGGCATCCAGACGCCGGGCTGATCAAGCCGATCCAGCTTCGGTCGGCGGCGCAGCTGCTGGACGAGCCGGCGGAGGCGGGCCAGGTGCTGGATGAGCCGGCGCCTACCCGCTGATGTCGATGAAGTCCGAGGCTCTGAGCCCCAGCGTGTCTCGTCTCACTTCCTCGAGTCCCCCCGTGATCGTGAGCGAGCCGGTCGAGGACAAGTAGCGCTCATACCGGGGGTTGGTCCCGATCGTCTGGACGCCGTGCTCGACCGCCAGCAGCACGTTCGCCGCGGCGAACGTTTGCGTTTGGGTTGACGATGAGTTTCGGCGCCGCCCAGAGTCTTAGATTAGGATCTGACTATGCCCCGCGTCTGCGTCCACGGCCCGCTGCGACAACTGGCCGGCGGCGCTGGGGAGCACAAGCTCCGCCGCTACTCGCCCGTAGTGTTCACGGAGCAGGGTGTCGCGATGTTGTCGAGCGTTCTGCGCAGCGAGCGGGCCGCGCACATCAACGTTGAGATCATGTGAGCGTTTGTCCGCCTTCGACGGCTCCTGTCCGAAAACGAGGAGCTGGCGGCGCGCCTGGATGTCCTTGAGCAGCCTTATGACGCCCAGTTCCAGTCGGCGATCGAAGCGATCCGGCGGCTGATGGCGCCGCCCGGGCGGTCAGAGCGGGAGAGGCGCATCGGGTTCAAGCGTTAGCTGCCGCGCCTCGGCCGAACCATGCGAGGCTCGGGCTGGGCGGAGGTGATGAGCTCGGTCGGCGCCAACGCTCTGTCCTCAAGAAGGCGCTCCTGGTGTCGTGTCGGTCCGGCCGGGTGGGCGTTTACGCTTACGCGATGCCCTCAGAGATCAGTGAAGTCCAGTCAGAGATCCTGCGCGAGCAGATCGTGCCGGCGTTCGTGGCGATGCTCGACGACGCGCCGCCGCTCGGGGACCCGGCCGAGCTGGAGCAGCTCGCTGCCACCTTGCTGATAGCGCTGGAGCAGCCCGAGATTCCAGCAGGGGTTGCGTCCGCGGTCATTGAGGCGATCGACGCCCGCCGCGACGCCAATGCCGCGGGTGTGCTCGCGGCGATCGCCGTGCTCGCCGCGGAGCCGCTCGCTGGGCAGGCGCGCGCGAGCGCGCGACGCCTCGCGGGGGAGGGGGTCGTCTCGCGCGCCGCGGCCGGAGTCGGGACGCTCGCTGTCCAGGAGGCGGTGCGGATCGAAAGCGCGGGCGCCGAGTTGCTGGTCGTGCTGCTCGCCCGGCCGGGCGCCCGGGAGGTCCAGGCGGCGATCCTGGGGATCGAGCATCAGGATACCGGGGGTGCGCTGGTCGACTGCGGGCTTACGCCGCCGGCGCCCGTCAGCGAGGCGCGCGAGCTGCTGGACGGCGTCGACGGCGCAGCTGCGCCGCGGCCGATCGCGGCCGACGAGCTGGCTGCGCGTGTCCTCGCCGCAGCGCGACGGACAGTCGAAGCGGAGGGCGCGCTCGGGCACAAGGCCGGGCCGGTGTTGTCGATCATCTCTCGCGCGTTGACCGGCGACCCTGCTGGTCTGCCGCGGCCGCTGGTGCTGGCGCCGTGGGAGGACGACGACGCGGAACTGATCGTCGACGCGGCAGAGGACGAGGGAAGCTTTCATCGCGTGATGGACAAGCTGCTCGACGAGTTCGAGCAACACGCTCGGGCGACGCACCCGCCCGGTGGCGTCGTGTGGCAGCACGGTGATTTCGTCGCGTCGTCGATGCTGCAGTGGAAGGGCGGCTACGACGATGGCCGCCTCGGGCGCTGGACGCAGGCGGATTTGGCCGAATACCTGCTCGACTACTTCCCGCGGAAGGTGTCTGTCGAGGAGGAGACGCTCAACGCGGTCCCCGAGTGCGTCCGCGCGTTCCTGGGGTTCCTCGACGCGCGCGGCAGCCTTTCCGGCGAGCCGCTCGAACAGCTCGAGCAAGCCTGCGAGGAGCTTTGCGACGAGTTTCACGAGCGCGTCGGCGACAGCTCGCAATGGGGCCTGGCGAAGTCGATGGTCATGAAGATGCAGGCCGAGGGAATCGACCCAAGCGCACCCGGCGCGCTCGCCGCCTGGATGACGGACTTCAACGCCCGACCGCGCGAGCAGCGCGACGCGATCATCGGCCCCGCCGCCGACCGCATGGTCGACGCCGCGAGGCTGCGCCCAACCAGCGGATCGCACGCACCCAAACAGGAGCAGCACGCCCAGCACCGCAAGGCGCAGCGCGCCGCGCGCAAGCGCAACCGGCGACGCTGAGGTCCCGCGCCAGCCATCCCTCAGCAGCCGCTCAGCAGCGCACATCCGCGGGCGCGGCCTGGACGCATCGCAGTCCATCGGCCACCTCAACTTCCACTGACCGAAACCCGGCACTTCTGCTCCGATGCTAGGCAGACCCGTTGGCGGTCCAGGTCGCGGATTCGTGGCGCGAACCGCAGGCCGAGGAGGTCGTAGGCGCCGAGGATGATCTCGGTGTAGCCGTGCGTGTCGGTGGTGTGCTCCTCGATCGGCGGCACGGTCTGGTTGTCGAGGATCCCGTTCAGCGTGTGCGTCGCGTCGCGCACGGTTGTTGAGGGTCACTTGAGTTCGGCATGACAGGGACGCGTAGCGGTCACTGACGCGCGCGAGCTACAGGCTCGACGCGGAGCCCGGCCGGGTGCTCGGCTGAGCGCGTCTGCCCGCTAAGGTGCCGCCGCTGTCGCGTGCGCCAGGGCCGCTAGCTCGCGCAGGGAGGTGACGATGCCGTCTCTGAGTACATCGAGGTCGGGCACGGTGGCGCGATCGGCGTGTAGCCCGAACGTCACCCCGCCGGCGTAGGAGACGGCGGCGATCGCGATCGTGTGCTCGGCCGCGAGCGGCACGATCGGCACGAGATCGACCATCGGCGCGCCGAACGCATACAGGCGACGCGGCGAGCCGGGGATGTTGGTGATCGTGACGTTGAACAGTCGCTTCGCGGACATCGTTTGCGCGAGGACGGTGTGCAGCACCGGCGGCGCGAGCTCGGTCATCCCGGTCACCGCGCCGGCTGCGAGGGCCTGCCCGCCGGCCTTGCGCTCCTCCGCCGTGGCGCTCACTAGCTCGTAGCGGCGCAGGGGGTCGGCCTCGGCTACCGGCAGCTCGACGAACAGCGATGAGACCTTGTTGCCGAGCTCGCCGTGCGCTCCCTCGCGGCGGATGTTCACAGGCACCATCGCGCGCAGTCCCTGGCGTGGCGGGTCCTCGCCGCGCTCGAGCAGCAGCGCGCGCAACGCGCCGGTGGCGGCACACAGCACGACATCGTTGATCTTGCCGCCGAGTGCTGACCGGACCTTCTGCACCTTCTCGAGCTCGACGTGGACGGTCGCGATCCGTCGGGTCGCGCCGGTCGGCACGTTCAGGCTCGAGCGCGGAGCCGCGATCAGCTCGTCACGGACGAGCAGATCGATCACCGCCCGCGAGCGTTCCAACGCCTCACGCGGATGCATCAGCGCGTGCGCGCCGGCGCGCGCGGCAGCGAGGCCAGCGCCGGCCGCCTGGCCGACCGGCGCGGGTGGATGCGGCAGCCATCCGGACCGGGCCTCGACGGAGGCCGACACGCGTGCGCCGTTGGGCACTGACGGCTCGCTCGGCGCGGGCTCTGCGCCGAGCAGCACGTCGATGACGTCGATTGAGCCGACGCCGTCGACCAAGCAATGGTGGGTCTTCGACACCAGCGCCCAGCGCCCGTCCGCCAGACCGTCGAGCAGCACCATCTCCCACAGCGGGCGGCTGCGGTCCAGGCGATGCGAGTAGTAGTCCGAGATCCAGTCCAGGAACTCGCGCTCGTCACCCGGCGACGGAAGCGTCGCATGACGAACGTGCGCTTCGATCTCAAAGCGCTGATCGCGCTCCCAGGACGGCCAGGCGAGTCCGCCGGTGCGGGGCGCGCCGAGCTTCTGGACGTAGCGAGGCAACAGGTCCAAGCGCTGTTCGAGGTGCTCGCGCACCTCCCCGATCGTCGGCGTCCCACCGCCGGGGAGCGGGTCGAACACGAGCGTGGCGCCGATATGCATCAGCGCGCTGTCATCGGCCTGCTCGAGCTCCAGGAATGCAGCGTCGAGCGCCGTTAGCTGGTCGTTAGCGGGCATCGCGGCTCTTCGGGTCGCTTCAAGGTTACGGTACGTGCGGCACCGCCGCCTGCCATCGGTGGATGATCGCGTCGCCCGATCGCCGTCGTCCGATCGCAGCTCTCAAGCAGCCGTGCGACCTGTTCAGTCTCCAAAGCGCGCGGCAGCGAGCTCAGCCGCCATCCAGCGGCTCGTGGCACCGCCTGCGCCAACGGGACCGCGGTGAACCCGCGACGTGCAGGCCCGTGGGGAACAACGGAACATCTCCAACGCGTTCGTCGAATCCGCCGTCAACCAGGTCATCAGCAAACGGATGGTCAAGAAACAGCAGATGCGCTGGTCACCACGTGGAGCGCACCTCCTGCTCCAGATCCGCACCCAAGTGCTCAACGACGACCTCGCCGACGCCTTCCATCGCAGGTGCCCGGGACTCATGCCGCCGATTGGACGAGCAACCCCTGACGGCGGAACTCCCACGGTTTGTCCCGCTCTCCATGTCCTGCTCCTGAAGGGGGAAGTGAGGCTGGCCGAGACCAGGAGCGTCAGACACGAGTTGTGGGGTTTCCGCATGAGAAGCCGTGTCTCATACCGATGTCACGGCGCCCCGCAGGGGGGATCCTAGCTAGGACGTCTCCGGATAATCGGCGACTATCAATGCGTGCCGAGGCATTGGGAAATGGCCCACTCACTTGTTTGCTGGTCAGTGCGGCGGGTGGGTGTCCGCTCGGGCGATGCTCGTCACGAGAACGGTGCGCTGAGGCTTTCGACGCGCTAGGAGGAGGGATTGCTCATGGCAACCATCCCTGGATCACCGCCCCGACAGGGGGATCAGCTCGACGGTGCGCCCCCGCGCGCAACTCCTGAGCTCAACGGCGCGCTTCCGCGCGCGACGACGCTGGACAACGGCAACGGCCGGGCGGCTCTCGATCCGGCTGCAGTGGCCAAGTCCGGGAGCGATGCGCGCCAGTCCAAAGGTGGAATCGAGGGCCTGATCGGTAGGCGTGTCGCCGCCGCTACCGAACACGCCCTTGATGGCCCCAACCAGAGACTGATGCGCGCTCAGAAGCCTGTCTGGGACGCCATTTGCAAGTACTACTTCCGGCTTGAAACCTCCGGCTGGGAGCGACTGCCCGAGGAGACCTCGTTGCTGATCGGAAATCATTCAGGCGGGTCGCTAACGATGGACGCGTGGACGTTCGTGGCCGACTGGTGGCAGCGATTCGGGACCGAGCGCGTGCTTCATGCGACCGCTCACGATGTCCTGATGGCCGCGCCCGGCCTCGGCGACTACTTTCGCCAGGTCGGCGTGATCCCCGCCTCCCGCCAAGGCGTCAGCGCGGCGCTCAGCGCCGGGTGCGACGTGATCATCTGGCCGGGGGGCGAGGTCGACGCGATGCGCAACTGGCGCAGGCGCGATGAGGCTGTCCTTGGCGGGCGCATGGGCTTTGTACGCACGGCGATCCGCTCAGGCGTGCCGATCGTTCCCGTGGCCAGTGTCGGCGGGCATGACACCGCATTCGTCCTATCCGAGGGCCGCTGGATCGCGAACGGGCTCGAGAACATCCCGGGGCTGAAGGGTCTAAAAGAAAAGCTTCGCGGCTCGCAGCTGCCTATCGTGCTCGGCATCCCCTTCGGGCTGACGATCGAGAGCGTTCCGACGCACCTTCCGCTGCCAGCGAAGATCCGCACCGAGCTGCTCGACCCGATTCACCTCGACAAGGACCCAGAGCGCGTCAACGATCGCGACTACGTCAACTCGATCTACCAAGAAGTGGAATCCGCGATCCAGAACGCAATGAACCGACTCGCCAAGAAACGGCGCTTCCCGATCTTCGGCTAGCCGCGCGGCGTAGAACTCGGCAAGGTGGGTGCGGTCAACGGCAACCCTGGTCCCGACCCCGACGAAGCGCACCTACTCACCGGCGAGCAGCTCGAAGAGGCGGCGCCGAGAAGTTTCGTACGCAAAACCGGATCGTTGGACGACGGCGCCAGCGTCATGAGCTACACGGCTCGCGCCTCGGATTGGCCGGCGTTGACGTGGCCGGCGCGCGGAGCTCGCCGGACGCTTCGACCGGTCCTGACTTACATGTTTCGCGCGCGCCAAAACCAGGGCACACCCACGGATTGGGTCGCTTCCCACGGGTTTTCCGTGGCTTCCTCAGTGGGCGCTACGGATGCTCGTGTCGCGATTCGGCGTAGGTTCGTGGGCATGGACCTCTGTGGGCGCTTGTCGTCATTTTCGTGCTGTTCGCGGTTCTGGCGCGAGGTCGCTACTACAGACGGCGCGGGTGATGGCTCGCTCTAGAGCAGCTGTTGTGGATCGCGGCGATGGTTTCCGCACGTCCGCCGGCATGTTCGCCCCGACCATCTACAGCTTTGGCTTGGTTCGTCGCCGCCAGGGCGACATGTCTCGGCCCACGACCAATTCCGACACAAGGAGGCCCCACCATGGGCGAGAAGACCGACAAGATCGCCGGCCGCGCGAAGCAGGCCGTCGGCGCCGTCACCGGCGACGAGGAGACCGAGCGTGAAGGGGAGCGCCAGGAGAACAAGGGCAAGCTCAAGGGGAAGGTCGACTCAACCGTCGATAAGGCGCAGGACGTGCTTGGGGACCTGAAGGACCAGATCGACAGGAAATAGACGACCGTGCAGTCGCCGTGATGACGCGACCGACCCCGTGGTGGGCCGGTCGCGGCGGTTGCTGACGCCGCCTGGCGCCCGTTGCCCCCGTGGCCAGGCGATTTCGCGACCACAGGGTCGTGGCAGGATGAGATCGGGAATCGTCGGCTGACGCCGTCGTCGTTGACGAGTGCGATGGCGTGGGTGGGCCGCACCGGTGCCGCTTCTTGCGGCCCCGCGCAGGATCACCGTCGCCGGGAAGACGGCATTACGCAACGTCAGCCGCCGAGAACACGACGACAGCGATCGCTGGATCAAGGACCGCGCTGGGGCAGCCGGACGATAGTCAAGCAGCAACCGGCCCAACTCCGTCAAATCTGCGTTTTTTCCGAGTATGGAGCGGCGGCATCAGCTTCGCCGGCGTGATGGCGTTCATCTTCGCCGACCTCATCGTGCTGCCCATCCTCGCGATCTACCGCAAGTACTACGGCACCCCGTTCACCGTTCGGATCACCGCGCTGATGTTCGTGACCATGGTCCTGGCCGCGCTGATCATCGACGTCGTGTTCAGCGCGCTCGGCCTCATCCCCACCGGGGCGCGGCCCACGCGGACCGACATCTTCGGCTCGATCGCGCTCAACTACAAGCTCGTGCTCAACGTCGCCGGACTGGCCATCTTCGCCACCTGTTCTGGCTCACCGCCCGCCGCGGCGCCACCGACCCCGTCTGCGGGATGAAGGTCGACCGCGCCAGAGCGGTTACGAAGACCGTCGACGGACGGACCTTTTACTTCTGCTCGAACCACTGCCTGCATGCCTTCGAGGCCGACCCATCTAGACCCTATGGAGGATGATTCGCCGGGACGTTGAAGGCCGGACCTCGATCGCATTTTGCGGGGGTTTGTCTGGCCGGAGATGGGCTCCGGCTGACCCCATACCTCGATCTTGCAGTAGGCGCGGGATCGCGTCGCTTGCAGTAAGCATCGCGCGGGGTTCTGCGAGCGGTCTGGATGGGGTGTCGGGGTGTGTCGGGTTGTGGCTGGTGAGGATCGGTGGGGTGGCGGTGGCGCCGGCGGCTTGGACACGTTCACTTTGGGGCTGGCCGGCGGTTTGTGGGCAGGCTGACGCCCGGGGTGTGGGGCGATTGGCCGTCGGGTGGCGGCGCCCAGCGGCGCCGCGGTCAGCCTGTTGGGGGTGGGAGCGCTTGCAGCCGCTCGAACGCGGCGGCGAGCTGTCCTGCCCAGGGCCAGTGGCGTGAGAGGCGCAGAATCGTGCGGCGGGCGTGGCGGGCGATCCGCCCCGACTGGTGCAGCAGCCGGTAGCGCAGCCGTTTGAGCTCCCACGCGCGTGCTTGGTCGGTAAGGCACAGCTGCTGAGTCCAGGCGACGAGGTCTTGGGCGAGCTGCACGAGCCACAGCCACACCTGGTTGTTCGCGAAGCTGTGGAACGGGAGGTTAGACAGGCCGCAGTCCTTGGCTTGGCGGATGCGGTCCTCGACACGGGCGTGGCCGCGGTGGTCAAGGTCGAGCTGGGGAATGCTCTCGCCCGGCTGGTCGCAGAGGAACACCGCGAGGCGGTAGCCGTCATGGTCGGCGAAGGACTGCTGGTCGCCCTCCGTGAGCTTCGTGCGCCGGGCGATCAGCCTTGAGCCCCGCGGCCACGCGGACAGATCCACTTGGTCGGTGATCTCGCACACCTGGCTGTGCTCGCGCTCTGTGCCGTCTGAGCGGATCGCCTTGACCCACACGGCCTCAGGCACGGCGATGATCGCCTCGCGCACCGGCTCGGAGAGATCAAACCCGAACGAGAACCGCATGTTCGCCTCGCGGCAGTACATGGTCAGCTCGTGCGTTGAGCCGGCGCCGTCGGCCCTGACCAGGATCTCGCCGTCGAGCGCTTGTTGGTCGAGCTGGGCGAGCGCGAGGTCGAGCACCAGCGTGTGATCGCTCGCGGTGTTCGACCCGGCGTTGCCCGGCCGCAGCACCCCCGCCGGCGCCTCCCCTGTCCCATCGAGGTAGCAGAGCAGCGGATGATGACCATAGCCGCCTTTGAAGTTCCCCTTGGCGTCCTCCTTCTCCGAGTGGGCGGTGGTGAGCGTCGCGTCCAGGTCGAGCACCGTCCGCTCGGGGCCGTCCGGCTTGACCCTGCGCTGCGGACGCGCCCCGAGCTTCCACGCCCGCGCCCTCGCGACCGCGACCGCCACGCGCAGCCGGCCAAGGCACTCCGCGTCGATCGAGTCGATCACGCGGAACGCCGTTGAGTCAGACGCGACATTGCCGAACAGGTCAGGCTGATCACGCTGAGCTCCCAGGTCAGCCAGGCACTCCCCGCCGTCGGCGAGCATCACCGCCAGATCGCGCAGCACCACCCCTGGGTCATGCGCCGAGCGCCGCTCCCTGGTCGGCGCCATCGCCCCCGACAGCGCCCGTGTCAACCCGACGCGGTCCGCGACCCCGGCCAGCAGCGCACTGCCAGCATGACCGACCTGACCCGTGCCGTCCGCCCTCACAGTTAGCTTGTCAACCAGCCCATCACGCTTCACCAATTGGGTGATCCTCCTGAGGTCGGGACGCGAGTTTCAGCACCCCGCATTCTCCTTGCCCAGGCGGACGTTTCCGACGTTTCCGCGCCCCGGCCAGCCCCGGGGCGCGGTCGTTAATGCAAGATCCAGGCATACGAAGGAGGTCCGGCCGTGAGGGGAACGATGACATGGGCGGCGATGGATGTCCACGCGCGCTCGACCTATGCGGCGTCGTTGGATGTGGTGACTGGCGAGCTGTCGCGTCAGCGGTTCGATACCGGGGCGGTGGAGCCGGTCGTGGGGTGGTTGGCTGGGTTGCCGGGGCCGGTGCGTGCGTGCTACGAGGCGGGCCCGACCGGGTTCGGGCTGTACCGGGCGGCGGTTGCGGCGGGGATCGAGTGTCAGGTGATCGCGCCATCGAAGACGCCGCGTCTGTCGGGGGATCGCAACAAGTCCGATCGTCGGGACACCGACCTGTTGTTGCGTCAGCTGATGGCTGGCGCGCTGACACCGATCGCGGTGCCGTCAGCCACGTTCGAGGCGGCGAGGGACCTGGCCAGGGCGCGCGAGCAGGTCAGGCTCGACTTGATGCGCTGCCGGCACAGGCTCTCGAAGCTGCTGTTGCGTCACGGTCGCGTGTGGGACCGCACCGCCTGGACTCAGACGCACCGTCAGTGGCTCTCGGCGCAGAGGTTCGAGCATCAGAACACCGAGCTGGCGTTCATCGACAACCTCGCCGCCTGCGACGGGCTCGTGACGCGCAAACAGGCGCTCGACGAGCGGCTCTCGTGGGTTGCGCTGGACCCGGAGTTCTGGCCCGTCGTTCGCCGGCTGCGCGCGTTCCGGGGGATCGACACGCTCTCGGCGTTGATCGTCGTGCTCGAGGTCGCCGGCTTCGAGCGGTTCCCTCGCGCGGTGCAGCTCGGATCGTGGCTGGGGCTGGTGCCTTCGCGCCAGCAGTCCGGCGAATCCGACGTGCACGGATCGATCACCAAGACCGGCTCGAAGTACGCCCGGCGGATCCTGGTCGAGGCCGCCTGGCACTACGCCCGTCCGCCGAGGATCGGACGGACGCTCGCAGAGCGCCAGGAGGGCCTGCCCGACCACGTCCTCCAGATCGCCTCACGCGCCCAGCACCGCCTCTACCGGATCCACCGCCGGATGCGGGAGCGCAAGAAGCCCGGCAACGTGATCACCGTCGCATGCGCGCGCGAGCTCGCCTGCTTCCTCTGGGCCGCCGCGACTGCTCCATAACTCCAGCTGACAGCCCGCTCCCGCTCGGGTGGGGAGGCGCCGGGCCCCGAAGTCCGCTGGCACGCGCGGCACTACTATGGGCAGCCCTCACCAGGCCACGCCCGCTTCTAGACACGCGTCCGCCAGCGACGCAACCAGGGACCTGGGGTAGCCAACCCCCGCATATGAGACTGACCGACGTCGAGAACTTCGCCCGACGCCTCCCCACCCGAGCACACCTCCACCAACCCCCCAACGGCAGCAACGAGGGAAGAATGAACGCTGCTCACTTGACAGACGCTCCTCCATATGAGTAGTACTTTGTTAGTCGGTGGGTAGGAGTTCGCCGGGGGTGCGGCGAACCCTTCTCGCGTTCGTGTTGCCGGCGTGAGGAGGGGATGATGGTGGTAATGGCGCAGTCTGAGTCGCAGGTACCGGAGCAGGTCGATCCGCCGTCGGCGGTGCGGGAGCGGGCTGAGGCGTTCACGGCGGAGGTGTTGGCGGAGGCGATGCGCCACCCGGTGCAGATGATCAACGGTGGGCTGTACGTGCGGGGGCTGCTGGAGCAGGGCAAGCGTAAGTCGCTTGAGCCGCTGGTCGCGCGGCTGGGCGGTGAGGCTGAGTATCAGTCGATGCAGCAGTTCGTGGCCGATAGTCCGTGGGATCCGGCGCTGGTGGTGAAGGCGGTCGCTGAGCGGGTCGCGCCCGAGATCGATGTTGAGGCGTGGGTGCTGGATGACACGGGGTTCCCGAAGGACGGCAAGCACTCGCCCGGGGTCAAGCGCCAGTACTCCGGGACGCTGGGGAAGACCGGTAACTGCCAGATCGGCGTCTCGTTGCACGCGGCTGGTGTGGGCGGGACGGTGCCGTTGGGGTGGGCGCTGTACCTGCCCGAGGAATGGTGCACGGACCAGGCGCGGCGCAAGAAGGCGAAGATCCCCGCGGATGTCGTGTTCAAGACCAAGCCGCAGCTGGGTGTCGAGCTGGCCGTGCGCGCCTCGGGCTGGAAGGTCAAGCGGGCGCCGGTGTTGGGCGACTGCGCGTACGGGAACAACACCGAGCTGCGTGACAAGCTCCACGGCGCGGGTCTTGAGTATGTGCTGTCGGTCACGCCGGAGACGACCGTGTTCGCGCCTGAGACGACGTTCACCGTGCCCGAGCAGCCCGCCGGCAAGCGCGGCCGCCCCAACACTCGCCCGCACCCGGACCGCGAAGCGGAGTCGATCGGCGCGCTGGTTGCTCGTCTGGGAGAGAAGCGACTGAAGACAGTCACGTTCCGCGACGGGCCCGACGGCAGGCACCTCAAGTCCCGGTTCATGTTCGTGCGCGTCCGCGCCGCGCACCACTGGCGAGCGCACGACCAACGATGGGCCAACGGCGTCGAGGTCCCGCCGCGCGAGGAATGGCTGATCGCCGAATGGCCCAAAGGCAAGCCCTGCCCGACCGACTACTGGCTGGCGAACCTGCCCGCCTCCACCAAGCCCGGACGGCTCGCCCGCCTCGCGCGGCTTCGCTGGAAGATCGAGCTCGACTACCGCCAGCTCAAGGGCGAACTCGGCCTCGACCACTACGAAGGCCGCTCCTGGCTGGGGTGGTACCACCACACCGCGCTCGTCACCACCGCCCACGGGTTCCTCACCCTTGAGCGCCTCCGTCCACCTTAGCCCCGCCTACGGCCTCACCCTCGAACAAGCAGTACTCCTGCTGCAGCCGCTCTTCAAGTGCTGGGCAAGCCGCTGCCAGACCTGCCAGCAGCCCGTCGACCTCGACCAACTCCACCTTCATCCGCTACGCCAGGACGAGTGACAGCGTCTAACAAAGTACTACTAGGCATGTCGACGGCGACGGCCGCCCTATCCAGCCGCGAGTCGCCGAGCACCACGGCGGTGACGCGCACGCGGACCACGAACACTCCCACGGGAAATAGAGCAACTCCCACGCGAGAACCGTGCAAGGAGACAGCGATGACGATGACCCTCACCTGCCCGCGTTGCGCCGCAGCCATCGACGCCGAGGACGAGGACGACCTTGTCGCCAGGGTGCAAGCGCACGTCCGCGAAGGCCACGACCTCGAACACCTCCCCCGCAAGCACATCCTGGCGCGTCTACGACGCGAAAGCGCGCAGGACGGCTCTCAACGGCCTCGCTGACGCTCGGTAGTTTCTCCTGCGCGCGTTGAGGGTCGCGCGCGGATGGCGCGCCGCGGAACCGTTCCCTAGCCTGAGGCTATGACCGTCCGTTTCAGCAGCGTGCTGGCGACTATATTTGCCGCCCTGCTACTGCCGCGGCGCCGGCGCTGGCCTCACTCGCCGACGAGGTCGCAGCCGGACAGGCCACGGCCGGACAGCTTGCATCAGCCGAACCTCCAATCCTGCGCGTTTACTCGCCGTTTCGTGCGACCTCGCGTCGCACAGCCCGAAGCGGAAGTGTCTGGGTGTGTCGATGCAGCCGGGACCAAATCAGAGGCTCCGAGGGTGATCTGGGGTGAATCTTGAGCTGGTTTGGCGCTAGTTGCAGCGGTTCTGAGTTCTTGGCGTAGTGGCAGGCGACGCGCACGAGCCGCGCCGTAGGCTCGCGGGTATTCAAGTTCCTCGAGCTGGAGGTTTGGCCCGTGCGCGTCACTGCCGCATTCTGTCGTCTGCTGCGCTTGGAGGGGGTGTGGGTGCGCGGCGTGCGGTTCGGTTCTGATCGTGTCGTTGTGCGCGTCGCGCTGCGCCGCCAGCGGCTCATCTGTCCGGTGTGCGGGTACGCCACGATGGCGCGCGAGGGTATCCAGGATCACGAGTCGGTCTGGCGCCATCTGGACCTTGGCGTCTGGCGACTCGAGATCCGCGCGACGCTGCGGCAGCTGCGGTGTCCCGAGCACGGGGTGCATGTCGAGGGCGTCCCGTTCGCGCGTCACCGCGCCGGTTTCACCCGCGACTTCGACGATCTCGTCGCGTGGCTGGCGACGAAGGCCGACAAGACGACGATCACACGGCTGGTGCGGATTGAGTGGCAGACGATCGGGCGGATCATCAAGCGCGTCGGCGAGGAGCATCTCGCCCAGGCCGACCGGCTCCGGGAGCTGTTTGAGATCTCGATCGACGAGGTCGCGTGGCGCAAGGGCCACCGCTACCTCACGCTCATCGCCGACCACGCGCGCGGGTGCGTGGTGTGGGGCACCGAGGGCAAGGGCCAGGCCGCCGCCGATCAGTTCTTCGCCGAGCTCGACCCGCCGGCCGAGGACCCGCCGGCGCACGCCGGGCGGCCGTCGTGGGAGCCTGAGCCGGCGATCATGGTCCCGTTCGGCCCGTGCCCGATCGTCCCGGCCGGCGAGGGCATCCCCGGCGCATGGCTCCAGGACGGCAGCGAGATCGAGCCGGCGATCTTCGCACGCGCGTCCCGGCTGACCGCGGTCTCGATGGACATGACCGGCGGGTACGCCAAGAGCGTCCGCGAGCACGCGCCGCAGGCGACGATCGTGATCGACAACTACCACGTTGTGCAACTCGCCACCAAGGCGCTGGACGAGGTCCGCCGCGAGTACTGGAACGAGCTGCGCCACGCGGGCCAGGCCGGCGCCGCCAAACAGTTCAAGCACGATCGCTGGGCGCTGCTCAAGAACCCTTCCGATCTCACCGACCGCCAAGCGGCCACACTCGCCGCGATCCAGGCCGGCGGCGGGAAGGTCGCGCGTGCCTGGACGATGAAAGAGATGGTCAGAGCGATCTTCGCCCCCGGCCTCACCGTCGAGGCCGTCAGCGAGCTGCTCGACCGGCTGCTGTCCCGCCTCTCCCGCTGCCGGCTCGCCCCGTTCATCCGCTTGGGCTGCACGATCCGCAAACACCGTCAGGGCATACTCGCCGCCCGTCGCCTGAAGTTGAGCAACGCCCGGGCGGAGGCGCTCAACAACAAGGTCAAACTGCTGGTCCGCCGCGCTTACGGGTTCCACTCCGCGAACGCCGCTCTCGCGCTTCGCTCCACGCTCGCCTGCGGACCGAGGTTCACCCTGCCAGTCTCTCGCCACGATCGAAAACTCGCTGTGACTTCACCGCCAACTCACCCTCGGAGAGCCCCAAATCAGTAGTTCCCCCCTGGCGGCCTCGCAGTATCTGCCGATGCGCCGGTTGACGGGCGGGGGAACGCTCTTTGGGGAGGGTGTTGTCATGCGTAAGTACGCATTCAGCTTCGTAGCGCTGTTTCGCGCTCGCCGCGTGAACGGAGGGAGCAGATGATCGAGTTCATTGAGATGGGCCGGGATGAGTGCCTGCGAATGCTGGTCGCGAGCAGCGGTCACGTTGGGCGTATCGCCGGCATCACGCCCGGGCCCGCACCCATGATCCGCCCGGTCAACTACGTGTTCGACGGTCGATCGCAGTCTGTCCTCTTCCGTTCGGCGCTGGGTTCCGGGCTCCGCGAGGCCCTGAGCTCGGGGACTGCGGCGTTTGAGATCGACGGCACGGATCCGGTTGATCGGACCGGGTGGAGCGTGATCATCGTTGGCGAGGCCGAAGAAGTAACCGACCAGGCTGAGATCGACCGGTTCCAGGATTTCGAGATCGAGCCCTGGGCGCCCGGCGTGAAAACGCATTGGGTGCGGATCGGCGCGACTTCGGCCTCCGGCCGTCGCATCGTTCGCGTATCCGACGCTATGGTCGGCCCCCAAACGCATCTAACGGGGCATTCTGGTTGGGAGAATGCTCCGCGAGATGCGATGCATTGCGACCAGTCGGTCCGAACTTCAAGGCGAGGCGTCGCATCTCGTGGCGCAATCTGAGCCTCAGAATGCTCTGCTAGATGCGTTTGGGGGTGGTCGGCTAGCGCTAAGCGCGCGGCGGCGAGAGTGTTGCAATGCCGCGCGCGCTCGACAAACGCGCTCAGCTCCGCTACCTCCGAGCAGTCCAGACCTGCCCGTCGCCACGCGACCAGGCGCTCGCGCTGGTCCCCTTCTACGCCGGCGCGCGGATCAGCGAGATCGTCGCACTCGACGTCGACGACGTCGACCGGTCCGCCCGCAAGGGCGTCCTACGAATCCTCGGCAAAGGCGATCGCGTCCGCCAGGTCCCGATCCACTCACAACTCCACGCGGCGCTTACCGGCTGGCTCGCCGAACGCGCCGACTGGCCCGGAGCCACCGACACTCCTGCCCTGTTCCTCAACCAACGCGGCGAGCGGCTCAGCGTCCGCGGCGCTCACGCCATCATCACCGGCATCGCCGCGGCCGCCGGCCTCGACGACGACACGACCGTTCACATCCTGCGGCATACGTTCGCGACCACCCTGGTACGTGGCGGGACCGGCCTCGTGATCGTCGCCGAGCTGCTCGGCCACGCCCGCCTCGAAACGACCCGCGGATACACCCGCCCGAGCGCAGAAGACCGCACACGAGCGCTCGACCTGCTCCTCGTCAACAAATAGCGGCGATCACGGCCCGATCAGCGGTCCTATTACACCTTTTGGGCTTATGTTGGCGGTACCCCGCCAAGGCCACCTCTAGCACGGCTGACAGCGGCCACATACGCGGTCAGGATCCGAGAGCTCTACGGATGGCAAGGGCGAAGCCTTCTGCTACGAGTAGACGATTGCGCGATCTTCGAGAGACCGCGGATAACTTTGAGAGGAGTGCCACGAACACCGTGACTCAGGAACCACAGGCAGGCGTTAGCGCCGCGGTTAACTTGGCTGACACGCTGACCATTATTGATAACCGTACTGGTGTGCACTACGAGGTCCCAATCGAGGACGGCACGATTCGCGCCACGGAACTGCGGAACATCAAGACCGACGAGGGCGGCTTGGGCCTGATGACCTATGACCCGGCCTACATGGCGACGGCGTCGTGCCGCTCGGCAATCACGTTTCTCGACGGCGAGGAGGGAATCCTCGAATATCGCGGCTACCCGATCGAGCAGCTCGCGGAGAAGTCAACTTACCTTGAGGTAGCCTACCTGCTGATCCATGGGCATCTGCCGAGCGCGTCGCAGCTGGAGGAGTGGACCAACCAGATCACGCATCACACGTTCGTGCACGAGAACATCAAGGAGTTCATGCACGGCTTCCGCTACGACGCCCACCCGATGGGGATGCTGCTTGCATCGGTCGGCGCGCTCTCGACGTTCTATCCCGAGGCGCATGCGATCAGGGACGAGCAGCTGCGCTACTTGCAGATCATTCGCCTGATCGCGAAGATGCCGACGCTCGCGGCGTTCTCCTACCGGCACAGCCGAGGGATGCCGTACGTGTACCCCGACAACGACCTCTCATACGCCGGCAACTTTCTCTCGATGATCTACAAGATGACGGAACTGAAATACGAGCCGAATCCGCAGCTGGAGCACGCACTCGATGTGCTCTTCATCCTGCACGCCGACCACGAGCAGAACTGCTCGACAAGCGCGGTACGGAGCGTCGGGTCCTCGCACGTTGATCCCTACTCGGCGGTCGCCGCCGGTATCGCCGCTCTCTATGGCCCTCTCCATGGTGGCGCCAACGAAGCGGTGCTGAGGATGCTCCGCCGGATCGACCGGCGGGAGAACGTCCCTGCGTTCATCGAGGGGGTCAAGCAGGGCAAGGAGCGGCTGATGGGGTTCGGCCACCGCGTTTACAAGAACTTCGATCCGCGCGCCAAGATCATCAAGCAGGCGTGCGACGAGGTGTTCGACGTGACGGGAAAGAATCCGCTGCTGGACATCGCAACCGAGCTGGAGAGGAGCGCGCTCGAGGACGACTACTTCATCTCGCACAAGCTCTACCCCAACGTCGACTTCTACTCCGGACTGATCTACGAAGCTCTGGGCATGCCGGTCGAGATGTTCCCGGCCCTGTTCGCGATAGGGCGTACGAGCGGCTGGATCGCGCAGTGGCTGGAGATGATCGACGACAGGGAGCAAAAGATTGCGCGGCCGCGCCAGATCTACACCGGCGAGCGTCGACTCGACTACACGCCGATCCGGCAGCGGCCGTAGCTCCCCTCCGCTCGGCGAACGAGGACATCGCGGAGCCCACGCGCGGCGATCCGGCCCGAAAGGACCATTGGAACGGAAGCCGGCGCTAAGGAGTGGCAGCAACGCCCGCAAGCGGCCGGCGGCGTGTGGGGATGCTCGACGACTCT